>NZ_CP147914.1:1260595-2521190 GCF_039645565.1 Sulfurimonas sp. HSL1-2
CGGGGAGCACCTGACCCAGAAGAACCTCCGCCACTGCGTCAACTCCATCTCCATGGAGTTCATCCCCGACGTGAAGGTGGCCTACTTCGCCGGCGGCTGTTTCTGGGGTGTGGAGTACTATCTTGAAAAGATCCCCGGCGTCAATTCGGTCGTCTCGGGCTTCATGGGCGGATCGAAAAAAGATCCCGGTTATTACGATGTTGTCAAGGGAAATACGGGCCACCTCGAGACCGTCGCCGTCACCTACGACCCTTCAAAGGTCGACTACGAGACCCTCGCCAAAACCTTCTTCGAGATCCATGACCCCACCCAGGAGGGGCGGCAGGGGCCCGATGTCGGAGCCCAGTACCAGAGCGCGGTCTTCTATAACGACGCCGCGGAAAAAGCCGTGGTGCAGAAGCTCATCGACCGCCTTCGCAAGAACGGCTATAACGTCAAGACGAAACTGATCGAGGCTTCAGCGTTTTACAAAGCGGAGGACTACCACCAGGACTATTACGAGCGTCACCGCAAGCAGCCCTACTGCCACGGCTTCGTCGACCGCTTCAAAGAGAAGAATTAGCGAACGTTGAGAAAGTAGCGCAGGCTGGCGTCGCTGAAGGTCTTGCTTTTGGCGAGATAGGCATAGGCACTCTCAAAGACACGTTTGAAATCACTGCTCTGGGCGCTCTGCTCGGTGACGACCTCCAGGAGCGCTTTCTTGGCGGCCTCGGTGACGGCGTCGGGAAAACGCATCAGCTTGACGCCGTTTGCTTCGAGCGAGGCCATCGCCTCTGCGTTTTTCGCCTGGAATTCAAAGGTCATCGTACTGTTGAGCTCATTGACGGCGCACTCGATGATCGCCTGCTGCTCTCCCGAAAGCCGCTCCCACGTATGCTTGCTGAACGTCATCTCCAGGATGGAACCCGGTTCGTGCCACCCTGAATAGTAGTACGGCGCGACCTTGTAAAAGCCCATCTTCATGTCCAGGTAGGGGCCGACCCACTCCGTCGCGTCGATGACGCCGCGCTCCAGGGAGGTGTAGATCTCCCCGGCAGGCAGCAGCACGGGATTGACGCCCAGCTTCGACATCACCTCGCCGCCGAGGCCCGGGATGCGCATCTTGAGGCCGTTCATATCCTCCAGCGTCTCGATCGGCTTTCGGAACCAGCCCCCCATCTGGATATTGGTGTTGCCGCCGGCGAAAGGGTAGAGGTTGTAGCGGCCGTAAAGTTCGCGCCACAGCTCCTGCCCGCCGCCGTACAGTATCCAGCCGTTGAGCTCCTCGGCCGTCATGCCGAAAGGAAAACCGCTGAAGAGGGAGAAGGCTGCATTCTTGCCTTTCCAGTAGTAGGGTCCCGAGTGGAATCCGTCGATCTGGCCGCTGCTGGCCGCATCGAAGACCGCGAGGGCAGGGACCAGGGTGTTTTTGGGAAAGAGTTTGATACTGAGCTGCCCGCCGCTGATCTGTGCAACGCGCTCGGCAAAGCGGTCTACGCCGGTGCCCATAATAGGGAAGTGCGCCGGCCAGCTCGTCGCGATTTTGAGCTCCGTCTTCTTGCCGCGGTTGACATGGACGGTTTTTTCGGCCGTGTCATCGGATTTCGGATGCTTGCTGTAATCGATCGCCACGCGGTTGCCGTCGTTGCAGCCCTCCAGCAGCACGGCCGACGATGTCGCAGCTGCCGCGGTCAGGAAAGTACGTCTATTCATCTATAATCTCCTATATAGTTGCCCACTTTTTTTCATGACGGCATCCGCGCAAAACAAGGGTACCGCTCGCGTAGCGATGTTTCCTCGAAAGCCCGGATACCTACGCTAACGCTGAGTTCGCTTCGGCAGCGTGCCCAGCGGCTTCGCCTTTATCCTCTGAAGATTGATGTTCCATTACGCTGCTGCCGGTAGCAGCAGTGTGCTTCAGTGCCACAGCGGCCAGCGTAGGCAAAGGGGCTTTTGCTCCTTTGCCGTTCCAATCAGTAAAACGCCGCAATAATGGCATAACAGATAAAGAAAAAGAGGTGCGACGTCCCCTCGAAATAGTTCGTATAGCCGTCATCCGTCGTTTTCCATGCCAGTACAATGGTCAGGATCAGCGCCCCGACCTGCAGGGTGTTGAAGTCCAGCGTCAGCGGGTGGGCGGTCGTGTAGGAAAGCGCAAGCAGCGCCGGGACCGTCAGCATGATCGACACCGTCGAGGCCCCCATGGCGATGTTGATAACCCGCTGGATCTGGTCGTTGCGCGCCGCCGTAATCGCCGTCATGATCTCCGGGGCGACCGAGATGATCGCGATAATGAGACCCGCCAGGCCGACCGGGAAGTCGTACTCCTGTACAAGCGACATCCCTTCGTCCGCGAAGATCTCCGCCACGATGCCGATCAGGGCGATCAGGGCGAAGATGACCACAAAATTACCGACGGTCGAAAGGCGTTCGAAGGCGTCCGGCTGCTCCTCATCGGCCTCTTCGCCTTCTGCCAGGCGGCGCTTGTAGCGGAAGATGCGGCTGCGGGCCGTCGCTTTGAAAAAGTGAGAGTGTGTCTTTGTCTGGAAAATGAAAATGACGATATAGAAACAGAAGAGTACGAACCCGATGATGTTGCTGGCAAGGATCAGGTCATGGTGCGACTCTGAGGTAAAGTGCATGATGCTCGGCACCAGCAGCGCGGAGGTCGCCACGAGCAGGATTGTCGTGTAGGTACTGGAAGTATCTTCGTTGTGCTCCTGCTCTTTGAACGCCAGCCCGCCGATAAAGACCGCCAAGCCCAGCAGGACGTTCATGTCCACGATGACGGCGGAGATGATCCCCCCTTTGACAGTGTCGACCGCTCTGGGGTCATTGTGCGACGTCATCAGGACCATGTAAAGCAGGATGATCTCGACGATCACGGCACTGAAAGTGAGTACGAAGGAGCCGTAGGGCTCTTCGAGACGCTCGGCGAGTACTTCGGCGACTTCTGCGACGGTCATGGAGAGCAGGGCAATGGATACGGCGGAGAGTGTCGTAGCAAGATAGGCGTTATGATAGTGATGGAAAACGAAAGCGATTACACCGAGTACAATCCCGTACACGGCGATTTTATTTTGAGAGAGTCCTTCCTGCAGCGTCAGGGGACTCGATGAGGGGTCTGCGTTCAACGCAATTGCTCCTAGAAGAGGGTTGGTGTTTCGGTTTTGATATGCATCGTCTCCAGCAGGCGTTTGTCCTGGCCGCCGATCAATGCAAAATGAAAAGGAACCGTTTTTAGTAGCTGCATTATATCTTCTTGGGTCTCATATAGCAAGAATGTGTCGTGATCGTCGGGTGCCATGGCGGAACCCTTCGGCATCAGATAGATGATTTTGGCCCACTTCGCTTCACTGCGGATAAAGTCCACCTCGCGCAGCAGCAAGGAGAGGTCCGGTTCGAAAATAAGCACCTTGCCTCCCTGCCCGAAAGTCTTGACCCGGAGGTCGTCGCCGACGAAGACGGGAACGAAGTGCGTGCTTCCCTGCATCCCGCCGACAATGAATGTCAGGCCCTGCGACTTGGCGAATTGATAAAGATGGCCGAGGTAGGGAAGGAAGAAGGGAGAGAGCTGCATCCGCTCGTAATAGACGTCATCGAGGACGAAAGACGTTTCAAAGAGGGTCTGTTCCGCAATGTCGACGGGAACGTTGCCCGTCTTGGGAAGCGGCAGCACCTGAACGAAGAGATCCTCGCAGCGTTTGCGTTCGGGCACGAAGACCCAGCTGCCCTCACGAAGGTCCCAAAGATCATAGAAATGGGTGCGGAGCGTCCCCTGCCAGACGTAGCAGCGCGGATCTTTGAGCATCTGGGAGGCCACGGCGAGGGTGACGTCGTCGCAGCTGTAGACATGCAGCGACTTCTCCAGCATGCGGAAACGCAGCAGGCGCAGCAGCGTATATTCGACCGACTCCACTTTCAGCCAGGCGATCTCGGGGTCGGTGACCGTACACGCCTCTTCATAGAGCACTGCATAGGCGCCGTTGGCCACCGCCTTGGGGATGTCCGCCGCGTCAAAGGCGATAAAAAGATCACCCCGTCTCACCTTCTGGACGTCAAGAACAATGGCGTCGACAAGCGTCACCGCCGGGTCGGACATCATCTCCGCCCCCGTCAATGAGAGGAGGTTCTGGAGCCTCATCCGACGGAACTGCCTGCCTTTCTCGGTGCTTCGGGGCGCATCAGCGAGAGGCCTTCGTCATCCTTTGCCGCCAGCAGCATCCCTTCGGAGACCATGCCCATCAGCTTGGCCGGTTTCAGGTTCGCGACGACACAGACCTGCGTGCCGACAAGGCTCTGCGCCTCGTAATACTCGCGGATGCCCGCCACGACCTGGCGCGGTTTCTCCTCGCCGACGTCGACCTGGAGCTTGAGCAGTTTCTTGCTTTTTGGCACCTCTTCGGCTTCGACGATGGTACCGATTTTGAGCTGGGTCTGGAAGAACTGGTCGATGGTGATCAGGTTGTCCGCTTCGACCGGTGCCGCCGCTTTCGCTTTTTTCGGCGCCTCCTCCTCTTTGGCATTGGGCTGTGCCGCCGGGGCCTGGTCCATCAGCGGGGCTTCGATACGCGGGAAGAGGGGCGGGACCTGCTTGATCGTGAAGGTCGGCAGGAGCTTGCCGCCTTTGACGAGATCGTTATACGCATTGGTGTCGATGGCAAAACCGAGCGCATCCGCGATCGTCGCCGTCGTGGTCGGCATAAAAGGGTGCAGCAGCACGGAAGCTTTGGCAAGGATGTTGGCAACAAGGGCCACCAGCGCCAGCGCCTCCTCTTTTTTGCCCTCTTTCATCTTGACCCACGGCGCATGCGCCTCAATCGCCTTGTTCCCGATGGTGAAGAGCTTCCAGAGCTCTTCGAGGAAGCGGTGCGTCTGGACCTCGTCCAGGAACCGCTCGACGCTGCCGAGTACGGCTTCGACTTCCTCCATCTCCGCTTTGTGGTAGGTCATGACATCGCTACTGTCGATGACGAAATCGGAGTATTTGCCGCTCATCCCGATGATACGGTTAAGCAGGTTCCCCAGATCGTTGCTGAGATCGGAGTTGATCCGGTCGATCAGGGCGCGCTGGGAGAAGTCGCCGTCCTGACCGAAGGGGACTTCACGCATCATGAAGTAGCGCAGGTTCTCCAGGCCGTAGACGTCGGCGACCTCTTTGGGGCTGACGACGTTGCCTTTGGACTTGCTCATCTTCTCGCCGTCGCGGGTCCACCAGCCGTGGGCGCCGATGTGCTTGGGAAGCGGGAGGTCCAGGCTCATCAGGAACGCCGGCCAGTAGATGGCGTGGAAGCGGAGGATATCCTTGCCCACGAGCTGCATCTGTGCCGGCCAGAAGTCCATTTTCGCTTCGTCGCGGCCGTAGCCGAGCGCCGTGATGTAGTTGAGCAGGGCGTCGAGCCAGACGTACATGACGTGTTTGCTGTCGCCTACGGATTCGGGCAGCGGCACGCCCCAGGTGAAGCTCGTACGTGTCACGGAGAGGTCATTAAGGCCGCCCTTGACGAAGTTGATCACCTCGTTGCGGCGGGATTTCGGCAGGATAAAGTCCTGGTGCGCTTCGTAATAATCAAGCAGCTTCTGCTCATACGCCGAGAGTTTGAAGAAGTAGCTCTCCTCTTTGACGATAGTGGTCGAGCGGCCGCAGTCCGGGCAGAACTCCCCGTCGATGAGCTGGGTTTCGGGGAAGAAGGTCTCGCAGCTGACGCAGTAGTGACCCTCGTAATTGCCCTTGTAGATATCCCCCTTGGCATACATCTTCTCAAACGCCTTCTGGACACCGGTCATATGGTCCTTGTCCGTCGTGCGGATGAACTGGTCGAAACTGATGCCGAATTCGTCCCAGAGGTTGCGGAAGCTGGCGCTGATCTCGTCGGCGAACTGCTGCGTCGGTTTCTCAAACTTCTTCGCCGACTCTTCGATCTTCTGGCCGTGTTCGTCCGTCCCCGTCAGGAAATAGACCTCTTCGCCGATCAGACGGTGGTAGCGGGCCAGCGCATCCGCGATGAAGGTTGTATAGGCGTGGCCGATGTGCGCCTCGCCGTTGACGTAGTAGATGGGGGTGGTGACGTAATAGCTCATACTCTCTAATATCCTTGTTAAAATTCGAATCCGCCGGTCTCGCCCTTGGACATGCTGTCGTAGACGGCGGCGACGTAGCTCTTGCGCACGTCGCATCCCAGGCAGTGCTCGCAGGCGCTGCAGCTCTTGACGCCGTGCTCGGCCTGGCACGCCTGCAGTTTCTCGATCATCGCATCGAGCTGCAGTTCGAAACGGTCTTTTTCCGCGTCACTCTGCGCCATAGGCCGCTTTTACCTTGCCGATTTCATATTTGGAGCCGAAGAAGCAGGGGGTCGTTTCATGCGGGTCGCTGCAGGGCAGGTCCATCAGGCGGTTCCCTTTCTCGTCGACCGCCTCGCCGCCGGCCATCTCATAGACGAACGCAAACGGGAAAACTTCGAAAAGCTTGCGCAGTTTGCCGTCGGGTTTATCGGTCGTGCCCGGGTAGCTGAAGAGGCCGCCCCCTTTGAGCAGGATCTGGTGCAGGTCAGGGACCATACCGCCGGAGTAGCGCAGGCGGTACCCCTCGCCAAAGAGGCCGTCGATGAGCTGTTTGTGGTGGGAAGGCCAGTGCTGCTGGGTGCCGCCCGGCGCGTTGAGCTTGCCCTTTTCGCCGATTTTGATCTGCTCGAGCTCTTTGAAGCGGCCGTGGCGCCAGGTGTAGTGGCGGACGTTGTTCTTGTAGGCCGTCACCATTTCGGTGCGCGGGCCGTAGACGACGTAGACGGAAGCGATCATTTTCTGCGCGCTCCATTCGCCGTCGTAGATGCCGAAAATGGAGCCGACGCTCAGGTCGACGTCGATCAGGCTGGAGCCGTCGAGGGGGTCGTAGGCGATGCAGAGCTGCCCGTCTTCGTGCAGGATCTCCTCCTCCTCTTTCTCCTCGCTGGCGATCGCCTTGACGAGCGGAATGCGGGAAAACTCCTCGGCGATGATCAGGTCGCTCTGGATGTCGAGCTTGAGCTGAACGTCTCCGGACTGGTTGGAGTGGGCCGAGTAATCGGTATCTTCGTTGGTGATCGCTTCGTGAATACGGTGCGCGGCACGTTCGATGGCTTCAAAGACGGGGGCGAGAGTCTGCATTATATCTCCTTGGCATGGTTGAGGATCCACCCGACGACGGCGTCGGGGTCGTTAAGATCGAGGACGGCGACCTTGTCGGGAAGGTCATAGTCGTCCAGCGTGACGCTGTCGTCGACGGCGAGGGCATTCATATAGGGGAAATAGGCCTCGTCGATACGGTCGCGGAAGATGCTGATCCGCGGCAGCGGCAGGGTTTTAAGCCCTTCGACGAGCAGGATGTCAAAATGGCCGAAGAGCTTGATCAGTTCGTCAAGCTCATGGTGGCGGTGGGAGAAGAGGGTGGTACGGCTGGGCGACGTCACGATCACCTCGGCGCCGGTATCGGTAAACTTGTAGCTGTCCTTGCCGGGGATGTCAAAGCGCGCTTTGTCCTTCGGATCGTTCTTGATGATGGCGACCTCTTTGCCGTGCTCATGCATCAGTTTGGCGGCCACTTTGACGATCAGTGTCGTTTTTCCGCTGTTCGAAGGGCCGGTAAAGGCAACGGCAAGACGTTTTTTCATGGTAACTGCATCCCCGGGAGCTCTCCCTTTAAATATGGGGGATTATAGTCCACAATGGTTGAAAATCTCTTAAGATGGGCGCAAATGGGCAGCAGGACGACATTCCGCTATAATGCTGCAAACCAAGTACTCCGGAGTCTTATGCGCTATTGGCCTACCCTCTTGATCACCGCGGTGCTCTTTTCCGCCTGCAGCAAAGAGAGCGCTTTTACCCACTTCAGCAAGCTCGACAGCCGGCATGAAAGGGCGGTCGCCAACCTCAAACGCGTGACGCTGACCGACGAGGCCAACCGTACCGCCGCCCTGATCAGCATCCTGCACCTCAACCCCGTCGATCCGCAGCTCTACGGCAAACGGCCGTCATTCTTCGTCTCCCTTTTCGACCGCGGCGGACGGACGCTCGAGGAGTATAACATCACCCTCAACGGCAAAACGCCCGTCGGCCTGGCCCAGCTGGACGAGAACTGCTCTCTGCGGGAGCTGATGCCGCTGAACAACCCGTGGAACCGCTACTACCAGCTGCTTTTCCGTCCGACGAAGGAGGCGAATCTTACTTTGTTTTTCGGAACCGGTCCGTCTTTGAAGGGTGAAGTAACGTTTCACACAGATCAATAAGCGAGACCGGCTCGCCCAGGATCTTCTTGTAGACCACGTAGTTGGTCAGCACTTTCTTTCCGTACTCCCGCGTTTCCGTCGTCCGCATCAGCTCCATGCTCAAAAAAGGCTCGTAGGGGCCGGGGTTGAACTTGTCGTCGAGCAGGTAGCGTTTGGTAAAGCCGATACCCCCGTTGTAGGCATAGGCGATGAAAAGGGGGTGGTAGACGCGGTACTGCAGCCAGGCGATATGGGGCTTGGCGTAGAGCAGGTTGATGTGCGGGTCGAACATGTCAAACAGCGTTTCGCGCCCGCAATCCACCTGGCCGTCCATCGCGCGGCACAGAAACGGCATCATCTGCATCAGCCCCAGGGCGTAGGAGTGCGACAGCGCCGCCGGGATAAAGCGGCTCTCCTGGCGCATCAGCGCGTAGATGATCGCCTTTGTATCCGTATCGACGTCCGTCAGCTCCGCATCATAGGGCATGACATAGCCCTGCAGCCGGTAGCGCGACGCCTTTTCGATGATAAACGACTGCAGCGGCACGAGGTTTTTCGCGTCGTACCGTTTGGCCAGCGCATAGAGTTCGTTTTTGGGCGTTCGGCCGATGGTGTCCAGCAGCTCGTTCCAGACAAAGGGGTCGGAGAGATTCAGGTCTGACACGGCATCGGACGTCTGCAGCTGCGAATAGTAGTTTTCCGGGAACGTCCCCGTCTTCTCCATCGCGTAAAGGGTGTAAAAGTTGATATCCCAGCTTTGTGCCAGCAGCTTCCACATCAGGTCGTTCTTCTCGGAAGCCAGCGCCTGCCAGAAGAGTGCCTTATCCTTGTCGCTCTGGTAGTAGGCCTTGTCGCCGGAGCGCTGGAAGAGTTCGATCGCCCGCGATTTTGATCCGCGCAGCAGCTGGTTGAGCCCCAGGTAAAAGAGTCCCCGCGGATCAAGCCCCTCGACGGCATCGACCTTGGTGAGGGCCCAGCCGAATTTTGAGAGCTTCTCATCATTGATCGTACTCATCACCGCCGTCGTAAAACCGGGCGCTTTCGCCAGCGCCTGCATATAGTCGTAATCGGGGATGAAGTTGAACTGTCTGCGTTTGGAGTCGCCGTAGCTGCCGTTATAGACCCGCAGAAAGAGGGCGGGACTGTATTGCCTGTAGTGCGCAGAGAGGTTGGTGTCGTCAAGGACCTCGGCCGCCGTTTTGAGTCCGGGGTCGCCCACCAGGTCGACGACCCGTGCGCGTGCGTCTTTGTGCATCGCGGAGAGTTTTCCGACAGAGACTGCGAGCTTCGCGCACCCGGAATCGTCGGTACGGATCAGCTCCTTGACGCCCATTTTCATGCACTGCACGGTATAGGCGACTTCAGGCCGGTCGCTCTTCTGCGCGTACGCAAAGAACATCCGCTGGCCGACATTGTGGACCAGGTAGAACGCTTCGTCGGCCTGTGCGGAGGTGATGTTCTGGTCGAGATACTGCCAGATCATGAAATTGCGGGCGTTTGAAGGGGGCTTGGAACGGATTTCGTCCAGGGTGATATCAGCGTACAGCGGCAGCACGCCGAGCAGCAGCGTTGCGAGGGCGGCCCGCAGAAACATTTTTAGAGCGCACCTGCCAACGCGTAGACCAAACGGACGAAGATGACGTCGATCACCTGAAGACCGATAATGATGATGAGCGGCGCGAGGTCGATGCCGTTAAAAACGGTCGGGACGTAGCGGCGAAGCAGGGCGTAGGCCGGTTCGGTCAGGCGGTAAAGCACCTGCACGATAGGATTGGTCGGATCGGGGCGCACCCAGGTGAGCAGGGCGGCGATGATGACGACCCAGATGTAGACGTTGAGGAGCGTATGGACGATTCCGCCGAGACCGGCGATGATACTGCCGAGCGTACTCATTTCACGATCTCCCCGAGGTAGGATTTGATCTCCGTATAGACGTCGGCCAGCTCCGGACCGTGTTCGGCACCGGTCAGCAGCAGGCGCAGGGATTTGAAGAGCTGTTTGCCCTTGATGCCCGTCGTATCGACGACATGCTGCTTGAGATCGTCGAAGGCTTCGAAGTAGGGCGCCGCTTTGATGGCGGCGCGGATCGCCTCGGCACTCTCGGCGAATTCATCCGGGATCTCCTTCGGCGCGAACACGGCTGCCACCTTCGACTTCAGCTCCTTGGTCGTGCTGGCCTCTTCCAGGTAGAGTTTGGCCAGTCTCCCGATAGCATCGTCGGCAAACCCGACGTAGCGCGAGAGCTCTTTGTCATCCATACGGCGGAGGTGTTCGCGGTTGATATGGCGCAGCTTGTCGATGCTGAAACGCGCCGGTGCGCGGGAGATGTTTTTAAGGTCGAACCAGGCCACCGCATCGGCCATCGTAAAGACCTCTTCAGGCGTCTTGTTGCCGATGAGAATGAGGTAGTTGGCGATCGCTTCGGGCAGGAACCCCTCTTCGAGCATCCATTTGACGCTCGACGCATTGTCGCGCTTGCTCATCTTCTTGCCCTCGTCGTTGAGGATGATGGGCAGGTGGGCGTATTCGACCTTCTTGTCATAGCCCAGGGCATCGCGGATCGCGATCTGCTTGGAGGTGTTGGAGAAGTGGTCCTCGCCGCGGATGACCAGGGAGATGTCGCCGAGCATATCGTCGATGGCACAGGCAAAGTTGTAGGTCGGGAACTTTTCCGCGCGCAGGATGATGAAACTGTCGATATCCGCCGGGTCGAACGTCGCCGAACCCTTGATGATATCTTCGACCGTGATCGGCGCATCGGGGCGCTTCAGGCGGACCGTAAACGGGTTCTCGTTGTCGATCGTCGCTTCGGGCGGAAGGTGCGTACAGGCGTCATCATAGCGGAAGGGCTTCTTCTGTTCCTTGGCCAGTTCGCGTTTGCGGTCAAGCTCCTCGGGGGTACAGAAACAGTTGAAGGCCTTCTTCTCCTGCAGCAGCTGGATCGCCATGGCACGGTGAAAACGCAGGTTGTTGCTCTGATAGATAACGTCAATGTACTCGATCCCGAAAAGGGCCAGGATCTGCAGGATCTCTTTGTCCTTGCCTTCAATGTTCCGCTCTTTGTCCGTATCTTCGATCCGGATCAGCAGCGGCTCATTGCGCTGGCGTGAGAGGAGGGCGTTGAAAATGGCAACGCGAAGGTTTCCGATGTGCATATCTCCTGTCGGGCTTGGGGCAAAACGCAGCATAGAAAGGTTCCTGATTTTTTTGTGAAATATTAACGAAACAAGCTTAATGGCGGAGCCGCCTATCACATTTAATCGTGACGACAACGCTGCGCCCGTCCGGCGGATTAGGCGGCCGCTATGTAAAATGGGGTAGACTGTCGCTATGAAAGCATTATTGATTGATCCCGACACCCAATCCGTTTCCGTCCAGGATTTCGACGGACAGCCCCACAGCCTTTACACCCTTTTCGGCTCCCTGCTCGTCGACGGCAACGCCCTGCTGAAGGCCCATACGGTCTACAGCGGCGGCGAAGCGTTTGAAAAAGGGCAGAAGGGCTTCTTTCTGGGCGAAAAGCTGCTTTTCGGCAAGGCGCTGGTCGTCGGCATGGCCGATATCGAAGAGGTGGATGCGACCATCGAAGCGGAGACCCTGCAGCAGCTCATCCGGTACGACCTGCCGGCATTCTACCGCACGGCGATCTCCCTGCTGCCATCGGATTTCACCTTTGATCAGGTCTATGCGCTCGAAGGGATGGAGGGGGCGACCGCCGAATGGGTCCTCTACGCGTTCAGTCTCGCCGACGAAGCGACACAGGGCTATTTTCTCGATGAACTGAAAAAGACGGTATCGGGGGAAGAGGGGGTGCATCCCTACCTGGAGAAAATGGGTAATCTCGCCATCCGTTCGATGCAATAGATAGGCGAAAGGTGCCTCGCTCTGGGGCACACCTCAAAAAAGGCACAAAACGTCACTCCTCGCGACGCCGGCGCTCCTCTTTTTCAAATCGACTGTTAATGTATTGTATGGATCCGATTCCTACAAAAGCGGCAAATAGTGCGATAATAACTAGAATAATTTCTTCCGCTGTCATGTGAGGTTTCCTCTGAATGCATATTTCGTATTCATCAGACAAATCTACTCCACGCGGAATAAAAAGCGGCTTCCATTACAAAAGGATCATTTAGGCATAAATTTGAACAAAGAATCGTACAGAGTGGCAAAAGCGTTAAAGATGAAATAAACTTGGAAATGTTGAAAAAGGAAGTTTGGAAGTGGTGACCCCACGGAGACTCGAACTCCGGTAACCAGAATGAAAATCTGGGATCCTAACCGCTAGACGATGGGGCCACTTTGTAACAACAATTTTGTTGAGCCGAAATTATATTTCCGGGACGCTTAACAATCTCTTAAATGCCGCGATCTTGCGGCATTTAAATGAAATTACATATAGAATTCGCGAAGGGCGCGGATAATGACCGCATTTTTGGAGATGCTTTCCGCCTTGGCGTTGTCGTTGACGAGGTCATACAGGTCAAGGGGCAGGGAGATGGAGAAGGTCTTCGTTTCAACTTTTTTCTTCCGCTTGACCATATTGGTGACGTTTTGAAGCAGTTCGATGATCTTTTTCGTATCGATAGGCTTCTGGATGAAGCTGTTGACACCGATTTCAATCGTCTCGGAGATCTTCTGGATATCGTTGCTTGCAGAGATGACAACGACCATCTGCTGCGGGTTCATCTCACGGATCTTGCGTGCAAGCTCGATACCGTCCATTTCCGGCATGATAATGTCAACAAAGACGATATCCGGCTTTTTCTCTTTGAAAAGCTCCAGGGCTTCTTTACCATTGAATGCGGATGTAACATCCTTAAAGAAGTTCTTGAACGTTGAGCTGAGCAGTTCGTTTGCAACTGCTTCGTCTTCAACGACCATCGCACTCATCTTTTTCGTCTCTTCGGTCAGCTGAACCAGGTCAACATTTTTCATTTCTGTTTCCTCATGATGATTTCTGTCTGTATTTTACACTGTTATTCAGCAAACAACGTTAATGGAATTAAAATTGTTTACTCGTGATATTACGTTGCAAAATTATAGTAACAATTAAATTACACAAACTTAAATTTATGGGAAAAATCAATATTTTTTAAATTGCTCGAGCCATTCGAGGTTGGATTCGACCGTTTTTTCCTTCTGTTCCAGGAGAGAAACGATGATCGATTTGAGGGTCTGCTCGTCCATGAATGCGAGCATATCGGGGTTGATATGGGTATCACCGCCGTAGCCGTTCAACAGTTTTTCAATGTCGTGGATCAATTCCTCTTTTTTACTCACTCAGGTACACTCCTTGTTTCAGGCCCGATATAGCGTTGACGCGGACGGGCGATCTTTTTCTCCGCATCGGCATGGAATTCTAGCCACTGTGCAAGCCATCCGACGGTACGGCCTATCACAAATATAATTGTAAACATCTCCTTGGGGATTTTGAGCGCCGTCAGGATCAGCCCCGAATAGAAATCGATGTTAGGGTAGAGCTTGCGTGAAATAAAATAGTCGTCGCTGAGGGCAACCGATTCAATCTTCTCGGCAATCTGCAGCAGTTCGCTGTCGACATCGAGCTCGTCTTTCATCTCGTCAAGAAGCTTTTTCAGGATTTTAGCACGCGGATCAAAATTTTTGTAAACGCGGTGGCCGAATCCCATCAGCCTGAAATCGTCATTGGGATCCTTGGTACGGGCGATAAACTCGTCAACACGCTCCACGGAGCCGATGAATTCAAGCTGTGCGATGACCGACTCGTTCGCCCCGCCGTGGGCCCGCCCCCACAGGGCATTGATACCCGCCGTAATCGCTGCATAGGGGTGCGCCCCCGTCGAGGCAACGGACCGAACCACCGTCGTCGAGGCATTCTGCTCATGGTCGGCATGGAGTGTGAAGATCGTATCGAGGGCGCGCACCTGCACCTCGGGGATCTTCAGGTTCTGCCCGGGATAGGCGTGGATCATATAGAGAAAATTTTCGGTAAAGGAGCGCTCAAGGTCGGGATAGATGAAGGGAATCCCGAGGGAACGCCGGTAGGCGAACGCCGCCAGGGTAGGGACCTTGGCAAGCAGACGGCGGCGCATCACCTGCAGGTCCTCGTCGTTGCGCATCATGATATGTTCCGAATAGAAGGTCGAGAGCGCAGAGACGGCGGAGGAGAGCATCGCCATGGGGTGGGCGTTGTCCGGAAAAGAGTAGAAGAGGTTCTTCAACCCTTCATGGACATACGCCCTCTTGCGAAATTCATAATCGTACGCAGCCAGTTCCTCAGGAGAGGGGAGTTCGCCGTTGAGCAGCAGGTAGCAGACCTCAAGATAGCTCTTTTTCATCGCCAGTTCTTCGATAGGGTAGCCGCGGTAGCGCAATTCACCCTTGGCCCCATCTATATAGGTAATGGTTGAGCTGCAGCTGGCCGTCGAAGTAAATCCGGGATCGTAGGTAAACATCCCCGTCTGTTTGAATAGATCCCGAATATCGATCACATCCTGACCTACGGTCGGATGCATGATACTGAATTCGTAGCTGTTTCCAGTGCGATTGTCTGTCAAGGTCACGGTGGCCATGGCGAACTCCTTTCCGATGTATTCTTCCAGAGGATACCTGAAAACGAGCGCAAAGCGCTGAACATTTCTGAATCCTTTATGATCGTTTTTTTTTCCGATGCCCAATGCTTTCCGATATGAAACAGAGGAGGAAATTTGCACAGTGCGTACACACTTGGCAGGTATGATGATTTAAGAAGGAGCAGAAATGTATGATCATCCGGACAAAAAAAGACGTCTCCTCCTCCAGGGTATGGCAGCTTCAGCAATGCTGGCCGGGAGTGGGATGTCGGCGACGGAAGGGGCGGAGGAGACTACTCCTTTAAAGCGGCAGGAGAGCGTTGTGCTTGAGGGGACGGAGTTCCATCTGACGATCGATCGCACTATCGTCAATGTCAGCGGCCGTGACATTATGGCGACAACGGTCAACGGCATGCTCCCCGGGCCGACGCTCAAATGTCGCGAAGGCGATACCGTGACGATTCGCGTCACGAACAACCTCCCGGTCTCGAGCTCCATCCATTGGCACGGCATTATCCTTCCCTTTCAAATGGACGGTGTCCCCGATATCAGTTTCAAGGGTATTGCCCCCGGTGAGACGTTCACGTACCGTTTTCCCGTACGCCAGAGCGGAACGTTCTGGTACCACTCGCATACCGGTTTTCAGGAGCAGAGCGGCGTACACGGTACACTTGTCATCGTTCCGAAGGACGAAGACCCCGTCGTCAGCGACCGCGACTATGTTGTCTCGCTGTTTGACTGGAGCGACGAAAAACCCGAAACGATCTACCGGAAACTCAAGCTGCACAGTGACTATTACAACTTCAACCAACGCACCGCGGGCGATTTCATAAGCGAAATGAGGGCCGAAGGGTTTTGGGATGCATTGCAGCACCGTGCGATGTGGAACCGGATGCGCATGAGCGACAGGGACCTTTCGGATGTCACAGGCTATACCTATACCTATCTGCTCAACGGATTCACGAACGCAGAGGATTGGCATGCGCTTTTTGAAACCGGCGAAAAGATACGGCTGCGTTTTGTCAACCAGTCAGCGATGACGATCTTCGATGTCCGCATCCCCGGCCTGAAGATGACGGTCGTCGCGGCGGACGGCAACCCGGTGAAGCCCGTAGAAGTCGATGAATTTCGCATCGCCGTCGCGGAGACCTACGATGTGATCGTAGCGCCCGAAGAGAGGGCCTACTGCATCTTTGCGCAGAGCATCGAACGCTCGGGATATGCCGCAGCGACCCTCGCCCCCAAAGCGAAGATGCATGCCGCGCGGCCGGCAATGGATCCTCCCCAGCCCCTGACGATGGACGATATGGGTATGGGCGGCATGACCGGGGAGGGTGGTACCGATACGGGCGCCATGAAGTGTGGCGGAGGCATGCAGATGCCGAAAGAGGAGAAGCGCAGCTGGCCGATCACCCCGCTGCCGATGCGGCGCGGGATTGGAACGACAATGAAAGCGGCCAACCCGCGCTACCGGCTGGACGATCCGGGCGTAGGGCTCCGGGAGAACGGCAGAAGGGTGCTGACCTACGCCGATCTGCGCAACTACTATTCCACCGCCGACGCCCCGCCGCCCGACCGGGAGATCGTGCTGCACCTGACGGGCAATATGGAGCGGTACATGTGGTCGATCAACGGCATCAGGTATGCCGATGCGGCCCCGCTGACGTTTCATTACGGCGAACGGCTCCGTATCACTTTCGTCAACGACACGATGATGATCCACCCGATGCACCTTCACGGCATGTGGAGCGACCTGGAGACGGGCGACGAGGCAGGGCTGGTGCGCAAACATACGGTGCTGGTGCAGCCCGGCAGCAAGATCAGCTACCGGGTAACCGTCGATGCCGAAGGGGCCTGGGCCTATCACTGCCACATGCTCTACCATATGCCCGGAATGTTCCGAAAAGTGGAGGTAGTCTTATGAGAGCGGTGCCATACGCCGCGGCGCTGTTGCTTGCCGCTTCCCTTTTCGCGGAAATGAACGACGATCCCCTACGCGCGACGCTGCTTGCCGACCGCCTGGAGACGGCTTCGGGGAAGTGGAGCAGGTGGGAGCGTCTGGTGTGGGACGTCTCCGCTTACGCCGGCTACGATCTTGACAAAGCCTATCTCTACAGCGAGGGGAGCGAAGAACCCGGCGAGAGCGAAAGCCAGAACGAGCTGCTCTACAGCCGAGCCCTAGCACCGTTTTGGGATATACAGATCGGCGCGGAAGCGGATACCGCCGACGGAAAAAGCGTCGGCTGGGGAGTAGTGGCCCTGCAGGGAGTTGTCCCGTACTATTTTGAAACACGTCTGCGGCTGATGGTCAACGACCAGGCCGTGGCGCTCAATGCCGAAGCAGAATATGAGATGCTATTGAGGCAGCGTTTGGTATTGACGCCGCGCATCGAACTGCAAGCCTACAGCAGTGACGTCGAAGAGTTGGGAGCAGGGGCCGGTCTCTCTTCGATCGAAACGGGACTGCGGCTGCGCTACGAATTCATACGGGAGTTCGCACCCTATATCGGTGTTGCATACGCTGGAACTATCGGCAATACTAGAAAATACACGCCTAGGGACGAGGTAATGGCGGTTGTCGGTATACGATTCTGGTTCTGAGAGCGGGGCGCGGAGTGAATAGAAGTGCCTATCTGTCATATTGAATATTATTTAGTTAACATAATGTATATTCTCTTGAAATAAGTTTTCTGTTGCCGTTCCCCCATTCTGTGTTGAGGCTGTAGTCACGATAGACATTATTTAATATGAGTAGTTACATTAAATAATATGGCAACAAGGAGCAAGTAAAAAACTATTTTGGCATAAGCGGTCTCGGTACCGGATGGATAGCCGGACGCGTAATTAACATGTCCAGGATCAGCAGTTTCGGTACCCAGCGGCTTTTAAATGCGGAGTTGTCACCGTCAAGCACCAAAATGCTCTTAAACGCTTCCAGATTGGCTACATGAACGCTGCCGACTCTCTCAAGCGCTTCTTCCATCTGTGCCGCACTGAGACCGTAGATCATCTTAATACCGCGTTGATGCATGTTCTGGGCAACCGTGAGCAGGACGCCGCCCTCTTTCCATTCGATGGCATAGAAGCCGAGGTTACCGATACGGTCGATTTGCGTTACCTTCCTGGCCGCAAAAATAAGATCAAGCGAACGTCCCAGCTCATAGTGATAGTGATAAGGCGGCTGTGTCACGGCCAGTTCGTAGACGACATGCCGTCCCCCCTGCACTTCATACAGCGTACGCCTGATCGTGAGACCCTGCATGCCGATACGGTCTTCGGCGATCTTTTCCGTACTGAGGGCCAGACGTTCCTGTCCGATTTCAAACCCTAGAAGCAGATCATCTTTTTCAATAATAGTGGGTGAACTGCAGCCGATAAAAAGCACGCTGCAAATACTGATAAATAGCGGTTTCAATCTCAACTCCATATAAAAAAATATCAATAGCTGACAAATGCGATTTTAAGACCTAATGATTATAGCGGACCGGCACTTGACTGTTTATAAACAAAATGAACATACGTTAATTTACTGTGCGAACAAAAAGAACAATCGTTCACTTTTGATTAAGGATAAATTAACGGACGTTCATATACACTTTCCAAAACATGAACATTCGTTAATAAGGAGTCATTAATGCCCGAAAACAGGGAGTTTAAGAAAGGTGGCGATACAAAGAAGCTGATCGAGGAAGCTGCCATGGATCTCTTCGCGGAACATGGCTACAAAGGTGCTTCAGTACGCAAAATCGCTGCAAAAGTCGGGATCAGGGAGAGTGCGCTTTACAACCATTTTGAAAACAAAGAAGCGATTTTCCTGGCCGTCGCCGGGAGGGTTTTCGCCTCGCCTTTTGCCCACCAGAAGACCGATGATTTTGTACAGGAAAATGCGAAAAAGGGAAGGTCTTTCCTGCATAAATTCATGACCGAATTCAAGCTGATGACGTTCGATAAAAAGTACGAAAAACTCTTCCGTTTCATGCTGATCGAACTGATGCAGAATGACGTGTTGCGCAGCGGTTTCCGGCAGGAGTTCCATGAGGCGAATATCAAGGTACTCTCTTCGGGTTT
The DNA here is from genome assembly GCF_039645565.1 of Sulfurimonas sp. HSL1-2. Taxonomy (NCBI): domain Bacteria; kingdom Pseudomonadati; phylum Campylobacterota; class Epsilonproteobacteria; order Campylobacterales; family Sulfurimonadaceae; genus Thiomicrolovo; species Thiomicrolovo zhangzhouensis. The sequence goes on from NZ_CP147914.1 coordinate 1,279,434, forward strand.
CTTCATCATGATGCAGGAGGGCCTTATCCGCTCCAATGACCCTATGACGCTCGCCAATGCCTTCCTGGGACAGCTTTTCTACCTGCGGCTGCAGGTCAGTCTCCTGAAGGCTGACGGTATGCCTACGACGGCACTGTCGACGGCATTTGAAAAACAGCTCGACCTCTTCTGGTCATCGATCAGTGAATAAATATATGGGAAAAAAGAGATAAGGAAGAAAGGTACAACGGTAAGCCGGGTTCTGTTGATGCGATAATTTATCTACTGCATCCGTTACCGGATGCCTCCAGCGAAACAAAAGCATTGTAAGACGCTTACCATCTGTTTCTTGCTGCCAGGCTGGGTTTACATAGCTTCCGCCATTGCTGGCGGAACTGGTAGGCTCTTACCCCACCGTTTCACCCTTACCGCTTGCGCGGCGGTCTGCTCTCTGTTGCACTGTCCCTCGGCTTGCGCCGGCCATCCGTTAGATGGAGCCCTGTCTTACGGCAGCCCGGACTTTCCTCTTGAAAATCAAGCTATCGCTCGTTGTACCGGTGATATTATAGCATATGACCGGCGATCAGAACAGGAAGCATATTATATAATATTACAATACTCATCCAAATACCAATCATCCCGCCCTGCTCTTAAAATACATGCGAGACCATTTTGGTCATTTGTAGAGATACGGGGAGATTTTTTTTGCGGCATTGTAGCCGGCCCAAAAAAGAATAATGGATTGCGATCCTATGAACGGCGCCCTCTTCTACTGTTTTCTTGGGTTAAGTGGCTATATAAGATATTATATAATATTAGTTATTGGCTCAAAAAAAAGCGGCCCGATGCCGCCTTTTCCTTACGCTGCGAGCGTAACGCCGGACTCGATTGCGTACTTGACGCCGAGTTCCCATGCTTTGAGGTTCGCTTCGTGTACTTTTTTCGGTACTTTGGAGAGCATGACCTCTTGGAGGGATTCCGGGTTGAGAACGCTTGTGATCTGGTTGGCAATTGCCATCGCAACAACAGACTGCGTAATCACGTTACCGACCTCTTCTTTTGCGATCGTAATAATGGGGATCTCAACGATAGTCCATGTCTGACGGTCTTCGTCTGTCGGGTGAACCAGGTTCGGGTCGACAACGATAACGCCGCCCGGCTTTACACCCTTCTTGAAAGACTGGTAGCTGACGTCCGCAACGGAAAGCATGAAATCGATCTCGCCTTCGTTCGCGTACGGGTAGCGGATCTCTTCATCGTCAAGCGTAATGTCAACGACGGTCGGGCCGCCACGGACCTGGGAAGTATAGGTCGCAGTCTTCAAACCGAAACCACCGTCTTTGATCTTACAGGCCGCCATGATTTCGCCGGCGAGGAGAACCCCCTGCCCGCCTACACCGGTAAAGCGCAATGTATGTCTCATTTCATGTCTCCTTAGATCTTTTTCTCGAAGTCGTCTTGCGTCAGTTTCGCACGCTTGCCTTGTGCAGCCGCTTTGATCTGATCGTAAGATTCACAGTACTCAGGCTCCTGAACTTCTTTAAGGACACCTGTCGGGAATACATTTTTCTTCTCTTCGTCAGAGAGGGCTTCCCACTTGCGCAGCGGCATAGTGATGCTGTCGATCCACTCGAGGTTCTGCATCGCGCTCGCCATTTTGTTTTTACGGCCAAGGTTGATGTGGCAGTTAGACATGATGTCGAAGAAAGAGAAACCTTTATGGCTGAAGCCTTTGACCAGGATTTTTTCGAGTTTCTTCGGATCGAGCATCGTTTCGCGTGCAACAAAAGAGGCACCCGCACCGATCGCCAGCGCACATGCGTCGAACGTCGGGTCGATGTTACCGTTCTTCTGGCTGACGGTCCACATACCCTGCGGCGTCGTCGGGGACGTCTGGGAGTTTGTCAGACCGTAGATGAAGTTGTTGATCAGGATGAAGTTCAGGTCGATGTTACGGCGGCAACCGTGGATGGTGTGGTTACCACCGATCGCCAGACCGTCACCGTCACCGGCGACAACGATAACATGCGCCTGCGGTTTTGCAAGCTTGACACCGGTGGCGTACGCAACGGTACGACCGTGTGTCGTGTGAATCGTATTACAGTTGATGTAAGAACTGAAACGTCCTGAACAGCCGATACCGGAAACGACACAGACTTTGTCCATGTCCCATCCCATCTTCTCGATCGCGCGGATCGTCGCTTTGAGGATGACACCGTCACCACAGCCCCAACACCAGAGTGTCGGCATCTTGTCTACACGAAGGTATTTGTCGTAGTTAAAAGCCATTACATCATCTCCTTAACTTTTGCTACCATCTCTGCCGGCGCGATAGGGCGACCGTTTGCTTTGAGCAGGCGCGTGAAATCGTTACGGCGAACGATACGTTCGATTTCCGTAGAGTACTGACCCATGTTCAGCTCGGTCACCATGATCTTGTCACCGAAGCGTTCGCCGATCTTGCGGATCGCGGCTTCCGGGCTCGGCCACATCATGATCGGGCGGAAGAGACCGGCTTTGATCCCTTCTGCACGCAGTTTCTGAACCGCTTCGAAGGCACCCAGCGCGATGGAACCGTATGCGATGATACAGACTTCCGCGTCATCCATCAGGACCTCTTCGTAATCCGGGAGATCGTCAAGGCCGTCGTTTTGTGCAGCGACCGTGTTGATCTTGCCGGTGAGGCGTTCGATGTTGAATTCGCACTGTTCCGCGTCTTCCGTCGGGAAGCCTGTCGGTCCGTGGTGCAGACCCGTAACGTGGTAGCGGTACCCTTCGAACATCGGGTTCAGGACCGCCGGCTGGTTCATCGGAACGTCGTACGGGCGGTAGTCCGCCGGCGCACCGTCGAAGGTCGCGCGGTTCACGATGCTCGCTTCGACCTCTTCGAGGTCCGGGAGTTCCGCCTTACCGTGCATGTGACCGATCGTCTCATCCAGAAGCATGAAGACCGGTGTCATGTACTTTTCCGCGAGGTTGAAAGCGCGGACCGTCTGCGTATAACACTCTGTCAGGGAACCTGCACAGAGGGTAATAGAGGCGTAGTCACCGTGTGTCGGGTATTTCGCCTGGCCGATATCCGCCTGGGAAACACGTGTCGGCAGACCCGTTGACGGGCCGCCGCGCATGACGTTGACGATAACGAGCGGGATCTCGGCGATAAAGCCCAGACCGATCTGCTCCGCTTTGAGGGAGATACCCGGGCCTGATGTCGCCGTGAACGACTTCGTACCGGTCATGGAAGCACCGAGGGCTGCGGAAATACCGCCGATCTCATCTTCCATCTGGATCGCGACGCCGCCGACTGCCGGCAGCAGATCGGATGCTTCGTGCATAACTTCGGAAGACGGTGTAATCGGATAACCGCCGAAGAAACGTGCGCCGGCATCAACGGCAGCCTTCGCCGCCAGTTCGTTACCTGTTGAAATTACAATTCTTGACATTCCTACTCCTTACTGCTCAAGTGACATATAGTTGTTAGCAACGATCGCCGCCTGGCGTGCCTTTGCTTCGTCTGTCAGCTTCGCAAATTTGTACTCTTTCTTATCTGCAACATAAATCGCAAAGTCCGGACATGTGAGTTCGCACTCGTTACAGCCGATACACGCTTCCGGGTGGTCGATGGAGATCATCGCGCCCAGTGTAGATGTCGGTTCATAACGCATCCCCAGAACGCCCGAAGGGCAGACGGAAACACAGATATCACATGCTTTACAGTTGTTGGTGTTGACCCAGACAGGGACGTCACCCGGTTTTTCAGTCTGAAACATTAATACTCCTCCATTTATTTGCGAGATAAGGGATCTCATAAAAGACTCCTGCGAGTCCTTTATGAGGATCCCCTACTCATCGCTTTTGGTTGAAAATTTTCCGACGGCGCAGGAGACGAAGCTTTTCGCTTTCAGTCCCGCTGCGTCCAATCCGCTGACCTGCTCTTCTGCAAGAGGATAACCCAGGCCACGTAAAATCGATTTGAATAGTGCTGATCGCGCCTCGTCGCCAACATCTGCTGTTACGATACGAGGCTCACACGTCAAATCGACTTCAACGGATGTAAACCCTTCGGCTTCGAGTGCCTTTGTAATCGTCGCCGCACAACCGCTGCAGCGGACGTTAGCGACGGCGACACTCTCTTTCATTACTTTGAAAGGACCTCTGCGACCGCTTTGCCGATCTCGGCAGGCGAAACGACGACTTTGACACCGGCCGCTTCGAGGGCTGCCATCTTCTCGGCCGCCGTACCGGCTGCACCGGAGACGATCGCTCCGGCGTGGCCCATACGTTTACCTTTCGGCGCGGTCTGGCCCGCGATAAAAGCTACAACCGGTTTGGTGATATTTTCCTTAATAAATGCGGCTGCCTGAATTTCCAAGTCTCCGCCGATTTCACCGATCATAACGATCGCTTCCGTTTCCGGGTCCGCTTCGAAGAGCGGGAGCAGCTGCTTATAGGAAAGACCGATGATCGGGTCACCGCCGATACCGACGGCCGTCGTGATACCGAAGCCCTGCTTGACGACCTGGTTTGCACCTTCGTACGTCAGGGTACCGGACTTGGAGATCAGGCCGACGTTCCCTTTTTTGAAGATCATACCCGGCATGATCCCGATCTTGCACTCTTCGGCAGTGATGATACCCGGGCAGTTCGGCCCGATCGTCTTCATCCCTTTTTTCGTCGCGTACATTTTCGCGTACATCATGTCGCGGACCGGTGCGCCTTCGGTAATGATGACGGCCAGTTCGATACCGGCATCCGCCGCTTCCATGACGGCGTCACCGACGAATGCCGGCGGAACGAAGATCATGGAGACGGTGGCACCCGTCGTGTCTACCGCGTCTTTGACCGTATTGAAAACCGGTTTGCCCAGGTGCTCCTGGCCGCCTTTGTTCGGGGTAACACCGCCGACGATCTGTGTGCCGTAGGCGATACACTGCTCAGCATGGAAAGTACCCTCTTTCCCTGTGAAACCCTGAACGATAACTTTGGTATCTTTGTTTACAAGAATTGACATTAATTACTCTCCTTTCGCTGCTGCGACGGCTTTGGCTGCACCGTCTGCAAGGTCTTCCGCCGCGATAACGTTCGCGATATTGGCGTTTCTGAGGATCTCCGCCGCTTCCGGGGCGTTCGTACCGTCGAGGCGGACGATGACCGGGACATGGACGTCGACCAGTTTTGTTGCTTCGAGAATACCGTTGGCAATACGGTCACAGCGGACGATACCGCCGAAGATGTTGACGAAGATCGCTTTGACGTTCGGGTTCTTGAGGATGATCTCAAAGCCCTTTGCAACGGTTTCCGCGTTCGCTTTACCGCCGACGTCCAGGAAGTTCGCCGGCGTACCGCCCATATAGTTGATGGTGTCCATCGTCCCCATTGCGAGGCCCGCACCGTTAACCATACAGCCGATCTCGCCGTCGAGGGAGACATAGGAGAGGCCGAAGCGGCTTGCTTCGCGCTCGTCCGCGTCTTCTTCGGAAATGTCGCGCATATCCTCGATGTCCGGGTGGCGGCCCAGTGCAGAGTCGTCAAAGCCCATTTTGCCGTCGAGTGCGAGGAAGTCGCCTGCGCCGGTTTTGATCAGCGGGTTGATCTCGATCATCTCCGCGTCGTTTTCCATGTAGACGTTATAGAGCGCTGCGGCAAATTTGATGAACTTGCCCTGCTCCTCTTTCGGCAGACCGAGGCCGAAAGCGAGTTCGCGGCCGTGGAAGCCCTGGAAACCGATCGTCGGGTCGATGGCGACCTTGATGATCTTCTCCGGTGTCTCTTCAGCAACCTTCTCGATCTCCATACCGCCTTCGGTGGAGGCCATGATAACCGGCATCTCTTTCGCACGGTCGAGGACAACGCCGAGGTAGAGTTCGTCTTTGATGTCCGCACCCTCTTCGATGTAGACCTTCTGGACGAGTTTGCCTTCCGGGCCTGTCTGGTGTGTCACCAGATTCATGCCGAGGATCTGCGTCGCCAGTTCACCGACTTCATCAAGCGAACGTGCCAGTTTGACACCGCCGCCGAGGCCGCGGCCCCCTGCGTGGATCTGCGCTTTGACAACCCAGATGTCGCCACCCAGTTCTGCAGCGTTTCTTACCGCCTGGTCTGCCGTATTGGCAACGATGCCGCGCGGCGTCGGGACACCGTATTTGGCAAAAATCTGTTTCGCCTGATATTCATGGATATTCATATTCTCTTCTCCTCCTTTATTAGGTTACGCTTTCGGGGCGATCATGTCACCCGGAACGACGTATTTATCGAACTCTTCGGCACTCAGCAGGCCGAGGTTGACCGCCTCTTCCTTGAGGGTCGTGCCGTTTTTGTGCGCCGTTTTGGCGATCTTCGCCGCATTTTCGTAGCCGATATGCGGGTTGAGCGCCGTAACGAGCATCAGCGAGTCGTTGAGGAAGTGTTCGATATTCTCAACGTTTGCCTTGATGCCGACGGCTGCATTGTCGTTGAAAGAGACGATGCTGTCGGCGAGCAGGCGGACGGACTGCAGGAAGTTGTAGGCGATCACCGGCTTGAAAACGTTCAGCTCGAAGTTCCCCTGGGACGCCGCAAAACCGATCGTCGCGTCGTTCCCCATGACCTGGCAGGCGACCATCGTGACCGCTTCGCTCTGCGTCGGGTTGACCTTGCCCGGCATAATGGAGGAACCCGGCTCGTTTTCCGGGATGGAGATCTCGCCGATGCCGCAGCGCGGGCCGGATGCGAGCCAGCGGACGTCGTTGGCGATCTTCATCATGTCCGCCGCCAGCGCCTTGAGAGCGCCGTGCGCGAAGACAAGCGCGTCGTGGGACGTCAAGGCGTGGAACTTGTTCGGTGCCGTGACGAAATCGTGGCCCGTCAGTTCGGACAGTTTCGCCGCGACGCGTTCACCCAGTTCCGGGTGGGCGTTGAGGCCCGTACCGACTGCCGTTCCGCCGAGCGCGAGTTCGCGCACCGCTTCCAGGGAGTCTTTGGCCATCTTTTCGGACTTGGCGAGCATCTCGACCCAGCCGCTGATCTCCTGACCGAGGGTCAGCGGTGTCGCGTCCTGAAGGTGCGTACGGCCGATCTTGACCAGATCGGCAAACTCTTCGCTTTTCGCCTGGAGCGTCGCTTTGAGCTTGGCGATCGCCGGGAGCAGGCGCTCTTCGACGGCGATGACAGACGCGACGTGCAGGGCCGTCGGGTAGGTATCGTTGGAGCTTTGGGACTTGTTGACGTCGTCGTTCGGGTGAACAAGCTTCTCTGTGCGGAAGTCTCCGCCGAGGATCTCCGTCGCTCGGTTGGCAAGGACCTCGTTGTTGTTCATGTTCGACTGCGTACCGGAACCGGTCTGCCATACGACGAGCGGGTAGTTGCCGTCGAGTTTGCCCGCGAGCATCTCGTCCGCCGCCTGGGCAATCGCCTCCGCTTTTTTCGCATCAAGCTTGCCCAGGTCCATGTTGACCAGGGCAACGGCTTTTTTCAGATAGGAAAACGCACGGGTGATCTCGTACGGCATCGTCTCTTCACCGATGCGGAAATTCTGGATCGAACGCTGCGTCTGGGCACCCCAGTACGCATCTTTGGGGACCTGCATCTCCCCCATCGTATCCTTTTCGATTCTGTAGTCCAAATTAGGCCTCCTCAAAAAATTTATTTTCGTTCAGCGTGTCGATCAGGGTCTGGACCGAATTGCACGAGCGGGCAAACATCTCTTTCTCTTTATCATTGAGCGTGACTTCGATGATCTTTTCCGCCCCGTTGGCACCGATCATAACCGGGACGCCGGAAACGACGTCGTCGTAGCCGTACTCGCCTTCGAGGTAAACGGCACACGGATGGATCTGCTTCGTGTCTTTCAGGATCGCTTCGACCATGATCGCCGTCGATTTCGCCGGGGCGTAATACGCCGAACCGGTCTTCAGGTAGCCGACAATCTCGGCACCGCCGTGGCGGGTACGGTCGACGATCTCGTCAATCTCATCTTCGCTGAGAAGGTCGGAGAGCGGGACACCGGCAACGGTGGAGTAGCGCGGAAGCGGTACCATGTCATCCCCGTGGCCGCCCATGACGGAGGCACGGATCTGCCCGCCGCCGTAGCCCAGTTTTTCCTGGATGAAAGCCGCCATGCGGGAGCTGTCGAGGATACCGGCCATGCCCAGGACGCGGCTGCGGTCGAAGCCGCTCTCTTTGAGCGCGACATAGGTCATCGCATCCAGCGGGTTGGAGACCATGATGATGATCGCATTCGGGGAGTATTTCGCGATACCGCTTACGACTTCTTTGGTGATGTTGGCGTTGATCATCAGCAGGTCGTCACGGCTCATACCCGGCAGACGCGGGCTGCCCGCCGTCACAACGACGACGTCGCAGTCCGTGAGCTCTTCCATGCTCTCGGCGACGCTGACAACCGTGTGGCTGCGGACCGCTGCCGCCGCCTGTGACATATCGAGTGCCTTCCCTTTCGCCACTTCGATCTTGTTGTCGCGCAGAATGATTTCATGGCACGAACCGAGCATCGCCAGTGAGTATGCGACGGTGGCACCTACGTTTCCGGCGCCGACGATTCCAACACGTTTACCCTGATTCATTGGTTGAAGTCCTTTTCGATTAATTGGCTCTTCTGCACCGATATACACATAAGCAATATGTGCGAACACACACCATTATGCATACATGGCAGAAGATTGTACATTATAAGTAAAATAAGGTTAAGCCCACGTCGTGAACCTATTGGAATGGTAGAAAGGTAACACCTACCCTTCTACCGTGTTCCGAAACGGAACACATGTTATGCGCTTAGATAGCGTCGATAATCGCGTTGAGCGTTGCAGACGGGCGCATTGCCGCTTCCGCTTTTGCATCATCGGGGTGGTAGTAACCGCCGATATCCTGCGCTTTGCCCTCTGCGGCCATCAGCTCTTCCATGATCTTCGCTTCGTTCTCTTTGAGCGCTTTCGCTACCGGCGTAAACTTCGCCTGCAGTTCAGGATCCAAAGAGTCCGCCAGTGCCGTTGCCCAGTACTGCGCGACATAGAAGTGGGACGCTTTGTTGTCCGGCTCGCCCGCTTTGCGGCCCGGGGCCTTGTTGTTGTCAAGGTACTCCTGGTTTGCGACGTCAAGCGCTGCAGTGACTGCCGCCAGCTTGGCGTTCGGGCTCTTCTGCTCGATCATGCGCAGTGACTCTGCCAGGGCGAGGAATTCACCCAGGGAGTCCCAGCGGAGGTGACCCTCTGCCAGGAACTGGTCGACGTGCTTCGGTGCAGAACCGCCGGCACCCGTCTCAAACAGGCCGCCGCCCGCGAGCAGCGGAACGATGGAGAGCATTTTCGCCGATGTACCGAGCTCGAGGATCGGGTACATGTCGGTCAGGTGGTCACGCAGGACGTTACCGGTAACGGCGATCGTGTCTTTGCCGGCACGGATACGCTCGTTCGTGAAACGTGTCGCAGCGGTGATATCCATAATGTGGATTTCCAGACCGTCCGTATTGAACTCCGGCATGTATTTTTTGACCTTCGCGATCATCTGTGCATCGTGTGCACGGTTTTCATCCAGCCAGAAGACAACCGGGATCTGCTCGATCTGGCCGCGTTCGAATGCGAGGCGGATCCAGTCTTTGATCGGGATATCTTTCGCACGGGACATACGCCAGATGTCACCCGCTTCACATTCGAAGCTCATCAGAACCGTACCGTCTTCAGCAGTGACCGTCACCGTACCCGCTTCTGTAAGTTCAAACGTTGTCGGGTGTGAACCGTACTCTTCTGCTTTCTGCGCCATCAGGCCGATGTTCTGCATTGTACCCATGGTCGTGACGTCGAACTGCCCGTTTTTCACACAGTCAGCGAGCATCTCTTCGTGGAACAGACCGTAAGTAGAGTCCGGAATGACCGCAACACACTCGAGTGCGTCACCGTTGCGATCCCACTGCTTGCCGCCTTCGCGGACGACGACCGGCATGGAAGCATCGATGATGATGTCGTTCGGCGCGTTGAAGTTCGTCGTACCCTTGTCAGAGTCGACCATAGCGATTTTCGGGCTGTCGGAATCTACGACCGCCTTGAAAGCCGCCTTGATCTCGGCTTCTTTCGCATGGCCCTTGATTTTCTTCTCGAGGTCGGACATACCGAGGTTCGGGTTGACACCGACCTCTTTGAAAGTATCCGCATACTTTTTGAAGACGTCTTCGAAGAAGATTTCGAAACCGTGACCGAACATGATCGGGTCGGAGATCTTCATCATTGTCGCTTTGAGGTGAACCGACCAGATGACGCCTTTCGCTTTCGCGTCTTCGATCGTCTTCTTGTAGAAGGCACGCAGTGCGCTGACAGACATAAACGTACCGTCAAGGACTTCACCCTCGAGCGCATCGATTGTCTTGAGCGTATTGCCGTTGAGCGCGATCGTCACCTTCTGTGCTTTGTCCATCGTGACGGACTTCTCGTTGCCGTAGAAGTCGCCCTTGCCTTCCATGTGCGCAACATACGCTTTGGAGTTCTCAGAGTACGCTTTGAGGCGGTGCGGGTTTTTCTGCGCGTAGTTCTTGACCGCTTTCGCTGCACGGCGGTCGGAGTTTCCTTCGCGGAGAACCGGGTTGACCGCAGAGCCCAGGCAGGTGCTGTACGTTGCCTGGAGCGCTTTTTCTTCATCGTTCGCCGGATTTTCAGGGTAGTTCGGGATATCGTAACCCTGGCTCTGAAGTTCGGCGATACAGTCTTTGAGCTGACCGACGGATGCAGAGATGTTCGGCAGCTTGATGATATTACCTTCAGGCTTCAGGACAAGCTCGCCCAGTTTTGACAGTTCATCTTCACCTTTACCCATCGCGGCAAGGACACGACCTGCAAGTGAGATATCGCTTTGTTCCAGTTCAACGCCGCCCTCAGCGCAGAATTTGGAAGCAATCGGAAAGAACGAGTATGTAGCCAAAGCCGGAGCTTCGTCAATTTTCGACCAGATGATTTTAGACATTCTATATCCTCGAAGTGTGAAGTTGATCGGCATTACTAAATATAATTTAGAACCGCCGATTGAAAATTACAGGGTCATCATATCACTTCAATCGTGTTTCAAGCCAAATCAAGAATAAACGGGGGAGAATATTTGGATTACTGTATCATTTTGTAACACGGTTAATGTTGCGTAAGTGTGTAGAATAGTAACGTGAAAAGCGGTGCTTGCCGTCCGCGCCTTTCGTAAAATAGAGGTACTCCGTTTTGGCCGGGAAGATCGCCGCCCTGATCGCCTCAAAGCCCACATTACAGACCGGTGCGGCAGGCAATCCGTTGTGCAGATAGGTGTTGTATTCGCTTTTGTCCGAACGGATCCGGGCGGCGGTGATCCGCTCGTGGGAGTAACGGCCGTAATTGAGCGTACCGTCCATCTGCAGTTTCATCCCCTTGGCCAGGCGGTTGGCAATGACGGAGGAGACCAGCGGCATCTCCGCGTTGTCTGCCGCCTCTTTCTGGATGACGGAGGCGATGACGATATAGTGGTACCATTTGCGCTCATTGTAGAGGCCGAAGATCTTCTCCGACCAGGCGCGCTGTTTCGTTTCGGCGTAGTGCAGCAGCAGACGGACCGCGTCGGATTCGGTAATGCCGATGGGGAGCTGGTAAGTGTCGGGGACCAGCGCACCCTCCTGATAGGGGCTCTGCTCCCGGAACGCTGCCATCAGCCGCTGCGGATCAAGCCCGTGGCTCTCGGCGAGCTGTGTAAAAAAGACATGGGTCGTCTCCCCGGGGACGAGGGTGACCGGTTTCATCGCCGCCTTGGAGGTCGTAATGCGGTAAAGGAAGTCGCCGTGGCTCATCGCCGTACCGCCCAGGTCGATCCAGCCGTGCTGCGGCTGTCCGACGAATCGCAGCAAAAAGGCGTCCAGACGGTTGAGCTGCGGGTTGGCGGTTTCGAGGTGTGTTATAATCTTGCGAATTGATCCCTGGGGAATATAGAGCACCTTCGATGTCGTGAGCCCCATATTCAGGTAATAGATGAACGACAACGCCATCAGCAGAGCGATTGCACAAACCCATTTGACGATCATCTCCGTCATTGCCTTCTGTCTGGTCGTCATTACCGTTCTCTACCTCACCCTTTCAAGCGGAATCCATCTGGGCAAGCTGAAACTCGGCCGCCTCTATGCGGAGCAATTATACCTCAAGTGGGACAATGCCCTCCGCGTCGAAATCGGGACGATCGCCCTCGCCCCTTCCGACGCACCGGAGGAACCCAGCAGCCTCCTGGACCTTCAGCGGCGCGTTGCCGCCGCCCTGCGTCACATGGACGACCTCTGGATCGGCAGCCTGCGCATCGACCGCATCCGGATCGGCAACGAAATGAACGGATCGGTCCTCTTCGATCCGCACCACCGCAGTCAGCTCCTCCTGGCCTCACCAAAGCAGGGGCACGTGGCACTGACCCTCTCGCCCGTGCGGTTTTCGGATGCCTATAAGGTAGAGTGCTACGGGGATATGCACGATTTCAACGGGACGTTCCGGCTCGAGGGTGTCCTGCAGCCGGAACAGGGCGAGCTCTACCTGGGCGGTGCCATCGATATCGCTGCGGATATCCATCTCCGCCTGGGGCTGCATGCGACGCAGGATGCCCTGACACTCAACACCTTCTCGACCGAACCGTTTGCAAGTGTCGCACCGATCGTTGAGCCCCTGCACCTCTCCGATCATGTCGAGCCCTGGATCGTCGCGCGGGCCCAGGGCGGGCCGGTAATGCTGCACACCCTGCAGACGACCCTCCCCTATGCCGAGCCGGCCAAAGCCTTCGACAATCTTTTCGGCCACCTGACGTTTCAGAATGCCCGCTACCGGTTTGCCAATGTCCCGGAGGACTTTGAACCCGCCCTTGCCCCGAACGTGACCGTCCGCTTCGAACGTAAAACCCTGGATATCCGTCCGGAAAATGCCACCTTCTACGGCCAGCCCGGCGGCGATACCCGAATTGCGATCGATTTCGGCGGCCATGCGCCGCAGCTGCGGCTCTCCATCCTCACCGCGGCACAGTTCACCCCGCCGCTGCAGCGCCTGACCGCTTCGTACGGCATCGACCTCCCCTTTACGCAGACCGCCGGGCTCACCGATACGAACCTGAGCCTGACCGTTAACCTCAACGACTCCCACACGACGGCGGAGGCGCAGTTCAGCACGGCCAAAAGCCGCATCGACCTCTCCGGTCTCCCCATTTCCGTTTCCCGGGCCGCGGTCGATCTGAAAGGTTCCGAGGTGACCCTGCGCTCCGTCGAGGCGGCGCTCTTTGATGGCAACGTGACGGGGCGGGTCAGCGGTACCTTCAACCCGGCCAAGCATAACGGTGCCCTGCGCTTCAATATCGGCGAAGTGCGCTACCCTGTCGGCGCCGGCCCCATTAGTCTCGATCCGGTCACCGTGCCGCTGCATTTCGAATACCGCTTCCACCCCAAAGGCGACACTATCGGGTTCGACGCCTCCCGCTGGCACTATATGGAGCACAATCTCTCCGCCGATGCCTTTACCGCACCGTTCAATCTGAAAAAACTCCTGCTGACCATCCCCAAAACGGCCGTCGCCGTCGATAAGACGGCACGGGCGACCGTCGAGGGCGAGATCTCCCTTGCCGATCCCTCGGCGTCTCTGCTCGTGGACCTGCTATCACTCCGGGCCGGGACACTCAAGACCGCGCGGGCACACGCCCGCTTTCATATCCGAGCCGACGAAAACATCACGGTGACCAGCAGCGCGGAAACACACTGGGCACTGGATGAAACGCCGGTCTCTATCTCCCCCTTTACCCTGTCGCGCCAGCACGGGATCTTCAGGCTCTCACCGGCCGTCGTCTCGATTGAACACCAGCTGACCGGCTCCGTGGAAGGGATCTTTGAGCCGGCCACCATGGCGACCGAACTCAACGTGTCGAAATTCCGACTGGAAGACGAAGGGCTCGGCAGACTGCTGCAGGGGATGGAACAGTTCAGCGTCTATATCGTCCCCATCGATAATGAGTACGACATCGTCATCCCGTCGATCAATATGGTCTACTCCACGCTCGGGCACGGATGGCGCCTGCATTTTTTCTCCCTCGATGCTTTTACGCGACACTCCCCGCTGCTGCGCGACTACAACCTGACCGACAGTACCATCTCCGCCTGGTCAGAGAGCGGCGGCTATCCTGTCAGCTTCGAAGGCACCGTCGACTACCCCTACGCCCTGACGGCTTTCGACGGGAAACCGGTCAACACCTATCAGTTCAAAGGTCAGATCGAGCAGAACGGCTCGCTTGAATCGACAATCAACGACCGCATCACGGTGGAGCGTGGCGATACAATCCGCATCCGCTCGAACGGCGTCGCATTCAGCCAGCCCGAACTGACCCGTTTCTACCGCGAGCACCACTTCAGCAGCGACGACAATACGAGCGAATCGAACACCACGATCCATATCGACGCGAATAATACGGCGATCCTCTTCCCGGGCGGCCGCAAGGCCAAAGCCGACCGCATCACCATCGACTACAGCAACAACCATATACAGGGGCAGCTCTACAAAGCCGACGGGGGCGCCAAACTCGAGGTAAAAGGCGAAACGTTCTACCTCTTCGGGTACCGGCTCGACGACGACTTCATGAACCACTTTTTCAACCTCACCAAAGTCAAAGGCGGTACCCTGGACTTTTACCTTATCGGAGAAAAGGATGATTTCAAGGGTCTGGCCAAGATCAACGATACGACCGTACGCGATTACGTGCTTTTCAACAATCTCTTTGCCTTTATCAATACCGTTCCCGCCCTCGTCACCTTCTCGCTCCCTTCGTATGAGACCAACGGGATCAAAGTGCGATCCGCCTACGCCGAACTCGCGTTTCATGAGAAAGTGCTGTCGATCTCAAACATCAAGATCGACAGCAAGGAGCTCGATTTTGCCGGCCAGGGTGCCATCGACTACAATGCGGAAAGCATCAAGATGCAGCTGACCGTCAAGACCCGGGCCGCGGAAAATATCCGGAAAATCCCGCTGGTCGGCTACATCCTTGTCGGCGACGACCAGTCCGTACTGACGACGCTGAACGTCTCAGGCCCGCTGAGTGACCCGAAGGTGGAAAACACCATCGCAAAAGATATCATCGTCAGCCCCTTCAACATCCTCAAGCGCACCCTCGATTTCCCGGTCCACTATCTCAAAATGCTGGACAGCGGCTCCGACGGCGAGACCGAAAAGGAAAACGGTACCCCGTCCATCACTTCCGGCGTTCCTCCCATTAATTGAGACTCACTCTCAAAAAGTTACCAAACGTGACAAAAATGTTTTTCATCCTTCATTTTTGATAATGATTGTCATATCTATTGACATTTAGAACTGAAATCGCCTATACTTCACTCATAATTTTGGGAATGATTCTTGAAATCATGGAATCAATCACCACGTCAAAAGGATAACTTGATGAAGCACATCGCACTTTCACTGGCAGCTGCCCTCCTGGCAGGCACGGCACTCTATGCAAACGAACTGGACGAACTCAAAGCGCAGATCGCCGAACTTCAGGAAAAGACGGATGCCCTGATCGACGAAACGTCGAATCTGAAGACCGGCTTCAATTATACGACGGTCGACACGAACGCCTCCGTCAACGGCATGGGGCCGGCAGCCTCCAAGGTCTACTACTCCAAGTCCCCGCTCTCCATCGGCGGGTACGGCGAAATGTTCTGGTCTTCGCCGGACAACGACGGTGCGGCCGGTGACGCCTATACGGACGTCTACCGCTTCGTTCCCTATATCGGGTACAAGTTCAGCGACAATATCGTTCTCAACACCGAGCTCGAGTTCGAACACGGCGGCGAAGAGATCGCCATCGAGTTCATGTACCTCGACTTCCTGCTCTACGAGGCGTTCAACCTCCAGGTCGGCAACCTGCTGGTACCGATGGGGCTCATCAACCAGCGCCATGAACCGACGCTCTTCAATACGGTGCAGCGCCCGGACGTCGAAAAATACCTGATCCCGTCCACCTGGCATGAGACGGGTATCCTCGCCTACGGGAGCTTCAGCGACATCGGGCTGAGCTATACGGCCGGGATCATCAACGCCCTGGCGCTGAACAATGACAACAATATGCCCGGTTCCGTCAATAAAAAGTGGATCCGCAGCGGCCGTATCGGTTCGGAGGAGAACGGCCCGATGCAGCGCGTCGCCTTCGTCGGCCGCGTCGACTACAGCGGCATCAGCGGCCTGCTCCTGGGGACTTCCGCCTATTACGGTGCCGCAACACAGGGACGCCCGAGCGGCGTAAACGCCTTTATGTACGACTTCCACGGCCAGTATGAAAAAGCGGGCTTCAAGCTCAAAGGGCTCTACACGGCCACCAGCGTCTCCGATGCGGAGAAGATCTGGGCCGAAGCGGCGGACGGTGCGGAAGGGTACTACGTCAATGCAGAGTACGACGTGCTCGCGACGCTTTCCACGCGCTACCGCCTGCCGGTCTTTGTCCAGTATGAGAACTACGACCCCGTCTCCTCCGTCGCCGGCGGCACGCGCCCCGACCTCGAGCAGACCAACACGACCGTCGGCGTGAACTTCTTCCCGCACGAGCAGGTCGTCCTGAAAGCCGACTACGCCATGACCGACTACCACGACAGCGCCCTCGAGGACTACAATGTCATCAGCGTCGCGATGGGCTTCGTTTTCTAAAACGGCTTTCGCGG
The DNA here is from genome assembly GCF_039645565.1 of Sulfurimonas sp. HSL1-2. Taxonomy (NCBI): domain Bacteria; kingdom Pseudomonadati; phylum Campylobacterota; class Epsilonproteobacteria; order Campylobacterales; family Sulfurimonadaceae; genus Thiomicrolovo; species Thiomicrolovo zhangzhouensis. The sequence continues at coordinate 1,296,067 of NZ_CP147914.1, forward strand.
GAGAGCCCGGCATGCAGGTTTCTCCCTCCTGCTTCCCGGGGTTCGCCGTTGCCGTCGTGTGTTATAATTTTTTGCCGAACCGATCATCAAGCCCCCTTATCCCAGGGGTTTGATAATCCGTTTACAAGAGAGATCCATGCTGAAAAATCTGATAATAACCGTCTTTTTCCTCTGTGCCGCTGCAGAAGCCGCGCCGCTCATTTCGCCCATCGAAGCGATGCAGCACGCCTTCGGTGCCCAGAGTGAAGTGACGAAGAAAAATAAACTGATCAACAGTGAACAGGCCGCCGCCGTCACCAAGCTTGCCAAACTCAAGCTCGAGACGAAGATCTACCGTTTTTATACCGCAGCAATCGACGGCAAGGCCGTCGGGTACGGGGTGCTCATCACGCGCCAGGTCCGCCAGAAAGATGCCACGGTGCTCTACATGATCGCCCCCGAAGGCACGATCCGCGCCATCGAAATCGTTGCCTTTAACGAACCGCCGGAGTACATGCCGCAAAACACCTATCTCGAGCAGTTCAAGGGCAAGGACGCCAACGCGACGCTGCGCGTCGGCAAAGACATCCCGACCATCAGCGGGGCGACGCTGAGCGCGCGCAACGTGACCGACGGCGCCCGCCTGGCCCTGGCGCTCTTCGAGACCGTTATCAGGAAGCATTGATGCGCTTCACCCTCGTCAAGGACCTGCGCAGCGATGCGCTGATGCGTCCGCTGCTCAACGGCCTGCTCCTCTTTGCGGGGAGCTTCCTCGTCGCCGACGCCTTCCTCAAACGCGACCATATCGGCCTCGACCGCGAGCGCCTCTCCAACACCCTCTACGGTAACGAAGCGGAGTTCATCGACCCTGTCAGCGAGCATTTCGTGCTCGAGCTCCTGCACAGCGACATCTTTTTCATGATGATGACCCTGCTGACCCTCTCCGCCGTCTATGCGCGCCTCTGCCCGCTCAAGCGCATCGCCGCGGTCGTGATCAACCTGGCGATGATCGCCGCCGTTGCGGACGTCGTTTTGTTCGCGCTGGCCTATTACAGGGGAGACGCCTATCTGCTGCCGTGGCTGGGGGCTTTCTGGACCTGGCACGGCGCGGCACTTTTCATGGCCTCCGCCTCGCTGCTCTATCTGAACGTCCTCAAGAAGCCCTGATGCAGCGCGCCTACCGATTCGCCATCACCTATTTCGCCCTCTTCGGCCTGCTGCTGCTGGCCTCGGCCGCTGCGCTCTTTGCCAGCAAGATCGGCTTCTCCGTGCAGGGCATAGAGCTTTACTATCTGGGCAGTGACACCGTCCCGGGCAAAAGCCCCTACGGCCTCCTGGAGAGCGCCGTCCCGCACCTGGGTGCAATGGGGCTTTTTATCATGGTCGGTGCGCATTTTATGCTCTTCGCGCCCGCACGTGCCAAACGGCGCACGCTTTACCTTGCACTCGCCCTTTTCGCCGCCGCCCTGCTCGACATCGCCGGCGGCTACATTATCGCTTCGGGCGCCGCATCATGGGTCTGGGTGAAACTCGCCGCCTACATCACCCTCAGCCTGCTGGGCACCCTGCTCATGCTTCAGCTGCTGTATTACGCTTTTTGGCATAGCTTGTTGCCGCCACGACATCCCCGATAATGGCGCGGTGGTAGGCAAAAGGGGCTTTGATGTGGCTGATGACGTAGCGGCCGCCCGAGGTCGTCAGCACCTCCAGCGTCCCCACGTCGATGCGGTTTTTGAACCGTTCATTGTAGGGTTTGATATAGATGGTCCGGATCTCTTCGAGGTTGATCGGGATGATCTCACGGTTTCTGAACCCCTTGTGAATAATGAGACGTTTGGGGGTCAGGACGCAGTGGTAGTGTTTCTTTTCCCGGATCTCCTGCAGGTGCATGTAAAAGGTGCGCAGAATCAACACCAGCCCGATCACCCCGATCTCGTACTCGTAGCCGATGAACAGCAGCAAAGCCCCCAGCCCGTACAGGGAGAGGATGCCGTTATAAAAGGTCTTTGAAATCTCCGCGGCCACCAGGATCTCCTCTTCCGGGTGCAGCATCTTATCAATCGTCTTCATGCTTTGCCTCCAACGCCCTCAGGTAGTGCGACAGGTTGTCGCTTTTGACCATTGTACCGTCATTGTAGATCAGGACATAGCCCACGGGCAGCGTCCGCAAAAAGGCGACGCTCTTCTCCGGCGGCATCACGGCCGCTGCCGTCGTCCAGGCGTCAAGGTCCCCGCTTCGGACGGTACCGACAAGGGTGATCGAGGCGAAGCTGCGCTCGGGGGTGCGCGTTTTGGGGTCGATCAGGTGGTTATGGCTTTTATCCCCGATAAAGCGCCGGTAGTCGCCGCTTGTGCTCATCCCCGTTTCCGGGGCCACGCTCTCGAAGGCCATCAGCGTCCTTTCCGAGAAGGGGTCCTGGATCGCCAGGAGGCAGCGGCCGATGCAGCGGATATCCCCGCTGAGCGCCACGGTGCCCTCGCGCACCCCGCACTGACGCAGCGCAGTGACGGCGGCATCGACCCCCACCCCCTTGCCGAAACCGCCGAAATCGAGCATGGCGCCGGGTGCGAGCCTCGCGGTCGTCGTATTGAACTCCAGCAGTTTCAGGCCGATCGGGAGTCCGGCGATTTCCGCCCTGCCCGGCAGCCGCTCCTTCTCGCCGAAACGGTAGGCCCCGCGGCTCAGGGCGCCGATGGTGATATCGAAATAACCGCTGCTCTGTACGTAGTAACGCTCCGCGCTCTGCAGGGCATCATAGAGCGCCGGCGAGATCGCCAGCGTTTTATCGCGGTTGAGACGGTAGACCTCCGCGGCGGGGTCGTAGGATGAGAGCGCCTTCTCGACGAAGGTCATCGCCGAGAAGGCCCTGTCGATGCACCCGGCCCCGGCATCCGGTACGGAGACGGTGGCAAAAGTACCCATCATGACGCGGGTGCGCTCTGCGGCCTGCAGCGACGCGAGCAGAAGCAGCAGCAGAACGAACGGCTTCATTTCAGACAATCTCAAGCAGCGCTGCAGGGTGTTCGATGACGATGTCGCCCTCGCCCTCCGCGCTGAAGCCCCAGGTGGAAAAGATGCCGGTGATACCGGCCTGTCGTGCCGCATCGATATCTTTGCTGTTGTCGCCTACCATCCATGCCCGGTGCTCTCCCGCATGGAATCCGAGCGTATCAAGGATCAGGTGCAGCATCGCCGGATCGGGCTTCGACGCCCCGGCGATATCCGGACCGACGATATGCTCAAAGTATCCCGCCAGGCCGAGATGGGTGATCATCCGCGTCGCAAAGCTGCTCGGGGCATTCGTCGCCACGGCAAGCCGAACCCCGCCTGCGTGCAGCGTCTCGACCGTTTCCCTTATCCCCGGATAAAGGACGGGGTTCTTGATGCACTGCTCATGATAGTGGGCCTCGAACAGCTCGCGGTCGCGCGCCTCGTAGGTCTCCGTTCCGTAAAAAAGTTTGGGCAGGTTGCGCAGGGGACGGTTGATCCACTCGACGACGCTGCGGCTCTCTACCGCCGGCAGCGCATGGTTCACGGCGCGGACATGGTTGATGGAACAGGTGATGTCCTGCTGCGAATCGATCAGCGTTCCGTCCATGTCAAAGATCACAATACGCATGTTTTTCTTCCCTACCGGTGATTTCGCGCTATTATAGCGAAGCCGTTTTCCGGGGCGTATTACGTGACGTTTCTGTATCAAATTGCAGTGACATATTTAAACATTTTGGGTACAATCGTGAAATTTATGAAAAGACTGTTTTTAACGATGATATTGGGGTTTTCGCTGCTTTATTCCCAGGAGGGAGCATCGGCCGCACCCGCCCCGTCAGACCAGATCGGCCCCCTTGCACACCTCTCCGGTCCCGAAGACGAGGTCTTCGACGACGGCTTTGACATCGGGGGCTTCGAAGATGAGTTTACGGATGTGGCCGCGGAACCGGTCTATGACCCGCTCGAAGGGTACAACCGTTGGATGACCGGCTTTAACAACACCCTCTTCGATTACCTCCTCGATCCGGTCATCAGTACCTACAATTTCATCCTGCCCGAACCGATCCGGGTCTCCATCAACAATATTTTCAACAACCTCTATTACCCCGTCAGCCTGGTCAACAACCTCCTGCAGCTCAAATTCGAGTACGCGCTGAGCGAGACCGGGCGTTTCATCATCAACTCCACTTTCGGCTTCGCGGGGATGTTCGATACGGCCATGCAGATCGGCGTGGAACCCCATGTCGAGGACTTCGGCCAGACCCTGGGCCATTACGGCGTCGGGAACGGCATGCCGATCGTCCTTCCCTTCTTCGGTCCGAGCAACCTGCGCGACATCACCGGCGATCTGCTCGATTTCTACGTCAACCCTGTCTACTACGTGGAGCCGAGAACGTATAATATTCCCCGCAATACATACGAGGGGTGGGGACTGGTCGGCGCCAAGCGTTTCAACAAGTTCTCCCTCTACAAACAGGAGTACCTGCAGATCCGCAGGGAAGCCCTGGATTTCTACCCCTTTATGCGCGATGCCTACGAGCAGAACCGCAACAAACTGATATCGGAGTAACCTTATGAAAAAACTGTTCTATCTTGTCCTCATCTCCCTGCTGCTGCCGCTCTCCGCAGCCGCCATGGAAGCCAACGAGATCGGCAGCGTTATGCGCCAGAAGGTCGATGTCGTTTTGTCGATCCTTAACGACCACAATCTGAGCAAAACCGAACGCAACAGCGCCATTGAAACCGAGATGGACCCCTATTTCGATTTTGTACTGATGGCAAAACTCAGCCTCGGCAAAAGCGGCTGGCAAGAGGCGACCCCCGCGCAGCGCAAAGAGTACGTCGTGCTCTTCGAACGCCGCATCAAGGACTTCTATATGAGCAAGCTCGACCTCTATAAGGACGAGGTGATCACCCTGGAAACACCACAGGAGGTCAAGAACCGCATCTATCTCAACAGCTATATCGTCGAAAAGGGCGAGAAGAAAGAGGTGCTTTACAAGTTCTACCATGCCAAAGAGGGGTGGCTCATCTACGACGTCGACGTCCTGGGTGTCAGTATCATCCAGTCCTACCGCAGCCAGTTTGCCGGCGAACTCGAGAACGGTTCGATAGAGCAGCTCCTCATCAAGCTGCGCCAGCCACAGCCTGATGCTTAAACGCTTCTATACCGGTTTCGTTTTCCGCCACCCGTGGCTCGTCATCGCCATCGTGCTGCTGACGGCGGCAGTGATGGGAACACAGGCCGTCAAACTCAGTGTTGACGCCTCGGCCGAAACCCTCCTGCTTGAAAACGACAAGGACCTCGCCTACTCCCGCCTCGTCGCCAAACGCTACCGCGGCCAGGACTTCCTCGTCATCACCTACACGCCCGAAGCCGACCTGCTCGCCCCGCGGACCCTTGAAGACATACGGACCCTCGCTGCGGCGCTCCTGAAGATCGAAGGGGTCGACTCCGTCAACTCCATCTTGAACGTGCCGCTCCTGGAGAGCCCCCCGAAACCCGTCAAAGAGCTGCTCGAGAAGATCCCCTCGATCGCGGCGGGCGATGCAAACCTGACGCTGGCCCGCGAGGAGTTCAAGCATAACCCGCTCTATGTCTCCAACCTCGTCAGCCCGGACCTCAAGACAACGGCCCTGCAGGTCAACCTCGTCCGCGACGACCGCTACTACGAGCTGCTCGACCATCTCAACGCGCTGCGCGCGGCCGATGACAACGGCAGCCTTACCGCGGAGGGCGAAACCCAGCTTGCGGATGCGACCGCCGCCTTCAAGGATTACCGCGACATCGCCCGCGAACGTGACCACCGCATGATCCTGGCCGTCCGCGACACCCTGCGCACGCACGACACCGCCGGGGAGCTCTTCCTCGGCGGTGTGACGATGATCGCCGACGACATGGTCACCTTCGTCAAACGCGACCTCAAAACCTACGGCGTGGCGGTCCTGGCACTGCTGATCCTCGTGCTTTGGACGGTCTTCCGCCAAAAACGGTGGGTCGCCCTGCCGGTGCTGATCTCCGCCCTCTCCATCGGGATCACGGTCGGGCTGCTGGGGATGCTCGGGTTCGAGATCACCGTCATCTCGTCAAACTTCATCTCCCTGCAGCTCATCATTACGATCTCCATCATCATTCACCTGATCGTACGCTACCGCGAACTCGCCCTCGCCAAACCTTCGGCCACCGAAAAAGAGCTGGTACTCCAAAGTACCCTCTCCATGTCCAAACCGACCTTCTTCGCCATCATTACGACGATTGCCGGTTTTGCCTCGCTGATGCTCTCGGGGATCAAACCGATCATTGCACTGGGCTGGATGATGAGCATCGGGATCAGCGTCTCCCTGATCATCACCTACCTGCTCTTCCCGGCCGTCAACGTCCTGCTCAAGCGCAAACAGCCCAAGACAACCTTTGACAAAGAGTTCTCCGTCACCAAGATCCTGGCGACCTTCACCGAACGCCACGGCGCCCTGACGCTCATTGCTAGCGTGGCACTGATCGCCTACTCCGTTACCGGGGCGCAGCGGCTCGTCGTCGAGAACAGCTTCATCAACTACTTCAAGCCCTCGACGGAGATCTTCCAGGGGATGTCCGTCATCGACCGGCAGCTCGGCGGGACGACACCGCTGGACATTACCATCGACCTGCCCCAGGCCCCCGCGGCCGAGACGGTTGCCGAGCGTTCGGGCAGCTCCGACGGTTTTGACGAGTTCGACGAATTTGCCGAAGAGTTCAATGCCGAGGCACAGGGCGCCCAGTACTGGTTCACCGACAGCCGCATGCAGGTCGTGCGCCGGGTGCACGAATGGCTGGAGAACGTGCCGCACGTCGGCAAAGTCCTCTCCCTCGGCACCATGCTCGAAGTCGGCCGCACCCTTAACAACGGCCGCGAACTCGACAACTTCGAACTGGCCCTCCTCTACAACGAAATGCCCGCGAAATTCGCCGACATCATTCTCAAGCCCTACGTCAGCATCGAACACGACCAGGCCCGTTTCGCCCTGCGCATCATCGACTCCGACGCCGACCTGCGCCGTGCCGACCTGTTAAAGGAGCTTCACGACGGCCTGATCAACGAGGTCGGCATCCCGCCGGAGCATCTGCACATCTCCGGCCTGATGGTGCTCTACAACAATATGCTCCAGAGCCTCTTTGAGTCGCAGATCGCCACGCTCGGGGTGATGGCCGTCCTGCTGTTCCTGATGTTCTGGGCGCTCTTCCGCTCCTTCAAGACGGCCGTCGTCGCCATCATCGCCAACCTCGTGCCGGTCGGAACGGTTTTCGGGGTCATGGGGTGGTCGGATATCCCGCTGGATATGATGACCATCACCATCGCCGCCATCAGTATCGGGATCGCGGTCGACGACACCATCCACTATATCCACCGTTTCCGGATTGAGCTCGCCAAAGACGGCGACTACGTCGCGGCGATGCACCGTTCCCACGAGAGTATCGGCTACGCGATGAGCTACACCTCCGCGGCCATCATGATCGGTTTCGTCATCCTCGTACTCTCGGTCTTCATCCCGACGATCTACTTCGGCCTTCTGACCGTACTCGTCATGTTCATGGCAATCGTCGCGGACCTCCTGCTGCTACCAAAACTCATCCTTCTGCTGCGTCCTTTCGGGCAATTGACGAAAAAAGTTGCCAATTAAAATTAACACGCTACAATAGTAACAATATCTACCGGGGAGCTCCCGCTCCCCGTGTCAGAAGGATGGGATTATGTTACAGTTACGTCGTCTTCTTGTTGCCGTTATGCTCCTGGCCGCCGGGGCATTTGCCGCACTCAACCAGGCCATTTCCGTCGGTGCGTTCAGCAGCGCCGATGCCGCCCAGGCCCGCATTGCCGAGGTGAAAAATCACCTGATGCAGGACGAAGCCGTCGCTGCGTTGCTCAACAAAGCGCGCTTCAGCTTCACCGTCGAGCAGGTCAAAGGGCTCTACCGCTCCGAACTGACCGGCTTCACGGACGAAACGGATCTTCACGCTGTGATGACGTCTGTGAAGGGTGTTGTACCCGACGCCTACTATGTCACCCGCACCGCCGTCACCGCAGAGGCACGAACCGCACCTGCCGCGGCACCGGTCCCTGTCCAGGAGGAGGAAGGCATCTTCGTCGTTGATGAAACCGATGTCGTCGCGGAGACTCCGGCCGTCGGAACCCCCGAACCGCTCCCCGCAGCTGCGGCACCCGTACCCGCAACCGTGACACCGGCACCGAAGGGGCCGGCCACCGCGATTGTCGACACGGTGCCCGCCCCTGTCGCCTCCACGGAGGTTACTGCCAGCAGCGATCTGCCCGAACCGCCCCTCGACGGCACCTCCTCAATGCTGCTGTACAGCATCATACTGGCACTCGTCGCCCTGCTGATCCTGCTCTATATCGCCCGCCGCAAACGCCAGCCTTCCGATCTTTTCCCGCAGCATGAAAAAGCGGATTTCGAAGAGCTTGCGGAGAAGTTCACCGCCTCTTCGGCCGCCGAGCACGTCCCTGAAACGGAAACAGCCGCCGAAGCGCCGGAGGCACCCGAGACCGCGCCGATAGAAGAGGAGTTCAAACCCGAACCGGCCGTCAAGATCGAAGAGACCCCGTTCTACGAGGAAGCGGCCGAGGAGCCGGCACCGGTCGTATTCGAAACCTTTGAAGAGGAGATGCCGGAAGCTGCCCAGGAAGCACCTGAAGCAGCGCTGGAAGTTCCGGCCGCTCCGGTCACCCCTGCGGAAACCGTCACGCGCAAAAAACGTGAACTGCCGGCGGACCTGGGCTCCGTCACCAAAGAGCGGCTGGCTGAATTCGCCGGCAACCGTCTTTTGATCGCCGAAGACAACCTGATCAACCAGAAGGTGATCTCACGCCTTCTGGAGGGGAGCGGGATGGAGATCGTCATCGCCAACAACGGCCGGGAAGCCCTGAATATGCTCAACGAAAACCCCAACTACAACATGGTCCTGATGGATGCCCACATGCCGGTCATGGACGGCTTCGAAGCAACACAAGCCATTCGTCAGGACCCGCGTTTTGACGCTATAACGGTTGTCGCGCTGAGCGGGGACGTCGGGGCCGATGATATCCGCAAGATGCGCGAAGCGGGCATGGAGGAGCAGCTGGCCAAGCCGCTGCGTGTCGATGCCCTTTATGCGGTAATGTACCAGTACCTGAACCTTGCGTCGGAAGCGGTTGAAGACGAGGAGGAAGAGGCGCTTCCGGAACTGAAAACCCACGGGGCGGATACGGCGCTCAACGCCGCAGTGGGTCTGGACATCTGTGCCGGCGACAAAGTGATGTACGCCGAGATCCTCGATGAGTTCGTCGCCTCCTACAACCAGGCCGACAATCTTGTCCGCAGCTACCTCCGGGCCAACGACGATACCAAGCTCGTCGCCTTCATGCTCGACGTCAAGGGTGTCGCGTCCAATATCGGGGCCGACGCCCTTGCCGAGGCGGCGGAAACACTTCGCGAGGCGGTACTCATCAACCGGGTCGATGAGTACGTCAAACTGGCGGACGCCTTCGCCGCGACGCTGCACAAAACGATGGCCGCCATCGAAAGCTTCAAAACAACCCTCTAACCTATTCGTTTTCCTGCGCGCTTTTTGCGCGCCACCATTCACATCTTTTTGATTTCAGTGCTTTGAGTTTTCAGGAACGCATTTTCGCATAGAGCGACGCCAGCGCCTCGACAAAGAGCGGGTGGTCGTTGGGACAGGCGGCGACGCGGTAATCCTCGTACCCCAGCTCCTCGGCCACTTCGCGGTACTCCATATCGAGCTCGTAGAGGGTCTCGGAGTTGTCGATCGTAAAGGCGATCGGAAAAACAAGCACCTTTTTGCACTCCAGGCTTTCGAGCTTCTGCTCCAGGGAGGGTTCCAGCCACTTCAGCGGGCCGACCTTTGACTGGTAGGCGATATGGATGTCGGCAAAGGCGAGTCCCGCCGCTTCGAGCATCGGCTTCAGCAGCGCGACGTGTTCGGTCACGTGATGTTCGTACGGATCGCCCTTGTCGACAATCTTCTGCGGGAGCCCGTGCGCGGAGAAGATCAGTTCAAACGCCCCCGCGTCCGCCCCGGCCATCGCCTCGCGGATACGGTCGATGATGACCGCGTTGTAGGTCGCACTGGTGTAAAAATGCTTGATCTCCGTCACCAAAGCCTTCAGCCCCAATGCATGCATCCGAGCTTCGTAATCCTCCAGGGAAGACTTGGTCGTCGTCGTCGAGTACTGCGGGTAGAGCGGAATCAGGTAGACGTGTGTCACCCCTTCCGCTTTCAGACGTTCGATGGAAACGTCCGCAAAGGGCGGTGTATAGCGCATGGCAAAATCGACGATAACGTCTTCGCCCAGTTTCGCCTGCAGCGCCGCAACGAGCTGCTTCGTAATGCCGACAATGGGCGATTTACCGCCGAGCTTCTGGTAGACCTCCTGCGCGCTCTTCGTGCGGTTCGAGGTAATGACGCTGGCAATGAAGCGGCGCAGCAGGTCGCTCTTCATCGTCAGAATGTTGGGGTCGTTGAACATGTTATGCAGGAAGGTCTGAACCTCGTAGAGGTCGTTCGGGCCTCCCATATTAAGCAATATGACTGCATTTTTTGCCATCAGCACACCTTTGAGACGTCGGCGATGAAACGTTCGCTGCCGAGTATTTCTGCATGATTGTACCCGCTGTATACTTTATGGACAGCTAACAACGGCGCCTTCTCCTTCAGCGCAAGGCTCTGCTCAAGCGGCACGATCTCGTCGTCCCGGCTGGCATAGATGCTTACCGGTGCGCTGACGCCGCCGAGATAACGGGCCGTCTCAAAACGGCAGCGCATCAGCCACCCCGGGAAGAAAGGCACCCTGCGGCGCGCGAGGGAGGGAATATCGTAAAAAGGTGCGACAAGGATGAGCCGCGTCACGTCGGTGCGCGAAGCGGCATAGGCGGCCACGCTGCCGCCGAGGCTGTAGCCCATCAGCATCAGCGGGCCGAAACGCTCTTTGGCATAGGCCACCAGCGCAACGGCATCCTCGAGCAGAACGCGTTCGCCCGGCCTTCCGCCGCTGCGGCCGTAACCGCGGTAGTTGAACGCGATGATACGCCAGTCGGGGAAACGCTCGCTGAGCTTACTGACCAGCGCCACGCTGTCCTGCTCCTTGCCGCCGAAATAAAAGACGGTGCTGCGGGGCGACTCCGGCTCGTACACGATGCCTTCCAGCACGACGTTGCCGCCGCGCACCTGCTCGAGCCCCCGGAAGCGCTCCGGGTGCAGGTGGAACGCGTCACGTTTGGGGTAATAAACAGGGGCGAAAACCAGCCGCGGCCACAGCAGAAAAAGCACACCCCAAAGCAGCACGATCACGCCGATGACCGTCAGAACAACCGTCACGGAAGGTCCTCGAAACTGTCGGTCTCGAAGCAGGCACGCTGCCGCAGCGGGGCGTAAACCGGGTCATCCACCGCCGCTTCGTGGGCGCCGATAGCAGTACCCTCGGCATCGTGGTATGTCGCAGCATAGAAGGATTTCCACTGCAGACCGAGCTGGCCGTACGTATAGACGAAATCGCTGTAGGAGGGGTCGTCCGTAGCCGTGATAGCGCGGATGCGGGCGGGATCGGCAAAGGGCGACGTGTCGGTGATCCAGTCGGCGACCGTTCCCGCAGCGGGCACATCGTCGGGCACGTCGTAAATGCCTGCGAGCATACAGACATGCCCTGCGCCGAAGTACTTTGAGAGGTAGAGCGCCTGCCCCGCCCCCTGCGAATGGCCGCCGGCATAAAGGTTTTCCCACGCCACGCCGTCTGTGCCGACGACCGTCACGGGGAAATGGAACCCGCTGGCTTCGAAATACGCGACGAGGCGTAGCAGGCGCGGGATGACGGCGTCGGCTGCGGGTACATCGACGACGGTCGAGAGGTCCTCGCCGGTCAGCTTCTCCTCTCTTACCTTCCCCGCACAGTTGTTGACCTCGGGGTGGCCGCCGCACTCGGTCGTGCCGTTGACAAGGTAGCGGTTGTGGTAGGCAACGTTCAGCACGACGAAACCGTTCTGCGCCGCTTCGTGCATAAAGGTCTCGGAAGAGAAGGCTCCGTTCTCCTGGTTATAGGGACGGCCGAAGGTCCCGACCATATGCACGTAAACCCCTTTGACGCTGCTTCCCTCCGGCGGGAAAACAGCGCTGTGGTATCCGAATCCCAGCCGCTGGTCCAGCAGTGTCGCCGTCCCGAACTGGTCGCGGGCGGCAGGGTTGAGACGCGAGGGGCGCACGGCACAGAGCAGTGTCCCGTCGCCGAGGCTCTTGCTGGCATCGCACAGCGCGGCAGAGGGCTGATGGAAGGCGTCCGCGGAGCTGTTGCTCCCGCACCCCTGCATCAATGCCGCCGCCGCGATAAACGGAAGGAACGTTTTCATAGCCCTATTGTAGCAGATCACTTTCCGGCGCGTTTCGCCCAGCGGTAGAGGAAACGGGTCGGGTCCAGCGCCTCGGGTAGCGGCTTTCCTTCCAGCAGCGACTCGGCGAGGGTGCGGGCAAGCAGAGGTCCCATGACGAAGCCGTAGCCGCCCGTGCCGTTGATCATGTAGATCCCGGGGTGGTAGACGAGCGACGCCGCGTCGGTTTTGGCACCTTTTGCAAGCCCCGGAAACGCCTGCAGCGACGCCTCGGCGTCGGCGACCCTTCCGACCAGCGGGTAATAGTCGTTGGAACCCGAACGCAGCCCCGTGTGGTCCTGGAGGACTTCAATATTTTCCAGCCTGACTGTTTTGGCCGCCTTCTGCAGCAGTTCCGCACGCCCTGCAGCATAATCATAGGGCTCCGTCGCTGTCTGCGGATCATAGTGCACGTCGTGCGTCGCCCCGATGGCACCCTCCCCGTTCGCGCCGGTCGCGGCAATGGAGACGTACTGGTGCAGATGGCACGGCAGCGGCGTCGCCGTCCTGATGTCGACGCGGTGCCCCCAGATGGCCCGCAGCGCGATATGCGGCATCGCAACGACGGGCCGGTATGCGCCCGTCGCCAGAACGACCTTCTTCGCGCGGATCGTTCCGACCGACCAGATTCCGTCATCATATTTTATGATATTAATATCATCCAATATTAAGTCAGAACCCTCCGCCAGCCGCGAGCAGACTCCCTGGGCGTTGACCAGCCCGCTGCGGGCCAGGACAACGTGTTCGAACGCCTCCGTCTCCTCTGTCAGGGGCGCTTCCGGCATCGAAGCGAGCATCGGCAGCGCCGTCGTCTCTTTGAATGCCCTCACCTTTTCGTTCTCGTCCTCGTACTTGGCGAAGTGGATCAGGGGTGCGATGCGGATCAGCTCGGGGAAACGGCGCTCGTAAAAATCGAGCGAGAATAGGTAGCTCTCCTCCATCAGCATCTTGAGCGGGCCGCCCTTGGAGAACTTGGGCGAAACGAAAGCCCCTGCCGCACCGCTGCCGCCAGCGGCGATCCCTTCGCGGTCGATCAGGGCGACTTTCTCGCCCCCCTGCGTCAAAAAATACGCCGTCGCGCAGCCGTTGATGCCGGCGCCGATTATGGCCGTGTCGTAGGTCAAACGGGTCCTTTTTCTTTTGCCATAGTGTAACGAAACTCCGTTCAAACCAGGCATAGGTATCACACTGCCTAAAGATCAAAAATACCAATTAGAAATATTATTTCGCAGTATCTTTTAATTAATAAAGTCCTATAGTTTAATGCAGATGTCCACCCTCGCCGGTCGGACAGAAACAGGAGGAGGAACAAAACAATGAGCACGGAGCTGATCAGACTGCCCGTCGTCGTCATCAAGCTCGCCGATGACGACGGCTCGCACTATGCAGGCGACGCATTTTCAGACGACACGATCAGGGCGCTGATCGAGGATACCAATGCCATTTACGAACCCGATGTGGGCATCAGGCTGATTCTGCAGAAGATCAGCACCCTCAACAATACGCTGATCAACCGTGTGGCGGACTGGAGCATGGAGTGCCCCGATGCAGAGGCGACGATCCCGCACCCGGACCCTGCTTTCGCCGGTTACCGCCTGAGCCCTTCGCAGCATGCGGCCTACAGCTATGCGGCCAAGCACTACCCCGACAAGATCGTCATTTACGTCCGCCGCCGGACCGCCATCAGGGTGCCAGTCGATGCGGGTTACCCCAAACCGCTTGACGGGAACTGGCCCGGACTCCCCGCCGCGTTCAAGCAGGGGATCGACGCCGCCCTGCTGCGGCAGGACAACGGCAAGATCTACCTCTTCAAAGGAAACGAATACGTCCGCTTCTCAAGCGTCAGTGCAGGAGTAGACCCGGGTTACCCCAAGCCCATCGCGAACCACTGGCCGGGCCTACCGGCTTCCTTTCAGCAGGGGATCGATGCCGCGCTTTGGCGGGAGAGTAACGGCTGCGTCTACCTCTTCAAAGGGAGCGAATACGTCCGTTTCACAAGCGTCAGTGCCGGCGTCGACCCGGGCTATCCCAAGCCCATCGCCGACCACTGGCCGGGCCTCCCGCCCTCATTCCAACAGGGGATCGATGCCGCGCTCTACTACAAACCCACCGGTCAGATCTATTTCTTTAAAAATGACGAATACGTCCGCTTCTCAAGCGTCAGTGCAGGAGTAGACCCGGGCTACCCGCAGGCCATCAGAGACAACTGGCGCGGTCTCCCGGAGGGATTCGAACAGGGCATCCAGGCGGCCCTGTGGCGCGAAAGCAACGGCTGTACCTACCTCTTCAAAGGCAGCGAGTATGTCCGGTACTCGAAGGCGTGCGACATTGTCGACGAAGGCGGCGGCGGTTTCTCGCACAAAGATATGAACTTTGTCGCGCTCAGCCCGTGGGCGGCGACGGGAACGCTGGGCGTCATGGTCTACGCCGGCGGTCCTACCCCCGCCCAGGCACCCCACGTCTTTCTGGCCCATGAGCTCGGCCACTACTTCGACCTGACCCATACCATGCGCAACGACTCCCCCGAAACAATGGCCGTCGCGACGCAGCAGCTCGACGACTACTGCCGGCAGCACTATCCCGACCCCAAAAACGTCCCCGAAAACATCGCGGACCTCGTTTGGGATATGGATACCCTGACGGATACCTCAGGCGATCCGGGCGCCACACTGTACATGCAGGCGCTCTTCGGGACAGACCTGCCCTCTGCCACCGCCAACCCCTGCATCGGGGCCGGTACGTTCACCGTCCACTCGGACTACTGCGGCAGGGACTTTACCGCGACACCGCCGCGCGACAACGTCATGAGCTACACGGCGCAGTGTCCCTACCTTCCCGGCAACACCACCGGGCAGACGCGGGCACGGATCACGCCGCAGCAGCGGGCCATCATCCACGCATCGCTGACAACCTGGCGCAAAAACCTGCAGCAGCTGCCGGTGGGCCATGACCGCTACAACGCCGTCTGGATCAAATCGGACGAAGACCGTCCCGTCATCTGGGCCTGGAAACGGGCCGACTTCGACAGACTGAAAAAAGAGTATGATGCAAAAGGGTTCCGCCTGGACGAACTCAACGCCTTCGTCCTGCCCGGCGGCGAGGTGCGCTACAACGCCGTCTGGATCAAATCGCACGACGACAGGCCCGCCGTCTGGGCCTGGAAACGCGCCGATTTCGACAAGCTCTACACCGAGTACTACGCGAAAGGGTACCGGCTGGCGTCGCTCAATGCCTTCATGCTCCCCGACGGCATTGAGCGTTTCAACGCCATCTGGATCAAATCGCACGAAGACCGGCCCGCTGTCTGGGCCTGGAAACGCGCCGATTTCGACAAGCTGTACACCGAGTACCATGACAAAGGCTTCCGCCTGATCGATATCAATACGTTCGTCTACCCTGACGGAGAGGAGCGCTACAACGCCGTCTGGATCAAGTCGGACGAGGACCGTCCCGCCGTCTGGGCCTGGAAACGCGCCGACTTCGACAAGCTGTACACCGAGTACAACGCGAAAGGGTACCGTCCGGAACGCCTCAATGCTTTCCTCGGCGCCGACGGCGAACTGCGCTACAACGCCCTCTGGGTCAATGTAGGCGGCGGCAGAAAGGCCCTGTGGGAGTGGGTGCGCTGGGACTTCGAGAGCCGCCACGACACGCTGCACGCCAAGGGGTACCGCCTCTATCGGCTCGGCTGCAGCGTCCTACCCTAGCCACCTTCTTTCAATGGCGCAGGTCACCTGTCGACACCTGCGCCCTTCTTGTTAATTGCCTTTTAAACGCTATGCTTTGCTCTTAAGATGCCAAAGGACGGAAATGGATACATTGGATGCACTCCTCGAACGCAGATCGGTGCGGGCTTTCCGCGACAAAGCGGTCGACAAAGAGACGGTCATCTCGATACTCGAACACGCAAAGCATGCCCCCTCCGGCGTCAACATGCAGCCGTGGAGCGTCTGCGTCGTCGGCGGCAGCAGAAAGAAGCAGATCGAAGAAAAGATCATCCGGGCCTTCGAAGCGGGCGAGAAAGCCCGCATGGACTATAGCTACTACCCGCAGCAGTGGGAGGAGCCCTACCGGAGCCGGCGCAAAGAGACGGGCCTGCTGATGTACCGGACGCTGGGCATTGCCAAAGAGGACAAAGCGGCACAGGCCGAACAGTGGAAAGCCAACTACAGGGCCTTCGACGCCCCCGTCGTACTTTACTTTTTCATCGATGCCGCCCTGGAAAAGGGTTCCTGGCTCGATTACGGCATGTTCCTGCAGTCCGTCATGCTCGCGGCAACGTCCCTCGGGCTGGGCAGCTGCCCGCAGGCCGCCCTGGCCGAATACCCGGACATCGTCCGCGAGGCGCTGGGCATCGGCGGCGACAAGACCCTGCTCTGCGGCATGGCCCTGGGCTACGAGGACAAGACGGCCCCCATCAACGGCTACCGGACGCCAAGAGTTCCCCTCGACGCGTTCACCGCGTTCTACGATGCCTGAAGCTGAAAGCGTTCCCCCGAAGCGTCGCACCGGCCGAGCCTGAAGCCGATCCGTGGTAAAAAGGTTAGAATGAAACCGCAGACACCCCACCCCTCCTTTAAAGAGTTCGTCCTTCTAATGAGCCTGATGACCGCCGCGGCGGCCCTGGCCATCGACGCCGTCATGCCCGCGCTCAGCACCATCGGCACGGCCCTGCAGGTGCAGACGGACAACGACCGCCAGCTTATCATCTCCCTGCTTTTTGCGGGGATGGCCCTGGGGCAGCTGCTCTACGGGCCGCTCAGCGACAGCTTCGGGCGGAAGCCGGCCATCTATGTCGGGTTCGGCCTCTACATCGCGGGTTCCCTCATCGCCCTGCTCAGCCCGAACCTCTCCGTCATGCTCTTCGGCCGCTTTTTGCAGGGGCTCGGCGCCGCCGGGCCGCGCATCGTTTCCGTGGCCCTCATTCGCGACCTTTACGAAGGGCGGATGATGGCCCGGGTGATGTCCTTCGTCATGAGCATCTTCATCTTCGTACCCGCCGTCGCCCCGGCCCTGGGCGAAGGGCTGCTCTACCTCTGGGGGTGGCAGGCGATCTTCGGGCTCTTCATTGCCGTCGCCGCCGTCACGCTGGTCTGGTTCATCCTTCGCCAGCCGGAGACCCTGCCCAAAGCGCGGCGCATCCCCCTCTCGCTCTCAAACGTCCTTACCGGCATCGTCGAGACCTGCAGGAACCGCACCGCCCTAGGCTATACCGTCGCCATGGGGCTGGTCTTCAGCGTCTTCATGGGCTATCTCAGCTCCGCCGAACAGATCTTCCGCGACACCTACGGCACCGGGGAGCTCTTCGCCCTCTACTTCGGCATCTTCGCCCTCTCCATCGGCCTCGCCTCCTACCTCAATGCGCGGCTGGTGATGCGCTACGGGATGCGGCCGCTCAGCTCCTCGGCGCTCGCGGCCCTCACCCTCGTCTCGCTCCTCTATTTCACCTATGCCTATGCCCATGACGGCGTACCACCGTTTTGGAGCTTCATGCTCTACGGCCTCATTACCTTCTTCTGCTTCGGCCTGCTGTTCGGCAACCTTAATGCCATGGCGATGGAGCCGCTGGGACACATTGCCGGCATCGGCGCCGCGGTCGTCGGTTCGCTCTCGACCTTCATCGCCCTGCCCATCGGCGTGACCATAGGCCGCCTCTACGACGGCGGCATCCTCGCCCTCGTCGGGGGCTTTGCCCTCCTCGGCGCTGCCGGGCTTGCCGTCGTACGCCGCACCGGCCACGAGAAGATGCAGCGCGTCCCCGTCCCGGCCGATGACTGAATCCAGCAGGTTACATATTAATTAATATACTATATAGTTGTTGCCGTGCCGGGAGCTTTTTTTGCATTGGTGCGGCACAATACGGCAAAAGGAGTCCCATGGAAACGCACAAGGAGAGAGTCTTCCTCAGAGGCCGCGGGGGAAGCGACGCGGCGCACCAGGCCGACGAGGCACTCTACCACGAGCTGCTCGTCCGCCACGACGAGCTTGAACGTACGACGCAGAAAACGGCGGCGGGGATCGAAACGGTCACCCGCGTCACCTCCGGGGACGCCAGGCTCGTCACCATCCTGCACGACCATGTCGTGGGGATGAAGAAGCGCTACGACGGCGGCCGGGCCGTACGCTCCTGGGACCCCCTCTTCGTCGAGCTTTTCGACAACCGCGACGCCATGACGCTGGCGTGGGAAATGCTCGAAGACGGCATCAAGGTCACCCTCACCTCGGACGATCCCGCCGTCGTCGACATCATCCACCGCCACGACGAAACCCTGCAGATGTTCGTACAGTTCGGCCTGCAGGCCTCACGCCACGAAAGCCCCTACCGCCCGGAGGCGTAAGGCCGCAAAAAGTCCGGACGACAACCGGGCACTGCGTCCCTGGCATCTTTTTTGCAAACTGCCGCCTCATGAAAACACCAACTACCAACCTCAAAAAGTAGACCGATGCGGTGGCAATGGTCATTGTACGATCGGCTCTCCCCCATGGAGATCCTGGAGATCATGAAGCTCCGGCAGGCCGTCTTTGTCGTGGAACAGGAGTGCGCCTATCAGGATGCGGACGACCTTGATCCGCTGTCGTGGCACCTCACGGGGTGGGAAGAAGATGCCGACGGGAAACGGCTCGTCGCCTATCTGCGCGTCGTATCCCCGGGCAGGAGATTCGCGGAACCCTCCATCGGGCGCGTCATCACCCCCTTGCCGCTGCGCGGCAGGGGTCTGGGCAAAGCGCTGATGCTTGAAGCGATAGCGCGTATCCCCTCGCTTTACCGGCAGGCGTCCATCCGCATCTCAGCGCAGCAGCGACTGGAGCCCTTCTATGCCGGCTTCGGCTTTGAAACGGTTTCAGATCCCTACGACGAAGACGGCATTCCCCACGTCGAGATGCTGAGAGTACCCTAGAATACAGACTCATTTTCTCCTATTAGCACATATATTGCATGTCCTGCCAAACACGCAAGGAGACAGGTCATGCAAGAGCGTTCGTGGGAAGAGGAGCAATTCATCATCTGGAACAGTGCGCTCGGTCTCCGCGACTTCGTCATGATCGACCGCGTCGAAGGCGACGAAGGGAGCCGGGTCGCCTGGCTGGAAGAGCCCTACGAGATGGTCGGCCCCTTCGACTTTGACGAGTTCCTCTCCACAGGATGCATCAGCTTTGCCGCCTGCGTCGTCATGTCCCGCCATAAATGGAATACGGAGCGCACGCAGCTGCTGCAGGAGTCCATGGAACGCCGCCGCAAGACCCAGGAGAAGGTTTTCGAGGAGCTGGCCCGTCGCAACCGGCACAAACGGCGCCACGGCAGCCCCTTCCGGCAGTTCAACGAACGCGAGATGCGAGAACTCCTGGAACTCCCCGTCGACGGCGAACTTGAAGTGACCCAGATCAAAGCCGCCTACCGCCGCCGCGCCAAAGAGGCGCACCCTGACGTCGGCGGCAGCCACGAGCTCTTCGTGCAGATCACGGAAGCGCGGGACCTCCTGATCGAGCTTGTTTCATAACCGAACGGCGCCCTGCTCCGTGACATCCCACCTGCTTGGCAGAGCCTGCTGCATACCATTAACTCCCTCTACCGGCAATGATTCGCTCCACGCTGTAAATGAACACACCGAAGAATTTTTATTGATTCATGTTGAATATCATATGAAAATCGAAACTACTTTGCTAAAATGAATCTGCATAAATAGTGAGAATCCACTGACTGTTTGGAATCGTCTTTTCCGTCAACTGCAGGGATAGCATTGATTGCCTGGTCTAAACAACCACTGCTGATGAATTCCGTAACGAAAAGAGGTCTATCGTGAAACACACCACTGCCAACGGCGCAGGATCTAAATGAAACAGCAGCTGACGGCCTGGCAAAAAAGGGATGAGCACTCTGACACTTTACCGATGGAGCAGGTACAGGTGCTCTACGCCCATCTGCCCTCATCGCTGAGTATCAGTGCCATTCTGGCCTTGATCCTGGTCGTGATCCAAGCACCGGTCATTGACGCCGGTATCCGATTCGGCTGGCTTGCGCTTCTTTTCGCTGTTCTGCTGTGGCGGGTAGCCCTGCTGATGGCCTGGCGGCGGTCGGCTGACATAATGACCCCGGCTGACGCCAAACAGTGGCTGCTGCGTTTCCGCCTGGCACTTATAGTCACCGGTATGGTCTGGGGCATGGGCGGTGTCGTCCTGGTTCCATCCGATGACATCTCCCATCAAGTCTATGTTGCCTTCACACTTGCCGGACTGAGCGCCGGCAGTGCTACCGTACTGGCAATCGACCGCCTATCCGTATTGGGCTTTATCCTGCCGGTTCTCTTATCGCTGATTGTGCCGCTTTCCGTCACGGACAATACCCTCTCCCAGGGTATGGGCGCGATGCTCTCCCTCTTCCTGCTCTTTTTGCTGCTAAGCGCCCGCGATACCAGGCAAAGGCTTGAAGAGAACTTTCACCTGCGCGTCAAGGCGGCCCAGAGCGAGGAGAGTCTGCTGAAAATGCTGGAGAGCAGCCCCATCGCAACGCGTATCTCAGACCTGGGCAGCAACCGCGTGGTGTTTGCCAACAGCTGCTACAACGACCTGCTCGAAATCCCCGATGATAAGATCATCGGTGTACGTCCCTCCAGCTATTACGCCGATCCCAAAGAGTTTGCCGAGATTGAGGAAGCCGTTGCCAGGGGGGAAAAGGTCGTCGACAAATTGATAGAGATCCGATCGCCCGGATCGTCCCAGTGGGTCAAATGGGTCCTGGCCTCCTACTTCCCGATTGAATACCAGGAAAAACCGGCCGTCCTGGGATGGTTCTACGACATCACCGACCGCAAACTGGTCGAGGACGAGGTCGAACACGAGGCCTTCCACGATGCACTGACCGGCCTGCCGAACCGGCTGCACTTCCACAACCGGCTGCACAAAGCGATTGCCAATGCCGAACACAAGCAGACCGACCTGGCCCTGATGTTTATCGACCTGGACCGGTTCAAACCCGTTAACGATCAGTTCGGGCATGACACCGGCGACCTGTTGCTCAAGGTCGTCGCAGACCGCATCGTTGCCTGCCTGCGCCAGTCAGATATCGCTGCACGTATCGGCGGGGACGAGTTCGTGGTGCTGCTCTCCGGTGTCGGCAGCGACGAGAACGCCCTGGTCATAGGGGAAAAGATTCGGTATGCCCTCTGTCAGCCCTTCGAGATCGAGGGGCTGACACTCCACATCTCCTCCAGCATCGGAGTTGCCATCTATCCAAAAGATGCCGAAAAGGAAGATGATCTCATCAAACGGGCGGACATCGCCATGTACACCGCCAAGGCCAGAGGCCGCAACAGCGTGGTGGCCTACCGGCCGGGCATGCAGGGCGAAGGCGATTGACCTTCGCGGGCGGACTGCACAAACCATTTTTCTCCCCGTGCTATCGATCGAATAGCAGAAGAAAAAGAATTGCACTATAGAAATACTTCACATTTATATGTGTTTTTGTTAATAGTAATGAGACATTATTCTGATAGAATATACAAAATTCAACAGTTTTTCGACCCTGAAGAAGGACTCCTCTATGCTCAGAACCATTTTGCTCGGTACCGTTGCCCTCTGCATCTCAGGCGCGCTGCACGCCGTCGACCTTCAAATCACCACCCTTGAAGAAAAAGAGACCTTTCATATCATCAACGCCTCGCTGATCTGCGACGGGCAGAACATCGGCAGCAACCTCATTGTCTTCCAGGGCGGTGCCCAGATCCAGCTACCGTTCAAATCGGTCACATCACTGAAAGAGGGACAATCACCTGCAGGGTTCAACATCAAAACCAGGGACGGGAAAGAGACGACAGGGAATCATATGTACTGCTCGCTCTACCAGTGGATCGGTGAAAACGAGTACGGCGGTTCAATCTCGATCCGCGGTGACAAGTGGGATGTTGTAAAAGTATTAGACTGACCATACTGATATCAGCAACTAATACTTTTTTCAATTACTAATTCGCACAACCTGTAATCGTTTGCTACAATAAATGCTATTAGTAATCAGGCCAAAATATGGAACCAAAAAAATCACTTATATTTGATAAAACAAAATTTGTCCAAGTAACGCAAGGGTTTGTCACGCCTCCAAGATCAAAGATTGTCAAACAATCCCTGTCAACAGTTAAAGAATGTATTAACTCTGCAATATTCATGGCTAGTCAAATAGAACTTGTAGAACATTGTTTATCTACTGTACGTCCTGAAAGTGTCCGGCCTGCTTTCTTTCGAGCATCATTAAGTGAATTAATTCGAATTGAAGATTTTTTGACTGATCATGAACTTCCTAATTTTTATAAAAGCAATGATCCAACATTGCACCTCATAAAATTACTGAGAAATTATCAGGTTCATGTAGCAGCCACTGAGTTACGTAGTGGTCGGATTTCAGTTAAATTGTCTGGAGAGGAAATGACTTACTATAGTTTTATCGCAAAAAATGTGAGTGCCATAGAACTTCAAGAACTTCGTAGTGCAAAAGCTTATTCATTTGAGCAACTCAATGAGCTTGCAATGCTTTTTGATTCTGAGCAACGCAAATTTGGTGTAGTTCAATTACTATATTACATAGCGATGCGCGTTGAAGAGTATGCTATATATAGCCTAACAAACCAAAAAAGAGCGATTAAAAGAAGTTCAATGCAGGAGGGACCATGCCAAC
The DNA here is from genome assembly GCF_039645565.1 of Sulfurimonas sp. HSL1-2. Lineage (NCBI taxonomy): Bacteria > Pseudomonadati > Campylobacterota > Epsilonproteobacteria > Campylobacterales > Sulfurimonadaceae > Thiomicrolovo > Thiomicrolovo zhangzhouensis. The sequence goes on from NZ_CP147914.1 coordinate 1,319,112, forward strand.
AATCCACGAAAAGCGAATGACATCAAGACCTGAAGGCGAGTTCGTCGTCTTCCTGATCGGGATGCGCATCAACAAGCCGTGGAAAGTCCATAAGTGGCTGCCCGTAGCGCTGGCGATGCCGCGGATGCTCAGGGAGCTGCAGGCGGACCCGGAGCTGGGGCTGCTGCACTACGAGCAGTGGTTCGGGCGTACGATCATCCTGGTGCAGTACTGGAAGTCGTTCGAGCATTTGGAGCAGTTCGCGGGGCTCAAAGACGGTGAGCACCCGCCGGCATGGGCCGCGTTCAACAAGCGCGTCGGTTCAAGCGGCGACGTGGGGATCTGGCATGAGACCTATGTCGTGCGGCCGGGGCAGTATGAAAACATCTATCACAATATGCCGCAGTTCGGGCTGGCGAAGGCGTTCGGTTTTGTCGAAGCGGAGGGCCGCCATGCGTCGGCCAGGGGGCGCCTGGAAGGCGGGCGGGGTTAGATCGAGATCTCTTTGATGTCCGCGATGCCCAGCAGCGTCTTGTAGACGGAAGCGACGAGGGCTTTGCGGTTGTAGCGGACGGCTTCGTCCTCGGCGTTGACCATGACGTTGTCGAAGAAGGCATCGAGCTCAGGCTTCAGGCCGAAGAGCGCGTCGAGTTCCGCTTCGTAACTGTCGTACTCGGCGTCGACGACGGCTTTGAATGCTTTGTAGAGCGCGCCCTCTTCCACCGCCTCGAAACGGCTCACATCGATATTGAGCGGACCGTTGACATCAAAGTCCTTGGTGATGTTCGCGACGCGTTTGAAGGTCGAGAACATCGTCGAGAAGCTGTCGGATTCCACGAAGCTTGCGACAGCCTTGATCTTCGCATCGAGGGAGAGAATCTCCCGTTCGCCGGAAGCGAGAACCGCCGCGACGATGGAAGGGTTGACCTTGTAGTACTGGTTGACCCGCTCGATGAAGAAGGATTCGAGCTTTTCGAAGTCGATCCCCTTGTATTTGGCGCCGAGTTCGCGCAGGGTCGCGGCGATGTCAAAGGGCAGGCCGTGGGCCAGCGCGATACGGACGATCCCGTTGACGGCGCGGCGCAGACCGAATGGGTCGCGTGAACCGGTCGGGATCTGGTCGACGCTGAAGAGCCCCAGCAGGGTGTCGAGCTTGATCGCGAGGGCTACGAGGGCGCTGAAGCGTGTTGACGGTACCGGGGAGTCCTCGCCTTCGGGGAGGTACTGCTCTTTGATGGCGAGGGCGACTTCGTCCGCTTCGCCCAGCGCCTTCGCGTAGTAGTAACCCATCAGGCCCTGCAGCTCGGTAAACTCGTAGACCATTTCGCTCATCAGGTCGGCCTTGGCCAGCTCGACGGCGCGCTGCAGCAGCTCCTGGTTCATCTCATAAGAGAGGCTGTTCTCCACCGTCACGAGGTCGCCGTAGCGCTCAAAGAGGGCGTCGGCGATGTCGTGCTCGCGGTTGATCTTGTCGCGGAGCGTTCCCAGGCCGTCCATAAAGACGACCTTCTCAAGCCCCTCGGTGCTGAGCCCCTTGTTCAGGTCGTTGTCGTAGAAGAAGAGCGCATCGGCGAGGCGCGGGCGCAGGACCCGCTCGTTGCCTTCGACGACCTTGCTGAAATCTTCTGTCAGGGCGTTGGAGACGACGACGAACTGGTTGACGAGCCTGCCGTCTTTGAAAACCGGGAAGTAGCGCTGGTGCTCCTTCATGGAGGTGATGATAACCTCCGGCGGCAGGCGCAGGAAGGTGTCGTCGAAGCTGCCCAGCAGCGGCGTCGGGTGTTCCGTGATGGCGATGACCTCGTCGAGCAGGTCGCCGTCGACCTCGATGGCGATGCCGTGCGCTTTTTCAAGGGCTTCGAAGGCATCGAGGATCGTTTTGCGGCGGTCGTCGGCGAAGAGCGTGACCGCGCCCGATTCGAGCAGTCCGAAGTACTGCTTCTCGTCCGCGACCATCTGCGGTTCGAAGCTGTGCATGCGGTGCACGTAGGTGACCGGGGCGCTCTTGACGTTGAAGAGGGTCATGTCGACGCTCTCGCCCTCCATCATGACGTTGACCCAGCGGATCGGGCGGATAAAGCTCTCTTCGAGCGCGCCCCAGCGCATGGACTTGCCGAAGCTGAGACTTTTCAGCCACTGCGAGAGCATCCCCTCGAGCAGTGCCTTTGAGGGCTGGCCCTTGATCTCTTTTTTATAGTAGAGGACCTCTTTGCCGCCCTTCTCCGCGCGGCCGACCTCGTCCAGCGAGACGCCGCATTTGCGCGCGAACCCTTCCGCCGCCGGCGTCGCTTTGCCGTCTTTGTAGGCGATGGCAATAGGCGCTCCGAAAAGCTCCTCGGTCGTGTCGTCCTGGGCGGTCTTGAACTCGCGGTGCCACAGCACGAGGCGGCGCGGTGTGTAGTAGAACTCGAACTCGCACATCAGCGCATTGTCCTCGAGCACTTTCGCCCACTTCTTCTCGATGTTTGCAAGCTCGCCCAGCAGCGGTACCGCCGGCAGCTCCTCTACCCCGATTTCGATCAATAGTGTCTTCAGCATATCTATCCCGTCGAATAAAAAGTATCGCGATTTTAGCGCGTGGCAGGTTAAAAGCGGATGATAGCCCCCGCCCCCGGGGGCCATTGCCGCTTAAATCGGCACGCCCCCTCCGAATTTTTACGCAGGTACCCTATAATAGCACCATATTTCGCCCCGCATTAAAGGCCTGGACCCATGCTCGATTTTCTCTCCGCGTTCCGCAGCACCGTTATAGGTACGACAGACGCCGACGGTTTCCCCTTCGCCTCCTACGCCCCCTTCGTCCGCGACGATCACCGCTACTACGTCTTTATCAGCGACATCGCACGCCATGCGGCCAACCTCCGCCGGGAGGGGCGCGCTTCGCTCTTCTTTATAGAGGATGAGTGCAACGCCGAAAACCTCTTTGCACGCAAACGGGTTTCGCTGCAGTGCGAAACGCGCATCGTCCCCCGCGAAGACGAGCGTTTCGATGCCGTCATGTCCCGTTTCATGAAGACCTTCAGCCCCGGGATGATCTCAGGCCTGATGCAGATGCAGGACTTCCACCTCCACGAGTTCACCCCCGTCGGCGGGGAGGCGGTCTTCGGTTTCGGCGAAGCCTACACCCTCGGCGGGGAGCACATGGAGACCCTGCTTCCGCGCCGCGGCGGCGGGCATAAAAAGGGGTGAATCACGCTATGCTGTCAGTAAACGCAAAGGGGTAGGATGAATTTCGACTGGCTGCAGCTGCTCTTCTTTCACACCTTCGTCATCCTCGGCGAACTGATGGTCATCGCCTCACTGCTGCACATGATCTACCAGCGGCGTACCCCGTCGAGCATGATGGCATGGATGCTCGCCATCGTGCTGCTGCCCTACCTTGCCGTCCCCCTCTACTTCGTCCTGGGATCGCGCAAGCGCCGCTCGCGCTACCTCAAGACGGCCTTCGACATGCGCGAGACCGAAGCCGCCGTCACCCAGGCCAACCCCATCGACGGCATCCTGCGCAACAACGGCATCCCCGGGGCGACCTCCGGCAACCGTTTCACCATGCTCTTCGAGGGGACCGAGGCTTACAGTGCCCTCCTGGAGCAGATCCGCACGGCCCGGGAGAGCATCTGGCTGAGCACCTACGTCTTCAAGCATGACGCCGTGACCGCTGCACTGGCCGAAGCGCTCATCGCCAAACGGCGCGAAGGGGTCGAGGTGAAGCTCCTCATCGACGCCCTGGGGTCATGGCCGCTCTATTTCTGGCAGTTTCCCCTCGGCGCCCTGCGCAAAGCGGGGGTCGAGGTCTGCTTTTTCATGCCGATCCTGCGGATGCCCTTTCGCAACTACATCAACCTCCGCAACCACCGCAAGATCTACCTGTTCGACCGCACGACGGTACTGACCGGCGGGATGAACCTCTCCGGCGAATACATGGGGCCGCTGCCTGACGCCAAACGGTGGGAGGACCTGCTCTTTCGTATCGAGGGGCCGGCGGCCTACCACTACGCGGAGATCTTCGCCGCCGACTGGGCCTACGCCGCCGAAGCGCCGCCCCCAGTACCGGGAACCCCCGTCCATACCGACGGCGACGCCTACGTGCAGGTCGTCCCCTCCGGTCCCGACGTGCCGGGCGACGCCCTCTTCGAGGCACTCCTCAGCGCCGTCTACGCCGCCCGCGAACGGATCTGGATCGTCACGCCCTATTTCGTCCCAGACGCTTCGCTGATGCAGGCGCTGACCATTGCCAACACCAAGGGGGTCGACGTCAAGCTCATCACTCCGCGCGAATCCAACCACCTCCTCGCCGATCTCGCCCGCAGCAGCTACATGCGCGAACTCGAAGAGGCCGGTATCCATGTCGCCCTCTACGAAGGCACGATGCTCCACGCAAAAGCGATCCTTTTCGACGATCTCGGCGCCATGCTGGGATCGGTCAATATCGACAACCGCAGCCTGCTGCTCAACTACGAAGTCGTCAGTTTCGCCTACTCCGAACGCATCATCAGCGAGACGGAATCGTGGATGGAAAAGCTGATGAAACGTTCGACCGTCAGCATCCGTCCCGCCGGGCGTTTTCGGCGGCTCGGCGAGAACCTGATGCGCCTCATCGCACCGCAACTGTAGCCCGGTTTTTCCGGGCCCTTAGGGATTTATTAAATCAGATATAATTTCTCTTATTTATGTTTTATTAAATCTTTGCAGGTGTACAATGCACGCGTAAATCAAAAACAGAAGGAAATGCCATGCCAACTATCAACCGCTATGTCGACATCGACACTGTCGAGCGCGAAGCAAAAAAAGACTACATCGACCGCCACTCTCCGTTCATCCACTGTGCTGCAACGGCGAAAAAAGGTGAAAAGTTCCCGGTCACGGTCAAAATGGGTAACGAGTATACGCACCCGGACGATCCGGACCACTTCATCGAAAGCATCCGCCTCTTCAACGGCGAAACGCTCCTCGGTGAAGCGTCTTTCACTTCCGGTATGCTCGGCGGCCAGGATATGAAAGGTCACGCAGAAGTGACTTTCAACATTATCCCGAGCAAAAAGATGAAGCTGGTTGCGCAGGCTTACTGTACAAAACACGGCCTCTGGGAAAACGAGCCGGTCGAAGTCACAGTCGAAGACTGATTTCCCTCTCCCGCCGCGCCTTTGCGGCGGTTTTTTTATAATCCCCTTTTAACACCGCATTCACTATACTCTGATTCATGAAATCGTACCAGAACGCTGCACTTCTGCAGAACCTTTACCGGCTCAAAGCCCTGGGATTCGACTACTGCGACCCGGTCATCGTCAACCCGCGCGGCGCCCCAGGAGAGCTTCCCAACGACCTCGCTGCCCTGCAACGCATCGCCAGCAGCTGCCACCTCTGCGACCTGGCCAAGATCCGTCGCCAGAGTATGGCCGGTACGGGCAGCGGCAGTGCGGAGCTGATGATCATCGACGCCTACGTCTCCATGGCGCAGGACGAGAGCGGGGACTACTTCGCCGGCCGTTCCGGCGCGTCGCTGGAGAGCATGATCACCAACGTCCTGGGACTCGACCCCGCCGCGGTCTACCTGACCCATGCCGTCAAGTGCAAGGGGGCCGGAACCCAGAAACCGACGGCGTCGGAGTGCAGCAGCTGCAAGCCCTACTGGCGCAAAGAGATCGAACTCGTCCGCCCGAAGGTCATCGTCACCCTCGGCCCCGACGCCTACAGCATCGTCACCGACGACAGCACCCCTTTCGAGCAGGTGCGCGGGCACAAGATCGACTATGACAAAGGCACCCTGCTCGTGCCGCTGTACCACCCGCAGTACCTGCTGCGCAACCCGTCGCTCAAGAAAGTGACGTTTTTTGACCTCCAAAACATCAAGGCCGCCCTGTGAGAACCCTTCTGATCGCTCTTCTACTGCTTCCCGCGCTGCTTTTTGCCCGCAGCGGTGTCGTCTCCGGCATTCCCCTGCCCAAGACCTACGTGCTCAACCTCGACCCCTACGAGTGCGATACCGACTGCCTCGAGGATCTCGTCGAACACGAGCAGTTCTTCTCCCTGCTCGCACAGATGCCCGAGCCGGTCGAGGACGAGGCCCTGAACGAACAGCGCCTGATCTATGTCGCCCTTTTCAACATCGACGGCGCCGTGATCGGGACCGGGGTGCGTTTTGCGCTGCTGCTGCCCGAGCGGGTCATCGGCCGCTACGCCGCATCGACGACGAACAGCGTGCTCGCCTACCTGCTTGGCAAGAACCGTGATTTCGAGCTCAAGACCTTCAATATCGGCGGCGAAAGCCCCGATGAGATCCGCACCGGCCTCTCCGCCGTCTCGCAGGAGCATTTCCACTACGTGATCGCCCCCTTTACCAAACAGGGTGCCGATACGCTGGTGCAGATGCGCCCGCGCTGCAACGTCTATGTGCCCACGGTCAACGTCGCCGACGTGAACGCCACCGAGCTTGAAGAGAGCGGCGGACGTTTCTACTTCGGCGGGATCAACTACAAAGAGCAGATCGGGAAACTGCTGGAGAACGCCACGCCGCCGCTGGTCATCTTCTATGATCAGTCCGCCCTGGGCGAAGAGCTCAAAAGCGCGGCCGAAAGCGCCTACCTCGAGCGTTTCGCAGACGAAGACCCCCGCAGTTTCGATGCGGCCGGCCGTACCATCTACGCCTACCCCATCGACAAGCGGACGACCAACCTGAAACACATTCTCGATCAGAATGAAAAACTCCAGCACGGTACGTTCCTGCTCAACACGCCGCTGGTCAAAAGCGCGATGATCATGTCCCAGCTGACCCTCTACGATGCCAACGCCACACAGGTGCTTGCAACGCAGATCGGCTACAACTCCATGCTCTTCGACATCACCCAGCCGCAGGACCGCGAAAACATGCTCGTCGCCAACTCCATCGGGGCGCAGAACGGGGTGCTCGTCGAGAGCAATAAACTGCTGCAGAACGATATCGAGTACGACTGGATCAACTACGCGACGACGCTGGGGATTGACTATTTCTACTCGCTGGCCGCGGGATCGCCGCGTGAGTATACTGTACCTATCGAGGATAACCAGGTGGCCTACCCTGTGACGATCTACCGCGCAGGGATTTCGCGCTTTTCAGCGCTTGGAGAGGAGGAGGAGTCTCCGTTCGACTCACTCTTCTAGCAGCGCCTTCAGTTTTTCCTTCCTGGCGGCATCGAGCCGCCCGATACGCCCGTCGGTCATGAGGTAGACAAGCTGCACGTCGAGGGTAAAGAGCAGTTCGTCACCGCGCCGCACCTTCTGATGCATCTGCAGCCCCGTGCCCCTTACAGACACCACTTCCACAGAGACCTCCAGCAGATCGCCCAGCACCGCCGAACCGAGATAGTCCGCTTCGATATGGCGCACGACAAAGTGCCCCCCTTCAAACAGCGGTGATTCCCCCTTACTGAAGAAGAGCTCGCTGCGGGCGCGTTCGCAGAATTTCAGGTAGTTGGCGTAGTAGACGACGCCGCCCGTGTCCGTGTCTTCGTAATAGACGCGAATCGTCATCGGCACTTACTTGTACATCAGTTCGTAGTATTCGTGTGCCATCCGGCCCGAGTCGAACTTCGGGATGACGTCCGCCATCGCCCGTTTCATCATGTGCGTCCACTGTTCGGGGTGGTCGTAATAGAGCGGGATGATCTGGTCTTCGAGCATATCCATAAGGTTTTTGTTGTCTTCGCGGTCCTGCTCCTCTGTCGGGGTGCTGTGGTCGATCGGCGGGATGGTAAAGGCATTCATCCCGTTGATGGCGAACTCGGGGTGCCACCCGTCGTCCGTGGAGAGGTGCAGCGTGCCGTTCATGCTCGCGCTCATCCCGCTCGTACCGCTCGCTTCGCGTGAAACGCGCGGCGTGTTCAGCCAGATATCGCTCCCCTTTTTGAGGATCGCGGAGAGTTCCAGCTCGTACCCGGCCAGGACGGCCATGCGCTTGAACTGGTGGCTGATGTGGATCAGCTCGTTGAAGAGGTTGACCGCACTGGTGTCGAAGGGGTACGGCTTTCCGGCCCAGATGACCTGGATAGGGTGTTCCGTCCGTTCGATCAGCGCTTTGAAACGTTCAAAATCGAGCTTGAGGAGCCCCGGGCGCTTGTACTCGGCGAAACGGCGTGCCCAGACGATGGTGAGCACATCCGGGTCGAACATCTTGCCGGTCTGGTCGGCGACGATGTTGAAGAGCTGGCGCTTGAGGTGCTTTTTGCGGGCCAGCAGTTCATAATCCTCGTGGCTGTCCAGGGCGGCCTGCATCCCCTTGTCCGTCCAGTAGCGGCGGTTCTGGGCGTTGGTGATGGAGATGATCTCCGAACGCCCCTCGCAGTCCGCCCACATGCGGTTCGCCACCTCCCCGTGGAACTTGGAGACGGCGTTGGTGATCTTCGAGGCGCGCAGGGCGCCCACGGTCAGGTTGAAGTTCTCCCCCTGCTCTCCCGTGACCTGGCGGACCTCTTCGAGCGAGAGGCCGTTAAAGAAGCCGAAGCGGTGCAGCAGGTGGAGATTGTGCTCCTCGTTGCCGGCGGCTTCGGGCGTGTGTGTCGTGAAGGCGACATGCTGTTTCAGCTCTTCGAGCGTACCGTAGCGTTTATAGAGTTCGTAGGCCAGCGGGAGGGCATGCCCCTCGTTGAGATGGTAGATATCCACGCTGTGTTTGAGGGACTCCAGGACTTTGACGCCGCCGATTCCCAATACGATCTCCTGGGAGATACGCGTCTCCTCGTTGGCGTCGTAGAGTTTATGGGTGATGGTACGCGCAAGGAAGTCGTTCTCCGGAATGTCCGTCGAAAGCAGGACCACCGGGGCCGACGAGAAGATATCCGGCGGGAGGTAGTACGCCTTGATATGGACTTCCTGCCCGTGGATCTTCACCGTGGCACGGATACCGAGGTCTTTGAGGAAGTAGTAGTGCTTGCGGATAAAGTTGATCTTGAGGCTGCGGTCCTCGTGCCGCCCCTGGTCATAGTAGCCGTAGCTCCACAAAATACCCACACCGACCATGTTCTGGCGCAGGTCGTAGGCGCTGCGCATGTGTGAACCCGCCAGGAACCCCAGGCCGCCCGAATAGATTTTCAGGGCCTGGTGGATGGCGAACTCCATGGAGAAGTAGGCAACGGGTTTGGCGTACTTTGGGTCGAAGTCGTAATCATGCAGGATCATTGCGATCAGCCTTTGTCTGTAAATGTTTCATAGAGGATCACCTTGCCGAGCTCGACGCCCGGCTGGTCGTAGGTATTGACCAGCAGCATTGCACCGACGAGGGATGTCAGCAGTTCATAGTAGATGATCATGGCACCGACGCTCGGCGCATCGATGGTTTCGATGACGATCCCGTCTGTCGGCACGCCGCTGCGCACGAGGCTTTCGCGGGTGGCGGCGCACTGGGCGTTGATAAGGGTGTTGAAGCTCTTGCCGTTGATAAAGTCAGTCTTTTCGATATGCTTGAGCGAGATCTCGGGGATCGTGAGCGGTACGCCGAAATCCTCGATGCTGATAAAGGTGACCGTCTTGTCCTTCGGCCCTTCGATCAGCAGCTGCAGGAAGGAGTGCTGGTCCACCGAACCGATGAGCCCCACCGGCGTCATGCCGACGTGCGATCCCATCGCGTCGATCTTGCCCAGGGATTCGCCCCAGAGCTGCACGTACCACTTGGTAAAGTTCTCCAGGTCGTTGGCGTAGGAGAAGAGGACGTTGATGCTCTGTTCTCTCTCATGCTCGTAGAGAAAGCACGCCTTCTCCAGCAGGTGCTGCTCTTTGCCCCCGAAGAAGGAGCCGAGGAAACTGCCCGCCCCCTCCAGCAGCGCCGCCGTGTCGTAGCCGGCCAGCGTCAGCGGGATGATCCCCACCGCGCTGAGCACGGAGAAGCGGCCGCCGACGTTGTCGGGAATGTTGTACTGGCCCAGGCCGTAGGCGTCGCCGAACTGCGAGAGGCCGGAGCCTTTGTCCGTAATGACGATGATCCGCTCGCGGTCCGCACCCTCAAGCTCCAGGCCGAAATGCGCAATGAGCGTTTTGAAAATGGAGGTCGTCTCGATCGTGCCGCCGGATTTGGAGATCACGATGAAGAGGGTCTTCTCCTTCGTCAGCTTCGCCATCGTGCGCGTGATGTCGATGGGGTCGGAGTTCTCGAAAAAGTGCAGTGCGCGCTTTTTCGTTCCCCGGGACGCCAGCAGCGAATCCACCGCCTTGATCCCCAGCGAGGAGCCGCCGATACCGATGACGGCGATGTCCGTAACCGCTCCCGATGCCAGCAGGCTGTTCTGCGTCTCCAGCGCTTTGGCCGCTTCCACCAGCGACTGGGAACCTTCGGGCAGGTCATAATAACCGATGCGCCCCTTATGCTCTTCGGTCACGACGGCAAACGCCTCCTCCATGACACGATGCTGTGCCTCCGAACCCTCAAACGTAAAATCGCGATCAAAACGTAACATTGTCATCCCCTCATAATTGTTAATTTTATATCAGTATAGCCCTGTTCCGGCCAAAGAAGCGCCGCCGTATTGAACGACTAATGGGCACTCCGTTTTTTCAGATAGACGACGGCCATCGGCGGCAGCGTCATCGACAGCGAGTACGGGCGTCCGTACATCGGCATCTCCTCGGCGTAAATCACACCTTCGTTGCCGATCTCCCACCCTTCGTACGCCTTGGCCTGCGAGTTGAAGATCTCCACGTATTCGCCGCCGTCCGGCAGTGCCAGGCGGTACCCCTCGCGCGTTTCGTCGGCGAAGTTGCAGACGACATAGACCGTCTCATCGGGGTTGTCGCTTTTGCGCATGAAACTGATGCAGTTGTGGCTGTAATCGGCGTCATCGATCCATTCGAACCCTTTGCGCTCCACGTCGTGCAGGTAGAGCGCCGGTTCGCTGCGGTAGAGGCGGTTGAGCTCGGCCATCATCGCTTGCAGCCCCTGGTGCAGCGGGAACTCCAGCAGGTGCCACTCCAGGCTGTGCTTGTAGGCCCACTCGGCATACTGGGCGAACTCCCCGCCCATGAAGAGCAGCTTTTTGCCCGGGTGGGCCATCATGTAGCCGTAGAGCGCACGCAGGTTGGCGAACTTCTGGTTCGTGTCCCCGGGCATCTTGTTGATGAGCGAACCTTTCATATGGACGACCTCGTCATGGCTCAGCGGCAGCATGAAGTTCTCGTCGAAGGCGTACCACATGCTGAAGGTGAGCTGGTCGTGGTGGTGCTGGCGGTAGAACGGGTCGCGGTGCATGTAGGCAAGCGTGTCGTGCATCCACCCCATGTTCCATTTGAAGCCGAACCCGAGCCCGCCGACGTCGGTCGGACGCGTCACCATCGGCCAGGCCGTCGACTCCTCCGCGATCATCATGATGTCCGGGAAGGCCGCGTAGGCGGAGGTGTTGAGCTGGCGCAGGAAGGCCACCGCTTCGAGGTTCTCGTTGCCGCCGTGTTCGTTCGGGACCCATTCGCCCTCTTCGCGGGCGTAGTTGAGGTAGAGCATCGAGGCGACGGCGTCGACCCGGATCCCGTCGATGTGGTACTTCTCCAGCCAGAAGAGCGCGGAACTGATGAGAAAAGCCCGGACTTCGTTGCGACCGTAGTTGAAGATGATGCTGCCCCATTCGGGGTGGTACCCCTGCCGCGGGTCCTCATGCTCGTACAGCGCGGTACCGTCGAAGTTGATCAGGCCGTGCATGTCGACGGCAAAGTGTGACGGCACCCAGTCCATGATGACGCCGATACCGTTCTGGTGCAGGGCGTCGATCAGGTGCATCAAATCCTGCGGCTCCCCGTAGCGCGACGTCGCGCTGTAGTAGCCCGTCACCTGGTAGCCCCATGAGCCGTAGTAGGGGTACTCGGTCAGCGGCATGAACTCGACGTGGGTATAGTTCATCTCCTTGAGATAGGCGACCAGTTCGTCTGCCAGCTCGAGGTAGGTCAGGTAGCGGTCCCCCTCCTCGACTTTGCGCCGCCAGGAGCCCAGGTGCATCTCGTAGACGCTGACGGGGGCGTCGTGGCGGTTGTGCGCGGCGCGCGTCCCCATCCACTCCGCATCGTTCCAGCTGTAGGTATCGAGCTCCCAGGTCCGCGATGCGGAGTTGGAGGGCACCTCCGCGTAGAAGGCGAACGGGTCGGCCTTTTCATGTACGATGTTATGGAACTTCGAGACAATATGGTACTTGTAGGTCAGTCCCGCTTCAATCCCTTCGATGAAGCCTTCCCAGATACCCGAACCGTCTTCGCGCAGGCGCAGCGGATGGCGCTCGGGATCGTAGTCGTTGAAATCCCCGCGGACGCTGACACGCTCGGCATTGGGGGCCCAGACGGCGAAATAGACGCCGCGGACGCCCTCGCGCTCCATGAAATGCGATCCCATCTTTTCAAAAAGTTTCGTGTGGGTCCCCTCTTTGAAGAGGTAGATGTCGAGTTCGGAAAAGCGCGAAATATCGTAATGGATCGTCATGTAAACTCCGTTTATTGGTGGCGGCTGCTGCGCCGGCCGCCGATGATATGGCAGTAGATGTCACTGTAGGCCTCGGCGGCGACTTCCCAGTCAAAACGCTGTTCCATCGCATTCAGACGCATCTGGTCGATGGCATCCGGGTCCTCGTACCACGTCTCCACCGCCCATTTGACAGTATTAGAGAGCGCATCCGGCGTCGCGAAATCGAACTTGAAGCCGGTGCCGCTCTGCTGGTCGCCGCCGTAGTTCACGATCGTATCGTCGAGCCCGCCGGTGGCGCGCACGATGGGCAGCGTGCCGTACCGGAGGCTGTAGATCTGGTTGAGCCCGCAGGGTTCGAAGAGCGAGGGCATCAGGAACATGTCGCTGCCCGCCTCGATGCGGTGCGCCAGGTCGTTGCGGTAGCCGATGTAGCAGGCGAATTTGTCGGGGTACTTGGCGGCTACGTCGCTGAAGAAATACTCCGCCCACTTCTCGCCCGTTCCGAGCAGAACGATCTGGATGTCCAGCTCCATCAGGTTCCAGATGGCCCCTGCCAGCAGCCCGATCCCTTTTTGATCCGCGAGGCGGCCGACGAGACCGATCAGCGGCACGTCCGCGCGTTCCGGCAGGCTGAATTCGCGCTGAAGGTCCTGTTTGCAGAGTGCCTTCCCGGCAAGGTTGTCGGCATCAAAATGCTTCGTGATGAAGGGGTCGACCGCCGGGCTCCACTCGTCGTAATCGACGCCGTTGAGGATGCCGTAGAGCTTGCTGGCATTGGCGTCGATGAGCCCTTCCAGTCCCCAGCCGAACTCCGCCGTGCGGATCTCGCTGGCGTACTTGCGGCTGACGGCATTGACGGCGTCGGCGTGGACAATCCCGGCCTTGAGCAGGTTGATCCCCCCGAACTCCTCGAGTTCGTCGGCGTTGTAGTGCTCCCAGCCGACGCCCAGCACATCCATCGCGCCCTTGTAGAACTTGCCCTGGTGCTGGAGGTTGTGGATCGTCAGCAGCGTGCCGGTATTCTCGAAATCGGGGTCGAATGCGTAGGTCGTGTTGATCAGCAGCGGGATCGCCGCCGTATGCCAGTCGTTCGTATGGATGACGTCGGGTTTGAAACGGAGCTTCTTCGCCAGCTGTAAAACGGCCTTGGAGAAGAAAATGAAACGGTTGTCGTTGTCCCCGTACGCCTGGCCGTCCTCGTCGTAAAGCCCCTTGCGCCCGAAGAAGCCCTCGTGGTCGATGAAATAGACGGGGACATCGCTGCCGGGGAGCACCCCTTCGTAGACCGCGGCCCACGCTTCGCCCATGCTGCCCATCGGCACGCCCAGGGAGCCGTCGAGCTTCTTGAGCTTGTACTTCTCGATGTCGACGATATAGTAGCGCGGCATGACGACGCGCACGTCATGGCCCAGGGCGCGCAGCGCCTTGGGAAGTGCACCGGCAACATCGGCGAGACCGCCGCTTTTGGCGAAAGGGACGACTTCGGATGCCGCCAGCAGAATATTGAATGATGTCATGCAATCCCTCGTGTTGAAATACGGATGGTCCCGGATGCGATAAAGGGGGTCATTTTACCGCGCTCCCGCTGATTTTCCGGTACAGCGCGGCGTAGGCCGAGGCACTTTGGCCCCAGGAGACGTCCGCGTGCATATTGTGGGTTGCGGCCCTTGACCACGCCTTCGCGTCACGGTAGAGTTCCAGGGCCGTCTCAAAGGCCGCCAACAGGGCCTCAGGCGTCGCCTCGTCAAAGGTGATCCCGCAGGCCGTAGGCGTCTCCTGCATCCTCGTGATCGGTGCGACGGTATCGGCAAGCCCCCCGACAGCGTGGACGATCGGTACGGCGCCGTAGTGGGCCGCGATCATCTGGTTGAGGCCGCAGGGCTCGAACAGGGAGGGCATCAGCAGGAAATCCGCCGCCGCGTACATCCGGTGGGCCAGCGCCTCGTCGTAACCGAAAAAGAGGTGGAGGTTCGGATGTGCCTCTGCCACGGCTTCGAACCGCGGGTGGTACCGGGGTTCGCCTTCGCCCAGGATGGCGATGTTGCAGGGCAGCGCCGCCATCTGCGGGAGCGCCTCGAGGAGCATGTCGATCCCCTTCTGCCAGGTGAAGCGCCCGATGAAGATAAAGAGCGGCAGCCCCGCATCTTCCAGCCCCGCATCTTCCAGGTAGCGCTTCTTGTTCGACAGTTTCCCCCGCGGTGTTTTATAGGGGCGCAAAAGGCTCTTGTCCGTCTGCGGCGAAAAGTGCTCCGTATCGATACCGTTGGCGATGCCGCTCAGGCGGGTGCGGTGTTTTTCCAGGTACCCTTCCAGCCCGCAGCCGAACCGGTGCGTGAGAATCTCCTCCGCGTACGTGGGGCTCACCGTCGTGACGGCATCCGCATAGCCGATGCCCGCCTTCATCAGGTTGACCCGGTCATAGTATTCGATCCCTTCGAGGGTGAAATGGCGCTTGTCGATCCCCAGCGCAGAGAGGGCCTTCTTCGGAAAGTCCCCCTGGTAGGCGAGGTTGTGGATCGTATAGACGGTCCGCGCCTTGAGCGTCTCGTCATCGGCGATGATCAGCGCCGCCAGGGCCGTCTGCCAGTCATTGAGATGGACGATGTCGCTCTGCATCGCTCTGGCCAGTTCCGTCACCGCATAGCTGAAGAGGCCGAAACGCTCCGCATTGTCGTCGTACCCCTCCCCCGGTGGGCCGTAGAGGTAATCGCGGTCGCAGAGCTGCGGTTCATAAACGAACAGGTACGTCCGTTCCTCATAACGGCTTTCATAAAGGGAAACCGTCCGGCGCTCCGACCCCAGCATCACGTCGAAAGAATCCGTCGGCCCTTCGATGGCGTACTTCTGCCGGTCGACCGTGTGGTAGAGCGGCATCACCACGGCCACGTCGAAAGCATTCGCGAGCGCCTTAGGCAGGCTGTAACCGACATCTGCCAGACCGCCGGTCTTAGCAAACGGGTACACCTCGCTGGCCGCGAAGAGTACCTTCGGCTTACGCATCAGGTTCACCCCGCAATAGTCGCGCCGCCGTTTCGGGGGCAACGGGATTGATCATGATCTGCGTCAAAAGTTCGAAGCCCCCGTGCCGGTAAAGCCGCGGCTGGATGCGGAGCATGAAACGGAACATATCGTCCGTCGTTGCCTTTGCCGGGGTCTCCTCCGGTGTCGCAAAAGGGGGCGTGGCGATCTCGAGATTGAAGGCCAGGCATCCCAGCTGCCGTTCCAGTTTCAAAAGCACGTCCAGCAGCAGCGGCGCCAGGGCTTCGAACGCCTCCGGGGCGAGGGTGTCGATCTGGCCGCGCCGTGTTTCCGAAGCGATAATCACCTCGAACGGGTAGGCGCTTGCGAAGGGGCAGAAGGCCGTAAAGTCCCCCTGCTCGGCAATGATGCGCTCCCCCGCCTGGCGCTCGTGATCAATGACCGCCGCGACCAGCGCCCTGCCGTGTTCACGGTAATAGCGTGCGCTCCGCTCGTAATAGGCCCGCTGGGTATTCGGGAGAATCGGCAGGCCGATGAGCTGGGTATGCGAATGGGGCTGTGTCGCCCCCGCATCGGTCCCCTCGTTTTTGAACAGCGAAATGTAACCGATCCGCATGTCGCGCCGCAGGTCCGCCACCCGTGCGCCGAGCGTCGTCAGCCAGTTGACGACCTCGCCTTTGCTCCACTGCGTCATGGAGGTGTGGTGCTCCGGCGTATCGATGATCACCTCGTGGGCCCCGAACCCTTCATGGTATTCGAAGATGCCGTAGTGGTGCTTGTCGGGCGTTTCGATCTGCACGGCCTTGTAGAGGTTGGGGACGACGCGGGTCTGCCAACCCGGCTCGTTTGCGAAGCTCCCCGCGCTGCGGATGGCGAAGATCTCCGGCGGGGTCAGTGCTTCGTTCCCCTCGCAGAAGGGGCATTTGGCGACATGGCGATACGCTTTGAGCCGTTTGGGGATACAGTCGGGACGGTGGAGCCGTTCAGGTGCAATGAGCACATGCACATCGTGCAGCTTGTCGTAACGGATCTCAGACATGGCCGCCCCTTTGCATCAGATCATGTGCCATTTGTGCTCTTTTCCTAGACAAACCAGTGCTCCGCGTAAGTTTCATTCATATCGATATGCAGCGACCCGTATCCCGGCAGGGTCTGGACGATCTCCTCCCCGCGCGTGATCTCGAAACGCAGGTGGAAGACGTCAAGGCCGATGAAGCCTTGGCGCGAAAGCGCCAGTTCCGGACGCTCGTCAAAGGCGAAATCGACGCGCTCGTCCTGCAGGGGCTTCGTCATCGGGAGGATGACTTTCCGGCCGTTCTCCTCGACCGTGATGATCAGGGTACACCCCTTGGCACGGAGCCTGTCGGTATCCCCTTCAAAAGCGAGGTAGACCCGCTCTTCATCATGCCCGTAGTGGATCTTCTCGACCGGGCCGCGGACCCGGTCCATCGTCGAATACCCCTTGCGCTCATCGACCGTGCCGCTGCCGAGCCACTCGAAAAAGCTTGACTCCTTCCCGTCGATGATGGGTGAAACCGGGCTCTGCGGATAGGTCAGGAACGCATCGCGGCCCTTCTGGGAAATGATCGGTTCGAAAAGGTCGGCCGGGGGCTGCATCTCCAGCAGGCGGTAGATGGTAATGAGATGGTCTCGGAAAAGCGCGTCGAACTCCTCGGCGAAATCCGTCGCATGGTCATCGCCGTACCACCAGAACCAGTCGCTGCATTCGGCGGCCAGAAAATGAAATCGGATCTTTTCCGCCCTTTCCGGGTCCACCCTGCCCTCGTGGTGATCGGCATCGCGGCGCGTCTGGTAGATCAACTCCCAGGCGCGGTTCTTCTCTGCATGGCCGCTCCAGGTATCGAAATTTCCGTAGATCCAGCTTCCCGGCGCGAGGCGGGAGAGGGTCGGCTGGTCCGGCTGGACCGCAACCTCGTTCATCGTGACCGTCTCGATCCCGACGGAGTGTTCCAGGCGGGCATAGAGCGCCATAAAGAAGTCGTAGGCGTTGTTCTCAAAGAACTCCCAGGCGTTCTCCCCGTCGAGGATGACAAAGACGGTGCCCCCGTGTTGCTTTGCTCCGATGCCGCCGAGGGCACGTATAAAGTGGTCGGCCGCTTCGTCGGCGGGTTTGAAGCGGTAGGTAAAGCCGATGAGGTCGCTGAGACCGTGGTCGCGGAAGCCTATCGTCACCCCGTCGAAACGGTAGGGGCTGTAGAGGTTGTCGCGCGTGTCGCTCTTCAGCGAACGGAAGAGGATCTCCTCGTCCGTCGCGATCCACTTCAGACCGTGCTTCCGGTAGATCCCGACGCTGCGCTCGTCCACCGCCCCTTCCGCCGGCCAGAAGCCGACCGGGTCCGTGCCGAACGTCTTTTTGTACAGGGCAACCGCACGGCTCACCTGCTCCGATGCATCCGACTCCAAAGAGAGGGGATTGGCCGGCAGCGTCGTATGGGGGTTGGCCCGCTTGGCGTTTTCCATATCGAGCAGCAGCGGCAGGATGGGATGGTTGTACGGCGTCGTCGACACGGCGATCCGGCCCGCCTTCTGCAGTTTCGCGTAAAAGGGCAAAATCGTTGCGACAAAGGCGGTGAGCTCCTCGAGCAGTGCGTGCTTGTCCCGCTGGGAGTAGGCGTCACGCTGCGCCAGAAGCTTCTTGACCACGCTGCTGTTGTGGCGCAGGTAGTTGCCGCACCATGCCAGCATGAAGAGCACCTGCAGCTCCAACAGCTGCTCGGGACTGTAGTCGTCGCGGTGGAAAAGCGCCGCGTATCGCGGCAGCGGCCGGACCATGGTCTCGAACTGCGTCGATTTGCACATCTTGACCATCCAGGCGCGTTCGCCTTCTTCCAGTTTTTCGACCGGTTTGATCCACAGTGCCAAAAAGGCGTCGTTCGCGAGCGGATCGCGGTAGAGGTTCAGCTGTTCGATCAGCGGCGGCGTCACGTTGAACGTGGCTTTGAGTCCGGGAAACCGGGTCAGGAGCCACGGCATTTCATAGTAGTCTTTGATGGCATGCAGAAAGACCCAGGGCATCGTCATGACACCGCTGCTGTCCCGGTAGTCGGGCTGGTGCATATGCCAGATAAACGCCAGGTTCAACGGTGCCGTTTCCATCACGCTTTCGCCCACTCCGCGACCTTCGTCGTGTATTCGGCGAGGATCGCTTCGCCGCGTTCGCTCGTCTCCGCCTGGATGTAGAGGTTGAGATTGTCGCTGTACTGGTCCGGAATCATCAGGACCCAGTCGTTCTTGTCGAGCCAGATCTTCACGCCGTCGAGGGTCGAGGCGTCTTTGCCCTTCGCATCCTCGAGGAAACGGCGCATCATCTTGCCCTTGAGCGACTGGCTGCATGCGGCCTGGGCCGTCCGGTAGTAGAACTTCGGCAGCGACGCGATCAGTTCGGACAGCTTGACCTCGAACTTGATCAGCATCTCGAGGATCTTCAGCGTCGCGAACATGCTGTCACGGTGCGTGGCGAAGGCGGAAAAGGCGAAGTTGCCCTCCCCCGTCGCCACGAGGTCGTACTGGCGCATCTGCTCCGCTTTGAAGTTGGCGTACTGTCCGCGTTCGATCTCGAGGGAGTCGAAGTAGACGATGTCCGCCGCCCAGGTCGGCAGGAAGACCTTCATCTTCTCGCCGCGTTCGCGCGCTTCCATGTTCAGGAGCGAGAGCACGACATAGAGCGCCGTCTGCTTTTCGAGCACTTTCCCCTCGTCGCACATGATGTCCAGGCGCTGGCCGTAGGGGTAGAACATGAAGCCGGCATCAAGCTTCATGGAGGTCATGACGGCACTCATGTCGCCGACGGAGCGCTTCACCAGGGAGTTGATGTTCGCCAGGCGTTTCTCATCCGCATAGGCGTTGAAGATGATATTGTCCACCTCCATATCCCGCAGGATTTCCGGGTAGACCTCGTAGCCCATCCCGTGCATCACGTCCACGGCGATGCGGTACCCGCTGCGTTTGAAGAAGTGCGGATCGAAGAGGTGTTCCATCTGTTTCTGATAGGCGGCATACTCTCTGGCATGATCCGACTCGAAGATCTGGCCGATCTGGGAAAAGTCGACGCGGCGGAAGGTCTCTTTGAAAAAGGCCTTCTCCACCTTCTTTGCCACCTCGGTGTTGATCCGCAGCGCCTCATGGTTGTAGAAAGTGATCACCGTGCTGGTCGGGTCGTCGAGCTGCTGACGGAAATAGACCCCCGCGACGACCTTGCTGTCCATCGAGAGGCTGCAGCGCAGGACCGAGGAGGGAATGCCGTTGTAATCCTTGACGTTGACGCCCGAGGAGAGCAGCCCGCCGACGAAGGCGCGTTTGAGCATCCGCGACCCCTTGTTGTAGTCGCGGGCCATGACGACCGTCGAACCGATAGGCAGCTGGGCGCCGAACGCTTCGGCAAGCTTCGTCGCCATTTCGCAGGAGAGCTCGACGTTGGACTTCCCGACGACGTACCCGTTTTCGAAGATGGAGTTCTTGTAACGGCTCCCGAAAATGACACTGCGGCTGACGATGGCGGCATCCTCGATCACTTTGTGCGGCCAGATCGTGACGTCTTTTTCGACGGTGACCAGCTGGCCGATCTCGCACTCTTCGGCCAGAATGAGTCCCGCCTTCGCCGTGACGTTTTTGCCGATCTGGTTGTCGTTACAGATGACACAGCCGTCAAGCAGCGCGCGCTTGTCGACCGTCACGCGTTCCCACAGGACGCTGTTGCGTACCTTGCTCTCTTTGCCGATCGTACAGTCGTCGCCGACGACGACGTTGTTGAGCTTCGTGCCTTTGCCGATGGTGACGTTCCTGCCCAGGACGACCGTCCCGATGATCTCGACGCTGTCGTCGAGTTTATAGGCTTCGTCGCTGTAGAGTGTCCCGTCGGGGTAGGCCTGGCGGACCGGCGGCATCATCACCTTGACGCTGCCGCCGAGGATGTCCTCGTAGACGTCACGGTAGCTCTCCGGGTTCCCGACGTCGCGCCAGTACCCTTCGGCATTCCCGGCCATGAGGGGCACCCCTTCGCGCATCAGCAGCGGGAAAAGGTCCTTGGCGAAGTCGAAGTTCTCGTTTTTGGGAATGTAGGAGAGGATCTCCGGTTCGATGACATAGATCCCCGTATTGATCGTGTCGCTGAAGACCTCGCCCCAGCTCGGCTTTTCGAGAAACTTCTCGATCCGCCCCTCTTCGTTGGCGATCACCACCCCGAACTCGAGCGGGTTCTCTACCGAAGTGAGCGTGATCGTCAGCTTGGAATCTTTCTGCTTGTGGTAATCGAAGATCTTCTTGAAATCGAAATCGGTCACCAGGTCGCCGCTGATGATAATGAAGTTGTCGTCGCCGATATACTCCTCGGCCAGCTTGACCGCCCCTGCCGTGCCGTAATCGTCATCGGGCAGGACATAGGTGATGTTGATCCCCAGGTGGCTGCCGTCTTTGAAATGCTCCTTGATAATGTCGGGCTTGAAATAGAGCAGCACAATAAACTCGGTGATCCCGAGCTCCTTCAGGGTCATCATCGTGTGTTCCATCATCGGACGGTTCACGATCGGCAGCATCGGCTTCGGTCTCGAATGGGTTAACGGCTGGATCCTCGTTCCAAACCCACCTGCCATTACAACGGCTTTCATACACTCTCCTCACAATATAAATCGACCCCTCCGTTTAACGACCGGTAAGGTAGTTACGTCGTCCCTGATCTGTTACAGTTCATACGGCATTCAAAGCTCCAGCAGCGCGTTGTGGCTGCCGAACGGCGAAGGGACCGTTGCGCAGTCCCCCTCCGCCATCCAGGCACCGTCGCCGCTTTTATAGCCGAATTCAAACGTGCTGCCGGCGGGCAATACCTTCGTCAGATAAAACTCGCCGTTCTTCTTCTGCTTCATCGGTTCATCCGACCAGTCGTTCCAGGCGCCGCACAAGACGACGTCCTCCATACCGGTTTCGGGCAAAACCGTAAACGTCACCCAGACTTTTTTCCCGTTCTGTTTTTTTCTGATCATTACCCACCTCTTATGTTTTGAAATGTGCTTTTAGGATTCTACTACAAAATAGTATGCAAAACAGATTACGAGTTGATTGCAATTTAATCAATATGCTCCTGCAGGCGGCTGAGAGAGGGCACTCTGCCTCTAAGTATCTTTTTGCTACAATTAATACGATTACGCCAACGAAAGGTACTTTATGCAAATCGATGACGCCCTGCTAAGCCGTCTGGAAAAACTCTCAATGCTCAAAATTGACGACGCCCACCGCGAAGAGGTGATCGGCCAGCTCAGCGAGATCGTCGCCTTTGTCGACAATCTTAGCGCGCTGGATACAACCGATGTCCCCGACACCTTTGCGATGACTACAAATGCGACACAGCTGCGCGAAGATGTTCCCAACTGCAACACCGCCGTCAACGACGACATCCTTGAACATGCTCCCCACAGCGACGAGCATTTCTTTATCGTCCCGAAGATTATCGAATGATAACTGTCTACGGCATCAAAAACTGCGACAGTGTGAAAAAAGCCCTCGCTTTTTTCAAAAAGCACGACATCGCCTACGCTTTCGTGGACTTCAAAACGGATCCCGTCGGCGAAGCGGAAGTCGACCGCTGGCTGTCACAGGGTGCCGAAATGCAGCAGCTTTTCAATACGCGGGGAACGACCTACCGTACCCTGAAACTCAAAGAACTCAACCTCGATGACGGCGGCAAACGGGCCTGGCTTGCCAAGGAAAACCTGTTAATAAAACGCCCTGTTGTGGAAACCGGAAATCATGTTATAATCGGTTTCAATGAACCCCTCTATGAAGGAGAATTTCTCTCATGAGTCAGACCCTGGATATCCGTAAACTGTTAAAAAGCGTCGTCGCCTACAATGCGTCGGACCTTCACCTCGTTTCCCGCTCCGAGCCCCAGATCCGTATCGACGGCCGCCTGGTGGCGCTGAACCTTCCCGTCCTTGACGGCAAAACGATCGAGGATATGTCCTATTCCCTGCTGACCGAGAAACAGAAAAAGGAGTTCGAGGAGCATAACGAACTCGACTTCGCGATCCTGCTCCCCGAAGTCGGCCGTTTCCGTGCCAACTACTATAAAACCATGGGCGATATCGCCTGTGCCTTCCGTATCATTCCGATCGAGATCCCGAGCCTCGACGATCTCAACGCCAAAGCCATCTTCAAAAAGCTCGTCAAGCGCGAAAAGGGGCTGATCCTCGTCACCGGACCGACCGGTAGCGGTAAGTCCACTACCCTGGCCGCGATGCTCAACGAGATCAACGAAACGGAAAACCGCCACATCATCAGCGTCGAGGACCCGGTCGAATTCGTCCACCAGAACAAGAAGTGTCTCTTCTCCCACCGGAACGTCGGGACCGACACGGCCAACTTCGCCAATGCGCTCAAATACGCGATGCGTGAAGACCCCGACGTCATCCTGGTCGGGGAGATGCGTGACAAGGAGACCATTGCCGCCGCACTGACCGCGGCCGAAACCGGTCACCTCGTCTTCGGTACCCTGCACACCAACTCCGCGCCGCAGACGATCAACCGTATTATCGACGTTTTCGCGGGGGACGAGCAGCCGCAGGTCCGTGCGCAGCTCTCCACCTCCATCATCGCCGTCATTTCGCAGGCACTGCTGCCGCGCCTGGGCGGCGGACGGGTCGCGGCCCAGGAGCTGATGATCAATATCCCGGCGGTCGCCAACCTGATCCGCGAAGACAAAGTCCACCAGCTCTATTCGCAGATGCAGCTCAACCAGCAGGAGACGGGGATGGTCACCCAGACCCAGGAGCTCTTCGACCTGGTCCGCAAGCGGATCGTCTCCAAGCAGGACGCCATCCAGTGGTCCAACCGCCCCGACGAACTCATCAAGGCGCTCGACGCCGCCGCGCTCTAAGCGCACTGCTACGCACATCCCCGCTTGGGGAAAAAATCACTAACTACTTTTCTTGAAATTGTCTAGTATCTGAAGGTTGCCGCAGTGTGGATTTGTGTAATGGTTAAGTGCGGTTTACCTGCACGTGGGCTTCCTGCCGAGGGAAACCCAGTGTTAACGCAGGTGTCCGGGCTTTGCCCGGATGCCGTAATTAAAAATTAGCTACGGGCTGCTTTGAGGGTATCGGCGATGAGGAACGCCAGTTCGAGGGACTGGTCCGCATTGAGGCGCGGATCGCAGTGGGTGTGGTAACGGCTGTTGAGGTCCTCTTCCGTAATATGGAAGGCACCGCCGAGACACTCGGTGACGTTCTTGCCCGTCATCTCCAGGTGGACGCCGCCGCCGTAGGTCCCTTCGGATCTGTGAACCTGGAAGAACTCTTTCATCTCGGTAAGGATATCGTCGACGCGGCGGGTCTTGTAGCCGTTTCCGGACTTGATGATGTTGCCGTGCATCGGGTCACAGCTCCAGAGCACCTTTTTGCCTTCGCGCTCGACGGCCCGGATCAGCTCCGGCAGGTGGTCGCCGACCTTGCCGGCACCCATGCGTACGATCACGTTGATGCGTCCGGCTTCGTTCTCCGGGTTCAGGGTATCACAGAGCTTCAGCAGGTCTTCGGTCGTCATGGACGGACCGGCCTTGAACGCCAGAGGGTTTTTGACGCCGCGCAGGAACTCGACGTGCGCGCCGTCGACCTGGCGGGTACGGTCGCCGATCCAGAGCATGTGAGAGGAGACGTCGTACCAGTCGCCTGTCAGGGAGTCCTGGCGGGTGAAGGCCTCTTCGTAGTTAAGCAGCAGCGCTTCGTGGGAGGTGAAGTAGTCCGTTTCGCGCAGGGTGCGGTAGGTCTGCGACGTCACGCCGCAGGCTTCCATGAAACGCAGGGACTGCTCGATCTGCGCCGCGAACGCTTCGTACTTCTCCGACATCTCCGTCTGCTTGACGAAATCGAGGTTCCACTTGTGCACCTGGTGCAGGTCCGCCATACCGCCCGACGCGAAAGCGCGCAGCAGGTTGAGCGTCGGTGCCGCCTGGTGGTAGGCGTGGATCATGCGCTCCGGGTCCGGGATACGCGCTTCCTCGGTGAACTCGATGCTGTTGATGATATCCCCACGGTAGCTCGGCAGCGTAACGTCGCCGACGGTCTCCATGTCAGAGGAGCGCGGTTTGGCGAACTGGCCGCCCATGCGCCCCACTTTGACGACCGGCAGGCCGCTGGCGAAACTCATGACGACGGCCATCTGCAGCATCACCTTGAAGGTGTCGCGGATATTGTCGGCATGGAACTCGGAGAAACTCTCGGCGCAGTCGCCGCCCTGGAGCAGGAACGCCTTCCCATCAGAAACCTGGGCCAGCTGCGCTTTCAGATTCCGTGCTTCGCCCGCAAACACCAGCGGCGGATAACGCCGCAGCTCTGCTTCGACCCGTTTCAGGTGGTCCTGATCGGGGTAGGTCGGTTGCTGCTTGATCGGAAAACTTCTCCAGCTCGATGGTGACCAGTTACTCATGGCTCTCAATACCTTATAATCAATTTAGAGCGGCAATGATACAGCACGAAGCTTTAACAGGGGGTTAATAACGCCCCGCCGGCACGCTGTCAAGCTTTTTTTAGTGAGAGTTGTCTATAATTCTTCTCAATTTCAAAACGGGCGTTCTGAATGGATTTCAACTACTTCGACCTTGTCATCTCCGTCATCATCCTGCTGCTTGGCCTCAAAGGCATCCTCAACGGCTTTTTCAAAGAGCTTTTCGGGTTGATCGGGATCATCGGCGGTATCTTCGTTGCCTCACGGGTCAGCGGCGAGGTCGGAGCCTTCCTCAACGACAATATTTTCCATTTCGAGAGCCCCTCCCTCATCTCGTTTTCGGGCTTCCTCCTCACCCTGGCGCTCTTCTGGCTCGCCATGGTAGGAATCGGCCACCTCTTCAAACGCCTCGGCGCCGCCAGCGGCCTGGGCGCGCTTGACCGAATTGCGGGCTTCGTCTTCGGCAGCGGGAAGTTCTTCTTCATCGCCGCCGTCATCGCCTACGCCCTCAACAACGTCGTCACCATCCGCGAAAACATCCGCGAACCGCTTGAGGGAAGCATCCTCTTCCCTATTCTCGTCGAGACCGGCAGCTACATCATGCACCTCGATACCGAATCGCTGCAGCCCAAGGAGACGGCGCCCAAGCCCGAAACGAACGACTCCGCCATCTCGATCGAACGTGCCGGCGAGATCATCGAGACCGTCAAATCACAGCTGAAGGAGCAGACGCCATGAGCCATTCGAATGACTTCAACGCCAAAACCATCGAATACGAACAGCTCCTCGAGGATTTCAAAAAACTGCTGAAAAAGAACGGCCTGAAGTTCACGATCCAGCGCGAGGTGATCCTGGAGACGCTCTACAACTCCGACGAGCACCTGACCCCCGAAGCCCTCCACAAGAAGATCCAGGAGAACTACCCGGACCTCAAAACGGGGATCGCGACGATCTACCGTACCCTGGGCCTGCTGGAGAGTGAAGAGATCGTCACCTCGCTCTCCTTCGGTGCCCAGGGCAAGAAGTACGAACTCGGAGCCAAAGAGCACCACGACCATATGATCTGCACCGAATGCGGCTCCATCACCGAGTTCGTCGACGAGGAGATCGAAAAACGCCAGCACGCCATCGCCGACAAACTCGGCTTCCAGATGAAAGACCACTCGATGCAGATCTACGGGGTCTGCGCCGAATGCCAGAAAAAATCACACACCTAACAGAGGAGATCGCTATTGTCTTTTTTTGACAACAAATACATCCAGCAACGTATCGAAAAAGCCGATGCGCTCAAGGCCGAGGGGATCAACCCCTACGCCAACGACTCGGCACGCAATACGACCATCGACAAGTTCCTGAACGTCAACTCCGACCTGGCGCACACAGAGACGAAACGCGACGAGAACCGCCGCTACTGCGTCGCGGGGCGCATCAAGTTCTTCCGCGTCATGGGGAAGGCCAGCTTCCTCAAGATCGAGGACGAAAGCGCCATGCTGCAGGTCTACGTCACCCGTGACAACCTGCCCGAGGGCTTTTACAACAACGTCTTCAAAAAGCAGATCGAGGTCGGTGACATCATCGAGGTCGAGGGCTTCCCCTTTGTCACCAACCAGGGCGAGCTCTCCCTGCACGTCGACGGCTTCAAGCTCCTGACCAAGGCGATCGCGCCGCTGCCGGAGAAGTTCCACGGCCTCACCGACAAAGAGATGCGCTACCGCCAGCGCTACCTCGACCTGATCATGAACAGCGAAGTGCGCAAGACCTTCAAGATCCGCAGCCAGATCATCTCGCTCACGCGCCGTTTCTTCGAGGACAAAGGCTTCCTCGAGGTTGAAACGCCGATGATGCACCCCATCGCAGGGGGCGCCAACGCCAAGCCGTTCGTGACGCACCATAACGCCCTTGGCGTCGACCGCTACCTGCGCATCGCCCCGGAGCTCTACCTCAAGCGCCTCATCGTCGGCGGCTTCGAAGCCGTCTTCGAGATCAACCGCAACTTCAGAAACGAGGGAATGGACGCGACCCACAACCCGGAGTTCACCTCCATCGAGTTCTACTGGGCCTTCAAGACCTACAAGGACCTCATTGCGTTGACCAAGGAGTACTTCGAGTACCTCTTCGACCACCTGAAGCTCCCGACGCAGCTGCCCTACGGGGAGATGGAAGTGGACTTCTCCAAATTCACGGAGATCCCGCTCATCGAGTCGCTCAGCGCGATCGGCGGCGTACCGGAATTCATTGTCCACGACAAAGAGAAGATGCTTGTCTACCTGCGCGAAAACGGATTTGACGTCAGCGACAGCCTCAATGTCGGCCAGCTCCAGGGCGAGATGTTCGACGCCTTCGTCGAGGAGAAGCTGATCAACCCGACCTTTATCACGATGTACCCGGTCGAGATCTCTCCGCTGGCGCGCCGCAACGACGCCAACCCGGCGCTCACCGACCGCTTCGAGCTCTTTATCGCGGGGCGCGAAATCGCCAACGCCTTCAGCGAGCTCAACGACCCCATCGACCAGCTCGGCCGTTTCGAGGGACAGCTTGAAGCCAAAGCCGGCGGCGACGAAGAAGCGCACGAGATGGACGAGGACTTTGTCCGCGCGCTCAGCTACGGGATGGCCCCGACGGCCGGCCAGGGGATCGGCATCGACCGTCTCGTCATGCTGCTGACCAACGAGCACTCCATCCGCGACGTGCTCCTGTTCCCGGCGATGAAGCCGCTGAAAAACGAGCTCAACCCCGCCGACGGAGACGAGGAAGAGTAAGGCTAAAAAGCGTAGGATTGATCCAAGGAAGCTGGTAGGAAGATACGTTCAGAATGCCAGAACAACAAAGTGCGGTTTAACTGCACGCGGGCCCGCCGCCAAGGCGAACCCAGTGTTAACGTAGGCAATCGGAACTTGGTCCCGATGCCGTATTTAATTCAATAAAAAGAGGAAAAAAATGAGCTTTCTGCAAGAGTTTGACAACGAAGTTTATGCCCTGTGTGAAAAAGAGCTGGAGCGCCAGACCGACCACCTTGAGATGATCGCTTCCGAGAACTTTACCCTGCCCGCCGTCATGGAGGCGATGGGTTCCGTATTCACGAACAAATACGCCGAAGGCTACCCGCAGAAACGTTACTACGGCGGATGTGAATTTGCCGATGCCGTCGAGCAGCTCGCCATCGACCGCGCCTGCGAGCTCTTCGGCTGTAAATTCGCCAACGTCCAGCCGCACGCCGGCTCCCAGGCGAACGGCGCCGTCTACGCCGCGCTGATCCAGGCGGGCGACAAGATCCTCGGGATGGACCTGAGCCACGGCGGCCACCTGACCCACGGTGCGAAGCCCAGCTTCTCGGGCAAGAACTACCAGAGCTTCACCTACGGTGTCGAGCTCGACGGCCGCATCAACTACGAGCGCGTCATGGACATCGCCCGCATCGTCCAGCCGAAGATCATCGTCTGCGGCGCTTCCGCCTATGCCAGAGAGATCGACTTCAAGAAATTCCGCGAGATCGCGGACGAAGTCGGTGCGATCCTCTTTGCGGACATCGCCCACATTGCCGGCCTCGTTGCCGCCGGTGAGCACCCGAGCCCGTTCCCGTACGCAGACGTCGTCACCACGACGACGCACAAGACACTCGCCGGCCCGCGCGGCGGTCTCATCATGACCAACGACGAAGATATCGCGAAGAAGATCAATTCCGCGATCTTCCCGGGTCTGCAGGGCGGACCGCTGGTCCACGTCATCGCCGCCAAGGCCGTCGGCTTCAAATACAACCTCTCCGACGAGTGGAAAGCGTACGCGAAGCAGGTCAAGTCCAACGCGAGCGTCCTCGCCGACGTCATCATGAAACGCGGCTACAAGGTCGTCAGCGACGGTACGGACAACCACCTCGTCCTCGTCTCCTTCCTCGACCGCGACTTCAGCGGTAAAGACGCCGATGCGGCACTGGGCCGCGCGGGCATCACCGTCAACAAGAACACCGTTCCGGGCGAATTCCGCTCGCCCTTTGTCACTTCCGGTATCCGTATCGGTTCCCCGGCGCTCACGTCCCGCGGGATGAAAGAGGAGCAGTTCGAGATCATCGCCAACCGTATCTGCGACGTTCTCGACGACATCGAGAACGAAGCCAAGCAGGCCGAGATCAAAGCAGAACTCAGAGCACTCGCCCAGCAGTTCGTCATCTACTCCCAGCCGACGTATTGATGGACAGAGAGGCCCGTTTTTTCGAACGGATCGTCCGGTCGTACTACTGGCAGAAGATGCCGGAAGTCGCCGAGCAGGTCCCGTTCGGGAACCGCACCTTCTTTTCGAAATACAAGCGCGTCGATGCGCCGCTGAGCGATACCCTGATCAACGCGCACCGCGCCCGGCAGCTCACCCTGGCCCACCCCCTTGTCGACGATGACGGTAACGTCCCTTTTATCGTGATCGACTACAACGGCGATGCGCCCAAACACTTCTACCACCATGCGGGCAAGATCCTCTCGGCACTGGGGTATGAAGACCTTGTCACCTTCCACTCGGCAAGCCCGAACCACCTGCATCTCTACGTTCCCTGCGGCGCCGCTTTACAACACGCCGTCGAAATGGGTAAAATCATTTCCCAAAAGCTGGAAGAGAAAATGAACCGGCAGTGGCGGGTCTACCCAACCGACGCGCTGCCCGATGCCTACAACATCATCAATCTTCCCTATGCCCTGTTTACAGCGGGGGGCAACAAAGGAGCCCAGTATGCCTGACGAACACCACAACGAACTCAACGATATCATCCTCAACCGAAACTCACGGGACGGTACCCGCAAAAAGATGCTTATCGGAGTCGGTACGTTGGTGATCGTGGCCATCGTCATCGTCATTATCATGGGACGCATGAGCGGCTCCGCACCGGTCCAGGTCGCCCACCCCGAAGTCGTCGCCAAACCGATTCCCACCCCGCTCACGCCGGTGGCATCCGTCAATGCGACGACCCCTGCTCCCGAACCGGAGCCGGCAGTCGAAGCGCCCGCAGCCCCCGAAATCGCCCAGCCGGTCCCGATCGCGCAGAGCGACATCATCGTTATCGATGAGACGGAACCCGAGGTCGCACCGCAACCGAAACCGGCGCCTGCCCCGGTCGTAAAACCGAAACCGGCTCCGGTGCCGACCCCTGCACCGGCAGTCGCGGGCCACCCGGCACCGGGCGACGTCTACATCCAGGTCGGCTCATTCAGCCGCTACAAGCCCAACCGCGCCTTCCTGGACAACATCAAGCGCAGCGGCTACGAGTATACCTTCCACCGCGTCGTCATCAACGGCCAGACGACGAACAAAGTCCTCGTCGGTCCGTTTACAAACCGAACCGACGCCAAAGCGCGCCTGCAGGATGTCCGCCGCAAGATCGAATCCGGCGCCTTCATCTACACCATCAAACCGTAAGAAGCGAGAGTTATGTTCCACCACACCCAGTTTATGCTCGACCAGTTCGCACCGATCGCGCTCTACCAGAAACTCAAAAATGCCTTTGCGGACGAGATCACCTTTCTGTTCGAGAGCGCCGGCAGCAGCGGCGGCAAGAACAGCATTATCCTGATCGGTGCGCGCGAGCGGCTGCAGTACCGCGAAGGCGAGATGCGCTACACGAACGGTGCGGGCGAAACCGACGTCTCGGCGGTCTCCCCGTTCGATTTCCTCAAATCCTACTACGCCGCGATCGACACCGCCCCGTACAAGGCGGTCTGCAAAAGCCTCGACATCGGCTATGCCGACGGCTTTATCGGCTACATCGGCTACGACATGGTCAAGGTATTCGAACCGGTACTGAAAAGCCACATGGAGAACCTCGAAGACCCCATGCAGGTGCCCGACCTCGACCTGATCCTGCCCAAGCTCGTCGTTGTCTACTCCCACCAGAACCACAAGGTCACCCTGCTGACGACCCTGGACGCGATGGCGGAACGCTTCGGCACCCTCGAGGCCGAGATCAAGGGCGAGTACGACTACACCCCGCTCATCCCGATGCATAACGACGAAGGGGGCAGTTTCGCCTTTACGAAAGAGCGCTTCTTCGAGATGGTGGCGGACTCCAAGGAGATGATCAAGAGCGGCGACGTCTTCCAGATCCTGATGACGAACCGCTACACCCGCAAAGCGCATGTCGACCCGTTCAGCTTCTACCGCATTCTCCGCACCAAGAACCCTTCGCCCTACATGTTCCTGATGGAGTACGAGGATTTCGCCATCGTCGGAAGCTCCCCGGAGGTCATGGTGCGCCTGCAGGAGAACGAACTGCTGCTGCGCCCCATCGCGGGGACCCGTAAACGCGGCGACACCAAAGAGCGCGACCGCGAACTCGAAGAGGAGCTG
Source organism: Sulfurimonas sp. HSL1-2 (assembly GCF_039645565.1). Lineage (NCBI taxonomy): Bacteria > Pseudomonadati > Campylobacterota > Epsilonproteobacteria > Campylobacterales > Sulfurimonadaceae > Thiomicrolovo > Thiomicrolovo zhangzhouensis. The sequence continues at coordinate 1,350,247 of NZ_CP147914.1, forward strand.
CTCGCCGATCCCAAAGAGCTTTCCGAGCACCTCATGCTCATCGACCTGGGGCGCAACGACATCGGCCGCGTCGCCAAGACCGGCACGGTCAAGGTCGAGGATATGATGCATATCGAGCGCTACTCCCACGTCATGCACATCGTCAGCGACGTCACGGCCGAACTGCGCGAGGACAAAGACATGTTCGACCTCTTCATGGCGACCTTCACCGCGGGGACCATGACCGGGGCGCCGAAGATCCGTGCGATGGAGCTCATCGCGCAGTTCGAAGGGCTCAAACGCGGCTTTTACAGCGGTGCGATCGGCTACTTCGGCTTCGACGGCAACATGGACAGCGCCATCACGATCCGCACCTCCCTCGTCAAACCGGGCGAGGTGATCCTGCAGGCGGGCGCGGGCATTGTCGCCGACTCCCAGCCCGAACTCGAGTACCTCGAAGTCCAGAACAAACTGGGCGCGCTGTTGAGCTCCCTGGAGGACCTGAAGTTTTGACCCCCTCCCTCTTCGCCATCTTCGGCGATCCCGTCCACCACTCCCGCTCGCCGCTGATGCACAACCACGTCTTCAAACGCCTGGGCTTTCCCGGCTGCTATACGCGGGTGCATCTTACCGACGGCACCAAACTGCGTAAAACCTTCTTCGACCTGGGGCTGCAGGGTGCGAACATCACCGTGCCGCACAAAGAGGCCGCCTACAGCGCCTGCGACGAGATCCGCGGTTTCGCCAAAGAGGTCGGCGTCGTCAATACGATCGTCAATGAAAACGGCAGACTCATCGGCTACAACACCGATGCCGACGGTTTCCTCTTTGCCATCCGCAACTTTGACAATGTCAACGACGTCCTGATCCTCGGCGCAGGCGGCACGGCACGGGCCCTGGCAACGAGGCTGAAGCAGGAGGGCAAAACCGTCCACGTCCTGAACCGCTCCGCCGGCCGCCTGGCCCCCTTTGCCGACGACGGCTTCGCGACGATGACCTGGGACGATTTCACCCCCAAAGGTTACGACCTCGTCGTCAACACGACCTCGGCCGGGCTCGAAGACGACAGCCTCCCCGCCCCCGAAGCCCTGCTGCTCCCGCTGCTGCGGCAGAGCCGCTACGGGGCCGATGCCATCTACGGCAAAGTGACCCCTTTTCTCGCGCTCTGTGCCGAGAACGGTCTCCAAGCCATCGACGGCGCCGAGATGCTCCTGGGCCAGGGGGTCCTGGCCAACCGTCTCTTCACCGAAGAGCGCTACAGTGCCGAGTCCATCGAAGAGGTGATGCGTGAAAGTTTTGCCTTTTAAACGCACGGCCTCGGCCCTGCTTCTGCCGCTGCTCAGCACTGCCCTCTTCGCCTACAGCGACTGCAGTTTCAAAATCGACGCCTACGAGTCCATCTGCAACAAGGCGGTCAAAGCCGGCGTCAGCGTCGACTATGCCAACCGCTACCTGCTCGATGCCCAGAGCACGCTGCGCGACGCCCAGAGCCTGCGCCTTTTCAGCCCGAAGATGATCACGGTCCACCATGCCAACGAGAAGCGTGCCAACAACGCCCTCGTCACCTTCGTACCGGCGATGGTCGAAAATCTTCGGCAGTACCGCGGCGCCTATGACGAAGCGGAACGGCGCTTCGGCGTCAACCGCGAGGTCGTCGCGGCCATTCTCGCCAAGGAAACGCGTCTGGGGCGCGTGGGATGCACCCACGACGCCTTCACCGTCTTCAACACGCTCGTACGGGAGCTCCCCGCCGACAGCGAACGCAACAGGGGCCTCCTTGCCATGGCCGAGCGCAACATCGTCTCCCTGATGGCGTTCTGCTACACCAACGCCATTACCCCGGGCACCTGCCGCTTCAAAAGCTCCTATGCCGGGGCCGTCGGCATCTCCCAGTTCATGCCGCAGAACTTCTACCTCGTCGAGAGCTACGGCCAAGGCCCGGGCGACCTGCAGAAGATGGAGGACGCCATTCTCTCGACCGCGCGCTACCTGCATGACAATGCCGGCTTTACGGTGCTGATCGACTGGAAAAAGTTCCCCCTGATGCCCGAGGTTGAAGAGGCGTGGTACGACTACGACTTTGCGACCGACAACGCCTCCTTCGCCTTTGACAAGGGGCGCAACGGCCGCACCTACAACTGCTACGCCTGCGGCAAACCGGAACTCGGCTATCTCAGCGGCTATGTCAAAAAGATCATGCGCTACAACAACTCCAGCAACTATGCCGTGGGCGTGCTGCGTCTCGCCTACGACGCCTTTACCCTTTCCAACAAATAACCCTACGCCCAGTCGTGCAGGTGGGCGTGGGTGTGTTCGCTGCCGTCGTGGGTATGGCGGTGGCGGTGCAGCAGTCTGGCCTCGTCGAGGATGTGCAGGTCGTCAAAGAGGGCATCGACCGGGCCGTCGTAATGCAGGGTATGGTCGGGACCGAGTACGAGGGCGCGCGTCCCCAGCTCGCGGCCGAGGCTGAGGTTGTGCGTGCAGAGCAGCGTCGTGATCTTCATCTCCTGCAGCAGCTCCACCAGCCACCCCGTCGTCGGCGGGTCCAGGTGCGCCGTCGGTTCGTCCATCATCAGGAACTTCGGCTCGACGGCCAGCAGGGATGCCAGCAGCACCCGCTGCTTTTCGCCGCCGCTGAGCCGGTAGGGAGCGCGTTCGAGCAGCCTCGCCACCCCGAACAGCTCCGCGAAGTGCTTTACCCTCTCATCGACGTTGTCAAACCCGAAAGTCCGCGGCCCGAAGGCGATCTCTTCGTAGACGCTCGTATTGAACAGCATGCTGTTGGGGTCCTGCATCTGCAGCACGTTCTCGCGCCTGAATGTCCCCTTGTTCGCTTTGAGAAAGCGTTTGTCCATCGGCACCCCGCCGTAGAGGATCTCGCCGCTTTTGGGCTGCTCCAGCCCGTTGAGGAGTTTGAGCAGGGTCGACTTGCCCGAACCGTTGATCCCGAAGAGCACGAGTTTCTCCCCTTCTTCTATCGTAAAGGAGATGTCGCGCAGCAGCGGATGCTTCTCCCCTTCGAAATCGGTCGCGTCGAAACTGACGTTGCGGCACTCAATCATCCATCACCCCCCGTGATCGCATCCCCATCGCATTCTCCTGCGACAGCGAAAGTGTCTTGTACATAAAATAGTAGAGCTGCGCCAGCAGCGCATGCAGCCTTGTGCCGTGCTGCCGTCCTGCGTTGCGGCTCCGCAGCCCCTCCGAGAATGCCGCGTAGGAGCGCATGAACGCGATGATCTGCGAGACGCAGAGCGTGTAGAGCAGCGAGAGTGTGCGCGAAAAGGCGAGTGCGCGGGCCATATTGATGCGCGACACCAGGGTGAAGGTCATCAGCGTCATCGCCAGGGCGCGCAGGTTGATCAGCAGCAGGGCCGCTTCGGGAAATCCGAAGAAGCGGTGGGCCAGGAAATAGGCCAGCGTGACGGTCACGTTAAAGAGCAGCAGCGCCGCGACCGCCCGGCGCAGCAGCAGCCAGCGCCGCCGCCCGCCCAGCGCGACGAGCAGCAGCAACAGCGCGGCGATCACCCTTATGTCATGGATATAGCCCAGCGCCACGATCCCGGCGAGATACGCAAAAAGCCACAGACGTTCAAACCGCATCGAACACCCCTTTGAAATAGCGCTTCAGGAAACGCACCATCATGAGCGTCACGGCCCCCTCGGCGAATCCCGCTATGAGATGCGGGATCATGATGCTCGGCAGCGTCACCTCCAGGCCGAAGGGGAAAAAGAGCGGTTTGCCCCCGGCGTCGTGGGCGATCAGCGGCTGGATGCCCAGTACGAACGCGACGATCACCGCCGGGATGACCAGTCCGAACCAGCCCGCCGCGAAAAGGGCCGCGCTCTCCGAAAAGCGTTTCACGAAGCGGTAGACGGTATAGGCGGAGACGGACCCGGCAAAGGCGATCGCGATGACGTGCACCCCGTACGCGGTGATCCCCCCTTCCCCGAACAGCAGTGCCTGCACCAGCAGTACCAGGGAGAGCGCCCCGAAGGCCGTCCAGGGGCCGAACAGTACCGCCATCAGCCCCACCCCTCCCAGGTGTACCGAGGTCCCGCCGGGCATCGGGATCGCGAAGAGCATCGCGACGAAACTGAACGCGCTCACCGCCGCGACCCCGGCGATCTTATCGGCATCGAGCTCGGCGCGCTTCAGCGCCAGGAGAATGAGCCCCGCCGCCACGGCCGTGGCCGGGAGGTAGGTGGCCGGGGAGAGAAAACCGTCCGGGATATGCATCTGTTTGCCTTTAAAAGAGGGTCGAGAAGGTAAAGATCAACCGGTAGCGCTCTTTGCCTTCGGAACCCTGCTGGAGATCCGCTTCGTTCAGGTCCGTCGCCGTCGGCAGTTTCACGCCCATTGCGGCCGAAACGGTCTTGTAGGTCAGACGCATGCCGGGCGTCGTATAGAGGATCGAACCGCCCGTCGCTTCGGCGCCGACGCCGTCCTCTTCGTCACGCCCGAGGTAGAGGTAGTTTGCCTCGAGGGAGGCATCCAGGCGGAGCCGCGATTTGGGCAGCTCATAGACCCTTGCAGTGAGTGCGCCGTTGACGCGGATTTCATCCCCGAAGCGCAGCTTTGTGCCGTCGTCGTAGGTGTGTTCGAAAAAGGTATTGTACGAACAGTCGCCCACGAAAGTAAAGGCGTTCCCGAACCACTTGGTCATGCTGGCCCCGGCCATCAATGAGGGTTCGCCGAACCCCGTCTGCATCCCCGGGTCGATGAGTGCGCCGCTGCCGTCCTTGCGTTCGGAGTCCCCCGTGGGCAGGGTGCCGTTCACGAAGAGCGTAAAGTGCCAATCCTCCATGTCATCCAGGCTCTCGTTTTTGCGTGCGAGTTTGAACCCCTCGTCATAGACCAGGCCCAGCACGAGCTGGAGATTGACGTCATGGAAGCCCGACACCATTGTCGCGTCGTCCAGCGCCTTCGTATAGTAGGGCATGAACACATACGCACTCAGGTAGGGGGTCGCCCCGTAGCCCAGTCCGTAGAGCCAGTAGTCCGTCCGCTCCATTTCGCCGTCTTTGGCACTTGTATAGGTTTTGTACTTCGCGTGGTCGAGCTTCAGGTATCCCAGGAACGATCCCTCCGGAAGCGTCGTTGAACTGGTCGTCTCCAGCGGTGCCCCCGGACCGTCGACGCCCGTCAGGCTGATCGAAGGCACCCCGTGGTGCCCCCATGCAGCGGCACAGGCCAATGCCGTCATTCCCAATACTTTTTTCATTTCCCTCTCCTTTTTTTATAAAAATACAGCCCGCCGAACAGCGCGAAGATCAGCGCCAGCCCGACGAAGACCTTCTGGAACTTCTCGAACAGCGGCCGGTCATACCCGCCCAGGGCCAGTTGATCGTCAACGGTGATCTCCACCGTCGCGCCGTGGCCGTCCTCGCCGAAGGCCTTGAGCGTCCACACCCCCTGTTTCGTCGGCAGGAAACAGAGCGACGACATTTTGTCCGTCCGTCCGACCTGGTAGGGAATGGTCTCGCCGGGGGCGTAGAGCTCGTAGGACTGGTAGGAAAAATCGCTCTGATCGGCATAGGAGAAGGAGACGGCGATGCACTCCGCATGCGACACCCGGTGCACGAGGTCATGGGCGAAGAGCAGCGGCGCCAGTATCATTAGAGCAAAAAGCCATCGCATCACTTCACCTCCAGGTTCAGCGTGGCGTTGTAGAGGCGCTCGGCGACCGGGGCACCCCGGAGCGGCTCTCTCAGGGTGGCGCGGATGAGCTGCAGCCCCGCGTGGCGGATACGGACATTGATATGTCCCGCTTCGTCCGTCGTGCCGACGACCCGGCCCTCATAGGCAACGACCGCACCCGCTTTCGGTATACCGTCAAAGGTCGCGAGGATCCGCATCTTGTCCCCCTCTTCCAGGGTTGACGGGTCCCGGCTGAAACTCAGTTCAAACCCTTTTCCCAGCGGCGTAAAGTCCGCCGGCCGGTTCAGGCGCTTGACGCTTTCGATACTCTCCCAGCTTCGGATCACCATCGAGGGGTTCGCCTCCGCCGCCGCGACGATGCCGTAGGGTGTTTTGGCGTAATTGCCCAGGTGCAGGACAACCATCGCACTGTCGCACTCCGTGCCGAGACGTTCCGAAACGCCGAACGGTCCCTTTACCTCGTCAGTCGTGCCGTTACGGCGGCAGTAGCGCTCCGATGGAAACCGCTGCGGCACCTCGTCCTTATGGGCATGCTCCCCCGCGTCCGCCGCGAGGTGGCCGCGCTGCAGTGCACCCGAAGCGTCGATCCAGTAGTCGTGGGCCGAAAGCGTCGCCGCCGTCATCGCCATGAGAAGAAGTCGGTACATCCATCCCTCCAAACCAGCCTGTGACGGCTGTAATGAATCATTATTCACCTGCATCTTAAAGAAGGATCACTAAAGCCGCACTAAACGATCCCACTTCTTATATCGATTTGGGACCAAATAACGCCTTATCGTCTCGATTTACATACGGTTCCATGCCGCGTGACGATACATTACAAAAAACTGCTACACTGACAGGAAACAATTTCCCGCTTTTCAAGGAGCCGCCATGCACCCGATCCGCCCGCTTCTTCTGTCGCTGTTTGCCTCCCCCCTCCTCTTTGCCGCCACCCTTTCGCCCTCTTCGACAGAGACTTCCCTCGTCATCTACAACGCCGGCATCGGGCTGGTGCATGAAAAACGGCAGCTCAGCGTCGAGAAGGGAAAACAGAGCGTCGTCTACCCCGGCGTGGCAACGACGGTGCAGACCGACGCCGTCAGCGTACGGCTACCGGAGGGCGTAACGCTCTATTCGCAGCAGTACCGCTTCGACAAGATCACCCTCGCCAAGATCATCGAGGCCAATATCGGCAAGCGTGTCCGGTTTAAAACAGGCGGTAAGGAGAAACCGGAGATAGGCGGCGGGACGCTCCTGGCGGCATCGCCCGCCGTCGTGCAGACCGACCGCGGCATCGAGAGCGGGATACGCAACGAGGATTTCATCTTCGACGCCATCCCCGACACGCTCATCATGAAGCCCTCCCTCGTCTGGAACGTCGAGGCCTCCAAACCGATCCGGGGCGAGATGGCGCTGGACTACCTCATAGGCAGCATCCAGTGGAAGAGCGACTACACCCTCACCCTGGACGGCGACAAAGGGGACCTGACGGGATGGATCACCGTCGACAACCGCTCGGGCAAACGTTTCGAGAACACGAAGCTGCACCTGCTCGCGGGGGAGATCAACCGAGCCGCCCAGCCGCGTCTCTATGTCGGCAAGGTGATGATGGAAGCTGCGGCGGCGCCGGTGGCAGAACAGGCCGTCGAGGGGTACCATCTCTACAGCGTCCCCTTCAAGGTAACCCTCGCCGACAATGAGAAGACGCAGATACGCTTTATCGACCGGCCGTCGCATGCGCTCAAACGTCGCTATGAGGTGACCATGCCCTCCCCGCTGCAGAGCGGCGCGGAGCTGAAACGACCCGTCAGCCAGTTCGTCGACCTCGAAGGCTTCGACATCCCGCTGCCCGCAGGCACGGTGCGCACCTACGCCGAAACGGACGGCACGACCATCCTGCTGGGCGAGAGCGCGCTGGACAACACCCCCAAAGACGAGACGGTCACCCTGCGCCTGGGAACAAACTTCGACCTCGTCGCCAAGAGCACGCTGGTGACGCGCCAGGACGAAGGTCTCTACTGGGACCTTACCGTCTCCTACCGCCTCTCCAACCGCTCCGACGCTGCCAAGCGCGTCGATGTCCTTGTCCCCGGCGTCTCCTCGGACAGCAAAACGACAATAAAAAGCACGCTCTCCTACGAGCGCCGCGACGGCTACACCCTCCGCTTCTCGCCGACGCTGAAAGCGGGCGAGACCAAAACGTGGCAGGTCTCCTACCGGATCTCCAAGCCCTAAGCTTTTTACGCTCCTATAAACGCCGCCAGCGCCTTCACCGGCAGCGGCGCGTCGCACTGCAGGACAAATCGGTACGCCTGCTCAGGCTGTGAGAGCGGCTTGACCCTGCTCTGCTGCATGGCAAGGACCGCTTCGTCCGCTTCGGAGACGTCATTGCCCTTCTCGCTGCGTATCCGAATACGGCGCAGAAGTTCCTCTCCACTGCATTCGATGTCCAAAATGACAAATGGCACGCCCATACGCGCGGCCAGTTCGGCAAAGGGCTCGCGCTGTTCCGGCGCGAGGAAGGTCGCGTCGGCGACGGCGCTGCAGCCCGCTTCCAACAGTGTTGCAGCAAGCATTTCGAGCCTGCCGTAGGTCGCCGCCGTTGCCTCTGCCGTGTAGATGTCGACTTCTTCCCCTTCGCTGCGGAAAAGGCGCATCCGCTCGATGTCCGAGCGCAGGCGCAGCGCGCCGAAGGCCTCGACGGCTTCCAGGGCCAGGGTGCTCTTGCCCGAAGCGGATACGCCGTGCATGATCATCAGAAAAGGATGATTCTTCTCCCCGTAGCTTTTTGCCAGTGCGATATAGGCCCGCACTTCGTCGACGACCCTTTCGCGCGCCTCCTCCGCAATGTCCTGAGCGGCATGAAGGGCAAGCACTTTCGCCCGCACCATGGCCCGGTAGGTCTTGTAAAAGGGCAGAAGGGCCACGGCGGCGTAGTCGCCCGTATGTTCAAGGTAGCGGTTGAGGATGCGGCGGCTCTGCCGGGCGAGTCCCCTGTACTCCAGATCCATCAGCAAAAAAGCGAGGTCGCTGATGACGTCGATGTGGTTGAGGTAGGGGTTGAACTCGATGGCGTCGAAGAGCATGGGCCTGCCCTCGAAGAGCGCCATGTTGTGCAGGTGCATGTCCCCGTGGACTTCGCGCACGAAGCCATCATCGCGCCGGCGCTGCAACAGCAGGGTCAGGCGTGCATGCTCCGCCCGCGTCCACTGCTCCAGCGCCGCGACGTCCGCGGCCAGGTCGCCGTCGCGGTGCAGGGAGGCCATGAGGTCGAAGTTCTCCTGCATCGGCATGACAACCCTCGCGGGCGTACCGTAGTCGCTGTCAGGATCGACAACGGGCGCGCCGTCGTGCATGGCGGCGGCCGTGTCGGCGACGGCGTCGCACTCTTCGCCGGTGAGTCCCTGCGCAGAAGCGATATTGTCGAGCTGGGCCCCGGCGTCGAAGCGGCGCATCTTGACGGCGTACTCTATGGCCGCGCCCTCCCCGTCCAGCTCCGGTGCCTCGACACTGCCCGTGACGGCGACGACCCCCAGGTAGAGCAGCGGGGCGTAACGGCCGTTGATGCGCACCTCCTCCTGGCAGAAATGCTTGCGGCGCTCGAGGGTGGAGTAGTCCAGGAAACCGAAATCGACGGGTTTTTTCAGCTTGTAAACGACGTCTTTGGCGATGATGACGCTGGAGATGTGGGTCTGGATAAGGGAGGATTCCGGCTGCCCCAGCAGCCGAAGCAGGTTGCGCACCAGCCGGTCGTGGTCGCGCTCGGTCATTTTTGCCTAGACCTTGACGCGGTCTTCGAGGGCCCGGGCGAGGGAGAGCATGTCGATGTTCTCCAGGCTCACGCCCGTCGGGACCCCCTGGGCGATCCGCGTGAACCGCACGTCCATCCCCTGCAACTTGTCCTCGATGTAAAGGATGACGGCGTCAGTGGCGATGGAGGGCGTCAGCGCAAAGATGATCTCCTCGACGCCGCTGCCCGCCGTGGCGCGCAGGTGGTCGATATCGAGGCGGTCGAGAGCGTCGAGGACGTAGTAGCGGCCGCCGAAAAGCCCGTTCTCCTCGATGGTGAGAATGTCCTTTGCGTTCTCGACGATGCACAGCAGCGACACGTCGCGCCCCTCGTCGGAGCAGACGCCGCAGAGCTCATCCTCGCTCATCCCCCCGCAGGAGCGGCACTTTTTGATGCTGCCGACGGCATCCTCGATGGCGTGGGCAATCTTCATCGCCCCGAAGCTGTCGTGCATCAGCATGTGGTAGGCCAGGCGGGTCGCCGACTTCTGTCCCACGGTCGGGAGCTCCTGCAGGGCGTCGACAAGGCGCGTAAACTTCTCAAGGCTGTGTTTCATAGCGCTATTTTAGCGTAAAGCCGCCCCGGTGGGCGCTGCCGCCTGAAAGATTTTTCAGCAATTTCGCCGGGAACGGCGATGATAGAAAACCTTTACCTGTTCCGGCCTAGAATAAGGGATTGCAGTAGCAAAAGGAGTAGCGCGATGGCAGAGTTTGACCCCGAAGCTTACCGGCAGATGGTCCGTTCCTACCAGGAGCGCGACGACCCGCTGGGGTGGTTCGACAGCATCTACAGCAGCGCCGACGGCGACCACACCGCCGTCTTCTGGGCCGACCTCGCCCCCAACCCCTACCTGACCGGCTGGCTCAAAGCGCACCCCCTCGCACCGGGGGAAAAGCAGCGGGCCATTGCCGTCGGCTGCGGGGTCGGTGACGACGCCGAAGAGCTCTCCGCCTACGGCTACGACGTCACCGCCTTCGACATCGCCCCCAGCGCCATCGCGCTCTGCAAAAACCGCTACCCCGACAGCAAAGTGGAGTACCTCATCGCCGACCTGTTCGACTACCCAGAAGCGTGGAGAGGAGCCTACGACGTCGTCTACGAATGCAACACCATCCAGGTGCTGCCGGGCAAGTACCGCATCATGGCCCGCGACGCCATGGTCTCGCTCATGGCCCCCGGCGGCACCATCCTCGTCTCCTGCCGCAGCCGCCTGGCCGGGGAACAGGAAGAAGCAATCCCCCTCCCCCTCGACAAAGACGAGATAGGCGGCTTCGTCCGCGCAGGCCTGAACGAGGAGAGTTTCGTCGCCTACGACGATGACCAGCCCCCGCCGGTGCCGCACTTCTTTGCTACCTACCGAAAACCGCTCTAGCCGAGCAACTCCGCACCGAGTTCTCGGATTTTCCACTCTCCAATGTATGATTAACACCGAATTGTGCCAATAGACCTACATCTTGTTAATCTATCACCGGATATCGATAATAGTCATACATCCATTTTTGCATTACAGCACACCAAACAGTTTAATATATTGCATATTGTTATTCTTTTTGCAGGTTTTTCTAACCAAAAAAGTTCTATAGTACACTAAAATGTAAACTAATTAATAGTTATCGTGAAAGAGAAAAAGTATGAAAATAGAATGTATTAATTGTTCATATGTTGAAATAACAGATGATGATGGCAGTAAGTATTGTTTGGCTAGTGATATATTTTTAAATATTATTGAAGAACAAAAAAAGGATATTAAAAGTAACAGTCCTTACCCATATATCTATGGTACAGCAGCATTGCAAAGTTTTTATGACACATACCCGGAATGTTGTATTTAAATGCGAGATAACAAATCAAAGGAGACCAATCAAAAACCCGCGGGCGGCTTTTTGATTGCTCATTTTAAACGTTATCTTAAAAAGGAGTATAGATGCTTGCATGGGGAATAGGTATTGTGGTTGTACTGACTGCACTTTATTTTTTGGCCAAAAAATTCGAAAGCCTGAAAAATGTGCCAACAGAAAAATTGTATGAAACACTGGAAGATGAGAATCAATACAGGTTTTGGTTCAAATCAATCGAGGAACTTGTGCGCAGAGGTGAAGATATGACATATCTGAAAAACAAGCTCCTGGATGGTTTGGAATCTACCATTCTTAGAGATAGAGTTTTTGCTTCAGAGTCCTACAAAGCAATTTTTCCAAATGTATTACAGTCTATTGGATATAAACCGAACAAAGAGCCGGATGAAGATATGCGTGTCAAACTTGCAGCCCTAAGAACGAAATAGGAAATCGAATTATGAAATATGTCGGAATTATTTTATTAGTCCTGGTTGGATACTTTATTTGGCACTTCGTCATTCAAAACAAGCCCATTGTCATAGCAACATCAAATTCAGGCAAAAAGGTTTCCGGAACTCTAAAGTTACCAATACAAGCCAATCAATTGACTATTCAAATTCAAAACAATGAACATAACACTGTTATTACAGGCATCAAAGTATCCAGAGATGTGCATGACAGTTTGGGATTATCTGCTCCTAATGGCTTTCATCAAGAAGCAATGGCATTTGAAGATAGCGATGACACTGAAACAAAAGAATACGTAAAAAAATTCAATGCAGAGACTGTTCGGTATGATGGCAACTATAAAATCGGACCAAACCAAAAGGCAGAGCTGATCTTCCCAATAACCAATCTGGATGATTTACACGGGGAAATAGACTTTACATATGAACATAAACTTGGGTTTGGCGGTTCGATTTCCTTCTTTTCTGTACAGCTAAATCCTGAAAGAAAATCATCTGATGAAGACAATCTCACAAGTAATGGATAATCGTCATAAGATAACAAATCACAGGAGACCAATCAAAAACCCGCGGGCGGCTTTTTGATTGCTCATTTTAAACGTTATACAGAAGGACACTTGAATGATTCTTGAAAGTCTCGGACTGACATCATATGACATCGCTCTTCTTGTCGGTTGCCCAATCGGCGCTGTTATTGGTAGCCTGGCACAGGCTATAGTTAAGAGTATTGATCTTGAGGGACCGCCTACAAACGAAGATGACATGAAGATAGCATCCAAGGAGCTTCAAGAATTACGTGGTACGTGGCTATATCTTAGGATGGTTCTAGGTGGCATCCTTGGCATTGTTTTAGGGTTGTACTTTATTGGCTCCATCCAACCTTCCGCTGCAACTGTCGCGAAGATCATTGCTTTGTCAATAATTGCAGGATATGCGGCACCTAAAGTTTGGGAAGCGCAGGAACGCATCGTCGAAGCAAAGTTGAAGAAGATAGCCGACAGAGAAGAAGCTAATGACTCGGCTGCTGAGCGTGAAAATTCCATATAACAAATCAGAGGAGACTAATCAAACACCCGCGGGCGGCTTTTTGATTGCTCATTTTAAACGTTAGGCTAAGAATGAAAAAGTATCTTCTTTATCTACTTCTATTGCTTACTGGACTTTTGAATAGCTTTGCGGTCATTGCTTTGGCAGGTATTTTCTATCCCTTAGATGTAATAACATGGACAGTCAAAATGCTAAAAGAGCTTGAGCTCATTTACCTTGGATCATTTGCTGTGTACTTTATAGCTCAGTCGACTTTAGCATTAATCAGTCTTCCATTTTTTCTATTATCAGCATACATGTTCACTCGCTATACCAGAATGAGTACTAACACAATAAGTACACTAAGTTCAACCGGAGTAGCATTATTCGTAGCTATAGCAGGATACGTTGACGATCCAGGACCACTAATCTATCTACTTGACTTACTCATCCTTGTCATAATGAACGCAACTAGTATTTATGCAATGGAGAAGCATTTAAAGGCACGTGAATATGCATAACAAATCAGTGGAGACCAATCAAAAACCCGCAGGCGGCTTTTTGATTGGTCATTTTAAACGTTACGCTTGCCGACTCGATTCAAACACCGTCGCACTCAAAAAGAGATAGGGTTTTCCGGTCAGCGTCACCCGGAACTTCTTCTGCTGCAAGTATTTCTTGCAAAAATAGACGTCTTTGTAGAGCAGCGACTGTTCCGAGAATGCATAGTTGGGTGCTTTGGCGCCGTAGATAAGTTCTCCGTCTGTCCAGCGGCTGTTGGGGAAGCCGAGGATGACGCTGCCGCCGGGAGCTAGGTAGTTCTGTATCAAGGACATAAAGAGCGGCTTGAACTCCACGCCGGGGCTCTGCAGGGTTCCTATGCTCATTATGAGGTCGAAACGGCCCAATTCGAGGCTGTCGAGGTCGTTGATGTCGTGGACGTGGAAGGTCACATTTGGCTCGGGAAACTTTGCCTGTGCTTCGGCGATGGCCGTCGCCGAATGGTCCACCCCGACCAGCTCCATATCGCTAAAACTGTCGCCAAGAATCCGGCGGATCAGCTCGAACTCCTCCCCGCTGTTGATGCCGAGGTTAAGCACCCGTTTCCGCTGCCCTATTTTGACCCGCTCTAACGAATGACGGTAAGCCCAGAGAAAGGCCGGTTCCTCGTTCTTGTTGATGGCCGCGAAGGGCGAGGCCGAGCCGTACTTCTCCGTCTTCTCCTCTACCTCTTCTCTGTGGAAGGATGCGCCTGTGTCGAGTTTCATAAAACGCAGGCGGACAGTGCCGTTTTCGAGACTCGCAGGGGTCATCATCCGGCAGAGCAGAAGCTCCGCAAGGTCGGTCCATGCCTTGTAGCCTCTGTAGAGGTACTCTACACCTTCAACGGTAATAGTCGCTCCGGCATAATTGCCCGCGCCAAGGTCGGGGTCGAGGACGGAGAACTCTATGTTCTCCCCTGCGTTGAGCTGCGCCAACTGCGCTTCGAGCAGAGGCAGGATCTCCGCCATCGGTTCGGTCGTAAACGTCAGCATCTGCTCCCTACTCAGCTTTCGGCACAAGCAGCCAGAGGCGCAGCGGCGACTTCATCCGGCCTGCTTCGGCTTCGGCGTGTTCGCCATAGCCCCAGAAGAGGTCAGCGCGTACCTGCCCTTTTATGGCGCTGCCCGTATCCTGCGCCATGGCCAGGAGCTGCAATGGCTTGCCGCCGAGGGGTTCGACGGCGTCGACGTAAACGGGGTAGCCCAGCGGGATGCGGGTGCGGTCGACGGCGACGGAGTGCATTGGGGTCAGCTCAGTGCCGAGGGTGCCCGTCGCCCCCTGCGTGCGCAGGCCGAAGAAGATGTAGCTGGGATTAGACTCCAGAATGCGTTTCTTCTCTTGCGGGTGGCTGCGAAGGTAGGCGCGGATCGTCTGCAGGGAGATCTGCGCTTTGGGAATGAGCCCCTCCTGCACCATCAGCTTCCCGATGGAGTGGTAGGGGTGGCCGTTGCGGTCGGTGTGGCCGATGTAGAGGGTCGTGTTGTCGTCGAGCAGGACACGCCCGGAGCCCTGGACGTGGAGAAAGAAGCGGTCGATGTCGCTGCTGACATAGCACAGCGGCCGCGCATCAACGTCCCCGGCGTTGATCTGCGCCCGGGAAGGGTAAGGCACCACGCGGTTTCCTTCAAGCCTGCCGCGCAGGTAGCGATGGGTCAGGTCGGGATAGAGCGAGGCGAGTTCGATGCGCAGCAGATCCCTCGGCGGGGCATAGAGCGGATAGGGGTAAGCGGCACTCTGCTTTGAAGAACCATGCAGGAGCGGTTCGTAGTAGCCCGTCATCAGCCCTTCGCTTTCCCCATTTTCTATCAGCATAAAGGGGCGGAAGTTTGCTTCAAAAAAGGCTTGGGGGTCGTTGCTCTTTTCCGCCTCGGCGCAGAGCGGCTGCAAGGCAGGCAGCTTGTTCAAAGCGCACTGTTTTTTGAAAACGGCCAGCCCCGCCTCGGCCCGCTGCTCGTCCCACTGCGGCAGCGTGTCGAAAGAGACGAAAACGCCGCTGCTGTCCGCTTCGCCGTTCAGGTTCAGGTGTGTTTCCTTCTGCGCACAGCCGGTCAAAAGGAGCAGAAAAATGAAAAGAAAATTGGTATGAAATATGTACAACTTTATAAGACTCCACTCAAGATGGTATAATTCCGAAAATTTTTTCGGGGCACTTCATTGTGCCGATCAAAAAAAACAGTATAACAAGGGATTTGTATGGAAGAGATGAGCTATTACGAAATTTTGGAGATCAGCCAGAGCGCTGAAAAAACCGAGATCAAGAAAGCCTATCGCAAAATGGCAAAGAAGTACCATCCCGACGCCAACCCGGACGACCCGGAAGCGGAACACAAATTCAAGCTCTGTAACGAGGCCTACCAGGTCCTCAGCGACGACGAAAAACGGGGCATCTACGACCGCTACGGCAAACAGGGGCTAGAGGGCATGGGCGCCGGCGGCGGACGCGGCGGCTTCGGCGGGTTTGAGGACCTGGGCGAGATCTTCGAAGAGATGTTCGGCGGCGGGCGCCGCTCGCGCCAGAACCCGGCGGACATGGACAAATACCCCCTCGACCTCGGCGTGGAGATCACTCTCAGCTTCAAAGAGGCGGTTTTCGGCTGCGACAAAGAGATCAGCTTCAGTTACAAAAAGGCGTGCGCGATGTGCGACGGCACAGGCGCCAAGAACGGCAAGCTCGCGCCGTGTAAGCAGTGCGGCGGCAAGGGCCAGGTCTATATGCGCCAGGGCTTCATGACCTTCTCCCAGACCTGTCCGGTCTGCCACGGCGCGGGCACGATGCCGGGCGAGCCCTGCCCCGAGTGCCACGGTGCGGGCTTCGAGGAGGTCGAAGAGACCGTGACCATCAAAGTCCCCGCGGGTGTCGACAGCGACAACCGCCTGCGCGTCTCCGGCAAGGGCAACGTCGGGAAGCGCGGCAACCGCGGCGACCTCTACGTCACCTTCCAGGTCGAGCACGACGAGACCTTCCAGCGCCACGGCAACGACGTCTACGTCGAAGTCCCCGTCTTCTTCACCCAGGCGATCCTCGGCGAGACCATCACCATCCCGTCGCTGACCGGCGAGATCGAGCTCGAACTCGACCAGGGGACCCGCGACAAACAGCAGTACCGCTTCCGCAACGAGGGGATCGAGGACGTCCACGGCCACGGCAAGGGCAACCTGATCGCCCAGGTCAAGCTCGTCTACCCGAAAAAACTGAACGACGGCCAGAAAGACCTGCTCGAACAGCTGCAGGAGAGCTTCGGCATCGAATCGAAACCCCACGAGAGCGTCTTCGAATCGGCCTTTGAAAAGGTCAAAGGGTGGTTTAAATAAGGGGCGGTAAAATACCTCTATAATCACCACAGGAGCGCCCTATGAAAGCGTGCAACTCCCTCGCAGAAGTCCGTGAAGAGATCGACAAACTCGACGACCAGATCGTCGAACTCATCGCCAAACGCAACAACTACATCAAACAGGCCGCCCGCTTCAAGAACACCATCGACGAAGTCAAGGCGCCCGAGCGCATCGATGCCGTGATCCAGCGCCTGCGCCGCAAAGCCCTCGATCTCGACCTCTCCCCCAACCTCGTCGCCGACCTCTACACGATGATGATCAACGAGATGGTCGAAACGGAAATCTCCGAACTGCGCAACGCCAAGGACCTGTAAATGTCCCGTTTCGACGCCGCTGCCGCCGACTGGGACAAGGGTGACCTGCGCCAGCAGATCGCGGCGCATACTGCCGATGCCGTCATCAACACCATTGCCCTGAACTCAGAGATGTCACTGCTAGACTTCGGCGCGGGGACGGGACTGCTCACCTACCGCGTCGCCCCCCACGTCGGCTCCGTTACTGCCGTCGACACCTCCGAAAAGATGCTCGAAGTGCTGCAGAGCAAAAGCACCCCGGAGCACCAGATCAAAACCGCCTGCTGCGATATCACGCAGATGCCGCTGAGCGAAACCTTCGACGGCATCATCAGCTCCATGGCGATGCACCACGTCGAAGACACCGAAGGGTTCCTCAAGACCCTTTATGAGCACCTCAACCCCGGCGGCTTCATCGCCGTCGCGGACCTCGACAAAGAGGACGGCAGCTTCCACTCCCACGGCAATGACGGGGTCTTCCATTTCGGTTTTGACAGAGAGACGTTAAAAGGGATGGCGGAAAAATGCGGGTTTGTGAACGCGGCCTTCACGACCGCGCTGACGATTGAGAAACCGGACAGGAACTATCCGGTCTTCCTATTTTCTGCTTATAAAGCATAAAACGACATCCGAGCAAAGCCCGGATATCTACGTTAACACTGGGTTTGTCCTCGTACCTGCGGAATTCCGATTCACTACATGCCTCGGCGGCAAGCCCGCGCGCAGATGAAGCGCGCTGATCACTCCTCTTCTTTCTTCTCTTCGTGCTTGCAGCCAGTATTGAGCTTCAGCGGGATGTAGAGCGGACAGACGCCGAACACGCCCGTCAGCAGCGGCACCAGCCCGATCACGGCAACGATGTAGTTCGGCGCCACAAGCCCATAGGCGATCAGGGCGATGCCCAGAATAATTCGGATAACCTTATCGACGGTTCCCATATTGACACACATCATATTCTCCTTGGGTATAAAACTTGGATGGCATAGAGTATATACAAATCGGGGAACTGCCGTCAGTAACCTAAGTCACCAAACTCTCAGTGCGTCAGCTGTTTCTGCACGAAGCGCTGGTAGAACCCTTCGCGCCGCAGCAGCTCCTCCGGCGTCCCCGCCTCCACGATGCGGCCGCGGTCGAGGAAATAGACATAGTCCGCATGTTCGACGGTACTGAGGCGGTGGGCGATGATCAGGGTCGTTTTGCCCTTGAGGTAGTCGCGCAGCGAGGTGAAAAGGTGGCTCTCCGTCTGCACGTCCAGGGCCGAGGTCGATTCGTCGAGAATGACGACGCTCGGGTCGTGCAGCAGCATCCGCGCAATGGCGAGCCGCTGGCGTTCGCCGCCGGAGAGCCGTATGCCGTCCTTGCCGATCATCGTTTCCAGCCCTTCTGTGAGCTTCGCCACGACGTCATCGAGCTGGGCGACATGCAGGGCGTCGAAGAGCTTTTCGTCGGGGATGTCCCGGCCCAGGGTCAGGTTCTGGCGCAGGGTATCGTTGAACATCTTCGGCGTCTGCAGCACGAGGGCGACATGGTCACGGATGACATCGAGCCCGATCTGCTCGGTCGGGATGCCGTCGATACAGATGCTCCCCTCCTGCGGGGCGTACAGCCCCAGGACCAGCTGCGCCAGGGTCGTTTTGCCGCTGCCGCTGTGGCCCAGGAGCGCGACGGTCCTGCCCGCTTCGACCGTCATCGTGATATCGTGCAGCACCTTTTTCTCGCCGTAGCCGAAACTGAGGTGCTCCACGGAGATACTGTTCGTCGCCTTCCCGTCGAAGGGGTTGTGCTCATGGGGGTACTTGGGCTCCTTCTCCAGCCGCAGCAGCGCGTTGAGCCGCTCCAGCGCCGCCGTGGCGTTCTGGTAGGAGAAGATGATCTGCAGCATATCCTGAAGCGGGGTCACCATGAACCAGAGGTAACCGAGCACGGCGAACATCTCCCCGATGGAGAGTGATGAGAAGAGCACCATCAGCATCGACGCCGCGCGGAAAAACTCGAACCCGCTCAGAAAGAGCAGCGAAGAGAGCTGCCCCGCCGCCTCGCTCTTCCAGCCGAACTGCGTCGAGGCGTTCTTGATCCCCTTCGCATCCTCGATCATGCTGTCGATGTAGCGCCGCTCCTGGTTGTAGGTACGGATCTGCACAAAGAGGTCCAGGGTTTCGGAGAGGCGGTTCTGGAACCGCTCGATCTTCTGGTTCTCCGTCTTTTTGAGCCTCCGCACCTTCTTGCCCAGCCAGGTCGTCAGCGCGACGACGGCGGGATTGAGCAACAAGATGATGAGCGCGAGCTGCCAGTTGATATAGAGCAGCACCAGCGCTACGCCGATCAGCGAGAGCGCAGAGACGAAAAAGCGCCCGATGCTCACCCCGATGAAAGCGTCGACCGTGTCAATGTCCGTTACGAGCCGCGCGCTGACGCCGCCCCCGCCGAGGGCTTCGTACTCGGAGACGGAGACATGGCGAAGGTGTTCCAGGATGCGCCGCCGGATCGTAAAGACGAGATGCTTGGAGATGATGGTGAAGAGGCGGGACTGGAAGACGTTGGCGACGACGAAGAGCATGCGCAGAAAGAGCGTCGTCAGCAGCACCACGACGATGTAGCCCCACGGCTCCCCGGGGGCGAACAGCGTGTCGATAAGGCCCGTCAGCTGGGCCGGCTTTTCGAGCAGTACCTGGTCGACCAGCAGCGGGAAGAGCAGCGGGACCGGCAGGGAGATCGCGACGGCAAGTACCGCGACCGTCTGCCCCAATGCGATCCGTCTACGAAAAGGTTTGGTGTCGCGCAGCAGGGTGCGCCATGTCATTTCTTGCATGGGGGATTATAGACCAGGAAGGGTGTGGAAAACGTAAAGCGGGGGGAGAACGCCCCCGCGTTTACCCGGGCGAAAGGTTGAAGCGGTTACTTCGTATCGATGTGAAGCACCGGTTTAAGTATCCACTTGTCACTGCCGGTGGAGTGGATCGACTTGTTCGCATCGAAGTCGACCGTCATCGTCATGTTGCCGTCCGGCGCCATGATGAAGTTGTGGCTCTCTTTGATGACCATACTCGGTACCGTCAGTTCGCTGGGAACACCGCCGATGACGACATAGTTGCCGTACGGGTGAACCGTCGAGTCATTGCTGTCATACTGGAGAACCAGACGCATCTGCGTATACTTGGCCGCCGGGATGTTCGCGACGCCGATCATCGAGACATTGCCGTCGCGCAGTTTCAGCAGGTCGTAGGTACCGTTGACATCCGCCACGGTCAGCCAGGTGGAGTTGGACTCGTTGGACTCGTCCGAACGGTGCACCATCACTTTGTCGATTGTCACATAGACGGCTTCAAACTCGGCGGGGGCATCTGTCAGGCCGACGTTGAGCACACCGCTGCCGGATGAGCTCCCGCCGCATCCGGCAATCCCGGCCGTCAGCAGTGCTGCTGCGGCGATACTTGCATAGAAACGTTTCATTGCAGGCTCCTTAGTAATATTACTGTATCCTGCTATTATACCCCAGAAAAGTTACCGGCCGAAAGCCCCTGTTTTAGGGGCTTTTCAGGCGTTATGAAAGCGTTCGACGACCGTTCCATGAAGGGTTTCGCCGTCATAGAGCGATTGACGGTCTTCGAGCATGCGGACCGGCTGCGGGTCGAAAAGGACCACATCGGTCGTGCCCACGCCGATCGTACCGGCATCGCGTCCGATGGAACGGGCCGGTTCGCGGACGCAGAGCGTCACCAGCCGCTCCCAGCTGATCCAGCCCGAGGCGACGAGTTTCGTATAGAGCAGCGGCAGCGCATCGGAGATGCTCTCGCAGCCGTAAGCCGCGTCGGCGAAGGCGACCTCTTTGTTGACCGGCGAGTTCGGCTGGTGCAGCAGGGTCAGCATATCCACCGCCCCCGCCTCGAACGCCTCGCGCAGCTTCAGCACGTCGCTTTCGGACTGCAGCGGCGGGTCGAGCTTGGCGACGGTATTGAACCCTTCGCACGCCTCGTCGCTTTTGAGAAGGTGGTGCAGGCTCACCTCGCAGCGGACATCCACACCTTCGCGTTTTGCGGCGGAGATCATCTCGATGGAGCGCGGGGAAGCGATGCTTTTGAAGACGATGGCGATCCCGAACTCCCGGGCGATCTCGATCATCCGTGCGACGTGGACCGGTTCGCCGAGCGCGGGGATGCCGACCAGGCCCAGGCGCTGGGCCACTGCCCCCTCGTTCATCACCCCGTTGGCGGAGAGGTTGCGGTCGAAGGCGCGGCAGAAGAGCGTCCCGCCGAACATCTTGACGTACTCGGCGACCCGCACGGCCAGGTGGTTGGAGATGGAGGTCGTCATATAGGGTGCGACCGCGCCGCGTTTGAGCAGGATGGCGATGTTGCTGAAACGCTCGTCGTCGATCGTCGCGGCGATGGCCGTTTCGATCCGCGCCCCTTCGCATCCGTCACGCTGGTTCTGGACGAACTCCAGGGAGATCGCATCGTCGACCGCGGGGGTCGAGTCGGGGGAGAGCACGACCGTCCCGACACCGCCTTTGCGCGCCGCCTTGGCCAGGTCGAGCAGGTGGCGGCCCGTCAGGCGGCCGTCCTTGAGACGGACGTTCGTATCGACGAGCGCCGGCAGCAGGATCTTTCCGGAGGCGTCGACACGCTCGTCCCCGGCAATCTGTTCGGCGATCTCGGCGATACGCCCCTCCTCGATGCGTACGCAAGCGACCCGTTCGCCGCTGCAGTCGCAAATCGTCACGTTTTCAAAAATCATGCCCGTCCTCACTCCCGGGCCCCGCAAGCGCGCAGGAAGGCCCGGATGCTATAATGTCGACATTGTATTGCAAAACCAATAAGGCAGGGGTTAGAGTGCGTTTTTTTCTTTTGATTCTTCTCGCAGCCGGTGCATGCGCGGCGAAAAAAAGCGATGAGGGCTACGAGCGGGGCAGAACCCTCTACTTTCAAAACGGCTGCAACAACTGCCACGGCTCCCGCGCGGAGGGGACCGGCAACTACCCCTCTCTCGCCAACCGGGCCAAGGGGTTCCTGGCCTATAAGCTCCAGACCTTCCGCAAAGGGATCGCCGACACCCCGATGCAGGAGATGATGATCGGCTTTGCATCGCCGCTCAGCGACGCGGACATCGATGCCATCACCACCTTCCTGCACGACTTCCACGACGCCCAGACGGAACGCTACGACCCGGCCTTCCAGCAGTGGGGAGACGGCGGATCATGAAGCTGCTCGTCTCCGCCCTCGAACACTCGGCCAATGTCCACTTGAAAGCCCTCAAAGCCGAACTGAGCGACGACGTCGAGCTGATCGGCATCTTCGACAGCTCCCTGGGTGAGCCCCTCGTCGACCTCCGCTCCCTGGCCATCATGGGCTTCGTCGATGCGCTCAAAAAGCTGCGCTACTTCTTCAAACTCGCCGACGAGATGGTTGAGCTCGCCGCCGGGGCCGACAAGGTGCTGCTGATGGACTCATCGGGCTTCAACCTCCCCCTGGCCAAAAAGATCAAGAAGCGCTACCCGGAGAAGGAGATCATCTACTACATCCTCCCGCAGGCCTGGGCGTGGAAGCAAAAGCGCATCCCCGTACTGGAGCGCACGATCGACCGGCTCGCTTCCATCCTTCCCTTTGAGAAGGAGTACTACAGCCCGGACGCCCCCATCGAGTACGTCGGCCACCCCCTGCTCGACGAGATCGCGCACTTCAAAACCGACAGCGCGCCGACCGTCAAACGCGTCGTATTCATGCCCGGCAGCCGCAAAAGCGAGATCCGCCGCCTGATGCCGCTTTTCCGGGAACTGCGCGCGCGTCTCGATGCCGAAGCGGTGCTTGTCGTGCCGAAGCATTTTGCGAAAGAAGAGCTGAATGATCTTTACGGTAACCTATCACCGTTTATTGTGGCACACGATGCGCATGCAGCACTCTATGAGAGCGACTTCGCCTTCATCTGCAGCGGGACGGCGACCCTGGAAGCTTCGCTGATCGGTACCCCGTTCGTCCTCGCCTACGTGGCGAAACCGCTGGACTACCTGATCGCAAAAACGCTCGTCAAACTCGACTACATCGGCCTGGCGAACATCATGTTCTCCCGCTTCAAAGGGCGGCCGCTGCACCCGGAGCTGATCCAGGACGCCGTCACGGCGGAAGCGCTTCTGGAGGCGATGCAGGCCCTTGACCGGCAGGCGTTCCTCGAAGACTCCAAAGCGCTCAGGGCGTACCTTGAGCACGGCAGCAGCGCTCGTGTGGCACATCTTATCGAAGGTGAACAGGAATGAAAATCAATTTTATCGATCTGCAGGCGCAGTATCAGGCATACAAAGAGGAGATCGACCGCGAAGTCGGCGAGGTCATGGCATCGGCCCAGTTCATCGGCGGACCGAAACTGCAGAAGCTTGAGAGCGACCTCGCCGCCTACACCGGCGCGGCGCACGCCATCGGCTGCAGCAGCGGCACGGACGCCCTGCTGCTGGCGCTCATGGCCCTCGACATCAAGGCCGGGGACGAGGTCATCACCACCCCGTTCACCTTCATTGCCACGGCCGAAGTCATCGCCTTCCTCGGCGCCAAAGCCGTCTTCGTCGACATCGACGAGACGACCTACAACATCGATGCCGCTTTGATCGAGGATGCCATCACCGAACGCACGAAGGCAATCATCCCCGTCTCGCTCTACGGCCAGTGCGCCGACATGGACGCGGTCAACGCCATCGCCGCCAAACACGGCCTCCCCGTTATCGAGGACGCCTGCCAGAGCTTCGGGGCCGAGTACAAGGGCAAAAAGTCCTGCAACCTCTCCACGATCGGCTGTACCTCCTTCTTCCCGTCCAAACCGCTGGGCGCGTACGGGGACGGCGGCGCCGTCTTCACGAACGACGATGCCCTGGCTGAGAAGATCCGCATGCTGCTCAACCACGGTCAGAACGAGCGCTACAAGCACCGCTACATCGGTATCAACGGCCGTCTCGACGCCATTCAGGCGGCGGTGCTCAACGTCAAACTGGCCCACTTCGACGGCGAAGTCGAAGCGCGTATGCGCATCGGTGCGGCCTACAGCGAAAAGCTGGCCGGTTCGAACGTCGTCACCCCTGCCGTCATGGAAGACCGCACCAGCGTCTACGCGCAGTACTCCGTCCGCGTCAAGAACCGCGAAGCCGTCGCCGCGGCCCTGAACGCCAAAGGCGTCCCGACGGCCGTCCACTACCCCATGCCGCTGCACCTGCAGGAGGCGTTCGCGTCCCTGGGCCATAAGGCCGGCGACTTCCCCGTCTCCGAACGCGTCAGCGAAGAGATCATGTCCCTGCCGATGAGCCCCTACCTCACCGCTGAGCAGCAGGACTTCATCGTGAAGGCCCTGGAGGAAAACGCATGATCAAGATCGCCCTGATCGGCCTGGGTTCCATGGGCCGCAACCACTACCGCATCCTCCATGCCCTCGGCGAGAAGGTGCAGATCGTAGCCCTCTGCGACGTCGTGAAAAACGGCGACTTCGCCGAGCCCTTCTTCACCGACGTCGACGAGATGCTCGACACCGCCAAGCCCGATGCCGCCATCATCGTCGTGCCGACCTTCCTGCACAAAGAGGTCGCGCTCAAGTGTATCGAGCGCGGGGTGCATGTCTTTATCGAAAAGCCGGCGGCCTCGACCATCGAGGACGCGAAACTGATCGCCAAGGCGGTCAAAGAGGCGGGGCTTAAAAGCTGCGTCGGCCACGTCGAACGTTTCAACCCCGTCGTCCAGGCGCTCAAAGAGGAGCTCAAAGGCAAGGAGATCTATACGATGTCCATCACCCGCGTCGGCCCCTTCCCGCCGCGTATCGCCGACGTCGGCGTCCTCACGGACCTCTCCGTGCACGACATCGACCTGATGCGCTTCATCACCCACCGCAACATCCTGGAGAAGAACATCTTCAAATCCCGCAAGATCCACAACCACCACGAGGACAACGCGGTCCTGAGCTTCGAGCTTGAAGACGCCATTGTCGCCGAGATCCTCACCAACTGGCTCACACCGTTCAAAAAACGCACCATCGAGGTCGCCTGCAAGGACGCCTACTTCGAGGCGGACCTGATCACGCAGAACCTCACGGAGTATTCGAACTTCCACGTCAACAACTCCTACGTCGTGCGCGGCTGCCACATCAAGAAGGACGAACCGCTCCTCAAAGAGGTCGAGGCCTTCGTCACCTACCTTGAAACGGGCGAGCGCGGCTCGCTGGCCACGATCGAGGACAGTATCATTACCCTGCAGGTGGCAACCGAAGCATGATCCATCCTACCGCCGTCATCGCTCCGGGTGCCCAGATCGCCCCGGACGCCCAGATCGGGCCTTTCTGCCATATCGGCGCCGAGAGCGTCATCGGGGCGGGCGCTCGGCTTGAAGCGCACGTCGTGCTTGAAGGGCCCGTCACCCTCGAAAAGGGCGTACGCCTCTTCTCCTTTGTCAAGATCGGCAACGGCCTCGCCCCCGTGACCCTGGGGCGTGGTACCTTTGTGCGCGAGTTCTGCCAGATCGCGACCCAGAACGACACGGCCGACGCCGTGAGCATCGGCGAAGAGAACTTCATCATGGCCTACGTCCAGCTCTTTCCCGGGGTCTCCCTCGGGGCCAACTGCATCCTTACCAACGCCGTGACGATGCAGGAGAAGAGCCGCTGCGAGGAGCGCGTCATCGTCGGCGGGCTCAGCACCGTTGCGGCGGGCTGTACCATCGGCACGGGCGTCATGGTCGGTGGTGCGTCGAACCTCCGGTACGACGTCCCGCCCTTCTGCCTCGTCGAAGGCAACCCCGCCACCGTCCGCGGCCTCAACCTGATCGGGATGCGGCGCCGCTTTGAGGACCGCGAAGATATCGAAAGCGTGCGCCGCTGCTTCCGGCAGCTGCACAAGCAGTTCGATCCCCTCGCTGCCGCCGAAATGACCGAAGCCCTCGATAACCCGCAGGCCAAACGTTTTACCGGCTTTATCGCCGCACACCGCTGCGCCTGAGGAGAAAAACATGCTGAAATTCAACACCTACGACACTGAAACCCTTTCCGCGATCCGCGAAAACCTGAACACCTGCGCCGAAGCCCTGGGCGGCACCGGACGCCTGCTCGGCCTGGCCGAGACGATCCTCGGCATGAAACCGTCGCCACTGCAGAACAAGACGGCATCGTTTCACTTCGAGCAGGGCAAGGTCAGCTGGGATAAGGTCCTCTTTGCCGACAAGATCGTCACCGTCGCACAGATGATCAAGAAGCACGACACGATGGAAAACATCCTGGAAAAGGGCTCGAAAAAAGAGCAGAACGCCATCCGCACCCTTTTCCCCGTCACCTTCACCATCACGCCAAAGGAGGGGGAGCCCTTCACCTTTAAGGCCGTCGACGCCCCCGACGCGAAGACGGCGCGCATCAACCCCCTGTTCGAACTGCTCTTTTTCGCCTCGACGGGACTGATCAAAAAAGCGCTCAAGGAGGCATAAGTCATGGAACGTATCTACTCGAAAACGGCGGAGTCCGAGGCGGCGATCGCCCTGATGGAGAACCTGCAGCTCTATTTTGTCAACCGTCTCAACGGCCTCAGCCAGATCTTCGGTGCGAACGTCCCTTTTGAAGCGGTGGAGTGGTTCCGCGACGAAGGGCGCCACGGCGGCGGGATGCGCTACGAGGGGCGCGACGAGCGCCTCTTCAACCGCGCCTCTGTCAACGTCTCCCAGGTACATTACGAGGATATGCCCCAGAAGAAGCTCGACGCCGCCAGCGCCATCTCGACCATCATCCACCCGCGCAACCCCCATGTCCCCTCTATCCACATGCACATCAGCTACACCCGTATGAAGGACGGGAACGGCTACTGGCGCATCATGGCGGACCTGAACCCCTCCATCTTCTACGAAGAGGATCAGCACCGCTTTATCGAGCACCTCAACTTCATCACCCCCGACCTTTTCGATAAAGGCGCGGAGCAGGGAGACCGCTACTTCCGTATCCCCGCCCTGGGACGCCACCGCGGCGTCGCGCACTTCTACCTGGAGCACTACAACAGCGGCGATTTCGGGACGGACTACGGTTTTGCGAAGTATTTTGCCGAGCAGGTGATCGACGTTTACGTCTCCATTATCTCGGACGCCCTCGCCAAGCGGACGGAGGTGAGCGAAGAGGATGTCGCCGAACAGCTCGCCTACCACACGCTCTACTTTTTCCAGGTTCTCACCCTCGACCGCGGCACGACCTCCGGCCTGCTGATCCATGACCAGAACGATGTCGGCATTATGGGCTCCATCCCCGAGTTCGTCGACAGAACGCTGCTGCAGAGCTGGCTGCCGAAGATGACCGCCCCGCAGGACGCACTCCTCCAGGCGCTCATCGACGCCCTCCCCGACGAGGAGATCGTCCTGGTCGACGAACCGGTCAAGGCGCGCCTTGCCGCAGCGGTACGCGCCCATTACAAAGCCCATCCGGAGGCCCTTTCCATGCAGGCCGACAGCGTTGTCGTCCCGCCGACCGTGGAGAACCACCGCTAGTATCCGGCTATAATGGTCTGAAGAGAAGCCCTAAGGAGTCACCCATGGGACCAGCAAACCTTCCGCCGGACAGTGCCGGCCACCTCAACACCGCCGCCCTTCCGGGCTTTATGGTCTGGGCCGGGGTCATCATCTGCCTTGTCGCCTTCGCCTGGTACCTGGAAAAACAGCGCGGCGACGATTAGGCTCTATCGATGCAGAACCCCGATGCCGCCGCCCTTTTTGAAACGATCATCCTTCCCGGTTTTGCCGGCCTTTTGGCCGCCGCACTCCTTTTGCTTGTGTATGCAGCCTATCTGAATAAAAAACACCCCAAGGACAGACCGTGAATATCATCATCGCCGGGGCCGGACGGGTCGGCTACCGCCTCGCCAGCACCCTTTCACACCGCCACAACGTCACCATCATCGACCAGCGGGCCGCGGCGCTGCAGCAGCTCCAGGAGAGCATCGACGTCTTCACCATCGCGGGCAACATCGAGAACCCCGACACCTACCTTCCCCTGAAAAACCGCCGGTTCGACATATTCATCGCGGTGACCGACAGCGACGAAGCGAACATACTCTCCACCCTCATTGCCGGGGATTTCATCGATGCCGATACCAAGATCATCCGTCTCAAGAACCCCTACTTCGCCGACAGCACCATTGCCGGGAAACTCGGCATCAGCAGCGCCGTTTTCCCCTTCTCCTCCGCGGCCCGCTCCATCAGCGCCCTGCTGGACTACCCGCAGGCAAACAACGTCAAATCCTTTATCTATTCGCCTTTTCAGATGGTCTCCGTCTACGTCGAAAGCGCACCGGAGACGGGCATCCCCGTCGCGGAGTTTGTCCATGAAACCTGCGTCGTCGTCGGCCTGGAGCGTGCCAAGCACTTCACCCTGCCCGATGCGGAGAGCGTGCTCTACCGGGGCGACCTCGTCTACTTCTTCGGGGATCCCGACACCATCCGCGCCTACTGCGCCCGGCTCAACCCCGCCGTCCCCGACCGCATCAGCCGCGTCGCCATCTTCGATGCGGGGCTGCTGGGACTTGAGATCGCCAAGGCGCTGATCCCGCGGGGGATCAAGCTCAAGATCATCGACAAGCATCTCGAGAAATGCGAACGCGCTTCCGAACTGCTGCAGGAGCATGCGTCGGTGATCAACAGCCACTACATCGAACACACCCTCTTCGACAATGAGCATGCCGGCCGTGCCGATATGGCCATCTTTACGAGCGAAGAGGACGAGGAGAACATCATCCGCTGCCTCGAGGCCAAAGAACACGGCATCCCGCGCACGGTCGCCATCAACAACGATATTGAGCGCTACGGCCTGATGCATTCGCTCGGCATCATCCCGATGCGCGGCCCGAAATCGAGTGCCTATTACGCCATCCTCGAGGCGATCGGGTCGAGCTCCATCATCTCCGAACGCCACTACTGCGGCGGCAGGGGGATCATCTATTCGCGCAAGATCTTTTCCGACTCGCCGATGCTCGAGAAGATGCTCCCGCCGCCGGACCCGAAGCGCTGCAGAAGTTTTCTGCTCAGAGACAACCTCCTCCTGCCGTGGGTCGCAAAATTGCAACTGCACGAGGAGGACGTTCTGTTCGTATTTCTTGATGCCGAAAATGAGGAGGCGATGAAGCGGTGGATATACACACTCTGATCAACAGCGCCAAATTCATCAGCAGTATCGGCACCGGGCTGGCGCTCTTTTTCCTGATCCCGATCGCGACGGGGCTCTGGTACGGCGAGGATATGAAATCCTTCATCCTCTTCGACCTGCTCTTTTTCCTCTTCAATGCCGCGATCTTCGGCGCCCTGGCCCGCCGCCGGATGCAGATGACGGTCAAGGGGGCCATCTTCTCGGTCAATCTCATCTGGCTGCTCCTGGGCATCGGCGGCGCCATCCCGCTCTACCTCTACACCGACGTGACCCCGAGCGGCGCCTTTTTCGAGGCCATCAGCGGCTTTACGACGACGGGTGCGACGATCTACACGCAGATCGAGCAGCTGCCCAAAAGTATCCTGATGCTGCGCAGCCTGATGCACTGGCTCGGCGGCATGGGGATCATCGTCCTGGGCGTGGGGCTCTTCTCCCTGATCAACCCCACGGGATCGCTCACGATGTTCCGGGCGGAGTCCACCGGGATTCAGCTGGAAAAAGCGACGCCCAAGATCAGAGATACCGCCCTGTGGCTCTGGGGGATCTACTTCCTTTTTACAAGTGCGAACACCCTGCTGCTCCTTGCGGGCGGGATGGGCTTTTTCGATGCCGTCAACCACGCCTTCTCCACGATTGCCACGGGCGGCTTTTCGACCCGGGACCTCTCGATGGGGTACTGGAACGATGCGCCTTTCATCCTCTGGACCACCACCCTTTTTATGATCATCTCGGGGATCAACTTCCTCGTACACCTCAAAGCGCTGCGGGGCGATTTCAGCGGATGGCGCAGCGAAGAGGTGCGGTGGTATCTCGGGATCTTTCTGCTTTTCTCCGTGCTGCTGACCGCGCTGCATCTGCTTAACGGCAGCGACGGGTTTGGCTACAGTGCGACCCACGCCTTCTTTACCGTCGCGTCGCTGCTGACGACCACCGGGTTCACGACGCTCGATTATGAGCTGTGGGGCGCGGCGCCCGTGGCGCTGCTGCTGATCGCCATGCTGCTCGGCGGCAACGCCGGTTCGACGGCCGGGGGGATGAAGACCATCCGCTTTGTCGTCCTTTTCAAAAACCTCAGAGCCCAGCTGAAGCAGATCCTGCAGCCCAGCGCCGTCATCGGCATCTTCATCGACCGCGAACGCGTCGGCAGCGAGATCATCGGCAGGGTCAGCGGTTTCCTCGTGCTCTTTATCGCGACCAATGTCCTGGTCTCTCTCTACCTCTTTGTCCGCGGCTACGACCCCATGACCTCCATCAGCACCGCCGTCGCCTGCGTCAGCAACATCGGGCCGGGCTTCGCGCTCATCGGGCCGTCGCAGAATTTCCACTTCTACTCCGACGCGGACAAGCTCCTGCTCTCGGCCGCCATGATCATCGGCAGGCTGGAGTTCTATACGGTCGTGCTGCTGTTTACCCGGAGTTTCTGGAAACGCTACTAGTTTTCCCGGGACGATTCGTTCCAGATGGGGTTTTCCCGGTCGTCAGGGTGGAGCTTCGCTTTTTCGTCCGGGTAGATGTGCCAGAATGACTGATCGATGGCCGCGTCTTTATAAAGGGGCTTTTTATCGTGCCCGAAGGGACACCACCAGTTCTCCACCACCTTTACCAGGTAGGCCAGGTAGCTGAACAGCGCCACGCTCAGCGGGCAGTAGAGCTTGCAGTTGAAGATCCAGAAGAAGCGGTAGCGGGCGAACTGCCACCACGCCGTCTCCGTGGTAAAGATGATCTGGTCCTGCCGCGTATAGCGGTGGCTGGCCCACTCCGGCACGAAATCCCGGAAGGATTTCAGGTGCTCCGCCCCCATGATCCGGAGGTGCCAGCGCACCAGCAGCACCGCCAGGACGGCAAAAGGGACGGCGACCAGGATCGGCAGGTAGATCAGTACCGTTCCCGGGACCGTCTTCCAGACCGTCTTCGTTTTATGATTCTCCCCGATTCTCACCCGTTCCATGCTGCTCCTTTATCGGTACCCAGTATAGACAAAGCGGCTTGAGGGGGTGATTAAGCTGCCGCTGCCGCGCTGACCGTATACACCACCGGACATCGTATCATCAGCCGTTTGGGACTATAATCGGTCGCATCGTTTCTGCATACCCGGCACTGCAGAGATCATACGACAAGGAGAAACATTGGCACAAAAAGACAAAGAGAAATGGGATAAGAAGTACACCGAGATGGAGGGGCTGCTCGAACGCAGGCCGCCGAGCGAGCTGGTCAGCAAACACGCCGCCGAAGCCCCCGGAGCGAGGGCCCTCGACCTCGCCTGCGGCGGCGGACGCCACAGCCTCTATCTGGCCGACAGGGGTTTTACGGTCGATGCCGTGGACATCTCGACCGTCGCCCTCGCGGCGCTGCGTGAAAAAGCGGACCTCGGGCACATCAACCTGATCGAGGCGGACCTCGACACCTTCGTCCCCGACGCGGGAGCCTACGACATGATCGTGAAGACGAACTTCCTTGACCGCGACCTGATCGGGCGTGCGAAAGCGGCGCTGAGACCCGGCGGCATCATGGTCGTGGAGACCTACATGGCCGACGAAGGCAACGAAAAACCCGACTCCAACCCCGACTTCCTGCTCCAGAAGGAGGAGCTCAAATCACTCTTCGGCGAGGGTTTTACCGTGCTCGAGTACAAAGAGTTCTGGAACGAACCGTACGAGAAATACCGTATGAAGAAGCAGGCCATCGCCGTACGCAAAGATTGATGACTGTATAATGCGGCAACATTTTTGGAAGAGGAGAGGTTTTTGAGAGCACCCAGAGGTTTCGGCAAGCGCTACTTTACCCTCGCTTCCATCCAGGCGCACAGCGTCGCGCCCGCGCAGAACGCCCTGCGCGACTGCCTTGAAACCTATGCAACCGCCCTGCAGCGTGACCGCGAAAGCGACGAGGACCCGCCGGAAGAGCCCCTCGAAGCCCTCGCTTGCTTCGCCAACGACAAACCCTGCCACTGCGACTGTTACTTTAGACGCCGAACCTTCCTGACCCTGCGCGCGTGCCGCAAAAAATCCGCCTGTAACTGCAACTGCCGATTCTACAGCTTCCGACGCACCGGGGTACACCCGCCGCACCTCTGATTTTTTTCCAACCGATCATTCCAACAATCAAAAAGAAAAATATCAAAGGATATACCCATGTCAAAAAACTACGTTATCGGCTACCCGCGCATCGGGGAGAACCGCGAACTGAAATTCGCGCTGGAGAACTACTGGAGCGGCAAAAGCGACCTCGCGGCCCTGGAAGCGAGCGCGGCAGAACTGCGCCGCCGCCACTGGAAGGAGCAGCATGACGCCGGCATCGCTGTCATCAGCTGCAACGACTTCAGCTACTACGACGCGATGCTCGATACCTGTATCATGCTCGGTGCGGTCCCGGCCCGCTTCCGCAACATCAAGGACGAAACGCTCCGCTACTTCACGATGGCCCGCGGCGACAGTCAGCGTACCGCGATGCAGATGACCAAGTGGTTCAATACCAACTACCACTATATCGTCCCCGAGTTCGCTGCAGACGACACCTTCGCGCCGAACGCCGCGAAGATCATCTCCGAATACCGTGAAGCAAAGGCCGCGGGGATCGCCCCGAAAATCAACCTGATCGGCCCCCTCACTTTCCTCTGGCTCGGCAAAAGCGTCGACAGAAACTTTGACCGCCATGCCCATTTCGATGCCGTTGTCGCCTGCTACGAAGCGGTGCTGACGGCGATCAGTACTCTCGACGAGCAGATTACCGTCCAGATCGACGAGCCGCTCCTGGTAACGGGGCCGGACGTCAAAACCCTGAGCCTGCTCAAACGCGCCTACGACCGGCTCGGCTCCACCGTCTCACACGTCAAAATCATCGTCGCGACCTACTTCGAACACGCCTGCGAGGCCGTCGAAGTCCTGGCCCATACGCCGATCAGCGGGATCGCCCTCGACTTCGTCCATGGCCCGCGCAACATGGATGCCCTCGCCACTATCGCCCAAAGCGGAAAAACGCTCATTGCAGGGGTGATCGACGGGCGGAATGTCTGGCGCAGCGACCTCGATGCCGTCGGCGACAGGCTCGAGACGATCGCGCAGACGGTGCCGAAAGCCCTTATCGTTCCCGCCACCTCCTGTTCGCTGCTGCACGTCCCCTATTCGCTCGAAGCGGAAACGAAACTCGATGCGGAAATAAAGCAGTGGCTCGCCTTTGCGAAGGAGAAGCTGGCCGAACTGAACCTCGTCGCCAAACGCTTCGCCGGTGAGGCACTGGACGATGCAGAGCTGAGCCTGATGCAACTCAGCCGGGAAGCGGTCCACACACGGCAATGCTCCCCGCGCATCCACGACGCCGCCGTACAGCAGCGCGTTGCATCGCAGACGACGACGGAGCGTGCGCAACCCTATACGGAGCGGATCAAGGCCCAGCGCGAAGCACTGGCCTACCCCCTGCTGCCGACGACGACCATCGGTTCTTTCCCGCAGACGCCGGAACTGCGTAGCCTTCGCCGCGACTTCAAACGCGGCGACATCGATGCCCGGACGTACGAAGCGGGCATCAAAGCCTATATCGACGACTGCATCGCCTTTCAGGAGTCGATCGGGCTGGACGTACTCGTGCACGGCGAACCGGAACGCAACGATATGGTCGAGTATTTCGGCGAACAGCTCGCCGGGTTTGCGTTCAGCGCCAACGGCTGGGTTCAGAGCTACGGCAGCCGCTGCGTCAAGCCGCCGCTCATCTACGGCGACGTCAGCCGCCCGCTGCCGATGACGGTGGGCTGGACGACCTATGCGCAGAGCAAAACGGCGAAGATCGTCAAGGGCATGCTCACCGGCCCCGTCACGATCCTCAACTGGTCCTTCGTCCGCGACGACATGTCCCGTGCCGATGTTGCCGCGCAGATCGCCATTGCCATCGGCGACGAGGTCGACGACCTCCAGGATTCCGGTATCCGCATCATCCAGGTGGACGAGGCGGCCTTCAAGGAGGGGTACCCGCTGCGCCGCGAGAATATCGCTGCCTACGAGACGTGGGCCGTCGACGCCTTCCGCCGCAGCGTCGCCTGTGCACGCAGCGAGACGCAGATCCATACGCATATGTGCTACAGCCAGTTCAACGACATCATCCACACCATCGAGGCGATGGACGCGGACGTCATCTCCATCGAGACTGCCCGCAGCGGCAACGCCTTGCTGCGCATCTTCAAGGAGGTCGGCTACAAGCAGGAGGTCGGGCCAGGCGTCTACGACATCCACTCCCCCCGCATCCCGCCGGTGGCGGAGATGGTCGCGCAGATTCATGCCCTGCTGGAGGTACTGCCGCAAGAGCAGCTCTGGATCAACCCCGACTGCGGCCTTAAAACCCGAAAATGGGAGGAGGTCAAACCGAGCCTGGCCAACATGGTCGAAGCCGTCGGGGAGGTCCGCGCCTCATTTGACGCTATAATCGCATCCAAAAAAGGCGATGCAGCATGGACGAACCCCTCGAGATCCTCTACCGCGACGAGTGGCTTGTAGCCGTAAACAAGCCCAGCGGGCTGCTCGTGCACCGCTCCTGGATCGACAAGGACGAGACCCGCTTCGCGCTGCAGCTCGTCCGCGACCAGATCGGGCAGTACGTCTACCCCGTCCACCGCCTCGACAAGCCTACTTCCGGGGTGCTGCTCTTCGCCCTCGACCCGGAAACAGCCCGCAAAGTCGGCGAGATCTTCGAGGCGGGGAGCGTCCGCAAAGAGTACCTCGCCGTCGTTCGCGGCTATATTGACGAAGCGGGCCGCATCGACTACCCGCTCAAAGAGCTGCTCGACAAAATGACCGATGCGAAGGCGCGCACGGACAAGGAGGCCCAGGAGGCCGTCACGGGCTTTGAGCGCCTCGCCACCGTCGAACTCCCTATCCCCGTCGGGCGCTACCGGGCTGCGCGCTACTCCCTGGTGCGGCTGCGGCCCGAAACGGGGCGCAAACACCAGCTCCGCCGCCATATGAAGCACCTGCTGCACCCCATCGTCGGCGATACCAAATACGGGCGGACCGAACACAACAACCTCTTCCGGGAGCATTTCGGCTGCCACCGCCTGCTGCTGGCCTCGACGAAGCTGGAACTCCCCCACCCCGTCACCGGTGAACCGCTCTGCATCAGCGCCTCCCCCGGGGAGATTATCGAAGTGCTCATGGCACGATTCGGCTGGCATACTGAATAATAATTTTTAATTTTACACGCCGCACACTCCCTTAACAATACGGTGGCATAATGAAAAATAACGCCCGTGTAAAGGAGTGCCGATGAAACCGATACTACTGCCCCTTCTCCTCTGCGCATCGCTTTTTGCCGCGGACGGCTACAAGATCTATGAGCAGCACTGCGCCTCCTGCCACATGGTCATGCTGCCGCTGAACGAACCCGAACGCGGCTTGCAGAAGGCGAAGATGAAAGCGCCGACGATGCGCATGGTCTCGATGCGCCTGAAAATGATGATCCATATTCACAACGAAGACGAGGATATCCAGCGCAAAGTCGTCAAGGCCTTTATCAAGGAGTACATTGACGACCCCGACGAGGATTATGTTCTGTGCCTGCCGGAGATGGTGGAAAAATTCGGGGTGATGACGCCCGTCAAAGGGTTGACGAACGCCGAGAAAGAAGCCGTTGCCGAATGGCTGTGGGAGCAGTTCTAGACCGCAGGATCGCTAGAGTGAACGCAGGTGTTCGAGGAACGCCTCGGGCGGTTTATAGCCGATCAGCGTCTTGTTCTCGATCAGTTTTCCGCTTTCGTCAAAGAAGAGGATACCCGGAGGACCGAAGAGACCGAACTGCTTTGTGAGCGCCTTTTCGGGGTCGCTGTTCTCCGTCACGTCCGCCTGCACCAGGATAAAATCATCCAGTGCCGATACGACCCGCGGATCGGCAAAGGTGATCTCCGCATACTCTGCACAGGCCGTGCACCATGCGGCCGAGAAATCCAGCATCACCTTTTTTCCCCTGTTCGCCGCGAGGATCTGCTCCAGCTCCGCCTCGGAATGGATCACCTGAAAGGCCACCTCCTTCGTCGAAGCGGCCGCAGGCGTGCCGTCCGTACACATCTTCACCTCAAACCCTTTGAGCGGCTGCGTCAACGACGTACCGCCTGAGAGCGCCCCGACGAGCAGGATCGTCCCGTAGAGCATAAAGACGATGCCGATCGCCTTGATAAAGGAGTGCATTGAGCGGCGCACACCGCCGTGGACCGGTTCGAAAGCACCGAGGTAGACGGCGGCGACAATAAAGTAGATCGCCCAGAGCATCATCGTGATCCAGTCCGGGAGCACCCGCGATACCATCCAGATGGCAATACCGATCATAATGGCGCCGAATACTTCCGTAACGATGTTCATCCAGCCGCCCGGTTTCGGCATGAACCTGCCCGCACCCAGGCCGATGAGCAGGAGGGGGACCCCCATCCCGAGGCTCATGACGAAGAGGGCGATGCCGCCGAGCGCCGCATTGCCCGTCTGGCCGATGTAGATCAGTGCCGCCGCCAGGCCGGGTGCCACGCAGGGGCCGACGATAAGTGCGCTCAGAAAGCCCATCACCGCGACGCCGCTAAATCCGCCCTTCTCACCCGCCTTGTCGGAAAAACGCGACAGCCGCGTCTGCAGCGTCGCCGGGAGCCCGATCTCGTAAAACCCGAACATCGAGAATGCCAGAGCGACAAAGATCAATGCGAAGGCGCCGATCGCCCACGGATTCTGCAGAATCACCTGCAGGTTCTCGCCGAAAAGTCCCGCCATGATCCCGGCGATCGTATAGGCGAATGCCATCGCCAGGACGTAGACCAGCGAGAGGGTGAACCCGCGTCTGGCCGTGAGATGCTCCCCCTGTGAGACGATGATGGAGGAGAGGATCGGGATCATCGGGAAGATGCACGGGGTCAGCGAGAGCGCCAGTCCGAAACCGAAGAAAAGTGCGAGAATCGCCCAGAGGCTGCCGCCCTTGAGCGTGTCGACGATCAGGTCCGTTTCGCTCTCACCCTTCGCGGCGGCCGGAGCCTTCGGCTTTTCGGGCGCCGCGGCGGCAGCCGATCCAAGTTTAGCGAGGTCAACGTCAAAAGTGTACTCTTTGTTCTGCGGCTCATAGCAGAGCCCGCGCTCCGAGCAGCCCTGGAACGCCAAAGAGACAGTCACGGGAACCGTGCCCGTTTTCTGCGAGGAGGTCAGGATGATCTCGACGGGGACCTTGTGCAGGTGGACCATGTCGCCGTCGTGCTCCTCGGCGACGCTGTTGACCTTGACTTCGGAGATGGAGACCGTGGAGGGCGCCTTGATGGCGGCATCAAGTTTGTCCGCATAGACGTAGATCCCCTCCCCCAGTTCGATATCGATGGCAATGTGCTGGTTGTCCAGCAGGGATGCCTTGGGCTTGAACGCCTCTTCTGGCATCAGAAAACTGCTTTGAAAGGCGAAGAGGAGTGTCGCCGAAAGCAGGGTAAAAAACGCGATAAACCGTTTCACAGAAAACCTTTGTGACGAAGTTGCGCCACATTTTAGCGCAAGAAGCAAAAACGAATCAGTAACATGCCCCTGCTGCTGCGGGGTCAGGCCGCCGGACTTTACTTCAGAAACGGGAGCAGCCGGGCATAGAAACAGGCGGCATGCTGTACGGCGTCGACACGGACCCACTGCCGTGTCAGTTTGAAGCGGAAACTGCCGACGGTACGCGCCGGATCGCGGTGGGCGTACGTCGATTCGGGGGTATTGAACGTAGCGAGCAGTCCCCGCGCCGCCAGCAGCATGGGGCCGAGTACCCGTGTCATCTCCGCCCGCTCGCCGCGCTGACGGGCCAGACGGTAGGCCGCCATCAGCCCCTCACAGCGGGAGCCGTCATGATAGACATGGTCGCCGAAGCGGTAGTAGAAACCACCGGGATAATCGGGGTAGAGCGCGTCGTCGGGCATATACATGTGCCGGATCATCTGCGCCGCATCGCCATAGACGAAGGCACGGTGCGCGTCCGTCACGATCGCTGCGATCCC
Organism: Sulfurimonas sp. HSL1-2; assembly: GCF_039645565.1. NCBI lineage: Bacteria > Pseudomonadati > Campylobacterota > Epsilonproteobacteria > Campylobacterales > Sulfurimonadaceae > Thiomicrolovo > Thiomicrolovo zhangzhouensis. Next base: position 1,388,260 of record NZ_CP147914.1, read on the forward strand.
GTCCCATGCCTCGATCGCCTGCATCAGCCAGCTGTCGGCCGGCAGCGGTTCGAAAAGGTCTGCATACTTCTCGGGACGGATATGCACGAGGAAATCAAGCGCACGGCGGCTCTGTGCGAGGATGACCGCTTTGAGCCCCTCCGCCGCGTCTGCATGCGCATAAAAGAGGGCCAGCCCGAGCAGCGCCTCGCCCGGGTAGTAAAAAGAGAAGAGCTCACGCTTCGTTTTCGCATCGATATCGACGAGCGGTGCGCCCTTCTGGTGACGCGGGTGACGGTAATACCCGATCATCTCCCCGTCCTCCGTTATACGGCCGAGCAGATGCCGCACCATCCCCTCTGCATAATGGCGGTACCGCTTGTCGCCACTGGCATGTTCGTAGCGCATCAGGGCGGCCAGCCCTATTCCCGCCCCGCCGAGTTTGGACTTCTTGTTATAAAAAGGGTAACACCTATAGCCCTCTTCGCCCTCCTCTTCACGCAGTGTCGTCACAAAGAAGTCGATGGAGCGGCGTGCGGCCGCCAGCAGCCGCTCTTCCCTAAAACGTTCGTACCCTTCGATCAGGGTGATCGTCGCGCCGCTGTGGCGCAGTATGTTGTAATAGCCCGGATTTTTCGGATGCTGAAAGTCGGCCTCGCTGTCCATGATGGGGTCATAGTAGTAGAGGAACCGGCCATCCTCCCGCATATTGTCCGCCAGCCACCCTATGCTCGCCCGCACGACACGCTCCACCCCCGCTGCAGAGAGGTTGAAAGGCGCAGGAATGCCGCGGTACAGCGGCAGGGCCCCCGCTTCGTAAGAGATCACCGCGACGCTTTTGAGCAGGGAGCACTGAAGCGGCAGCGACAGCATGCGCGCGGCACGCGCTTCTTCATCCTCGCCCCGCTCCGCCAGGCCGAACCGCCGGGCGAGAAAATCCAGCAGCTGCGTTACGCTCATGATGCTGTGGGTGACCGCATCCGTCGGCATGACGTAACGCACCTGTCCGTTCCATTCACACCGCAGACCGGTCACACCGGGTTCGAAACGCGCCGGGGAGAGCGCCATCCACGTCAGCGACCGGAGATCGCAGGGGACGGCATCGGTGACCATCTCGACCAGGATCCGGCACGCGGACGGGTCTGCGATGTCAAATGCCTCGAAACCTTTGCGTTTTTTCAGACCTGCGACGGCCCCCAGGAGACTCGCTTCTGCCGAACGGCGCCGCGAACCCCATCGCAGCGGCTTTTTCCCGGGCTGGAAAAGGGTGACATACCATTGCGAGCACCCCGGATCGAACGCGTGTCCGAAGCGCTTCGGGATGCGCAGGGAAACCTCCCCCCCTCCCAGTATTTTACGGATATCCGCGATGAAATGCGTTTCATCCGTTCCGGAGACCGCATGCGGTAGCGTCATTCCGTCTCCTTTATCTGCCTGGCATCAAAACTGTCCGATGTTTTCAGGCCCTTACAAAAATGTGCCCGCGGGCACGCTTTGGTAAGAGCACAGGGGTGCGGGCGTCAACCCGCCCCTGTCAGACGATGCTGTCCGGATCCGGATCAACATCCAGATCGGCCAGATCGCTGTCGTCGAAGAGATCGTAATCCTCCGCGTCCATGGTACCGTGACCGCCGCCGCCCTGTCCCGGGTTGCTGTCGTCATCATGGTCTTCGTCATTGCCGTGACCGTTGTCATGGTCATCGTCGCTGTCGGCATCCGTATCGCTGTCAGAATCCGCGTCGGTATCTGTATCGCTGTCTGTATCAGTATCGGTATCCGTGTCGGAGTCATCATCCGTGTCGGCACCGTGACCGCCGCCGCCCTGTCCCGGGTTACTGTCATCGTCATGATCTTCATCATTGCCGTGACCGTTGTTACCGTCGTCATCCGTATCGGTATCAGTATCTGTGTCAGTGTCGGAGTCATCATCCGTGTCGGCACCATGACCGCCGCCTCCCTGTCCCGGGTTGCTGTCGTCGTCGTGGTCATCGTCGTTGCCGTGACCGTTGTTGCCGTCGTCATCATCGTCGGAATCGTCATCCGTGTCGGCACCGTGACCGCCGCCTCCCTGTCCCGGGTTGCTGTCGTCGTCGTGGTCATCGTCGTTGCCGTGACCGTTGTTGCCGTCGTCATCGTCATCGTCATCGTCATCATCGTCGTCGTCGTCATCATCGTCGTCGTTGTCGTCATCGTTATCGGTGTCGTCATCGTCGTCATTATCGGTATCTGTGTCGGTGTCCGTATCCGTATCAGTGTCCGTATCTGTATCAGTGTCGGTATCAGTGTCCGTATCAGTGTCCGTATCAGTGTCCGTATCAGTGTCGGTATCTGTATCAGCCGCCGGCTGTGCATCCGCCGGATTTCCGAGTTCCGCACTCGCAAAACCGTGTTCGGCACCTTCGGCGGAAGACTGTTCTGCACCGACGTCACCCCGCGCATCGTCACGCTGTTCATACAGAGCACCGTTGCTCAGACCGCTGCCCTGTGCACCACCCTGGCCGGCTGCAGTCGCACCCATCTCACCCATAAGGGCGGTTTCCAGTGCCGTTACGTCGCCGATCAGTGCATCGTTCGCGGCCGTATCGACCGTCACACTGCTGTCGAGGACCACATGCTCATTCGAGCCGATCTCGACGGTGTGCCCGTTATTAAGGCTCAGTGCGATGCCGCCTTCACCTGTAATAACCGTGTCATTCTCATGGATAATATCACCGGAGACGGCAATCTTTTCACTGCCGTTCGGTCCAATCACCTTTACTACGCCTTCTACTGCCGTTACCATTCCGATTGCAGTTGCCATCTCATCTCCTTTGAATGTATCTTAGCTGTATTATAGACATAAAGCCTGTGAGAACTCAATACTACTTTCGTATGAATTTGTTATTATTTGCCGCTATTGACCATAATCGCCAGCTCAAGCCGGCTGGCCACGCCGAGCTTTTCATACACCGTTTTCAGATGCGTCTTGACCGTCTGTTCGGCGATATCCGCCGTCTGGGCGATCTCTTTGTTGCTCATGCCCAGCGCCACCATCTCCGCCAGTTCCCGCTCCCGTGCGGAGAGCGGTTCAAGCGTCTCCTGCCTGCCGGCCGCGATCATACTGTTTTGCCGGATCATCATCTGAATGAACTCCGGATAGAGCCAGATATTACCGCCGACGACGGCCTTGACAGCCTGGTTGATATTGTTGGCGGAGGCATAGGCATTCAGCAGGGCACGCGCGCCCCCTTTGAGTAGCACGATCCCGTCCGAATAGACGGGACTGCTGTTCATTGCCATCACGGCGGTCTTCGTCGACTTGAGATACTGCAGCAGCTCCTCGATCTCGCCGATATGCCCGTCGTAATCAAACAGCACGGCGGCAGGGCGGGCCTCTTCCAGGGCCGCATAAAGCGATCCCAGTTCCTGAAACCCCTGCAGTTTATACAGCCGCGACATGCCGCTTTTCCAATGCTTCAGTACCGAATCGCGCTTCGAATAGAGGTAGAGTCTTTTCATCTTATCGCTCCTTGAAGGCGTTGTCTTTCGTCCGCAGGAGCGGGCGAAGGATATAGTCGAGAATACTTTTCTTGCCGGTAACGATCTCCGCGTTGACGACCATCCCCGGGATCAGCTTCAGCGGATTCTCGACGGTACCGAGGAAGGTCTTGTCCGTTTCGATCCAGACCTGGTAGTAGGTCCTGCCGTCGGCTTCGTTGATGGAGTCGGGGCTGATCCGTACCACCCGGCCGCTCAGCCCCCCGTATATGGAAAAATCGTAGGCCGTAATCTTGATGACGGCACGCTGGTCGGGGTACAAGAAGGCGATATCGCGCGGGTGGACTTTTACTTCCACCAGCAGAGAGTCGCCCGTCGGGAGGATATCCATCAGCTTCATCCCCGGCGTCACGACCCCGCCGATTGTCGTGACGTAGAGGCGTTTAACGATCCCGTCAACCGGGGAGCGCACGAGGGTCCGGCTTACCTGGTCCTCCAGCGCCGTCTGCGACTCTTTGATCCGCTGCATCTGCGCCTCGATGCCGTTGAGCTCCTCCTTGGCCCGGTTCTGGAACGCCAGCTCCGCTTCGTCGCGTTTGCTCTTGGCCTCTTCGATCATCGCCCTTGTCGACGTGATCTGGTGGCGTGTGGCCGTCAACGACTGCTCGACGTTGTTGGCATCGCGCTGCAGTTTGATGAAGTCGACCTCGGGCACGATGCGTTTTTCCACCAGCGGCCGGTTGATATCGATCTCCTTCTGCACCAGGGTCATTTCCGCTTCAAGCTGCGTATAGTGTTCCCGCGCCTCTTTGAGCTCGCTGGTCCGCTGCGCGATCTGTGACTTGAGGATGGCGATGCTCTTCTGGAGCTGCTGCTTGTTGCTCTGGTAAAGGCTGCGCTCCTTCTCTATCAGCACTTTTTGCGCCGGGTCGCTCGTCTCGGGCTCGATAAACGCCGTGCCGTAGGCCTCAGCCCGCAGGCGGATCGCCCGGGCATACAGCTCGTCGTACTCCAGACGATTGCGTTCGACGGTCGAACTGAAAAAAATATCCTGCATCTTCAGAAGCGGTTCGCCTTTCTGGACCAGGTCGCCCTCCTTGATCAGGATCTCCTTGACGATCCCCCCTTCGAGGTTCTGGATCGGTTTGATCTGACTGCTGGGGACGATTTTCCCGTCGCCTTTGACGACCTCGTCGATCATGGCATTGTCCGCCCAAATGATGAAGATCGCCACCGTCAGCAGCATGATCCACAAAAACAGCCGTGAATGCAGCGCCGTGCGCTCCAGGACCGCGGCCGTTCGGCTGTTGAGATACGCGAGCTCTTTTTCCGTAACGGCTTTGGGACGGAGGTCGTTCTTGTTCTCCGGGCGCTTCGGCAACTTGTTGGAGAGCATGGATCCGTTAAGCATGATGCACCTCCGACTTATTCAGGTAGGCGAGGACCTCTTTCTTCGTCCCGTCCATGACCACTTCCCCGCGCTCGAGGAGAATGATGCGGTCGACCAGTTCGAGGACGGCATCTTTATGGGTAACGAAGATGGCCGTTTTCCCCTTGATCTTCTGGGCGATCCCGAGGATAGCGATACGTTCGCTCTCTTCGTCCAGGTGTGAGGTCGGTTCATCGAAGAGGACAAACGTGAAGTTGTCGATCAATGCACGCGCAATCCCGATGGACTGCCGCTGCCCGCCCGAGACGTTCTGTCCCCGCTCCTTGATCTTCATGTTGAAACCGTCGGGGTTCTGGTTGATGTAGCGCAGGGCGCCGCTCAGGCGGGCCGCTTCGACGATCTCGTGCGAGTCGATGCCGGGGTGTTTCAGGGCGATATTCTCCTTGATCGTCCCCTGCAGCAGAATGATCTCCTGCGGTACATAGGCGATCTCTTTACGCAGTTCCGCCGGGGCATACTGGTCCATCTCGACCTCGTCGATGAGGATCATCCCCTCTTTGGGCGCATAAAAGCCCATCAGCAGGTTAATGATGGTCGTTTTACCCGAGCCCATCTCTCCCATTATGGCCACATGCTCGCCGGGCTTGATCGTAAACGAGACGTTGTTCAGGGCATTCCGCGCCGCATCGGGATAGGCGAAATCGACATTGACGAACTCAATGTTCCCTTTAAGATGGCGTGCACTGATAAAATCCCGTTCGGTCGGGTGCTCGATCGCGCTGTCCATCACCTTTTCGATCGCCCGGAATCCTGACCTGGCCTTGTTAAACTGCAAAATCAGCATCACCAGCTTCCCAACCGGGTTGACCGCCCGCGAAGCCAGGATATAGGCGACCAGCAGTCCCCCCGTCGTCAACATCCCCTGATGGATCATATAGACGCTCGCCACGATGACGGCGACCGTCTGCACCCGGATCAGGAAAGCCGTGACCGTCGCAATGGAACCGTTAAGCACACGCGACTTCAGTCCCCGCTGCGCGATCTTGCCGGTCGCTTCCTCCAGTTTCCACTGCATCACGCTGTTGTAGTTGAAGGCCTTGATCGTCTCAATGGCATTGAGGCTTTCGAGCAGAATACTGTTTTTCATCGATGCCGCCTGGTTCGAATTGCGGATGCTCGTTCGGATCGGCCCCTTGATCAGGAACGCATAAAGCACGATCAGCAGGATCGTAAACAGGGGGATATAGACGATATCCCCTGCCACCCAGTAAACCACCAGCAAAAAGAGGATGGAAAAAGGGAGGTCGATCACGGTCGTCACGACCGTAGAAGTCAGAAAATTCCGGATACTCTCATACTGTTTCAGGTCGCTTGAAAACGCCCCGACGGAACCGACCTGTTCGGAGAGCTTCATATCCATCACATGCTCGAAGATCTTCGAGGACATGATGACGTCGCTCTTCTTGGCCGCGATCTCCATGAAGTAGCTGCGCAGGAACCTCAAGAGGGCTTCGAGTACAAAGATCGCGACGACCCCGTAGGTCAGGACCCACAGCGTATCGAGAGCCGAATTCGGGATCACCCGGTCGAAGACGTTGCGCATATACAGCGGCAGTATCAGGATGAAGAGGTTGACCAGGAACGACCCGATCAGGATGTCGCCGTAAATCGCTTTCGTACGCTTGAGCGTACTCCAGAACCAGTGACGGTCATCCTTCTCTGCCTTGTCGTCCTCCTCTTCGACACGGTAGCCGAAGTTCTTTTTCATCAGGAAGCAGTAGCCGAGGTACTCCTCCTCAAGGTGCTCGATGGCAATCCACCCCTCCTGCTCTGGGACCCCCGGGATCAGCACGTTCGCATACTCCATCTCTTTGTCAAACTCGAGCAGGACGCAGGCCCGCTCCTCTTTGAGGACAAGGATGCATGGCAGCAGATGCTGCGCGATCTTGCGCAGCGGTTTTTTCTGGAGGGTGCTGGCGAAACCCGCTTTTTCCGCTGCGCGGCTGAAAAGGGAGCGGGAGCGCTGCGGATCGGGTTCAAAAAGCTTCGGATCCCTCGGATCGACCGGCAGGCCGGCCAGTACCATCTCCTCCGTCACCTCCTGATGATAGAGTTTCGCGACGGCCAGCAGGGCATCAAGCAGCCCGGAACGATTGCGTTCGCCCATTTACGCCGCCCCCTTGGCCGGTTCGCCGATCCAGAAGCCCTGCAGCAAGTCGATCCCGAGCTGGTGCAGACGGTCTGCCGTCTCCTCGCTGTCGACCCCTGTTGCGATCAGTTCGATATCGATCAGGCGGGCGATGGTGAAGAGTGCCGCTTCGCGCTTGCCCTCGGAGCCGACCAGCGAAAGCAGGTAGACCGCATCGATCTTCAGGTAGGAGGGCTTGATCCGCTGCAGGGAGGTCAGCTCTTTTTCCGACTCGACCGTAAAGTGGTCGATACCGAACCGCCATCCCTGCTTCTGCACGAAGGCGGAGAAGGTCGCCGCCGTCTCCGGCTCGGCCATCACCATACTGTTGGAAACCTCGAAGGAGAGCGCCAGCTTATTGGTCTCCCAGCTGCTTTTACGCTCCGCGAGCCACCCCATGGTGGCACTGTGGGCAATGAAATTCCCCGAAACGTTCACCGCGATCTCGCTGGCATGCAGGGTCTCACCGACCTTGTCCAGCACGTAACGGTCAAGTTCCTCCTGCAGTTCAAGGTGCCCGACGACCGGAATGAATGCCCCGGCATTGAGCAGGCTGCCCTCGAGCTCCAGGCGCAGCAGCAGCTCCTGCTGGACCGTCAGCCCGTTACGGGAGACGACCGGCTGGTAGAAGGCAACGAAGTGGTCCAGTTTCATGGCATTGCGCAGATGTTTGCGCCACGCGTCGTGCCCCCATGTGGGGACATTGTCATGCTTGGCACGGTAAAGGAACGGCGCCGTCCCCCGTTCGGCTTCCGCCTGCATCAACGCGTAGTCAAGGTGGCTCAGCAGTTCCGATGCCGCTTCCCCGGCACGGTAAGGCGTCGCCGCGATCGTCACGCAGTAGCCGGCCCCGCGGCAGCTTTCCGCCGCCGAGGTGAGCAGCCCCGTGATTTCGGACTCCTCCAGCGACGGGATAATCAGCATCACATCGAACTCGCGGACGCGGCAGGCGACTCCTTCCTCGACGCCGTTGACGATCCCCCTGGCAATATCACTGATGAATGAGAGCACTTTCTGCAGGACGTAGCCGCCCTCTTCGTGCTTCACCTTGTCGGGGTCGCACAGCTGGAACGCGGCGACATAACCCGAGGAGAAGCGGTCTTCGCCCGAGACGAGGCTGCCGAGTTTCATCATGAAGAAATCCCGGTTTTTGAGGTGGGTCTGCCGGTCCTCATACAGCAGCGTGTTATAGCGGGCGACGGCGTCGGCTTCCTGCTTGTAGACCTCTTTAACCTTGTATACGAGGGTATTGATGGCCTTGACCACGTCACGGATCTCCTTGGTCCTCGGCAGCGAATCCTGGATGATAAACCGGTTGCCAGAGACCGCTTCCGCCTGTTCCCGGACCGCTTCGAGCGAACGCAGTACGACCTTCAGCATAAAGAAGATCCCGGCCATGGCCATCACGCTCAGAATAATGAAACTGGCAATTACCTCTTTGAAAGCATCCCACATCTGGGTATAGGCCTGCCCGCGGTGTCCCTCGATCTGGAGCTGGCCGACGAGCATCCACTCTTTGCCGACGGGCACGGTCGCCGCCGCCGGCGGCAGCGCGATGCTATGCGCAAACCACTCCGGTACGGTGTCCAGGGTCAGCGGCGTATGGCGTTCGTACAGGACTTCGCCGTCCACGTTCCGGTAGATGATCGCCTCGTAAAGCCCGCTGTCGAAGACCGCATTGATCATCGTCTCCGCCATCGCGACATCCTCGCCGTTGCTCGCCTTGCTGATCGCCAGTCCCAGCGACGACGCCGTATTGCGCGCGCTGGTGTAGAGCTGATCCTCGATAAAGCGGACGTTCGTCCGGTAGTTACTGAACATTGTCATCGCCAGCAGGGCGACAACGAGTACCGACATCGCCAGCGTGATCTCTTTGAAGAGTGTCACAATCCCTCCTTTTCAATGCGCTGCAGGAATACAGCCCACTCTTTGTTTCGTGTCGACCCGCCCGCCAGGGTCCTGCCTCTTCCCTTCTGGGTATTCAGAAAGAGGGATTCCGCATTGAAACTGTAGACATAAACCAGGTCTTTGCGTTTCGTTGACGGGAAAATACGGTAATTGAGATTATCCAGGACCAGCGGAACGGCTTTCGGATTTTCATAATAGGTTAGAACCATGTGGGCCTGATTGAGCCTGATCGCTTTGACGTAGGTGAAATAGAGCTTGTACTCGGGAACGCCCAGGCGTTTGAGGGCAAAATACTTAGCAATAACGTAGTCTTCGCAATCTCCCTGGTCACGTGTCAGGAATTCACTCGGGCGCGCCCAGTAATCCTCTACGCCCCAGTTCTCCAGGTCGGAAACGAAACGGACACGATTGAAGAAGTCATTGACCCCCTCAAGCTTTTCCATTTCACTTTTGTTCCGAAGGTCCCGGAGCATTTTGTCCATGGCCTCAAACCGTTTCTTGGCAAAATAATCCTGCTTTGCTGCCTTGGAGGCAGCCAGTGAAGGCTCCACTGCCAACAACGGCGCACCTTTTCCTGCCCAGACGAAAAGAACCAGAAAAAGTGCAAGAAACCTGGGCAAACCAAGTACCACCTTGTTATGTTGTCGCCCGACGCCTACTCGGACGCCGGGACCTTCGTTTCTGCCATGGCGTCGCGTTTCAGCGCCAGAATCTCATCGGGTTTCACTGCCGCGACCAGCGGGAGGTTCCCGACGTTCTCAATGACCCGGTATTCGGACAGCTGCTGATCGTACAGCGCAGAGACATAGGCCTTGCGGGAAGTATAGTACTCGTTCTCGACATCAAGGACGTCCAGCAGTGTCCGGCGTCCGAGGCGGAACTCTTCGAGATACGCCTGGAGGGTCTTCTGCGTGAAGTCGCGGTGATCTTTGAGGTATTCAAGCTGCTCCGCAATCCGTGTTTTTGCCGCCCAGGAGTAGTTAAGGCGTTCGAATACGAGGCGCTGGTTCTCCATCATTTTTTCGGAGGCGTTGAACGCGGACGCCAGCGCTTTATTGCGCCCGGCGACGTCCGAACCGCCGTTATAGAGGTTCCAAGACGCGATCAGCTGGACCGTAAATTCGTTTTCGTCCCCGGAGTTCGTACGCCACGCGTAATCGCCCGTCCTGTCGTTGTTAACATGGGTCTCTTTGACTTCCAGGTCAACGGTCGGATAGTAGTTCGAAGCCGCCTGACGATACGCCGCCTGCGCCGCTTCGATATTTTTGCGGTTGGCCATCAGGGTCGGGTAACGCAGAACCGCCGTTTTTTCCGCCGCTTCGATGCTCTCCGGCAACAGCGAAGCGTTGATGTCCGCTTCCATCATATCGTCGGGGTTGACCGCCTCACCGTAGATGCGCTTGAAGCTTGTCTGAGCATCGTCGTAGTTGTTCATGGCGACCTTGACGTTCGATTCGGCTAGCGCAAGACGTCCGGAAATCTGTTCCATATCCGACTGTGTGCCCGCACCGGCTTCGACGCGCTCTTTGATCATGTCGTAGTAGCGCTGGTGCGTATCACGGTTCTCTACCGTGAGAGCGAGGAGCTGCTTCTGTTTCAGAACGCCCAGGTAGCTCTCGATCATGGAGAGCCCAAGCTGGCTCACCTTTTCCATCAGGGAGTGCTCTGCCGAAAGCAGCCGTGCGTCCTGCTGGGCGACATCATACATCGTTGAAAAGCCCCGGAAGAGGTTTTCGCGCGCCCGGACGAACGCCTCTGTATGCAGGTAGTCATCCTGGTCATTGTTCGGGTCAAACGATCCGACGGAACCTTCATCATGTTTATAACCGACACTGCCCTGGATATCAACCACCGGAAGATAGTCGGCGAACGCAATCGTTTTATCCTCTTCCACCGCGCGGTAATCCTCGATACGCTGCCGGACTTCCGGGTTGGTATCAATGACCGTACGATAGGCTTCCTCTACCGTGAGTCCGTAACCGGACGTCGCCAATAAGAAAGGTAGAATCCCCAATATACCTTTACGTTTCATTGTCAATCCTTTGCACTTGATTTGCCAGTTTTTAAACTGTCCTTATAGGGATTATAGCCCGTTTCAGCCTTATAAGAACATAATGTAATAATTTTTATCTGCGAACTTTCAGGATTAAATAACAGTTTGTATATAATGCCCCCCTATCCCAACCGTGAGGGACCGAAAATGCCCAACAGACTCGCCAACGAAGATTCCCCCTACCTGCAGCAGCACAAGAACAACCCCGTCGACTGGTACCCCTGGTGCGACGAAGCTTTTGCGCGCGCCCGCGAGGAGAACCGTCCCATTTTCATCTCCATCGGCTACAGCAGCTGCCACTGGTGCCACGTCATGGAGCATGAGGTGTTCGAAAACGAAAGCATCGCCGCCTACCTGAACGCACACTTCATCAGCATCAAGGTCGACCGCGAAGAGCGCCCCGACCTCGATAAGTACTACCAGGAGGTCCACCAGCTGCTCAACCGCCGTGCAGGCGGCTGGCCCGCCTCCATCTTCTGTACGCCCGACAACAAACCCTTCTATGCCGGTACCTACATTCCCCCGACCACGCGCGAGCGGATGCTGGGCTTTACGGAACTGACCGAGATCATCGCCACCAAGGTGGCCGAAGGGGACGAAAAGCTCTTCCAGAACGCCGACGAGATCCAGAACTATCTGAAACCCGAAGACCGGCCGAAAGAGGCAACGGTACTGAAGCCCTCCCTGGCTACCGGATTCGTCAAACAGGCGCTGCACAACTTCGAGAGCACGCACGGCGGCTTCTCCCAGCAGCCGAAATTCCCGCACACCTCGACGCTGAATGCCCTGCTCGACATCGTCCTGTTGCAAAACGATGCCGATGCGAAAACGATGGTGACGCAGACCCTCTCGACGATGCACCGCGGGGGGATGTACGACCTCATTGACGGCGGGTTCTGCCGCTACAGCGTCGACCCGGAGTGGCTGGTGCCGCATTTCGAGAAGATGACCTACGACAACGGCCTGCTCTGCGAACTCTATGCCAGGGCCGGGCGGATGCTGGACGATGCGTCCTATACCCGCACGGCCGCGGAGATCGCCGGCTTCATGGCGGCGAAGATGCAGGAGGACGGCCTCTTCTACTCCGCCAGCGACGCCGACAGCGAGGGGGAGGAAGGCACCTACTTCATCGTTGCATACGACGTTGCAAAGTCGGCGCTGATCGAGGAAGGTTTCGCCGGGGATGACGCCGATGCGATCCTGGAGACCCTGCATGTCACGCCGAACGGAAATTTTGAGGGCAAGAACATCCTCTGGCTCTCCGAGCCCCTCGCACGCCCCGAGTGGTTCGCCTCCGTCCGCGACGTCTTCCTCCGCCTGCGTACGGAACGCGAATACCCCTTTATCGACCGTAAGATCCAGACCTCCTGGAACGCCATGATGATCCGTGGACTCTTCGAACTCGGCAAAAGTGACCCCGCCTATATCGAAAAAGCGGTTTCAGCTCTCAAGGCCCTGCAGGACTTCCTGATGCCGGACGGCACGCTCTACCACACCGCCCTCATTCATAGCACGCCGAAAATCGGTGCGTTCCTGGAAGATTACGCCTACCTTGGTACCGCCTTCGTCAAAGCCTACGAAGCGACCTATGACGAAACCTACCTCATGCAGGCACAGCAGATGGCCAACCGCGCGCTGGAGACCCTCTACGACAACGGGCGCTGGTACTTCAGCAAGGGCGAGTTCGTCACCGACGCCGACCCCACTGACAGCTCCTACCCCGGCTCCGTCGGCGTTATGGTCGACCTGCTGCTGAGCCTGGGCATCCTCGTCGAGGAGAAGTACCGCCGCTTCGCCTTCAAAACCCTGGAGTACTACTCCGCCCGCCTGGCGAAAACGCCCATCTACTTCCCCTACCTCTTCAACCAGGCACTGCGCTACCTCTTCGAAGACCTCGTCGTCAAAGCCGATGCCGAACGGCTGGCATCCGCCGCAGGTAACCTCTCGACGGTCACCTACCCCTACCTCCACGTCAAGGCCACCGACGACGATGCTTATATGCTCTGCGGCGTCCAGAGCTGTTTTGCACAGCTCAAGAATGCGGACGAGATCGCCCCAACGATCAAGGAGAAGTTCTCCACAATCTGATAAATTATAAGCGCAAGGGATAGGTAAGCCCTGCGCTATTGCTGTGCGCTCTTACATCATGAAAGCACTTTATCCGTGTTATAATCGGCCAAAGGAGCATGTATGGGCACAAAGCACGATATGCTGGGCACGGAACTGGAAACGGGTGAGATTCTCAAAGAGATTGTCCATGACGACCGCAGGATCGAAAGCGCCGAGGCGTTCGAGCGGGAACGGCGCGAGCACAACAAGAACGGCAAGAAGCGGGTCGCCGTCTGGATCCGCAAGAGCGTGATCGACTACGAAGATGAGCTCAAGCAGCTGCAGATCGAACTGCTGAAACTGCAGAAACATGTCAAGGAGCAGGGACTGAAACTGCTGCTCATCTTCGAGGGACGCGACGCCGCCGGCAAGGGCGGGACGATCAAGCGCATCACAGAACACCTCAATCCCCGCGGCGCGCGCGTCGTGGCGCTCAACAAACCCTCGGACGTCGAGAAGACGCAGTGGTATTTCCAGCGCTACGTCGAGCACCTCCCCAGTGCGGGCGAGATCGTCCTGTTCGACCGCAGCTGGTACAACCGCGCCGGTGTCGAGCCCGTCATGGGGTTCTGTACCCAGGACGAGCACCAGGAGTTCCTGCACGAAGTTCCCCAGTTCGAGAAGATGCTCGTCAATGCCGGCATCATCCTCGTCAAGTTCTACTTCTCCGTCTCGAAAAAAGAGCAGGCGAAGCGCTTCAAGGAGCGCGAACGCAACCCGCTAAAGCACTACAAACTCTCCCCCATCGACCTGCGTTCACAGGAGCTGTGGGACAAATACACTATCGCCGAATACTCCATGTTCATGGCCTCGCACACGGAGCACGCCCCCTGGACGGTCATTCATGCGGACAAGAAGAAAAAAGCGCGGCTCAACTGCATCAAATACATTCTGAAACAGCTCGATTATCATGACAGGGTGGAGAAGAAAAAGCTGAAGACGGACGGTGAAACGCTCTATTCGGCAGACAGGATGATCGCCGCGTTCGACAGCAGCGTCGCCCTGCAGCCCGAAAAGGCTGAAAAAGGAGATTAGATAAAGTTCAGGATCTCCGCTTCGATCTGCTCTTTTTCGATAATGGTATCCTGAACGACCGGCTTGTCAAAGAGGGCCTTGATCATGTCGGGAATGCCGATATTCGCTTCGGCGGCGATCGCGTTCAGGGCGTCGATGTCGTGCGTATCGATCTCGCCGGTGAGCGCGTTGGCGATCGTCGGGGAGAACTTCGTCCACTCGGCCGTGGAGTAGGCGATGGTTTTGAGTTCCTTCGTCGCGCAGCTCTCGTAGGCCTTGAAACAGGTGGCCGTATGCGGGTCCATCAGGTAGCCGTGTTCCAGCGCGATCTTGATGAACTGCTTGCCCTCGTCGCCTGTTGCGAAATCCGCCGCGAAGAACTCCTGCAGCTTGGAGAGCTCCATCGTGCAGAGCTCGTAGTAGTGCTCGTTGTCAAGCTGCTCCATCAGCGCCTTCGTGCGTTCTTCGCCGAAGAGATCGTACAGGATGCGCTCGACGTTGGAGGATTTGAGAATGTCCATCGCAGGTGACGTCGTCGCAACGACGTGGGCGTCGCGCAGGTCGTATTTCCCCGTCGTAATGAGGCGTGTCAGGACGTTGTTCTCGTTGGAGGCGATGATGATCTTCTCGACCGGCAGCCCCATCTTCATGGCGTAGTAGCCGCCCAGGGCGTTACCGAAGTTGCCGCTCGGCACATCCAGGTAGACCTTCTCGCCCATCGTGATGGCACCCTGGCGCACCAGCTCGAGGTAGCTGTGGATGTGGTAGATGATCTGGAAGATGATCCGGCCGAAGTTGACGGAGTTCGCCGCGGAGAGGGAGGTGTTTTTCTCCTTCAGTGCCGCTTTGAAGGTGTCGGAGCCGAGCAGGCGCTTGAGGGCACCCTGGGCATCGTCGAAGCTCCCCTTGATACCGATCACTTTCAGGTTTTCCGCATCCTCGGTCACCATCTGCAGGCGCTGAACGTCACTGGTTCCGCCGTCGGGGTACATACACGCGACCTTGACGTTGGCGCGGTTTTTGAATGTTTCCAGCGCCGCCGGTCCCGTATCGCCGCTCGTCGCCGCGAGGATCAGGTAGTTCTCGTTTCTGGCCTGTGCAATGGAAGAGAGCACGACGCCGAAGGGCTGCAGCGCCATGTCTTTGAAGGCGCGTGTCGGGCCGTGGTAGAGTTCGCTGACATAGAGGTCCTCTTTGACCTTGACGACCGGGACGGGGTTGGAAGGGTCGTCAAAAGCGTCGTAGAGCGCAAGCGCCTCGTCGATGACCGCTTCGTCGATGTCGATACCGAAACGCGTGAGCATATCCTTTGCCATCGTCTTGTAACTGCTGCCCAGGTGCTTTTGCAAGAAGGTCTCGCCCAGCTCCGGAAGCGCTTCGGGGACGTACAGCCCGCCGAAAGAGGCGATCGGGCTCAAAATCGCCTGGGAGAAGGTTACTTTTAAAGGATGGGTTCCGTCATTTCCACGTGTCTCGATAAACTGCATCATCTTCGCTTTGAAAAAATTTTTCGCAATTATAGCGAAGCGGGAGTTAGAGGCGCCCTAAACGAAACGGTAGCGTTTTTCGGCAAAATCGACGACCCTGCCCCTGCGTACCTGAACCCCTTCCGAAGCCAGCAGTGCGATCTTGCCCCGGACACCGCCCTCGCCCGAATAGCTGCCGACACGGCCATCACTGCGGACCACACGGTGGCACGGAACCTCCGGAGCATACGGATTGCAGCCCACGGCCGTACCGACGGCGCGGACCGCATTTGTGCCCAGAAAAGCCGCCAGGTCCCCGTAGGTCGTCACCTTCCCTTTCGGGATGCGCTTCAGCGCCTCCCAAACCGACTGCTGGAATGGGGTGCCCTGCATCCGGGGCTCGCTTGTACCTCTCACAGTCTGCGTGTCGTTCCTTCCGGCCGTCCACTGCCCGATCCGGAACACGACGAACTCGGCCGGCCGTACCGCTGCGGCACCGATTTCGACAACCAGCCGCCCGTTATCGACATCATCCTGTGTCATCGTCGTCCGGTCGCACCGGACAAAAAAAGCCTCCTCCGGCTTGACACCACTCAACGCCCCTTTGCGCCACTCTGCGTAAAGAAAGTTTGAGACGGCCCCTTTTACCTGCGACCAGAGCGGTTCGCCGTTGGGTTCGAACACGGCCCACTGAGTGCCTTTATCAATGGACTCTTCCAGGTAGAGGAGGAAGCGGCGGACATTGACATACTTCCACTCCGAACCCGGAGGGGCGATGGTCCGCGCCCCCCACACCAGGATGCCCCGCCCGGGGAAGCTGAGAATGCAGTTGATCCCTTCCGGGTTCAGCAGGGCCTGCTCATTCTGGGTAATGCTCCGCTCCAGAGCTGCAGCCCCGTCAATGAGCGCATTCGCCGGTGCCTTGAAGACACCGCGTTTACCATCAATCCTGGCGTAGATCCCTGCGATGGCACCGCTGGGCGGCACCGGTTTTGTCTCCGTGACCGGGTTCCCGTCACCGTCAACCGTTTCAACCCCCATGACAATCCACGGATAGTAGAGTGCACCGATCCCCTTGTCCGACACGAGACGGCTCTTCTGAGCCCTAACCGTCGCGACGTCCGCCCCCGCAATGCTGTCTAATATACAGAAGCGTCCCCCCGCCGCTTCGCAGTGGGCGATCACTGCCGACTGCACCTCGTAGGTGGTTGCACCGGGGATGCAGACAATGCCCACTTCATCAACCTGTTCCAGTGCCGTCAGTCCAGAACACAGGCTGTTATGATCTTCGACATTGACGACATAGCAGCGCTGCCCGCCGTTGGCAAAAAAACTCTGAACTGCCGGTGCAAGCCAGGGGGTGTCGTCGCTGTAGCGGCCGTACGTATCCGTAAACTCCCGCCCGGAGGTTGTCAGCACGGCAGTGCCATGCTCGTTCGGCAGCGCTGCAACGCCGACAAAGCCAGCCGTGGCAGTCCACACCCCTGCGATAGGGCTTGCCCCCGTCGCCATCTCTTCCACGTAGATCCCGGGGGAATTCAGTGTTGCCACGGCATGCTCCTAGTGTGCCGGTGCCGAAACGGGGAGCCGTTTCACTTCACACTCGCCTGAAGCCACCCCAGGTAACTGTCGTTGCCGGCGACGATGGGGGCGGCAATGATCTCGGGGACGTCGTACGGGTGCAGCGCCTCGATGCGCGTTTTGAGACTCTCGAAGGCGGCTGCGGTCGTCTTGATGATGAGCAGCACCTCTTCGTCCTCGCAGTATTCGCCTTTGAAGATATAGTGCGACATCACGGCAGGAAGACGGTTGACGCAGGCGCAGAGCTGCTCCTTTACCACGGCTTCGGCAATATCTTTGGCGCTGAGTGCATCGGGGCACGTACAGTAAACGATGATCGATTCTGTTTTCATGACTTCATTATAGCGCTTATCGAAAAACCGGGCTGCGCAGAAAAAGAACAGCCATCATAAAATATAATACAGCATGCAACAGATTCTTCTCTTTATTTACGCCCTCTTCGCCTACCTGTCGGCGATGGTCTCCGTCTCACTGCTGATCCTCTGGGTCTACCCCTGGTCATTTATGCCGTTCACCATCGACAGCGGCAAGAGCGGCAGTTTTGCATTGGTGATCAACCTGGCACTGATCGCGCTTTTCGGTCTGCAGCACTCCGTCATGGCCCGAACCGCCGTCAAGCAGGTGCTTTTCGGTGCGCTGCCCGTCGCTTTCCGCACCTCGACCTATACAGTCCTCTCGGCGCTCTGCCTGCTGCTGATCATCCTGCTGTGGCAGCCGATGACAGGCACCGTGTACGCGTTCGAAACCGGGCCCCTCTTCTGGGCGGCGACGCTGCTCTACGTCCTGGGGTGGAGCATGGCCTTCGTCGCGACTTTCCAGATCGACCACTTCGAGCTCTTCGGGCTGCACCAGGGGTACCGGGCACTGCGGGGGATTCCGGAACCCGAAGTACGTTTCCAGAAAAAGGGATTCTACCGGTATGTACGCCATCCCATCCAGACCGGCACCGTGATCGGCCTCTGGGCCACGCCGGTCATGAGTACGGGGCATCTGCTCTTTTCAACGGGGATGACGCTCTATATTCTTATCGGACTGGTCTTCGAGGAGAAAGACCTTGTCAAAACGCTGGGAGAGGCCTACCGACGCTACCGTGAAGAGGTGCCTATGCTGCTGCCGTTCGGGAAAAAACGCGCCTGATCAGCGCCACCCCAGCCACTCAAACAGGGGCGGCAGCAGCAGGGCCGTCAGAAAAGCGGCCAGCGCCATCGCCAGCCCGGCAAAGGCGCCGCTGACGGGGTGGACTTCGAAGGCCCGCGCCGTTCCGACACCGTGGGCCGTCACCCCCATCGCCGTCCCCACCGCGCTCTCATCCGTAACGCCTGCCGCTTTAAGTACGCGCAGCCCGATTACCGCCCCCGTAATCCCCGTAAAGACGACAAATGCTGCCGTCATCGCCGGGATACCGCCGAGCACTTCACTGATGCCCATGGCCACCGGCGTCGTCACCGATTTCGGTGCCAGGGAGAGCAGCGTTGTACGGTCAAGCCCCAGCACGTAACCTATCGCCACGGCGCTGAAGGCCCCGGTCAGAACGCCGACGGCCAGTGACACCGTCACGGGGAACCAGATGGCGCGCAGCCGGGCCATCTGGCGGAAAAGCGGCACGGCAAGGGCCACCGTGGCGGGTCCCAGGAGAAAATGCAGGAACTGCGCCCCGGCGAAGTAGGCGTCATAGGAGGTATGGCTCAGCTCCAGCAGGGCGATCAAAACGACGATGGAGACGGCCACGGGGTTCAGCAGGGCCGCGCTGCCGCTTTTGAGAAAGAGTTTCTGCGCCGCGAGGTAGACGAGGATGGTCAGCGTCAGCCACCACAGCGGCGAGGCGGAAAGGTAGACCCAGAAGCTGTCAAACGCCATCGGCATGCTCCGTTTTCTGACGTCGCAGCAGCCACTGCATCGTCCACCCCGTCACCACCAGCGTGATCACGGCACTGGCGAGCAGCGTCACCCCCAGTTTCAGCCAGATACCGCCCAGGGCATCGAAGTACACCATCACCCCGACCCCGGCGGGCACAAACAGGAGTGCAAGGTATTTGAGCAGTCCGTCGGCGGTCAGGTCCAGATCGTGGGAGGAACGGCCCCGGTAGCGGAGCCAGAGAAAGAGCAGCAGCATCCCGAGCACGGGACCGGGCAGCGGCCAGCCCGAGAGCCGCACCAGCGCCTCGCCGCAAAGCTGGCAGAAAAGCAGGAGAGCCATGCCGTTGAGCATCGTATCGCCCCTGATGCCTAGAGGGTAATCTGCGTACCGATACCCTCTTCGGTAAAGAGTTCGAGCAGGATGGCGTGTTCGATCCGGCCGTCGATGATGTGGGCTTTCTGGACACCGCGCTCGATCGCCTCGATACAGGCATCGACCTTCGGAACCATACCGCCATGGATCGTTTTGTCGGCCTTGAGCTCTTCGACTTTCGCTTCGGTCAAGGAGGAGAGCAGCTTGCCCTCGGCGTCGAGGACGCCCGGGGTGTCGGTCATAAAAACGACCTTTTTCGCCCCGATGGCCCCGGCGATCTTGGAGGCTGCCAGGTCGGCGTTGATGTTGTAGCCCGGATGGCCCGTCTCGCCGTCGGAGGCGATCGGCGCGATAACGGGGATGAACTTCTCATCGATCAGGCGGTGAATGACGTCGGCCTTGACATGCTCGATCACCCCGGTAAGGCCCCATTTACCGGCATCTTTGGGCTGCGCACGCAGAAACTGCGCGTCTTTGCCGTTCACGCCGAACGCGCTGGCGCCGTGGGAGTTGAGCAGCGCGACGATCTCGTTGTTGACCTCGCCGCACAGTACCATCTCGACGATGCGCATCACTTCCGGGGTCGTGACGCGCTGCCCGTCAATGAACTCGGTGGGAATGTCCAGTTTGGAGAGCATCTCGTTGATGCGCGGTCCCCCGCCGTGAACGATAACAGGACGGATCCCGACAAGATACATCAGCAGCACGTCTTTGGCGAATTTCGCCTTGAGCGTTTCGGAAGTCTGTGCCGCGCCGCCGTATTTGATGACGACGATCTGGTTTCTGAACTCCTTGATGAACGGCAGCGCCTCCAGGAGGGTCTTGACGGTATCAATCTTTGTTTTCATCGTATGTCCTGATGTAGTGTTCCACTGCTTCGGCCAGCGCGTCACCGAGCTCCAGGCGGAGCTCCATCAGCGCAAGCGGAAGGTCAAAGTGGCGAATTTTAACGTAATCTTTATAAGTAACGAGCAAGGCGTCCGCCCCGTACTTTTCGAGGATGGCGGCCAGTTCGTCGCGGGTGAAAAAATAGTGGTCGGGGAAGGTTTCCCTGGCGACCACGTCGGGCAGAAACGGGTCAAGCCGCTCGGGCCGAGCGATGGCCGTCACCAGGACCATCTTCGCGGCGGCATCCCTGATCGTGACGCGGCGAGTGAAATCCTCCCCCTCCCGGACAAGCCGCGCTTTTTTCCCCGGCCAGAGCCGCTCGCGGAAGGGGCCGGCGGGGAGGCAGAAGCCGTTGGCGGGCGTGACGTCAATGACGATGTCATACTTCGCGATAAAGTGTTTGCCGTAGCCGTCGTCGAGAAAGACGCATTCGCATCCCATCGCCTTCGCCTGTGCAATGCCCGCTTCGCGGTCCTCACTGACGATGACGACGGCCTGGGGCAGCTGCAGGGCGTACAGCATCGCCTCGTCGCCGCTGCACGCGACATCACAGAGGATGCGCTGTCCGTCGGAAACGACCTGCAGGCCGCTGCTTTGGCGTCCGTAGCCGCGCAGCACGACGGCGGGGTGCGTATAGTGCTGTGCCAGCGCCACCGTCAGGGGGGTCTTGCCGCTGCCGCCGACGGTCAGGTTCCCGATGCTGATGACGGGGAGTCCCTGCTTTCTCGGGACACTGTTTTGAAAACGGCGGAACATGATGAAACAGTAAAGGGCGCCGAGGGGCCAGAGGATATAAGCGAGCAGACGCTGAAAGAGCGAGGGGGCGTAAAAGAAGCGCTCCCCCCAGGCGACGAGGCGGGGTTTCACACGCGGTTTTTCGCCAGGTCGATGACCGCGTCGCAGACGAAATCGACCTCTTTGTCCGTGATGGAGCCGAAGATCGGCAGGGAGAGGACCTGCTGGTAGTTGCGCAGTGCGACCGGGAAGTCGTTGATGCGCAGGTTGTATTTGTTCTTGTAGTATGCCATCAGGTGCAGCGGGATGTAGTGCAGCCCCGTCTCGATCCCTTTGGCCAGAAGATCGCGGGCGAACCCGTCGCGGTTCTTGTCGATCTTGATGATGTAGTTGCTGAAGGCGTGATCCCCGTGGATCTCCGGAGGAGTGATATGGTAGACCCCTTTGAGCCGTTCACTGTAACGCGCCGCCACCTCTTTCTGGCGGGCGATCACCTTGTCCTGGTGGGAGATAAAGGCGTCGTTGAAGGCCGCCTCGATCGGGCTCATCGTGTATTTGCTCCCGATGTCGACGACGTCGTAGATGTAGCTGAGCCCCTCTTCGTCACGCACCATGGCGTGGTTGCGCAGCAGGGTCGCACGCTCCATCATATCGGCGTCGTCGGTCACGAGCATCCCGCCGTTGCTGATGGTCTGTTTCATGTGCGGGCTGAAGCTGAAGCAGGTGATGTCCGCGCCCGTCGAGCCGATCTTCTTCCCTTTGTAGGTCGCGCCGAGCGCATCGGAAGCGTCTTCGACGATCTTGACGTTGTAGATCTTGGCGATGTTGTAGAGCCGGTCAAGGTCCATCGGCTGGCCGGCAATGTGCGAGACGATAACCGCCTTGAGCTTCTTGGCACTGTTGGCCTCGAGGTAGCGCTCAAGCTTGTCGATATCCATGTTCATCGTCCACTCGTTGACGTCGATAAAGATCGGTTCGGCGTCAAAGTGGCGCACGACTTCCGGCACCGCCGGGAAGGCGTTGACGGAACAGAGCACCTTGTCCCCGCGTTTGAGGTCGATGGCCAGCATCGCCAGGTGCAGAGCCGCCGTGCCGTGTGACGTTGCGAGCGCATAGCCGCAGCCGATGTAGTTCTCAAAATTCGCTTCGAGATCCTCCACGGCGAATTCGGCATCGCCCTGCAGTACCTGCTCGACCTTGTTACGTTCCTTGGGACCGATCTCCGGCCGGTAAAACGGTACTTTCATCCTCTTCTCCTATAATGTGATATCGCGTGGATAGTTAAAATCATGGTTGATCGTCCGCGACGTCAGTTTCGCGATGACGGGCATTTTGCGCTTGAACTGGTTGCGGTAGATCCGTGTCAGGATCAGTTCCACCAGTGCCGCATCACACCCCTCTTCGATCAATTCCGTTTTGCTGGCACGCTCTTCGACGTAGCGCCGCAGCACGGCGTCGATCTGTGCGTAGCTGTATCCCAGCTCCGCTTCGTCGCTCTGCCCCGCCCAGAGGTCTGCCGAAGGGGGTTTGCTGACGATGCTCTCCGGGACTTCCAGGTGGCGCGCCAGTTCGAAAACCTCTGTTTTATAAAGGTCGCCGATGGGGTTGACCGCGCTGGCCAGGTCCCCGAACAGCGTTCCGTACCCCAGCATCAGTTCACTCTTGTTGCTTGTACCCAGCACCAGCGCACGCTCCCGCGCCGAGATGTCAAACAGCGTCGCCATCCTCATCCGCGCCGAAAAATTCCCGATACGGAGGTTATCCATCGCCTCGTGCTCGTACGCTTTGAGCATCGGCGCAATGCTGTGGGTCTCTGCGCGGATACCGAAACGTTCGCAGAGCTCGTCGGCATCGTCCAGGCTGCTCTGCGACGAGTAGTGCGACGGCATTTTGACACAGAGCAGCCGGTCCCCGAAGGCACGATGGGCCAGGACGGCGACCACGGCGGAATCGATCCCGCCGCTCAGCCCGACGACCACCCGGTTCAGACCGGTCTTCTCGACTTCGTCAACAAGGAACTTCGTCAAAAAGTCGCTGACCATTGCGTATTTGCCCATCCGCGGTTCCTTGTCATCTTTTTATGCTTCCCTTGCGTATCCCGCTATAAAGGATTTTATTTAGAGAAGCCTTAACAATTAAAATTATATCAAATTTTCCTTCGCAAACGATAATCATTACAATCCAGAACTTTTTTCTCCCTCTTTCCCGATCGTTGTATATGCATCTGATATGATGCAAAGACCAAAACAGCGAGGAGAATTCGAATGAAGACATTATTCATTCTTATAATGACAGTTTACGGCCTCTGGGCAGCCGGTCCGAATGCACCGGTGCAGCATACGGCACGCGTCGTCGAGACGATGGATGCCGGAGGCTACACCTATATGAAGGTTTCCGAAGGCAGTGCACCCTACTGGGTCGCGGTGACGGCGACGAAAGTCGGTGTCGGTGACAACGTCTCTTTCACCGAACAGATGTGGATGCCGAACTTTAAAAGCCGTGCCCTCGACCGTACCTTCGACAAGATCCTGTTCGCCTCCATGGCGCCGGGTGCCGCCGCGACCGCAGAGCGTGTCCAGCCCCAAAACGCCCCCAAAGAGCGCCTGAAAAAAGCCGAAGGCGGCTATACCGTTGCGGAAGTCTTCACCCAACGCCAGGCGCTCAAGGGCAAAAACGTCAAGGTGCGCGGCAAAGTCACCAAGATCTCCAGACAGATCATGAAGCGAAACTGGGTCCACCTCGAAGACGGCAGCGGCGATACCATGACGGACGACCTGGTCTTTACGGCAAGTAGTGTAGCGAATATTAAAGAAGGCGATATTGTGATTGCAACGGGAAAAGTCGAGACGGATAAGGATTTCGGGTACGGTTACTTCTACCCGGTCATTGTCGAAGAGAGTACGTTTGCCAAAGAGCGCTGATCAGCGCTCTTTTACGCCCCCGGAGCGAATCAGCACCGAGGCGCCGAAAATCACCAGTGCCGCCAATGCCACGACAGTCTGGGTCTGCGCGAAGAAAGCGTAATCCATTTGTTCCCCTTTTGTTACCTTTATGTAATCCTATTGTAACAAATTAGCTTTCTTTCGTCAACAGATCTTTTCCGTACTCATACGGTTGAGTTCGCTGCAGCTGAAACCCGCCGCTTTGCGGGCATCGACGTTGAGGTATTTCTGGCGCGGGTAGCTACCCGGGCAGCACTGCTCGACAATCTCGAAATAGACCGATTTGTCCCTCCCCGCCGCTTCGCAGGCGTAATCGAACCAGCGGTCCCCCTTGCGGACATGCTCCACCTCCTCATCCAAAATCACCTTCAGCGCGTCGACGATCCGGGCGATCATGGGATCCTTTTTGATCGGTATCAGTTTCTCGAGGATCTGCGGGGTCGCATCCAGTCCGTTCGCCTCGAAATAGCGCGGTACGACCGCCATGCGTTCGAGCAGCGTCAGTGTCTTCTGGCCGGCCTCGAAGAGCCCCGCATGCACCGGCAGAACGCCGTAACGACTGCCCAGCGCTTCGAGCAGGGTATGCAGCATCTCGAAGTGGCGGCACTCGTCGTCGGCGACTTCGAGCCAGTCGTCGTAGAAGGCTTTCGGCATTTCCGTGAAACGGTAGGCGTGGTCCAGGGCCAGGTCGATCGCGCTGTATTCGATATGGGCAATGGCGTGCAGCAGCAGGATCTTTCCCTCGTCGGTGACGGGGCTTTTGCGTTTGGGGACGTGCTGCGGCGGGACGATCTCGCAGACGGAGGCAAAGGAGGGTTCGTCGAAACAAACCGGGGTAAACGCCGTTTCGAACGAAACTTCCCCCGCTTGGTATGCAGCATAGAAGGTACGGAACGCCGCCAGCTTCGCCGCCGGCTCCGCGGTCTGGATGATCGATTGCAGGGTGGTGTGAAATAGCATGTATAATTCTACCAAAGGAAAACGTATGCAGATCAAGAAAAAGCCCATGGGGCCCTACCAGACCAACTGTTACATCGTGACGGAGAACGGCAGCGACATCATTATCGATCCGGGCGTGGGCGCCGTGGAGTGGGTCAAGGCCAATGTGACGAACCCCGTGGCCATCCTCAATACCCACGGCCATTTCGACCACGTCTGGAGCAACCAGGAGCTTAAAGAGTACTACGGCATCCCCCTGTACACCCCCAAAGGCGACGTGATGCTGCTGCAGAAAAGCGGCTGGATGCCCGACCTGCCGCCCTCCTACCCTGACGTCGAGGTCGAGGGGGACCAGACCTTCGAGATCGGCGGCATCGAAGTGACCTTCCGCCACTTCCCCGGCCACTGCCCCGGCTGTTCCATGATCGAGATCGGCGACGCCGTCTTCAGCGGCGATTTTATCTTCCAGAACTCCATCGGCCGCGTCGACTTCCCCTACTCTTCGCCCGCAGAGATGAAAAAGAGCCTCAAGAAGTTCCTGCAGCTTGATTACGACAAGACAGTCTACCCGGGCCACGGCGGAGCGACGACCATCAAGGCCGAGCAACGTAACGTCCCCTACTGGCTCAATGCCATCTGATTCTTTGTGACGTGGCAGGTTGTCTCATACCTGTCAATCATCCGCAGCTACCCCTTCCGATTTCCCCCTTTTTAGACCCGCCGCCCAAACAGATATAAAGCACTACTCTGTCCTCTAAGACATCAGGGCTGCAGGCTGCAACGGATCAAGCCGCCGTTCATCAAATTTAACCCGCTTTCTTTGCCGCCGGGATCGTCCGTGATCGGGCAGTAAACACTGAAGTTTCCTGTGAATTTTGATACAGATTGACCATTCCAAACTGATAATTCAGGCCATAAAAACCCCCTAAAACAGGAGCAAAGAGCGGATAAAGCCTGCTTCGATACCATGCGGCGGCTCATTGCCTCTATCAACATTCTTTTATCACTATCCAAAGGATCCAAATCATGAAAAAAACCATCCTGTTACTGCTGGCAACCGTGCCGATGTTCGGCGACGCTTTCAACGAAGGTCAGTTTGCATACGACAAGGGTAATTACCGCAAGGCCGCCATCCAGTGGGATAAAGCCTGCAGCACTGGTGAAGAAACTGCCTGCTACAACCTCGGTATCATGTACTACAACGGCCAGGGCATCGGCCAAGACTATGCCAAA
Source organism: Sulfurimonas sp. HSL1-2 (assembly GCF_039645565.1). Taxonomy (NCBI): domain Bacteria; kingdom Pseudomonadati; phylum Campylobacterota; class Epsilonproteobacteria; order Campylobacterales; family Sulfurimonadaceae; genus Thiomicrolovo; species Thiomicrolovo zhangzhouensis. Next base: position 1,414,392 of record NZ_CP147914.1, read on the forward strand.
GCCGCCGGTTTCTACAAGAAAGCATGCGACGCGGGGAGTGCACTGGGGTGTACAAACCTCGGCCGCATGTACGAGCACGGCCGCGGTATCGCCAAGAATGAATCCCGAGCCGTCACGCTCTTCCGCAAAGCGTGCGACGCGAACGAAGCAGCGGGATGCTTCAACCTCGGCAATATGCTCGGCGACGGCCGGGGCGCGGAACGGGACTATGCACAGGCCGCCAAATACTTCGAGGACTCCTGTGACGCCGGGAATGCCCACGCCTGTACGAATACCGGCAACCTCTACAGCTCCGGCAAGGGCGTAAAGCGCGATGCGGCAGCGGCGGTCAGGTACTTCAAAAAGGCTTGCGATAACGGCAGCGCCAGCGGCTGCTATAACCTCGGAAATATGTACACGCTCGGTGAAGGCACGAAGCGCAATGATGCGGCAGCGGCGCTGCTGTACGGCAAGGCTTGCGACGGCGGCTCTACGCTCGGCTGCAAATACTACAACAAATTGAAGCAGGCAGGGCTCTGATTTTTCATTTATTCATTCGGTAGTTTGCGGTAGCATGTTTACAACACAAAGGAGATGGTAATGGAAATGGGCACCGTGAAGTTCCCGCAGCTTGATGACGGCAAAACGCGCTACCCCGGCCCCTGTCGGCTTCATGCGAACTGAGCCCATCCATCCCGCCGAGCTGGGCGGAACCCTCTTCGTCCCGGCGACGCATCCCGGCCTCACCGCCGTGCTTAGCGGAAAGAAGTACCCGCAGCTGCGCAGCTGCGTCATCGATCTTGAAGACGGCATCAACGCCGCCGATCGCCCCGGGGCACTCCGGCAACTCCAAATCCTCCTGCCGCAGCTCGCTGAGACAACCCTGCTCCGTTTTCTCCGCCCCGCCTCGCCGCAGATGCTCGCCGAGCTGCTGCAGATGGAGGGGATCGAACGGTTTGAGGGCTTCGTCCTGCCGAAATTCGGCACCGACAATGCGGAGACATGGCTGACGCTTCTGAACGACAATGCATTCGCATTCATGCCCTCCATCGAAGGCGATGATCTCTTTTCGCAGGCAAGGCTTCATGCCCTCGCCGAACGCCTCCGGCCCTATCAGGCGCGCATCCCGACAGTGCGTTTCGGGCTTGAGGACATGCTGCGCCAGCTGGGGATGACACGCGACTGCGTGACGCCGCTCTATACACTAGTCGCCCCGGCCCAGGTGATTGCCACGCTCCTCACCGTCTTCAAACCACACGGTTTCAACCTTTGCGGCGGCGTCTACAAATGTTTCCGGGATGCGGATGGGTTTGCGAAAGAGCTCGAAGCGGATCTGACACAGGGGCTCTTCGGAAAAACGATCATCCACCCCTCCCAGATCGATGCCGTGGAAGAGGCCTACCGGGTCGATGCTGCGGCGTTGGCGCAGGCGGAAACGATCGTTTCCGCATCATGCAATGTTTCAAGCTTTCGTGGTATGATGGTGGAGAAACCGACCCAGCTGCCCTGGGCGCAGATGATTCTGCGGCGCGCAGCGCTCTACGGAGTAAACGCATGACCAAATTTGTCCACAACGCCCCGTCACAGGATGAAGTCTATTCTTTCAATATGCAGGTCTCCCACAGCGAGAACTACACGACCTACCGCATTCCCCTCGGGTCGACGTCCGAAGGACAGAAAGAGCGCCTCTCGCGCCGCTACGGCATTCCCGTGCGGATCCTTGAAGACGAGCGCGAACTCATCATCAAGATCATGAACGAAGTCGGGTAAGAGGGCTATTCGATATACCCCAGGGAGCGCAGGCGTGCCGCGACCCTTTCAGCGATCACACGGTATCCCGCCGCGTTGGGATGAACATAATCCGCTCTGAGCCCCCTGTCACCGAGTACGTCCGGCAGCAGAGAAGGCATATAGGGTATACCTTCCTCATCTGCAACCTCCTTGTAAAGCGGCAGCGACGACATGCCGAATACGCCAAACGTAGGAACGCCGATCAATACAACATCGATGCCTTTGCTTTTCGCGAGCTGGACGATACGTTTGAGGTTGGCTTTGAGGCGTGCATGCGAGCGCTGCTGCAGAATATCGTTCCCGCCAAGACAGAGCAGCATCAAGCGGATGCTCTCATCTTCAAGCAGCCGGGGGAAACGTACCGCGCCCTCCTCTGTTGTCTCGCCGTTCACCCCGGCATTGATCACAGGGAGACCGGTCAGCGTATGCAGCACCGCGGGGTAGCTTTCAGCGGCTTTTGCGCCGTATCCGTAGGTGATACTGTCGCCGAACGCGAGGATCTTTTCACCGGGTTGCAAGGGCGTCATCTCCGCATCTGATTTCAGGAGATAGAGGGCAGCCAACAGCAGCAGAAGGATGAGGGCAAAAATTTTGACCATCACTGCTACTCGATCCAGCCTCCGCCGATCAGTTTGTCACCGTCGTAGAAGACGGCAGCCTGTCCGGCTGCGACGCCCAGGACAGGCTCCTGCAGCTTGATCTGTGCTTTTTCCCCTTCAATCGTGACGTGGCACGGTACGGCTTTCGTACGGTAGCGCAGTTTGACCGTCGTATCGAATTCACTGCGCTCGTCGAAGAGGTTGATATTGCCGATGGTGACATCCCATATCTCCAGATCTTCTTTCATGCCGACGACGATCTGGTTCGTCTCGGGCTTGATCTCGAGCACGAAGTGCGGTTCATGCGCACCGTGAACGGTAAAGCCTTTGCGCTTGCCGATGGTGTAGTGCATATACCCTTTGTGCTCCCCGACAACGTTCCCTTCACGGTCAAGCACCTCGCCGGGCTGATCGATGTTCACGTAATCCTTGAGCACATCGGCGTAGGTCGTCTCGACGAAGCAAATCTCGCTGGATTCCGCCTGGGAGGCAAAGGACTCCAACCCCTCGACGGCAGCGGCATAAGCCTTGATATCCGTCTTTTTGCGCTCGCCCAGCGGGAAAATGAGGCGCGGCAGGATCTTCTTGTCGACGTAGAAGAGGAAGTAGCTCTGGTCTTTCGTATCGTCTTCCGCCTGGTAGAGGAAGCGGCCGTCAGTCTTGATATAGTGGCCCGTCGCCAGGTAGTCCGCGCCCACCTCGTCGGCGAAATCCGCCAGGGCACCGAACTTCATCGTCCGGTTGCACAGGGCGCAGGGATTGGGCGTACGTCCCGCCTTGTAGGTTTCGACGAAGGGGGTAAAGACGTTCTGGTTGAACTGCTCCTGCAGGTCGAGGACATGCAGTTTCACCCCGGCGAAATCGGCCGCCTTCTGGGCGCGTGCCTGGTGGATCTCATGGTAGCCCGGTTTGGAGTGCAGCTTCATGTACACCCCTTCGACCTCGTATCCCTGTTCCTTGAGCAGCATGGTCGTCACCGTCGAATCCACCCCGCCGCTCATCCCGATAAGCACTTTTTTCTTTTCCATTGCCCTTCCAGCATTTTTTCGCAATTGTAACAGCATTGTGATAATTAAACCTAATATTTTCTTCCCAAACGCTACGTTTCAGGCAACTGATTCCCCATGGAGGTATTAGCAAAACAGATCTTGAAGTTATGCTGCCCCTCTTCGTACGCGTAGCGCAGTGCATAACCGTGGCGCGTCACGATCTCGTTGACGATGTAGAGCCCGAGGCCCATCCCCTCCAGGGAGTGCTGGGAGAGGTCGCGCTGGTACGCCTTGAGGTAGTGGGTATACTCCTCCTTGAACGGCTCCCCGGCATTGGCAATCCGCAGACAGTCCCCTTCAAAACCGATGGTGACCGGCCGCTGCGACGCGTACTTCACCGCGTTGTCGATCAGGTTTTTCAGGGCATAGGCAAAGAGGTCGAAATCGACCATGATCTTTTCGCTGCCGACGGCGATCTCCAGCTCCGATCGCGGCACCCCCAGCAGGTCGATCGCCTGGTCCAGGACGTCGACGCAGGCGTAGGAGCGGATATCGAGCTGCAGGTGGCGGGCCGTCAGCGACTCCACCCGGGCCAGGTCGTTGAGGTGCCCCTGCATCTGTTCGAAAAGCTCCTCGAGGATCGCCTTGTCCTTGGGCGCAATCTCCAGCAGGTGTGCCAGCAGCTTCCCTTTGCTGATCGGGGTTTTGAGCTCATGCATGACGTTGCGCAGGAAGAGCGAACGGCTGCGCTGCAGGGCCTCGATCTTCTGGACGCTGTCGTGGAAGGCATTGGCCACCTGCGCCACCTCGTCGCTCCCCTCGACCTTCGTATCGATCCCCTTCTCCCCGTCGGCAAAACGGAGGATCTGCCGGTGCAGGTGCTGCAGCGGTTCGATGGAGCCCGACATATAGCGGTAGAGCAGAATGACCGTGATCAGGACGATGGCGGCCGCAACGAGGATGTAGAGCATATAGGGCTTCATCTCCTTGTCGCTGCGGTAGTAATACATGTCGTGCATCTTGTAGGCGTAGTAGCAGTGCATATCGTAGACAAAGATCTCGATGTTTCCCGACTGGAAGGTGCGACGCAGCAGCGGGTCCTCGATGAAGGGTTTGCCCTCTTCGCGGATCCGCTTCATCACCTCCCCGCCGACGGGGGTGAGCTGGTGCTCTTTGAGGTAGCGCGCGAATGCTTCGGGCGTCGGCTTGGTCATAAAAAGCAGGTCGTAGAGCATGACGGCGCGCTGGATCTCGTTGCGTTTGTCGAGCTGGATGGAGAGGTAAAGTGCCATCAGCGTCGCCGCGATCAGCAGCAGGGCCGTGATGGCACCTACCAGGCGGGCGGCGAAGATGATCGAACGGGGGTTAATGTTCGTCAAACCGGTACCCTATGCCGCGCACGGTCTGGATGAAGGTGTCAAAATGCTCCGGGTCGAGCTTTTTGCGGATGCGCCCGACAAGGATATTGATGCTCTCGACCCCGCTGTCGAAACGGTGCGACTCGATGCTGTTGGCGATATCGGCACGGGAGATGGTGCGGTTGGGATGCTTCAGCATCAGTTTAAGGATCTCGTACTCCGCCAGGGTCAGTCTTAACGGCTCGCCGTCAAAGTAGATGAGTGTCGCCTCTTCGTCGATGCGGAAACGGCTCTGCGTCTCCTCCGCTTCCGTCTCGCTCCGCCCCCGGCGCCGCAGCACGGTCTTGATCCGCGCCATCAGTTCACGCGGGTCGTAGGGTTTGGGGAGGTAGTCGTCCGCCCCGTTCTCCAGCCCGGTCAGCTTGTCGTCGAGGTCGGTGCGTGCGCTGGAGATGATGATGGGCACATCGGAGTGCTCGCGGATCTTGCGGCAGAGCATCAGCCCGTCCATCTCCGGCAGGGAGAGGTCGAGGACCACGAGGTCGTACGGTGCCGCTTCCAGCGCCTTCATCGCCCGGGAGGGACGCGTGACGTGCTCGACCGCCATCCCCTCCTGGCGCAGAAAACGCCCCAGCAGTTCCGCCATCTGGACATCGTCTTCGATCAAAAGCAAGCGGGTCGCGTCCACGGGCCATCCTTTCATCGGCATCCAGCATACCCCTGCATCAAAAACGCTTCATTAACGTTCCGCGGGGTCGTCACCGTCCCCCGTGCAGCGCTCCTCGAAAAAGCGCTGCAGTTTCTGGTAATAGGGGGTATCTGAGAGGCCGCTCGCCCGGAGCGACTGCAGCTGCATCCGCAGCGATTCGCGGATCTCCCGTACGACCAGGTCGACATCGTCGGTCAGCGTCAGCATGGCCAGGTCCTCCTCGCTGATCATCCCCTCGGCGAGCAGAGAGTTGCGTATAAACTCCAGAAGCGGTGCGTAGAAAGCCTCCCCCATCAGGAAAACGCACACCCCGTCGACTTTCTTCGTCTGGATCAGGGTCAGCGCCTCGAAGAGCTCGTCCAGGGTTCCGAACCCTCCGGGCATGATGACGTAGGCCGTGGAGTATTTGACCAGCATCACCTTCCGGGAGAAGAAGTAGTCGAAATCCTCCTCCTTGGTCGTATAGGGGTTGGGGTGCTGTTCCGTCGGGAGTTCGATGTTGAGGCCGACCGATTCGATCCCCTCATCCCGGTAGTCGTAGGCCCCGCGGTTTGCCGCTTCCATGATGCCGGGACCGCCGCCGCTGATGACGTTGAAGCCCGAGGCCGCCAGTTTCCCGGAAAGTTCGACGGTTTTGGCGTACCAGGGGTGATCCTCGCCGACCCTGGCACTGCCGAAGATCGTCACCGCCGGTCCGAGGTCGCCCAGTTCGTCAAACCCCTTGACGAAATCGGCGATGATCTTGAAGACCGACCAGACGTCGGACGACTTGATATCCTTGACATAGCGCTGCTCGATCTTCTGCTCTTTGGCCATCGCTACTTCTCCTCTGGCATCAGTGCACGGATCGGCGAATCGCTCTTGTAGGGCACCTTGCCCGACGGCACGACCCGCGACGCCCCGTCGAGGTGGATATCCTGGTCATCAAAGAAGATATGGGCCCCGTACGCTTCGAGGACCTCCTCCTTGCCCAGACCGCCGAGAAAAAAGGCCTCGTCGACATGCACCCCCCAGCGCCGAAGGGTCTGGATGACCCGTTCGTGCGCCGGCGAGTTCCGCGCCGTGACGATGGCGATGCGCACCGGCGACGGTGCCGGGGCGAAGTGGCGCTGCAGATACGAGAGGGTGATCAGCAGCTTCGCGAACGGCCCCGCCTCCAGGGGCTCGTCGGCATGGGCTTTCTCATGCGCCCAGAACGCCTCGATGCCGTCACGCTTGTAGATCAGCTCGCTCGCCTCGGAAAAGAGCACCGCATCGGCGTCGAAGGCGATCCGGATCTGGTCATCGTGGCGCCCGGCCGTTTGCGGCGGCGCGTAGAGCACGGCGGCCGCCACCCCGCCGTCCACCGCCTGCTGCACGTCCTCTTCGGACTTCGAGAGGAAGAGATCGACTTTGAAGGCGTCCAGGTAGGGGGAGAGCGACGTACCGCCGCTGAACGCCGCCCGCGTGATCGGCAGGCCGTAGTGGGCCACGGAGTTAAAGACCCGGAGCCCCGTATCGGGGGAGTTGCGCGACATGACGATCACTTCGACGACCGGCTTCCCCGCCTTGACGTTGAGGCCCAGCAGCGCCTCCACCAGAGGAAAAGCCGTCCCTTTTTCCAGCGGTACCTTCTCATGTTCGAGCTGGTAGGCGCGGTACGCCTCGAGCCCCTCTTCCTCGAAAACTCGGTTGGAAGTTTCCAGGTCGAAGAGCGCCCGGGAGGAGATACCGATCACCAGGACCGAAGAGAGATCAAATGCCATTGCCTGCAACCTTCGCGTAATAAATACGCACGTATTTAACGGTTATCATAGCGAAAAGCGCTATAATCCGCATTAGAAATTTTCTGTCCCCAAGGATCTTTTTATGGCACAAGGTATTCTCGATCTGGTCAAACCCGGCGTCCTCTTCGGAGACGACGTCCAGAAGGTGTTCGCAGCGGCGAAAGCGGGCAAGTTCGCCCTTCCGGCGGTCAACGTCGTCAACGTCGAATCCATCAACGGCGTCCTGGAAGCGGCGGCGAAGGTCAACTCCCCCGTCATCATCCAGTTCTCCAACGGCGGCGGCCAGTTCTATGCGGGCAAAGGGCTCTCCAACGACGGCGAAAAAGCCGCCATCGCCGGAACGATCAGCGGGGCACACCATGTGCACATGATGGCCGAGCTCTACGGCGTCCCTGTCATCCTGCACACCGACCACGCGGCGCGCAAACTCCTGCCGTGGATCGACGCGCTGCTCGATGCGGGCGAAGCGCATTTCGACCGTACGGGCAAACCGCTGTTCAGCTCCCACATGCTCGACCTCTCCGAAGAGAGCCTTGAAGAGAACGTCGCCACCTGTGCCGAGTACCTGGCGCGCATGGACAAGATCGGGATGACCATCGAGATCGAGCTGGGCGTCACCGGCGGCGAAGAGGACGGCGTCGACAACACCAACATCGACAACGCCCTGCTCTACACCCAGCCCGAAGATGTCGCCTACGCCTACGAGATCCTCAGCAAGATCAGCCCGCGCTTCACCGTCGCGGCCTCCTTCGGGAACGTCCACGGGGTCTACAAGCCGGGCAACGTAGTCCTGACACCGAAAATCCTGGACAACTCGCAGCAGTACATCGCCGAGAAGTTCGGCACGGCCGAAAAACCGGTCAACTTCGTCTTCCACGGCGGCTCCGGCTCCGCACCCGAAGAGATCACCGAAGCCCTCGGCTACGGCGTCATCAAGATGAACATCGATACCGATACGCAGTGGGCAACCTGGGACGGCGTCAGAGACTATGTCGCGAAGTACCACGACTACCTGCAGGGACAGATCGGCAACCCCGAAGGCGAAGACAAGCCGAACAAGAAGTACTACGACCCGCGCAAATGGCTCCGTGCCGGCCAGGAGAGCCTGGTCGCGCGCGTCGAGCAGGCCTTTGCCGACCTCAACGCCCTCAACCGCAACTAAGGGCGCCGCGCATAGCGCGCGAGCATCGTCTCGTTGCCGCTGACGCCGCCCGAATGCACGTACAGCATTTCTCCTTCCAATTCATCCCACGCTTCCATTAACGCCAGCCACATCACCGGTGCATAGATCAGGTCGAATTCCACGCCCGCCGCTTTGAGTTTTTCGTATGTCTGCAGCAGCGCGTTGTGCAGGCTGCCGAAACGGTAGGGCGTGGAGAGGATTGTCAGGTTCGGCGGCAGCGGCATCAGCGCTTCGATCTGCCGCCGCAGGTAAGCCGGGTCACCGACGGCCGCGACCGTGACGATGCGGCACTCCGGCAGGGCTTTCGCCAGGTAGGCCGCCGTCGTCCCCGTCCCCGAGGGCGTCACGACATTGAGCTGTTCGATGCCCTGCTCCGCTTTCCACTCCCGGATCTCTTCGGCCAGTACCGATACCCCCTCCTGCGCAGCCGGGTCGGCACCGCCCTGTGGAATCAACCGTACGCGTTCATTCTCCTTGCTACGCGCTTTCAGTGCATTTACGGCCGCATCGTACGCCGTCGGATGCACTTCATGCAGCTGTATCCCCAGCGCCAGGGCATGGCGGTAGTTCCCCTGCGGGTCCGCTTTGAGATGCTGCGGTGCTGTTTTCGCGGTGTATTCGAAACGCCACCCTTTCAGACGGCAAAGCGCGGCGATGGAGAGCATGGCGTTGGACTGGATGCCGCCGTAGGAGACAAGCGTATGGATGACGTTGGAAGGGGTCTGCAGCAGTGCGTAGAGTTTACGGTATTTATTGCCGCTGAAAAAGGGGTGGATCAGGTCGTCGCGTTTGAGGTAAAGCTCCCGCCCTTCAAACCGGAAGGGCTCGAACGGTGCGGGAATGAGGTGCAAATTATTTGCTGTAGGTGATTTTAGCAGCGTCTTTGAGCGCTTTGGTTTTCGCTTCCATCTCTTTTTGGAATTTCTCCTGCTTCAGGCGCTGTTCGATGAACGGTTTTGCTTCATCAAGCGTCGCTTTTTTGCCCGCTTGCTTCTCTTCGAGATAGATGATGTGGTAGCCGAACTGGGTTTTGACCGGTGCCGGCGTAATCTCGCCCACTTTCATACCGAAGACGGCATCGTTGAATTCCGGTACCATCTGCCCCTGCTGGAAGAAGCCGAGGTCGCCGCCCTTCGGACCGCTCGGGCCTGTTGATTTCGCTTTGGCTTCTTCGATGAACTTCTCTTTGAGCTTGTCGCCTTTGAGGCTTTTCATCCCGGCGATGATCGTTTTCGCTTCATCCTCCGTTTTGACGAGGATATGGCGTGCATGGACCTTCTCTTTCTGTTCGAACTCGTCGCCGTGGCTGTCATAGTAAGCCTTGATCTCTTTGTCAGTGACCTTGATGCCTTCGAGCAGGTTCTCCTGCCAGACTTTCGCTGCCAGCTGTTTCTGGATGCGCGCCACGATATCGTCATACTCTTTTTTGTATTTTGCGGAATCGAGGACACCCTCTTTCTTCGCGGCTTCGTAGACGAGCTCCTGCATGACGAGGCCCTCAACGACGCGCTGCTGCAGTTCGTCCTGCTTCTCTTTCGGCAGAGAGGTGAAACGACCCTGCGTTCCCTCCATCAGGACCGCATTCACCTCTTCGGATGTGATCGTTTTCCCGTTGACCGTGGCCACGACTGCCGCAGAGGCGCTCACGCTGATCAGCGCTGCCGCCATCAATGATTTGATGATAAGCTTCATTCATTCACCTTTGTTTAAAGTGAAAGTATTGTAATTACGAATATTAAACAGATACCCAACGGCCGGGGCGGGCCGCCTTAGGAGAGGGCAGGTTTGCTCAGATAGCGTTCGAGAATCCCCTCGAGTTTTTCGCGGCCCAGGGGTTTGGCGAGGTAGTCGTCAAGCCCCTCGCCGAGGATGCGTTCCCGGTCACCCTCCATGACAAGGGCCGTCACGGCGATGATGGGGGCCGGGTGTTCGCGGAAGAGCGGAAGCTTGCGGATCTCATGCGTCGCGGCGATCCCATCCTTGACCGGCATGTCGATATCCATGAAGATCACGTCAAAGGGGTATTTGCGGCACAGCTCTACCGCATCGTGCCCGTTGGCGGCCACCGTGACGGAGAGGTTGTACTCTTCGAGCAGCAGTTTGGTCAGGCGCTGGTTGATGATGTTGTCTTCGACGACCAGAGCCTTGATCTTGCGCTCGCCGCCCTGCGGCTTTTCGACGCTCCTGACCGGCAGCTGCAGGACCTGGGTCAGGTGTTTGGAGATCCGTGAAGGCAGCAACGGTTTTTTCAGGGTGTAATCGATCACCTGGCGCACGCGCTCCGGCAGGACCTCTTCCTCGTCGACCAGCATGACGAAGCGGCACGGGTGCGACTCGAAGGCCCCCAGCTGCATCAGCCAGCCCGAGTTCTCCTTCGGCGCGACGATATAGAGGATATCCGTCTCGCCGCAGTCCACATGCTCCGTGTAGTGCACCTTCGTCACCGAGAGGCCGAACGCCTGCAGGTAGCGGCTGAGAAGGTTGCCGTCGAAAAGGCGGTCGTCGTCGAAGAGCAGCACTTTCGCGCTGTGGTCGCGGATGGGGTCGAAGCTGGTCACGGTCGTACCGGTCACATTGAGGTTGAAGGAGAAATGCGACCCGCGCCCCTCTTCGGAGGTGACTTCCAGCCAGGAGCCCATCATATGCAGCAGCCCCTCGGTCAGGGTCAGCCCGACGCCCAGGCGGTTGTCGGAGTGCCCGCCCGTCTCGAAGAGCTTGGTAATGCTCGCCAGCCGCTCCGGCGCGATGCCGACGCCTGTATCCTTGACGCTGATGTGGAGGGTATAGAGGTCGTTCGCATGTTTCTTGGCGACCCGGATGTCGACATGCACCCTGCCCCCGGACTCGGTGAACTTGACGGCGTTGTCGACCAGCAGGGAGATCACCTGGCGGAATTTGCGCGGATCGGCCTCGATGTAGGTCGGCAGGGCCGGGTCGATAAAGACATAGAGCCCGATGCCGCGCTGGCGCGCTTCGTACTCGTAGTGTCGGAGCAGCGATTCGAGTTCACCCATCGGCTTGAACTCGGTGATGTCGAGGCTGAGGCGGCCGGTCTGCATCTGCGCGAGGTCCAGCAGGGACTCGATGTTGTTCATCATATACTGCGAAGAGCGCTCGATCATCTCGATGTAGTCGCGCTGGGTCGCCGAGGGGTGCGACGATTTCAGCAGTTCGACGAACCCCATGATGCCGTTCATCGGTGTACGGAACTCGTGGGAGATGTTGTGCAGGAACTGCTGCTTGGCCGTCTCCGCGCGTTCGCGTTCCATGCGCGCCCGCTCCTGCTCGGTGACGTCCGTCATCTCCAGAAACGAAAGCCCGTTGTACCCGCTTTTGAAGACCCGGCTGCGCAGGGCGAACACCTTTGTTTCGCCGTTGGGGAGTTTCATATGTACCTGCGGCGGTTTTTCCGCCTCGCGCTCGAGCTGCCGCAGCCAGAGTTCATCGCTCTCGGCGAAGATCTCGTAGTTCGGATCGTTGAAGAAATCGGCGATCCGGTCGTACTGCTCGCGGAACTCTTCCATATTCTTAAAACCGAAGGTGTTGTAAAAAGCGAGGTTGGCCCCCACCCATCCCTTTGCCGGGCTGAAAAACATTACCGTGGCGCTCTGCGCATCAAGATAACTGAACAACAGCGACTTGCTGATGTAGTCGTCGGGGAGGTCTCCCGCGTCTGTACGCTTCCCGAAAAGCCAGCTGATCAATCCCATCGGGCGCTCCTTTCACAATCTTTCACAATGTCAAGTTTCATAGTGTAGCCATCCCAAGCTTTTACATTTATTACACTTATATCAAAATTTCAGACCCGTAACCCGGTACGCTTTGCTACAATGGCACCCATGAAAAAAGTGAAAAAAGCCACCAAAGCAGAGATCGAAGCCATCAAAGCGGCCCTGATGGAGCGCTACAGCGAGGCCGTCACGGAGCTGGATTACCGCAACGCCTACGAACTTGTCATCGCCGTCGCCCTCTCGGCCCAGTGCACGGACAAGCGGGTCAACCTGATCACCCCCGCGCTTTTCGAGAAGTATCCCGATCCCGCAGCCCTGGCGTGCGCCGACGTCAACGACGTCAAAGCGATCATCAACAGCTGCTCCTTCTTTAACAACAAGGCCGTCAACATTATCAAGATGGCGCAGCGGGTCATGGAGGTCTACGGGGGCGAGATCCCGATGAACGAAAAGGACCTCGTCACGCTCGCGGGCGTCGGGCAGAAGACGGCGCACGTCGTGATGATCGAATACACCGGCGCCAACCTGATGGCCGTAGACACCCACGTCTTCCGGGTCGCCCACCGCCTGGGCCTCAGCGACGACGAAACGGCCCTCAAAACCGAGGAGACCCTCGTCAAGAAATTCAAGACCGACCTGCACGCCCTGCACCAGGGGATGGTCCTGTTCGGCCGCTACATCTGTACGGCGAAGAACCCCAAATGCGACACGGAGTGTTTCCTGCGCGACTACTGTAAAAGCACGGAGGGGTTCAAAGCGCGCTAAGCGCGCGCGGCGATCACTTTTTCAACAACCGCGAAGACCCGTTCGACGCTCCCCAGGTCGACGCGTTCACGGGTCGAGTGCGGATGGGTGATCGTCGGCCCGATAGAGGCCATCTGCATCTGCGGGAAGTGCTTCTTGATAATGCCGCACTCCAGCCCGGCGTGGATGGCCCCGATGGAGACCGTTTCGCCGCTGGCCGCCTCGTAGGCCGCCCTGACCTCTTCGACGAACCCCTCCTGTTCCGGCTCCCACGGTGCATAGAACCCCTCGCTCTCCACCGAAGCCCCGAAGGCGCTGAAATAGGCCGTCGTCTCCGATTCGATCCGGCGGAGGTCCGCTTCGATCATCGAACGGGCACTGAGCTTGATCGTGAGCGCCGTCTCGGTCGTCGCGATCTCGGCGAGGTTGATGCTCGTACGCACAATTCCCAACCCGGCATCAAAATCGCGGACCCCGTGCGCAAAGGCGTGCAGCATCGGCAGCAGCGGGTTCTCGATGACCTCGCAGAACTGTTTTCCCAGGGGGCGGAGCATCGCGTCATCCGCTTCGTTTTCAAACGCCACCGCGGCGACGGCCCGCTTGGGAACGGCATTGCGGCGTTCTCCCCCCGCGATGGAGACGAGGGAAGCGCCCATGGCATAAAGTTTCGCCGCGAGTTCCTTGATGGCGTTGGGGAGATGTTTGTCGATGTCGACGCCCGAATGCCCGCCGGGGTACCCTTCGGCCACCGCTTCATAGCAGTAGAGCTCCCGCGACGTGCGCGTCAGCGGCAGCGTGACGTTCAGGTCGACCCCGCCCGCGCAGCCGACGGTGATCTCCCCGAACTCCTCGCTGTCGAGGTTGAGCAAAACCGGGGTCTTGAGCGGAACGGCGAGGGCCCGCGCGCCGACCAGCCCGGTCTCCTCGTCGGAGGTAAAGAGGCAGTCGACCGGCCTGCCCGCCTCCATCAGGGCCAGCATCATCGCCATCCCCATCCCGTTGTCCGCGCCGAGCGTCGAATCTTTCGCATGCAGCCATCCCGCTTCCTCATACAGAACCAGCTCCGGGGCGTGTCCTATACAGACCATGTCGTAGTGCGCCTGCAGCGTCACCTGCGCGTCCGCATGGCTGCAGAGCAGGTTCCCCGCGCTGTCCGTGTGCGTTGTGTAGCCGTACGCTCCGGCTTTTTCGCCCAGGTAGGCGAGCATCTGCGCCGTGTCGCCGGAACAGTGCGGGATCGCGCAGAGGGCTTTGAAATGTTCGATGACCGTCATGGAGGCGCTCCTATTTTTTCAGTGCGATAAAGGTCGCGAAATTGCCCCAGCGGAAGATCGTCTCGCAGTGCGCGAAGCCGCAGCGCGTCACCATCTCACGGTTCTCCGCTTCGGTGTAGGGGATCAGGACGTTCTCCAGCGCTTCGCGCTTCTGCATGATCTCGTATTCGCTGTAGCCCTGCGTCTTCTTGAAGTCGTAATAGCCGTCGATGAGCAGCTTGTTGAGCCGCTTGTCCTCGCTGACGACCTTTTCGCTGAAGATGAAGACCCCTCCGGGGTTGAGTGCGTCGAAAATACGCTGTACCAGCGTCTCGCGCACCGGGGGGCGGACGAACTGCAGGGTATAGTTCGTGATAAAGACGTCGGCCGCCTCGTACCCGAAGGTCATGATGTCGGCCTCTTCGAGCCGTATTTTCGAACCGAAGACGGCGAGCTTCCGATGCGCCTGTTCGAGCATGGAGGCGGCGTTGTCGATGCCCACGAGCTCCGCGGCGACATGAAGGTCCCGCTCGATGCTCAGCAGCGTCGAGGCGGTGGAACAGCCCAGGTCGTAGAGCCGTCCGCCCTCGCGCAGGTACGCCAGCGCGAAACGCTTCGTCAGCGCCATCGCCTCCTCGTAAAAGGGAACGGAACGCTTGAGCATGTCGTCGAAGACCGCCGCGATCTGTTCGTCGAACTCGAACTGCTTCTCGATCGGTTTGTTGAATACCTTGTCTTCCATCATTCCCCCTTCTCTTTGGCACACGCCACGCAGAGCGTCGCTTCCGGTATGAGCGCCAGACGCGCCGGCGCGATAGGTTCATCGCACGCTTCACAGACCCCGAAGTCTTCGGAGTCGATGCGCGACAACGCGTAGGCCAGACGGTTCCTGCGCCTCACGGCTGCTTCATAGGCCTTGGCCGCGACCTCCTGCTCTCCCATCAGCTCCGAGCGCGTCAGTTCCCCCAGACAGCAGTCCGGGGCAATGGGTTCGAGCTGGGGCTCCAGCTGCGCGATCTCGCCGGCCGTCTTTGCGCGTGCCTCCTCAAGCGTGCACCGCAGCAGTGCCCTCTCTTCCGGTGTCATTCATCGGCGTCCAGGTGGATCACTTCGGCGACATCCAGGCCGAACCCACCCAGACCGACAAAAGCGGGGACATTCGAATCGGTGATGAGGCGCATATGTTTCACCCCGAGCGATTTGAGGATCTGCGCGCCGATGCCGTACTCTTTCATGTTGCCGCCGGTCGCATCGGGGTTGTTGATAAAGACCAGCACGCCGCTGTTTAGCTTGAGGTACTCGATGCTCTCGATCAGCCGGTTGTACTTGGACTGGTTCAGCAGCAGGTCGAGGTCGGGGATGACGTTGTGCACCTTGACGTTGGCCGTTTCGCCGACATTGTAGAAAACGACCGCCGTATGGTGGTTGCCGTCGTGGTCTTCAAAGTCGTGGCGCTTGGCCTTGACCCCGAAGAACTCGATCTCCGTCTCCCCCGTGCCGTGTACCAGGGTCTCGTTGGCCATGCGGTACTCGACGATGTCGGAGATGTAGACGATCTGCAGCGCATGCTTCTCCGCGAAGAGATCGAGGTCGTCGCGGCGCGCCATGGTGCCGTCCTCTTTCATCACTTCGCAGATGACAGCCGACTCGCTCAGCCCCGCGAGGCGGCAGAGATCGACGGAGCCTTCCGTATGCCCCGTACGCACCAGGGTGCCCCCCTCTTTGGCAATGAGCGGGAAGATATGTCCCGGGCGTGCCAGCTGCTCCGGGCGGCTGAGCGGATCGGCAAGGATGCGGATGGTGAGGTCGCGCTCCCCGGCGGAGATCCCCGTGGTCGCTTCCGCTGCATCGACGGAGACGGTAAAGGCCGTTTCGTGCGCCGACGTGTTGGACGTCACCATCGGTGCGAGCTGCAGCCGTTTGGCCGTCGCGTCGGAAAGGGCCACGCAGATGAGCCCTTTGGCGTGCGTCGCCATAAAGTTGACGTGCTCCGGCGTTGAGAAGACCGATGCGTAAACAAGGTCCCCCTCGTTCTCTCTGTCCTCGTCATCCATCATGATGACCATCTCGCCGCGCTTGATCGCTTCAATCGCTTTTTTTACCCGTTCGATCGGTGTCATTTGTCTCCCTGAACCTTGTGTCGGAATCCGTACGTGTGTTGTGAAATCCGTATATAATAGTTGCAATTATAGCCAATAAAAAGTTTTCATAAATTTCTCCCGAAAACCCTTGACATTGCGGCGTATATTGCCTATAATTTCGGCCTCAACTGACACAGAGCGGTTGAAGATGCGGACTGGGGTATCGCCAAGCGGTAAGGCACTTGGTTTTGGTCCAAGCATTCGGGGGTTCGAATCCCTCTACCCCATCCACCTCTTATCATTTTTAACGATCGCGGGATAGAGCAGTTCGGTAGCTCGTCGGGCTCATAACCCGAAGGTCATAGGTTCAAATCCTATTCCCGCAACCAATCGAAACCTTCAAATCAAAAATCAAACCTTTTTTCCAAAACGAGCTCTTTTCTTATCTGATTTATTCCGAAGCTCATCGGCCCGTTCGGTACTTCGTACATCGACCGTGCGCGTTGGCCTGAGAACGTGAAGCAGTTCACGTTCTCGTGACGGCCTTTGGCGGTTCAAATCCTATTCCCGCAACCAATCGAAACCTTCAAATCAAAAATCAAACCTTTTTTCCAAAACGAGCTCTTTTCCTTCCGGATATCCACGTTCCTATTTTGATGCCGCTTCCTTCACAAAACTTTTGAAATCGGACGTCATAAAATAGCGGTGCACATAGGTCCGGACCTTCGCTGACGCCAATACCCCGGCAAGCTCCCGGGCGTCAGCCTCGGGAAGGGCGATGTATTCCATCCCCAGGCGCCGGCACGCCTCCGCTTCGCTCTGCGCCAGTTCCCGCACGAACGGCACCTCGGGATTCAGGACGGACACAACGCGCCGGACCCCATGACTGTCCTGCAGCTGCGCCAGTGCCTCCGGGTCCGGATAAGGGCCGGCATAGATATGCTTATCAATAAAGTAGACACTCCCCTTAAAGGGTTGCAGCGGGTTGGCGTACGCCTCGACCTTGTCGAAATTGGTAAGCACCATCAGAAAATAGTAGCTTAGAAACGTCAGCAGCAGCGGAATACGCACACTCCAGAAGCGCAGGCTGTCCAACCATTTCAAATCGACTTCCTTTTGATATGTCCCCATGAGCGGTTAAAGACGTTGAACATGGCGAGGAACCCCTCCACTTTGAGCATCGGCCGGTAGAGGAAGGGTTCAAGGAAACTCAGCATCAGCAGCCGGTAGATGTCCTTCAGTTTCGTCAGGCGGCGCTTGACGAACATATCGAGCGACAGGGCCCCGATATTGAGCACGGTTCCCCAGGCGAACTCCAGCAGGAAAAAGACGATGAGCGCTTCGCGGTTCAGCAGCCCGAAGATATAGAGCGTGATGATGGAGACGAGCCCCATGAACGTCACCATCGGTGCGATCCCCTCGACCATCAGATAATAGGGGAGCGCGAGCATCCCGACCCTGCCGTATTTCGGATTGAAAATCATTTTCTTGTTGTGGTAGAGGGTCTCGATCAGCCCCCGGTGCCAGCGGTTGCGCTGGCGCAGCAGCGATTTGTAGTCGGTGGGTACCTGTGTCCAGCACATCGTATCGGGCAGGAAACGGACGGTGTGGTCGATATTGTTATCGTAACAGTGGCGATGGATACGCACCAGCAGGTCGAAATCTTCGCCCACCGTATGCCGGTAGCCGCCGATGGAGAGGACCATGTCTTTACGGAAAACGCCGAACGCGCCGGAAATGATCAGCAGCGCGCCGAAACGTTCCCAGGCGATCCTCCCGGCGAGGAACCCGCGGGTGTACTCCAGCACCTGGAAAGATTCGATCTGCGTCTCCGGCAGCCCGCGGCGCAGGACGTGCTTCTCGACGACGTCGCAGCCGTTCATGACGTTTACCCTGCCCCCGATGGCCACCAGCCGCCTGTCGAGGGAGAAGAGCACGATGCTCCTCAGGATCGCGTCAAACTCCAGCAGCGAGTCCGCGTCCACACTGCAAAACAGCGGGAAGCGCGAGACGTTGATGCCGCAGTTGAGCGCGTCCGCCTTCCCCCCGTTGGCTTTGTCGACGACGATCAGGTTCGGATAATCCGGCGAGGTGTATGTCTGCCGGATCGGCTGGTGCGAAACGTACAGCCGTACGGGGACGTTGCTCGGTTCCAGGCCGAACTCCTCCTTGAGACGCGAAAGCGTACTGTCGGTCGAACCGTCATTGATCACGATGATCTCGTACTCGGGGAAATGGAGCTTCAGGAAAGAGTGGACCGAGGCGATGATCGTCTGCTCCTCGTTGAATGCCGGTACCAGGATCGACATCGGCCGGTAGTTGTTCGAATTGATAATGCGGCTGACGATGACATTCTTGGCGGAGAAAAAATAGGCCATGACCTGTTTGAGCGAAATCAGGATAAACACCGTCGTCGTCATGTTCGTAAACACGAGGAACATCAGGTAAAGGACCTGAAGCAGCAGGAAAAGATAGATCAGGTATTCGCTCATCGTTCTGCTCCAAGCGGGTAGAAGGCGTTCAGGCTGTCAAGGAAAAAGGGGTCGACGATTTTGCCGGCCGCATTGCGCGTGACGATATCCAGGATCTCGACGCGCCCGATACCGTGTTTTTTACACATTTCGAAGATGTTTCTCCTGACATAATAGTTTTCATCGAAGAAGTAGCCATACATGAATGTCAGCGCGGACCTGCCGCACAGATCCAGCCCGGTCCGGGCACAGACGATGCGGGTGACCGTGTTGGGACTGTTGTAATACGCCCTGATCACATCGCACTCCATCGCCCCGATCTTGTGGAGACTCCGTATATAGGTGACGACGAACTGCTCATCCTCCCGGTGGCGTTCGAACAGGCTTTTGAGCAGCGGGGCGTATTCGCGTTTCTTCGTATCCCCCAGCGCCGCGACGACGCTTCTGACCATGACCATCGGCGCATTACGGAACAGCGCCCCGTTCAGGAAAGCTTCCAATTCCCGGTACGCGATGTCGACAAACGCCTGCATATAGACGAACTCGCTGAACTTCAGGCTGATCCCCCTGCTGTATGCCCCCTGCAGCACCTCCGTAATATGCTCCAGGTCCTCGTCCGTATCGGCGAGCTTCGCAAAACCGTACACGGAGTAGACCATCATTTCGAAGTCGGTATGTTTTGCAATCATCTTCTTGAAAAAAGATTTCAGCCGCGGCGAATAGAGGAAAAGCATCTTCGTGAAAAAGAACTTTTTTTTCACCTCCGACCAGCTCGTCTCATGCCGGCGCAGCAGGTAGGTGTCCACATCCATCGCCATGGCGAGCTCCCGCGTCTTACTCCGTTCCGCGATGGGAAGAAAACTGTTCGTCTCGGTCAGGGCATCGGCAAGCGCATAGTAATCAAGCCTCCCGCTCACCGCGATGTCGTTCCGGCCCGTTTCAATGTAGCGGCTGATCAGCGGGAGATAGCGCTCTTTGCGCTGGACCACGCTGAACCTCCTGCGCTCGATGGAGTACTGCGATACCGACAGGACAATGAGCAGCACGACCGCGCTCAGAAAAAATGCGACCGTCACGTCCCAGACAAGCGGCAGCTTGTCCGTCAGGAACATCAGCCAGGAGTGGAGTATGTTTTCAGGCATCACCAGTACCTTTTGAGGTAGAGGCTCGCGCCCCGGCGATCGAATGTCGCGGTGTCCGAACGGTAGTGGTCATAAAAAAGCGCGCCCCCCGCCATCCACTCCGGCGTCAGCCGGTAGCTCCCCTCCCCCCGGAGCATGTCGGCGTCCGTATGGCTGAACACATTGCCGATGTCGACCTTCTCCGACGACGAGGCCCGAGTATAGGAGAGCACGGCGTCCCAGCGGCAGGCACTTTCGTATTTCAGCAGGTTCAGCAGCGCGTAACTGCCGCTCTCGGGTATCCAGTAGAATTTCTGGTTCCAGGTGTAACGGTTGCCGAAATAGAGGGAGTACTCCGGGACCAGCAGGTGCGTATCCGTCTCTTTGTAATGACTGTAGACGTACCCCATGCCGATCTCGAAATTCCCTATCCCCTTGTAAAGGTGCCCGCCGAGGCTGTAGCGGGGGAGGAACGCCGCATCCGGAGCCGCGGAGAAGGAGAGGTAGCCCCACGTCCCGCTGCCGAAAGCGTCGTAAAGCTCTCCCCGGACATTCGTGTCGTAGAGGCCGTAGCGCCAGACCCGCTCAGCCGCGGCGACAAGGACACGGCGTGCAATCGGCACCTCGATACCGGCGTAGACCCGCCCGTCGTCGTCACGGCCGTCGCTGTAGGAGGCGAGTTCCGTCCCCGCCTCGAAGGCGTGGACCCGGGTGCGGCAGTAAAGCTCCGGGTAGGCAGTGCGGAACGTCTCCAGCGCCTCGCCTTCCAACGCCGACACGGCATCCCCCGCCTTCGATTTTTCATGCTGTTGCAGCAATACCATGGCATACATCCGGGTCGTTTCCAGGTCCCCGGGTTGCTCCGCGACGAGCGTTTCAAGCAGCGCTTCGGCTTTGCCCGTTTCCCCCGAGGCCATATAAAGCGCCGCCAGCTGTTTCCCCGTTTCGGCGTCGCCCTGCTTCGCATACTTCTGCTGCAGGCGTTCGGCGGCTTCGGCGTTTTTGCCCTGCCAGCGCAGCAGGTTTGTCAGGATCGTCTCCGCCTCCGTACTGGCGGGGTAGCGCTCCAAAAGTGTGCGGGCGGCGGCTTCCGCTTCCGGGAGTTGCTGCACCCTGATCAGTGCGCGGACACGGAGCAGCATAACGTCGTAGGCGTTTCTGACCGCCTCCGGCTCCGCATCGATCAGTGCCGGGACTTCCCCCGGCGCTTCCGCCAGAAGCGTTTCACCCCTCTCAAGCAGAAGCGCAGTCCTAAGCTGCAGGTAGACGCGGTCGTTTTTGTAAGCCGGGTCAAGCGACACGAGCTGCTTGAACTGGGTCTGCGCTTCTGCCGTACGCCCGGACCAGAACAGCAGCGTCGCGTACTGTTTCAACACGGCCCCGTCACGGGGAAACGCCTCTGCCAGCATACGCGAGGCGTCGCAGGCTGCCGACGCGCCCTGCACCCGCGCCACCTCGTACAGGCGGTCGACAAAAAGCTGCCGGATCCTGTCCGGATCGTCTTTGACCGTTTCAAAAGCGCCCGCCCAGAGCTTTGCCGCGCTTTCCCGGACGTCCGCTTCACTGCTGCCGACAAAACAGCGCACAGAGTAACCGCCCTGCTCAGCATAGGTCACGCAGTACGGCGCGAGATCGCCCGGGAGATGCTGCCGTGCTTCCTGGGCCGCCATGGGCGTTTCAAACTGACCGACGCTCGCCGAGAAGATGTCAGCCGACAGGCACACAGGCAACAATATCCACGGCAAAAAAAGTCGTTTCATGCTGTCAAACCACAATCTTTCATATTTTTTTCGTACTCTGCATGATACGGTATGCTTCCTAAAGCTCCGATTCGCCACGTTAAAAAACAATATTGTTGCGTTTCGACCGTCACATCGGTTGTTGCCGTGGAACTAATACCGGAAAGCAATACGGGATATTCTATGCAAGCGTAGAAACGGTTTCAGCGAGAGAGGGAAAAAGGTGCGCTTGCAGGGACGGCGGAACGTCCCGAAGCGGTTAGAACTGTTTGGCGTAGACGGCAACGGCGATCAGACCGATATAGACCATTGCCATGAAGCTGAACTTCGTGCGAAAGTAGTTGTCCAAAGCGTGCATCGTTTCTCCTTGAGCCTTGATTACCACACTTATTGCAATTATGGTTCCGGACAGAATTCGCCGTTTTCGGAGGAGCAGCCGTTGTCAATCGGCGTACCCAGCGGCGTGTTGATGATCCCCTCGATTTTCGCCTGGTCAAAGCCGCACATGCGGTGGCCGTTGACGCTGATAAGGGGCCGGCGGATCAGAATGGGGTCTTGGAGGAGCATGGAGAGGGCTGTTTCGGCGTTGTAAGCCGTGGGGTCGACCCGTCCCTCTTTGACGGCGGGGGCGTTGGGGTTGAACCACTCGGCAACGGGGCGCCCATCCAGATAGGTGCGCAGCTCGTCGGGCCCCATGTTGAGCGCCAGCAGGTTCTGTACGATCAGCGTACAGCCTGCCTTGTAGAGCAGCTTCTTCTGACGCGCATTGGTGGCGCAGCCCGGTTTTTCGTAAAAGAGGACCAGTGTCATCCCAGTTCGACCATATCGATGGCTTTGTCGGTGAGGCAGTAGGTCGTCGTACCGTCGTCATCCTCGGTCATGCAGTGGTTGAGGCACCCCGCATCCCAGAGGATCTCGATCGCTTCGTCGACGAGATGCTGGTCGAGCCCGAGGTAAAAGGCGATATCCTCCGCCTCGTAAACACTGTAGTTCTCCTCGTCGGCGAGGTTATAGATCGCCTTCATTACGCTGCGGAGAATCCGCGTCTTGTCAATCGGTTCGGACATGTCCATACCAGTTTCGGACATCTCTACACTCTCTTCGGACATTTTCACTCCTTCAAAGCCGCTATCTGTTTTTGCAGTGCAATCCGCTGCAGCGGATGCAACTGCGTCTTTTCCACCCATGTCTCGTACGCATCTGTATAGTGCGCTTTGAGCAGAGGATGCAAATTCTGTGCCTGCTTGCTCAGCGTCTCCAGGTAGGCCTTCGCCTCGTCGTAGCTGAACTTGCGCACTGGCTGCAGGCGGCGCTTCACCCCTTCGACCAGCTTGTCGTCCAGGAAGTCTTCCGCCATCGTCAGAAAGGCCGTCGCGGCCCCCAGGTCGGCATAGTGTTCGTTCCAGATACGGCCGTTGATGACCTGGTCGCAGGCCATGTCGATAAAGACCGGGGCGTACTCCAGCACCTGCACCAGCTCGGTAAAGTCGTTGTCGACCATGGCGCGGAAGAGCATCCGGCTCCGGTTGCGCACCTTGACCCGCAGACGGTCGTTGGCGATGACGTCGGGATGCAGCCGCGTAAAACGCTCGTACGCCCCCAGGCGCGAATGGTTGAAGGCCATGATGGAGACCATGACGTTTTTGTCGCTGACCTGTTCCGGGTGCGAACCGGAGGGGCGGTAGAAGGCCCACTCCAGCCTCGCCTCGTCATCCTCGTGGTAGAGGTAGAGTTCGTCGCCACGTGTCTCGAAGTCCGGTTCATCCTTGAGGGCTTCGATCTCTTCCTTGTAACTCAGGTCGTACATATCTACTCCTCACGGCATCCGAACAAAGTCCGGATACCTGCGTTAACACTGGGTTTGCTTCGGCAGCAGGCCCACGCACCCTTGGCGCTTTGTCGCATTCCATGCTCCTGTTTCATTCCCATTACTATGCAGAGCACAGCTGATTTCCTCACAGGTCGAAATAAAAGACGTCGCCGTAGGGCTCGAAACGCTTCATGTTGCGCTTCTCGCTCACCAGGAACAGTGTCGGCAGGTGCGAGGCCTTTTCGATCTTGAAGAAGCCGTCGCTGAGCACCATCAGCGTCGCCGCCGCTTCGTCCGCCGTATTGAGGTACTCCAGCACCGGTGCGAACTGCGTCCCGCCGTTGCCCTTCTCGAAAGCCACTTCCGGTTTGAGCGCCTGGGCGTCGTAGGTGACGATCTTCTCCTTGTCGACCTCATCGTCGAAGGGAATGACCGTTACCTTGAAGTCGGTACTGAGGCGCAGCACCGAGTCGATGATGCCGAGGAACTTCGAGAAGGTGTTGCGGCTGATACTCATGGAGCGGTCCAGCGCGATGTAGAGGTTGAGGCGGTTGTGCTCCTGGCGGTAGCCGGGCAGGTAGAGCCCCTGGTAGATGAAACGGCGGTTGGGCCGGGAGAAGTCGCTCTGCTTGTCGAAGAAGCTCTCCGTCATGTAGGTGTGCAGGAGCGTCGCGAGGTCGATCTTTGGGCGGGTGACTTCGCGGATTACTTCCAGGAAGGAGGCCGGGATGTTCCCCTGCTTCTGCGCCGCGCCCATGGCCTGGACAATCAGCGCATCGATCTCTTCCATCGCCGCTTCGCTGTCACCCTCGCTCTCTATGAGGTCCTGCTTCTGCTCCTGCGGGTTCTCGTCGTCGGGCGTGCCCTCCCCCTCCGGGTTCTCCTGGTACAGCGCGTTGTAGACCTCCTCGACGCTCTGGTCGCGGTACTTCTCCATCATCACTTCGTGTTCGGGCCGCTCGCCCACCCGCTCGAAATCATCGAGCAGCAGGTTGATGACGACGTCGCTGCTGCGGTTCCACGTCTTGTGGTCGCGCCCGCCCATACGGAAGGGGTGCTTGAGCATGATGTGCAGCAGCGTATGCGCGTAGATGTACTTTAGCTGCTGTTCGGGAATAGTATCGGCCATGGTCGTATCGACGTAGATGGCCGTCCCGTCGGTCTCGAAGGCTTCGTGGGGGTTCTTGCGGTAGCGCATGGGCAGGGAGAGTGCCAGCACGCTCAGAAACGGGTGGTCAAATAGGAACTGGACGCGGATCTTCTCCAGCCGGCGCTGCAAATCGCTCTGTTCTTCTGGCATGGCCCTCTCTCTACCCTGGGTTTATGCCGGAAAATATGCAATCGCCGTTCTATGGTTGAGCCGCTAAACCTCCCCCTTCAGATAAGCCTTGCGCTCCCCTTCCGGGAACTTCTCGATGGCGTAGCGCAGCATCGTCCGCGGCATGCTCTTGTAGCGGGAAGCAAGAAACGCCCGCTCTCTGTCCGGCTCGCGGTTGCCCACTTCCCGCAGCATCCAGCCGACGGCCTTGTGGATCAGGTCGTGCGTATCGGAAAGCAGCAGCTCCGCAATCGCCAGCGCCGTGTCGAACCTGCTGTTGCGGATGAAGTAGAACGTCGCCATGATCGCGATGCGGCGTTCCCACAGGCTTTCGGATTGTGCGAACGTATAGAGGACCGCTTTGTCCCTTGCTATCAGGTACTCACCGACAATGTAAGGAGCTGAACTGTCGACGAGGTCCCAGTTGTTGATGTAGGCAGTATTGGCCATGTAGCAGTCATAAACCGCCTCTTTCTCCGCCGCATTGCTACGTTCGTATTTCACGACCATCAGAAACAGCGCAAAGAGACGTTCTTCATGATAAGACGAATGCAAAAGCTTCTCGACCTCCTGCAGCGGCGCCTCACGGAACTTGGCAACCTGCTTTCGCAATACGGGAACGCGGATACCAAGAAACCTGTCCCCTGCTCCATACTCCCCCTCGCCCGTTTTGAAAAAGCGCTTAGAATGTTCGGCGATGTCGGGGTCACCTAGGCTTCGGAGGGTTTGGCTGATATTTTTTGCATTCATTTTAGGTGCAGGATTCATTACTTCCTATTCCATCAACGATCATCCAAACTAAACCGATCAACGCACCATAGACTATGGCATTAATTAGTCCGAGTTCCGAAGACTGTGCAAACCAATAGACTACACCTGCCAGTCCCCCACTACAAAGCGTTCTAATGATTATTGAAATACACCGATTTGAGCTGAAATACCTTGAAGAAATCGCAAGTGATAAAATGAATGTAAATATAGCACTGGTTTCAGCAAAATAGTTCTCCCGACTTGCATAAACTAGACTCAAGGCTATTGCGAGGACTAGAGAAAGAACAACTGTCACAAATAATGTGGGTTTTTCTTCAAACCGATTTTGCATGATTCCCCTAACGTTTGAAATGAGCAATCAAAAAGCCGCCCGCGGGTTTTTGATTGGTCTCCTTTGGTTTGTTAGATTCTTTAATGTTTTCGAGAAACATGTGGTCGTAACCATTTTTCAAATAATTCTATTGCTGAATTTATTTGAGGTGTAAACTTGTCAAGTTCAGATTCTTCACCTAAGTGATACAAAGTTGATCGCTCATTTGCTTTTTCTTCGCGATTTTTCCAGTTTTCTTGATGTGGGTTTTTATATCGAGCTAAGAGATCCTGTAATGCTATGAGCAACTCTGCTCTACATTTTCTTAAGGGAACTATTGTGTCTTGATGCTCTGAGCCCCATTCGACAAGAGCTTCTAAATTTTTTTCTTCTAATTCTGCAAAAGCTTCATCAAGCTTTTTCCAACGAACTTCATAAACATGAGCAGTCCCTGCGTAACGATGTTCTTTTTTTAATTGACCTATTTGATCTAACATGTCTTCAGGATATTCATAAACATAAATTGCAGGGTTTCTGACATGCTTAAAGGCTTCTCTGACTTTATAAGCAGAACGTAAAACATCTTTTGCGAGTTGATACTCTGATTTCCCTTTGAGTTCTCTCTGCCAAGTACTAAGACCTTTGTAAGCAATCAATGCTGCACCAGCAGCTGATAATGCAACTACAATGTCTTTTACAATAGAAATACATTCGTTTGCCATACAGACTTCCTATAGACTATCTAACGTTTGAGTTCACCAATAAATGCCTGCGAGGCATTTATTGGTGTGCAACGATTTGTTAGCTAATGAGAGTTTTTTGATCACTTGACGGTGACAAGAACTATTGCCACAGTAGAAATCAATAATGAAATAACTGTGAGCCACTGGTATGTTGTTTTAGCTTTCTCGTTTTCCGCATTTTTTTGCTGTAGATTCTTTACAAGGTCAAATAATTCTTTAATCTGCTGATCATGCTTCAAATCGTTTGCATCACTTTGAAATGAGACTTCTGAAGTTTTTTCGTGGAGCTCTCCAATTTGTTGGTCGTGCAGTGCATCCTTTTCATCACTTTTATTCAATATTAAAGTAGTTTTTTGGTGAATCTCATCAGATAGTTCAGCATCTTTTTTATGAGATTCTTTCTCTAGCCGTAAAATTTCTGATGCTAATTTTTCATCGTTAATATCACTGTGGTTTTTTAGATCAACAACATCTTTTTGCTGTTGTTCCTGAAGCCTCTTGATTTCTAAGTGTTTATTTGTAAACTCATCAGCTTGAGAGAGAATGATATTTGCAAATTCTTCACCAGATTGATTTAATTTGATAATTTCGCCATTGCTATTTTTGAAGCCATTTGCAATCAATTGAGACATTGCTTGAATCATAACTGTTGAGTATTCAACAGAACGACAAGAAAATTTGACGGCTTCCTGAATCAGGTCATTCATTTCAACTATGGCTTCATTAGTTCTTACCAGTGCAGTAGCCGTCGCATCAGTTTTCTTTCCTGTTTTGCCAAACCAGCCTGACTCCATGTTTTTGGCACGTTCAGAATCTTGTTTAGCTTCTTGTATGCGTTCAGAAACTTTTTTGATATGTTTAAAGATTTCAACCGCTTTATCACTAGCTTCTATTAATAAAGCCTTATCTGAAATATTAATTGGCAGGTTTTCTGTCTTTATCAATGTTTCGGCAGTTGAAGCGACATTTTCAATATCTCCATTAGTTTCTTGTTCAGAACTTTCCATTATAAGTATCTCCTGTTTTTATAATTAGTTATTTCTTTTTCTAAGCTTATCCATTGCGCTTTCAAGCCCAGCACGAGCTTCTGCTACTTGGTTTTCCGATTCTATAATTATATTTCGTGTTACAACAAGTGTCTCAACGGTTTGTTCAACGGATTCTTGAAGAAACTCATATGCATCTTTCAAAACAAACCAACTTTGTACAGTTTTGTACTCTACAACAACTCCACTCTGATAAATCAGTTGAATTTGGATTTTGCTTTTCTTGCCTTCATTCCGAAATTTATCCATAGCATAAATAACTATTGTCGTCAGCAGACCACCCATAATTCCTGTTAAAGTAACGGCCAAAGCATCACTTACGGTTTGATCAATAAACGGTAAGGGAAACATCATAATGGGCTGGAGACCAGGAATTGATTGTAAGAATTTCTCAACAGCAGCACTCAAGCCTAACGAAGCGGCTCCAATTAATCCTGCCACCATGATTTTTACTGCTTGGTAGTTTGCCTCATCTTGAGTCATGCCAGCAGGTGGGTTCACCATAATTTTTACCGCTTGAACGAGTGAGACAAACCCAGCGCGGATCATATGGACAATTTTTTTTAATGTTGTCGCAAAAAGGTTGACTGCAAAAACTAAAAGGTTTGAAAAAAATGCCGTTAAACCACCTTCAATTGAGTCGGTGAAAATATCTTTCCATTTCTTTTTTAAGTTTTCTACAACCTCTGACATTCTTGTTTTAAATCGAATAAATACATCCTTTAAAGATTCATTTCCTCGATTAGAAAACGTTTCTTTGACCGCCAAAAACAGAGCTTGAACAAATTCACGAAGCACCACTCCAATGGCCGAATAAGCGGCTATTTTAGCTGCATCCTTTCCACCAGTGACTAACAGCTCTTTAGAGTATTTTTTGAATGCTTCTTTGTTGATTTCTTTTTTAATTTCTTTTCGCGCTTTTTTGTCTTTTTGCAAGGCAGCATCTTTGTCAATACCAAATCTCTCTGCCTTAGTTCCTTCAGTTTTTTTGTCTGAACTATCAAGCCATTCTTTCATTTTTTGATCGCCTTTTGACTGATTGGCACTGCCATCAGTAAAAGCCAGATTTGAATCTTTTGTAGCCATTTTCGCCCGATCTTCAGGGCTCATATGTAAATTTGCAGCTGCATTGCTTTCTATTTCTTTTGCGGATACTATATGATCGAGGTGAGCACGTCCATCTTTTGGCAATGGACGACCTGTATATGCATCAATTATCTCATTTTGTGTTTGAAACGCCTGTTTTCGCTTGCCTGGCAATGGATCATCATAACCTGTTTTTTTCCTCACGTCAGACCATTGTCGACTTCCGTCATGGTTTGATTTGAAATCATCGAATTTCGCTTTATCAACATCGTTTGCTGTAATACCTTTTTCAAAGTTATGTGTTGTAGTGACATTGCCACCGTCTTTGCAATCAATGAACATGCTTGCTAAACCGAACTGACCAGTTATCGTATCCATGATAGAAGATTTGCAGCACTCAATTAAAGTGTCTCCTTCATTTGTGGAAAGTTGCTTTTTAAGCGAATCCATTTCTGATAGAGCTTCTTCTAACCCCTGATTAACATCGATTCTTATTGTGTCCATTTTTTCGTAGTGATCCAATTCACTTTCAATAAGTGAAAAATCCTCATTATCAAATACCAGAGTATCCCTATCTAAAGAATCATTTTTCATGTTTTACTTTCCCTATATATGTAATTTCTACGAAGCTAACTCTCTATTCAACGTACAAAATGTTCAATTATCTATTGAAAAATCGTGTTAATCATACATTTCGTATATAGATTCGAATCAATATACCACCTATCAACTTAACACAAAACAAAACTAATTAATACAGAAAAAGAAGTGTGGGACGAAGGAAAACGTCCCGGGAGAGGTATTAGTGGCGGTACTCTTTATGGTGTCCGTAGGCGTGGCCATGGCCGTTGCTGCGTTTATAGACGGTTCGGCCCTCTTCGTAATATCCTGACGGGTATCCGGACTCGTAATAGATGACCGGTTCACCTCTGTAAGCGTACGGCGCGCGGATGACGCAGCCGGTAAAAAGCAGTGGGATGAGTGCAAGTAGAATGTATCGCATCTTCTATCCTTTTTTCATTTAGATAGGAAAAGCATAGAAAAAAATCGTGGGGGATCGTGACCTCAACTCTTGATAGCCCTCTTACAAGCTGAGTTCGTTGTCGATGACGATTGGATCGTCCAGGGGGCACTGAAATGTGAAGATGGAATCTTTATGATGCAGAATCAACGACGCATTTGTATCCTGCATCAGGAACTTGTCTTCGATGTCAAAAGGCCTTACCCATACGCGTCTGCCGTCTACAATCGCTTCGACATGAACCGACTTGCTCAAGAAGGCGCTCAACAGCAACTTCGGAGCGATTTTCCGCATCCTTCCGGTCAGTTTTGCCTTTGGCGAAACGACTTTTACCGGACGGTAATTCCCATAATCATCAGGGCAACGTCGTCCGATACACAACTCGAACTTGCCGTTGATTTCATCGTTTTCCAGTGTGGAAAGTTCACTGACGTATTTTATGGAGCGGTCGAGTATATAGGCGCCGGATATGTCCTTTATAAACATATCGGAAGGAGTGGTACAGTGGTCATACACCGTTGTCACCCAGTAACCGCACCCTTGTAGAAAGAGAAGAGAAAAGGTGATCAGCACAAAATGTTTTTTCATTGCTCCGAGTCACTTGCGTCATTGTCATTCAAGACAAATGCAATCATTTATCGGACAATATACCACTTTGCATCTTAGTGCCAAAAAAGTTAGAGGGGAGAAGATGCGCGCGAAGCGCAGCGAAACGGTTTAGAGAATATATTCCCCGTACTTCGCCAGCCAGGCGTCAAAGGCGCCGTGGGTCGCGATGGATTCGTCCTTGACGATGACGTCTTTTACGAGCATAACGCCGAACTCCGTCGGGAGGGTTTCGCTGTAGGCGAAGAGGTGGTCTTTGTGAGTGTCGGAACCGTTGTAGTACTCGACAAGCGCGGAGACGAGCGCGTAGAGCAGTGCCGGCTGGTTCTCGATCTGCGGGTAGTGCCCCTCGTAGATCGCCGCGACATCCGGCAGCTCCTCGTAGACCTTGACGTAGGAGACGAACTCGATCCCGGCGGCGTAGCCGATAGTGCCGTAGATGACCGGGGCGATCTTGCCGATATCGAGGCTGGACTTCAGGATGTTCGAGAGCATGTGGTAACTGCGCGGCGTCGCGAAGGCCGGGTTGGCGTCGTCCTCGACGACCGGTTCAGTCGAGAGCAGGTCCGGGCGGAAACCCAGGAAACCGATGACGAAGTGGTGCAGTTTCGATTTCAGCGCGAAGAGCTTGAAGTCGTCGAAGCGTGCCTGGACATGCAAGTGTACCATCCGGTTGGCCAGCGGCGTCGGCAGGCGGAAAACGACCCCGCGGTCGCTGACGCGGTTCCCCGCGCAGATGATCCGCCACCCTGCGGGCAGGTCGTACTCGCCCATGCGGCGGTTGAGCACGAGCTGGTAAATGGCCGCCTGGACCGACGGCGGCGCGGAGTTGAGTTCGTCGAGAAAGAGAATCCCCTCGGAGTCGGGGTCTTTCGGGAAAAAGACCGGCGGCATCCAGACCGTCTGCTCGTCGCGGATCGCCGGGACGCCCCGCAGGTCGACCGGGTCCATCTGCGACAGGCGCACATCCACCAGTTCAAGTTTGTTCTTCTCGGCCACGTCGGCGACGATGTAGGATTTCCCAATTCCGGGGCTGCCGTGGATAAAAAGCGGCGTATCCGTTTTGATCAGCGTATCGATATGGTCGTAAAGTTCCGTGGTTGAAATGGATGGTGTCGTCATTGAGGGTTAGCGTTCCTTTCAGTATTTAACGTGCGGATGCCCGGGGGTTCAGGCAGTCAGCTCTTTAACCATGCATTTGAAGCAGGTGAGCTGATCATCGCAGGTGGCGCAGGCCGGCGCGATGGAGCCGACCCGGTCATAGATGTATTTTTTCCAAAGCTTGTCTTTGGGCTTTTCCTCCGCCAGCTTCGGGAAGTTCTTTTTCATGAACGCCCCCATCTCCGTGCGGCTGTGAAAGCCCATGTCCTCGTACAGGTGGTCCATCAGCAGCGACTTCTGCGCGACCAGGGGTGCAAGGACGGTTTTGGCATAGTAGTTGACCGCATACGCGGAGAGGAGTGTCTTGACGTCTTCATACATTTTGACATGTTCAGGCGGCATGATCGCAGTCATGGAATCTCCTTGTATATAACGCATCAGCATGCAAGTACCGTTCTACTGTCTGCCGTAGAGCAGATAGAGATAGTCGTGAATGTCGCTGAGGAAGAAGCGGCGGTTGTCGCGCTCCTCGAAATGGCCGACCCAGCCCGGGTCCCCCTCCGCCGTCATCTTGCTGGGATGCACGAACTCGTTGTAGGGAAGCGTCGCCTTGAGCGGGCCGCAGTCGTTGATGGCGTCGACGACCGCCTCGAAAATGGCATCGAGCGTTTCGTCGTCCGCGGTGAGATAAAGATTCCCGTCTTTCTGGTAGAAGCGGTAGATGTTCAGGATCTTCTGTGCTTCGGCATTGTGTGCTTTGTTCATCTTTTTGACATTCATATTAAGGGTACCTCCATCCACCCTACCGTTCCAGACCGAAGACGCCGACGTAGAGTATGTGTTCCGGCGTCTCCAAAAAGGTCTGCAGCTTCTTATCGTAAAAGGCCCCGATGGCCGTATAGCCGACGCCCAGGGCGGCGGCGTCCAGCGAGAGGCCGTGCGCAAAGGCGGCCGAGGCCATCTGCAGGTCCGCATCGTACTGCGCGCTGCTAAGCACCATGACGATCTCCGCGTTTGCAACGAAACGCTGGTCGACCAGCATCGAGGCCGCCGTCTCGGCGAAGTCGCCCGCCTTAAGCTGTTCGCCGCCGCGGTAGAGACCGGCCGGGGCGCGGTCATTCCGGAGCACGATCGCGTAGGCGTTCAGCCACTCCGGCGTTCGCGTGAGCGTATGCATAATGCGTTCAAATGCCTCCGCGCGCATCGCCTTTCCGGCAAAGACGCGGGCGGATCGCCGGGCGCGCTGCAGGGTCGCGTCGGTGCTGCGCATCCGGGGCGGCAGGGTCCTGCCGACGGGGTGATGCTGCACGATCCAGCCCGGAACGACCCCGTCGCTCTCGTCGTAATCGGTCGGCGCCACCTGCATCAGCGGCGCTTTCGGGAGCTTTGCGGGTTTTTCACCCGCCTTCCCCACGGCCATGACCGAGCAGACGAACTCCTGCTGCTTGAAGCCCATCATATGGTTCAGTCCCGGGAAATCCACATCGTCCAGCAGCACGGTATCAAGCCCGTGCACATCCATGGCCGCACAGAGCGCGCCGATCTGGTGACCGGCGTCCATATAGCAGTAGCGCCAGGCACGGTGGCCGTACTTCCATTCGGAACGGAACGGTACGACACTGACGACAAAAATGAAACCCTCGAAGCGCGTTTCCATCCCGACGAAGTGTTCCAGTCCCTCCGCACCGCATTCGCGGATCAGCACCAGCTCCCCCTTCAGGGCATCGAGGTGGTAGATCCCGCTGAGCATCCCTTTGATCCCGCGCACCTGCACATAGAGCTCCACGGGGTGGAGGTTACCGGCAGAGGGAGTGTTGAGGCGAAGGTAGGGTTTGCCGCCGACGCTCCCTTCAAACGTGACACAGCGGGCCAGGCCCAGCGGCGAAAGCTCCTCGTGCGTATCGAAACCGACGCGGTAAAGGAACTCCGGGTACTGCTTGAAAAGGGAGGGCTGGGAAGACCAGTCGATATAGCCGCCGGAACGGGCGACGCGCAGCGGCGTCAGCACCGTCGCGTCATAGAGCTCACGCATAGCGCAGCTGATTGAGGACGTCCCGGTTAACGGCGAAATCGATGGCGCAGTAGCCGTCCATGTTCTGCATGGACTTGTCGGCGCCCAGGGAAAGAAGGGCTTTGACGCTGTTAAGACGGGAGGCGGAGACGGCGTACATCAGCGGTGTTTCGCCGTTCTCGTTGATGTCGTCGATATCCGCGCCGGCAGAAAAGAGGCGGGCAATGATCGCGGCACTGTCGGCATAACAGGCGTTGAAGATAACGCCGTTAAAATCGTTGTTGACCGCATAGAGATCCACACCGGCTTCCAGCAGGCGCTCGACCATCATATCGTTGCCTTCCAGCGCCGCCTGCAGCAGCGGCGTGTTGCCGTTGAAGGCCCGGGATTCCAGGTCGCTTGGGTCAAATCCGCGTGCCAGCAGCCACGCAATATAGTTCTCTGCCATGAGGGCCTCCTTTATCTCAAAAGCGGATCAGACGCTCATCCACTCTTCGTGCGAATGGCCGTGCCCCGTCTTCTTCTCGTTGACCAGTTTGTCAACGACCTCGATGCAGGCATCGTAATTGACTTCGTCGACGATCTCGGGAACGATCTCGCGGTAGGCGACGACGCCGTCGCGGTCAATAACGTAAACGGCGCGGGCCATACGGTCTTTGAGTTTGCCCTCGCTGATCAGCAGGCCGTACTTCTTGGCGAAGTTGCGGTCCGGGTCGACGACGAGGTCTGCGGCATCAATGGACTCTTTTTCAGCAAAATCCTTGACGAAATCCAGGTCATCCGTCGTGATCATGATGGCATTGAGCTTTTTGTACGTTTTGAGCAGATCATTGAATTTTTTGGCGCCGAGGGAACAGACTTCCGTTTTCAGCGAAGGAATGGCGATGAGCAACTGGGTATTGGGGGCGATCATGCCGATGACGTTCTGTGATCCGTCAAGCTTCGTGATGCGTGCTGCCGGGGCTTCTCCGCCCACATTGGGCTGCTTTCCGATAAGGGGTGTCGGGGTGCCGTGTACCGTGATTTCCATAACATATCCTCTGTGAGATTTGCCAATCAGATGCAAAAAACGTTCTTGTAAAATATGTACGGATGCCTATTTTTTATACTACATATTTGTCGGTTTGTGGTACCAGGTTGGTCTATAATAACACCTGAATATTGATTCACGCAAGTGTGTAGAAACCACAACCCGTAAAAGAAAGAAAAACAGTAATGATATACGACACCCCAGCGATCCCCGACAGGCCGGAATGTAAAACCTGTTCGTTGACCTTTGCCTATAAAGAGATCGAACTGCTTTACGAGATTGCCGTCATCCTGGCCAGCACGACGGATATCAAAGAGACGATCGAACAGGGAATGCGCCTGCTCAAGCGTCACAACTATCTTGAACGCTGTGCCCTCTTCCTGCTCAACGAAGAGGAGGTTCTGGAACTGTACGCCTCGATCGACCTCACCGAGCAGCAGCGCCTCATGGCGACCTACAAGCTCGGCGAAGGCGCGACGGGCCTTGCCGCCGCCGGCGGCGAACCCGTCGTCATCGAAAATATCCACAACAGCATCGACTACCTCAACAAGATGGGCGTCGTCAACAGCAAGTCCGTCTCCTATGTCGCCGTTCCCGTTATCCAGGACGACGCCGTGACCGGGGTCATCTCCGCCAACCTCGGGCCGGACACGCCGCTGAACTTCGACGAGATCGTCCGCATGCTCACCATCGTCGGTTCGCTCTTCAGCGGAACGCTTGCCATTCAGCAGCGTTTCATCAAGGAAAAAGAGCAGCTCAACCAGCTCAAGATGTACTATAAAGAGGAGATGCTCAGCGAGCACCGCTTTGAGAACATCATCGGGCGGAGCACGAAAATGCGCCAGATCTTCAGCATGCTCGAGACCGTCGCCCCGACCGATGCGACGATCCTCGTTCGCGGGGAGACGGGTACGGGTAAGGAACTCATCGCGACGGCGGTGCACAACCTGAGCCGCCGCAAAAATGGCCCCTTCATTAAGCTCAACTGTGCCGCCATCAGCGAAACCCTGCTCGAATCCGAGCTCTTCGGTCACGAGAAGGGCGCCTTTACCGATGCCAAAGAGATGCGCAAAGGGCGTTTCGAACTGGCCGACGGCGGTACCCTCTTCCTCGACGAGATCGGTGACATCACCTCCTCGCTCCAGGTAAAGCTGCTGCGTATCCTCCAGGAACAGGAGTTCGAACGCGTCGGCGGGACCAAGACGGTCAAGACCGATGTCCGCCTCGTCGCCGCGACGAACCGCAACCTTGAAGAGATGGTCAAAAAAGGGGAGTTCCGCGAGGACCTCTACTACCGTCTCAACGTCATCCCGCTGAACCTCCCGCCGCTGCGCGAACGCTACGAGGACGTCAAACTGCTGATCGAGCACTACATGAAGAAATTCATGAAAGAGCACAACAAAAACATGAGCCTTTCCAAAGCGGCGATGGAACTCTTGCTCGATTACCCGTGGCCGGGCAATATCCGGGAACTTCAGAACACGATGGAGCGCCTGGTCCTCATCTGCCCCGAGGGCGAAGTCCTGCCGGAGATGCTCAACCACGTCCTGCCGTTCAATTACCAGAAACTCTACAACACCGCCGCCCCCGAACCGGTGGCGCAGCCTACGGTGCATTCCATGCCGCCGGTAGCCCCGCCGCCTGCCGAAGAGGTACACGCCGCCCCTGCCGAGTCCCACCCGGTCACCAAGGCGACCCTGCAGGAGCTGGAGAAGGAGTCCATCATCCAGGCGCTGATCGAGAACCGCGGGATCCAGACGAAGGCGGCGGCCCAGCTGGGCATGACCCCGCGCCAGATCGGCTACAAGATCAAAAAATACGACATCGACATCTAGATGTCTTAACCCCAACCAAGGAGATTTATCATGGCACACGCAACATCGGAAAACACACAGGTCTCACCGGCAATAGGTGCGACGTACGACACCTGGTTCCTCGGACGCAAAAAAGAGAGCTGCAGCAAAAGCGCCAAAGGCGTCACCCCGGTCTGCCGCGATGACAAGCAGAGCTGGTTCCTCGGGCGAAAACAGTAGTTTACCGCCGCTCAAAACCCCTGGAACGCCGTTTGCATTCTCCTTATAACAAGGAGTTATAAATGGCTATGCACTACTATCATCAACAGCTTCAAGCGCTGCGCACAAGTCTTGCCTGTAACGGCTGCGGCGCGACCATGGTGTTTTACAGCGCCCCCGCTGCTCTTATCTACGGCCTGTAATCAGTAACGTATCGAGATATAGAAGCTGAGATCGAAGGTCCCGTCTTCCGAGAGGAAGTTGTTCTTGCGGTAGACGGCGTAGGAGGGTTTCGTCGTCGTTTCGTATTCGCTGCGCGGAAGCCAGACATGGTAGACCCAGTGAATGAAACGCAGGAAATCCTCGTGGCGCCCCTGCAGGTCGAAGCGGGCATAGATCCCCGAAGCGATCTTGAACTTCGGCAGGCGGTCGCTCTGCACCTTCTCGTCCGTCACGATACAGGCGATATAGCGGCACTCTTCCAGCGGCGTCACCGTCGGGTTGTCGTGAAAGAGCGCGATCTGACGGTAGTCCGACAGGCCGTTATCCAGCACCCAGGTCTGCAGCTTCTGCCACGTCGGCTTGATCATGCTGTCATACCCTTTGTGGCGGATATAGTAACTCTCCAGCTCCGGCCGCTTTTCGATCACCGGCTCCATGCCGTCAAATTCGGAGAGCTTCGCCGTTTCAATCCCCGCACGCCTGAGCAGCCGGTCCGAATAGGTTTTATACCCCCCTTCCCGCCACCGTTTCGGACTTTTGCCGAACCGCATCCTGAACGCTTTGATAAACGACGAATGCGAGCTGTACCCGCACTGCGCTGCCACCTCGGAGATTGTCGAGTAGCGGTTGGTGATCAGCAGGCTCGAGGCTTTCTGCAGCCGGATCGACTTGATGCTTTCATAGATGTTCTGGCCGAACATCTCCTTGAAAATCCGGTGCATATGAAACTTGCTGATTTTGAGGTCGCGGCTGAGCTCCTCGAGGTCGATGTGCGTTTCGATATGGGTATAGATATAGTAGAGGATATCGTTGGCGATCTTCGTATGTTTCTGAAGCGTCTCTTTTCTCATAGGTTCATTATAGCAATAATAGACAATTTTACTCACAATAGATAGAAAAAAAACTCACATTATCAAAATAGATAAAACGCAATAAAGCAAAAGAAATAATTTTGAGAACCCTCTAAAATGTCTCCATCTTTTTGAATCGGGATGCCCGGAGGCATCCGAAACGGAGTCTGAATGCAAACGATTACGAAAATTCTGGTCGCAAACCGCGGCGAGATCGCCCTGCGCATCATCCGCGCCTGTAAAGAGCTCGACATCACCAGCGTTGCCATGTTTTCCGAAGTCGACGCCGAAGGGATCTGGGTCCGCAAAGCCGACGAGGCCTACCCCATCCTCGGCAACGCCCTGCAGGCCTACCTGGACTATGACCGCATCATCTCGCTGGCAAAAAAAGCGGGCT
Source organism: Sulfurimonas sp. HSL1-2 (assembly GCF_039645565.1). NCBI lineage: Bacteria > Pseudomonadati > Campylobacterota > Epsilonproteobacteria > Campylobacterales > Sulfurimonadaceae > Thiomicrolovo > Thiomicrolovo zhangzhouensis. Next base: position 1,452,241 of record NZ_CP147914.1, read on the forward strand.
GCGACGCTATCCACCCGGGTTACGGCTTTCTCAGCGAAAACGCCGAGTTTGCCGATGCCTGTACGCGTGCCGGTATCATCTTTATCGGCCCGAAAGCGGAGCACATCATGCTCTTCGGCGACAAAACGGCCTCCAAGGCGGCGATGAAAGCGATCGGCGTCCCCGTCATCGAGGGGACCCCGACGGCCATCACCGACAAAAAAGAGGGGGCAAAGGTCGCGGCGGAAATCGGCTTCCCCGTCATCATCAAGGCGGCCTTCGGCGGCGGCGGGCGCGGGATGCGCATCGTCCGCAAAGCAAAGGAGTTCGACGAACTCTTCGACTCCGCGACGAACGAAGCGAAAAAATTCTTCGGCAAGGGGGATGTCTTTATTGAAAAATACGTCGAGAACCCGCGCCATATCGAGGTACAGATCATCGCCGACAAGTACGGCAACGTCGTGCACCTCGGCGAACGCGACTGCTCCATCCAGCGCCGCCACCAGAAGGTGATCGAGATTGCCCCCTCCCCCCGCCTGAACGACGCGGTGCGCAAAGAGATCTTCCGCATCTCCACCAAGGCGATGTTCCGGCTGGGGTACGAGAGCGTGGGGACCATCGAGTTTCTCGTCGATGAAAGCGACACCGTCTTTTTTATCGAGATGAATACCCGCGTCCAGGTGGAGCACCCCGTCACGGAGCTGATCTCCGGCATCGACATCATCCAGCGCATGATCGAGATCGCCGCGGGGGACAAGCTCCGCTTTCTGCAGGAGGAGATCATCTTCCGCGGCTATGCCATCGAGTTCCGTATCAATGCCGAAGACCCCCAGAAGCAGTTCTTCCCCTCCTGCGGGAAGATCACGAACTACATGGCGCCCGGCGGCCCCGGTGTCCGCCTCGATACCAGCCTCTACGCCGGCTACGTCATCCCGCCGGATTACGACTCCATGATCGGCAAACTCATTATCTGGTCGCTGGACTGGGAGGGGGCCGTCCGCAAAGCGCGCCGTGCCCTCGACGAGTTCTACATCGACGGGCTGCCGACGAACATCCCGCTGCACAAAGCGATCGTGCGCGACCGGGACTTTATCGAGGGACGTTTCACCACGAACTATCTCGACGAGAAACTGGACAAGTTCAACCTCGACGCGATCAACTGCATCAAAAAAGAGGAAGAACGCATGGAACAGATCAACCGCCTCATCGGAACGATCAAGCAGAACAACCTCTCCATCCGCCACTGACCCAGCCGTCCGGCCCCGTTTTTCGGGGTCGGCATCCCCTATAACATATTTTTTTTTATCTGCAGAAATTAATTTGTATATTATTTGATCAATTTACTTTTTTATGTGGTAATATTTTGCGTGTTTATTTTATTAACGAGGTGTTCCTTGACCACAAAAATCATCTTTTCCGACGGAAAAGTACAGTTCATTGACAGTGTCGATTCTGCATTTTGCAGCAAACTCAAAGATGCTCAGAGCGATAAAGGCGTAAACGATCTGCTGTCGCAGCATATCGGAAATTTCGCCATGTGTGAAGAGGCAGATGCCGGTAAGGTAGAGTGTACGGTGGACCTGATGAAGAAAAAGCAGTCCAGTATCAAACGCATGAAGAAGGCGTTCGGCGGGCGCTAGGCCCGTAACCGCGCCAAAGCGTGATCAGTCGTCGCCGCGGGTAATGATCTTGGCGTCGACTTCGTCGGGGAGGTTTTTCGGCCCCGGTTTGATGTACCAGACGTCCCCGTTGGTCAGGCTGACATTACCGCCCCACTTTTCATCTGTGTCAAACTCCAACTCCTTGATGATCTCCTCCATGTCCTTCTTTGCCACATAGAAGAGGATCTGTCCGTCCCCGTTGTCTCTTAACATTACTTTAGCCATTGTTTTTCCTTTGTTGTTAGATGGATCTCAGACTTTAAGGGAAGCCAGAACTTTTTTGGTGTGGTGCCACAGGCCGCCGCGCACGACCCGCTCGAACGATATTTTCAGGTAGTCGCGCCCCACCAGTTTGATGTAGGAAGCAGCATTGAAATAGCGGTCGTCGCGCTCGGGGTAATCCACGCGGTAGTGCACCCCCCGGCTCTCTTTGCGCTTGAGCGCCGAGAGGATCATCGCCTCGGCGATGGTCAGGGCGTTCTCGAACTCGAGGATCGACGCCAGCTCGACGTTGTTCTCCCGTTCTTTGTGAATACAGTGCAGCCCATGCTTTCTGCCCATGAGGTAGTGGGAGTACTCCAGGGCGGATGAGAGCGTATCTTCGCTGCGGAAGACGCCGGCGTTACGGAAGAGCGATTCGCCGAGATTCTTGCGCATGGCGTTGATGTTGTAGAGGTTGTCTCCCTCCAGGATCAGCTCTACGCGGCGGCTCTCCTTGTCCACATCCCGGTAGTCGATGGGACGGAACTCGCGTCGGCGCGCATATCGCGCCGCTTCGATGCCCGCCTGGCGGCCGAAGTAAGCCCCTTCCAGCAGGGAATTCCCGCCCAGGCGGTTGGCACCGTGCACGCCGGTCACCGCGCACTCCCCGCAGGCAAAGACCCCGGGCATGTCCGTGGACGTATCATCGCGCGTCCAGATCCCGCCGATGGTATAGTGCGCCGAAGGCGTGATCGGCAGCAGCTCGGTGGTGATATCGATCCCTGCGCCGTTGAGGGCCATCTTCCGTGCCGAGGGAAGTTTGGCGTCGATGAGGGCTTCGCCCAGATGGCGGAAGTCGAGGTAGACCGTGTGGCCCTCGCGCATGTGTTCGGTAATGGCGCGCGAGAGCTTGTCGCGTGTCTGCAGTTCGTCGGTGAAACGCGTCCCCGTCTCGTCGACCAGGTAGGCCCCTTCGCCCCGCGCCGCTTCGCTGATCAGCGAGCCGTTCGTCGCAAGCGTCGTCGGGTGGAACTGGACGAACTCCATGTTGGAGAGCCGCAACCCCGCCCGCAGCGCCGCCGCGATGACGTCGCCGGAACTCTCCTGCGCGTTGGTGGAGTGGCCGCGGAAGATCCCAGCGTACCCGCCGCCGGCCAAAATCAGCGATTTGCAGGCAAACGCAATCACCTGCGAATCGCGGCGGCGCAGCACGGTCACACCGGAGAGCTTCTCTTTGAAACTGCAGATGTTGAGGAACTTGTGGTTCGCAAGAATGTGCACGCCTTCGTTGCGGCACTGCATCAGCAGGGTCTGCACGATGGCCGAACCCGTCCGGTCGGCAATGTAGCAGGTGCGGTTCGCGCTCGCACCCCCGAAAGGACGCTGTGCGAACGCCCCCGATTCGTCCGTATCGAAACCGACCCCCATCTCACCGAGTTCCTGTACGATCTCGGGCGCCTGGGCGCACATCTTGCGGATATTCCCGAGGTGGGCCAGTCCGTCCGAACCGTCGAAGGTATCATTGACGTGACGCTCGACCGAATCGTATTCGCTGACGTTGATGACGGCGTTGATCCCCCCCGACGCTACGGCGGAGTTGGAACGGAACGGATTGCTCTTGGTAAGGACCGCGACGTGGCAGCCCGCGCGTTTGGCAAAAAGTGCTGCATGCAAACCTGCGATCCCGCTTCCGACGACGATCACATCATACAGCATACTCGCCCTTTACGACCTTGTTCATCGTCTCCTTGGGAAGCTGCGGCACATAGGCCAGCAGCAGATTGTCCTCGACATGCTGCGGATCAACGGCGCCGAAGAGCGCACTCAGGATCCCGCCGGAACGGGCGAACTGCAGTGCACTGATAATATCGGTGAGTTCGCCGGTGCCCATCATCTCGGCCAGACGGATGTCGAACTTGCCCTTGAAGAGGTTCATCTGCAGCAGCGACGACGCCGCGAAACACTGCAGGCCGTACCCGTACGCCGCCTGCAGCAGCGTGTAATAACGGCCGTCCGGTCCCTTCTGGTTGGCATAGGTATACGCATGCGTTTTGGCGAGGTTGAACGGGATCTCGAGATAGCGCAGGTGGTGTTCCGGCCCTCCGACCTCTTCGGCGATGGTGACGATGTCCTTGAGGCTGAGATACTCCGTGTGCCCCATCTCGTATAAAAAGCCGTTCCATGCCGCGATACCGTAGTGGCGGATCTTGCCTTCGGCCACCAACGCTTCAAAGAGCTTGAACGCCTCTGCGATGCGCAGGCGGAGCGTCATATAGTCCACGTACCCCAGCTGGGTCTCCGGATTATGGAGGAAGAGCGCGTCGAGCGTCTCGACGCCCAGGTTCTTGAGCGACGTCTCAACGCTCCAGCGCAGGAATTTCGGGTTCATGCAGTGCTGGTCGACGACGATGTCGTCCTTGGCGGCGAGCCCCGCATCGAGCATATTCGTCTTGATCCAGTCGTAAGGGTCCGGGAAGGGGAAATCCAGGGGGATGAATCCCGCCTTCGAGGTGATAAACAGTTGTTCGCGGGTTGCTTTGCCCTCTGCAAAAAGCTCGGCAAGTGCCTCGCCGATCTCACGCTCGCTCATCTGGTAGCGGTAGTTGATCGCCGTATCGATGACGTTGATGCCGTTTTGCACCGCCATCTTGACCGCGTCTTTATAGTTGAGAACGTAGTTCTCTTCGCGGTAGGGCTCTTTGCGGAAGGTCCCGAGCCCCATCGACGAGAGAAATGCCTCGCCGTTGAAGCGGTAGAAGTCCCGACTGAATTTCGGGAACTGTTTCAGGTAGCCGAATGTGCCTTCTTTGGTCGCGTATGTGGCCATTAAGTAACGATTACCTTGATCGGAGCTTTGAGTTTGAAGTTGAGCATATCCTCGATACCCGCCAGCGTCGTCGTCGTATTCATGGAACAGCTCATACATTCACCCTGGTACTTGATGAGGACATCCCACTTGCCTTCGTTTGCAACGATGTCAAGCAGTTCGACGTCACCGCCGTCGGCCTTGAGGGTCGGGCGGATATACTCTTCGAGAATGGACTCGACCGCTTTGATCTTCTGGACAAGGCCCATGGATTCGAAGGTGCCGTCGCCCTTCGCTTCGATGATTTTGCGGCTCTTCTCTTCGGCAGCGAGCTCCTCGAGCGCCTGGGAGAGCAGGTCGACGAGGTAGACGTCTTTCTTCTCGTGGCCGCCCGGTTTGATACAGGATTTACAGAAACCGCCCGCCTTGGTGTAGTCGGTGATCTCTTCGATGGATTTGAGCTTGTTGAGCTTGATAACCTCCAGGATCGTATCCTGGGAGACACGGGCACATTCACAGATGATGAACTCATCCTCGAAGCTCTCCATATCGACACCCTTGTAGATGGAAGCCGCTTTTTTGATGACATCGTAGGCCATAACGGAACAGTGCATCTTCTGGCCCGGAACCGCCGGAACATCCGGATCGTCGCGCAGCGCTTTTTCGACGTCGATGTTCGTAATTTTCAGCGCATCGTCGACGGTCTTGCCCATACAGAGTTCGGCCATCATGTCCGAACTGGCGATCGCCGTACCGCAACCAAAACTTTTGAATTTGCTGACCTTGATCGTGTCCGTCGCCGGATCGATCAGCCAGTAAAGGCGTACGGCGTCACCGCAGCTCTCTGCACCGAAATCGGCGATAACGAGTTTATCATCGCCGGCATCGGCTTCAGTGAGTTCTCCCATATTGATAGGATCGTTCATTCTACGCTGTACTTCGGTTGAGTACTCCTCCCAGAGCGCTCCGCCGATCAAATCATCTCTAGCCATTTTGTGACCCCTTTTAAAAAAGATTTCTACCGGCCATTATGCAAATGGTGTTCCAGTTGAGCATCCCCGCGCAAACGACGCTGAGATGACAAAATTGTCACCCTCCGACGTCAGGAATACCTTATGCAGTATCTATGGTAATCCAATGAAAGGATCAGCCATGTACCAACTGACTGCCATCTTCAACCGCAGTTGCCTCAGTGATGTGTTACTGGAGCTCAAAGAGCACGCTATCGAAGGCGTCACCATCAGCGAGGTCATCGGTAAAGGCGGGTTGGCGTTTGACGACGCGGGCCCCGTCGAACTCGATGAGAACATCCGCCTCGACATCGTCGTCTCGAACGAACTCTTCAAAGAGGCGGCCAAAGAGGCGATCCGTTGCAATACCCGCGATCTCGGCAAGGGAAGCGGCAAAATGTGGGTGACGCCGGTCCTGGAAGTCGAACGGATCCGCACCGGCGAAATCAACGAAGCGGCGCTGCGCCACAGCGACAACGACGAGCGCGCGCTGCACTTTGACAGCTACTACACCGCCATCGACACCCCGGCGAGCTGAGCCTCAGCGCTCGGCCAGTTTGTAAAGGAAACGCCGCTCTTTGAAGGGCGGTATCTCCAGCTCCTGGCGGTACTTCGCGATGGAGCGCCGCACCATGGAGATCCCGAAGCGCGCTTCGATCTTCTCATGCAGGATCTTGTCGCTGAAAGGCTTGTCATGATCCTCGCTTTTGACCAGCCGCTCCAGGAAATGTTTGATCTCCGCCGTAGAGACGTTCCCGATCGCGTTGGAGAAGAAATCCTTGAAGGCGAACACCCCCCGCTCCGTCTCCAGGTACTTGTCGCTGATGGCGCGTGAGATCGTCGATTCGTTAAAACCGAGTTCGTCCGCCACGTCCTGCAGTTTCAGCGGCTGCAGCTCCCCGCCCATGAAGAAGGCGTACTGCTTCTCCAGCAGCACCAGCGTTACGTTGTAAAGCGTCGCCTTGCGCAGGTCGAGCAGCTTGACGAGCTCGCGTGCCTCTTTGAACTTCTGTTTGGCAAAATTGTCATACTTGTCGATCTGCGTCACTTTAAGGTCGGGGTAGAAGGCGTTATTCATCTTGATGGTGAACTCGCCCCCCTGAAAGGCGACGTAGAGGTCAGGCAGCACCGGCGGCTCGCTCTCCATGTACTCCAGCGCCGGCGGGTTCTTGAGGTGGCTTATCACCTCTTTCGCGTCGTGAAGGCGCGGGTGGTTGACGAACTTCTCCATTGACTCGAAACGGGTGATCATCGCACTGACGAGAATGCTCAGCTCATCGTCCATGTCGACCTCGTTGAGCTGGAAGAGGAACGACTCTTTGTAATCCTTTGCCCCCACGCCCGAAGGCTCCAGGTAGGCAAAACGCTGACGTACCTTCTCGACCTGCTGCGCATCGGTATCGCACTGTTCGGCGATCTCTTCGACGGAGCCTTCGAAGTACCCCTCGTCGCTGATATAGTAGATGATCTGGCGGGCGATCTTCTGGGAGATCGGGGTCGGAAAGAGCGGTGCGGCGATCTGCTCGTCGAGTCTCTCATAAAGCGACTGGCTCGAGACGCTCAGCCACTCGATTTCATCGCTGGAGGCGTTGGAAACATGGTTCTGGTACTCCATGTAGGCACGATGCGATCGTTCCGAAGAGCTCTCCGAGACTTCGAATCCCGACGAAACTTCAAGACAGGGGTTTTCACTCGAAATGACCTGCAGGTGTTTGTCCAGGTCCGAAAGCGAACACTGTAGCAGCGGCAGCCATGTCTGCATGGAGAGGCGCGGCAGCTGTTTCTGTTTGAGGTTTAAAGCTTGTTTCATCGTCTAATCATACCCCTGCTGCAAATATTGTGATACGGAAATGTGGATATATTTTGTGCATTTATTGCACAAAATGCAAAATTTGTTCTAGAAGTTTCGAAAATGTAGAAGAAAAAGGAGTCCGAAGGGGAAAACCCTTCGGGAAGATTAGTACTTCAGGCGGACCAGACCGTTGGGCTGGGCAATTTTCATCTGGCAGGCCAGACGTGCTTTCGGGCTGGATTCGTTCAGCGTTTTCATGACCGCTTTTTCTTTGTCCGTCATGTCGCTGAGGAAGTCCATACCGGACTCAACGAAGACCACGCAGGTCCCGCATTCGCCGTCACGGCAACCGAACGGCAGGGCAGAACCTGACGCTTCAACAATGTCCTGAATCGTTTTACCCGGCTTGACGTTGATCGCCAGGAAGTCGTTCATAATTTCTACACGTGTTGTCATCTTTAACTCCTTTTTTTACTCGAATGGTTTAACGATAATATCGCTTCTTACAATGCACTGGCATGCGAGACGAATCGGTGTCTGGCGGTTGAATTGCTGGGCAACTTCCGCCTCCTTTTTCGTAATCGCACCCATTTCGACCAGGGTGTCGAGCTCTTTGTCTTCCATATAGTAAGACTGAGCATGTGCATCATAATCTTCGGCCGTAGAGTTCATTGGCTCTTCGACGCTGAGATCTTCGATCTTTACCGCACAGCTCCCGCACGTCCCGTCCTTGCACTCGGTCGGGATTTTCACGCCGTTGCTCTCCGCTACACGCAGAAGCACGTCGCCGGTACGGGCCTGTACACGCTTGTCCATGCCATCGCCAAATCCGCAAAAAATGACGTTTGCCATGTCGTTCTCCTTCTTTTAATCCCTCGCTGCATCATGGCAGATGCATCAAGTTCGTCAATACCCAAAATTCAGGCCATATCTCCTTCATCTTGGGATTGCGCCCCTTTTGCGGCGAATTCGGCAGCCTCTTTTTCTGCGGCGGCTTTGGCGAGCTTTTCTGCTTCGCGCTTGGCGCGGTGTTCGCGGATCCAGCGCAGCTCGTCCTCTACCTCGTCGTAGCCGTCTTCCTCCTCGACGGCAACAAGCTCGCCTTCGCGGCAGCCGAAGGTGGAACCCTCTTCGATGAACTTGACGTCGTAGACGCGGATCACCTGCAGGAAGTCACCGATATTCGTGACGTACCCCTCGGCACCCGGTTCGACGAGGATACCGTCACGCGGGTGGAACGGGTTCGTGCCGTCATTGCGGATCGCCTTCGTGATTTTGACCCGCTGGCCGATCCGGAAGACCGGGAGAATGGCATCTTTCTTTGAGGGGGATATCATTTTGCTGTCAGCAGTCGACATTTGATTTTCATCCATTGCTTACCTCCTGTATTTTGTTCGCTTGGCCTATCCGGAATTCCGGGAGAAGCGCATCTTTAGTTGAAGCTGAGATCCGCCTGGCTCGTACAGGCGTGAACGCCGTTGCTCACTTCTTCGACGTCGCTGCAGCTCTCCGAGGTCGAACAGGTCCCGCAGGCGCTCTCTTTTCCGAACATATCCCAGACGTCCGCCGCGGACGGGGCGTAACCGTTCTCGAAATTCTTGTACACGGTGATGAGTGCAAACTTGTAGTATTCGAGCAGTTTCTCATCACCCTCGAGATCGCTCCCGATGGCGCGATCCATCATTGCACCAAACTCCTTCAAAATGTGAAAACGTTTGACGTACACGAGACGCTCATCATAATCGAGATCGAAGAAATCAAAATAGTCTTCGGCATCGGTCAGCGACTGAAACTCTGTGAGTGTACCCATCATCTATCCTTTCTATGTGATTTGCAATTTTGATTCTTTAGTTTTTTGTCAAAAGAATCATTTAAGGGACTGAAAAGGTGACAAATTTGTCTTACAGTCCCATCTCCTGCTTAAGCTGTCCCGCCCAGGCGCTGACGCGCTCTTCGGTCAGGTCTTCCTGGTTGACTTTGTCGATCGGGAGACCGATAAATTTGCCGTCTTTCTCTGCGGCGGAGAACTTATAGGTGTACCCCTCCGTCGGCCAGTAACCGTATTCGGTATCCGCGCCGAGCTGGGTAAAGAGCTTTTTGAACTTTACCAGGGCACTGACGAACTCCTCGCCGTGGGTATCCTGGTCACCGGCACCGAAAAACGCGACTTTCTTGCCGCTGAAATCGGGGGTTTCGCTCTCAAGCTCCATCATCGGATCGACCCAGTCACGCTGCGGGTCGCCCTGCCCCCACGTGGAGGAGCCGATCAGCAGTACGTCGAAATCGTCGAATTGTTCGAGGTCGTCAAAATCCTCTTCCATATTGATCAGTTCTGCGCCTTCAAACTGCTCCTCGAGCAGTTCCGCCACTTCTTGTGTCGCACCGGTACTGCTACCGACGAAAATACCTACTGTTGCCATATATGTCTCTCTCCTAGTTGTAATTAAGCTTTGTCTTTGCAGGGTTTGTACTGTTCGTAGATCTCGAACGCTCTGTCGAGCAGTTTCTGACCGTCTTCGTACAGTTTGTCAAGGGTGCGGAAGCTGAAGCGGTGCGCGTCTTTGAAATACTTGTCCACCAGGACGATCTTGTCCGCGATGACGATACAGCGTCCGAACCCTTCATGGCTCATCTCCATAACGACGTTGCACATGACGCCCGTCTTGCGTTCGAACTGCAGGGCGATCGCCTTGTAGATCATCTTGATCTCGCCGATCAGCATCTCGTCGATATCCGCGATGATGGGGATCTCCTTGAGCTGCTCTTTCGTTTTGACGTATTTTTTCGTCAACAGCTCCTCGTCGCTCATTTTGGACCAGTTACCAAACTGGTCTGTCGCACGCAGCTGACGGATCAGCTCCTCGGTGAATGCATTGATTTCAAGTGCCGTGTCGCTCATTATTTTCCTTCTTTTGATGTTGCTTGTCGTCTTGCGACGGTTATTCGACGGCCCAGCGCGCCAGGCGCGGGTCCTCTTTGGTTTCCATGTTGATGATCCGCTTGACCCACGGCGGCGGGTTGCCGTTGATCATCTCCACCAGTTCCCCCAGGATCTCTTCGATCCGGCGCGGGTCGGGTACCTTCATCGGGTTGATACCCGCACGGATCACCTTGGCCGCTGCCGTACCGCCGATGGATTCGACGTACATGATGTTGATCCCTTCGAGGCACTGCACCTTGAAGTCCGTCTTGTCGTCGCCCGTCAGGCCGGACGTATCCGACTTGATCACACCGTTAAGCTCATAGCCGTCCTTGGAGACGTTGTACACGACGAACTCCTTCGCCCCTCCGAAGTGCGCGTTGACCGTCTCCATGTCTTTCGACGCAAAAGCGACTTTCATCGCGTTTTCCAGTTTTCCGGTTGTCTCAACGCTGATCTTCGTACTTTCTCCCATCATGACCCCTTCAATTCGATTTAGTGTTCACCGTGCATGACATGCCGCAACGTATTCGCCGCTTCAAAAAGGAAGAAACAGCTCCCTTCGTACAGCTGGTCACTCTTGAGCTGATTGCCGAGCTCCTCGTAATTCGGGAAGCCGCGCAGCATCAGTCCGGCATGGCATTTGTCATCCATATGCAATAATCGTTCCGCATGGAAGTTGCTGATGACCAGGTCGGCGTCTTTGAAGTGCGCGGCCGCGTCTTCGAGGTCCCCGACGAAGACATGCTCGGCCGTGATTTTCTCCAGCACCGGGCTGTACGTCGTCGCCACGACCGTATCGATGGTGCCGCCGACGCTCTGCAGCAGTTCGCAGATACCGATGCACGCATCCGGTTCACCGGTGATGACGTAACGGGCCGATCCCACCAGGAAGTGGCTGTCGAGCATGACGTCCTGCAGGCGGCCGCGCCAGCGTTTGACAAGCGGCGGCGGGTCGATCTGGCGGATCTTCATCAGTTCCGCGACAAAATTGTCGTTATTTTCCAGCCCCATCAGATGGTCGAAATGCACGTGGCGCACGGCGGGGTTCTTCTTCTGAAGCGCCTCCGCGCCGACCTTCATGGAGTGTCCGATCGTAATGACGGTCTCGGTGTCGCCGAGGGCCACGATATCATCGATGCCGATCGACCCCGTCGCCAGCTTGCCCTGCCCCTCGCTGAGGTAACCGTCCAGGGAGGTGGAGAGATCCGGCATTGCCAGGGTCTCGAAACCGAAATCCTCGCACATCGCCTTGATCTTCTCGATCTCGCCGGGCTGGATACCCACATGCGGCATCAGCACGAGCTTGTTGGGTTTGCACTCCGTCGCCGGGGCGGTATGCTGGTCGATCAGCGCCTTCACCGTGAGGGCCCAGCCGCTCTCCATCCCCCCTTCGAAGTCGGGCGTGTTGACGTAGCAGTAGGGGATCTCGATATGCATCCCCACACCGCGGACGTCGTCGCCTTTCGTCTCCGTCAGCCCCGTCGTATGCAGGCCGATGATCTCGGGCTTCATCCCCTTGTTCTTCTTGGTGATGTTTTCGATGGCCAGCAGAATGGAGTAGTCCCCGCCGTCAAGCACCGCGGTAATGTCGCTGACCGAGGTGTTGTACATGGGAATCGGTTCATTGAAGTGCTTGGTATAGAAGACTTTGGTATAGGACGCGCACCCCTGCGAGGCGTGCATCAGCGGCAGGCAGTTGCGGATCCCCATAAAGGCCAGGGCCGCCCCCATGGGCTGCGAATGTTTGATGGGGTTGACCTGAAGCGGTTTGTGCTCTTTCCTGTTCAGTTCGAAGTCGGCTTCGTGAGACATGGCACCTCCTTAATATAGGAGAACATCTGCATTTCGCGTTCTTGCAGGCAATTTTCGATAGAAATTATCAAATTAGTGTAATTACTCTTGACATGCAACGAAAAAAGGAGTAAAGTTCTAGAGTATTTACACTAAAAGGATTCGAAATGAAACTTTCCACTCGCATTCTGGGAACCGCTGCGGCGATCTCCCTTTCGTCCTCCCTGCTCTTCGGCGCCGTGTACGACGTCGATCCGACCCACTCCACCGTGGGCTTCAAGGTGCGCCATATGATGATCAGCAACGTCAACGGCCACTTTGCCGATTTCAGCGGCAGTTACGACCTGGAGGGCACTGTCCTCAAATCCTTTACGGGCAGCGTCAAGACCGCCAGCGTCGATACGGGGATCGTCAAGCGCGACGACCACCTCAAAAGTGCCGATTTTTTCGATGCGGCCAAGTATCCGGACATTACGTTTACGATGACGAAGTTTGACGGGGAGTCGATCACCGGTGAGCTGACGCTGCACGGCGTTACCCGCAGCGTCACCTTTGAAGCGGAAGTGTCCGGGACCATCAAGGACCCCTGGGGGATGACGCGCAGCAGTGTCATTCTCGAGGGAAAGATCAAACGCAGCGATTTCGGGCTCACCTATAACCAGGTCCTTGAAGCGGGCGGGGTTGCCGTCGGCGACGACGTGAAACTGACGATCGAGCTCGAGGGGATCGCCAAACCGCTATAATGCCGCCATGGGAACGAAAAAAAAGATTCTTGCCGGGGCGCTGAAGCTCTTCAACGAAGGCAATACCCAGGCCGCGACGACGAACCATATCGCCGCGGCGCTCGGGATGAGCCCCGGCAACCTCCACTATCATTACAAAAACCGCGAAGCGATCATTCTGCGGCTCTACGAAGAGATGCAGGCGCAGACGGAGCTGGAACCGCAGGAGCGGCCCGACTCCATCGAGGCGCTCCACGCGCACATGTCGCACCTGGCGCATGTCTACTGGACGTACCGTTTTTTCCACCGCGAGCTGCTCTTTCTGCTTTCGCGCGACCCGGAACTCAAGGCCCGCTACATCCGCGACAACCTCGCCCACCGCGGGCGCATCGTCCTGGTGCTCGCCGGCCTCGTTGACAACGGCTACCTTCAGGTCCCCTATGACAACGTCCTGGAGCATCTCGCCGACACGACCCTGCTCGCGACGCAGTTCTGGATCCCCTTTCTCGAAACCCTGGGCGATCCCCTGGACGAGTACCATCTCGAAGGGATGTTTCAGCACGTCCAGGGGGCGATGCGCCCCTACCTGACCCCCAAAGGCCTCAAAGCCCTCGCCGAAATCTCGGCGTAGCCGCGCCTCTCACTGACCGATAAAAATATGAAAAGGCCGTTTACATACGGCCGTCGAGGATCGTTTCGTTGTCGATGCGGACACGGGGGCGCTTGCGTACCTCGGAGAGGATCTGCTGCAGCCGACGCAGGACAATAGGCGTACTTTTTGTCGTATCGAAAGCGTCGAGCGCGATGCAGCTTTCGGTATCGCGGAAGTGGTCGTCAAGCCTACAGAGCAGATTCTGGGACGCCTTGTGGGCATTGGCCTGATTGGTAAAATCAAACACGATAAAGTAGTGGTTTTCGTCAACCTGGTGCAGATGGTCCGACAGACGAAGCAAACCGCCGATGACGTCGATGGAAAGCGGTTCGGCGTGGTAGAGCAGCGCGAAGGTAACGTCGACGCCGTAGCGCTCATGTATATAATAGTGTTTTTTGATCAGGACATCAAAATGTTTGGCCAAATCACCCATTGCGTCTGCACCTTTACAATGTTGTGTTGCTGTCATTCATTATAGCAACATAGTGACAACATTATTCATAGTTTCTTGAAGATATTTTGTGAAGTTAGGATTATAGCCAAAAAATGTGATAGTAACTTAATCTCCCGGGAAACGTTACGTTTCCCGGGGTCCCCTTACCGAAACAGTGGCGTGTTTCGGATGTGCGGAGGTGGATTATAGGTTATCGGATTAGCCGACTTCCCAGGGGGCCTTCGCCGAAACATTGGCGAAGACGGGGTTGGCGAAGGCGGCCTTGAGATCCTCGGCCAGGTTGATAAGGCCGTTGTAGCCGCCGTAGGAGGTCTTTTTCTCCTGGTTGACGTCGATAAAGGAGATCTTCTTCTTGATTGCCGTATAGAGGCTGCGCCCCCCGGCCAGGAGGATGTGTGCCCCTCTTTCGTCGATAACCTTGGACTGCTGCGCCGCCGGTTTGTCCATCAGGATCCCGTCCTCGCCGAGGTATTCGCGGGCCTTTTCAATGTCGTCCGCCGTTGACTTCTTGATGGAGGTCGCGACGACCTCGATCCCGAGGTCCTGCAGACCCGAGGCGATGGACCAGGCCTTGTTCCCCCCGGTGTTGAGGACCGCTTTCTTGCCCTTGAAGAGACGGCGGTACGGCTCAAGCGCCAGGTCGAGTTTCGCCTCCTCCTCGTCGATGAGGCGTTCGGCTTTTTCCATCAGTTCCGGGTCACCCAGTGCCTTGACGATCTCACGGATCGCGAAGGTCGTATCGCGCTTGCCGTAGAAGGAGACGGAGACCCATGGGATGTCCCACTTCTCGTTCATCTTGCGCACCAGCGTCACGAGCGATTTCGCACAGACGATGACATTGAGCTTGGCACGGTGCGCCGTACGGATATCGCCGACGCGGCCGTCGCCGCTCATGGAGGCGAGCACGCGGATGCCGAGTTTTTCGAACATCGGCAGGTACTGCCACATATCGCCCGTGACGTTATAGTCACCGATCAGGTTGATGTCGTACTTTGTCGTGAATTCGGGCTCTTTGGTCCCGATCAGGTGCTCGAGCACCGCCTCACCCGCCAGGCGGGAACCGAGGTTTTTTCCCCCGACGAAGCCCGGCGCATGCACCGGAACGACCGGCACGCCGTGCTTCTGGCTGCCGAGTTTGCAGGTCATGTCGATGTCGTCGCCCACCAGCGCCGTGACACAGGTGGAGTAGACGAAGATCGCCTCGGGCTTGTAGTGCTCCATGACGTAGTCGATAGAGTCTTCCAGGCGCTTGTCGCCGCCGAAGATGACGTCGTTCGTCGTGATCCCCGTCGTAAAGCCCATAAAGGTATGGTTGCGCCCCTTGTAAGAGCTCAGGCTCTCCCGGGTCTCCCACGAAGCCCCGAGACAGGTCTGCGGGCCGTGCACCAGGTGGACGGCGTCCGCATAGGGAAAGAGCGAGATCTGTGCGCCGTCGAAGGCACAGCCGCCGGCCGCCATTCCCGGCTTGGGCTTGTCGCACCCCTCGCCGGGTTTTTTGTCCTTGCTGTGCGAACAGGCACTCTCATTCAACAGTTCTTTGATCTTTGCGCGGTTTACCATTGCCATAATGTCATCCTTCTTTTGGATTTTCATAGTCAGCAAAGCTGCTCATCCGCCTGCTTTACGCTATTGATTTTTCTTGTAGGGCAATATGCAATATGTGTGCCTGCGGAGGGTTATTGGGAGTAGTTATCAGTTAAAGGGGGAAAAGGAGAGCAGAAGCCGGGTGTACCCGGCGAGCGGAGGAGCTTACTCCGTAACGGTGTCGGTCGTTTCGACGACTTCCGGCTCCGTGACCGTCTCCTCGACACCGTTTTGGTGCTGGTACTGGTGCTTTGCCTGTGTCATGTTCTGGATCTGGTGCTGGTAGCGCATCTGGCTCTGCATCTGCTGCTGCATCATCGCCGCGCTGCGCTGCATCGTCGCCGTACCGGCACCTGCACCTGCGCCCGGCCCCTGCTGTGCCATCGCTGCCGTTGAAGCGACCAGTGCCGCTGCCGTCATTGCAATCATTGTCTTTTTCATTTTGTGTCCTTTTTTTTCGTTGGGATGCGGAAATTGTAGACCAGGAGGGTGAGCGGAGTGTGAGGGATACGCTGCGCTTTTCGCTAAGATATGGCATCATCCAAGGAGCCGTCATGCCCGAGACCGTACCTGCTGCTTCTTTTCTGCGCCGCCACTGGAACCGTCTGCTCATCGTCGTGCTTTCGCTCGCCCTGCTCACCTTCTCCTTTGCCGGGACCCTCGACAAACCCGGCCGCACGGTCGTAGACGATGCCTTTGAGCAGGCCCTCGTCGTCTTCGGCACGGCCAAGGCACTCAACGCCGTCATCTCCGTCGTACAGGGCACCGAGGTCGGTCCGCCCGGCGTCACCCTCGCCGTCGGTGAGGTGCTCGACCCCGTCAACGACCTCATCGAACGCTTCTCCTGGATCATGCTCGCCAGCATCACCTCCCTGGGGATCCAGACCATCTTCATGAATATCGTGACGGACGCCTTTTTCAACTACCTGCTGCTCTTCCTTGTCATCGCCTACAACCTCTGGCTTTTTTTCCGCTTCACGCGCGACGACAAATCCCGGACCCTCTTTTTCAAGATTACGGTCATCATGGTCTTTCTGCGTTTCAGCGTGCCGCTCATGGCCATCGCAAACGACCTCGTCTACACCCAATTTGTCCAGCCCGAATACAATATTGTCGAACTCGACCGGGGGGTCACGGCGATCGCGGACGATATCGAGCAGTTCAAAAAGAGTTCCTACAGCGTTTTCAGCACGTCGTACTATACCGAGCAGGTCGAACGCTACAAGGCCGAGGCCAATGCGGCCGGCGACCGCATCGTCCGGCTCATCATCGCCTTCGTCTTTCAGACGGTCGTCTTCCCCCTGCTCTTTTTGTTCCTGCTCTACAAGCTCGTGCTCAGGGTGTTCGATATCGGCAGGTAACGGCAGACGCCGGCCTGCGTATGAAGGAAGAAATTAATAATCACTTTAATATACTGCAATTATGAACATCTATCACAATAAGCTGCATTTCGGACCGGCAATAAAGTATCTTATCTTCTTTGTATTAAGTGCCGTGTTGATCCTTATCTTCAGCAACGATATTCTGACCGACCGCGTGAAGGGACATCTCGCCGCGGAAAAGGAGCTGACGGTCTCGACCTACCGCAGCATCATCCGCGGTTTCCAGTCCCAGGCCGACATCATCTACTACAACCGCATCAACGTCAAAGACGTCATCGACCTTTACAAAAGAGTGCCGGACGCCTCGGAGGCGGAGCGTGCCGAGATCCGCAAAAAGCTCTACAGCCTGCTGCTCCCCGTTTACCGCAACATCAGCCTCTACCACCTCAAGCAGATGCATTTCCATCTGAGCAACAACGAAAGCTTTCTGCGCTTTCACCGCCCCGAGCGGTTCGGGGACGACCTGACCGGCGTGCGGGACAGCGTCGCCTATGTCAACCGGACGCACAAGCCCGTGTCCGGCTTCGAGGAGGGGCGCATCTTTAACGGCTACCGCTTCGTCTATCCCCTCTTTGACGGAAACGATTACCTCGGCAGCGTCGAACTCTCCATCTCGATGCAGACCATCCTCGAACGCATCCGTGACGACATCCATGCCGATGCCCACTTTATCATCCTCGCCGACACCGTCAAATCGAAGGTCTTCCCCGACGAACAGAACTATTACGCCCCTTCGGAGCTTTTCGGCGACTACATGCACGAAAAGGCGCTGGGACCGAACCATACCCCTGAAACAGCGGCACTGATCCGGAACTATATCCGGGAGAACGGGCCGCTTGACAAGGTCCTGGCGAGGGGGAACGCCTTCAACTTCTTCGAATTCGATGAGCAAACCCTCCATGCCATCACCTTTGTACCCGTCGTCAATGCCATTTCGCAGCACACCGTCGCCTACCTCATCATCGACCGCAAGCACGAGGACCTCCAGACCCGGTTCAACCAGTACAAGATCATGGCCTTTGTCATCATCGCCCTGCTGGCCCTGCTCTTCTACCTGCTTTACCGTGCCAACCTGCAGCGCAATGCGATCGAGATCGACAAACGCCAGCTGCAGTCGCTCATCGATCTTCAGCGGAACGTCGTCATCCTCACCGACGGCCATACGCTGAAATTCGCCAACCGCTTCTTCTACGAGTCGTTCAACTACGATTCGCTCGAACATTTCCTTGAGGAACACGACTGTATCTGCGACCTCTTTATCGCCGATGACCGCTTTTTCCACCTCGGCAAGGTCCCCGAGGGCAAGCAGTGGGTCAAAGCCCTGATGGAGACCCCTGCAACGCGCCGGATCGTCAAGATGCTCGACCGCGAGGGGACGCCGCGCGTCTATACCGTCAGCGTCAACCCCATTCCCGGCCACCGCTACATCGTCGTCTTCACCGACATCAGCCTGACTATCCTGAACCAGCGGGAGCTGGAGCAGCGGGCATCCCGGGACAAACTGACCCACGCCTATAACCGCGAATTCCTCGACGCCTCTTTCCACAAGCTCTGCCATTCGGCCAACGCGCAGCAGAAACTGCTGGGGGTCATCATGGTCGACCTGGACCACTTCAAGCGGATCAACGACACCTACGGCCATAACCGCGGCGACGAAGTCCTCAAAATGTTCGTCAGCATCATCCGCCATGCCATCCGTCAGGAGGACTTCATCATCCGCTGGGGCGGCGAGGAGTTCCTCCTGCTGATGATGGTCGACAGCCTCCACAGCCTTGTGGCCATCGCGGAGGGGGTCCGCGAGCGCATCGAAAATGCGACCTTCGAGGGGGTCGGACAGATCACCGCAAGCTTCGGCATCACCCTTTACCACGACGGGGACAACCTCAAAAACACCGTCGCACGCAGCGACAAGGCCCTCTACGAGGCGAAATCATCGGGCAGGAACATGGTCATCGTCGATGATGCCCTTATTGTGGACGGTGATCATCCATTCGAACATACGGAAAAAGAGAAAGCGGAGTCATGACCCGTCCCCGGCTCGGGGGAGGATCACTTAGGAAGAAGCGAATCGGGCGAAGGGGAGTCCGCCTTTGCAGTCTTTACTCGTCGTCGACGTGGATGCGGTCTCTGTCACGATCCTGGGCGGGCTCGTCGACTTGATCCTGGAGCCGGTCTTGCAGACGGTCCTGATCGGGTTCATCCACCCTGTCCTGCAGACGGTCGCGCGTCTGATCCTTGTCCTGGTCTTTGGTCTGATCCTGGAGCTGATCTTTCGTACGGTCCTGGGTCTGCAGATAGGTCTGGTTCTGGATCATCATGCGGTTCTGCTTCATCTGCATCTGCTGCGTCTGCATCTGTGATTGGGACTTCTGCATCGTCGTACTGCCCTGACCCTGCGCCAAAAGCGCCGTTGCCGCCAGCAGCGATGTCGCTGCCACTACTGTCATTACCTTTTTCATGACGTGCTCCTTATCAAGGTGGGATACTCAAATGGTACGCCCCCACTATGAGCGAAGTATGAGTACCCTTCGATTATACCTCGTACGGTGTCGGAAGCGGCGGGTTCGTCTTGAAAGCCCGGGCGATCGCCTCGGTCACTTTCGTTTTGAGTTTCCCGGCGGCGACGGGGTGGAGGAAGCGCGCCCCCTCCTCACTCATCTGCTGACGCAGGCCCGGGTCGTAGATGTAGGCCCGCGCCTTCCCGATCTTTTCGCTCTGCTCGAAGATCGACTTGGCGTAGGCGAGGATGTTGGGGTGGTGGCGGTCGAAGCGGTTGCCCCAGGCGAAAAAGACGAACTTGCCGCTGAGACGGATGTTCTTGACGTCGTGGTAGTTGAGTTCACGGCTGAAGCGGGTCTGCTGGAAGGACGGCAGCTTCTCGATGTCCTCGTTGAACGTCTCCAGCACCATGGTCGGTTCGATGTCGGGGCGATTGTAGTTGAAGAGGTACTTCACCTCGATCAGTTTGCCCTCGAAGCCGTGGATGCGGGACTGGAAGATGTCCATCAGCTTGTTGAACTGCAGCGCCGTGTAGCGGCCGTCAAATTCGTACCCCTGTTCGGCAAGCGGTTTGTCGCTGCTGTACCCCGCCGGGGCCATGGCCGGGTTGTAGAGGAAGAGCGTCCCCGCGACGGTTTTGTTCTTCTTCTTGAGCAGCTGCGGCAGATCGAGGGCGGTAATCTCCTCGCCCGGCGCGTTGAAATAGAGGTAGTGTTCGACGAGGTATTCCAGGTCGTGTTCGGTGGCGAATTTTCCGAAAGCTTGCATGATTGTCGGCCTTTAGAGCATTTAGCGGATTTTACAGTAATTCGCCGCGAATGGACAACCCTGCATCGCTTTTGGAGCGTAAAGTGCATAAGGCGGTAAAAAGCACCAAAGGAACCCGATGAAAGCATTAACCCAGACCATGATGGAGAGCGGCAAAGAGTTCGTTCAGCTCCTCGACGACAGCGGGCGCAAACCCAAGGCCGCATTCTGGATCTACAACCCGGAGCTCGATGAGTGGATCCTGCTGTTTGGGCATGTCAACGGTATCAACGACGACGATGCGAAATTCAACGAAACGGTCGGCGCGCTCTACGCGTCGAATCGGGAGCAGCTGCCCGGACTGAACGTGACCGACATCGGCCTGGCACAGGAGAACGCCCCCATTCTCGAACTGCTCGATTCCGTCGTCAACACCGGCGATGACATCCTGGGCATCAGCTTCACCAACGAAGAGATCCTGGGCCAGGTCATCGACGGCGTTTTCCTCTACCGGATGAACATCACCGAATTCGTCGCCTGATGCCCGGCGCGGCCGCGCCGCTTAGTGCATGACCACCGCGCTCATCCCCATGACCTGCGGGTCGGGAGAGGTGTGGTGCATAAAGAGGCGCCACCCCTCCTGCGTCTGCCGGTAGACGTTCGTGGCCAGGGCCATCCCGGCCAGCTGGCCGTCGACGTAGACGCACTCTCTGAGGCTGTGGATGCTGATCAGCCCCTCGCGCGTCGTCTGTACGTCTTCGAGCTCAAAATGGACTCCCTGCTGCCCCGCCAGCATCGCGCGCCAGCTCCCGGCTACCGCCTCCCTGCCCTGCAGGCGTTCACCGCCGGGGTGGATGCAGACGACCCCCTCGTCATCGGCCCACACCGAGAGCATCGCCTCCAGGTCCCCCCGTTCCAGGGCGCCGTAAAAGCCCGCCTCTGCGGCCTGGGGGGTGGGGAAAGGGGTGTCGGTTGCCACCTCGTACTCCTCCTCCGGCGCGACGTCAGCGAAGCGTTCGACCTGGTAGGTAAAGATGGCCGGGTGCTCGTCGAGCGCAAACCCCCTGATCCCCGCCTTGACGCCGAGCTGCCCGAAAAACTGGTCAAACGAGGGAAACTCCTCCCACACCTGCGGCAGGAAGGTCGCGCTGTGCCGGCCCTGCTGCAGGATCACCCCGTCGATGCCGGGTCTTAGTTTCGCTTTGAGCTCCTCCGTGTCGCCGTACTCCACCTCTTCAGGCAGGGTCAGTATGGAGATCTCGATACTGCAGTAGGGGTACTCGCTTTCGCTCAGCGGGAAGAAGCGCCGGTCGCTGAAGGCCGCGGCCTGGGCGTTGTAGACGACGTCGTCGAAGAGCGTTTTGTGCGGCAGCAGCGACCCGATGCAGCCGCGCAGGGAGTCACCGTCGATGTTGATGGTCACAAAGGTCGCACGTGCTTCCGAGAGCTGCGGGAACTGCTCGAGCAGAATCTCTTTTGAGTAGGGAAAGGGTTTCCCGAATTTCTCTTCGATCGAAGCGCGGGCGAGCTTGAGCAACAGGTCTTGCAGTGTCATGGTGAACTCCTTTTTCGTGTGAACTGTTTCAGGGCTTCAGCAGCCACTTTTTGTACGGCGGGGCAATCTGCAAACGCCAAAGCTTAAAGGGGCTTTCGAACCGGCCGGACAACCCCCGGAAGACGGTCGCGGCCAGGCCGTCGTTTAGTGCGCACTACAATTTTTATTCTCAACGGACAATTTTTATCGGATAAATGGCAGAAAAGTGGGTTCTGGCTGTAAAAAGTGACGGGAAAAGCGTGAAGTGTCTGGCGGCCGAAACGCCGCCGTTCCTCACCCCTTCGGCGGGATGGGGTAGTGCTCGATGACGTAGTCGATGTCCTTGTCCCCGCGCCCGCTGAGGTTGATGAGGATGGCGTCTTTGGGGTTGGAGCGCGCCAGCTTCATCGCATAGGCGACGGCGTGGGCCGATTCGAGCGCCGGGATAATCCCCTCGTACTGCGAGAGCTTGTAGAAGGCATCCACGGCTTCGTCATCCGTCGCCGTGCCGACGATGGTCCGCCCGATCTCGCGCAGGTAGGCGTGTTCCGGCCCGACGGAGGGGTAGTCAATGCCCGAACCGATGGAGTGCACCGGTGCCGGGTTGCCCTCGGCGTCTTTGAGCATGATGGAGTTGAAACCGTGCATCACCCCCTCTTCGCCGTAGGTGAGCGTCGCGGCGTGTTCGCCGAGCTTCTCCCCCTTACCCATCGGTTCGACGCCGTGCAGCTTCACCGGGTCATCGATGAAGCCCGAAAAGAGCCCCATAGCGTTAGAACCGCCGCCGATGCAGGCCACGGCGTGGTCGGGGAGCTTGCCCGTCATCTCCATGAACTGCTCCTTGGCCTCGATGCCGACGACGGACTGGAAGTCGCGCACCATCCGCGGGAAGGGGTGCGGCCCCACGACGGAGCCGATGGCGAACATCTGGGTCTCCGTATCGGCCAGGTAGGCCTCGAACGCGGAGTCGACCGCCTCTTTCAGCGTCTTGAGCCCGTGCGTCGCCGGGACGACCTTGGCGCCGAGGATCTTCATCCGCACGACGTTGGGGTGCTCCTTGGCGATGTCCACCTCGCCCATGTGGATCTCGCACTCCAGCCCGAAGTACGCCGCCGCCGTCGCCAGCGCCACCCCGTGCTGCCCCGCCCCCGTCTCGGCAATGAGCTTCTTCTTGCCCAGGTACTTGGCCAGCAGCGCTTCGGCCATGCAGTGGTTGAGCTTGTGCGCGCCGGTGTGGTTGAGGTCCTCGCGCTTGAGGTAGATCTGCCCGCCGCCGCAGAACTCGCTCAGGTTCTTCGCATAGTAGACCGGTGTCGGCCGCCCCTGGTAGTGCTTGCGGATCTTGCGCAGCTCGTGCAGGTACTCGTAGGATTTCGACAGTTTGTCATAGGCCTCGCGGATCTCCCGGAAAGGCTCCTCGAGCTGGGGCGGGATGAACGCACCGCCGAACTTGCCGAAAAAGCCGTTCGCGTCGGGCATGGTCTCCAGATACGGTTTTTGCATTTGCATGACTGCTCCTTCTGATAATCTCCACCGATTCTAGCGGAGGACATCTTAGAAAACAGTAGCGGGGAACGGCAGCTTGAACGGGCATTGCATTATAGAGAGACAACAGGTCTGCGGCACGCGTCGGAGGCCGCACCATCTTTAATATATGAGAGGAGGATCGATGCGTGTAAAAATCACCGGCATCACCAATCTCGAGGACGCGCTGGCCGCCGTAGAAGAAGGCGCCGACGCCATCGACTTTATCTTTTTCCAGGGCTCGCGGCGCTTTATCACCCCCGAGGCGGCCTTCAAGATCGTCGAGCAGCTGCCCCCCTTCGTCGAGAAGGTCGGCATCTTCGTCGACAGCGATGCCAAGTACATCAACAAGGCGATCGCGCTCAGCGGCATCACCCTCGCCCAGATCCACTTCGAGGCGACGGACGCTTTGTACGGTTCGCTCGTCGCGCCGCACCTTCGCGTCGTGCGCGCCCAGCGCGAGGCCGACATCGACTACCTTGGCGACCGCTACCGCATCGTCGACGTCTTCGGTGCGAATACGCTACAAGCGGACGGCAGCCTGGACCTGTCGTGGTTCGAGGGCAGGGACTGCTCGAAGATCATCCTCTCGGGCAACCTAACGCCCGAAAACGTCGAGCAGGCCCTCCCCTACGGATTTTACGGCGTCGACGTCAGCACCGCGGTCGAGCGCGAACCGGGCAAAAAGGACCGCGAAAAGATGCGGGCCTTTATCCGTGCCGCCAAGCAGTGCTAGGCGCTTCGTCTACGCCTGCAGCAGCCACTCTTTGCGCGCGGGGGCGAGCGCCTCGAGCGTGTGCCAGACGGTGGGGTAGTCGCCGATCTGCGCGATCATCCCGTTGAAGATGTGGTAGGCCATGCCGTCTCCGGCTTCATTCTGCGCCTCACTCTTTGTCTTCTCCAGTACCTCCAGGGGGTCGAACGTTCTGACGAATTTCGTCTCGACCGGCATCCCCGTATGGTTCG
This sequence comes from Sulfurimonas sp. HSL1-2, assembly GCF_039645565.1. NCBI lineage: Bacteria > Pseudomonadati > Campylobacterota > Epsilonproteobacteria > Campylobacterales > Sulfurimonadaceae > Thiomicrolovo > Thiomicrolovo zhangzhouensis. The sequence goes on from NZ_CP147914.1 coordinate 1,476,468, forward strand.
CGACGGTGGCAATAATGACGTTGTACTTGTCCATTTTCAGCAATGCCTTCAGGGATTCGTACATTTTTGGGTCGGTAATGTCGTAGTGTGTCGTAAAGATGTAGTTGTCGTCTTTGTTCAGACGGAACTGGACAATACAGACCCCGATCGTCTTGCCGTCAAAGGGCATCAGCAGAAATGTCGGCTTGAAGTCGCACTCCAGCTCGGGGGCGTCGAGCAGCGCTTCCGCCCCGTCGCTGAGGCGCAGAAGGATCATGGGTTCATCGTTTTCGACTCCCAATGGGATGGCATCGCCCGGGTCCATGGCGAGGATGGCTTGTTGTACTTCCGCCGGTAATTCATGGTTGAAAATCATAAGTCGGTTCCTTTGTGGTTTTCCCCGGACCTACATTTTTTGTTCTTCCACGCGACATTTGGTACCGGATGTCGCGCCCGTTTCCTGCATTCAGCGATCAATGAAAGCACCCAAAAAGGAGTCTATGTGCCGCCAAACCGTCTTAAAGGTACGATCATCACGCTGCAGGAAGTAGAGAACGCTTTTTTCGAAAAGGGCATCCATGGGTTCGACAAAGAGAAGATCACCGAGCTCTACTACCTCATCGACGATCACGGCTACGTCTGCTTACGCGACCCCGACCGTACCTGGGCGCCCAACATGGATGAGGACGACGAACGCATGGCCTGTAACGAGATCGCCGACATCCTGGAGCTGGACCACTCCATCATCGACGAGTACTACATGGTGATCGTGGCCGCCGTCCAGGCTGCCTGCGAGCAGTTCACCGACATGACGCAGAGGGAGAAGGTCCCCTTTTACATCGTCGCACTGCACGAACTGCTGCCCTAGGGTCGGTGCCTGCCGGCGGTCGGGGAAACGTAATGGATCAGAGGAAGAAGAGGTTGTGGGCTTCGGTATCGACGATCTCGAAAGAGACGTCGTGCCCGACACGCAGCGCACGGATGCCCACGGCGCGGCAGTGGTGGATCTGGCACTCCGCGATGGAGACCGTCTTGTGTTCGGCACGGAGCCGGATAATGCCGTAACCGTTTTCGGAATCGTACCAGATGACGGTCCCTTCAAATCTTTTTTGCATAGGTCTATACCTTCTGTTTTCGTGTGGGGAGCGGATAGGTCAGAGAAGGCGCGGCCTTCTGCGGGGTGCTTAGTGCTGCAGGTTCTGCCAGGAGACGGGATTGTAAAAATGGAGGCCGCTTAGCTGCCATTCGACGCGTTCGCTGTCTCTCGAGTGCAGCAGGCCCTCGATGATTTTATACCTTAGACCGGTCACCGAACTGATCAGTTCTTTGCCGTCTTTTAGTGCTTTAAGTGTCTCTTCTCTGCTGTTCATATCGATCCTTAAAGTCGCTCTATAAAAGAGTTAAACTCTCTTAAACGAACGCCTGGCCGGCGGAAGGTTCCGCCGGAAAGATCGTTAGAGCGCCGTAACGTTCTCTGCCTGCGGGCCTTTTTGCCCCTGGCCGATTTCGTACGTGACTTCTTGTCCCTCGTTGAGTTCGACACGGCCGTAGCCGCTGTTGTTGACCTGGCGGAAGTGTACAAATACGTCGTCACCACCCTCTTTCGGGGCGATAAAACCAAAGCCTTTTTCGCTGTTGAACCATTTAACGGTTCCGTGTTTAAGATTTGCCATTGCAAGACCTTCATGTTGGAGTGTTGTCAAAATATAATGCGGAGTAAAACGTGGAATAGAAAATACTGAGGAAGTCTTCAATAGTTACAAACCAAGATGAAACTCTAAATCATCTTTCAATGGCTTAATTATACCTGAAATAAAAATAATTAGCAAGCAAAAGTACAAAGAAAAAACTATTTGTGCAGTGAGATTCATTTTTGCACCTCAAAAAGGTTATGAAAACAAAGCAAACGCCAAAAGGAGCGAAAGACATGGCATTCGAACTGATGAAACTGCCCTATGAAGAGACGGCACTGGAACCGATGATCTCCGCGGAGACGATACAGTATCACTACGGCAAGCACCACCAGGGCTACGTGAACAATCTCAACAAGCTGATTGAAGGGGGCAAATATGCGGATGCATCGCTGCTGGAGATCATCCGCAAGTCCAAAGGGCCGACGTTCAACAATGCCGCGCAGGTCTTCAACCACGATTTCTACTGGTACGGCCTGACGACGGAGAAGACCTCGCCTTCCACCGTGCTCATGGACAAGATCGAGCATGACCACGGCTCCATGGAGGACTTCAAGGATGCCTTCCTCAACGCCGCCGCCAGCCTCTTCGGTTCGGGATGGTGCTGGCTGGTCGTTCAGGACGGCAGCCTCGCCATCAAGAAGTACAGCAATGCCGAAACGCCCGTGAAAGACGGCCTGCGCCCGCTGCTCGTCTGCGACGTCTGGGAGCACGCCTACTACATCGACCAGCGCAACAACCGCGCGGCCTACCTGGAAAACTGGTGGAAGCTCGTTAACTGGAAGTTTGTTTCGGACAACTACGCCGCCAAAGAGGACGACCCGATCATCGGGTACAACTAAACGTTTCTCCCCGCCCCGCGACAGGGAGCGGCGGCCGCGCTTTGGGCGTGCCTCTCACCCGAGGGTGACCTTGTAGCCGATCTTGGAGTAGCAGGTAATGAGGTCCTTGGGAATCTTCTGCCGAATACGAAAGATCAAGGAACGCAGGGCCCCCTCCCCGACCAGTTCTCCGTCCCAGACATAATTCTCGATCTGTTCGACACTGACGACTTTGCCGAAATTTTTCACCACGAGTCGCATGAACTTCTTCTCTTTATCGTTCAGCGGCACCTCTTTTCCCGACAGCAGCAGCACATCCTCCTGCGTATCATAGAGATAGCCGTACTTCAACCTGACAAAATGGCTTTTCGCATTCTCTTCCAGCAGGAGCCGGTTCTGGATGGTGGTGTACTCATGGTTGATCGCATCGATTGTCGTCGAGAGATTACGGTTGGCCGCAAAATTCTTCAAAGCGATCTCGATCGTCGTTTTCAGCACCGCTTCTTTGAACGGCTTGAGGATGTAGCCGTACGGCGTGATGTCGATCGCCCGCTCGATCGTTCTCTCTTTGTCGTTCGCCGTCAGGAAGACGATGGGGATCTCCAGGTTTGCCGTAATGTTCCGGGCGAGTTCAATGCCGTCCTCACGGTTTTTAAGCGTGATGTCCATCAGGATCATGTCCGGTTTCCTGCGCTCCAGGAGGGCGAATGCGCTCGCACTGTCCGGGGCGATCCCCGTCACCTCATACCCCTGCATCAGCAGGATCTCCTTGATATTCAGGGCGATGATGCTCTCATCTTCGACGATCATGATGCCCGGCTTCATTTGCTTCCCTGCTCGCTGGGGGTGAAACGGATGGTGCAGCAGAAGCCGTTGTCGTTGACGACCGCGATCGTTCCGTTGAGCTGGAATTCGGTGATGGAGTTGATCAGCTGGCACCCCAGGGTATTGGTCATGTCCGTCGTTTTCGGGTCAAAGCCGACGCCGTTGTCGCGTACGCCGAAATAGATGCTCCCGTCCTCCGCATGACGGATGAAGATGCGGATCTCTCCGCGGCCGGCCCCTTTGAATGCATGTTTGATCGCATTGAGAAAAAGCTCATGCACGATCAGGGCGACCAGCACGGCGTTGTCCATCGAGAGGCTGACGTTTTCCGCTTCGACATGCACGGCGATGTCCCCGCTCGGGTCATAAAGCTCCATCATCGCCCCGGAGAGGCGCTCGAGGTGCTGTTTCATGTCGATCGTCGCAAGCCCGGAGTTCTTGTAGAGCATTTCATGGACGAGCGCAATGGCGAAAATACGGCTTTGGCTCTTGGAGAGCGCCTCTTTGACATGCCGGTCCGTTTCACGGCGGTTCTGCATCTGCAGCAGCGAGGAGATCACTTCCAGGTTGTTCTTCACCCTGTGGTGGATCTCCTTGATCAGGGCCTCCTTCTCCTCCAGGGAGTGCTTCAGCGCGCTGTTCTGTTCGATGATGATCTTCTCTTTTGCTTTCTGCTCGGTGATGTCCCGGCCGAACGCGCAGACGAACTCATGCGTCCCGTTGCAGAAATAGTTCGTCGATACCGACGCGGGGAAGCGGCTGCCGTCCTTGCGGATCTGGATGCTCTCGAAGCAGACGAAGCCGCGCGCTTTGATCTCTTCGAGAAACGCCCTGCTGTTCAGATTGCTGTTGGGATCGATCTCGCACAGTTTCTTCTGCAGCAGCTCCTCTTTCGAATACCCCAGCATCTTGCAGGCGGCGTCGTTGACATAGAAAAATCGGGTGTCGAAGGTAAACCAGTAGATGGCGTCCGCGCTGTTGTCCAGGGCAAAGTTGAAGAGCTGGAGCTCCTCTTTCTCCTCGCGCTGGCAGGCCGCCAGCGTCGCCTGTGCCTTTTCGGCGACCATGGCCGTTTTGCGCAGCAAAGAGTAGAGAAACGTGGCGCTTAACAGGAAAAAAAGGACGCCGATCAGGAAAGGGAGACCATAGGTATCCGCTTTGATCTGCGTCAGGCCGATCGAAATCCTGTCAACGATCGCGACCCCGATAACACCGGCGAAAGCAAACCCGGCGGCCTGGATCTTCGCCTTGTGCCGATCGGAAAATCCAATATACGTCTGGTCCAAAACGTCCCCTCCATGCATAAAATGAAGCGATATTCTATCCCACATTCCGCACATCATGTCAAGGCTTCGGCGGGGAAAAAATCAAATTTCCCGTTGCGATTTTTATGCGATTTTTTTTCCCTATATTTTCGGCTGAACACATCTAAATAGGGGGTCATATGACACGATTGGCTATCACGCTTCTGTTCGCAGGCACGTCCATGTTCGCGGTCGAACTTGGCAAGCAATACAGATTCGCAGACGGAAAAGAGGCATTTCAAAAAGTATGCGCGCACTGCCATACGCTGAAAACCGCACCGCACTCCATTTTTACCAAAATGGACGATGCCGCCGGCGTGAAGGCGAGAGCGGAAGGGATTTTCCAGACGGTGAGACACGGCAGCAACGCCATGCCCGCCTTCCGGAAATCGGAAATAGACGACGCGACGCTGATGGATCTGGCGACGAGCCTGGCCGACGGCACGATTGCCGATCCCACGGCAAAGTGAGGCGCGGCGATGTATCGTAGAGCTTTCATGAAACACGCCGCGCTGGCCGCGGCCGCGGCGGCGCTCTCCACCCCGCTCGCCATGGCAGGCGCCGAGGGCAGCGAAGGCGGCAGGATCATCACTATCGTTTCCGCTGCCGCCGACGAAACCGGCTACGCGAACGCCCCCAGTACGGGTGACATCCTCCGGCTGGGCAGCGACAGGCTGGAGAACTTCCGCCTGCTCGCCGCGGCCATCGCCGAAAACAGTGGCGCGACGTTCTGCGGCCTGGTGGCGCCGAGCGATTACGCCCTGCTGCAGCAGGCGGCCATGCCGGCGCGGGTCTCCTTCGTTTCCGAGATCACCCATATGCCCTCCGCATCGGGGATGAACCATACGGAATCGACCCTCTCCGCCACGACGATGAAAAAGGTTTTCGATCATATCGATACGGTCCCGACCGACCGGTACGGTCTGGCGGTCTCGGCCTACCACACCGTCATCGGGCTCAATGCGGCGGCCGTCGCCAAACGACACGACTTTACCACCGGACATTTCGCGCAGAACGCGTTTGTCTCATTCGTATTCAAAGCATAAGGAAGATTACATGAGTAAAAAACTGACGGCCATGCCGAAAAACGTTTCGCATGAAACCATGCAGAAAGCCATCAAGGCGTTTGTCAAAATCGTGGGCAAGGAGAACGTGCTCATCGGCGACGAGGAGATGCTCCCCTACGAGAAGATCATGATGGCCGTGCCCATCGAAGAGCATATGCCGGCACTCGCCGTCCAGGCGTCAACCAAAGAGCAGGTCGTGGAGATCGTCAAGGTGTGCGACAGATACGTCATCCCGCTCTGGACCTTCTCGACGGGCAAGAACATGGGGTACGGTACCGCCGCGCCCGCGCAGCGCGGGGCGGTCATCCTCGACCTGCACAAGATGAACCGCATCATCGAGGTGAACCCCGATCTGTGCTACGCCATCGTCGAGCCGGGCGTGACCTACCAGCAGCTCTTCGACTACATCCATGAAAAAGGGTACAAACTGTGGCTCTCGTGCCCGGCGCCCAGCGCCATCGCCAGCCCCCTGGGCAACACGATGGACCGCGGCGTCGGCTATACGCCCTACGGCGAACACTTTATGATGCAGTGCGGCATGGAGATCGTCCTGGCCGACGGCTCGGAGTTCCGGACCGGGATGGGCGGGATCGAAAACTCCACGAGCTGGGGCGTCTTCAAATGGGGCTACGGCCCCTACCTCGACGGCATCTTCACGCAGAGCAACTACGGCATCTGTACGAAAATGGGGATGTGGCTGATGCCCGAGCCGCCGGCGTACAAGCCCTTCTGCATCACCTTCGACAAGGTCGAGGATGTCGAGAAGATCGTGGAGGTCCTGCGCCCGCTGCGCATCGCCAACATCATCCCCAACGCCTTTACCATCGCCAGCACGCTCTATGAAGCGGCCGGCGTCGTCAGCCGCGCGGACTATGCCGAGGGGAACCGCGCCATCACCGACGCGGAGATCGAAAAGATCAAAAAAGATACCGGCATGGGGACGTGGAACGTCTATGCGGGACTGTACGGGACCGAAGAGGCCAACGAGCTCAACTGGAAGATCATCCAGTCGGCCGTCTCCGCCAATTTCAAAAATGTCGCCTTCCTGACCGCGGCCGAGATGGGGGACGACCCCATCTTCACATACCGCGCCGACCTGATGCGGGGCTACATGACCCTCCAGGAGTTCGGCCTCTACAACTGGCGCGGCGGCGGGGGGAGCATGTGGTTCGCACCGGTGGCACCCGCCGAGGGTAAACATACGCTGAACCAGTCCGCCCTGGCCAAAAAGATCCTGAACAAATACGAATTCGACTACGTCGCCGAGTTTATCGTGGGGTGGCGGGACATGCACCATATCGTCGACCTGCTCTATAACCGCAACGATCCCGAGGAGATGCAGCGCGCGCATGACTGTTACGCGGAGCTGGTCCGGGAGTTTGCCGCCCAGGGCTACGGCGTCTACCGCACCAGCAGCGGGTTTATGGACCTCGTCGCCGAGACGTACGGTCCGGAGATCCACAACGTCTTCCAGAAAATCAAACGCGCCCTCGACCCCAAGGGGATCCTGGCACCGGGCAAGTCGGGGATCTATTAATCCCCCCGGCGCACTGCGCACCGGGCCTGCCTTACTCCTTCACGGTTAAATCACTCCGCTTCCTGACCTTCCAGCCACGTCTCGACCTCATCGACAAAGAACCCCTCGGCGCCGTCGAGCACATGGTTCGCACCGTCGATGCCATACTGTTTGTACTTCGGTCCCACGAGTTTGGCGCGCGTCGCGGCGAACCCTTCGTCCTCCCCGTTCGCCCTGCCCCAGACGTCCAGCACACTGATGTTGATCTTCGGCATATTGTCGTTGCAGGAGACGACCTTGCTGCCGTTGCCGCGGCACCCCACGGCGATGTACCCCTCAACGGACGTATCGGGGTGCGAAACGAGGTAACTCGAAGTCATCCCCGCTCCCAGCGAGTGCCCCATAAGGTAGATCGTCTTCACCCCGTGCTCTTTCAGGTAGACGATGGCCTGGTCGATCATGGCGTCCACACGCGGCTGCTCCACTTCGTATCCCTCGTAATCCTCGTGGTTCGTCGGCATCTGCAAAGAGAGGGTGTGGAACTCCAGGTCTTCGTTCAGCGCCTTACGCAACGGCCCGACGACTTTGAAATCGGGATGCATCCCCTTGCCGTGCGCGAGGATGATGCCTTTGTCACTGGCACCTTCAAGGTAGAGGGCTTTTTCGGGTAGCGTGACGGCCAGCAGGGAGAGGGGAACAAGAGCGGTCAGCAGCAGACGGTGCATGAATGTATCCTTTTTTCAGACAAGGATAATCCATAAGTATAAATTCTGCGTAAAGATACTCAAGGGGCACCTAACAAAACACAAAGAGCTTCGACACGTCGAAGCGCATTAATCAATAGGCGAAAGGTCGTTAAGCGTGCCTTGAAAGCCGCTGCGGAGGCCCAAAGCCGGGAGCAGCGAGCGATTCGCGCAACGACGATTTTCTTTGGTTTCGTTTCTTTGTAAAAAGAAAGGAAAAGGAATAACTCTTTGCCACTTTTTTAGAAAAAGTAGCGCAAAAAGCGGCCTTTCGCGAATCGCTCGCCCTTCCCGGCTTTATGCCTCCAGGGCGGCTTTCAAGGAACGCTCAAGGCCAAGGCCTGATTTAATTGAATGCGCTTCGGGAACCGAAGCTAATATAAGAGCTTTCGAGGATCGCGATCGGTACACTTTTTTTTCTGTGACGGCGCGGCGGGTGCCACCTGTTATAATACGCGAAATCTTTTACCCGTCCAAAGAGTCCCATGATACAGTTTTCAAACCTCTCCAAGAGCTTCGGCAGCCAGGAGCTTTTCAGTAACCTCAATTTCCAGCTCAACCCGGGCAACAAGGTCGGGCTCGTCGGCCGCAACGGCAGCGGCAAGTCCACGCTCTTCAAGATCATCCTCGGCGAGGAGAGCCCCGACAGCGGCGAGGTCCTCACGCCCAAGGGCTACCGCATCGGCGCGCTCAAGCAGTACCTCCACTTCACCGAGCCCACCCTTCGCGAAGAGGCGGCACTGGCCCTAGGCGAAGAGATGAAGTACGACGTCTACCGCGTGGAGAAGATCCTCTTCGGCCTCGGCTTCGACCAGGAGGACCTCGACAAGGCCCCCGGCTCCTTCTCCGGCGGCTACCAGATCCGCATCAACCTCGCCAAGCTTCTGGTGACCGAACCGAACCTGCTGCTGCTCGACGAACCGACCAACTACCTCGACATCCTCTCCCTGCGCTGGCTCAAGGCTTTTTTGCGCAGCTTCAAGGGCGAGGTGATCCTCATCACCCACGACCGCGACTTCATGGACTCCATCGTGACCCACACCATGGGCCTCGTGCGCCGCAGCCTCTTTGTCATCCCCGGCGACACCCACAAGTTCTACGACCAGCTCAAGGCCAACGACGAGCTCTACGAGAAGCAGAAGGCCGCCGACGACAAGAAGCGCAAGGAGCTGGAAGACTTCATCGCCCGCAACAAGGCGCGTGCCTCCACCGCGGCGCTGGCCCAGTCCAAGGTCAAGCAGCTCGAGAAGATGGGGGAGATGGACGACCTCGGCTTCGACCCCACGCTGAAGTTCGACTTCAACTTCAAGGAGACCCCGGCCAAGGTGCTGCTGGAAGTCAAAGACCTCAGCTTCGGCTATACGCCGGAGCACCTGCTTTTCAAGGACGTCTCCTTCACACTGGAGAAGGGGCAGTGCCTCGCCATCATCGGTAAGAACGGTACGGGTAAATCGACCCTGCTCAACAACATCGCCGGCGAGCTCACCCCTTTAAGCGGCGAAGTGGCGTTCCACCCCTCTACCTCCTTCGGCCATTTCGGGCAGACGAACATCTCGCGTCTCAACCCGGGCCAAACCATCATGGAGGAGATCTACGAGGCCAACCCGAAACTCTCCGCCTCCGTCGTGCGCGGCATCTGCGGCGGCATGATGTTCAGCGGGGACCTCGCCGAGAAGAAGGTCTCCCTGCTCTCGGGCGGCGAGAAGAGCCGCGTCATGCTCGGCCAGATCCTCGCGCGCCCGGCGAACCTGCTCTTCCTCGACGAACCGACCCACCACCTCGACATCGACTCCATCGAGGCGCTGATGGTCGCCATCGAGAATTTCCAGGGCTCCTGCATCATCGTCACCCACTCCGAGGAGATGCTCCGCCGCGTCGCCGACCGGCTCATCATCTTCTCCAAAAACGGGGCCGAGTACTTCGACGGCGGCTATGACGACTTTCTGGCGAAGATCGGCTGGGGCGAGGAGGACCAAGTAGAAAAGGTCAAAACCGCCCCCAAGAACAACTACAAGGCGAACAAAAAAGAGATCAACGCCCTCACCCGCGAACGCTCCAAGGCGACCGCGCCGCTGCGCAAAGCGGTAGAGAAGCTGGAGAAGGCGATCATGGAGGGCGAAGCACGTATCAAGTCGCTCCATGCGGAGCTTGTGAGCGCTTCGAACAGCGGGGACAACTCCAGGGTGATGGAACTCCACCAGACCGTTGCCAAAGAGGAGAAGGCGGTAGAGGCGGATTTCGAACGCCTCTCCGAAGCGCAGGAGGAACTCGACGAGCTCATGGCAAGCTACGAGATGCGCTTCGCGGAGCTGGAGGGGTGATCCTCCTCGACTTCGTCCAAAAGTCAAACTTCTAAATATTCTTCTTTGTAGCGCTGCAAATTTATAAAGTTTGTATTTGCACAATAAATTATTGGTTTACCTGTAGAAGCCACTTGGGATCTTCCAACGACTATAACATGGGCACCATTTAACTCTTCTAGATTTTTTATTTTGAAAGCATCTATAAACTCATCCGCCTTGTCTGGAAATATTTTTATACTCAGCTCTTTTTTTGAGTCCCCCGCATTGAGCCAAATAGTTCCGTCTGAACTCTTATTGGCAGTAACAATCAATCCCCAATAAATTTTATGTTCACGACCTTCACTTGGTTTAAAATCATCAAAATTGACAATTTCATTTCTGACAATTCCATCGATTTGAATTGCACCTGCTGATGAATAGAAACGTATTTTTTTATCAGAAAATCGGAAATTTTGATATCTTACTAACGAAGCCAACACCTGTCGTAATGTTTTATCTTTATTAGTGTAATTTTTACCAGCCAAACCCTTAACATTACGTGTACCACTCGGATCAGTGTCATCACTTGTCTCTTTCTTATTTTCATTAGACAAGTCCGCGATAACACCACCTTTTTTTTCGTCCAGATTAACCGCAATTTCATCTGCAGTAGTGACAGTTTCTGTAGTCGAAGGCGCAGCATCTCGTTCATCTTCAACAAGTACATAACTCGTTTTTTGGCTACATCCTTCTTTGTGATGAGAATTAAAATAAGCTTCCCTATCTTTTATCCCATTCTGAGTTGAACGAGTAAACCATGCTCTTTCTTTACATTCGACACAAAAAAGACTTGCCCTTTTTTCTTGTAGTTCATCATCAGGTAGCTTTTCAAAATCTCTTGCAGAATATTGTTTATTATCACTTTTGCAAAAGGCATATCTCATCTTCATTCCTCATCTTCATTCCTCATCTTCATGATATGGCAATTCAAGCGTTTTAATATGCCCTATAGCATTCCCTGCAATTCCACGAATAGAACCATACATTCCAATTGTATTTTCAAGCACTTTATCTATTTGTTTTTCGCGTTGTTTCCAGATACGGGCCATCGCGCGTTTTTCTGAATCAAGATCGCTTTGCATCTGTGTGAACCCTTCAACAATAGCCTCAATTTGCATTCTGAATTCATTGCTTGTCAGATAGCCATAGAGCAAACTCATTTTGTCAGTTTTATTTTCTTCTGACTGAACAGCATGCGCTAATCGAATAACACTTTCACGCAAAACGGCTGATAGCCCTTTAAACTCTTCATACGAGCATATCCATATTCCGTCCATCAACTGCATACGGTCAACGCCTGAAGGCATAGCGCTGCTCACCAACACACCAATGTCTGCACCTTTATCTCTCATATCAGCCTTGAACTTTTCTACCCATGCGGGTTGAAAATCTTTTGTACGTTTGCTCTCATAGTAGATAGTTCCGCAGTTTTGCATTTCACGAGTATGCACTGTCTGAATACAGTCACCACCTCTAGCACCCTTTTTAATCTCTTCAATTGAATCAAATGGATACTGGACCGTCAGCCATTCTTCAATAGCCAATTCTTGTGCTTCACCCTGCAACTGCATAGAGCCTTGTTCTGCTTTGCGCTGTGCTTCTGCAAGCTGGCGTTTTAACTGTTCAAGATGTTCGTCTTTTTCCTTGAGTTTAAGCTCGACTTGTTCAGTGGCCAGCTTTTGAATCTTCTCTTTTTCGCTTTTGAGCTGTTCGGTCAGTTGTTGCTGAGCTTTAACTTGTGCTGCTTCCTCGACCTCATCAATCTGTCGCTTGAGCTGTTCTATTTCCACTTTTGAAGCATTGAGTTCTTTAACCTGTTCGGTCTTAGTCTGCAATTCTTTTTGCAATACTTCCAATTGCCCACTCATTTCTTCTGCAAACTGCTCTTTAAGACGTTTTTCTGTCTTTTCACGTTCGACTTTGAGAGATTCGTTGATACGCTTTTGAAGCTCTGCTTCGGTTTTTTCGGCTATTTCCTCTTTTTCCCGTTTAAGCTGTTCGATCTCCACTTTGGTTCGATTGAGCTCTTTGACCTGCTCAGACTTTTCAGCAATCTCTTTTTGAAGCACAGCCATCTGCTCACTCTGCTCATCCAAAATCTGTTTTTTCAGTGCATCGGTCAATTTCTGTCGTTCGGCCTTGAGCTGTTTGGACACACTTTCTCTTAACTGTTCTTCGAATTTCTCTTGCTGGTTTTTAAATGCTTCTTCTTTGGACTTGAGAGCATCCATAGCTTCTTTATATCTTTTCCGATGTTCGTTAACTTCACCATCGAATTTCTTTTTCATTTCATCTTCAAGCTGATGGTAAAGAATTTCGTTGATGTCGATTTGAGTGCCACAGTTCGGGCATTGAATTGTAGTTTGATTAGACATTGACTGTCCTATAATATTTTCTCGTTCGATTATCAAATGCAGGGAATGTCCCCTCAAGCACCTCAACTATTTTTTCGTTAATTTCTTTAGCTTCAATTGCTCCTAACACATATGAGACCTCGTTTTTGTTTGCTTTATCGATTTTAGAGTATATGATTTGTTCTGCATCTGATACAACTGCAATATTCGGGTTATGTGTGACAATAATAATTTGTCTTCTTTGTTTTGCACGTTTGATATATGGCACTAAATATTCAAAAACAGATTCATTGTCCAAATTATCTTCGGGCTGATCAATAATTAGCGGTATGTCACCTTTGTCAATCAACAAGTAAAAAATGATCAGTAACGCACCTCTCTCACCAGGTGACAGTTGACTAACTGTCTTGCCATCTAACTTGATGTCGTATTCAATAGCAACATAGCTCATATCCCATAATACGACATAAAAATCTAATGTTTTTTTGTAATCTCTAAATTGCTGTTCTATAGGTTTTTTGTCATTTATTATGTTTTCAATTCTTTGCAATAAACGGCGCATGCTTTTTGCATCAAAGAGGTTATGCTCATCAATAAGTTCAATCACATCTTTATCGTCAAATCTTTTTCGTCTATTATCAAAAAAGTCAAGCAGCTTACTTGTAAATTCCTTCTTCTTAAATACTAAATTGGTTGTAAATTCTATAAAGCCTTTTGTGGCATTCGTCTTTTTTTTCTCATCTTCAATGAACTGTAGGACTGGCTTGTACAACTCTTCGTATATAGCTAATTCTTGTTTATATGTGTCATGAAGTTGAAAATACGCCTGCAATAAATCACGCTTGATTTTAAAAACCTTTGCAGGAAGTTTCTCTTTCTTAAATATAATTCTTTCTTCTATCCTGTTTTTTTGAGCAATGAACTCACGCTTTTTCGCTTCCCACTGTTGCATTTGCTCGACATATTTTTGATATGCTTGCTGTACTTCACTCAGGGCATTTGTCAGACCATCAATATCAACTTTTTTCTTCTCAAGCATTTGATCGACGACTGCAATCTTCACCTTCCGAGCACCAATGGTTTTAGTAATGGTTTCAATTTTTGAATCAATCAAACTAGTATCGAAAGAGAGCGTCACCATTTGATCTATGTCCATTTCAATCTTGGCCTCGAAAAATTTCTGATTTACTTCTTGTAAGCGTTCTTTGAAACTTTCAACTTCTTGTTTTAAACTTTGTAAAGTGTTTTCAAGAATATTTTTTTGTACTACATATTCTTTTAATTGATTTTGCAGTTTCTCTTTGAAGCTTTCCAAAGTTAGTGCATGTTTATTTAACCTAGTGATCTTTTTGAACTGTTTTTTTTGTTCGTCCTGAACCTGTTCATCATCTTCGGGTTTTTTTACTTCAATGATGTTTTCATTCTTGTACTCTTCATGTTCGTCTATTTCTTTATTCTTTTCCCTCAAAGCATTTTCAACCTTTTTCATCTCAAGGTCGCTATAGTCTGTTCTTAAGGCAATTAATGAATCAAATAAATTTTTTATGTTTTCACCAAGTCGTTCTCTTCGTTCTTTTACCGCGTCAGTCTTTTCTGAAATCAATTTGCTTAAGTTCTGTTTTCCGAGCTTTTCTTCCTCATCTATGTGAGAAAAGACTACTTTGTTTATTTCATCTTGAAAATCTTCATAGTTTTCACTAGTACAGATTGTTTCAATATATTTTTGAGGCAAGTACTTGACTCTCTCAATTTCGTCAATTTTAAAAGTCTCATCCAAATTAACTGTACTTTGGTCTTTATCCTCCCACAAAAGTGTTGCCTCAAAATTTTTTGCCAAGCCATTTCGTCTAAATTTTTCTTTTGTCAAGAACACATAATCCGTATGATTAATTAACTGTGCATTACCAGTCAAAGCAATAATATCGGCCAAAGCACTTTTCCCATTGCCTTTATTACCAATGATGGCAACAAGGCCGGGATTGATATCGAGTTCGTTGTCGAACCACAAATCAGATAAGCGACTTGCTGAAGTTTTCGTGATTTTAACTTTTGAGATATATTTAGATTTATTTAGTAAAACCGTTTGTCTTTTTGGGGGATTCTCTCCAAGAAACACCCGTTCTCTTGGTTCATTTACAACTTGCTTTAGACCTACAAAATTTGGGTTAGCTTTTATCCATGTGAATCTATTATTCGCTGGTATGAATAAGTTCTCATAGCCATGCGCATCGGAACCCCATATGCATACTTTGATACTTTTGAACTCTTTGATGTAATCTTCTTCAGTTTCATTGAATTCACCAAGACCCCACTTAATAGTTTTAGGATTAGAAGCGAAAAGCATATCGGCTTTTTGCAAAATTACTTTTCGTACATTGTGATCTTGGCTTTTCCAGTTTATTACACTAAGGTCTTCGTCAGAAGGGACTACAATCAAATACTTATCTTTGAATTTAGATTGCTTATTCTTTAAAATGTCAAGTATCTGAGTATCATCAACGACGGCACATTTTAGTCCTACAAATAATTCACTACTTCCTAATTCAGGTTGTTCTTCTATTAGTTTTTTGCCAAGCTCTTTAATATTTGGAATCTTTAATTTCCACTTCTCATCACTACCTTGAGGATTGCCTTCATAGATAAACTCTAACTCATGTAAAAAGTTTTCTTCTATATCTGTGATTGAAACATCATCTGAAAAAATTACATGAAAATTTACTCTATTCGTACCAATTATTTTGTTGAGCCTAAACTCTATATTGGGAAGTATTTTTATAGTTTGAATCTGTCTAATCTGTTCTTCTATAAAAAGAGATTTGAGTTTTTCATAATTATTCAAATACTCATTTTTGATCTTTTTATAACCTTCTATTGAAAAATAATCAGTTATTCCTATCACAGCGATTTGATGTGTTATGGCGTTTAGAAAGAGAGTTTTTACATACTCATCAAAGTCATCACCAAATTGATTATTTAAGTATGAATAAGGTGTATGTACATGTAAATCCCATTTGCGCCATTCAGAACCTCGATTAAAATTCATGTCTTTCCCCCAATTATTAATACGTCTGCACTCCAAACTTCAAAAGCATCTTCGGCAACACGTCGTCAAGATTGAAAACATCCTCGTCCGTCAGCTCGATCAGCTTGAAGTTGTATTTTTCGTAGATCGCCTTTTTCACCCGTTTGCGCTCGGCATATTTCGGATCGTTCTCCAACCCCCAAAACTCAATATATACTTTGCCCGTTGGGATGTAGAAGTCGCAATATACCTCTTCTTCGATGGGGAGACGGCGTTCGTAGGCGTGGACGATCTCAGCCATGTAGAGCCAGTTATCAATGAGCATCTCGGCCTTGCTTCGTACAAAGTGCCCGTCGGTGGCACGGTGCTTGGCCTCAAATTTTGTTCGGAAGTCATCACCTTCGGACTTATCGACTTTGGCCTGCGTCTCTTCGCCTGCATCGCCCTGCACTTCTCGTAAAACGGCCTTGAAAGCCTGGTTCTCAAAAATACTCTTAGGCCACTCTACAAAGGGGATACCATTTTTTGTGTTCTCTTTCTGGATACCGCCGTTCTTCATTCCGAGGGCAGTGATATTCCACCCTTTAAGATAGTGCTCTATCCATCCAAGCTCGGAGAGCATCATATTGATCCGTCTTGCGGAAAGATTGTATTTCTTGGCAATAGCCGTCGCATTGAAAAAGTCATTTCCTTGCGTAAGAGTCTTATCGGGAAGATCTAGCGTTTCAGGCCAGACTATATAAGTACCATATTTGGGATGAGTTTGCCAAGTACCACCTTCATCTTCACCTTTCTTTGTAAGCGAAAAACCATTTTCTGCACGTTCAATAAATCCTGCTGAAAGAAGAAGTTCGTCAAGTTTGTTTTTCGGGATAGAGAGGTTTTTAGAAAGTTGACTCGTGGATATCAATTTTATGTCAGACATTACTTTCTCACTGAATTCATTATAAATACACTGAAGAATAGCTAAAAAATATTTAATCTAATAAGGTTTCAATTTTGGAACTACACCCATTGGGGATCGAATCTTTTTTTTTCTAACAAATGGCAAAATAATATGCTGTTCATTCTTTTCTTTTTCATCAGAAAAGAACCAAAAGAAAATCGTCGTTGCGCGAATCACACGCTGCTCCCGGCTTTGGGCCTCCGCAGCGGCTTTCAAGGCACGCTTAACGACCCTTGGCCTATTGATTAATGAGCTTCGGGAACCGAAGCTAGTGAGAGAATGCAAAGCGCATTTAATTTAGGAATGCAGCTATTTTTGCTGGCGTGCCGCCCTTCTCGCTGCTTTTTCCGCTGCTTTTGCCGCGCGGAACTCTTCCATATCCATCGTTTTTATCTCTTCGATAATTTCGACAAGCTCCTCTTCCGAAAATACGCCCGGTTTTTTGAAAACGACCGTTTTCTCCTTCATGATCACCGTTGTCGGCGTGCTTGAGATAAAGAAATGATCCGAAATACTCGTTTCCACCTGGGAATTGAGCTTAGTGAAGGTGATCTCGGGGTATTTTTCAGACGTCTTTTCAAAGATAGGGGCAAACTGTGCGCACGGTGCACAAAAATTTTGCCAGCAATCTATGATCACAATCTCGCTGCCGTCAACGGTATTATCGTAATTCTCTTTTGTCAATTCGAGCATCTGTTATTTCTCCTGCTTTTGCTTTTACTTACTAGACCGTTTCCAGACCTTTGTCGATCCAGCCCCAGTTGATCCCGCCGTCGAGCTCATAGACATTTTTGTAGCCCAGTTTCGAACCCATAATCTCACAGGCGACTTTCGTCCGGCTGGCATGGGCGCAGACCATGACAAAAGGCTGTTCCTTCGTCGTCACGACCTTCGAAAACGACTCCAGGAAGGCGTCGATGTCGAAGCCGCCCATCGCGTCAAAAAAGGTGATCTTGTGGCTCCCTTCGATGATGCCGTCTTCTTCCCACTCTTCGGCTCTTCTGATGTCGATGACAGTGAAGCCTTCCTCTTTTTTCTTCTGGAACTCCTTGGTCGAGAGCGACTTGAACGGTCCGAAATTTAACACTGTTTCCCTCCTGGTGGCGCTGCCGTGCGCCGGGTGTTTTTGGGGATATGTACAATAATCATGCCTGACGAGAAGATCCAGAAGAAAATCGAACCTGTAAGCAATAAAAAGAGCTTCGAGCAGTCGAAGCGCATAAAATCAATAGGCTCAATGTCGTTAAGCGTGCCTTGAAAGCCGCTGCGGAGGCCCAAAGCCGGGAGCAGCGTGCGATTCGCGCAACGACGATTTTCTTTTGTTTCTTTTCTTATGAAAAAGAAAAGATAGAGAAGTGTATTTCTTTGCCACTTTTTTAGAAAAAGTAGCGCAAAAAGCGGCCTCTCACGAATCGCTCATCCCCTCCCGGTTTTATGCCTCCGGGATGGCTTTCAAGGAGCGTTCGAGGCCAATTCCTAATTGATTGAATGCGCTTCGGGGACCGAAGCTAATGGGAGTTATAGAGCAAAGAGAATGCTCTACTCCTCTTCATCCACCTCGTAATCCACGACGTGCATCTCCTCCGTCTTGTCCTTGATGAAATTGAGCACTTCCAGGCTCTCCTGTTCGACCTTGTACCACATCAGGTGTTCCTTGGTCTTGAAGGTCGCGTAGAGGCAGAGGTCATACGAGTGCGCCCCGTGGTTGAAGTCCATCCCCACCTGCATCGTCTGCAGCCACTCCACCTTTTCGGGCAGCGCTTCGAGCATCTCTTTGGCCTTGACCATGTTGGCCATCTTGTTCAATTCGAGTTTGAACTTATACATTTCAACGTGTACTATCATCATTCACCCCACTTGGAAAAAATATGCTATCAACGAAAAGTCTGCTTTATCCGTTAGCTGCCGAGCGAGTTGCAAAATTTATGCATGAAGCTGGTTTTGTACAACAAAAACTCCCTCAAAATCACCCCTTGAATCTAATTTGCATAGGGCCGTAAAAACAACCAAGGAGAAAGAATGGCACCAGTAGCACTGACAGCGGAGAACTTTGACAAAACAATAGCGGACAACGAGATCGTCATCATCGATTTCTGGGCGACATGGTGCGGACCCTGCAAGCAGTACGGCCCCATCTTTGAACGCGTCGCGGAGAACGTTTCAGACATCACCTTTGCCAAGATCAATACCGACGAGCAGCAGCAACTGGCCGCCCAGTTCCATATCCGTTCCATCCCGACGACGGTGGTGATGAAAGACGAGATCATCGTGTTCCAGCAGGAGGGGGTGCTCTTCCACGAGAAGCTGCTGGACATCGCGGAAAAGGCGCAGGCCCTCGACATGGACATGGTCCGCGCAAAAATTGCAGAGCAGGAAGCGGCAGCAGCACAGCAAGAAGGCTAGTCCCACCTCCCCATATATCAATTAGCTTCGCCCCGTCGAAGCGCATTCAATTAAATTGGAGGTTGGCCTTGAGCGCTCCTTGAAAGCCGTCCTGGAGGCCCAAAGCCGGGAAGGGCGAGCGATTCGAGAAAGGCCGCTTTTTGTGCTACTTTTTCTAAAAAAGTGGCAAAGAACTATTATCTTCATTCTTTTCTTTTTCATAAGAAAAGAACCAAAAGAAAATCGTCGTTGCGCGAATCGCACGCTGCTCCCGGCTTTGGGCCTCCGCAGCGGCTTTCAAGGCACGCTTAACGACAGGTTGCCTATCGATTTATGCGCTTCAGGAACCGAAGCTCTTATGAGATATAAAAAGAGCTTTGTCGCGACAAAGCGCATTCAATCAAATTGGAGGTTGGCCTTGAGCGCTCCTTGAAAGCCACCCTGAAGGCATAAAGCCGAGAAAGGGTGAGCGATTCGCGAAAGGCCGCTTTTTGCGCTACTTTTTCTAAAAAAGTGGCAAAGAACTATTATCTTCATTCTTTTCTTTTTCATAAGAAAAGAACCAAAAGAAAATCGTCGTTGCGCGAATCGCACGCTGCTCCCGGCTTTGGGCCTCCGCAGCGGCTTTCAAGGCACGCTTAACGACACTGAGCCTATCGATCAATGCGCTTCGGGAACCGAAGCTAGTATCAGTAAAAAGAGCTTTGTCGCGACAAAGCGCATTCATTCAAATAGAAATCTGTTTTTATAACGCACTATCGGAGGGAGGCGAGACCATCCGTTCGACATTGACGGACATATACAGCAGCTCCACGGGATCGCCGAACTGGGTGTAGATGGCGACGTCGGCGGCATCCCGTCCGAAAGCAATCGCGATGCGCCCGCCCCACAGGTCGTTTTGTGTCGGGTCGAACGTGTACCACCGGCCGCCTACATAGGCCTCAAACCAGGCGTGGAGGTCCATCGGTTCGAGGCTCTCCAGGTAGCCCACAACCATGCGCGCCGGGATTGACAGCGCCCGGCAGCAGGCGATGCCAAGGTGGGCCATGTCGCGGCATACGCCGAAGCCGCTCTGGTTGAGCTCGGAGGCGCTGATGATCTGCTGCCCCATGCCGGGCGCGTACCGGACCGTATTGCGGATATACTCGACGATGGCGGCGCACTGGTCGTAGCCGGCGGCCCGGCCCGCCGTGATGGACCTGGCCATCTCGGTAAAACGGTCCGATTCGCAGTAGCGGCTGGGGTAGAGGTAGGGGAGCGTTTCGTCGGGCAGCTGCTGCACCTCGACAAAAGGAGCACCCGGGGCCGTATCATAGGCCTCCGCGGTTTCAATGTCGACGGAGGTGTGAACGGAGAAATAGCCAGACGGTGCGACCAGCCGCTGGCAGAGGTTGCCGAACATGTCCGTAAACTCCATCACCGGCACGTTGGGCGACAGAACGTAGTGCTCGCTGGCGACCCACTGCTGCCATCCGCTCCGGGGGCGCAGCATCAGCAGGAATGGCGTCGGAACCGGAATACTGAATTCAAGAAAACAAGATGCGTGCAACCACATGACAATCCTTCACACTGTGACAAGTGGTGTTTGCACCCCTGTCCCACCGGTTATTCATTATAGCGTGTCACATTACATGCGGGACACAAATAAAAGCAAGTGAATAGAGCCTCTGATGGATTCATATGGTCATCTCTCGGAAAAGCACAGCCTAATCAGCTTCGATATGTCGAAGTGCATTCATCCAATCACAGAATGGTATTGAGATACACTGCTCATTCTTTTCTTTTTACTAAGAAAAGAACCAAAAGAAAATCGTCGTTGCGCGAATCGCACGCTGCTCCCGGCTTTATGCCTCTGCAGCGGCTTTCAAGGCACGCTTAACGACAGGTTGCCTATCGATTAATGCGCTTCGAGAAATCGAAGCTAGTATATAAAGAGCTTTGTCGCGACAAAGCGCATTCAATAAAATTAAGAATTGGCATTGAGCGCTCTTTGTAAGCCATCCCGGAGGCACAAAGCCGGGAGGGATGAGCGATTCGCGAAAGGCCGCTTTTTGCGCTACTTTTTCTAAAAAAGTGGCATGAAAATTATCTACCTACCAATTTGATTGAATGCGCTTCAAGCATTGAAGCTGATTGTGGGGATGAAACCCCGTTGAATCTTTTAATATGCTAGACTTCCGCCATGTCAACACAACTCGAAAGCAAGACCGAACTCGCCACCAGCGAACCGAAAATGTTCGCCGTCTTCATGCTCAACGACGACTATACGACCTGGGAGTTCTGCATCAAGATCATCAGTACCGTATTTCACAAGACCATTGCGGAAGCGGACGCCATCACCCATGACATCCACACCAAGGGCAAGGGCCTGTGCGGCATCTACACCTACGAGATCGCGGAAACGAAGGCTTTCATGGTTCGGGAGCAGGCCCGTAAAGAGGGCTTCCCCATGCGCTGTTCTGTTGAAGAGCAGTAAGACTACAACTTGCAAATATTAAGCATTTAAATCAGTCTGGTTCTTATGGAAATATCGATTGAAATGCTCATGTTCCTGTTTGCCGCCTCCATCGTCGCCGGCACGATGGACACGATGGTCGGGGGCGGCGGGCTCATTACCCTGCCCTCGCTGATGCTCACCGGCCTGTCCCCCATCAACGCGCTGGGCACGAACAAGCTGCAGGGGTGCGTCGGCACGGGGATGGCAACTGTCCTGCTGCTCAGGAAGTCCAAAATAAGGTGGCGGCACATCAAGCCACTCTTTATTGCCGCCTTTGTCGGCTCGGTCATCGGCACCGTAGCCGTGCAGTTCATCAGCCAGCACTCTTTGTCACTGGTCATCCCCGTCGTGCTCGTGCTGATCATCGGCTACTTTCTGCTCTACAACCCAAGCAGAACCGCTAACTTCAGCATCAAAGTGGGTGCGAAAAAGTTTACCTGGCTCGTCGTTCCCGGCATCGGTTTTTACGACGGCATGTTCGGCCCCGGGACGGGCTCCTTCTTCAGCTTTGCGAACGTGCTGCTTCGGCGCGCGAAACTGGTGGCAGCAACCGCCACGGCCAAGCCGCTCAACTTCGCCACCAACGTTTCATCCCTCTTGGTTTTCATCCTTTTCGGCAACGTCGTCTGGCACGTGGGTCTGGTGATGATGCTGGGCCAGGCCATCGGCGCCTGGCTGGGGGTGCATCTGCTTTACAAGATCAACCCGCAGTACCTGCGCGCCTTCGTCATCGTCGTCTGTCTGCTGATGCTCGCTAAGTACATCGCCTCCTCCTGATGTACTGACCCTTACTGGCAGCATTACTTTCAGACCCTTTCGTTCCCCATTGTCACTTTTTGCTACAATCAGTGAAGGAGTACAGACATTGTCGTCCGGATGCAATACCCCTCCGGATCAATCGCAGCATATCTGCATTAGCAAGTAAGGAGAGCGCGATGGAACATGTTCAAGAAGTTTTGAAAACCTCCCTGGAGGAGCTTGAAAGGGTGCTGAGCACCAAAACGGTCGTCGGGGAGCCCTTCGTCATCGAAGGCAACACCCTCATCCCCCTTATCAGCATCGGGTTCGGGTTCGGTGCCGGCGGCAACATCGGCGGCAAAAAAAGCGGTGACGGACAGGGCGCCGGTACGGGCGGCGGTGGCGGCATCCGGCCGGTGGCCCTCGTCATCATCAACAAGGACGGCGTCAGGGTCGAACCCATCAAAAGCGGGATGGCCAGCGTCTTCGAACACCTCGGCGAAACCCTCGCCAAGGCGATGAAGGAGAAAGAGGACGACGACGAGTAGCAGCAGAACATGCTAACAGTTCTCTATCTCATCGCCTTTCTGTTCCTGTTTCTGCTCGCGTTGCTCGCCACTCCCGTCGAACTGAGCCTGCAGCTGGAAAAGGAGGAGACCTTCGACTACAAGGCCAGGCTGCACTGGTTTTTCGGGCTTATCTCCGTCGACCTGACCGGGCTGGCAAAGAAAGCAGGCACGGTGAAAAAAACGAAGCGCAAAAAGCATAGGACAAAGTTCCCGGGCGGGAGTGTGTCAGCCCAGAGTGTCACCCGGCTTCTGCGGGGGCTGCGACGCAGCCTGCAGGTCAGGGAGTTCAGCCTTCACGGCCGCATCGGGCTGGGCGACCCGGCCTGTACCGGAATGCTGATAGGTGCGCTGAAGCCGCTGCTCCTGCCCGCGCGGCAGGTGAGCCTCGTCGCGGATTACGAGGAAGCGGTCTTTGAAGGCCGCTTCAGCACGAGGGTCCGCCTCGTCCCCCTGCGGATCTTCGGCGTTTTGCTGCGCTTTTTCTTTGCGGGAAGGCGCTAGGATGATCACTGCGGCAGGGTGACCGTCCGCGACACCGACAGACGAAAGGAGAACCCAATGCCCGCCGAACGCACCGCCTCATCGCACCCCCTCTACCTCTGCGCTCCCGTCAACGCCCTCGTTGAGGGGATCTACGAGGAAAATATCCCCCTGGCCGAGATCAAGCGCCACGGCGACTTCGGCCTGGGCACCTTTGACGACCTGGACGGGGAGATGGTGATGCTTGACGGCGACGTCTACCAGATCAGCGCCGACGGGGAGGCCCACCGCGTCTCCGACGCCAAACACACCCCCTTTGCCGTCGTCACCTTTTTCGAACCGACCTTTGCGGCGACTTTCGAAGAGGCGATGGAGTACGACACCTTCCTCGCACGCCTCGACGCCCTGCTCCCCTCGCCCAACCTCTTCTACGCCCTCCGCATCCGCGGCCGCTTCGACCTGGTCCGGGCGCGCTCCGTCCCCAAGCAGCACAACTACCGGCCGCTCAGCGAAGCGGCCGCCGAACAGCACGAATTCCGCTTCGAGAACGCGGCGGGGTGCCTCGCCGGCTTCTACACCCCCGCGTTCATGGCGTCGCTCAACGTCCCCGGCCTGCACCTGCACTTCCTCACAACGGATCGCCGCCGCGGCGGCCACCTGCTGGAGTGCCGCACCCGAGGCGTCACCGTCGAGATACAGATGCTCCACACCCTCGAGCTTTCCCTTCCCATGACCCACGACTACCTGACCCGCGATTTCAAGCGTGACACGGCCGCAGACCTCGAGGCGGCGGAGAAGTAGCACCCGGGAGAGATGCGAATTTCTGCCTGTATCTACCGTAACCATCCCTACGACCGCACTGGACAAATATAGAGCATCGGGCAGGGAGGAAGCGTATTGATACCTGCGATACCCGCCTTTTCGCAGCCACTTTCCTTAAAATATAAAAAGTATAATATTCCACAAATATTTTTAAGGAAACTAATGACGCTCCGCACCGCCGCGCCCCTCCTCCCTTCCGAAAAGCACGCCCAATGAACAATGAAATCCGCATAGACGAACGCTACGTTTCCTTTGCGAACATCGACTGCTTCGAGAACGCCTGCCTCGTCATCGACCGGCTGCTCTATGTGACCGCTCAGGCCGAACACGTCAACCTCTACTGGAAAAAGATCATCCCGACGATCCCCCAGGCCTACTACGACCGTGACCCGAAAGCGGACGAGAAAGAGGCCCTGCTCTACCTCGTCTGCTCCAACGTCTTCTACCTCGAAGAGCTCTTCGAGAACGAAGAGGACGAGGAGGGGCTCAATGCCCTGAAGCGCGCCGAACTGGAGTGCTGCTAAGCGGCGGCCCCGCCCCTCTTCCCACCATAGGCTACACAAGTGTTACTCCCAATCTCCCCTCTTGACTATCGCAGATATTTGCAATATACTTGTTTACTCAAATATATTGCAAGGATAATCTATGGCTACGAAACTGGAATGGCTCTTCGCCTTCTCCTCCGCGCATGCGAAGCTCTTCAAGCAGGTCGACCGGGCGCTCAGCGTCCACGGCATCAGCTTCTCGGAGTTTTACATCCTGCACCGGCTCCGGAACGCTCCGGGGCGGGCCATGCGGCGCATCGACCTGGCCGAAGAGGTCGGGATGAGCGCCTCGGGGATCACCCGGGCGCTGAACCCGCTGGAGAAGCTGGGGCTGGTGCAGAAAGAGAAAAACCCAAGAGACGCGCGGGTGAGCCTCGTCAAGCTCTCCGACACCGGGGTGCGGCAGTCCACCGACGCCCTGGCGACGGTGCAGATGACCCTCGACACCCTGCTCTCGCCGCTGGATGAGAGCGACATCGACGCCTGCATGGCAATCGCGGCAAAACTAAACTAAGGAGAAGACTATGCTGGACCCGTCGAAAAAACACCCCATGGTGATGCCCGACGGCACCGCTGTCGAACAGGTCGTCCACCTCAGGGCGGTCATAGACCACCCCCGCATCGAGGTGGGCGAATTCAGCTACTACCACAATTTTGAAAAGCTGGAGAATTACGCGGGCTATCTCGCCCCCTACCTCTTCCCCCTCAGCCTCGACAGGCTCATCATCGGGAAGTTTGTCCAGATCGCCCACGGGGTGCGCTTCATTACGAGCTCGGCCAACCACGCCATGGGCGGGTTCTCCACCTACCCCTTCGACAACTTCACGATGAACGCGGAGACGACGGGCGCGGAAATCGCCGCCATGTTCGAGAAGTCCGGCAACCGCGGTGACACCGTCGTCGGTAACGACGTCTGGATCGGGCTGGGAGCCACGATCATGCCGGGGGTGACCATCGGCGACGGCGCCATCATCGGCAGCCATGCCGTCGTCGCGGGGGACGTCGCACCCTACACCGTCGTGGCGGGCAACCCGGCACGCCCCGTCCGCAAGCGCTTCGACGAGGAGGTCATAGAGTCGCTGCTTGCCATCCGCTGGTGGGAGTGGCCGACGGAAAAGATAGAGAAAAATATCGACGTCATCACCGGCGGCGACATCGACGCCCTGAAGCGCTGCAGCCGGGAGAGCTTCTAATCCTTCAGGCGCTTCTCCTGCAGCTCGCGCTTAAACTTCTCCTGCGCCTCTTTGGCCCGCTGGCGCTCCGCGTCACGCTGCCGCAGCCGCTCTTTGAAAACCGCCTCCTGCTTCTTCTGCTCGGCGGTCAGCTCCTTTTCCGGGGCGGGTTCGTCCTCTTCGTAGGGGACGATGACGCCGACACTGATGGCAAAGGCCAGGCTGCCGTAGAGCAGGAAAACCGCTGCAAATACGCTCTTTTTCATACGCTGATCCTTTTTACCGTATGCGTCCACACATATCATAGTATCAGCTTCGACACGTCGAAGCGCATAAAATCAATTCAAGAAGTGGCATGAGTATTTTTCTCTATCTTTTCTTTTTCATAAGAAAAGAAACAAAAGAAAATCGTCGTTGCGCGAATCGCAAGCCCTTCTCGGCTTTATGCCTTCAGGGCGGCTTTCAAGGCACGCTTAACGACAGGTTATCTATCAATTTATGCGCTTCGGGAACCGAAGCTAACAAAAACAAGAGAGCTTCGACACGTCGAAGCGCATTCAATCAAATTGGGAATTGGCCTTGAGCGCTCTTTGTAAGCCATCCCGGAGGCATAAAGCCGGGAGGGATGAGCGATTCGCGAAAGGCCGCTTTTTGCGCTACTTTTTCTAAAAAAGTGGCAAAGAGATTACTATTCAGTCTTCAATTTGACTGATGAAGGCACAGCTTATATCTTCGTCTTCAACCACTTGCGCCGGGCGAAGATCTTCCAGAAGATGATCCCCTTGATGAAGGTCTCCACCGTCATGATGATGTAGACGGCGATGATGCCGAAGCCCATTTTCATGGCGATGTAGGAGGGGATGACGCGTAGCAGCCAGAGCGCGGCGATGTTGATTTTCAGCGGCGTGCGGGTATCCCCCGCGCCGCGCAGGACGTTGCTGAGCACGAAGAGCACGGCCAGCGGCACCTGGGAGAGGCCGACGAGCCGCAGGTAGAGCGACGCCTGTTCCACCGTCGCGGGGTCGTGGGTGAAAAGGCGCACAAAGAGCTCCGGCCAGATGACCATGACAAGCCCGAGCAGCCCCATGAATGCCGCGGCGACTTTGAGGCTGTAAAGCCCTCCCTCGTAGGCCTCCTCGGGGCGCTTCGCCCCCAGCTGCTGCCCGACGATGGCCATCGCCGCGACGGCGAAGCCGAAGCCCGGCATGAAGGCGAGCCCCTCCACGCGCAGCCCCACCTGGTACCCCGCCAGGGCGGCCGTCCCGTAGGAGGCGATGACCCAGATGAAGAGCAGGAAGGAGCTGACGGTGATGAGGCGCTCCAGCGCCGCGTGGCTGCCGACTTTGACGGCGCGCTTCAGGTCCGGCAGGTTCCACAGCGGCAGGAAATGCAGCCGCGCGTCGTGCCGCCGCAGCAACAGCAGGTAGAGCACGATGTTGAGGCCGTAAGCCGCCACCGTCGCGTAGGCCGCCCCGGCGACGCCCATCGCCGGCAGACCCCAGTGGCCGAAGATGAGCAGGTAGTCCAGCAGGGCATTGACCCCGGCGGAAGCGAGCTTGATGTACAGCGAGCTCTTCGTATCGCCCGCCGCGCTGAGCTGGTTGTAAAAGAGCGCGTCGAGGAAGATAAGGGGGAAGCCTATAGAGAGTGCGCCGAAATAGACGCCGCCGTAGTGCACGACGTCCTCGCCCGTGCCCAGCAGGCGGTAGAACTCGTCAGCAAAGAAGGTACCCGCTACGGCGAACGGAAGCGAGAGCAGCAGGGAGAAAATGCCCAGGGTAAAGAGCAGCGCGTAGGCCCTTTTGCGCCGCCGTGCACCGATGAGGCGCGCCGTCACGGCGTTGCCCCCCACGACGTAGAGGGTGATGACGACGTTGACGACCATGATGAACTGCATGCTCGTCCCGACCGCCGCCAGGGCGGAGACGCTCAGCAGCCCTACCATCAGCATGTCGACGAGGATCTGCAGGACGTCGAGGAGGTGTTTGAAAGCCGCAGGCAGCGCCAGCCGCAGCACCTCGCGCAGGCGCGCGTTGGGCCGCAGAGACGTCAGCACGGAGCGGGACGGTTGGTTCATTTGCATTGCTTCCTGCCTGCACCCGCCATCGGTGCGGCAATGGTTAAGATGGATGTCAGCGCGGCGGAAGGGCCGAGACGTGCAGGACGACGGAGCGTCTGCTGGAGCGTCTGTTCTCAATAACGCTGCCGCCGTGGGGGAAAAGCGGGTGCCAGATGAGGGCGTCGCCGCTGCGGAAGGCGAACGCCTCCTCTATCAATCCGGCCGCCTCGTAGTGCCGCTTCAGCGTCTCCTGGTACCGGCGCCATGCGCCTGGATCCTGTGGCGGCATTGTATCGAAACGTTCGTAGAATCGGTGCGGCAGACGGTAGCGTTCCGCCGCAACCCGGTGGGCGCCTTTGACGCCTGTCAGCGTACCGTTGTCAGGCGTCGTATCTTCCAGGGCGATCCAGATCCTGAAATAGGGCTCCCCGGGCATCACGTGAAAGACGGGGATGTCCCGGTGCAGCGGCTGCTGGCTCCCCTGCAAAAAGGTGATCGAAGTCCGCAGCGACGGCCCCAAGCCGAACAGCAGCTCCTGC
The DNA here is from genome assembly GCF_039645565.1 of Sulfurimonas sp. HSL1-2. Taxonomy (NCBI): domain Bacteria; kingdom Pseudomonadati; phylum Campylobacterota; class Epsilonproteobacteria; order Campylobacterales; family Sulfurimonadaceae; genus Thiomicrolovo; species Thiomicrolovo zhangzhouensis. Next base: position 1,504,881 of record NZ_CP147914.1, read on the forward strand.
AATTTTACGATGGTGCGCTCCGCAAAGAGTGCATTGATCTCGGGGATTTCATCGTGCAGCCCGATCAGGCGCGGGTAGGTGCCGTCCTCTTTCTTGTTCGCCGCCAGGGCTTTGATATTGGCGACCGTCCAGTCGTCCAGCGCGTCGTTGACCTTTTCGACCGTTTCGTCGCCTATTGCACCCCTGTAGAGGTAGCAGCCGTCCGCGTTGAACTGCTCGACAATCGCCCTCTCCTCCCCGGAGAGACCGAGATATCGGGGATGCCGAGCGTAGTTTTCGTACTCGAACCAATGTTTTTCCGCCGTCATCGGCCCCACTTTCACTGCACTGCTCCCCTCTCTGCGCTCTCGCCTTTTAGACGGCAAAGCAATTTCTGTTCGACCCCGCGTCAAAAGAGCGTCGGCTGCCGCAGCTGCCGGTAGAGCTCCAGCACGCCGGGCAGCTTCACCGCCCTAAGCATCCGCCCCGCTTCCCAGTAGGAGGGTTTGAGCAGTTCGTCGAAGAGCAGCTGCTTCTCCAGCGGGTCGACATAGTCCACCATCTTAACATCTTCAGGCCTGCCGCCCCGCAGGCGGGTCACAAAGAGCTGCCGCGCGATCCGTTCGCGTTCGCGCTGGGTGTAGACGGCATCGATGACGTCGCGGTAGGTGCTGTAGTCGTTGCCGGGAAGGCGGCTGCGGTTGTTCAGCATGGAGAAGAAGTGCTTCAGCTCCGGGGCGCGGAGCATGGCAACGAGCGTATCGGGGTGAAGAGGTTCGGGCTCCTTGTAAAGCCCCAGGCCCGCTTCGCCGTAAAGCAGAATGCCCACATGCTCGAAGCGGTTGCCCAAGGTCTGCAGGTACTTGGTGAGAAACCGCTCATCGAGTGCGACGTAGACGTGGTTGCTGAAACGGGAGTAGCTGTCAAGCTGACGGTAGAGGCGGTCTAGGTTGTCCTTGTCGCTCTTGATCTCGACGGCGACGAGCGTCTCGTTTTCCGAGAGGGCGTAGAGGTCCGGGCGGACATTGATGGTCCACTGCGAGAACTCGTGGATGATATGTGTCCCTTCCCCGTAGCGTTCGCGCAGGAAGGTTTCGGCGGCCTCGCGCAGTTCGGCCTCGTTCGACGCCGGGGCGGGCCGCAGCTTGCGGTACTTGGCGAGGAAGCTCTTGTGGTCACGGTCCCGGCGCTGGCGCGGGGTCATATCCGTATAAGCCTGCCGCACATAGCCTTCGTCGTCGCCCCCGCTGCAGTAGTCGCACAATTGCTTGCGGCGCCGTTTCAGGCGGCGGGGAATGAAGGGGTTGTCGGGCTGCTCTTCGAGCAGGGCTTCGTCGGCAGTGACGGCATTGAGAAGGGCGAGGACTTCGCCCGCGTTGATGGCATCCATGACGCGATTATAGCGCGAAGCCGGAGCGTCAACCGAAAATATGACGTGCACGCGAAGGGGATGCTACAATGCCGTAAACACAAACAGGGAGAGCGGTATGAAAGAGCTGCGCTATCTAGCCCACTACCCCGAGACGCTCCAGGCGCAGGTGCGCCGCCTGATCGAAAGCGGGAAACTCGGCGATTTTCTGCTGCAGAAGTACCCCGAGGCGCACACCCTCTCCACCGACGGCGCGCTCTACGACTACGCCGACGCTATGCGCAGCGCCCACATGCGCAACTCCCAGCCCCTGCACAAGGTCGTCTACGACACGAAGATCAGGGTCATCGACGACGCCCTGGGGATGCACACCCGCATCTCGAAGGTGCACGGCGGCCGGGTGCGCTCCCGGCGGGAGATCCGCATCGCTTCCCTCTTCAAGCGGGTCCCCGAGCCCTTCTTGCAGATGATCGTCGCCCACGAACTTGCCCACCTCAAGGAGCGCGACCACAACAAGGCTTTTTACAACCTCTGCGAGCACATGGCCCCCGGCTACCACCAGCTGGAGTTCGACCTGCGCCTCTACCTGACCCACCTGGAGCACTCCGGGAAGCTCTACTGACCCTACGACGCATTTTCCCCTGCACGCTATAATGGCGCCTTTCCATACCCTTTATAAAGGCACCCTATGAAGATGTTTTTTTCCCGCCTGGCGGCACTCCTTTTGATCGTTGCGGCGTTTACCGGCTGTTTCGAGCCCAAGACGCCACAGGAGGCTGCGGCAGCGTTCTGGAAGGCCGTCGAACAGAACGATGCAGGCGATGCGGTCCGCTACTCCACCCTGGAAGACGAGGCGGCGTTCGACGCCTTCAGACATTCCTGGGAGGGGGCCGAAGCGACGGTCGAACAAATCCTCATCGAAGGGCGCAGAGCGCAGATCGTCTCGCGCATCAGCGCCCCGGAAGGGCGCGACCTGCCCGACACGGTGACGACCTACCTCGTCCAGCGCGACGAGACGTGGCTCGTCGACTACGAGCGTACGGCAGAGGGATTGCGCGGCAACGCCCTCTCCGCCCTCTTTTCGGAACTGACCAAGTTCACCCGGGAGCTGGCGGGACAGCTCGGCGCCACCTCCGACGACCTGCAGCAGCAGCTCGGGACGATGCGGCAGCAAATCGACGCCTACGCCGAGACGCTGAACCGGCAGATGTCGGACGCCATCGAACGCTACGGCAGCGTCCTGCGCGAACAGATCGACGCACTGGCCGCATCGGCCCGCGACGCACTCGACGAACACGGGGAACAGCTCACACCGCAGGAGCAGCAGACCCTGAACGACGTCGCCGGGGAGATGGAACACCAAAGCGACACCCTCTCCGAACCCGACGCGGACAACGTGACCGAAGGGACCGAGAAAGCCCTCGAGGCCCAGGGGATGCTGCTGCAGCTTGATGAAAAGACGCTGGAGCGCTACAAAGCGCAGTGGATCGAGTGGCGCAAACAGTTTGAGAAAGAGGCGAAAGCCTTCTTCGACACCCTCGATGCCGAACTCCGCAAAGAGAAGGAGTAAGGCGCACCCCTCTCTCCCGATCACGCCCCGGTCGTTCTTTCTCTCCCAAAGCTTTTAAATTTTTTTTAAAAACATGTTTAATAAAGTTATTAATGTTACAATTATTTTTCCCGGCACCAATTCCGGTGCCGCCGAGAAGGAGAACCATGCGACCGATCATCGCGACACTACTACTGTTTATTACGGCGGCGTCCCTCGCGGCTGCCACCACCAAGGTCATCGTCGTCGGGGCGTTCCACACCCCCGAACAGGCGCAGCAGCGCGTCGACACCCTCAAAGGGTATCTGCGCTTTGAACCGGAGAGCTACGCCCTGCAGCGCGCCGGATACTACACCTACGGCGTCCGAAGTGCAGCGCCCTACTACGTCGCGGTACTGTACGATTTCCGCAATTTCGACGAAGTGCTGACGGTGCGCAACAGCATCAAGAAGATCTACCCCGACGCCTACCTGAAGAACAACATGGACTTTACGCGCCCGCTCGGTGCTGCCGTTCAGCGCATGGCAGCCGATGAGAGCGCGGCATTCGCTCCGGCGGCCGTCTCTGCCGAAGGCATGGCGGAAAGCGTCATGACGGCGACGGACACGACCGTCATCGCTACGGTGCCGGGTACCGAAGTGACGGCGGTGACAACTCCCGCGACACTCTCATCGGCTTCCCTTCCCCCGGAAACGACGGGACCGTCCTTCCTGCCGCTGCTGATCGCCGAACTGCTCGGCGGGGCGGCGTTCATTATGCTCTTTGCAGGAAGACGCCAGCCGGTGCAAGCCTGACCCGATTCAGATCTGCTTCACACTGAGAATCGATCCTGACGGGTCGATCTCTACCGCAAGCTGCACCGTGCAGCACTCTCCCCGGTAATTCTGCGCCGTAAACACGGTCACGACACGCACGTTGTTTCCCTCGCCTTCGGTACAGCTGCAGAGGGGCTCGAAACTGTCCGGTACTCTCAGACGTTTACGGATGTAGTTTGTCACGGCAGTATGGATTCCGCCACCCAGTCCGGTCTGGCGCTGCGCATTTTCAGTGCAGAAGCTGTTTTCGCAGCGTGCCGCCGCAGATGCCTCTGCAGCGCTGAGGCGCTGCAGGGGTTTCCGGGATGTCGGTATCATGGTCATCGTGTTTTCCTGCGCAGATCATCGTTGGCCGCCACTTTACCCCCTTTGCACTACAGCAGGGTTACAAAAATGCATTTTTTATTGCTACATCTTCTAAAATGTTAAAAAACGGCAAAACACACCGGTTTTTGCAACAGAAAAAAGTTAGACAAAGTTCCGAGTGCTAAAATTGTCTTCTTTCATTGGTGCGTTCGGCACCATATTCGTTAAAGGAGTTCCATGCGTCTGGCCACCCTATCGTTCTTTCTGTTTCTGGTGGTGCTCCCGCTCGCAGCCGCAACGTCAGAAGCCATTATCGCAGGGGCGTTCCAAACGGAACAGGATGCAAAACAGCGCATCGAAGCACTTCAGTGGTACCTCCAGCAGGACCCGGAGACCAGTGCCCTCCAGGCCGCAGGCGTCTTTACCTACAGCGTGCGCAGCGCCGTGCCGGACTACCTGGCCGTCCTCCACCACTTCCGCACGACCGAGGAGCGCCGCACCGTGCTGCGCACCATCCAGAAACTGCATCCGGATGCGTTCACGACCAACGGCGGGGAGATCATTGCCGGCGTCTTCAAAAGCAAACGCGAGGCACAGCAGCGCAACGAAGCGCTGCAGTGGTACCTCCAGCACAACCCGGACACCAGCCGTCTTCAGAATGAAAACGGTTTCGCCTATGCCGTCAGCGGCGGGAGCAAGAACTACCTGGCCGTCCTCGAACAGTTCCGTCACAAGCAGGATATCCAGACGATCCTCGGCAGTATCCGGAAACTGCACCCCAACGCCTATGTCGAGAACGACCTGAACAGCCTGAAACCCTTTGTCACCCAGCCGCTCGAACCGCAGGCCCACACGACCATCAAAACGCCCGCGCCGGAGATCGAGGCTGCCGCCCGCGCCGCCGCCGCCCCGGAACCGGAACCGGAAGCTCTCCCAACGGCCCTGCCCGAAAGTACCAAAACCACGGTGATCGAGAACGACGCCGAAGCGCCCGTGCTGCCGCAGACGCCCGCTGCCAAACATGTCCCGGCGACGCAGGAGTTTGAACGCACGACACCGTTCGAGATCTCGGATGCGTCCGAAGTCTCGGACGAGTCCATGCTCTCCTCCGTCATCACCCTCCTGCTCGCCGAACTGCTGCTCGGCGGCGCCGCCCTGATGCTTTTTTTCAGACAGCGTCCGAACTAAACGCCGCCCCCCCTGCCCGAAATGCCGCTGAACCTGCAGCGGTATGAATATAACTTGCACAGGTACAGCAATGGAAACACTCTACTGCCTTCACTGCGACAAAATCTACCGGGTCCGACCCGAAGACATCCTCCTCGTGCAGCAAAACAGCTCCGCTCTCGAAAAGAAAAGGGAGCAGTACCGTTTCACCGCGGGCTGCTTTTTCAAAACGCTGACGGCACTCAAACGCGAACGTACCCGCTAAGCGCATCGTCTCACAATTATTTAACGATTTCCCGTTATACTGAAGCTATCAATTAAGGAGGATACGATGCGATACAGCAACTTCATATCCGTCGCAGCCGCGCTGCTGATCGGCTCGGCCGGGCTCCATGCGGCTCCCGACCATGATGGCAGGAAAGACAACGACAGAGGCGGTTCAAAGCAGGAACGCTCTTATGAGAAACAGGACCGCTCGTACAACAAGCAGGACCGCTCTTATAATCAACAGGACCGTTCCTACAACCAGAGCCGTTCCGGTAACCAGGGCAACGCCCTGGGGCAGGAGATTCGCCGCGACCGTAACCAGCCCTCCAAGGGTGAGATCCGCCGCGAAGAGGTACGCCGCTCCGAACCCCAGAAGTACACGCCCCATCCGGTCAAACCTGCGCCGGTCGTCCGCCCGCAAGAACGCGAGGAGTACAGACATACCGAACAGCGTACAGTCCGCCCGCCGAAGGTGGAATACCGCAACGGCAAACGGGTCTATCCGCCTGCCAAGGGTGACATCGTACGTATCGACAAGCACAAGCGCTACTACCGACCGCCGGGGGCCCGTCCTCTGACCTATTATCAGCGTCCGGGCTATGTGGTACACAGTCTGCCGCGTCTGGCGATCTCTCTGAGCCTCGGCGCGCTCTCGTTCTACTATGCCGACGGTCTTTACTACCGCCATCACGACAGCGGGTTTATCGTCACCGTTCCGCCGGTAGGCCTCGTGGTCCATACCCTGCCGGTTGGCTACACCGTCTTCGTACATAGCGGGCGCACGTACTACTACTATGCGGACGTCTACTACACCTGGGACACCTACCGCAACGCCTACCGCGTCGTCAAGCCGCCGGTGGCCTATTATGACGTCGAATTCGCTCCCGGCCAGGTACTCGACAGCCTCCCCGACGGTGCGTACAGTGTCACGATCGACGGGGCGCAGTACTACCGCTACGCGGATACCTACTTCATGCAGGCAATCCAGGGAGACCGTATCGTCTATATCGTCGTCACGCCCTAAGACGGCACCGATGATCCCCTTCAACCATCTCGGTTGGGCCTTTAGCCGCTTCGGAGCGGCCGTTTACCCCGACACTGCCGTCGCGCAGCTCTGCGCTGCCCTGCACGCCCTTCCCCCCGACGCCGACATCCTCGACCTCGGCGCGGGAACGGGCACCCTCGCCAACTACGCCCTCGGCTGCCGCAACGATTTAAGAGCCGTCGCCGCCGATCCGGCCGAAGGGATGCTGCGCTATGTCCCCGATACGGTCGCGCGTGTCATCGCCAGGGCCGAAGCCCTTCCCTTCGCCGCCGACCGCTTTGACGGCATCCTCGTGGGCGAGGCGCTGCACCATTTCACCGTTCCCGAAGAAGCGCTCGACGAGATGGCCCGCGTCCTCCGCCCCGGCGGACTCCTGTTCGTCTACGACTTCGACCCCTCCACCCTCCTCGGCGGCCTGCTGCGGCGGGCGGAGAAGCTGCTGGGGGAACCGGGGCACTTCTATCCTCCGGAGTCGCTGGCTTCGCTGCTACGGGAGCGCGGTTTTTCCACTGCTGTCAACCGCTACGGCTGGCGCTACAGCCTTGCCGCCCTGTTGGAGGCGTAGGCCCGGACGTTTGTCTATTTCCCCCCTTTCATTGTAAAATTGCGCTATCCCAATTCCCAAGGTTTCACCATGAAGATTACGAAAAACAGCCTCGTCACCCTGAACTATGAACTCTCCACCTCCGACGGCGAGCTGCTCAACCCCGACGACTCCGAACTGATGTATCTCCACGGCGGCTACGGGCAGATTTTTGCCAAGCTTGAAACGGAACTTGAGGGGAAACAGACCGGGGATGACGTCCATGTCACCCTCTCCCCCGCCGAAGCGTTCGGAGAGTACGACGGTTCCCTCCTTGTCGAAGAGGCGCTCTCCGAGCTCCCCGACGACCTGGAAGCGGGCATGGAGATCGAAGGCCACCTCGAATCGAACCCGGAGGACGTCATCATCTACACGGTCAAGGAGATCCGCGGCGACGAAGCGGTCCTCGACGGCAACCACCCCCTGGCAGGCCGCAGCCTCGTTTTCGACGGGACGGTCACGGCAGTAGAGCCGCTCGACGATGCCGCCGTCCGGGAGATCCTGGAACACGAGCATCATCACCACTGATGCTGGCCGTACTGCAACGCGTCGGCAACTCCTCCGTCCACGTTGACGGCCGCGAAATCGCTGCGATCGGAAAGGGGCTGAACCTTCTTCTGGGTGTCCTGGAGGGCGATACGGAGGCGGACGCCGACAAGCTGCTCTCCAAGATCCTGACGCTGCGCATCTTCGCCGACGAGGCAGGCAAGATGAACCGTTCCCTGCTCGACGTCGGGGGCGAACTCCTCGTCATCTCCCAGTTTACCCTGGCCGCCGACGTCAAAAAGGGGCGGCGCCCCTCCTTCGATGCCGCCGCCCGGCCGGAGCGGGCCGAAACCCTCTACCGGTACTTCATTGACCGGGCATCCGGGAGCGTCCCGGTCTCGCACGGTATCTTCGGTGCCCATATGGATGTGCGCATCGCGAACGACGGGCCGGTGACCATCGTGATCGATTCCAAAACGCTCTGATGGCAGCGTTGTTCTCTACGCTCGGGCGCTACGTTTCCCTGCCGCTCATCGTTCTGCTGGCGGCCAATCTCTACCCGCTTTACGGTGTCCTGGAACGGGGATGGGGCGTCTTCGAACTGATCTTTCTCTACTGGATGGAAAACGTCGTGATCGGCCTCTTCAATGTCCTCAAGATGATCACCAACCGCCCCGAAGATCTCGCCGGCAATCTCGGCAAACTCTTCCTCGTACCCTTTTTCATTTTCCACTACGGCATGTTCACCTACGTGCACGGCATCTTCGTCATCGCGCTGTTCGCGCCGGAGGAGCTGCACCTGAACGTCTTCGGACTCGCCGGTTACCTCTACCACCGCGACACGCTCTTCGGCAACGGCATGCTCACGGCCCTGACGCTGCTCATCGTCAGCCACGCCGTCTCCTTCTACGTCGATTATGTCCGCAGCGGCGACTATGAGCGCACCACCCTACGGGAGTGGATGGGCGCGCCCTACGGTCGCGTTGCCGTCCTGCACATCGGCCTGATCGGCGGCGGTTTTCTCGTCGCGGCCCTGGGACAGCCCGTTGCCGGGCTGATCGTCCTGCTCTTTTTGAAGGTCGGCATGGACGCACGTTCACTCATCCTGCGGCATGATGCCCTGCAGCGGAAACTGCCGGTGGATTAATGTGACTTTTTGATGATCATATTAATCCGATAGCTGATTATTTTTTATCCATATTATCGCCGAAAATCTTCCGGCCGTGTCGTACACTTGCGTATTATTCGCGGAGGTCATTATGGCATCAAAAGAAAACTATATTCAGAATATTCGAAATGCACGAACACACCAGCTCAAATGGATCAACCAGATCAAACTGATGGTCTCCGGGGTCAGCCAAGAAAAGGATGCCGTCCCCGTCAACCAGTCCGACAGCGACTTCAGCCGCTGGCTCTATGACGATGCGATGGTCTTTTCCACCTCCAACGCCAAAAGCGTCATTGATGAAATGATCACACTCCATACCGAGTGTTACGATATCTATCTGAAGATCTATGCCACGCTGTTTGCCGGAAAATCGGGGGGACTGATGGGGGTGTTCGGATCGAAAAAGGCGAGCGCCAGCGACCTGAAACTCGCCCAGAACTACTACGAGGAGCTCTTAAACGTCTCGGACGCGCTGCTCAAACGGCTGCGCGCCTTTGAGAGTGTCATGCTGGCAACGCCGCAGACGAAGTTCGATGAACTGATGGTCGCACCGGAACCGGTGACGGTCGCCGCCGAGCCTGCAGCACCCGCCCCAAAACAGAAGCTCTACTTCCGCGGACAGCTTATCGAGGGCTGAGCCGCACTTAGTGTAAGTATGTGACGTACGTCGTCACGCCGCACGGTACCCATACGCCCCAGTCTTCAATGACGGTACCGTCATCATACTCCACGCTGATATCATAATTCTGGTCGCATTCATAGATATCGAGTACCAGATCGTCCCCCGGGTAGAGCACATCCGCGCCCAGCAGCTCGTTCCCCCAGCTCGAAGCCGTGGAAGGCGCGGCATAGGCATACCAGATATCGCCCCAGGAGTCTATATCATTATGGATCACCAGTGTCGCCGGCACGTAGGGGATATGCGGGTCGTTGTCCTCGACATAGATAAAACAGCCGGACAACAGCCAGAGCGGCATCAGCAGTACGGTGAGCCTGAGCATAACTTTACTGCGCTTCATCGGACACCTCCGGCTTCGGAAGATAAAAGACGTTGGGGAGTTTCCGGTCGTTCAGTTTGCCGAAATCCTTGGCCGGTTTGGAAGCCGGAGGAAGCGCTTCGGGCTTTTCAACAGCCTCCGGGGCACTCTGGAGGTGAACCACTTTACGCACCTGCAGCGGGCGTGATTCCGTCGGGACGGACGCAAAAACGGTCCCTGCGACGAAGACTGCCGAAATCAATGCTGTCATTCGTTTCATAATCGCTCCTTTGTCAATGAATAAGACAACTGTACAGTGAAACCATGCAGTAATCGTGAAACGGGAATCGTACCGAAATATCAGCGTTTTTCCGCTTGCCCGGCGAAAGCGCCGGTAATGATCAACACACCGGGAGGACGCGTCTGCACCCCCGCGTGAAACAGTAGTACAACGATAATAGTGAAGTATGGCAAACAGCCAAAGTGTGCGGCAGCGGCGGGCGTCACGGTGCCCGGCAGGAACGGCGGTTGCATTTTGTACCAAACCACTCAAGGAACCTGTTATGGAACACCATGTCATCATTGAAAAACTCTGCAGCTGCGCCAAAAGAAACGGCCTCGACCAGATCGTCTCCTACGATAACAAAGAGAGCGCCAAAAGCGCCGCGGAAGCGCAACTCTCCTTTATGAAGAACAGCTTCTGCGGCAAACACCACTTCGATGTCACCGAAGTCGACGACCACTTCGTCATCGGGATGCTCCAGGGCGGCTGCGGCTGCGGCAGCCACGAGCACCACTAAGGCCCGCGCGCCTCAGTGCTGCACGCGCAGATAGACCTGGAAAAAAGGCAGCACTTCGATATCACCCGCGTCGATACTGACACTGCCGTCCGGTGCAACACTGGCGATAATCTCCACCGCTTTATCCTCGCTCATGAAACTGAGCAGTGCTACATCATCGCTCTTCTCCTCGAAAAGCCCGAGGCCTGTCTTTGTGATCATGTCGCGCAGGACTTCCGCCGACTCGAAAACGGCCGCGGTAATCGCCGTCAGAAAAGTCGCAAAGGGTTCGCAGCGCACCTCACAGAGCAGGCAATCCGTTTCCGAACGGCTGATGCCCCGGTTTTCGAAGTGGATAAAATCGTACTGCTGCAGGACTTCAAGATCATCCATCGTGATTTCGCGCGAAGCGTAGACGGCTTTGAGTGCATTGAACGTCGATAGCATCGTTATCTCCTCTTCGCCCGCTTTCAGGCGTTTTGGATAAAGTACTGCATATTCCGTGCGATACAGGGGTATCGCATGAAAGTTGCACAGGGCGCGGTAAAGACACGGCAGTGTGAAGGAGCATCGAATGGAAGAGCTGACTCTCGGCATAGAGGTGATGGACGAGACCCACACGGAGTTTCTGCAGTGCCTCGCCCGTGTTAAAGCGGCTTCGGGCAGTGACTTCGTCGAGGGGTTCTCCGCGCTTGTCGAGCATACGGAAGCCCACTTCGCCATGGAGGAAGAGCTGATGCGGAGCCTCGGCTTCTACGGTCTTCAGGAACACCATGACGAACATGAGACCCTGCTCTCCGAGATGCGCTACTTCCTGCAAAAAGCACGAAAGCTTCCCCCCTTCGGGCGCTCCTATATCGACGACTACGCCTATGAAAAGTTCCGGCGCCACATCATCAATATCGACTCGCAGCTGGCGATGTTCCTCAAAACAGTCGAAACGGAGAAAGTTTATGGTTAAGACGCTTCACACGCGTGCCGGCGTCGAGATGCCCACACTCATCTACGGAACGGCCTGGAAAAAAGAGCAGACGGCCCCCCTGGTCGAAGCGGCACTGCGCTGCGGGTTCCGCGGCATCGATACGGCCTGCCAGCCCCGCCACTACCATGAGGCCGGTGTCGGCGAGGCCCTCGAGGTGATGCGCGCCGAGGGCCTCGAACGCGAAGCGCTCTTCCTGCAGACCAAGTTCACCCCCGTAGACGGGCAGGATCCGGAGAACACCCCCTATGACCGAAAAGCTGCGCTTGCGGAGCAGGTCCGCCAATCGTTCCGCGTTTCGCAGGACAATCTGCGCACCGATTATGTCGATTCGTATGTCCTGCACTCGCCGCTCTTCCCCTTTTCGCAGCTGCTTGCCGTCTGGCGCGCCATGGAGACGATTGCAAAAGAGGGCAACGCGCGGCAGCTCGGAATCAGCAACTGCTATGATCTGCGCACCCTGCAGCGGCTTTTTGACGAAGCGGAGGTCAAACCGGCGGTGCTCCAGAACCGCTTCTACGCCGATTCCGGCTATGATGTGGAGCTGCGCGCCTTCTGCGACGCAAACGCCATCCGCTACCAGAGCTTCTGGAGCCTGACCGCCAACCCCCACCTGCTCGGCAGCGAGCCGGTCATCCGCGCCGCGATGGCCCGGCGCATCGGTACCCCACAGATCTTTTATGCCTACCTCATCGCCAAAGGGATCACCCCCCTCGACGGCACGACCTCATCCGTGCACATGCAAGAAGACCTTCACGTCCCGGAGATCCGCCTGGCACCCGAGGAGATTGCGGCGATCGACCGGCTGCTCCTCTCTTGAAAACCTAGCACATTTTGGCGCCTGATCTACCTTTTGTACAATCCCGAAAAGCAATTGATTAAAAGTTAATCATAAAATTGCATAGTACGCTTGACAAATATTCTATACTGTGTGTACCCGTAAAAGGGTAAGCATTCCGATGCGATTGATTTGTATCAGACTTTCTTTTGAAAGTCGAGCCATTACGTTTTTGTTCTTCTACTCCCTTGCATTCGCGGTGCTGCTGACACCGCGAGCCTTTCACCCTCACACCAAAACAACACCTTCCGGTCATACATCGAGATTGATAATGAAACCGTGCGACCGTGCCGGCCGTCACGCAGTAGCAGTATGAAAGGGGAGCCGCGGGGAGAAGGTTACTGCTTCTCCGCCTTCGCTTCGGCTTTCTTTTCGAGTTCGTAGAAATAGTTTGTCGCTTCGACGAAACCGTCGACGCTCCCGCAGTCGAAACGCTTGCCCTTGAACTTGTAGCCCAGGACCATCCCCTTTTTCGCCTGCGTCAGGAGGGCGTCGGTGATCTGCAGTTCGCCGTTCTTGCCCGGCTTGGTGTTCTTGATCACTTCGAAGATATCCGGGGTGAGGATGTAGCGGCCGATAATGGCCAGATTGGACGGCGCTTTGTCGTTGTCCGGTTTTTCCACCATGTCGTCGACCATGAAAACGCCCTCTTCGATTTCGCGCCCGGCGATAACGCCGTACTTATGGACCTGCTCCTTCGGGACCTCCATGATGGCGACGATGCAGCACTTGTACTTGTTGTACAGCTCCACCATCTGCTTGAGGACCCCGTCGCCCTTGGGATTGATGCAGAGGTCGTCGGCGAGGATGACGGCAAAAGGGTCCGTCTCGCCGACCAAAACTCTGCCTTTGTAGATGGCGTCGCCGAGCCCCTTCATCTCGTTCTGGCGCGTATAGGTGAAGGTGCAGCTGTCGATAAGGCGGCGGATGTCTTTGAGCAGCGACTCCTTCGAGGAGCCCTTGATCTGATGTTCCAGCTCGTAGCTGATGTCGAAATGATCGGTAATGGCCCGTTTGCCGCGCCCCGTAATGACGGCCATAACGTCACAGCCGGCGTCGTTGGCCTCTTCCACCCCGTACTGGATCAGCGGCTTGGTGAGGATGGGCAGCATCTCCTTGGGCATCGCCTTGGTCGCGGGCAGAAAGCGCGTGCCGTATCCGGCAGCGGGAAATAGACATTTTGTAATCATTCAAACTCCTTTTCATTGATGATGGGCAGCGCCTGGTTGCAGCACGCCTCGAACGCCTCGACATCGATACGGCATTTTATCCACATCACTCCGTAACTTTCAATCTGCAGTGTCTCCGACGTTACATAGATGTTACTGATGCACTCCGTCGCAGGTAGTTCAAGGTAATCGGGCAGATGGAACCGGACCGTCTCGCCGCTGAAGTTGTGGACGGCCAGGATATGGCTGTCCAGTTCGCGGCTCTCGCGCTGGAGACAGAAAAGCGACGGGTGCAGATCGAGGAAAATGAACGGCCCGAAGGGATCGAAGGCCGTCTCGTTGATCCGGATGGAGAGCAGCCGTTTGTAGGCCAGGTAGACCCGGCGCTCCAGCCCGCCCTCCTTCTGCAGCTGCTCGTCGAGCCAGTTGGAGTTGAACTTCTCGCGGTTGATGGAGCGGTTGATGCCCGTCATCTTGACACCCTCGAGATAGTTGCGCGAACCGAACAGCGAGTGGAAGTAGATCCCCGGCACTCCGGGCATCGCAAGGGCCACGGCCTGGGTCAGCAGCATCCGCTTCGCCCGGACGGCATCGTCCGCATCCGGCGGTGTGAGCAGATCGATGTAGCTGCAGTTGAGCTCATAGGGGCTCTGCGTACCGTCGGCATTCGCCCGGTACGAGACCAGGCCGCCCGAACGTTTCGCCGCCGCCTCCAGGGCCGCGATATCCTCGATGTCAAGGAGCTCGCTCACGGGCCGTAGCCCCACCCCGTCGTGCGAGGCGGTGAAGTTGAAGAAGCAGACCTTGTCGCTGGGCAGCGTCAGTGTGCGCGCCCAGGCGAGCAGCTTGGCCGGGCTCCCCGTCAGGACCGAATGCGCCAGCAGCGGGGGGAGCGCGAAGTTGTAGACCATCTGTGCCTCGTCGTCGCCGCTGCCGAAGTAGGAGATGTTCTCCTGGTGCGGCACGTTCGTCTCGGTGATGATGATGACTTCGGGGGCGACCTTGTGCAGCACCTCCCGCATCAACTGGATCAGTTCGTGGGTCTGCGGGAGGTGGACGCTGGGCGTACCGATCTCCTTCCAGACGAAAGCGATCGCATCCAGCCGCAGCAGCGTCGCCCCTTTTTCGATGTAGAAGAAGAGCGCGTCGAGCACGGCCAGCAGTACCTTGTAGTTGGCATAGTTGAGGTCGACCTGGTCCCGGCTGAAGGTCGTCCAGATATAGCGAATCCGCCCCTCGGCGTCTTTGAACTCGTGCAGCAGCGGCGAGGTGCGCGGCCGTACGACGGAACTCAGGTCCTGGGTGGGATCGGCATCGATAAAAAAGTTCGCATAGTCGGGGTCGCCCTCGAGGTACTTCTTGAACCAGTCGGAGAACTGCGAGACATGGTTGATGACCGCATCGAACATCAGGCGGAAATGGGTGCCCAGCTGTTCCACCTCGCTCCAGGAGCCGCAGTGCGGGTCGACCGCCTTGTAATCGACCACGGAGAAGCCGTCATCGGAGGAGTAGGGGTAAAACGGCAGCAGGTGCACCGCGTTGACGAGCCCGTCGATATGCGACACCAGGAAGTCGTTGAGCTCTTTGAGCGGCGGTTCGGGCGGACTCTGCACCTGGTCGCCGTAGGTAATGAGAATGGCATCTTTCTCGCTGAGGTGATAGTCATAGGAGGTGATCCGTTCGCGGTAGCCGTTGATCAGCTCCCGGATGCCCTTATAGGCGTTGTCCGCGTCTTCGGGCGTGTAGAGGACCGTCAAACGCTCCCGTATCGAATGCGGTTCGTACTGGATCATGCGTTACGCCTCCTGCGCATCCAAGGCGACGGCACGGGCGAACTTCTCCGAGAACTCCGGCAGCACCGATCGGACGGTAATCCACGGGGACATCGACGGTACGCCGAGCGGATTTTCGAAGAACTCCTTGGCCGCCTCCTCGATAGCGTCCTGGAAGGCTTCGACGGCGCTGATCTCCTTCTCGCGGTTGTACTCCAGGCCGTTGAGCTTGGAGAGCGCCACGTACTTGGAGATCTCGAAACGCGACTCCTGGAAATAGGTCGCCAGCAGGGTCTTGAAATGCGACTCGGTAAAGACGATCCCCTCCTGTGCCATCACCCGGAAGAGCGCCTTGGCGATGTCGCCGGCCATCTTGTAGACGCCGCCGCCCTCCGCCTTGTTGCCGAGGTCCTGGTGCTTATGCTCGTAGGTATCCATGATCTCCGTCTGGCAGATGCGGCGATTGGAGGTGTTCTTGTAGACCTCGCTGAGCGTCGAGACCTCCAGCCCCCAGGTCGGTGAAATCGCGATCCCGCGCCCCAGCGAGCGGATAAAGGCGAACTCCCCGGAGAGCGCGTAGCGGAAGCTGTCCATGTACTCGAGGTATCGGTTCGTGCCCATCACCTTCTCCAGGGCATGGATCAGCGGGGTGTAAAAGAGGCGCGTCACCCTGCCGTGGAGCTTGTTCGTCACCCGGGAGTAGTACCCTTTGTTGAACTCGTAGTCCAGGGCCGGGTGGACGATGGGGTAAAAAAGGCGGGCAACGATCTCGCGCGAGTAGTTGACGATGTCGCAGTCGTGCAGGGCAAAGGCGTAGTTCTCCTCCCCCGTCAGGCCGTAACCGATCATCGTCCAGACGTTGCGCCCCTTGCCCGGATCTTTCAGGCAGGGGAACCCTTCGCGGGTCAGCTCCGCGTAGAGCTCCTGGATGCGCGGGCCGTCGTTCCAGAGGATCTCCACTTCGCACGGCAGCTGGACCATCAGTTTTTTGACTTCGAGAAACTGTTCGCGGGTCGCGCGGTCAAGGCCGAGGATGATGCGGTGCAGGTAGCGGACATGCTTGAGCTCTTCGATGATCGTATGCATCGCCGGGGTCTCGAACTCGCTGTAGAGTGCGGGAAGCAGCAGGACCATTTTGCGGCGTTCGGACATGTGTTCAAGGTCCTTCTCCATCGCTTCAAGGCTTCTGCCCCCTACCCGTTGCAGTGACGTGATCACCCCGTTTTGAAAAAAGTCAGCCATTTTCCTCTCCTTTGTAAGCTAATACCACATCCATGACATTGGTGCCGGTGTAGCCGGTCTTGATGAGTGCCGCTTTCTCGGCGAAAAACGTGTTGGAGTCGAAACGTGCCAGGGCGTCGTCGATCTCCCCGGGAGTGCATTGCCGATAGAGCGCGTCGGAGATGCGGGCCCCGGCCGCATCCGAATTGCCGTCGATCCCGTCGGTACCGGCACATATGATATCGTAACCGATATTTGTTTTTAAACGTTTCAAACAATGAAGCGCGAAATGCTGGTTCCGTCCCCCTTTTCCGTTGCCCGAGACCGTCACCGTCGTTTCGCCGCCCTGCAGCAGCAGGGTACCCGGCGGCAGCATCTCGAAGCGGCGGCAGAATGCCGCGGCCGCTGCTTCGACGTCCCCCTCGATGGGGGTTTCGACGACCCGGACGTCCCGGCCGTGCTCCACGCCGCAGGCCGCCGCGGCTTCCAGCGCCTGCTTGTTGCTGCCGATCATCAGATGCGTCACGCCCGGCAGCGGTTCCGTCGGCGTTTCGGCAATGGCACCGCGCTCCCCCTCCGCCAGGACGTCGCGTACCGTGGCAGGGAGCCTCTCAAACAGCCCCTTCTCCTTCAGCATCGCCGTGACGCCGGCATAGGTGCTGCGGTCGCAGTAGAGCGGGGCCGACCCGATGGTTTCGAGATCGTCCCCGATGACGTCGGAGATGACCAGCACGATCACGGTCGCCTTCGTCATCTGCGCCAGCCGCCCCCCTTTGATCATGGAGAGATGCTTGCGCACACTGTTCGTCTCCTCGATGCTGCAGCCGTTCTCCAGCAGCAGCCTGGTCGTCTCCGCCATCGCTTCCAGCGTCACCGGCGGCTGCGGTTTCTCAATCAGCGCGGAGGTGCCGCCGCTGAGCAGAAAAAGGATCAGGTCCCCCTCTTCCGCCGCCGCGAACTGCGCCATCAACTGCTCTGCCGCCGCAACGCTCTCTTCGGAAGGGATGGGATGGGTGCTGTGGACGTAGCGGCAGTAGCGCAGCGGACGTTCCGCTTCGGGCGTGACGATCACCCCGCCGGCGATGCGTGCCCCCAGAATGCCCTCGCACGCTTCGGCCATCGGCAGTGCCGCTTTGCCCGCACCGCAAAGGTAGAGGCGGCGGTAGCGTTCCAGGTCGAACTCTCTGTCATCAATGCAGAGCATCCCGTCATGAAGCTGCATCCGCTCCGGGAGCATCTGCTGCGGCATCACCGCATCGACCGCCGCCTCGAAGAGGGCTGCGAGCTCAGGCAACACCGAAAAGCTCCTGCAAAACGGCATTCCAGCCTCTGGGCCCCGGATAGGGCGCCTTGATGAGATTGGGCAGGCTGATAGCGGCATAGCTGCCGTCGTGCTTGGGAATAAGCACTGGGATATCGACACTCTGCAGCATCGAGAAATCGTTTTCACTGTCTCCCAGCGCGATGGATCTGAAACGGATCCCCGTCGACGCCTCGGCGCGCTCGAGCAGTGCTTCGACCGCACTCCCCTTGCTCTGGTTCCGCCCGATAAGATGGTAAAAGCGCCCCCCCTTGGTGATCATGAAACCCTCGGCCGAAACGGCCGCTATCAGGTCATCAAGCAGGCTCTCGTCTTCCATAATAAAGGGTTCGGAGCAGTAGCGCGTTTTCGCCATCACGGCGCTTTCGCTCTGCAGTCCCGTCCGTTCGGCCACCTCGTCATGGTGCATATGCGAAAAACCTCTCAGGCGGAAGCGGGTTTTCAGGTTGTCCAGCAGGTTCGTACAGGCGTCATAGGCCGCCCCGAGGGTAATCACCTCGTAATCAGCCTCATGATCTGCGCCGTAAAAGCGGCTGCAGCAACGCGGGATGAAGATCGCCCCGCCGTTCTCCACGATGAAGGGGGCACAGAGTCCCAGTTTCTCCTGGAGTTTGACGGCTTCAGGCTGCGTTTTGCTGGTCACGAAAACCAGCGGTATCTCTTCACGTATCAGGTAGTCGATCGCGGGCTGCGCCGCCGAATGCGAGTAGGTTTCGTGATCAAGCAGTGTGGCATCTAGGTCAGTGAAAACGATGTAGTGCGGCGAATCAGACATCCGCTCGGCCTTGCATGTTTGTCATGTTCCCATTGTAACATCACTGCCGCCGTTATACGCTGGATCCCTGCCTGCTTTTTAGGCATACACAAAGGGCCCCATGGGGTATACTTCAAAAATATCCCGGGAAAAGAGAACATTTTATGAACACTTCGATCATCAGAGGCGTCCTGTGCGATATCGGCGGTGTGCTTTACGAAGGCGACACCCCCTATCCCGGCGCCGTCGAAGCAGTCGCGCGGCTCAAAGCGCGCTATCCCGTCCGCTTCCTGACCAACACGACCCAGAAGACGGGTGCGGAAGTGGTCGCAAAACTGCAGCGGATGGGATTTGCGATCACGGCCTCGGAAGTGATCACCGCCCTGGACGTCACCAAAGCGTACCTTACCGAACGCCAAAGCCGGGCAACCTTCCTCCTCACGGACGCCGCCGAGGCGTTTTTCGACGACCTGCCCGACGCCCCCTGCCGCTGTGTCGTCGTCGGCGACGCCCAGGAAAACTTCACCTATACACGCTTCAATGAAGCCTTCCGTACCCTGATGGAAGGCGGCGAGCTCCTTGCCGCGGCGAAAAACCGCTATTTCAAAGACCACGGCGGCCGCCTCAGTATGGATGCCGGCGGCTTCGTCGCGGCCCTGGAGTACGCGTCGGGGAAAACGGCAACGGTCATCGGCAAACCGAGCAGCGCCTTCTACCGTCTGGCCTGTGCGCAGATGGGCATCACGCCCGAGGCGGCGGTCATGATCGGCGACGACGTCGAAAGCGATGTCGGCGGTGCGCAGGCGGCGGGCCTGCAGGGCATCCTCGTCGAGACGGGAAAATACGCACCCGCCGACCTCGCACGCGGCATCACCCCCGATGCCGTCTTCCCCTCCCTCGCCGCGATCAGCCTCTGAAAAAACCTCGGAACCGGACTTGCATATCCCTCCTTGCACTAACGAGGAGGAGTTTCTATATATGACGATTGATGTCAACGTTAAAGCAACCAATGAGGATTTTCTCGACGAGATCGACGAGATCATCGAAGATACGATGGTGCAGATCTTTTTTCTGCAGCCCGAAGACGAAGCGGCCCTGGAAAAGGCCAAAGAGGATGCCGAAGCGTACACGGCCCTCTTCTACACCGCCCCCATTGCCCTGGGCGAGCAGTCGAATGCGAAATGCGTCGGCTACCGCGTCAACAGTGCCGACGAACTGCGTGCGGCGTCCATCGCGGACAAACCGCTCTTTGTGGATGAAAGCGCTCTTGACGATACCCTCCGCTCCCTGCTGATCGAACGCGGCGACCGGGGGGTCATCCTCAACGCCACGCAGGCGCATGACGACCTCGAGCAGTTCTTCGTGGCCATCGGCCCCTCCAATGTCGGCGCATTCGACCATGAGGTCCTCGCCGGCCTCTCCATGGACAAGATCATGCTGCAGAGCGGTTTCCCCGAGCACGGCTTTGACGAGATCTTCCCGGCGGTCAAAACGATCTCGGACGCGATGTTCCGCCCCGAACACAGCATCATCGCCCGGGCGACCAAGCACGCCCTCGCCCTTGCGGGCCTGAAAAAATAGTCCAAGGAGACAACCGTGACCGAAACCACACTGACATGGCTGGCGGCGAACGACTACGACGCCGGGAACCTTGACCTTCAGGGCAGCTACGGCAATACCGCCCTGATGAAGGCCGCCCGCGAAGGCAATGCCGCGATCGTGCGCGAACTGCTCGACGCCGGCGCGGACATCATGCTCAAGAACGTCGACGGCAATACCGCGCTGTGGCTCTCCTGCTTCGGCGAGAACCCCGAGGTCGTCTCCATGCTCATCGACGCGGGCATCGAGCTTGATACGGCGAACGTCAACGGCGTCACCTCCCTGATGTACGCCGCTTCCAGCGGCAAAGAGGCGATGGTGAAAATGCTCGTGGACGCGGGTGCCGACGTCGCCATCAAGAACCCCGACGACTTCACGGCCCTCGACCTCGCCGTCACCCCGAAGATCCTCCGTCTGCTGCGGAAGAAATAAGTCCGGGTGGGGAGGCCCGCCCGATATCCTGCTTTCCAACTCTCTCTCCATACCAACACGGCGGATACGTCCCGCATAGTATAATAAGCAGTGATAAGTAGAAAAATATCGTTCAGAGAGACACCGTGAAGTACAAGCTCGTCATTTTCGATTTCGACGGTACCCTTGCCGACTCTTTTCCCTTTTTCCTGCACGCCGTCAACGCCCTGGCGGAAAAACACCATTTCAGAAAAATAGACCCGGAACAGGTCGAGACCCTGCGGCACTATGATGCGAAACGCATCATCAGGCAGCTCCGTATCCCCTTATGGAAAGTGCCGATGGTCGCCGCCGTTTTCAGGAAGCGGATGGCACAGAATGTCGGCGATATTCCCATGTTTCCCGCGGTAACGGAAATGCTGCACACCCTGTCGGAACAGGGCATCACCCTCAGCCTCGTCACGAGCAACTCGCACGAAAATGTCCTGAAAATCCTGGGAAAGGAAAATACGGGGCTGCTGCGCTACCCGCAATACGGTACAAGCCTGTTCGGAAAAGCGTCCAAGCTGAAAACCATCCTGCGAAAGAGCGGCCTGGCCGCGGAAGAGGCCATCTATATCGGTGACGAGATCAGGGACCTGAACGCCGCACGGGCCGTCAATATGGATTTCGGTGCCGTTACATGGGGGTATACGAAAGGGGATGCCCTGATGGAGCACTCCCCTTCAGCGATGTTCAATCGTGTCGGGGAGATTGCGGAGAAGCTGGCGCACTGAAATACGCGCTTGCCGTTGGTTCGGGCCCGAAGGCCTCACAGCTCGCAGTATTCGAGCCCGTGCGCTTCGGCGACGGCCAGGTTGGTGAGCTTACCGTCATAGGTATTGAGCGCACTGTGCAGCAGCGGGAACTTCACGTACGCTTCTTCGCCGCCGAATTCCGCCAGTTTCAGCAGGTAGGGCAGTGTCGCGTTCGTGAGCGCCATTGTCGAGGTGCGCGGGTAGGCCCCCGGCATATTGGCGACGCAGTAGTGCACGACCCCGTCGACAACGTAGGTCGGTTCGGTGTGTGTCGTCGCCCTGGAGGTTTCGAAACAGCCGCCCTGGTCGATGGAGACGTCGATCAGCACACTGCCCTCCTGCATGATAGAGAGCATCTCCTTCGTGATCAGCTTCGGGGCCTTTGCCCCCGGGATCAGCACCGTACCGATAACGATGTCCGTCTTCGGCAGCAGCGACTCGATGGCGTCGGTCGTACTGTACAAGGTGCTGACGTTGGCAGGAAGCACGTCGTTAAGGTAGTGCAGGCGCGCAAGGTTGATGTCGAGGATCGTCACCTTCGCCCCCATCCCCGCCGCGACCTGGGCCGCGGAGAGCCCGGCGACACCGCCGCCGAGGATCATGACGTCGGCACGCGGCGTCCCGACAACCCCGCCGGGCAGGATACCCCGGCCGCCCTGGTAGCGTCCCAGGTAGAAGCCGCCCATGATCGCCGCCATCTTCCCGGCGACCTCACTCATCGGCTCGAGCAGCGGCAGACGGCGGTCCACCTTGAGCGTCTCGTAGGCGTAGGCCTTGATCTTCTTCTCCAGCAGGAATTTGGTCTGCGCTTCGTCCGCGGCCAGGTGCAGGTAGGTAAAGAGGGTCTGCCCCTCCTTGAACAGGGGGTACTCCTGCGCGATCGGCTCCTTGACCTTGACAATAAGCTCCGCCGCGTCGAAGACGGCCGCGGCGCCTTCCAGCAGTTCGGCACCGGCCGCGGCATAGTCATCATCGCTGAAGCCGCTGCCCTCGCCCGCACTGGTCTGCACATAGACCGTATGGCCGTTTTTGACCAGCTCCTTGACCCCCGAAGGCGTCACCGCCACCCGGTACTCTTCTGTTTTAACTTCTTTTGGCACGCCGATTTTCATGGGGTCCCCTTTAATGATTAGTGATATGGGTTTTAACTAAAGGATAAATACTATCAACTACATGCATTAACAGTTCCCAAAAGGGGTCTGCCGCCTGTTTACCGTACTTCCGTACCTTCTCCGTCATCAATTTCTTGTGTCGGTAATGTGATATGATATAGCAGATTGAAGCGGAAGGGTCCATTATCAAACGTATATGTCCGTTTTTTGTGTCGGTCTCCGTCCTTTTTTTGTCGTTTTGTTTCGCCGATGACTCTTCCATTGTCATCAACGGGCATCGGCTTCCGCCCGAGCCCGATCCCAAAGTCAACAGTGCGACGCTGCTCGGTGTGGATGTGAACAGCAACGGCGTACGCGATGATGTGGAGCGGAAAATCTATTTCAGATACAAGCGACCGATCATACAGGCTTTTATGATGCAGTGCGCAAGATTTTTTCCAAAGCAGTTGGTAAACCCCAAACAAGCAGCTGTTTCACCAGAGCTGAAAGACGAAGAGTGGAATCTTTTTTCATGCAAAGGATATCTTAGAAACAAAGGAATTACTATTCCGAAGGGTTCTATAGATTTCATAGAGAATAGCTATGTAAACACCAAAGAGCGCTTTAACTCATATGTTTTATTTAATCAAGCATCGAGTGGGAAAACATATCGGATTCCTATACATTCCAAAGACCAAAAAGCCGAAAACTGCGACTTCAACATCACATTGATACTGGAAATGGAAAAGCAAGGAGGAAAATGATGGACTACCAGGCCGTACTGAACGAGATTGCCGAAGAGATCAAACCGTATCTCGGTGAGGGGAAAGTCGCCGATTATATCCCCGCCCTGGCGGAAGTCGACCCGCAGCAGTTCGGGATGACGTTGACAATGTTCGACGGGACGCAATACAGCGTCGGGGACGCCGATACCCACTTCTCGATCCAGAGCATCTCCAAGGTCTTTACCTTCACGCTGGCGCTCGACGCCTACGGCTATGACCTCTACCGCCGCGTCGGCCGCGAACCCTCCGGAAACCCCTTCAACTCATTGGTCCAGCTCGAATACGAACACGGCATCCCCCGCAACCCCTTTATCAATGCCGGGGCCATCAACGTTACCGACGCACTGATCTCGCACTACGGTTCCGTGGCCCTCACCTCCAAAGAGATCCTCGGGTTTATCCGGGAGATCGCCGGCAACGGGATGATCGAAAGCGACAAGATCGTTACGGAGTCGGAGATGCAGCACGGCTACCGTAACCGCGCACTGGCAAACCTGATGAAGAGTTTCGGCAACCTCGACAATGATGTTCTGGAAGTCGTGCATACCTATTTTGAGCACTGCGCCATCGCGATGAACACCCGCACGCTGTCGCGTGCCATGCTCTACCTCGCCAACCACGGCGAAGACCCTATTACGGGCAAAAAATTCATCACCCCGCAGCAGGCGAAGCGGATCAACGCCGTCATGCTTACCTGCGGCCACTACGACGCTTCGGGCGATTTCGCCTTTCATGTCGGTCTGCCCGGCAAAAGCGGTGTCGGCGGGGGGATCGTCGCCGTTATTCCGAAAAAGCTGAGCCTCTGTGTCTGGTCGCCGGCACTGAACGAACAGGGCAACTCCCTGGCGGGCACGAAAGCGTTGGAGCTCTTTACCAGTAAAACAGGATTGTCGATCTTTTAGGAGGAGCGTACCGGGGAGAACCGGTACGTATTTTAAACATAGGGCAAGCGGCGGCGGATTGTATGGAGGAGAGTGCCGTCGCCGGGGTGGTGCTTAAGAGCGAAGTCTTAAAAGGGCACCCCTCAGGCCGTTGGCACAAGGGGCTTCAGGGGTACCCTCGCAGCAGATATCAGTCCCAGAGGATCTCTTCGCAGCAGTCCGCCAGAGCATCAATGCAGTCAAACTCTTCGTTGAAGTGCATGTTTTCACAGTTGCAGTCATCATAGTGGTGCAGCAGGTGGTTAAAACTAAAATCTTCCAGTTCAATCATTTCACATTCAAACATTTTGTATCCTTTAGGCGGAGTCTCTCGGGCTCCTAGATTTACCCCTACTGATACAATTCGTGTTCCCGTTTTTCACTCCGAATATATGCAATTTTCATACTAAAAATAAAATATTACGACAATTTTGTCATATTTGTCAGAAAAACCGAGATATTTGTCATTAAAAAGAGTCTTTTTATCTCTTTTAACCCGTTCGTATCAAAATTGCAATGGCGTCGGCGACAACTATATAGTATTGCAAGGACCGCCATGAACCCGATAAGCACGAAACGCTCCCTGACCCACCTCACCGACCGCAAGGTACCCGTCTTCCTCTGGGGGCCTCCGGGCATCGGCAAATCCTCCATCGTCGCCCAGATCGCCAAGGAGAAGAAAATCGCCTACATCGACCTTCGTCTCTCCCTGCTCGACCCGACCGACCTGCGGGGCATCCCCTTCTTTAACGCAGACACTGGCGAAGCCGTCTG
Source organism: Sulfurimonas sp. HSL1-2 (assembly GCF_039645565.1). NCBI lineage: Bacteria > Pseudomonadati > Campylobacterota > Epsilonproteobacteria > Campylobacterales > Sulfurimonadaceae > Thiomicrolovo > Thiomicrolovo zhangzhouensis. Next base: position 1,529,802 of record NZ_CP147914.1, read on the forward strand.
GGCCCCCGCTTCCTTCCTGCCCGACGGAAGCAAGGCGGAGGGCATCCTCTTCCTCGATGAGCTCAACACCGCCGCGCCGATGGTGCAGGCCTCGGCCTACCAGCTCATCCTCGACCGAAAGATCGGCGAATACCAGCTGCCCGACGGATGGGCCATCGTCGCCGCCGGTAACCGCGAAAGCGACCGCGGTGTCGTCTTCCGCATGGCCGCACCGCTGGCCAACCGCTTTGTGCACCTGGAGATGGAAGCAAGCGTCGAGGACTGGAAACAGTGGGCCGTCGGCGCCGGCATCGATCCCGCCATCATCGCCTTTATCTCCTACCGCCCCGACGCGCTCTTCACCTTCGGACAGGGCAAGGACGACAGCCGCTCCTTCGCGACGCCGCGGACCTGGGAGTACGTCAACGAGATTGTCGCCTCCGAGCCCGACCCCGACCTGATCATGCCCCTGGTCGCCGGCGCCATTGGCGAAGACCTCGCCGCAGCCTTCCTCGGTTTCAAAGTCGTCGCGGGCGAACTCCCCGACCTCGACGGCATTTTTGACGGCAGCGTCTCCGCCGTCCCGACGGAACCGGCAGCCCTGCATATGCTCAGCACCGCCCTGGCCATGCGCGTGGGCGAAGGGACCAGCAGCAAAAAGCTCAACAACCTCATCGCCTACACCCTCAAGATGCCTGGCGAATTTGCCGTCATGATCATCCAGGACCTGCGCGAACGCAAGATCGAGCTCGACCACGTCGACAGCTGGACGCTCTGGATGCGCCAGTTCAACAACCTCCTGCACTAAGGGCCTGTTTTGACCCCTGAACAGCTACTGACCAAAGCCAAGTCCCAGCTGACGATGAAGCATCCCTACTTCGGGATGCTCGCCTCCCGCCTGAAACAGGAGCCCAAAGAGGGGCTGCGCGGCTATGCCAGCAACGGCAAGCGCTTTTTGTACGACCCGGAGTTCATGGGGCGCCGCAGCATCGAGGAAGTGATGTTCATCCTCACCAACTGCGTCATGCACCACGTCCTCTCGCACCAGCAGCGCCAGCTGGGACGCAAAGGGGGACTCTGGCAGCTGGCCACCGACTACGCCATCAACAACCTCCTGCACAAAAACGGCCTCGCCATTCCCCAGGGCGCCAACTTCAACGAAGAGTTCGAGGGGATGTACGCCGAGGAGATCTACGACGCCCTCAAAGAGAGCTATTACAGCAACATTGACGACGCCTTCGGCGGCGAGGACGACGTGCCTCCCCCGCCGGGGATGCCGGGCGGATCGGCTGAAGGCGGTGAAGGAGAGGAGGACAGCGGCGCTTTCTCCAACCTCGGCAATATCGAAGAGGAGCTCGACGCCCAGAACGAGTCGGAGTGGCAGTACGCCTCCTCCGTCGCCCAGGAGGTCGCGCAGCGCAAAAGCGCGATGCCCTCGGGGATGGAGCGGCTGGGCAAGAAGGTCAAGGCCGCCGACGTCGACTGGCGTTTCGAACTCTACAACGCCGTCAACAAGCACATGCGCAACAACTACGCTTTCATGCCGCCGAACAAGAAACACCTCTACCGTGGCGTCGCGCTGCCCTCCCTGGCCAGCGATACGCTCAGCCTCTGCGTCGCCGTCGACACCTCCGGTTCCATCAACGAAGCATTGCTGGGGGCCTTTACGGAGGAGTTCAAAAGCATCATGACGACCTTCCCCGCCATCCGGATCGAGCTGATCATCGCCGACGCGAAAGTGCACGGCCACTACAGCTTCCAGGGCGGCGAGAAGCTGGACTTCCCCCTCAAAGGGGGCGGCGGGACGGACTACCGCCCCGTCTTCGACTACATCGAGGCGGAGCTGCCGATGACGACGATGCTGCTCTACTTCACCGACGGCGACGGCTGGTTCCCGCGCATCCCGCCGCCGTACGAGGTGCTCTGGGCCCTCTCCCGCCCGGCCAAGGTCCCCTTCGGGCGCGGGCTGGTCATCTTCAACTCCTAGCCTTCAGCCCCACGGGGCTACAATACACGACAATTTTTTTGTCGCGAGTAGTCCAAAATGTCCGTCCAGACGATTATGATCATCGCCTTTACCGCCGCCACCGTACTGGCCGCATGGAAGCTCTACGCCTTTCTGCCCAACAAGCCGCTGCCCGATGACGACAGCAACGAAGCCTCCAAGGAGGAGCTGACCACCCTGATGCTCGAGGTCATCGAAAAGGAGCACCGCCACGAGGCGCCGCTTACGGCTCAGGAGCTCTTTGAGCAGATCGTCAGGCACGAAGCCTTCGACAAGGAGCACTACTGGCGTTTCAACCAGAACAAGCTCAACCAGCTGCTGCAGCGCTACTACCTGCACTATCCGCATACCGGTTCGATCCCTGCCATTTATGATCACCTGCGCGACACGAAACCCGATACGGATCAACAAAAAGAGCAGCGCCCCGAAGCGTGAGACAAACGCACAGTGTCATTTGTCGTCTGCGGTCAAGTCTGTAATATTAAGCGTGCTGAATAAAGCGGGGAGCGTGAGGTAATGGCGGGACGCCGGGGCGTCCGCCGGAAGATTATTTGATTTTGGCTTTGGAAGTCTTGGTGTTGCCCTTGAGGTCAACCCAAGTCATGACGAGTTCGTCACCCGCTTTGAAGTCGCCTTTGAATGCGAACTTGAAGATCGGGTTCTTGGAGAGGAACTGGCTGACAGACGCGTCCATAACGGTTGCAGCGCCGACTTTTGCGTCGATGTGCGTGATGAAGTTCGCGTTGTTGCGGTCGCCGGTTTTCTTCTCAGCGATATCGTATGTCCACATGTCGTGCTTCGCCATCGCTTTTACAGAAACGACATTACCTTTGAGTTTTGCTTTGATTCTCATGATATAACCTTTCTATTTCTTTGTTCTATAGGCGAAGGCGATCAGCCCTCACAACCACCGAGTGCAACGTCGAGTGTTTTGGAGCCGCTGTAGAGCTTGCCGTCTGTACCCTGTACGACTGCTGTGATCGTACCGGAAGCCTTCATCTTGATCTTGATGGAGAAGTCGATGATGCTGTACTCGTTGAGGTCGTAAACGATAACCGCTGCTTCCGGGTTGACGTTCTGGACGATGATCATGGATTTCGCAGCGATGTCGGATTTGACATCGACCGGTACCGCGCCGCCGTTGCTTGCAACGTCCGGAGCGACGACAGTGACGCCCTGAGCGACAGTCGCCGTCGTGCCGTACATCGCTTTGAGGGCATCGTCAACAGTTTTTGCCGTCCATACTGTCGGCTTGGATTTACGGAAATCTTCCGCCAGGACGCTTGCCGGTACGGCAGCCAGAGCACAGGCGCCAGCCGCCATGGAGAGGAATGTTCTTCTTTGCATTGGGTTATCCTTTGGTTTGAGATCTAACTGCTCTTCGGAGCACTTTGTCAATCACAGTGTCGAGTTTATCGTACAAATGTGAACTGATTGTGAACGCCGCAGTAACGCAAAGAGACTGCGGCATCGGGAAAGGTGTGACTAGAAATCGCCGATCGCTGCACGCGCCGGGATCTCATCCATCGCTTTTTTGACGCTGAGTGCCATTTTGAGCATTTCAGTCGGGAGCTCGTATCCGCCGTGGATCGCAAGCGTCATGTCCATTGAAACAAGGTAGCGGACGCCGCTGCCGTATTCGACCAGCATGATGCGGCACGGCATGAAACCGCCGTAGTAGCGGGAGTAGTTCAGGAAGACTTTCGCGATCGGAAGGCTGCACAGCGAGAAGATGCGCGCATGCTTGACCTCTTCCGGCGCCGCGTCGTCTTTGGTGTACATCTTGATATCGCCCGTGACACGCATGTTGTACTCTTCCGCAAGCGATTTGATCGTCTCGGCGACATCTTCGTTCGCGATATCGTCTTTGACCTGCCACTCCTGCATCATCGCTCTGGCAGGATCGCCGTACTCGACAACCTTTGTAAACATGTTGTCATAGGCCTCCATCGCCTTGTCGTCCAGTTTGTGCTGACCCGTTACGGCCGTCCATCCCATATGCATCGTTGAACATCCGCTCATTGTCAGTGCGAGGGCGACTGCAAATACACCCGTCAAAAGGCCTTTTATCATCTACGTTCTCCTAAAGTTTTGTTGATAGACTACGGTTTTCATAGCCCTGGAATTTCACCTTATGTATAATAGTCTATTAAGAAACGGATTTGAATGGGCATTTCTATGAAAAAATTGTCTATTTGTATCAAATGGAGATTTCAGTGGAAAAAGAAACCCTTATACAAGAACTTTTTAAAACCTATGATTTCGAGAACACCCAGGGGTTCAAAGACACCTACCTCGATGAAGTCAAACTGCTGCAGATCAATCACCATGAGCAGGGAAAGTCCCTGCTTTACAACCGTGGGATCGTCCTGATCGCAAGCGGCCGGCAGCGCGGCTATATCGATGACAAACAGGTGACGGTCGGCAGCAGCAACTACGTCATCGTCGCGACCATACAGCCCGTAGAGTGCGAAACGTTCGTCTGCGAAACGGGCATCAAGGGGGTCTATATCAATCTGAACATGCAGCGGCTGCAGCGCATCAGCGCGCTGCTGGACAAGAAGGCGCCGCCCCACGCCTTCAAAACCCCCACCAACATCGTCACCGGCAATATGAACGAGGATCTCGACGAAGCGTTCAACCGTTTGATGAAGATCCTGCTCAACCCTGAGGATTCCAAGGTCCTGGGGGACCAGGTCCTCGACGAGATCTACTACCGGATCATCAAAAGCACGGCGGGGGAACACCTGATCCAGCTCTGCTGCCAGCTGACGCACTTCGCACGCATCTCCCACATCGTCGACGAAATCCAGAACCAGCTTGACGAAGAGATCAACATCGATGAACTGGCCAAAAAGGCGAAAATGAGCAAGGCCAATTTCCACAAGAAGTTCAAGGAGATCTTCAACGATTCGCCGCTGCAGTACATCAAAAAAATACGCCTCAACAAGGCCAGACAATATATCCTGTTCGACAAGATGAAAATCGTGGACGCCGCCACGAAGGTCGGTTATGAGAGTCCGGCCCAGTTCAGCCGCGAATTCAAGCACCATTTCGGGATCCCGCCGTCCGATCTGAAAAAAGGCGATACCCGGGAGATCAGCCAGGAGTGCCGCAAACTCGCATAAGCCGCATCGGCGCGCCCTTCCCGCCCGCTTCTTACCTGCATCAGAGCAAAAAGCGCCTAGAATGGCGTTCAGTTTAACCCATGGAGACAACAACAATGTACCGAATCCTTTTACTCCTCTTCTTCGCCGCGGCCAGCCTCTGCGCCGAATCGATCTTTACCCTGCGCGGCGTCGACAGGGTCTACCCCGTCGTCGACATCTCGGGCGAGAAGGTCCCCAAGAGCAGCAAACCCGCCATCCGCGAGGCCCTTGATGCCACCATCGGTGAACTGGGCATCGATACCGCCGGTTACAGCGACCGTTCCCTCGCCATCCTTGTCGCGGAAGAGTATGTCGGGGAAACCGTGCTGATCAACGTCCGCCTCGTCATCGGCGAGCAGGTGAAGCGCATGGGCTCCGACGATAAAGTCTTTGCACTGACCTACCAGAACGCGCTCGCCTTTGCCTATGACAAGGAGAGCGTCGAAGAGAAGCTCGAAGACAGCGTCGACGAGCTGCTGTCCAAATTCGCCGACCAGTACGCCCAGGAGCGCGGCACCCTCAAACGTGTCAAGGAAAAAGGATCGCTCGCGGCGTCGCTGGGGTATGAAACAGACTACGAAACGGCCGTCGCGCGGGCTAAAAAAGAGCACAAAAACGTCATGCTGGTCCTCGTCGCGAACTACTGCCCCTGGTGCCGGAAGTTCGAAGAGCTCGTGTTGCGCAAGGAGGATGTCAACGCCCTCGTGCACAGCAAATACGTCCCGGTGATCCTCAACAAGGAGAAAGACGCCTTCCCGCCGGCATTCAACATCTCCTTCACCCCCGTCGTCCACTTTGTCGACCCCGCGACGCAGCAGGCCTACCACACGGTCGCCGGTTACAACAGCCGCGACGAGTTCGTTCACTGGCTCGAGGCGGACAAACGTCCCTGAACGGGGATGTTGACCCGTTTGTCCCCATACAGTACAATGGCCCAAACCGATTGCTTTGACGAAGGAAGAATATGAAAATACGCCCACTGCTATTGGCGGCATCGGCCGCGGCCGCGCTGGCATTCTCCGGCTGCGGCGAGGACAGCTCGACCGAACTGCGTGTCCACCTGCTCACGATGATCAATGCCCTCGACGGCAATATCTCCGCCCACCACTTCTACGGCGACATCACGCCACTGGCACCCAGAACATCCCTCGACGACGACTTCGAAGACGTCTCCGAAGCCCCCAGCATCTGGTACACGCTGCCCGCTGCCCCTGACACGAAAGTGGGCAAAGTGACCATTTCCCAGGGCCACCTGATCAACGCCTACATCGCCACCGACTGTACGGATGACAATCAAGTGAATCGTGACCATCTCTACCATGCCCCAAACCCCGGTTCGCTCAATGTCGTTAATACGACCGATACACACTTTACAATCGACTTCGGCGGCGATACGGGTCAGCAGTACTTCGGCGCCTGTGCCGTCAGGGAGTTTGACGGTGCAGCGCTTTCCAATCAAAGCAGTATCGATGTTACCGTCGACAGTCAAACCTACACGATCGACCTGCCACAGAACGGGGGCGTTTACGACGTCGTCATCTACCCGACAGTCACTCCCCCCTACGTTGGCGTCAAAGAGTTCGCCGTCAAGGCGTTCAAAGGCTGATCGTCGCGATCGGGGGGTTGCTGTACTCCACGAGCCCGACAAAATTGTCATCTACTTTTTTCCCGATCTGCTATACAATTTCACGTAATCTATCGGCGGCCCCGGGGCCGTCATGCAAAGGCCCTCAGTGTCACTCTTTTCCAATCTTCGCGGCAATCTTTTCGGCGGGCTGACGGCCGCCGTCATCGCGCTGCCGCTTGCGCTCGCCTTCGGCGTCGCCAGCGGTCTCGGCGCGGCGGCGGGGCTCTACGGCGCCATCATCCTCGGTTTCTTCGCCGCCCTGTTCGGCGGTACCCCTACGCAGATCTCCGGCCCGACCGGCCCCATGACCGTCGTCGTGGCCGCGGCCGTCGCAACGCTCGGCGGCGATATCGGCCTGGTCGCCACCGTCGTCCTTCTGGCGGGGATCTTCCAGATCGTTTTCGGGTTCACCCGCATCGGCCGCTTCGTCCGCTTTATCCCCTATCCGGTCATCTCGGGCTTCATGAGCGGGATCGGCGTCATCATCATCCTGCTGCAGCTCAACCCCCTGCTGGGACTCCCCTCGGACGCTGCCGTCCTGCACCTGCTGGTCACCCTGCCTTCGCTGCTGCCGCAGACCAACTTCTGGGCGCTCCTGCTGGCACTCGCCGCCCTGGCCATCGTCTTTTTCACGCCGGCGCGGCTGGCCAAGGTCGTCCCCTCCCCGCTGATCGCCCTCGTCGTGCTCACCCCGCTCTCCGCGCTCCTACAGCTTCCCGTCGAGACGATCGGCACGATTCCCGCCGAGCTCCCGGCACTTGTCCTGCCGGACTTCAAACTGGAACACTACACGGTCATCATTTCGCTGGCCTTCACGCTGGCCGTCCTGGGGACCATCGATACCCTGCTGACCTCCATCGTCGCCGACTCCATCACCCGGACCAAGCACAACCCCGACCGTGAACTCTTCGGCCAGGGGCTGGGCAATACGCTGTGCGCCCTCGTCGGTGCCGTCCCGGGTGCCGGGGCGACGATGCGGACCGTCATCAACGTCAAAAGCGGCGGAACCGACCGCCTATCGGGTATGACCCATGCCGTGGTGCTGCTGCTCATCGTCCTCTTCCTTGCACCGCTCGCCTCCAAGATCCCGCTGGCGGTACTGGCCGGTATCCTCATCAAGGTCGGTGTCGACATCCTGGACTACCGTTTCCTGAAGGTCTGGAAGGAGAGCCCCCGCAGCGACCTTATGACGATGCTCACCGTCTTCTTCGTCACCGTCTTCGTCGACCTCATCACCGCCGTGGGCCTCGGCATCGTCCTGGCGTCGCTGCTCATCGTCTACCGCATCACCAAGGAGACGCAGATCGTGCTCGAGACTGCCGGTGCCGGTACGCAGCAGCCTGACCTGGAAGCAAAAAATGCGCGCATCATCCGGATCAACGGCGCTTTCTTCTTCGGCTCCAGCACCTTTTTCGAGCGCCAGGCGAACAACCTGCTCGATACGAAAACGGTCATCATCGACATTATGAACGTACCGTTTATGGACATCACGGCGATCTTCACCCTCAAAGACCTCATCGAAAAGCTGAAAACGGACGGGGTCAGGGTCATTATCGCCGCCCCCGACGCGTTTGCCAAGAAGCTGATGCGCTTCAACCACGAAAAACGGTTCGAGAACGTCGACTTCGCCCCCTCCCTCCAAAGTGCAGTCGCACTGATTTGACCCCCCGGGCTCCCCGGGCCCACCGCTTCTTTCCCTCCGGAAACCGTCCCGATCTTTTTAAATCCGATCTGCCCTTGTAACCTAAGCAAATAAAAAGATTGTCTATGCAATAGTTGCATAGGTAATTAAAGGAGCCCCATGGAATATCTTCTGGATGATTCAATCGGTTTTCGTCTCAACCGCACGGCCAACATCATTCACGCCGGATTTTCGAAATGCATCGAACCCTTCGGGATCGCACCCGAACAGTTCGCGACACTGAAGATCATCAGCGAGGACGGCGAGATCACCCAGTCCGAGATCGCCGAGATGCTTGCGAAGGGAAAACCGACCGTCAGCCGGGCCCTTGACGCCCTTGAAAAAAAGGGGTTGATCGTCCGTGAACGCAAAAGCGAAGACCGGCGCATCAAACCGATCCGTCTCACCGACAGGGGGCAGGAGATCCTTGACCTGGTCATCCCCAAAGCCCTGACGTTCAACAATGCCATCAAAGCCCGGCTCACCCCGGATGAGATCAAAACTTTTTACCGTGTCCTCGACACCATCGTCGACACTTCCGAAACCCATACCAAGCAACTAGGAGCATCACTATGAAACGACACCCCTACGCCCCGCTCGTTTTCGCGGCATCACTGCTGTTCGGAAGCAGCCTTTTGGCCGAAACGGCAGCCCCCGCCGCCCCGGCACCGCACGCCGATGCCTACGTCGTCAAGGCATTGAAAACAAGCGACGTCGTCCTGAGCTACCCTGCCCGGCTCAAGAGCATCCGCAGTGCCACCGTCGTCTCCCGCGTGACGGGCGTACTGCTTGAGAAGCGCTTCAAAGAGGGCGACTACGTCAAGAAAGGCACCCGCCTCTACCAGATCGAACCCGACCTCTACCAGGCGGCGGTCAACGAGCAGAAAGCCTCCGTCATCCTCCAAGAAGCGCTCTATACGAAAGCCGAACGCGACTGGGCACGGGCACAGTCCCTCTACAAGGACAACGCCATCAGCGTCCAGGAGCACGATGCAGCGCTCTCGGCCTTTGAAACGGCACGCGCGCAGGTGAACGCGGCGAAGGCGCAGCTGCAGACCAGAGAGCTGGAACTGGGCTATACCGACGTCACCGCCCCCATCAGCGGGATCGCCGGCATCAAGCAGACCGACGTCGGTAACGTCGTCAACGCCGGCACGCCGCTCGTGACCATCACCCAGACCGACCCGATTTACGCCCTCTTTTCCATCCCTTCGGGTGACCTGCAGAAAGCACGTGTTTCCAACAAAGAGGGGCGCTGGAGCTGGGCCAAAACGGGCAAGCTCAAAGCGACGCTCGACGTCGACGGCATCAAGGTGAGCGGCGAGATCGACTATATCGCACCGGATGCGGATACGAAGACGGGCAGCGTCAGCGCCCGGGCGCGTTTCAAGAACAGCGACAACCTCCTGCTGCCGGGTGCCTTCGGGCGCATCACGATCGAAGGTATCCGTCGCGAAAACGTCATCATGATCCCGCAGAAGGCCGTTTTGCAGAACCCGATGGGCACCATCGTCTTCGTCGAGCAGGAGGGGCAGGCCGCCGTCCGCCCCGTCGTCCTCGGCGACCCCGTCGGCAACAGTTTCGTCGTACGCAAAGGGCTTGCCGAAGGGGATAAGGTCATCGTGAACAACTTCTTCCGTGTCAAACCCGGCGCCCCTGTCATCATCGACAAAACCGTCGATGCGGAAGGCAAATAAAGGTAACCGTTAATGTTTTCAAAATTTTTCATCGACCGGCCCATTTTTGCCTCGGTCCTCTCCATCATTGTCATTCTGGCGGGGGTCGTAGCGATCAAGGGGCTGCCGGTCCAGGAGTACCCCAGCATCGTGCCGCCGCAGATCAACGTCCAGGCGGTCTACCCGGGCGCAGATGCCGAAACCCTCGCCAATACCGTCGCGGCCCCGCTCGAAGACGCCATCAACGGTGCGAAGGATATGATCTACATGACCTCGACCGCTTCGCCGAGCGGGATCCTGACCATGAGCATCACCTTCGCCACCGGCACGGACCCCTCCGCCGCCAACGTCGACGTCAACAACCGCGTCCAGGTGGCCCTGAACAAGCTGCCCGAAGAGGTGCGCCGGCAGGGCGTCAGTGTGCGCGAACGCTCCCCGGACATGCTGCGCGTCATCGCCTTTACCTCGGAAGAGCGTGTCCATGACGCCCTCTGGCTGAACAACTACGCCCTCATCAACGTCATCGACGACATCAAGCGTATCCCCGGCGTCGGAGACGCTTTTTTGTTCGGGTCGAAAGAGTACGCCCTGCGCGTCTGGCTCAAACCCGACAGCCTCGCGGCCTACGACCTGACAGTGAGCGACGTGCTCAGCGTCATCCGCAGCCAGAACGTCCAGCTCGCCGCGGGACAGATCGGCGGCGAGCCCGCCGCAGAAAAGATGGCCTACACCTACACGGTCACGACCCCCGGCCGCCTCAAGAGTGCCGATGAGTTCGGCAACATTCTCGTCCGCACCAATCCTGACGGCTCTTCGCTGCGCCTCAAAGACGTCGCCCGGGTCGAACTGGGCGCCGAACGCTATATGCTCAAGGGCACCCGCAACAAGGAGCCGATGGCCGTAGCCGGGGTCTTCCTGGCTCCCGGCGCCAACGCGCTCGAGGTCGATGCTGCCCTGACGAAGGTGCTCGAAGAGGTTTCGCAGAAGTTCCCAGAGGATGTCCGCTACCACACCCTCTACGACACGACAACCTTCGTCAAGACCTCCATTGAAGAGGTGCTGATGACCCTGGCCGAGGCAATCGTGATGGTCGTCCTGATCATCTACTTCTTCCTCGGCAACGTCCGGGCGACGATCATCCCGGTCCTGGCGATCCCGGTCTCCATCGTAGGAACCTTCGCCGGGCTCTACATTGCGGGCTTTTCGATCAACCTGCTCACCCTCTTCGCGCTCATTCTCGCCATCGGGCTCGTTGTCGACGACGCCATCATCGTCATCGAGAACGTCGAGCGTCTCCTGCACGAGCGCAAGGAGCTCACGGTCCGCGAAGCGACGATCGAGGCGATGCGCGAGATCACGGGACCGGTCGTCGCGATCGTTTTCGTCCTCTCGGCCGTCTTTATCCCCGCCTCGCTCATGGGCGGTTTCAGCGGGGTGATGTACCAGCAGTTCGCGATGACCATCGTCATCTCCGTCGTCATCTCGGGGATCGTCGCGCTCAGCCTGACGCCGGCGCTCTGCAAGGTCTTCCTGCGCCGCGAGGAGCCGCGTCCGATCCTGCCGATCCGTATCTTCAACGCCTTCTTTGAACGTCTCACCTCCGGCTTCAACCGCGGGGTACGCCTGACGCTCAAACTGGCGGTCATGAACCTGCTGATCTTCGGCGTCCTTATCGGGGCCGGAGCCTGGATGTCGCAGAAACTGCCGACCGGCCTTGTCCCCGGCGAGGACAAAGGGGTCCTGATGGTCCTCACCTACCTCATGCCGGGTGCGTCGCTCGAACGCACCGTCGAAGTCCAAAGCCAGGTCGCCGACACCCTTCTGGCCGACCCGCTGATCGAGTCCTTGGGGGCCATGAGCGGGATCGACCTCGCGACCTTCGCCTTCAAGTCCGACGCGGGGGTCGCCTTTGCACACCTCACCGACTGGTCCGAGCGGACCGAGCCGAGCCAGAGCGCCGATGCGATGGCCGGCAAGTTCATGATGCAGATGATGCAGAACAAAGAGGCGATGATCATCCCGGTCAACCCGCCGCCGATCCGCGGCATGAGCGCCACGGGCGGCTTCGAGCTCTATGTCCAGGACCGCACCGGCGGCGACCTGCTCGCCTTTGACGGACTGATGAAACAGCTGGTCGAGAAAGCCAACGCGCGGCCGGAGCTCACGCGGGTCCGTACGACCTTCAACGCCGGGGTGCCGCAGTACCGCATCACCGTCGACGAGGACAAGGCCAAGGCGCTGGGGGTCCAGATCTCCGATATCTACACGACGCTGGGCTCGACCTTCGGGACCGGGTACGCCAACGACTTCAACCTCTACGGACGTACCTACCACGTCAACGTCCAGCTCGAGCCCTCCTACCGGGAGAGCGTCGAGGATTACCGCGACGTGTTCGTCCGCTCCTCCAGCGGTGCGCTGATCCCGATCAGCTCCCTCGTCGATGCCAAGCGCATCGTAGGGCCGAGCGTCGTGCAGCGTTTCAACATGTTCACGGCGGCGCAGCTCTCCGGACAGCCCTCACCGGGCTACAGTTCGGGCGACGCGATGCGCGCCATCCAGGAAGTGGCGGCGGAGGTCCTGCCTGAGGGCTATACCATCGCCTGGGCCGGGACCTCCTACCAGGAGCAGCAGGTGGCGGGCAAAGGCAACAACGCCTTCATCTTCGCCATCGTCTTCATCTTCCTGATCCTCGCAGCCCTCTACGAGAGCTGGATGATCCCGTTCACGATCCTGATGACCGTCCCGTTCGCCCTGCTCGGCGCGACGCTGGCCGTCTACTTCCGCGGGCTCGAGAACGACATCTATTTCCAGGTCGGGCTCGTCACCCTGGTCGGCCTTACCGCGAAGAACGCGATCCTGATCGTCGAGTTCGCGCAGCAGAAACTGCGCGAGGGGCTCGACCTCTACCAGGCGACGCTGGAGGGGGCACGGATCCGTTTCCGCCCCATCGTCATGACGTCGCTCGCCTTTATCGGCGGGACGCTGCCGCTGGCGCTGAGCACCGGTGCCGGCGCGAACAGCCGCCATATCATCGGGACGACCGTCGTCGGCGGGATGGTGATGCTGACCGTGGTCGCGATCTTCTTCATCCCGCTCTTTTACTACCTGATCATGCGCCTGCGGGCCAAATTCTACACCGACAAAGGAGGCGAAGATGAACGCGCATAAGCTCCTCTCCCTCGCGGCGGCCCTCTGGCTGCTCGGCGGCTGTTCCATGGCGCCGAAGCTCACCGTCACGCCGCCCGAACTGCCGGAACAAAGCACGGCTTCGGCCGACACCAATGCCAGCACGCTCGGTGCGACGTGGTGGAAAGCCTTCAACGACGAGACGCTCGATGCCCTGGTCGAAGAGGCGCTGCAAAACAACGACGACCTGAAAATCGCCGCGAGCCGTGTCGACCAGGCGGCGGCATCGCTCGGCTTCAGCCGTGCCGAACGCTACCCGACCCTCGACGGCGGGGCATCGGCATACCGGCAGAAGACCAGCGGGGAGACGCTCTCGCCCTTCTCCGGGTTTATCTACAACAGTTACGACCTCTCCGTCACGGCGGCCTACGAGCTGGACTTCTGGGGCAAATACAAAAACCTCGAAGCGGCGGCGCGCGGGCAGCTGATCGCGACCGAAGCCGACCGGGAAACCGTGCGGATCGGCCTCATTGCCGGCGTCGCGGAGCTCTACTTCAACCTCGTCTCCCTGCGGCGTCAGATCATCGTCACCGAAGAGACGGTTGAAGCTTTCAAAGAGAGTTACGAGTACCGTGCGCGCCAGTTCCAGCACGGTGCGATCGACGAGCTCACCTTGCAGCAGTCCCATGCGCTCTATGCGACGGCGAAGGTCTCCCTTGCTTCCCTGCGCGAGGAGCATGCCCTCGCCGAAAACGCGATGGGCATCCTGCTGGGTCGTTCGCCGAAAGCCCTGCTCGAAGCGGCCTATGACACGGTGAGCATGCTGCCCGAACCGCAGTCTGTTCCGGCCGACCTCACCTCGAGCCTGCTTGAGCGCCGCCCCGACGTCCTGGCCGCCGAATCGCGCCTGCGCACGGCCAACGCGACGATCGGCGTGGCGAAGGCCGCCTATTTCCCGACCATTTCACTGACCGGCACCGCCGGCTACAGCAGCAGCGAGCTGGACAACCTCCTCAACGCCTCCGCCCAGATGTGGGGCCTCGGCGCCGCGCTCTACGTTCCCCTGTTCGATTTCGGGCGGATCGGGAACAGCGTCAGGGAGGCGGAAGCGAAGAAGGATGAAGCCGTCACGCTCTATGCGCAGACGGTAAAGGTGGCGTTCAAAGAGGTGTATGATGCGCTGGCGAAGATCCGCGCGGCCGATGAGAAGCTCACCGCGCAGGAGGAGGCGAATACGGCGCTGGAAAAAGTCCTGAGCCTCTCACAGCGCCGCTTCGACAGCGGGTACGGAACCTACCTGGAAGTCATCGACGCCAAGCGGCTCCTGCTTGCGTCGCGGCTGAACCTCGTGCAGCTGAGTGCCGCCCGGATCACGAACCAGATCTCGCTCTACAAAGCCTTGGGGGGCGGATGGGAGCGTGCCCGCCCCTAACGGGTACCACACTCCCGGTCCGCCGTATCAGAAGTTCCCGTTGAGAAAATCCGAATCGTTGAGGACTCTCGCTTTCTCGAAGCCGTCCTCGGTCCCTTTGGGATTGGTGGAAAAACCTGCGAGCGAGCCGCAGTGGGGGCATTTGCCCTCATTGAGAAGTGCCAGCTGATCCAGGGTGATCTTCCCGTTGCACTCCTGGCAGTAGAAGAAAGTTTCCTCTTCCATCAGTAGCTGCCTTCCCCGACAGCAATGACGTAGTTGTCGTCGACGGGGATCACGTTGAATTCATGCTTGCCGCAGAAGGACTCGTTGAGCTGCTGCGCCCAGGCACGGGCGACCATCAGCGCGTTCTCCTTGTCATCAAAGGTTTTGATCTGCGGCATATTCTGGCGCTTGGCGCATCCGCACATTTTTTCTACTACAACATGGTATTCCATCTGTAATCCTTTTTTTGAGTTCCCGTTGTTCTGCATACCCCGTTCCAGAAGGCCTTTTTTGGGGAGAAATAGCCTCTTCCGGTAACGCTCTATTCTTGAAGATATGATTTAGTCCGGGAGCAATATAAATACACAATATAATGTTTGGTAATATTCCGCCCCTAAAAACCATCTTTAAAGGAATACTCTTGATTCGAAACAGTCTGCTTATGATCTTTTTCCTGCTATGGCAGGGCGCCCAGGCGTCGACGACAACGGACCTGCAGGGACTCGTCACGCAGGGCGAAACCCTCAACGGTGAACTAACCGCCTTTACTTTTTCGCAGGAGAACGCCTGCAGCGAACTCGGGACACTGAATACGTCCGTCAAAGACTATATCGTCTCGATCCAGGTGGCATCCAGCCATGTACCTTCCCCCTACTCTGTCAGTGTCGACGACCTCGATTCACTCGACAGTCTTTCCGCGATTGCCCTTCAGATGGCAAGGAACACCTTCCGCATCTCCACCGGTCTTCAAACGACCGGAAGCTGTTACGATCGTTCCAACTACGAAGTCCTGATGGCGGCGATGCTCCGCCTCTCCGATGATATCGGGACGATGGCCGACCGCATCCTGGAAATGGCGGACCGCATCCTCGTCATGGCCGACAATATCGGCATCATGGCGGACCGGATTCTCATTACCCAGCAGTTGCAGAACAGCAATATCCTCCTGACCCAGGAGTCCGTGCTGCAGACGCAGAACAATATGGTCGGCCTCAGTGATGCGCTTACGCCGGAGATCTATGACGCCACGCTCTCCGGGCTGATCGCGAAGAGCCAGGCCCTGGCGAATGCTATGGCCGGAACGACGCTGACGGAGACGACGATGGACGTCCAGCTGCAACAGCTTGAAGTCAACGCCTCCAGGCTAATGATGTCCACAAAGAACCTCTACGAATGGTCCGCCAAGAACAACCAGGTCGCGGTGATCGAACCCAGCGGAGAGACCCTGACGATGTTCGGCGATCTCTCCCAGATACACCAGAACATGGGCAGCAGCCTTCAGACGTTCGCCACGTCCATCGAAAACCTCTCCGATCAGACCGATTCGGACGTTCTGAAAGCGGCGATCGCCAGCATGCTGAAGCTCAGCTACGACATCGGTACCATGTCAAACCGTATCATGGAGATGTCGGACAAGATCATCGTGATGGCCGACAACATCGGTATCATGACCGACCGTATCCGCCAGACCCAGGAGCTGCAGCAGGGGAGCTTTGAGACGATGTTCCACTCCATGTTCAGCGCACAGAGCTCTATGATCACCCTTTTCCAGTCCATGAACCCCTAAGGAGGCACCGTGAAGACATTCAAAAACCCGTTTAAAACCCTCATGCTCCTCGGCGCCCTGCTTGCCGCGTCGCTCCCGCTCCATGCGACGCTGCTGACCGACCTGCAGACCGCCAATACGAACGCCGGCAGTTTCAAGAGCCAGCTTGAAGCGATCAGCCTCGGCAGCGACAGCGTCTGCGCACCGCTGCTGCAGGCAAACAATGCGGCACGTGACCTCGTCAACGAGATCAGCCGTATCGACGCAAGCCTTGCCGCCCCGCTGCAGGTGGATGCAGACGTGCTTACGGCGCTGGATCAGTACACCCTGACGGTCCTGGGCCTCGCCAATGAAGCGCTGCACCTCTCCACGGACCTCCAGATGCTCTCTTCATCCATGAACGCCGCCACCCTGAACGACGGAATCACGGCGATGCTCAGGCTCTCGGACGACATCGGGACGATGGCGGACCGCATCGGCGAGATGGCGGACAAGATTCTGATCATGTCGGACAACATCGGCCTGATGGCCGACCGTATTCTTGAGACCCAGCAGCTGCAGAACGACAACGTCGCGCTCACCCAGTCCACCCTCCTGCAGACACAGAAGAATATGCTCGCGCTCATCTCGGTGATGCAATCGGACAGCTTCAACAGCGAACTGGAAAGCCTGAAATCGAGCGGCGACTTCCTGGCACAGCGCATGGATGCCGTCAGCCTGACGCCGTGGACGATGTCCATGGAACTCGAAGCCGTCTCCTGGGATGTACATCAATACCGGGGCGAAGTCGAATCCGTCTACAGCAGCATCACGGCGAATACGGTGCATAACAGCCTGTACATCAGTGCCGACACGCTTACGGACCTCGGCAACCTTGCGCTGATGCTCCGTTCGCTTTCAACGGCAGTAGACGGCTACGTTACCGCGATCGGGGGTATGGCCTCCATGACCTCTGACCCCACGCTCTATGCCTCGCTCAAAAGCATGCTGCAGCTCTCCGCCGATATCGGCGTCATGGCCAACCGCATCCTCGAAGAGGCGGATATCATCCTCGCGATGGCGGACAATATCGGACTGCAGGCCGACCAGATCGTTTCCACACAACAGTCGATGAACATCAATATCGCCGCCGTCCAGGGCGCAATCCTCGCTGCACAGCAGATGGCAATCACCCTCTTCGCCCAACGGGGGCTTTGATACGGAAAGTCGTTTGAAGCGTCGTTACTGCTGCTGACTGAGGACGACGCCGAGCGCTACGAAACCGATTACGACGCCGATGAGCATCAGCACATTGATGATCGCGGCGACGACGACGACCCAGGTATGGTACCCGCCGAGCTGTTTCATTGCCGCTACACGCGCGTCCGAATCCTCTGAGGCGGCTTCCGCCTTCAGTTTCAGCTCTTTGTAGGTCTTGTAGACGAAATAGGGAGCGGTACCACCCGCCAGGACCATGAAGATCAGCGAACCGATGAGCCCGAGCGGCAGGAGCGAAAAGACGACCGCCGCACCGAAATAGCCCAGCGCCGCCAGATAGGATTTGCGGTAGAGCAGGAACCAGAAGGTCACGAAGAAGGCCCACCAGGACCAGCTCCAGGCGAAACTGTCGACACCGTTCTGGTTGAACTTGGCGAAGGTACGCTTGTACCATGCGAACTTCTCGGGTTTCTGTACGAACGCGTCGAGCATCGCGTCCTCGTATTGTGACGCTACTGCCGTAGTGTGTTCAGCCGTTTCGGACGGCTCTGCCGTTTCTGACGCCGGCGTATTCGGTTGGTTTTCCATACTGGTGGGCTCCTGGATAATCTCTGCTCGTGCAATGCATACGCAACGTTACAAGCGCCCTATCGTATCGAAAAAGCATTTAAAATCGTGACAATCCGGTACACGAAAGCTGACCGGACTAGTAAAGCTCGCACGCCTCGACGAATCCGCCCTCTTCGACGGAAATGACGAAGTTGTCGTCCACCTCCTTGACGTCAAAACCGTGTTTGCCGCAGAAACTGTTGTTGAGCGTATCGGCCCACTCGTAAGCATGCTCTTCGGCCTCATCACGGCTGTAGAAGGTACGGATCTGCTCCAGTCCCCTTTTTTGTGCGCAGCCGCACAGTTTTTCGACGACGACGTGGTATTGCGACGGCATGGGAAGCCTTAGGAGAGTTTGCTGTTGCTGGAGATCAGGTAGAACTGGTCTTTGAGTTTGTTGAGTTCGCGGATAACAAGATCGTGGTGTTCTTCGCTGAGCGCGTAGTGCTGCTCCATAAAATCGTAGAGTTTATCGATGTTGGTGTAGATCTCTTTCATCAGATTTTCCTTGATCTTCTCGGAAACGGCCATGGGTATAGTCCTTTTTTCCGCATCTAATGCAAAAACCGTGCTTGAAAGTGGTGGAAGGGAGTGTCCCCCGAAGGGGACAACATGAATTGAGGAGAGAGAAAGTCGGGGGTCCGAAGAAGACGCCCCGGTGCCGCCCCAGCGGTCCGAACCGGCCGTGGGGCCGCGGCGAAACTCAAAAAAAACAGGTATCCCTCTCCCCGGGGGAAGAGATTTAGCGGATAAGGTCGAAGAAGTAGTCCGTCGTAGCGATACCCTTCGTCTCTTCGTCGAGCTGATCAAGAACTTTGTTCGTGATCTGAGTGAGCATGTTGAGCGCACCTTCGTAACCGCTCAGAGAGTAGCGGTGCAGGTGGTGACGGTCAAAGATCGGGAAGCCCATGTAGATGAGCGGAGTACCCGTATCACGCATCAGTTCTTTACCGTAAGAGTTACCGATCATGAAATCGACAGGCTCAGTAAAGAGGAATGAACGCATGTGCCACAGGTCTTTGCCTGCCCAGACGTTCAGGGTGTCTTTTGCCGGTGACGTGTCGAGAAGCGCACGCATCTCTTCTTCCCAGCCGCGCGGTGCATTGTGGCACAGTACGTGTGTCGGTTCCGCACCCATTTCGAGCAGGAAGGAAACAACACCGATCAGGAAGTCAGGGTCGCCCCAGATCGCGAATTTCTTACCGTGCATGTACGGGTAGGAGTCCTGCATAGCATCGACCAGGCGCTGGCGCTCTACTTTCAGCTCTTTCGGGATCTCGTTACCAGTCAGTTCGGCAAGCTTCATGATGAACTCGTCAGTGCCTTTCAGACCGATCGGGTTACACGTTGTGCTGCCTTTCTGCTTCCAGCGCTTCTCGACCATTTTCATGGTTTTCGGCGTAGCGTATTTCTGCAGAGAGATCGTCGCTTTAGAGTTGATACAGTCTTTAGCGTCTTCAAGCTTCGTACCGCCGGCGAACATGTGGTATTCACCTGCAGGCATGTCCCACTGGTCAGAGTGGTCGCCGAGCATGATGTAGTCTGCACCCATCTTCTCAACGATCGTCTTAACCGCACGGAGTGAACCGATGTAGGTTTCGAAGCCCGGGATGATGTTGATGCGCTCTTTCGTCTCACCTTTTTGGTCTTCAGTCAGTTGCTGCATCGTACCGTGCATCATGTTGTCGTAACCGGTGATGTGGCTACCGACGAATGACGGAGTGTGTGCATACGGGATCGGGAAAGATTCCGGAAGGTCAACGCCGCCGTCTTCCTCTTTCGCAGCCGTGATGAATGCAAAGAGGTCGTCACCGATGACTTCTGCCATACATGTCGTGGAAACCATGATCATGTCCGGCTTGTAAACCGCTGCACAGTTTTTCAGACCGTCTTTCATGTTGGCAAGACCGCCGAATACCGCCGCGTCTTCTGTCATAGAGTCGGAAACACAAGGTGTCGGCTCTTTGAAGTGGCGCGTAAAGTAAGAACGGAAGTAAGCAACACAACCGTGTGAACCGTGAACGTACGGCATACAGTTCTCGAAACCGAGAGCGACCATGACAGCACCGAGGGGCTGACATGCTTTTGCCGGGTTGACAGTGATCGCCTGGCGCTGCAGGTTCTTTTCGCGGTAATCCCACGTCGTCGTCCACTCAGCGATTTCAGCGACTTTTTCTTTGTCGATGGCGCCCCAGGCACCCTCGAACTGTTTTTTGTTTGCCAGGACATCCCGGTACTCAGGATGCTGGAAGAGGTTTTTACCGTTGTCGATTTTATCTACGTTCTGCATTACGCTTCTCCTTCCGTTTCCCAAGGTGCTTTGCTATATCCCCATACCGGAGAGTTGATCGCGAGGTCCATGTCGGCTGCGAAGATCGCGAAACCGTCGAATCCGTGGTACGGACCGCTGTAGTCCCAAGAGTGCATCTGGCGATACGGCAGACCCATTTTCTGGAAGACGTATTTCTCTTTGATACCAGAAGCAACGAGGTCCGGCTCAAGTTTCTTGACGAACGCTTCGAGCTCGTATTCGTTGACGTCATCGTAGATGACAGTAGAACGCATGATCTCGTCTTTCGTACGTTTGTAGTCGTCGTCGTGTGCGAATTCGTAACCCGTACCGATAACTTCCATACCGAGGTCTTCGTAGGCACCGATAACGTGACGCGGGCGGAGACCACCGACGAACAGCATGACCTGCTTGCCTTCGAGGCGCGGCTTGTATTTGTCGACAACCGCATTGATCATCGGCTCGTACTTCGCGATAACCTCTTCACATTTCGCCTGGATCTTCTCGTCGAAGAATGCAGCGATCTTGCGCAGAGATTTGTATGTCTGAGTCGGTCCGAAGAAGTTGTATTCAACCCAGGGGATACCGAACTCTTTCTCCATGTGACGGGAGATGTAGTTCATAGAACGGTAGCAGTGCAGGAGGTTCAGTTTAACCTTCGGCGTCTGTGCCATTTCTTTGAGCGTAGCATCGCCTGACCACTGGGCAGTGACACGCAGACCCATCTCTTCGAGAAGGATACGGCTTGACCATGCGTCACCACCGATGTTGTAGTCACCGATGATCGCAACGTCATACTCAGTCGGCTCGATAGCCTCACCCAGAGTTTCAACGTTACCGTCAAAGACGTAGTCACGGACAGTGTCGTTCGCGATGTGGTGACCCAGAGACTGAGAAACACCGCGGAAACCTTCACAGTTAACCGGGACGATCGTGTTACCCGTTTTCTTCGCGTAAACTTTAGAAGTTGCGTTGATGTCGTCACCGATCAGACCGATCGGACACTCAGACTGGACAGTGATACCGTTGTTCAGCGGGAACAGCGCGTCGATCTCTTCGAAACAGACAGCCAGTTTCTTGTCACCGCCGAAGACGATGTCTTTTTCCTGGAAGTCGGAAGAGAAGTTCATCGTAACGAATGTATCGACACCGGTTGTACCTATGTAGTAGTTACGACGGCCGGCACGTGAATACTGACCACAGCCGATCGGACCGTGAGAGATATGAACCATATCTTTGACCGGACCCCAGACGACCCCTTTGGAACCGGCATAGGCACAGCCACGCTGGCTCATGACACCCGGAACAGTTTTCTTATTCGAACGGACGTTACCGCACGTTTTCTGGCTTTCATCCTCCGGTGAACCTACACCGAGGTGCTTAGCACGGTTTTTCGCAGCTTTTGCCGGGTACGCTTTGAGTACCTCTTCGATCGCTGCTTTTTGTTTTGCTTCCAATGATTCTGGACCCATAATATCCTCCTCTATGTCTTATTAAAGAATCTATAATTTTTAGTTTGCTTACGCTGCCGTAATGCGGAACTGAGCCATAGAGTCGAATTTCTTACAAAGGGCCATAGTCTCGTCATCGCCTGCATCGAGACGCTTGGAGAGCTCTGCAATTTGATAGCGGTTTGTATAGATCATGTAGTCAGACTCAGCCGTCTTGGCATAGTGCACAAGCGCTTTGAACATGAACGTGTCTTTGTTCGTATAAGAAAGCTCTTCTTTTTGGCCTTCGCGGCTTTCCATGAGCATTTTAATTTCGCTGACGCTGTCGAAATCGACGCCTGCATTTTCCAGTTTTTCAACAACTTTTTCGTCCGGGATTGAATTCCCCATATCTGCTGGGAAGTGGAAACCAAGAATAAACATAATAATTCTCCTTCTTTGTCTGTTTTTTTCTTTTCATTATGAGAATTTTTATTCCCCCGAAGGGGAAAACGCATCTTTCAACCAAGGGAAAGCAAAGGCAATTACGCTTCTGCAGCCTTACCGATGTTTTCTTCGTCAGCCTCGTCTTCAAGACCGTACTTCATGAGAAGGTCTTCGAGGTCGTCCATCTCGAGCGGAGTCGGGATGATTTTCATGTCGTTGCTGATGATCTTGCGAGCAAGTTCTTTGTACTCGAGAGCCTGGTCAGAAGACGGGCTGTACTCAACAACTGTCATACGGCGAAGTTCAGCGTGCTGAACGATGTTGTTACGCGGTACGAAGTGGATCATCTGAGTGCCGAGGTCTTTTGCCAGCGCGATCGCCAGGTCATACTCTTTGTCAGTCATACGAGCGTTACAAACGAGACCTGCAAGGCGAACCCCACCAGTGTTTGCATACTTCAGAATACCTTTGGAGATGTTGTTAGCAGCGTACATTGCCATCATCTCACCAGACATAACGATGTAGATTTCCTGAGCTTTACCTTCGCGGATCGGCATAGCGAAACCACCACAAACAACGTCACCGAGAACGTCGTAAGAAACGAAGTCAAGACCTTCTTCTTCGTAAGCGCCTTCTTCCTCAAGGAAGTTAATTGCAGTAATAACACCGCGACCTGCACATCCAACACCCGGCTCTGGTCCGCCAGACTCAGTACAGTTGATCCAGCCGCCCGGTGCATCAGGAGCAAAAATACCTGCACCCGGTTTCATTGCATCTTCGAGTTCGAGGTCCTCAACAGTACCCATTTCAGCAGCAAGCTGCAGAATTGTAGACTGTGCTTTCTCGTGCAGGATCAGACGAGTTGAGTCCGCTTTCGGGTCACAACCAACGATCAGGATGTTCTTATCAAAGTAGTGAGCCATAGAAGCCAGCGTGTTTTGGGAAGTAGTAGATTTACCAATCCCACCTTTACCATAGAATGCGATTTGACGAAGTTCAGCCATTTTTTTCTCCTTGTAGATGTACTTCGCCGTAGTTGATGCATGATGCGTTCCCGGTTTTTTGAGTGACAATTCCTGACATTTTTAAAAAAGTCGTACAACAATCGGAAAAATGTACAAATTTGTAAGAATAGGATTTGCAGCAGCCCCGACATTTTGTCGTATAACGCTGCAAAGCACCTATTCATGGGGCTTTGAAGGGATTCACTACTGAAAGGAATTCTCAAAATCAGGATGGTCAGGCGGGCTTCAAAATTGTCGTAAAGCGGACAAAAATTGTCGTGGATGCTACAAAAAGCGGGAAAGGCCCCAAAACTGGGGCTTTGAAGCTTAAAAATTATTTTTAAAATGAAAGACGGTGAGATTGGTGCGGCGGAAGCCGCGGCGGGTGTAGAAGTTATGGGCGTTTTCATTGTCGATATCCGCGGCGAGCTGGATGCGTTTGTAGCCGTACGACTGTGCCATAAAGCGCATTTTGTTGATGAGACGACTGCCCACCCCCATCTTCCGGTACTCCTGCAGGACGACCAGGTCTTCGATCTGTCCAACGTAATCGCCTTCGGCACTGGAGATGAGGCGCTGCATCGTCAGCATCCCGACCACCTTCCCCTCGTGCCGTGCGACGAGCAGGTCGGTACCCTCGTGGCCGTAGAGTTTCGTAATCCCGGAGAGCTGCTTGTCGAAATCGATCTCGAAATCCTGTTCGATGGCGAAGAGCACCCCCAGCAACTCGGCCATGTGCGGAAGGTCCTCCTCCGTCGCGGCTTCGATCGTGATGCCGGTCTTCATATTGATGTCACAGATCTCCGGGTGGAGCACTTCGATCACCAGCTTCGCATGTTCATTAAGCGGGTTGTCTCCTATATAGAGGGATTTCAGGCTCTTCATGTTCGCCAGCTCCTCCGGCAGGTCGACGATGGCATTGCCGTCGATATCGAGTTCGTACAGCTCCGTATAACGGCTGATCGTCTCCGGCACGTCGGAAATGGCGTTGGAAGAGAAGCACAGCGACCCCAGGGTGGTCGACGGCAGCATCGGGAAGGCCGTCAGTCCGCAGCCGTCACAGGAGAAGGCGCGCAGATAGGGGGCGAAATCATCCGCAATTTGCAGCGAAGAGAGTGCATTGTCGTCCAGCGTCATGACTTCTAGCTCATCCAGCCCGTGCAGTGTCACCTCCTTGATCCGGTTCGATGCGAGGTTGACCGATTCGACCCCCAGGGTGAAAAAGGCTTTGTCGATCGTCTCGATGCGGTTGTCCGAGAGCTCCAGCTCCAGCAGCGAACTGAGGTACGCCGCCTCCGGGGGGATAGAGGTGATCAGGTTTCCCTCGAGGTTCAGACGCTCGACCGAAGTCAGCTGGGCCAGCATGGCGGCAATATCTTTAATATAGTTGCCCGCGAGGTTGAGGGTGCGCAGTTCATTGGGAACGCTCAGGCAGTTGTCGAAGCGCTCGAGCACGTTGCCGCTGAGATCGAGCACACGCAGCATCGTGAAACGGACCAGCTCGCAAACGTCGCTGATACGGTTGCCGCTGAGGTTGAGCGAACGGATCGGCAGCGCCCCCAACAGCGCCGGGACGGCCGTGAAGGCGTTACGCCGAAGGTCGACGTTGCCCAGTTTCGTCATCGATGCCATGGACTCGGGCAGTGCAGCGAGTTTGTTGTTGCCCAGGTTGAGCGCAACCAGTTCGCTGAGCAGACCGAAACTCTCGGGCAGGCTCTGCAGCGCGCGGTTGCTCAGATCGAGGCGTTTCACCTCGGCGGGGACTTTGACTTCCGGTGCGATGGCCCGCTGCGCCATCAGCCAGGTACGCAGGGTCTCCCATTGCGGTTCGGACATAGTTACTCTCCTTCCGCCAAACGGCGTATCCGCTCGAGGCGCTGTTCGATCAGGTGCTCGATCTCTTCAAAATCGTACGTACCGAACTGGTTCATGTCGTACAATTTTACCAGTGCCGCACGGCAGCAGCTCTTATTGCATTCGGTCACCAGTTTTTTCGCTTTTTTAAATGGGAGGGAGGTGTTTTGAAAGATGTCGATAGCCTCGGCGACATTTTTTTCGCCGCATTCGCAGATCTCCATCCGGAGAATCTCTTCTTTATTTCGCATGATTAGCCTCCGCAGGACGGGCGTCCATGGCGGGGAGGATCAAAGGCCGTTTTCAGTCTTGAACGTGTTGGCGTCTTCGACTGCAGCGCGAAGTTTTTCACTCAGTTCCGGCATTTTGACGTAATCGGTCCAGAGTGTGTCTTCGACGATATCGTGGATCTCCGAAGCGATCTCGACCGCCAGACGTTTACGCTTAGCCAGCTCTTTTTTCAGTTCTTTTGCCTCTTCTGACATTCTATCTCCTTGTTCGAGGTGGTTCAGGCCCCTCTGCAAACACGACCGAAATCGTCTTTGCAAAGAGGCCCTCAGGCCACTTTATGCACCTCGATAAGGGCAGCTTCCTCTTTGCGGAGGCCGACCAGGGTACGGTTGATCATCACCTGGACGGTACTTTTGAACCAGCCGAAATGCTTAATGCTGATCTGTGCATTCGGCATCAGGCCCATCGCCAGCAGGCGAGCGCGAAGCGCACCGTGAACATTGATGGCGTCCACCGCGGCTATTTCACCGACTTTCATCTGCAATAAACACATTTCGGGCTCCTTTAAAGTGAAAATGCGTAAATGTTTTCGAACTTAATCGAATTGCCGCCCTTGCTCATGTGGACGAACTTCTGCTGCTGTTTGAAGTGGTACTTCTCGTAAAGATCAACGACCGGCTTCACCCCGAGGGGAACGTCGGCAAAGACCTTTTTGAGCCCCCGGAAATAGAGGACCCCTTTCATCATTTTTTCCGCTTCGTCGTCATGGCCCTGGCGTACCTGCCAGGGGCCCAGATAGACATGGCGGGCATTGACGACGCTGGAGTGCTGAAAGGCATTCGGCAGCGTGAACTTGAGCGAGCTGGTGCGTTCCATCTCATCGAGCAGGAAGGCTAGGCGGTCTTCGCCGAACGTTTCATGATCGATGGCATGGATGGCGGATTCGAAGTTTCCGCCGTCAAGCTCTTTGGCATGCGCATTGGTAAAATTGAACGGCGGCACTTTGCCGACATTGATGAAGCGGCCCACTTCCATATTTGATTCAAAGCCGTGGGCTTCGAAAAACGGTACGAGGTCCGGGTTGGCATGGAGATAAATTTTGCGGAAATCGTTCTCCAGTACCCCCAGAAGCGTTTGGAAAAGGCGTTTGCCTATTCCCTGCTTCTGGTACTCCGGACGCACCATAAAATATTTCATCTGTGCCGTTTCGGTAAAGCCGATCGACATGATCGCCCCCACCAGTTTGCCGTCTTCGTACGCACCGTAGCAGAGGTTGGGCGAGTGCATCATCATCAGTTTGATATGGTAACCGTCGGCAAGCCAGCCCACCGTATCAGCAATCTTTACCAGTTCAGCGACGTCTGCGAATTTGAGCCATCCTATGAACATAGGCTCTGCCTGTAAAGAGATACGAGCTCCATGTCGTCAAGGACCTGCTTACGCGAGGTCACGATTTCGCGAATGCGCGGCAGCAGAGACTGCAGTGCACTCTTTTCGGCGCTGATGCCGAGCTGTTTGAGATGGTACATGACCGTCCCGGTACCCGAATGCTTGCCGATAGGGAAAGCACGCAGTCCCCCGACCTCTTCGGCATCGAAGGGTTCGTATGCACGGCTGTTCTTCATCATACCGTCAGCATGGATACCGCTCTCATGGGCAAAGAGACGCTCCCCGACAATGGGGGCGTTCGGCGCGATCGTTACGCCCGCCGCCTCAGCGACGATGGCAATGAGCGAACGCATCTGCATCGCATCGATGCGGCGCGTATCGCCGTAGAGGTGTTTGAGCGCCATGGAGATCTGTTCGAACGAAGCGTTACCCGCCCGTTCGCCCAGACCGATGACCGTCGTATTGACGCTGAGCGCACCTGCATCCAACCCGCTGAGCGCATTGGCATTGGCAAGACCGAAATCATTGTGCGTGTGCATTTCGATCGGAAGGAGATTGAGGGAAACCAATGCCTTGATGGCTTCGTAGGTTCGTGTCGGTGTCAGAATCCCGACGGTATCGCAGTAGCGGAAACGGTCAGCGCCGAGCGTATGGCCCAGCTGCATCACGTCGGCAATAAAGCCAAGATCGGCACGGGAGCTGTCTTCGGCCCCGATACAGACATAGAGTCCTTCGCGTTTCGCGGCCATAATGACTGCCTCGAGCTGCGAAAGCATCCGGCTTTTATCACCGCCGAATTTAACGTCAATCAGAATATCCGAGACGGGAATGGAAAGGTCAACGGCTTTCACGCCACATTCAAGCGAAGCCTCGAGGTCGCGCATCGTCGCACGGTTCCAGGTCATCATCCGCGCCTCCAGCCCGAGGGCCAGCAGTTCGCGGATGTCATCCTGTTCGCGCGTTCCCATGGCGGGAATGCCGATCTCGAGTTCATCGGCACCGCAGGCATCAAGCGCGCGGGCGATCGCTATTTTTTCACCGGTGTTGAACGCCACATAGGGCGCCTGTTCACCGTCACGTAACGTCGTGTCGTTGATCAAAGCCATTTCCATCCTTCACCTTCGTCAATTCGTCTCATCTGACGCAAAATGCGAAAGCATTTGTCTGCTGTTTAGCGGCCTGCCGGCAGTTCCGGGAAAACCCGGAGCGCACCGACGCTCTTAGTTCGCTTCCATCTCCTCGGGGAGATTGAAGTATTTGCGTGTCGCCTTGAGGACGGAAGCCTCCATCGGCTGATACGCATAGCTCATATCCGCAATCAGTCCCGCTTTCGCGAGGTCGTCCTGCGGACAGCCGCCGATCTTCGCTGTCAGGATCAGCTTGCAGTCTTTGAGTTTCTCAAGGATCGCATCGATCGGGTTCGTGCCATCCGGTCCCGCACAGTACTCGTAGTCGAGTTTACGGTGGTGGATGAAGCGGATACCGCGGTCGCCGGCTTCATAGATGAGGAACTCTTTGACCGAACCGAAGTGCTGGTTGATCATCCCTTCGCCCGCCGTCGTTACCGCGACAAGGATGGTCTGACCGTCGGAGCTGAGGTCTGCCTTCTCTTTGCGGACACGCTCGTTCGCACGGTCGAGGAAGAAACGGAACTCTTCGATCTTCGCATGCGCTTCTTTACGGCCTTCAACATTGTAGTGCGCTTCGAGGGCATCGAAACTCATCTCTTTGAAGCGGTCTTTCGTGAATTCCGCACCGCGGTCCTCACCGATCAGACCTACGGCGTCGGCGCGGCACTGGCGGCAGTGCTGCATCAGTTTCATATCCATACCGCACGCTTCCTGGACTTCCATCTGCTGCTGATCCGTCGCAGACGGTACACCGTCAAGGGCGAATTTCGTACCGAACTCCGGCTCGGAGATGATCGGCATGATGTTGTGGAGGAAGACACCGATCTCTTTGAGTTTCTTGGAAACTTCCGGCAGGTGCTTGTCGTTGATGCCCGGGATCAGAACGGAGTTCGCCTTAATCAGGATGCCGTGCTCGACACACTTCTTCATCCCTTCGAGCTGGTTCTCGAGGAGGATACGGGACGCCTCTTTACCGTAGATGCGTTTGTTGTTGTGGTAGATCCACGGATAGATTTTCGAACCGATCTCGCCTGTTTCGTCTACAGAGTTGATCGTGACCGTAATGTGGTCGATGTCGTATTTAACCATCTCATCAACGAAGTTCGGCAGTGCAAGGCCGTTCGTAGAGAGACAGAGTTTCAGGTCTGGCGCTTTTTCGCGGACCATTGCAAATGTCTTGAATGTTTTTTCCGGGTTGGCGAGGGCATCTCCCGGTCCGGCAATACCAAGAACACTCATACGCTGAACTTCACCGCCGACGAACATGACCTTCTTGACGGACTCTTCCGGTGTCAGGCGTTCGCTTGTAACCCCCGGACGGCTCTCGTTGGAACAGTCGTATTTACGGTTACAGTAGTTACACTGGATATTACATGCAGGTGCAACCGCAACGTGGATACGTGCGTAGTGGTGGTGGGCTCCTTCAGAGTAACATGGGTGATCGTGGACCTTTTCTGCAATATCAGCTGGCAATGCTGATTCTGTTGGGCTTGAACCGCAGCTCATTTTAGCTCCTTTAATAGATGTATAGGTTTGACGAACCTGACCTTGCATCATGTAGCTACAATCATATTCTGCTGCCAATGATGCAAACCCCATTCCAGCCATTTTCCGGCCCAACGGGCTACCACCTCCGACAATCCTTACAATTTTGTCCCCCGATGATCTCTTTGAGAGCACGGCAACATTATTAATTAGTATCTCATGCAAAACCTCCCATTCTCCGCCAACGCCCGACAGCCGGGGAGCTCTTCACTGGAACGCATCTTGCATTTTAGCCGTCAAGTACGCCTGATTCCGGGCGACGGTAAAGGAAACTCTATGAAGATCGCTGTCCCGTTCAGTCAACAGCTCGAGCTCTATCGCGATAACCCTTCGACCGCCCCCAAATTCGGCATTTATGAAATTGTTATGGAAAAGAGCCGGGTCGGCATCTCCCTGCTGAGCGTTGAGATGAACCCCTGGTGCAAAACGGCGTGCGGTCTCTTTGACACCTCTTCAACCACGTGTACCTGCGATGAAGAGCGCCAAAAAGATATCCGTCATATCACCGAACACTATGCGCTGCTTGAAGTGCTCGCCGGCTGCAGCTACCTGCTGGCCGACCGCTTCTGCGACAACACCAAACGCGCACTGACCAACGGCGGCATCCACCTGTTCAAATTCCCCTCCGTCATCCGTACGACGGAGAACGCCATCAAAAATTTCATCATAGGAGCTTCACTTGCAAATACAGTTGAACACGTCTACTATGCGTCTTGAAGAGCTGCCGCTTGATATCGGTTATGCCTCCGAAAAAGTTATGCTCAAGGCCCCCGACGGTACGTCACAGAGCGTCGGCGGACAGGACGGTAAGACCCAGCTGATCGTTACGGCCCCTTTTATAGACGATGACTTCATCGCCGAACTGCAAGCCATCGGGAAAGCGCTCCCCGAAGGCGACGGCGTCAATGCCTCGCTGATCGTCGCGGCGACCACCCACGAGGACCCCAAAGTCGAAGGGTTCCGTTTCCTGCTCGACAGCGACGAAGAGTTCGCCGACTGGTACGGCGTGCGCCTCAGCGGTGAGCCTCTCGCAGGGGAGCTGACCAAGGCCCTGTTCATCATCTCCAAAGATGGTGCACTCTATTACGACGAATTTGCAAAAAACCTGCATGATCCGTTCAATGCCGAAACGGCCGTGCGGAAAATTTACGCTGCGCAGGAATGTTATACCGGGAAAGGATGCCACTAATGAGTGAAACAATGACGACTACAGAGACCAAAGACTACAGTGAACTGATCGAAACGATCAAAAAAGAGATCCGCAACCAGACGACCGTCCCCTACTTCGGGCTGGGAATCTTCAAAGGGATCACGACCAAAGAGGGCGAACAGATGCCCTTTGACTCGGATTCGATGATCCTGATGATGAACAACGGCCGCGCCATGAGCCCGCGCCTGATGTTCGAATATTCCCGGGCCGCCATGCACCTCGAGCAGCGCCGCGGCGTCGACTACATCCAGCAGATGACCAACTGGATCTACACCAAGGAGTTCGAACCGACACCGCTGCACAAGGCGATCCTGAACATGTCGCCGCGCTACATCATCGACACCAACCGCGATGCCAAGCTGCAGGAGATGCTCGCGTTCGAACCGCATACGTTCATCATCGGGAAGTCGCGTATCCTTGACAACGACTACCGCTACGAGATCTACGAGTGGGATGTCGAGAACAAGAAGTACTTCCAGGTCGACGAAGAGGCCCTCGACGACGCCCAGAAGATCCTCTTCAAGCCGATGGGTTCCCCGCTGCCGGACCCGAGCTTCGTCATCTCCGACGCCGACTATGTCGACTGGCTGACCGAAGCGATGGGCGGCTATGCCGTCCCGTCCGTACTCAAAACCTACCGCAAGACGAAAAAGTACCTCTTCATGGGAACCTATTTCGACCGCGATACCGACCGTATGGTCGCCAACGAACTGACGCACGACCTCGAAGGGGGTTACTTCATCACCGACCAGGAACTCGGTAAAAAAGAGAAGAAATTCGTCGAGAAGCACAATCTCGAACTGATCAAGATGTCGCTCGAAGCCTTCACCGAGGCGTTTATCTAAAACCCAAAACACCTGCCCCAATCGGGGCAAACGATACGCAATCTTGAGCGATCGCTTAGCGGGATGACGCGGCGAAGCCACACAAAGGAAACTTATGCCATACATACCTACCGTAAAAGACAGAACCCCACGGGGCGAACGCTATTTTGACCTTTTTTCCAAACTGATGGGTGACCGTGTCATCATGATCACCGAACCGATCGACGACCACATGATGGGGATCATCGTCTCCCAACTGCTTTATCTTGAAGCCGAAGATTCCGAAGAGCCGATCCATATGTATATCAGTTCTCCGGGCGGTTCGGTGATGGCGGGTCTCGCCATCCTGGACACCATGCAGCTGATCAGTGCCCCGGTCTACACCTACGGTCTGGGAATGGTCGCATCGATGGCCGCCGTCCTCTTCACCTGTGGCGAGCCGGGACACCGCTACGTGCTCCCCAACGCCGAAGTGATGATCCACCAGCCGCTCGGCGGCGCACAGGGCCAGGCCAGTGATATCGAGATCCAGGCCAACCACATTATCAGCCTCAAAAAGCGCCTCTACAGGATCCTCTCCGAAGCCACCGGTGCGCCGGTCAAAACCATTGAGAAGGCCAGCGACCGCGACAACTATTTTGTCGCCGAAGACGCCATCAAGTTCGGTCTGGCGGACCAGATCCTCAATGCTATTACGAAAAAGGAAGTCTGATGAGTACCAAAGAAGAGAAAACATGTTCGTTCTGCGGGCGTAAGCAGAGCGAAGTGAAAAAAATGTTCTCCTCCGAGAACACCAATATCTGTAACGAGTGTGTCACGACCTGTTCAAACATCCTCCAGAAGGAGGTCCGTTACGAACAGCAGGAGAAGATGCACCAGGAGCTGCCGAAGCCCTCGAAGATCGTCGACTTCCTCGACAAGTACATCATTGGGCAGGAGGACGCGAAGAAGGTCCTCGCCGTCGCGCTGTACAACCACTACAAGCGGATCGAAAACCCGATCTACAATAATGTCGAGCTGGAAAAATCGAACATTATGCTGCTCGGACCGACGGGGAGCGGTAAGACCCTCCTGGCCAAATCCCTGGCCAAGATCATGAACGTGCCCTTCGCCGTCGCCGATGCGACAGCACTGACCGAAGCGGGCTACGTCGGTGAAGACGTCGAGAGCATCCTCTCCCGCCTCCTCGCCGCGGCCAACTACGACATCGAAGCGGCTCAGCGCGGGATCATCTACATCGATGAGATCGACAAGATCGCCCGCAAATCCGAGAGCGCCACGATGGGCCGCGACGTCTCCGGCGAAGGGGTCCAGCAGGGTCTGCTCAAGATCCTGGAGGGCAGCGAAGTCTACGTCCCGGTCAAAGGGAGCCGCAAGAACTCCACGACGGAGACCGTCCTCTTCGATACGACGCACGTCCTCTTCGTCTGCGGGGGCGCCTTCGTCGGCCTCGTGCCGGACAAGCACACGAAGCGCACCAACAAGGTCGGCTTTGCAAAAGTCCAGAAAAGCGAGATGGCTGCCGACTTCAAAGTCGACCAGCGCGCCCTGGTCCACTACGGTATCATTCCCGAGTTCATCGGCCGTATCCCGGTCATCGCCCAGCTGCGCGAACTGACCAAGGATCAGATGGTCCAGATTCTCCAGGAACCGGACAATGCCCTGATCAAACAGTTCCAGGCGCTCTTCGATATGGACGGTATCAGCCTGGAATTCGAAGCCAAAGCCCTCGAAGCGATCGCACAGCAGGCGATCGACAAAGGCGTCGGTGCCCGCGGTCTGCGCGGTATCATCGAAGAGGTGATGCTGCCGCTGCAGTACAGCTGCCCTTCGCGCGAGGACCTCGAAAGCGTCACGATCACCGAGGGGGTCGTCAGCGACCCGACGACCGAACCGATCTACACCTTCAAAAAAGAGGAAAAAGAGAGCGCTGAAGCGTAAGCGCTCCCAACGTTCCCCCGCGCGGGAACATCTCCCAAAACAACCTTCCGGACACTCCCTCCTCCTCCGACCACGTGGCCAAGCATTTACGGGCATCTTGTAAAATGTCTCCAAACAATGAGGGGGAAAGCATGTTTTCAAGAAGGCGCTACGCCATCGATCTCGGTACGGACAATACCATCGTCTATGAACCGTCGCGGGGTATCATCTTCAACGAGCCGACCTGCATCACGGTCAACAAAAGCAGCAAGAAAACCGTCTGTATCGGGCACGAATCCAAACAGATGCTGGGCAAGACACCGCCGCACCTCCCTGTCATCCGTCCCCTTTCGCATGGCGCCATCGCCGATCTCGATGCGACCGTCCGCTTTCTGAAGCATCTTATCCATACATTGATGCTCAGACGCGGTCTCTTCGCGCCTGCGATCGCCGTCAGCGTCCCCTTCGACCTCACGGCGTACGAACGCGATGCCGTCCGATCGGCCGGCCTCCAGAGCGGGGCGGGCAGCATCGTGATGATCAAGGACCCCTTTTCGGCTGCCGTCGGCGCCGGCATCGACTTCCACTCCCCCGACGGCGCCCTGCTGCTCGACATCGGCAGCGGCGTCACCGAGATCTCGCTGCTCAGCTGCGGCGGCATCGTCGCATCGCACTCCGTACGCTCCGCCGGATGGGATTTCGAACAGGCCATCATCCACCATTTCGACAGCGTCCACCGCGAACGGATTGCTTCGCACGAAGCGGAAAGCCTGAAACTCCAGCTCTCCCGTCCCGGTGCAGCCGACACGGCGAAGGTCCATGCCCTCAGTCGCGACAATGCCATTCCCCACGCCCTGCAGGTCCCTCTGAATGAAGTACGCGAAGCCCTGCAGCCCGGCATCCGCCGCCTCGGTCGGTTCGTAAGTACGTTCATGCGCACCCTTCCCGAGGATTTCGCCCCCCGTCTCCGCGACAACGGCCTCTACATGACCGGCGGCAGCGCACAGCTGGACGGTCTGGGAACACACCTCGAGAAGACGCTCGGGCTTAAAACCGTCCTCAGCCGTGACCCCCTCCGGGAGATCGCCCTGGGCGCCGGGCGTATCATGGAGGACCGGAAACTGTTTGCGCATCTTAGTGCCAGGTAAACCTGCCTAAGCCATCCGGCTGCCGGGGAACAGCCCCTTTGAAGTCGTACCTCTCCGGCGGCTGAGCCGACATGTACTTACAAAAAAAGGGGAAGAGGCCTAAGCGGACACGACCCGGTTACGGCCTGAATGCTTCGCTGCATACATGGCCGTATCGGCCGCTTCGAGCAGTTTGCCCGGACTGTCCGTGCTTTTAGAGAGGCTGGCGACCCCGATGCTCACCGTCAGGAAAAACTCCCCTTCACCCCCCCTCATATAAGGCTCCGCTGCGATCTCGCTGCACAGACGCTGTGCCAGCTCCATCGCTTCATCATGTGAGGATTCGGGGAGAATGATCACAAACTCTTCGCCGCCGTAACGGGCAGTAATATCGGTTTTACGCATCGTTTTTTTCAAAATGTCCGCCACCTTGCGCAGCGCCATATCCCCGACCTGGTGGCCGAACGTATCGTTGATCTTCTTGAAATGATCGATGTCGAGCATAAAAAGCGACAACGGGTGGTTGTAGCGTTCCGCCCTGACGAGCTCTGCGCTCAGCTGTTTTTCCAGGACGTGGCGGTTGTAAAGCCCGGTCAGGGCATCGTGCCGCGCCGAATATTCCAACGCCCGCTCCATCCGCCGGTATTCGGTCACGTCACGGACGATCCCCAGCACCCGCTCCTCCTGTCCGATCATGATGGGAGTGGCTGAAATCTCTGCCAAAAAGACGCTGCCGTCTTTGCGTCGCAGCTGTTTCTCCCGCCGGGACGCCTGGCGTGTCCTGATGATCCCGGGAAACATGTCCGGTTGCTGGCCATGGGGCAGAAGGTCGTACACATGCATCCGGCTCAATTCGCTCTTCGAGTACCCGGTAAGTTCCGTATAGGCGTTATTGACCATGACGAAATGCCCACTTCTGTCTACCAGGCTGATCCCGTCCATGCTCTGTTCCACGACCGCGCTCAGCAGCGCCTCGCGGTCTTTCAAGGTCTGTTCATACCGCTTGCGGTCCGTAATGTCATAGATGGTCCCGATGGAGCGGACCGGCGTTCCCTTGGTGTCATAAAAGGTCTCACCGCTTTCCAGGACGTATTTAACCCTGCCGTCGCGCAGCAGCAGCCGGTGCTCTATTCTGTAGGGCGTACGATAACTGACCGAATTCTGGTAGATCCGGTCGACCAATGCCCTGTCATCGGGGTGTATAAAGTGTGAGAACAGCTCATAGGAGACGTCGAAATCCTCCCGGTCGATTTCGAAAATCCGGTACACTTCATCCGACCAGGTCAGCGCGTTCGTTTCAAGGTTGAGCTCCCAGCTGCCGAAGTGCGCGAGGCTCTGCGCCTCCTGCAGCTTCCGCTGTGACGCTTCAAGATTCTGCGTGCGTTGTTCCACAAGGTACTCGAGTTCCTGCCGGTCCAGCATATTACGTTTAACGAGATAGCGGTAGATAAGAAGGTTGATGAAGATGAAGCCTACAATGACCGCGAACATCAGATATTCGTAAAAAGCGAGATTGCTGTTCAGGGCATAGAAAATCCCCTCGATCCTTTTGTTGAGCAGGCTCATGAAATCGTCGATGGGGTTCATGATCTTCTGTTTGGCCTCATAATAGGCTTCCGAGTGCAGCAGCGCTATGGCCCTCTGCTGATCAGGTTCCGTCAGGACGGTGTACTGTCCGTGGGCATCCTTGAATCGCCCTTCCACAGCGTTGATGGCCTCGATCTCCAGATTGACCAGTGCATTTGAATGGTCTTCCGCCGCTTTCAATCTGGCCTTCTCTTCCGGGGTGAACGGGAGATCCCTGATAATGTCACGCAGGGGTTTCTTCTCCCCCAAAGGATGTTTGCGTTCCCTGTCTTCTTTTGACAGATCCCAATACACGTTGGCATACCCCTCCGGCCGGGGGGCTTTGCCGTTGCGGATAGCCAGTGTCGTGAAGTAGCGCTGTTTGAACTCCGGGTCTTTCGTCACAACGAAGGTGCGCGCAAAATCGGTCAGGTCGTCGGAGCTCTGGCGCAACTCGTCGGCCGTCTCCAACATCTGTTTTGCGTCAAGAATCTCCTGCTCCATCTGCATGTGCAGGCTGTCGGCCTTATAGAAGATGACGGTGACAATACCGATCATTACTATTTCACATAATATAATAAAAAGATTATTTTTTGTTTTCATTCTATATTTATTATAGCAAAGTGTACAGCCGGCCGCAACCAGACCGGTTTAAACCGGTGGTGACAAAAAAAACCCTCTTTTTTCGTCAAAAACGCATTGGCCCCCTTTTCTCGAACAGATTTTGCATTCTACCGGGCATTAACACCCAACAAAAACGAGGAACATTCAATGCGCGTTTATCTCGACAACAATGCCACCACTAAAATCGACCCCCTGGTCAAAGTCAAAATGCAGCCCTTTTTCGAAGAGCTTTTCGGGAACCCGAACTCCCTGCACCAGTACGGGATGGAAGTCCGCCCCCACCTGAACAAAGCAATGGGGAAAATGTACGACGCCCTGAATGTACCGGACGAAGATGACATCCTCATCACCTCCTGCGCGACCGAGAGCAACAACACCGTACTCAAAGGGGTGTATTTCAAGCATATCCTGAAAAACCCGGAGAAGAACCACATCGTTACGACCTCCGTCGAGCACCCGTGTATCCTCGACACCCTCCACTTCCTGAGCGACTATGGGGTCGACGTCACCTACGTCGATGTTGACGAAAACGGCGGCGTCAGCGCCGAAGCGATCAAAGCAGCCGTCACCGATAAAACCGTCCTGATCTCCATGATGTGGGCCAACAATGAAACAGGAATGATCTTCCCGGTCGAAGAGGTCAGCGCCTTCGCCAAAGCAAACGACATCCTCTTCCACAGCGACGCCGTTCAGGCCATCGGCAAACTGCCGGTCGACCTGACAAAGGTCAACGTCGACTACCTTACCTTCTCCGCGCACAAGTTCCATGGTCCCAAAGGGGTCGGCGGTCTCTATGTCAAAAAAGGCAAACAGCTCCCCAACCTGCTGCACGGCGGCGAACAGATGGGCGGTAAACGCGCCGGTACCCTCAACGTCGCCTATATCGTCGGTATGGGTCTGGCGATGGAACAGGCCGCAGGTCACGTCGACAAGATGAACACCGAAGTACGCCGCCTGCGCGACAAACTCGAAGACGCCCTGGCAAAAATCCCCGA
The DNA here is from genome assembly GCF_039645565.1 of Sulfurimonas sp. HSL1-2. Classification (NCBI taxonomy): domain Bacteria; kingdom Pseudomonadati; phylum Campylobacterota; class Epsilonproteobacteria; order Campylobacterales; family Sulfurimonadaceae; genus Thiomicrolovo; species Thiomicrolovo zhangzhouensis. Next base: position 1,567,619 of record NZ_CP147914.1, read on the forward strand.
CACCATCATCGTCGGACCGCGTGAAGGCCGTACGCCGAACACGGTTCTCATCTCCCTGCGCGGGATCGAAGGTGAAGCGATGCTCTGGGACCTCAACCGTGCCGGTATCGCCGCCTCCACCGGTTCGGCATGTGCTTCCGAATCGCTCCAAGCCAACCCGATCATGAGCGCCATCGGCGAAGACCCGGAACTGGCGCACACCGCCATCCGCCTCAGCCTGTCGCGCTTCACGACCGAAGATGAGATCGACTACGTCATCGACGCCTTCACGAAAGCGGCCGAACGCCTGCGCTCCATCTCCTCCACATACGGATACAAAAGCGAAGCGGGCTGAACCCGATGCGTTACCTCATAAACGTCCGCGTCGACGGTACGAAAAAACGCACCTACCCCGTCGATGCAAAGGACGAGACACAGGCCAAAGAGCGCCTGCTGCTCCGCCTTCCGCCGCACCAGCGCGAAACGCTTATTGTCGACGAGATCAAGATCGACCCCGCCTCGCTGGTGAATGCCGATCCCTACGGCATCTTCGGCGAAGAGTGATCATTCACTCTTCAGCATCGCCTTGCGCTGCGGCGTATAGGCCCACCAGACTCTTGCCTCGCCCCCGTTCATAAAATCCGTAATCGACATAAAGACATCCAGTACACAGGGGTCCTGTTTCATCCCCGTCAGTTCGCACAAAATACCGTACAGTTCCAGCGGATCCTGGCCGCTCAGCTCCTCGGGGTGGTTGATCCCGATACGGCGCAGATCGGCAGCCAGCGCAGGACCGATATTGGGCAGATCGGTCAATGTTTTCGTCGTTTCGCGTTTGACTTTATCGGGGTGCATGGGCGTTCTCCTCTCTGCCGGTCACGGGGCGGCTCGGAACATCATGGTTCCGCCCTCACCGGACAGTTCAAGATAAAGGTTCCCCTCTTCCAGGCGAAAAGAGTGAACCCGCATAAGGTCACGTACGAAGCGTCTGTCCTGGGAATCCGGGCCGCATGCCATTTTTGTCGCGAACAGCCGCCCGAGTCTCAGCGTGTCATCCTCGATCGTATAGGAACCGCCGCCTCTATTGCAGTCAAGTCGGGCCTGTACTCCCCCCACTGCGTCAAAACGGACCGTGTAGCGCTCCGGCACCGCCGAAACGAGTCTGCCGGATATTGTCTCGGTCGCGATCCACTCCCAGGTCCTGCCTGTGAACAGTCCCCCATCATCGTTGGCATTACGCTTTTTGGTATCGTGATACTGTGAACAGGCCGTCAGAAAGAACAGTAAAAATACGGAGAGAATACGGCGCAGCATTTTCATCACTTGAATTGACACTCTAGTGACAGCGTAGCACACTTTATTTAATATATACCATTATTTGTTGATTACGGACGACAGATAAACATCACAAGAATGGATCATAATGCTCATAACTTCTGTCCGTCCGACCCGTTTTGTACGAGATGACCCTCAGCGGTGCGATACTGACTTTTTTGAAATCCATAGAACGCATATTGCAATCCGCTTGCAATATCACAACATAAGGATGACACTCTATGTCAACAGTACAGGACTTCATTTTCGGGAACAACCTGCAGTGGCAGGCCTCTTTCAGCGAGAAAACAGACAAATACGCCTACGGCTACCGCGGCAGCCTCGTCATCACCCCGGGCAAGGTGCTCTCTGCCGACAAACAGCTCCCGCCGAAGGCCACGGCGACACAGGTTATCCTCGTCAGCAACAGCGACAAAATCGACTTCATCGCCTGCGAACTCGAAACCCTCGATTTTTTCGAACCGTTCGTCGAACAGTACAAAGAGGTCCTCTCCACCGACGGTCTCTATCTCCTCTTCGTCACCGACCTCGATGCCGACGGCAAGTTCGAGTATGAGGGTTTCACGTTCTACGCCTTCTCCCTCGATGAAAGCTCTGTCTGGAACGAACTGCTCGACTACGCAGACCTCTCCAAAGGCGACCTGAAAAAACTCGATGCCGGCGAAAAGATCGATACGGTCTACGACGAGATCAAAGCGACGACGCTACGTATTTCCGACAAAAGCTATGACGATATCAAAGCCGCCCAGAGCAGCGAAGGCAAAGTCCTCTTCGGCGCCGTCTGATCCTGCCCCGCTGCCCTTTCCCGGGCGGCCCCACCGTACACTCCCACCGTTTTTCTGTTACAATGCATCCGATACGACAACCATAATGTGCCCCAGGCGTAACACCCCCCGTACAGGCGTACGGAGCTGCAGCGCAAATGCGATGCGTCAGGAAGAACAATGGGCAGTGCTGGACCCCTGAACGGCAAATCCCTCGTCGAAGCCTTCATAGCGTTTCATAGTGGAGCCGAAGGGCTGCAGAACGCCGATGTCCCCCTGCGCCAGAAGCGGTATGGGAAAAACAGCATCACCTTTCACCGCAGCCGCTCCGCCGTCTGGATGTTTCTCGCCGAGTTTGCACGCTTTTTCCCCCTTCTGCTCCTCGCAGCGGCCGGCCTCGCCCTCTTTGCGCATACGCTGAGCCCCGAGGAGGGGTACGGTCTCATCGCCGCCGCGCTGGCGGGCGTCGTGCTGCTCAATGCCGTCGTCTCCTTTGTCCAGAACTACAAGGTCGAAAAACTGATGATTTCCTTCCTCGACTACATCCCGAAACAGGTGGCGCTGCTGCGCGGCGGGGAAAAGGTCGTTGCCGACGCCGAGGAGGTCGTCCCCGGCGATATCCTCTTCGTGCAGGAGGGGGACAAAGTCTCCGCCGACGGCATCATCGTCGAGGGGACGCTGCTGCTGGACGAATCCATCCTTACCGGCGAATCCGTTCCCGTTGAAAAACGCGGGCCCGACACGATCATCAGTGACTCCAGCGCCGTCTTTTCGGGAGCGACGGTGATCACGGGGGCGGCGAAGATCCTCGTCACCGGTACGGGCCGCTCCACCGGTATCGGGGCCATCTCACAGCTTTCACAGGCAGTCAAACAGGACCTCACCCCCATGCAGAAGGAGCTGCGCGATTTCGTGCGAAAGATCACCTGGCTGGCCCTGGGCATCGGCACCCTCTTTTTCGGCATAGGCTTCCTGATCGGCAACCCGTTCTGGACCAATCTCATTTTTGCCATCGGGATCATCGTCGCCAACGTCCCCGAAGGGCTTCTGCCCACCGTCACACTCGCCCTGACGCAGTCATCGGTACGCATGGGACGGCGCAACGCCGTCGTCAAGCAGGTCCTCTCGGTGGAGACCCTCGGGAGCACGACCGTCATCTGCACCGACAAAACCGGAACCCTGACCCAAAACCGCCTTGCCCTCGATCGGCTCTACCTCGACTTCACGGAGCTTGAAGCCGACGACACGGAGCCGTTGTCGCGCAACCCCGCCGGCCGGACCGCCCTCGAGATCATGGGCCTGTGCAACGATGCCATCGCCACCTCGGAAAACGGCGGGCACACCCTCTTGAAGGGGGATCCCACCGATGTCGCCATGGGGAATTTCGTCGAACAGCACAGCGGCTACGACGCGCTCCGCAGCCATTTTGAACTCCGGGAGAGCCTCCCCTTCGACGCGGAACAAAAGTATATGGCCGCAACCTACCAAACCGGCGGCGGCGTGCTCTACATGACGGTCAAAGGGGCGCCGGAAGTCGTTATCGGGCTTTGTACGCAGGTGCATGCGGAGGGGCTCGTACGCGAGCTGCGCGGCGAAGAGCGCGAAACGCTGCTGCAGCGCGCCGAGAGCTACGCGGCCGACGGTCTGAGGGTCCTCGCCCTCGCCTACCGCGTTACCGACACGACGGATACGGCAGCAGAGCAGCTCGTCTTTGTCGGTCTGGTCGCCATGACCGATCCGCCCCGTCCCGAAGTCCCCTCGGCGGTGTCGGCGTGTAAAAGTGCCGGTATCCGCATCATCGTCATCAGCGGGGACAAGTCCGAAACCGTCAGCTATATCGCGCGCAGGCTCGGTATCGTCACCGCCCCGCGCGTCATCACCGGCGAGGAGCTTTCGACGATGCAGAGCAGCGCACTGTGCGATGCGCTGGCCGGAGGCGAGGTCGTTTTCGCCCGCACCGCCCCCGAACAGAAACTGATGATCGTCGAGGCCCTCAAGCAGATGGACGAAGTCGTCGCCGTCACCGGTGACGGCGTCAACGACGCCCCGGCGCTCAAGCGGGCCGATATCGGCGTTTCCATGGGGCTGCGCGGAACCGATGTCGCCAAGGAGGCCTCCGACATCATCCTGCTCGATGACAATTTCGCCACCATCATCCATGCCATCGAGGAGGGACGGGCCGTCTACGATAACATCAAAAAATTCATCACCTATATCCTCACGAGCAACGTCCCCGAGATCCTGCCCTTCATCGCCTACGTTCTGCTGCCCATTCCCCTGCCCATCACGGTCGTCCAGATCCTCTCCATCGACCTCGTCACCGATATGCTTCCCGCCATCGGGCTGGGCAACGAAAAACCGGAGTCCGACATCATGCACCGCCCCCCGCGCCGTCGGGACGAACGGCTCGTAAGCCTCCGGACGTTCCTTCGCAGTTACGGGGTGATCGGCATGGCCGAAGCCCTGCTGGCATTCGGCGTCTTTTTCGCCGTGCTCTACGGAGGCGGCTGGCAGTGGGGCGGCGAACTCGCCACCGATGCCTCGCTCTACCGACAGGCGGCCGTCGCCTTTCTGGCGACGATCATCTTCGGCCAGATGGGCAATGTCATGGCCTGCCGCACGAACCGCCAGAGCGCGCTGCGTTCCCTCGCTGTCCCCAACCGCTGGATCGCCCTGGGACTCGTCGTCGAAGGGCTCTTTATCGCGGGCGTTATCTACCTGCCGCCGTTAGGCAACTTCTTTACGGCCGCACCCTTCCCCGCCGAAGTCTGGGCACTGATCTTCACCGCACCCTTCATTATATTCGGCATCGAGGAGCTCCGGAAATATTTTGTTCGAAGAGGGGTCGGATTTCTTGCCGCATGAGCCCGGCAGAGGGCCTCAGCCGTTGCGGCTCAGGACGTAGGGGTTGCGCTGCGCCGTCGGCATGATCAGCACGTCCTGGATATTGACATGCGACGGTGCCTGCAGAATGTATAGTGCCAGATCGGCGATATCGTCGGCATACAGCGGCTCGTACCCCTCGTAGACCGCGTCGGCCTGAGCCTTGTCACCCGAAAAACGGGTCGTCGAGAAGTTCGTCTCCACCGCTCCCGGTGCGATGTTGCCGACCCGTACGGCCGTCCCCGTCAGGTCTATATTCATCGCCTCCGTCAAGGCATGGACGGCCGATTTTGTCGCACAGTAGACATTACCGCCCGGATAGGTCATCTTCCCGGCGATGGAGCCTATGTTGAGGATATGGCCGCAATTGCGCGAACGCATCTGCGGGATGACGGCCCGGCTGACATAGAGCAGACCCTTGATATTTGCATCGATCATCTCTTCCCACTGGTCTACACTGCCTGCATCGATGGGAGAAAGTCCCAGCGCCAGGCCGGCATTGTTGACCAGAATATCGATAACGGTCTCCTCCAACAAAGCGCGCATTGCAGCCTCGGCTGCCTGCCGGTTGCGGACATCGAAAGACAAGGTATCAATCACGACGCCGTATTCCGACAGTGCCGACTTGAGCGTCTCCAGCTTTGCCGGATCGCGCCCGTGCAGAACCAGGTCCGCCCCCGCTTCGGCCAGCCGGCGTGCGCACGCTTCGCCTATGCCCGACGTCGCCCCGCTGACAAAGGCACGTTTTCCTGCTAATGATTTCACAACTGACCCCCAAAATAGAATGGAGACAATCTATCGGTTTTACGGTGAAAAGGGGCTAAAAAAGAGGAGGTATTTTTGAAAGTGTGGTGGAGAAAAAGAGGCGGGAGAGCCCGCCCATGGAAGGCTTAAACGGCTTCGGAGCCGGATTCGCCGGTACGGATACGGATAATCTTTTCGATATCACTGATGAAGATCTTGCCGTCACCGATCTTGCCGGTGCGGGCCGCTTCGACGATCGTATCGATGACCTGGTCGACCGATGCCGCTTCGACGACCATCTCCATTTTTACTTTCGGCAGGAAGTCAACGACGTACTCCGCACCGCGGTAGAGCTCGCTGTGCCCTTTCTGGCGCCCGTACCCTTTCACTTCGCTGACCGTCATACCGGTAATACCGATCTCAGCCAGGGCATCCTTCACATCCTCAAGCTTGAACGGCTTGATGATCGCTTCTACTTTTTTCATTCTGACAATCCTTTTGTGCTTTGTATTGTAACACTGTTCGGAAGCCGAAGCCCCCGAGCCGTTCAATTAGAGGTTGAATCCGCGTTCGCCGTGGATGGACTCATCCAGACCCATTGTTTCTGTCTCTTCGTCAACGCGTGCACCGCCGGTGATCGCAGAGGAGATCAGGTAAACAATAACCGTACCGACCAGGGTCCACAGACCGACGATCAGGACAGACTCGAACTGGACGAAGAGCTGACCCATACGGTCGCCGCTTGCTTTGAGCGGACCGTCCCAGAGGAGGTCCTGATCGTTCAGCGCGAAGATACCCGTAGCAATCGCACCCCACAGACCGGCGAGGAAGTGGATACCGAATGCATCGAGGCTGTCGTCGTAGCCCAGTTTCTTTTTCAGGATCGCGACACCGAAGAAGCCGATGAGCGCACCGACGATACCGACGATGAAGGCACCGCCGACACCGACGAAGCCGGCGGCCGGAGTGATCGCGACGAGACCGGCAACGATACCGGAAGCAACACCGAGCAGGGTCGGTTTCTTGAACATGAACCATTCAACCAGCATCCAGGTGACACCCGCAGCTGCCGTAGCGATGGTTGTTGTCAGAACCGCAAGACCTGCAACCGCGTTCGCACCGAATGCGGAACCGCCGTTGAAGCCGTACCAGCCGAACCACAGCAGGGCTGCACCGGCAGCAGTCAGAATGATGCTGACCGGTTTCATCGCTGTTTTCGGGTAGCCTGCACGTTTACCGAGCATGATCGCCAGGACCAGACCGGCCAGACCGCCGTTCATGTGGACAACCGTACCGCCGGCGAAGTCAAGTGCACCTTCGTCGAAGAGGTAGGCACCGTCGCCGCCCCATACCATGTGGGTAATCGGTGCGTAAACCACCAGACCCCAGAGGACAACGAAGATCATCCATGTGGAGAACTTCATACGCTCGATCGCGGAACCGGATGCGATGGCAACGGTGATCGCTGCGAACGTACCCTGGAAGGCGATGAAGACGAAGGTCGGGTAGCTGCCGGACAGGTCAGACCAGTTGATACCGGAAAGGAAGACGTTGCCGAAGCCGCCGAACACGTTCTGCAGTGCTGCGCTCTCGCTCGCACCGAAGGCGATGGAGTAGCCTGCAATGACCCAGACCACGAAGGCAACGACAAAGGCACCCATGACCATTGCATAGGTATTCAGTACGTTCTTTGTACGTGTCATCCCGGCATAAAACAGTGCCAGGCCTGCCGGCGTCATCAGCAGTACGAATGCGGTTGACACCATCATCCAGGCCGTATCACCTGTATCGAGCGTTGGAGCATCCTCTGCCAGCGCAAGCGTCGGCAGAAGCATCATCATGGACAAAAGCCACTTCTTCATTGGTTAATCCTTTTTTCGCAGCCTTGACTGCGGAAGTTTCATGAAAATAGTATACAATTTTGTCGGCTTTTTACTCGATAGTGGTGGTTATTTTTTAGGCAGCATATCGCTTTCGTATGTCGGCTTTGAACGCTTTCATCTTGGGCCGGGTGATTTTATCCATCGCGAACTCCCGCAGAGGCGTGATTTTTGCAACGATTGCTTCGGTCCGTTCTTCACGCGCAGATGCGATCAGATCCGAAACGTCATCCTCGAAAAGATCGCAGCTTTTTTCAGGCAGTGCATCATACAGGGCCATGAAAAGCGCCCGCTGCTCCCCGCCCATCTTGCAGGTATCATCGGAGATCTTCAGGGCGACGGTCACGGCACATCCGGTTTCAAAAGGATCCAGTGCCGCGGCGATGTCGCGCAGTTTTTCGGTATTAAAGTTCATAAGGCATCCGGACTTTCCTTTAACAGCTTTCGCATCTGTCGATACCGAGGCGCTCAAGCAGTTCCGTGAAGAACTCGCCGCCGTCACGGTCATAGTCGTCGTGAAACTCGATATAGATGGAAGCGTTGCCGTAGTGGTTTAGAATAGGAGAGAGACCGCGCTGATTGGAGACCGACGCAATCGTCTCGAGGATACGCGACTTCAGAGCGGCCGTGCCGTCGAAATCAAGCTGTAATCCCTGGTACCGCTCTTCGCGCTGATGATAGGCACGGATAGTTGCGGCCGTATCAGCCATAGAGGGCCTTTACCCCGCCTCGTTGAGTTCTTCGGGCTCTTCCTCGACAAGTTTGCCGACGCCGCGGTCTTCAACCGGGATATCTTCGCGGAATTTCTTTTTGCGGAACGACGGTGTTTTGAGCTTGCCGTTCTTTTCGCCGAGCTTGTAGATCTCTTCGTTCAGGAAATGCTCTTCGAACTCCGGGGTGAACGGCATGTCCCACGTGATCGTACCGATGCTCGGGCAGATCGCGGCGCATTGCGGGTCATCATAGATCCCGACGCACTCGACACACTTTTCAGGCTGGACATAGTAGCGGCTCTCACCGGTAGGGTTGTCCGAATCGTCTACGATAGCGTTGACCGGACAGACTTGCAGACAGGCGTCGCAGGTGATACATTTGTCATCAATAATTACAGCCATAATTTTTCCTTTTGGGTTTGTTGCGGATTTGATCCTTGTGAAACCTCCGTCATCCCGGGGGTTTTAGAAGAATCAACTTCCTCAGGCGCTGCGCTGGGCACCTTTGTGGAAAGCGCGCAGCAGCCAGATCGGCGGCTGCGTGTTCAGCATCTCGTGGATCTGGTCGATCGCGCCTTTGAGGTCCTCCCCTTCGGCGACCTTGACGGGGTGGATCCCCGCGGCCTGGACCATCTTCGAAGCCTTCGGTCCGATCTGGGTGCAGTACATGATGTCTGCTTCCTCGATCGTCCCGATCTTGTAGTTGAGTTTCGCCACTTCCTCTTCAGGCTCATCAGAACTGTCGATGACTTTGAGCAGCGTCGCGCTCTCTTTATCGATTTCGTAAAGATGGAACGTCTTGGACCAGCCGAAGTGCTGATCGATCTTCTCGCCCGTTGATGAAGCAAATGCAATTCTCATCTGTAAGTCCTTTTTGGAGTTTGTATGCGTACATGCACCCGGGGGCACTTCCTGCACAGTACCTTCACCCAGTGAAGGTAGAGCGTTGAAGAGCGTTAGCAGAGGCAAACGGCTTTGCATCTGCCAACGCTCCGAAACCGGGAAGGCTGACGCGCCCCCGGGCATTACTTAAAATGAATCGGCGACGTTGGCATGGGCTTCGCGTGCATCCATACCGATCTCGTCCATGAACTTCTGCTCCTTGACGGAAGGAAGCATCAGCCCTTTTTTCTTGTGTTCGCGGATCTTGTAGGTACCGTCCTCGTTTCCTTTGGCGTAGTACTCTTCGAAGTCAACCGTGAACGGCATATCCCATACGATGGAACCCTCTGTCGGGCACGCTTCCGCACAACGCGGTGTATCCGCATGACCGACACACTCGACACAGGTCTCCGGCTTCACATAGAAGCGCTCGTCGTCATAAGGGTTCTTTTCGTCACCGTTGCTCAGAATTGCCGCGACCGGACACTCCGGTGCACATGCGTCACAGTTGATGCACTCATCCGTAATCATTACTGCCATTTGTTTCTCCTGTAAAAAGTATGCTTATCAGTTTGCAACTTTCGTTCCCGAACGCTTCTTGAAACTCTCCACTGTCATCGGAACCACATCGGGCTCCAGGTGGATATCCACGCCGCGCAGCAGCATCGTTGCCCTGCAGCCCACTTCCAGACCGAGCTCCCGGCAGGCGTTTTCCGTGATCAGCGACACGACCGTCCCGATATCGCTCTCAAACGTCAGTTCGCAGAGCGAGTCTTTGCTGCGGATCTTCAGGAGCGTACCCGGAATACGGTTTTCGATGGAGACCTTGCCCGGGCACTCCTTGCTGATACAGACCGAAGCCTCCTGGAAACTGAAGAGGACCTTTTCACCCACCCCGGCCCAAAGCGGTGTCTTTGTTTTGATAAGACGGACCTGCGTGTCATTGCACTGCAGGGTGATATAGGTGACGATGTCCGTCTGTTCGATCTCGGTAACGACTGCGGCGATCCTGTTCATCCTCTTCCCCCTTACATCAGGTAAAGGACGACATTTTTGTCGATCAGCTCCTCGAAAGCGTCGAGCAGCATGTCCGCTGTCGACGTTGAACCGAGGTGACAGCCCGAACAGGCACCAAGGTAGTTCAACCAGATCTGCGGGGTCTCGCCCGGAACGTAATTGAGCAGCTCGATCCCGCCGCTGTCGGCTTCGAGGGTCGGGCGGATCTTCTGGTCGATCACCTGCATCACCAGCGTGATCTGCTTTTCCACCGGCAGGCTGCGGAACGGTTCGTTACGCAGGGTTGCCAGCTCTTTGTTGCTGACATAGGTGACGACCTCCTGTGCCCGTACATTGTTATTGTGCGCAGCGGTGATCAGGTAGCGCATCGCTTCGGCCTTCTGCCCCGCTTCTTTGAGGAGCATGCCCGCTTTGAACTGGGCGTCGACATGGCCGATATCGGCGGCCGCTCTGTAGTACTGCAGCGCCCCTTTGGCATCGGGCATACCGTCGATCCCTTTCTCATGGATCTGCGCCAGGCTCATCATCGCATGCATATTGCCGCGCTCCGCCGCCTTGGCAAACCACGATTTTGCCGCTTCGATATCGCGGCCGCACCCTTTGCCCTGCATCGCCATGACCCCCAGGTTCACCATGGCGTTGGCATCCGCATTTGCCGCCGAATCGACAAAGAGGTCATAGGCCTCTTTATACTGTTTGGCCTCGTAGGCGCTGACGCCCGCTTCGAATGTAGTCATTTTCTGCTCCTCCTGATTTTGAAAATAGGCTTCGAGCCGTTCATATGCATCTTCTTCGGCCTCCTCAAAGGAGTCGCCGATCCCTTTGATCTCCGGAAAATCGACGAACTGGGCGACGCAGCCGTCCCCCTCCTCGTTGGAAAAACCGAAATAATCGAGTGCATACTTTTTCATACCCGGCCTTATGCAAAGAACGTTCCAGAACCGTGGAACACTTTTTGCAAAGATAAGCAAAATTCATCTAAGGAGGCGACATGATCGCTATACCGGTGGACAAGGCGTCTATGGATGTCAAGTCATCGAAACTCTTCGGAAACGTCCAGGCGTTCGCCCTTTACAGTAATGATGAAAAGGCGTTCCACTTCGTTCCGAACAACGGCAAGGGGGACGGTGTCAAAACCGCCAAACTGCTTGCCGATCTCTCCGTGACGTCCGTCGTCTACTCTTTCATGGGTGACGGCCCCTACGGCATCCTGGAAGAGGAAGGCATCGGTGTTTACTACCTCGGGAAGGAGCCTCTGGCGCTTTCCACTATTATCGAGGGGATGGAAACGGAAAATTTCGTCAAAGTGATTTCGGCGAACGCGCAGACCTACCTCGATCCGGGCACGGCATCGGGAGAGTGCGGATGTGGATGCAGCCATGACTGAGATTATCACCAAAGAAATGCATGAGATCCGCGGCCTGATCGCGCAGACCGTCGCCAAGCGCAATGCGCTCAAGGCGGAGATGCAGGAGTGGTACGACCGCTTCCCCAACGAACGCTTCGGCAAGTTCAAGGACCTGATCGCCGTTGACGGCGTGCTCTCGCAGCTTGATACGCACTACAAACAGCTCTGGGACTTCCACAACGCCCGCACGGAAACCGTGCAGAAAAAGGCAATGTAAGGGATGCCGGAGTACAGCAAGGCCAGTAAGGCCCGCGTGCCTGATGAGACCTCTGAGTACAGTGAAAAAGGGCGGCTGACAGCCGCCGGTGCGCAGATCGACCGCTACCGGATCATCCTGGACAAGGACAATTTCCAGCCCGAAGAACCCCACTGGCGGCGTATCAGCAAGAATACCGTCAGTCTTTTCCAGGTCCTGATCGACCAGGACCTCAAAGAGCTTGTCATGGTGCTGGAACACTACCCCCGCTACATCGAGTGGGTCTGTGAACATTTCCGCTACGCCTACAGTTACAGCGAGAACGAAGCGAGTATCGACGCCGCTTCCCGGCTGCTGGAGCTTGGGGAGCCCTTTTTCACGAAGCAGTTTGTCCGCAACCTCGTCCGCAAGCTCCCGCGCCTCGATGCCATGGAGCTCGAAGCGCTCAAAACGTTTGCCGAAGCACTTGCGGCGCACCACGGGCAGTGGCACCCCATCATTACGAACCACTACTGCGACGCTATCGGAGAGAGCGTCGAATCCCGGAAACTGCATCCGCTGCAGCGCCTCGCCATCACCGGCAAGATCGCAAACATTGCACGGATCGAAACCTTCGAGTACGACGCCGAAGACCGCGACGCCGTCCTCGATATCCCCTACATGAATTGAATTGAACAGAAAGGTTACCTATGGATAAAGAAACCCTCAAAGAAGAACTTCTCAAACACGCGCGCAACGCTTTTGAAACCGCTTCGACCCTGCACGAGAACGAACGTATCGAAGTCTACCTGCACGACGGTGTCGCCAAGACCTCGGATGTCCTTGATGACAGCGACGAGATCCTCTACGGCGACAACCGGGTGCTGTGCTACCAGATCCAGGGGTACGACTACCTCGAAGGCGAGATCAAAACCTGGATCGACTATGCCCGGGTCATCCAGGAACCCACCGATGAGATGCCGCTGCCCGAACCCACCGACATCGAAAAATCGATCCGCGAACTTATCGACACGCTGGCGAAATCCAAAGGGGTGAGCCGCGACGACATCAGCTCCTTCGAAGTCTTCGCCAACCTGCCGATGGACCTGCTGGGCTCTATCGAACAGCAGATCATCGAGTACTGGTGGAGCGCGGAAGAGGAAGAGAACGGCAAGAAACTCGCCCTGGCTCAGATCGAAGAGGCATTGGCCTAACTCGTGCTTTACGCCATCCGGACACAGTCCGGACGGCCCAACCACATCTTCTTTCACTACTTGCTTCAGTGAAAGTGTCCCCACCCTTTCTTTGGCATTGACGCTTTAAAGCGCCAGCAGCATCTCGTAGAGCTCGAAAGCATCCTTCGTGCCCGCCAGTTCGCGGATGGAGTGCATGGCGAAAGTAGGCAGCCCGACGTCGAGGGTCTCTATGCCCAGCCGCGTCGCGGTGATGGGGCCTATGGTGGAGCCGCAACCCATGTCGCTGCGGGTGACGAACTCCTGCAGCGGGTGTCCGGCACGTTCCGAGGCGAGCACGAACCGCGAGACGGTGCGGGAGTTCGACGCATAGCGCTGGTTGGCGTTGAGTTTCAGCACCAGCCCCTTATTGATATAGGGGGCGTGCTCCGGGTCGTGCTTGTGGGCGTAGTTGGGGTGCTGCGCATGGGCATTGTCACACGAGACCATCAGCGAGCGCTGGCAGAGCTGCACGAAGGCTTCGTAGCTCCCCGTCATGCGCTGCAGCGTATTTTCCAGGAAAGGCCCTGCCGCCCCGCTGGTGCTCTCGCTGCCGACCTCTTCGTGGTCGGAGAGGATCATCAGGTAGGGACGGTCATTTCCGACGCTGCAGATGGCGAGCAGTGCCACATAGCAGCTCAACAGGTTATCCAGGCGTGCCGAAGCGATAAACTCTTTTGCCACACCGACGTAGGAGGCCTTCTGCGTATCGTATAGGCTCAGCTCGTGCGACAGCAGCCGCTCGAAGTCGCTCACGCCGGAAGCTTCCAGCTGCGTCGCCACCCACGCTTCGAAGTCGAAACTTTCATCACAGCCGATGAGCGCGGGCAGGTCCGTCTGGGGATTGACCGAACGGCTCTGGTTCGCCTCGCGGTCGAGGTGGATCGCCAGCGAGGGGATCACCGCCACCGCGCCGCCCGTGTCGATGTTCGTCTCTTTGAGCTCCCCTGTTTTCGTCCGGTAGGCGACCCGCCCGGCAATGCCGAGGTCGCGGTCAAACCAGGGGTTCATCAGCAGCCCGCCGTAGGGCTCCACGCCCAGGCGAACGGTGCCGCTGCCTTTGAGGACCGGGGAAGGTTTCAGTTTGAGGTTGGGAGAATCGGTGTGCGCACCGAACATGACATAGTCGCTCCCGCCCGTATAGGTGAAAGCGATCACCGAGGAGGCGTTGCGCGTCGTGTAGTAGCGTTTGCCCGCTTCCAGCGACCATTCGCTGCGCTCGTCCAGGTAGATGAACCCGGCGTTCTCAAGCATTCCCGTCACATTGGCAACGGCATGAAACGGCGTCGGCGACGCGTCCAGAAAGCCCAAAAGTCCGTCGTTGAAATCTTCTCTTGTCATTGTCATCCCATTCATTATAGTGGTGCTGTTTCTTGGGCCCATTATAACGTCTGGGACGCCGACGGGAACTTAGATCACCCGTTTTTACAGTGTCATCTGGATCAGGCTCTCGGCCCACATGCTGAGCTGGTCTTTGGAGAGCTTGCTCGTGAAACGGTTCATCTCCATCCCACGGCTGAAGGCGATGGTGGTCGGCAGTTCGTTGACGCCGTACTGCAGTGCCAGCGGGGCGTCATTAAGAGTATTGACCTTCAAAAATCGCACTTCGAGGGCGCACGAAGCCGCCGCTTTTTCGAAATCCGGCGCCATCTCCATGCAGGGACCGCAGTCGGGGGAGTAGAAATCGACGATGACGGGAATATCGTTTTCGGCAAGGTGGAGCTTGAACGTCTCCGCATCACAGGTGACGGGGGTCGTATCGGTCAGGGGTTCGCCGCAGCTGCTGCAGAGCACCTCTTTTTTTTCGACTTCGTTGACAACGTTATTGACGGCTTTGCAGTGGGGGCATACGATCTTGAGAGTGTCCATTTTTCGGCTCCGGGAGTGTAGTTGCCGGAGGGCATGCAAAATCCGTACCCGTCGGCCGTTTACCCATTCCCCCGGCGCTTTGGCATAATAACGGCAAAGCAATACAAGGAGTCACCATGCATCTGGGATTTATCGGGCTCGGACACCTCGGCCGCGCCGTCGCCGAAAGACTGCTGGCGTGCGGGCATACGCTGAGCGTCTACAACCGCACGCCGCAGCGGGCGGAGGGGCTGGATGCCGAACTTTGCGAACATCCGCGCGACGTTATCGAGAAATGCGACGTCGTGCTGCTCTGCCTCTTTGACAGTGCCGCGGTCGACGCGGTGCTCTCGGGCGAAAACGGCCTGCTCGGCGCCAACGCCTCCGGCAAGACTATCATCGACCTGACCACCAACCATTTCGACGCCGTTGCGGGTTTCCACGAACGCTGCCGCCTTGCGGGGGCCTCCTACCTGGAGTGCCCGGTCCTCGGCAGCGTCGTCCCGGCCGCCAACGGGGCACTGACGGTGCTGGTCAGCGGGGAGGAGGAGGTTTTTGAAGCCTCCAGCGGCGTCCTGGGGTCCATCGGTGTACACCTCTTCTACCTGCGCGAACCGGGGCGGGCGACAAAGATGAAACTCGTCAACAACCTTGCCCTGGGCGGCATCATGGCCGTCCTGGCCGAAACGGTCGGCATCGGCGAGGCGGCCGGGATCGAACGCGAAACGCTCCTGGAGATCCTCGCCGCGGGCGGCGGCAAATCGCTGGTACTCGACGCCAAGCGCCAGAAACTGCTTGACGACGATTACACGCCCCACTTCTCCAACGCCCTGATCTACAAGGACCTGCACTGCCTGCAGGACCTTGCCTACGGCCTCAAACAGCCCCTGTACACGGCCGGGATGGTCAAAGAGCTCTATGCCCGCACCTTCGCCGAAGGGTTCGAGCGGGAGGATTTCGCCTCCGTTGCCAAGCTCTTCCGGAAGCGTGAACAGTGAAAACGCTCCTCATTACCGGCGCCGCGCAGGGGATCGGGCTGGGCACGGCCACCCTCTTTGCCGACCGCGGCTGGAACGTCTACGGCCTCGATGTCCAGAGCGACCGTCTCGCTGCCGCCGCCCTCAAGGGGGGATTCGAACCGCTCGTCTGCAACCTCACCGACCCCGAAAGCATTGCGGAGGCGATGGCGTCACTGACGCAGCTCGATGCCCTCGTCAACAACGCCGCAACAAATGCCAACGGCGATCCGCTTACCCTCTCTGTTGCGGAGTGGAAACGGGTGCTCGACGTCAACCTGACCGCCCCCTTTCTCCTCAGCCGGGCTGCGGCGCCCCTGTTGGCAGCGAGCGGCGGCAGCATCGTCAATATCGCCTCGACCCGGGCGCTGATGAGCGAACCGCATACCGAAGCCTACAGCGCCAGCAAAGGGGGGCTGCTGAGCCTCACCCACGCCCTGGCCATGAGCCTCGCGCCCGTGCGGGTCAACGCCGTCAGCCCCGGCTGGATCGAACACGCCGTACCCGAAGCGCTGCGCAGTTTTGATCACGCTTTCCACCCCGCCGGACGGGTCGGAACGGTGGAGGATATTGCGGAGATGGTCTGGTACCTGACAAGCGAGGCGGCCCGCTTCATCACGGGCCAGAATTTCGTCATCGACGGCGGCGTGACGAAAAAGATGATCTACCCGGAGTAGAAGTCCGCTCCGGCAGCAGCGTTATGCGACGTCGACGTCCGAGAGTGCGGCCAGCTCCTCCATGATGGAGTTGTTGACGCGGATGGCCGAGTCGATGACGACGTTCTGCAGCTTGGAGACGATGTTGAGCTTCAGCGGGCGTGTCCCCGGGTGGCGGCGCACCAGGCGGTAGAGCTCCTCGAGACGCTCGACACCGTTGTCCAGGTGCAGGCGCAGGGTCAGCGGCTCCTGCGGTTTTTCCACGATCTTCGTACTGACCTTCTTGCTCTCTTTTTTCACCTCTTTGAGGGTCATGATCTTCGTGACGCTCGTACGGGTGAACATCTCCGTATGGGTCACCTTGACCTTGAAGGCGATCGGCTCGTCGAGGTTCATCGCCTCGAGCTCCTCGAGCTTGTCGCTGAAGAGCATCACCTCGAGGTTGCCGTGGAAGTCCATGATGTTGACGATGCCGAACTGGTTCCCTTTCTTGGAGATCTTCTTCGTGATCTCCTCGACCTTCCCGATAAAGATGGCATAGGAGCCGTCGGCGATGTTCTCCAGGTCTGACGACAGGGTATAGTCAAGCTGGTCGAGCTCCTCGCGGTAGTCATCGAGCGGGTGGCCGGAGACATAGAAGCCCAGGGTCTCCTTCTCGAACTCGAGGATCTGCTTGAGCCCGAACTCCGGTGCATTTTCGAGTTTGAGCTGTACCGTGGTGATGTCCGCATCGTCACCGAAAAGGCTGCCCGCGGCGTTCCTGCGCGCCTGCATGGAGTCCTTGGCCGTCTCGATCACCGTCTCCATCTGCTCAAGAAGTGCGCGGCGCGAATACTGGTAGCGGTCAAAGCCCCCCGCCTTGGCGACGGATTCGAGCACCTTCTTGTTCACCTTCTGAGGGTCGATGCGGTTGACGAAGTCCTGCAGGTCCGTGAACTCGCCGTCCTTGCGCACCTCGAGGATCGATTTGACCGCGGAGGTCCCGACCCCCTTGATGGCACCGAGCCCGAAGAGGATGTGGTCCTGGCCATCTTTGCGGGTGGCACTGAACTCGAGCTGCGAATCGTTGATGTCCGGCGGGCTCAGCTCTATTCCCATCCGCTTGACCTCATCGATGTACTTGACGACCTTGTCGGTGTTGTCCTTTTCCGACGTCAGGAGTGCCGCCATGAACTCCTGCGGGTAGTAGGTCTTGAGCCATGCCGTCTGGAAGGTGACCATCGCGTAGGCCGCCGAGTGGGACTTGTTGAAACCGTAGCCGGCGAACTTCTCGATCAGGTCGAAGAGCGCGGAGGCTTTCTTGTAATCCAGCCCCTGCTTCGCCGCCCCCTCGGAGAATTCGCGGTTGTACTTCTCCATCAAGTCCGCTTTCTTCTTACCCATCGCACGCCGGACGATGTCCGCGCCGCCGAGGCTGAAGCCGCCGACGGTCTGGACGATCTGCATGACCTGCTCCTGGTAGACGATCATCCCGTAGGTCGGCTCCAGGGTGTCTTTGAGCATGTCGAAGCTGACCTCTTCGAAGGGGTAGAAGATCTTCTTGCGCCCGTGCTTGCGCTCGATAAAGTCGTCAAGCATCCCCGACTCCATCGGTCCCGGGCGGTAGAGCGCCAGGACCGCAATAAGGTCTTCGAAGTTGGAGGGCTTGAGCCGCTTGTTCAGGTCCTGCATCCCGCTCGATTCGATCTGGAACATCCCGACCGTCGCCCCGCTCTGGATCACCTTGTAGACCTCGGGGTCGTCCACGTCGATCGTGTTCCAGTCGATCACCCTGTCATAGCGCGCCTTGACGAGCTTGATGGCGTTGTCGATGACGTCGAGGGTCTTGAGGCCCAGGAAGTCGAACTTGATCAGGTCGACGTCCTCGAGGTAGTTGAGCGAATACTGGGTGACGAAGGTCTCCTCCCCCGGCGGCTTGTAGATGGGGGTCTTCTTCCAGAGCTCTTCGTTGCTGATGACGACCCCTGCCGCGTGCATCCCGGCGTTGCGCTTGAGCCCTTCAAGTTTGAGGCTGAACTCCCAGACGCGCTTCGCCTGCGGGTCGGTGTCGATCAGCTCCTTGATCTTCGGCTCTTTCTGGAAGGCGCCCGGTTTGAAGTCGTCGCCCTTCTTCTTGCCGTTGAGGGTGATGCCCAGCTCTTCGGGGATGAGCTTCGCCATCTTGTCCGCCTGGGAGAGCGGCATGTCGAGGACGCGGGAGACGTCGCGGATGACCCCTTTGGCCAGCAATGAACCGAAGGTGATGATCTGCGCCACCTGGTTGCGGCCGTACTTGCGCACGACGTAGTCGATGACCTCGCCGCGGCGCGCCTGCATGAAGTCCATATCGATATCGGGCATCGATACACGTTCGGGGTTCAGGAAACGCTCGAAGAGCAGGTCGTACTTCATGGGGTCGATGTCGGTGATCTCCAGGGCGTAGGCGACGAGGCTCCCCGCCGCGGAACCGCGGCCAGGGCCGACGGCGACGCCCATGCGCTTGGCTTCGGCGACGAAGTCCCAGACGATAAGCATGTAGCCGGGGAACTTCATGGAGTTGATGACGTCCATCTCGTACTCCAGGCGCTCCCGGTACTCCTCGTGGCGTTCCGGCGGTACGTGTTTGAGGCGCGCTTCCAGCCCCAGGCGGCAGCGGTGGATGAAGAACTCCGCATCGTTCTTGTCGGCGGCGCCCATCCATTTTTTCTTATCCTCGGCCGTTGCGTCCGGCCCCAGCGGCGCATCGTCGGCGTGATCGATGTCGAGCCCCTCTTTGGCGGCGTACTCGCGGGTAAACTTGAAGTTCGGCGGCGTCGGGTTGCCGAGTTCGAGCTCGAGCTGGCACTTGTCGACGATCTCCTGGGTCGCTTCGAGCGCTTCGGGGACGTCCGCGTAGAGCCGCTCCATCTGCTCCGGGCTCTTGACGTAGAACTCGTGGACAGAGTGGCGCAGGCGGTTGGGGTCGTCGTAGAGTTTATTCATCCCGATACACATGAACGCCTCGTGGTACTGGGCGTCGTCGGGGAAGGTGTAGTGGGTGTCGTTCGTCGCGACGAGCTTGATCCCCGTCTCCTGCGAGAGCTTCAGCAGCGGTTCGTCGATAAAGAGCTGGTCGGCGATGCCGTGGCGCATCAGCTCCAGGTAGAAGTCCTCGCCGAAGATCTCCTTGTACTCCAGCGCCACCCGCTTCGCCTCGTCGTAACCGCCGGCGCCGAATTTGACGTTACGCTCGCTGTTGGTGTTGAGGTGCCAGCTCACCTCCCCCTGCAGACAGGCCGAGGTACAGATGAGCCCTTCGCTGTGCTCGCGCAGCTCCTTTTTGGTGATGCGGGGGAAGTAGTAAAAGCCGTGGATATAGGCCATGGAGGAGAGGTACATCAGGTTCTCGTACCCCTTCTGGTTTTTCGCGTAGAGGCAGATGTGGAAACGCTGGCGGGTGCTCTTGTCATCCAGGGTCTCACCGTTGTGGATATACCCCTCCATGCCGATAATGGGCTTGATCCCCTCCCCTTTCATCTGGTGCCAGAAATCGATGGCGCCGAACATGTTGCCGTGGTCGGTCATCGCGACCGAAGTCATCCCCAGCTCCTTGACGCGTTTGACAAGGTTGCTGATCTTGTTCGCGCCGTCGAGCAGGGAGTATTCGGTATGCAGATGCAGGTGGGTAAAGGGGTATTTGCTCATGGGGTTCCTCGTGCATAAGGGCACCTCTGAATACCTTGAACGGTCTCAGCGCTGCAGAGAAAGTCATAATCAAGACGACGCTTTGAAGACCTAGCCGTAGCTAAGTCGAAAAGCGGCAACGCCGAGTATGGCTTTTCTCTGCAACGCCCTTCGGGAGGGATTTTGAAGCACGATCTTTCCTCCGTTTTCTTCTTGACTTAGCCACAGCTAGGCCTGCGCAGAAAACAAAAAAAATCTCACGCTTCAAAAACCCTCTGAGATCCGTACAGGGTTTTTAGAGGTGCCCTATAAATCAAAAAACGATTATAGGGGTTGGGGGATAAAATGCGGCTGTGCCCGGCAGGTTAGCGCAACATGCTATGATGAGAGTTCCCGTAGACTGCAAGGGGAGGACGATGGACGCTTTCAGAGACTTTTTACTGCGGCAGGGTCGGCGTTTCGGCCGGGCCGCCTGGATGTTCTATGCGCTGGTTTTCCTGCTTGCCGCGACCCTGCTGCTCGGTCTGGTCTACTTCCTTTTCGGCTGGCTGATCTACGTCAGCCCCAATGCCGTCCTCGTATTGACCGGTATCCTCGTCGTTCTCATTCTCTATACCCAGCGCCGCCGCAGCCGGTAGTATAATGGCAGGCATGATCCTCGTTTTTGACCACCATGATTTTGCCGTTGTCGCCAAACCCGCCGGGATGAGCTTTCACAGCGAAACCGGGCCAGGGTTCGTCGTACAGGCCGCCGAGCTCACGGGCTGTCCCCTCTACCCGGTCCACCGCCTCGACAAGATGACCTCCGGGCTTGTCATCCTCGCCAAAAGCAGCGAAGCGGCTGCTGCCTTTACGGCACTGTTCGAAAAGCGCTCAGTCGAAAAGTACTACCTCGCCCTCAGCCTGCGCAAACCGAAAAAGAAGCAGGGGTGGATCAAGGGGGACATGGGCAAAGCGCGCCGCGGCGACTGGAAGCTGCTCAAGACAATGGAGAACCCGGCGGTGACCCGTTTCATCTCCGCGCCCCTGCGCGAGGGGGAGCGCGCTTTCCTCGTCAAGCCCTATACCGGTAAGACCCACCAGATCCGCGTGGCGCTGAAAAGCCTGGGCTCACCCATTGCCGGGGATGGCCGCTACGCCGACAAGGCGGAGGCGGACAAAGAGGAGCGCGGCTACCTGCACGCCTACGCCCTGCGTTTCACCTACAACGGCGAGCTTTTCAGTTTCACCCTTCCCCCCGACGAGGGGGAGCGTTTTCTCTCACCCCTGTTCAGCGATCTGCTGCAGACATGGCAGGCCCCCTGGGAGCACTTTCCCGAAAAGAAATAGACATCCCCGTTACCGCGCGAGGTATTTTTTTGCGTTATACTTGAAGCACCACGACCCTAACGGGTCCGAGCGGAGTGACAACGTGAACCCCTCAACCTACGACGTCCTTATTATCGGCGGCGGTGTCTCCGGTTCGGCGCTGCTCTATGCCCTCGAGCGTTATACCGACCTGGGGACCCTCTGCCTCCTGGAAAAATACGGTGCCCTGGCCACGCTCAATTCCAGCGCCACCTCCAACTCCCAGACCCTGCACTGCGGCGACATCGAGACGAACTATACGCTGGAGAAAGCGGCGAAGGTCAAACGGACCGCCAAGATGGTCGAGAAGTACTGCCTGCAGCACGGCTACGAGAACGACATCATCCATGCCCACCAGAAGATGGCCCTGGGCGTCGGGTACGACGAAGTCAACTTTATGACGAAGCGCCACGAGGAGTTCAGCACCCTCTACCCCTACCTGCGTATCTTTGACCGTGACACGCTTAAACGGATCGAACCCGCCGTCGTGTACGACGCCGACGGCAAGGAGCGCCTCGAACCCATCGTCGGTGTCGGCGTCCAGGGGGAGTACACCACCGTCGACTTCAAACGCCTCAGCGACTCCTTCGTCGAAAACGCCATGCAGGGCAGCAACAAGCACACCGACGTTTTTTTCAACCAGCACGTCATGAAGATCACCAAACGCGGGGAGCTGTACGAGGTCCGTACCGGCAGCCGCACCTACTACGCCCGCTTCGTCGTCGTCGACGCCGGTGCCCACAGCCTCTTTCTCGCCCACCGCATGGGGTACGGGCTCGATTTCGGCATTCTGCCGATGGCCGGCAGCTTCTACCGTTCGACCAGACATATCCTGAGCGGCAAGGTTTACATGGTCCAGAACCCCAAACTCCCCTTTGCCGCCCTGCACGGCGACCCGGACCTGCTGCTGGGCGGCCTCACCCGTTTCGGCCCCACGGCCCTGATGCTGCCCAAACTCGAACGCTACAAGCGGGGGACCTACCTCGATTTTCTCCGTACCCTCCGTTTCGACCACACTATCGCCAGCATCTTCTACGACCTGCTCAAAGACCCGGATATCCGCAACTACGTCCTGCGCAACTTCCTCTTCGAAGTACCGTGGCTGAACAAACGCCTCTTTGTGAAGGATGCGCGCAAGATCGTCCCCTCGCTGCAGCTCTCCGACATCGAGTACGCCTCAGGTTTCGGCGGGGTCCGCCCGCAGGTACTCGATAAAAAACAGCGCAAACTGCTGCTGGGCGAGGCGAGCATCGATACCGGGGAGGGGATCGTCTTCAACATGACGCCCTCCCCGGGGGCGACGAGCTGCCTGGGCAACGCCCGGCGCGACGTGGAGACGGTCTGCGCCTACCTCGGCCGCCGCTTCGACCACGCCCGCTTTGACGCGGAACTTACCGAAGGAGACCGGACATGAAAAAGCTGCTCTACATCACGGACCAGCAGGAGTACGCCGACCACGGTACCATCGCCCCGCTGTTCGGGCACTACCTCAAAAAACACCTGCAGGTCACGATCGTCTACTACACCCGCTACAAGGACAGCTTCCAGTACAAAGGCGACGACTGCATCGTTCCCGAGAGCGAGCTGGAAAACATTGTCGGCTACCTCGACAAAGAGGGGATCGACCTCGGCAGCTTCCACTTCATCCTTGTGCGCAACCGCTTCGACATTCTCCGCACGGTACTCGCCCACCGTGTCCGCTACGGCTACAGGGTCGGTTTCCGCCTCTCCTTCCCCAAGACCGAAACGGCCTACGCCGCGATGATGGCCAAATACAAACGCGCCTTTTTCCCCGCACTGGCCCTGAAGTACAAACGCAGCCGGGAGCGGCGCCTCATCGAAGCGTGCGACCTCTTCCTCCCCTCATCGGCGATGCTGGCCGCAGGGCTCTACCCCGGCCTCGACCTGCCGACGCTTCCCCTGCCCGCCGGGATCGACCCGGCACGCATCGCGGCGCCGAAAAGCGGTTTCACGACGCCGCGCCGCTTCGTCTACGTCGGATCGCTCGACCCGCTCCGCCGTTTCGAAACGCTGCTCGACGCCTTCGCTACGCTTACGCGCCTGGAATGGAGCCTGGATATCTCTACCTTCGACCCGACCTATCTCAAAACAATCCTCAAAGGCTACCCGCAGCTCGCCGGGCGCATCCGGATCCTGCAGGCCACCAACCTCACGGAGCTCGGACGGCAGATCCGCGCCTGCGACGTCGGCCTGGCCCTGATGCCCGCCCTCCCCATCTTTGCCATGACCCTCCCGGCCAAGGTGATGGACTACTACGCCGCGGGCGTCCCGGCCCTGCTCACCGACACGCCCAAGAACCGCGACCGACTGCGCGACGGGGATGAAGCCTTCTTCTGTGCCTTTGACACCGCCGCCATCGCCGCGACGCTCGAAACCCTGATCCGCTGTGACAGCGATGAGCTTTCCAAGGTCCGCGAACAGGGCCTTAACCGGCTGCTCGGGGCGGGAAGAAGCTACGATATCATGGCCGAACAGCTCCACCGCCGGCTCATCACGTTGTAAACGCAGAATTTGCATAGGAATTCTTGGCTACAATGACGCAAAAATGAAGGAGTATTCATGTCTACATTTGAAAATGTCAGTGTTCAGAAAGAAGCAAATGTCTATTTCGGAGGGAACGTCACGAGCCGTACGCTCACCCTGCCCGACGGCAGCGTCTTAACCCTCGGCATCATGCTGCCGGGCGAATACGAGTTCGGTACCGGCAAACCGGAACTGATGGAGATCTACGACGGAGAGCTGGAGATCCTGCTGCCGGGCGAAAGCGCATGGCAGAAGATTCACGGCGGCCAGAGTTTCAATGTCGAAGGCAACGCCAAGTTCCAGGTCCGCGTCAAAAGCATCACGGACTACTGCTGCACCTACCTCGACGCGTAACGGCGCTCAGGCGCAGTAATCGGCGAGCAGCCCGCGCTTCACACTCTCATAGGCGGATTCCCCCGCCAGTTTTTTCACGATTTCAAGCCCGAAACAGATCGCCGTCCCGGGCCCGCGTGACGTCATGACGTTCGCGTCTTCCACGACTGCGGCGCGATCGCCCTGGAACCCCTCCGTACGGATCTCTTTCTCCACGCCGGGATAGGCCGTATAGTTCGGTTTGAGCACACCGGCGGCATTGAGCGCGATCGGGGCGGCACAGATAGCGCCGATCGGTTTACCCTTGGCATCCATCGCCGCCAGCAGCGACTGGACGCCGGCATGTTCTGCCAGACGCTTCGTCCCGCCGCCTCCACCGGGCAGCACGATCATATCGATATCGTCCGCACCCAGCTCCCCGATCGCCGTCTCCGCCTTGATGACCAGACCATGCGCCCCTTCCACTTCCAGCGCATCATCCAGCGAACGGACCAGGACGTCAAGCCCTCCGCGGCGCAGGACATCGATCACGGCAACGGCCTCGATCTCTTCAAACCCTTCGGCCAGCGGGACCAATACTTTTTTCGGCATAGAAAACTCCTCTGTCTACGTTAATAGGATAATTGTAGCACGGAAGAAAAAAAGAGGGGAGAAAACCCCGGGCGGGAGTGCCGGGGAAGCGGGATTATTTTACTTTTTCGATGTACTCGCCGTCAACGGTGTTGACCTTGATCGTATCGCCTTCGAGCACATGATAGGGGACCTGTACGACGGCACCGGTCTCAAGGGTTGCCGGTTTTTTCGAACCGCTTGACGTGTCGCCTTTGAAGTTCGGCGGCGTTTCGGCAACGACCAGTTCCATCGTATCCGGCGCATCGACGGAGATCGCCTGGCCGTTGTGGAAAACGATCTCCACGTTGGTACCGTCTTTGAGCCACTTCATCGCCTCTTCGCACTGCTCATACAGCAGGCCGAGCTGCTCGTAACTTTCGTTGTCCATGAACTGGAGCATTTCGCCGTCATCGTAAAGGTACTGCATCGTTTTGTGTGCCATGTTCGGCACTTCGAACTTGTCACCGGCGTGGACCGTTTTCTCGATCACTTTCCCGTTGAGGAAACTCTTCACTTTCATACGGACGAACGCCGCGCCCTTACCCGGTTTGACGTGTTGGAATTCCACCACTTTGTAAGGAACGCCCGCGATTTCGAGGCGCACGTTTTTCTTGATGTCACCCATTCCGATTGTTGCCATCATATACCCTTAGATTATAATTTTCGGGATTTTACACTATTTTCGCTAAAAAGCGGCGCGAGTCACTTGTACCAGTGACGGCGGATACGCTGTCCCGCCTCATACTCATCCACCAAAACACGCGGCGGGGTTCCGCGGGAGAGGGAGACGATGATATTGCGCTGTCCGTCGACAATGAGCATCTCGCCGTGTTCCATCGTCGTATAGTCGCCGCGGCTGACGTGGTCGTAGACGATGCTGAGGATATGATCGTACTTGGGGAGGGTAAAGCCTTTGATTTCAAGGCCGTCCACGAAGTGCTGGTAGAGCAACCGTTTTGCGAGCTGCAGCGTCGCGAAGAAGGTTGCCGTGCTGCGCAGTGACGGGGTTGTTACCAGGGGGCGCTGCAGATCGCCCAGGGGGTTGATCATGTCGCTTTTGGCGCAGGCCATGCCGACCATCGCGGCGAAGTGGGCTTCGCGGCTGCCGGCATAGTAGGCCGACAGTCCCGATTTACATGCCTGCAGGTAGTCACCGTCGCGGTAGAGGGCGAGCACCTGCTTCGTATCGGCGCCATAGCCTGAGAGCGTCAGGAGCGCCAGGAGTGTCATTAAGGGGATAATTCGCTTCATGGGGGGAATTATAGCACTTCTCCCAGCCGTGCAAAAAACAGCGATCTCCCCGCCGCAGGGCGCACCTTCAAGCAAGTTTTGCTAAAATCGTTCCCCATGCAGATAACGATCGATGAATACGCCAACCGCTTCAAAATGTCCAAAGAGATGATCCGCGCCAAACTGCGTGCGGGCAGACTGCCGCACACCGTCGTCGACGGCACGACCTACATCTCCGTCGAGGCTGCCGCCTCGGCTGCCCCGGCAGCGGCCGCACCCCAGCGCACAACCGCCGGTGCCGTCATTATGATGTACCAGAAGGAGAATGCGGAGCTCAAGCGTAAAATCGGCGAACTCGAAGCGAAGATCGACCGCCTTATCGGCGACAAGGAGCAGATGCTGCGCGAAGAGCGCGACCGTATCGAAGGGATCTACGTCTCCCGGGACGAACAGCTCAAATCCTTTCTCGAGCTGGTCAATGCCAAACTTGTCCAGGAAGGGTTTAAACTCGCCGCACAGAGCAGTGCACCCGATACGGTCGACACCCCCTCCTACGCCGACCACACGGCAGAACCACCGGCACCGCTCCCGGAGCAGATCGAGCTTTTCAGTTACCTCGAGGCCAAGCACTTCTCCTCTTCGGAAAAAAAGACGGTCAGGAAACGCTTCGCCAAAGCGTACGGGAATGACGTCCGCGTCATCCAGCAAAACGGCGAATTCATCCTCGACTTCTCCAAGTACGACTACAGTGACCTTCTGGCGCGCTGAGCGCGCCACCTAGACCCCCTCCCCCCCAAACCAGCGCTTCATCGCTATATAATCAACCCGCCGAAGCCCTCTGCTCAAAGAGAATTTATATACAGTATACCGTATATAATATCAATTATTTTTCATTTAAAATACTATTTTTGTATAATGAATACTGTTTTATTCTATAAATACACTATAAATGTATTTTATATACGGTTTTTTGCTTTGTTTAAGAATCCTTCTTCTACAATGGAGCAATGGAACTCTCCGATCTTTTCAATATTCTGCACAACGCGGTGGAAGCCCAGAGCAACGGCAAGAAGATCACCCAGAAAGAGATGGCGTCGCTGCTCGGGGTTTCCATGCGAACCTATCAGGACTGGCGCCTGGGAAACGCGAAGCCGCAGGCGGCCAAAGCGGTCATGCAGATGCTGGGGAGGCTCGAAGACGACGACATCATCAGGGTCGTCCGGAAAATCAACCGAATGGAGGAAGCGTCATGACGACATTGACACAAAAAGAACGCGAAGATCTGCAGTCCGTTTTCAATTCGATCTCCGAACAGGAACCGTCCCGGGCCGCCAAAGTGCTCCATATGAAGAATATTATTTTTCTTTATATACAGTCCCGCCTCCATCTTCTGCTAAAAAAACGGGTTTCCTACCAGAAATAGGCACTTTCGGGGTGCAAATCCCCCCAATTCCCCCCAAAATCAATCACTTGAAGATAAATTTAAGCAAACAGACTATAAAGTAACCGTCAGAACAGCTTTGAGAGCGCCAATCCCCTAAATTGCGTGCTCCAAGAGGTGTTATATTTCAATGACTTGGAGCGTTTTATGAACAAAGCACAGTTTGTCGAACTGGTTCAGAAGCACGGTGACTACAAAACAAAAGCAGAAGCAGAAGCTGCAATCAAAGCCTTTACAGATGCGGTAACAGATGCACTCGTAGCGAAAGAAGATGTCACACTTGTTGGCTTCGGTAGCTTTACATCTGCCCTGCAAAAAGGCAAAAGCGGTACAGTACCGGGTACGGACAAGAGCTATACTACAGCGGACAAAATGGTTCCGAAGTTCAAAGCAGGAAAAGGTCTCAAAGACCGCGTTGCCGAAGGCAAATAACTCCTCACCCTGGCCGCCGTCCGCGGCCGCTTTTCCCCACACCACCATTAACTTCTGCGTCTAATCCTTCCATGCCTGATTTCAGACAGGATTCTTCTGGCACACTCATGCCTATAAACATTTATGCAAAGGCATCTAATGGAAAAAGTGACCAAAACCGAACAGGAGTGGCGTGCGCAGCTCTCGCCCGAAGCCTACCACGTCTGCCGCGAGCACGGTACGGAAGCCCCCTTCAGCGGGAAGTTCTATCAGCACAAGGGCGACGGGGTCTACCGCTGCGTCTGCTGTGATGCGCCGCTGTTTACGTCGGACACGAAGTTCGATTCTGGGACAGGGTGGCCGAGCTACTTCGAGCCCTACAGTGATGAGGCGCTGGTGGAGATCAAAGATACGAGTTTCGGGATGGTGAGAATAGAAGTACGGTGTGCGCGCTGCGACGCCCACCTGGGGCATGTCTTTCCCGACGGTCCGGAACCGACGGGGCTGCGCTACTGCATCAACTCCGTCTGCCTGACCTTCGACGAAGCATAAATTTAGAAGTTGACCGCCAGGCCGATCATGTAGTTGTTCATGGCTTCGGACGTGTTGACGTATTCAACATAGAGGTCCAGCTGGTTGTTCAGCTCGTACATTCCGGCAATACCGCCCGAGATCGCCACATCACCGCGTGAATGGAGCTCGTCCGCCAGGTTCGGAAGGATGAGACCGAATTTCGGACGGACTTTGAACGCAGAGCCCGGGATATCGATCGTGTAGGTCGCGTAGACGCCGAAGGTCGTGATGTCGATCTTGTTGTTGCTGTTGCTGATCTCCGGTGAAATCAGAGACGTACTCAGTTCCGCCTCAACGCCGAGATTGTTCAGAACGCTGTCAAGCTCAAGCCCGCCTTTGATCGCCAGGCCGACGCCGTCGTCCACATGTTTCGGCATCGCTTCGAGGCCGATACCCGCACCTACATAAAAGCCGTTGCTTCCCTGCTGCTGGGCATATGCCGAAGATGTCAGCAGCACTGCCGCCGCAATCGATACAATTTTTTTCATCAATTTATCCTTTCCGGTGTGATGGGCGGCATTATAGCACCATGAGATATAATGGCGGAAAAAAAGGAGAGCCCATGCGTAAGTTTTTCGGCTTTTTCATCCTCTTTGTTGCGGCAGCCGCCCTCTTCGGTGCGGCGAACAAGCACCCCCACGTGCTGCTTAAAACCACCCAGGGGACGATCGAACTCGAGATCCGCGAAGACCTCGCCCCCCTGGCGGCGGAGAACTTCCTGACCCATGTCAAAGAAGGCTACTACGACGGGATCATCTTTCACCGTATCATCAAAGGCTTTATGATCCAGGGCGGCGATCCGACCGGTACCGGCCGCGGCGGCGAATCCATCTGGCACAGACCGTTCAAAAACGAGTACGCCCCCAATGTCGTCTTCGACAAACCGGGGATCCTCGCCATGGCCAATGCCGGGCGCAATACCAACGGCAGCCAGTTCTTCATCACAACAGCGGCGGCCCCCTGGCTCAACGGCGGCTATACAATCTTCGGCTATGTTGTCAAAGGGATGGATGTCGTTTATAAACTGGAAGGGGTTCGGACAGGCAGACAGGACCGTCCGCTGGAGTCGCAGACGATCCTTAAGGCAAGTGTCGCCGAGTAGCGGCGCTTAGAGCATCATGCCGCGGATCGTATAGAAGATTGCGGCGGACAGAACGGCGGCAGCGGGAACCGTGATCACCCACGCCGCGATAATCTTCTTGATCGCATCGCGTTTGACATACTTGATCTTCTGGGCACGCTTAAGCTGTTTTTTGTCGAGACGGATCTTCTCCTCTTCATCCTCAATCATCCGGTACAGTTGAACGATACGTTCATAATCCTCCTGGCTTTTGCCCTGTCTTGCTTCCAGGGTCTCTTTTTCGGCATTGAGCGCATGCAGCAGCTTCTCGTCCTCGATGAGCTGGCGGCGCTCGACGCGGATCAGTTCCTCCTCCTTCGTATGGTAGAGGAACTCGCGCAGGAAGCCGACGCCAAAGACACCGCCGATGGCGATATGCGTGGAGCTGACCGGAAGACCGAGCTGTGAGGCGACGATGACGGTAATGGCCGCCGCCATCGCAATACTGTAGGCACGGACCTGGTCAAGCTCGGTGATCTCGCTGCCGACGGTGCGGATCAGTTTCGGGCCGTACAGGGCCAGCCCCAGTGCGATCCCGATGGCACCGACGAGCATGACCCACATCGGGATGCTCGCCTTGGTACTGATGACGCTGTGCTGCACGGCATCAGCGATCCCAGCGAGCGGACCGACGGCGTTGGCAACGTCGTTGGCCCCGTGGGCAAAACTGAGCAGCGCCGCGGCGAAGATCAGGGGGATCGTAAAGAGTTTGTTGACGTCATCACGGTGGTTGCGCAGGGAAACGGCCGCCTTGGCGACCATCGGCTTGACCACGAGGTAGATGACAACGGCGGCAATAAAACCGATCCCGAGTGCCGTCGGGAAGTCGACTTTGACGATGTGCTTGACCCCTTTGAGCATCAGGTAGGTGACAAAGGCCCACCCCATCACGGAGACATAGAGCGGGACCATCTTTTTCATCGCACTCAGTTTATCCTCTTTGTAGATCATCGTCTTTTTGATCGTAAAGAGAAAGAGTGCGGCGATCACCCCGCCGAGCAGCGGAGAGATGACCCAGCTGGCGGCGATGGTTCCCATTGTCCCCCACGCCACCGCACCGAAACCGGACGCGGCGATCCCCGCACCCATAACGCCCCCGACAATGGAGTGCGTCGTTGAGACCGGTGCGCCCATCGACGTCGCCAGGTTCAGCCAGAGCCCGCCCGCCAGCAGTGCCGCGGTCATCGCCCAGATGAACTGGGAAGCATCCACGAAGGCCGAAGGGTCGATAATCCCCTTCTTGATCGTGCCCACGACATCGCCGCCGGCAATAAGGGCCCCGCTCGCTTCAAAGATGGCCGCGATAATGATCGCACCGCCCATCGTCAGTGCCCGCGAGCCTACCGCGGGACCGACATTGTTCGCAACGTCGTTCGCACCGATGTTGAGTGCCATATAGGCCCCGAACAGTGCGGCGATCGCCAGGAAAAGGCTGTTGGTAACGCCCGAATGCGTTACGGAACTGTAAAAGAGAACGCCGACCATGAAAAAGAGGGCAAGCCCCAATTTCGTGAAATCGTTTTTCGAGCTTTTGACAGCCTTCTTCTCCATTTTTTTGACGGTTCTAATATCCATCGTTTCTCCCCAATTGATATTTATGCGTGATAAAGTGCCTCGTAAACCTTCAGCGCCTGTGTATGCGCCTTGACGTCGTGCGCCCGGATGATCTCGGCACCGTTGCGCACGGCTTCGAGATGCAGGGCCAGCGTTCCCGGTAACCGTTCAGACGGTTCGGAGGGAACAATTTTAGCAATCATCGACTTACGGCTGGCCCCGACGAGCAGCGGGTACCCGAAGCGTCTGAAATGCGCCAGGTCGCGGATGAGTTTGAGGTTGTGTTCAAGGCTCTTTCCAAAGCCGATGCCGACGTCGAGGACGATCTGCTCAACCCCGAACGCTTTCGCCTTGGCGATCCGTGCTTCGAAAAAGTCGGTCAGCTCCCCGAAAAGATCACTGTACTCCGGCTGCGCCTGCATGGTCTGCGGGGTCCCCTGCATGTGCATGATGACGGCCGTGGCCCCGTATTCACCGCAGAGCTTTGCCACAGCGTCGTCGGCCAGTCCCGTGATGTCGTTGACAATGCTGAAACCGCGTTCGAGCGCATAGGAGATGACCCTCGGGGCATAGCTGTCGAGGCTGAACGCCGCGCGCTCGTAGAGGCGGTGGGCATAGGCCGCATCGATGACGGGCTTCACCCGCTCGAGCTCTTCGTGCTCGGACACCGCCGCCGAGCCCGGCCGGGAGGAGACTCCGCCGAGATCGATGATCTCCGCCCCCTCCTCTATCATCGTTTCGATGTGCGCCACCGCGGCGCTGTCTTTAAAACGGCTCCCCGCGAAAAAGCTGTCCTCGTTGGTATTGACGACCCCCATGACCTTTGCCGGTCCGGGCTTTTGCATGCCGGCGAAACGCTTGAGCTCCGCGGCCAGCTCTTTGAGGCCGAAGGGCTGTGCCAGCTCCTTGCGGGAGAGCTCCTGCAGCTGCCGTGTCGTAGCCAGCAGCAGGGCGTCGACCCGCGGGGTCTTTGCGACGATGGTGCCTTTGGGCACGGCCAGGTCCGCGCCGACGGAGAGGGCATCCTGCTTGAGGATATTCGCCGCACCGACGTGAAGGTCACGGATATAGAGGAAGTGCAGAGCCGCCTTGGCGGCAAGGATCTTCCGCCCGCCGGCATCGACGTCGAGGTTTTCCAGAAGCGCCGCGATATCGCTCCGGGGTGAAAGCATCTCAACCCGCACGCCGCTGCTCCGGTAAAAAGGACATCAATACGCTCAAAAGGACGTTCTGCAGCCGTGCGTTCACTTCAAGCAGCCGGAATGCCCGGTCAAAGGCATCGAGCTGCTCTTCGCTCAGCGGCAGCTTCTCGACGACGCTCGCCTGGTAGAAGAGCCGCTCGATCAGCGCCTTGGACTCGTGACGGTCCATCCGTCCCACCGAGGTGACAAAACCGTACAGCGCCCCCAGGTCAAGCGCTCCGAGGGTCAGTTCGACCCCCTGCGGCGCTTCACCGGAGAGCTCATTGAGGATCGGCAGGCGCGAACGGACCGTCGGCAGCAGAACCGACTTGCTCGACGCGATGATGACGAGGGCGATGTTGGCGGGGGGTTCTTCGAGCAGTTTGAGCAGGGCGTTCTGTGAGTAGATATTGAACTGTTTCGCCGCCAGTACGACGTACTTCAGCGACGCCTCGCTGATGTAGGCTTCGGCGATGACCGCCTTGGCGTCTTCGATGAGAAAGTCGTCGCGGACGAACCCGACGACGCGGCTTGGATGGACCGCCTGCCTGAAAGCCTCGAAACGCTCCTCGATCTCTTCGGCGAGAATGATGTGGCTGCGTTCGAAACTACTCATCCGTGTCGATTTCCCCGAAGAGCACGGCATTGAGCGAAAGATCGAAAAGCCGGTAGAGCTGGATCAGTTTGATATCCAGGTAGGGGTCGAAGGAGCGCAGTTTCATCGCATGCCCGAACTCTTCGTCAAGAAGCCAGAGGCAGCTGTTGTCCGCCCGCTTGGCGATCTCGGAGCGCGGGTCGCTCCCCTTGCCGACGTACCAGAAGAAGTAGTTGCTGTCGAAGGAGAGGTCGAGCATATCGGCCAGCATGTCCATCGCGTCCCCGCTCGTCATCTCGTCGAACTCCGGGTAGATCCGGTCCAGGCTGATCAGCGGGACCATCGGCCGGTCGTTGGAGAGCTGGTTGATCGTCGTCGAGATGTAGTGCTGGAACCATTTGCGTTTGCGGTCGGTCACCAGGACGATCGTCTTGCCCGAGACGATCTGCGACACGGCCAGCATCGTGGAAGCCGTCCACTCGAAACGGTTCTCTTCGACCCAGTTGAACGACGCCCCTTCGGCGCGTATGGTCTCGAGCATCCATTTCATGAACGACTGCATGGGGGGTTACTTCTCCAGTTCGTAAACGCTGTGAAGCGCGCGTACCGCCAGTTCGGCGTATTTTTCGTCGATGACCATCGAGACTTTGATCTCGGAGGTGGAGATCATCATGATGTTGATGTTCTCCTGCGCCATCGACTTGAACGCCTTCGCCGCAACGCCCGTGTGCGATTTCATGCCGACGCCGACGATGGAAACCTTGCAGATCTTCTCGTCGTAGCTTGCCTCTTTGATCTCGCCCTTTTCAATGAAGGTCTCGACGACCTTTTTCGCGTCGCCCAGTTCGTTCATCGGGACGGTGAAGTCCATGTTGGTCGAATCGTCATGCCCCAGGGTCTGGATGATCATGTCGATGTTGACGTTGCTGGCTGCCAGCTTGCCGAAAATATCGGAAGCGATGCCCGGACGGTCGACAACGCCTCCCAGTGAGATACGCGCCTGATTACGGTCGAGCGCCACACCGCTAACCAATGGTTTTTCCATAATGTTCTCTTCCTTTGTGATCAATGTCCCTTCGGCATCCGAAAAGCTCGAACGGGTCACGAGATTGACGTTAAGTTTTTTGGCCAGTTCGACCGAACGGTTCTGCAGGACTTTCGCCCCGAGCGAGGCCAGTTCGAGCATCTCGTCGTAGGAGATCCGCTCCAGTTTCTTCGCTTTGGGTTCGATGCGGGGGTCCGTCGTGTAGATCCCGTCGACGTCGGTGTAGATCTCGCAGAGATCCGCTTCAAGCGCCCCGGCGATCGCCACGGCGGAGAGGTCGCTGCCCCCGCGCCCGAGGGTCGTGACACGCCCCTCTTCGTTGACGCCCTGGAATCCGGCGACGACCACGACTTTGCCCTCGCCGAGTGCACGGCGCATCGGTGCCGGGTCGATATGCTCGATCCGCGCTTTCGTATGGACCGTATCGGTCACGATTCCCGCGCGGCGGCCGCTCATGGACTCTGCCGGGAGGCCCATTTCATTGAGCGCGATGGAGAGCAGCGCCGCCGTCACCCGTTCGCCGGAGCTCAGCAGCATATCCACCTCTTCGCGCTTGGGGTTGTCGCTGTAGTGTTCGGCGTAGGCGACCAGTTTGTTGGTCTCGCCGCTCATCGCCGAAACGACGACCACGACGTCATTCCCCTCTTTGACCGTTTTGGCAACGCGGTCGGCAACGTTCTGGATACGCTCCAGGTCGCCGACGCTCGTACCACCGTATTTTTGAACAATCAGCATCTTACAGATACCCCTTTGCTTGAAAATAGCCGATCACCTTCTCATAGATCGGTTTTTTGAAGTGTGCAACGTAGTCGTACAGTGCATCGATCTCGATGAACTTGTAATCGATAAACTCCGGATGTTTCGTCTCCAGGTTGATCTTCGCCTTGTGTTTGAGACGGACCAGGAAATAGCGCTGCGTCTGCCCGCAGTAGGGGCGCATGCGCTCCGCAACGTGCGCCGGAAAATCGTAGGCCAGCCACTCGGGGTATTCGGCAACGACTTCCACCTTTTTCGTTCCGATCTCCTCTTCGATCTCGCGCAGAAGCGCCTCTTCGGGAGACTCCCCCCTGTCGATCCCTCCCTGCGGGAACTGCCAGATGCCGCTGATATCACTGCGCTCGGCAATGAAGATCTGTTTGACATCGGGGTATTCCGGCGGCACGATGATGGCCGCGACGTTCGGACGATAGGGTTTGACGGATTCCATGGGCCTCTTTACTCGTTTTGGAGCACCTCTAATAACCCCAGCACAATCCGGGTAGGGTTATGAGAAGTGCCCGCTGTTTTCAATGCGCGTATTATAGGGCAAGCGCGGTTAAATCGTGCTTGTTTTTCGCACATCTCAACGACGCCTAACGTCCGAACGATTACAATGCCGTATGCTTTTATACGTCCATATCCCGTTTTGCGACAGCAAGTGCCACTACTGCAGCTTCAACTCCTACGTCGACAAGTTCGGACTGCGCCGCGATTACATGGCTGCGCTCGTCCGGCAGCTGGAGGGCGAGCTTGCACGCCTGGACCCGGCGCCGCAGAGCATCGAGACCCTTTTTTTCGGCGGCGGCACCCCTTCGACGGTCGCGCCGGAACTGTACGCCCCGCTTTTTGAACGCCTGCGCCCCTATCTCAAACCCGGTGCCGAGATCACCAGCGAAGCCAACCCCAACAGCGCTACTCCCGAGTGGCTCACGGGTATGAAAGCGCTGGGGGTGAACCGTATCAGTTTCGGCGTACAGAGTTTCGATCCCGATAAGCTGAGGCGCCTGGGGCGCGCCCACACACCCCAGCAGGCGCTGGATGCCGTTACCGCGGCGCACAGCGCCGGGTACGAGCACCTCTCCATCGACCTCATTTACGGCGTCGCCGGAGACACGAAAGCACTGCTGGAGCACGACCTGGAACAGGCGTTCACCCTCCCCATCGACCACCTCAGCGCCTACGCCCTCACCATCGAAGAGGGGACCCCCTTTTCCGCCACACCGGAGGTCGCCGAGGAAAAACTGCCGCTGACTTCATGGCTCTTCGAGCGTATCAGGGCCCACGGCTTCACCCAATACGAGATCTCCAATTTCGGCCGCTACCGTTCCCGCCATAATCTCGGCTACTGGGAGTACAAGCCCTACATCGGGCTGGGTGCCGGCGCCGTGGGCTGCATCGGAAATGTCCGCTACTACCCCCACCGCGACGTTGAAGCCTACATTGCCGATCCCCTCTTCCGCACGACGGAACCCCTCGATGCGGACGCGGTCAAAACCGAACGCCTCTTTCTCGGCCTGCGCTCCGTCGTGGGCGTCCCCGAAACGCTGCTCGACCCGGAGGAGCTGCAGCGCGCCCGATGGCTTGAAGAGGAGGGGAAACTTCGCTGTGAAGAGGGCCGCTTTTACAATACGGACTACCTGCTCAGCGACGAGATCGTTCTCTATCTTCAGGGCTGAGTAGGCCCGTTCGCCTCCCCTTAAACCTCCTATGCTATAATCCCGGATCATAAATTTAACTAAGGGGAGAACCGCCGCGTAACCGCGGCGGCGCCCTGACGGGAAACGCCATGTTCGGAATGGGATTTTCGGAGATCCTTATCATCGCTATTATCGCCATCTTGTTCCTGGGACCGGACAAACTGCCCCAGACCATGGTCGATATCGCCCGTTTCTTCCGCAGTGCCAAGCGGACACTGGCTTCGGCCAAAGCTTCCATCGAGGAGGAGCTGCACGTTGATGACATCAAACGCGAAGTCAACAGCTACAAGGACAACCTGCTCGAAGAGAAAGAGAAGCTGAGCAAGGCCAGCGCCTTCACCGAACTCACCGACGAATTCGACGCCGTCATCGATATGGCGGACACGACGACCGTGCAGACCTCCGCTCCGCAAAAGCCGAAAGCCGAAGCCGCCCCGGATGCCAAGAAGCCGGAAGTCGTCACCTTCAGCAAAAAGAAAAAAAGTGCCGATAACGGCAACGATACCGAGGAAGCCTAACCTATGTTCGACGAACTGCGTCCCCACCTTGTAGAACTGCGTAAACGCCTGGGCATCTCCGTCCTGACACTGATCGGCATGTTCTTCGTCATGTTCTATTTCCACGAGCCGATCCTCGAATGGATGATCCAGCCGCTTAACGATGCCCTGATCGAAGTCGGCAAAAAGTCCGTCAACGCCGCCAACGGGATGGTGACGACCAACCAGGTCGGCGGGGCCTTCTTCGTTGCCCTGAAAGTCGCCTTCTTCGCGGCACTCCTCGGCGCGCTGCCGGTTATCCTGTGGCAAATCTGGCTCTTCATCGCGCCGGGACTCTACGAGAACGAAAAGAAGATGATCCTCCCCTTCGTTTTCGGGGGAACGACGATGTTCGTCGTCGGCGTCGCCTTCGCCTACTATATCGTCACCCCCTTCGGATTCGACTTCCTCATCACCTTCGGCAGCTTCAAGTTCACCCCGCTGATCAACATCGAGGATTACGTCGGCTTCTTTACGAAGATCATGTTCGGATTCGGCCTGGCGTTCGAACTCCCCGTCTTTGCCTACTTCCTCGCCCTGCTCGGCCTCGTCGACGACCGGCAGATGACGGCGTTCTTCAAGTACGCCATCGTTCTGATCTTTATCGTCGCGGCCCTGCTGACCCCGCCGGACGTCCTGACACAGCTGCTGATGGCCGGTCCGCTCATCGTGCTCTACGGCTTCTCCATCCTCATCGTCAAAATGGTCAACCCGGCGCCGAAAGAGGAAGAAGATGAGGAGGAGGATGACGAAGACGAGGACGAGGCCGTTGCCCCTCAGAACGTCTAGTTACGACTTCACCCTCCCCGAAGCGCTGATCGCCGTCCACCCGGCCCAGCCCCGTGATCACGCCCGCCTGCTCGTCTATGACCGCGCAACCGATACCGTCACCCACACGCGCTTCGACAAGATCGAGACCTTCCTTCCCGAAGGGTGCGGGATCATCTTCAACGACACCAAGGTCATCAAAGCCCGCCTTTTCGGCAAAAAAGAGAGCGGCGGCAAGGTCGAACTCCTTATCAACCGCCCCCTCGACGCCTACCGGGTCAGCGTCTATATCCGCGGTAAAATGAAAGCGGGCTCCCGTCTGCACTTCGGACAGGAGCTCCAAGCCGTCGTCGAGACGCTCCATGACGACGGCAGCCGCACGGTCACCTTCGAACGCGGCGGTGAAAAACTGCGTTTCGAAGCCCTGCTGCCGATCATCGATATCATCGGGCATATGCCGCTTCCCCCCTACATCCAGCGTGAGGACAACGAAGAGGACGCCGTGGAGTACCAGACGGTCTTTGCGAAACATGAAGGTGCCGTCGCCGCCCCGACGGCCTCCCTGCACTTTACCGACGCCCTCTTCGCCTCGGTCTGCGCACACCACCCCCACGCCTACGTCACCCTGCACGTCGGTGCCGGTACCTTCAAACCCGTCGAGGCGGAGATCATCACCGACCACCCGATGCACTCCGAGTACTACGAGATCCCGGACGACGCCAAGGCCCTCATCGACGGCGACCTTCCCCTGCTCTGCGTCGGTACGACCTCGACCCGGACCGTCGAGTACTATGTCCGTACCCGTGAGACCGGGGGCGAAGCGAACCTCTTCCTGCACCCCGGCAACCCGCCGCAGCGCGTCAACCACCTACTGACCAATTTCCACCTGCCCAAATCGACCCTGCTGATGCTCGTCGCCTCCTTCGTCGGACTGGAAAAGACCCATGAACTCTACGCCGAGGCGATCCGGGAGCAGTACCGTTTCTACAGCTACGGCGACGCGATGCTGATCCTCTAAGCCCCGTCCTACTCCTCGTCGTCCTCCATCAGGGCGATGGCCAGCCGCTCTTTGAGCGATGCGAGCGCCTTCGCCGCGTATCCAGTTTGCCCCGGGGTCACGGCGGGAAAGCGAAAATGGTACAATGGCGCAGACTCCACTATCAAACGGCGCGACTATGACGAAACTTCCGACACTTTTCACCCTTATACTGCTCATCATCCTTCTGGACGGCTGCCAGCAAAAAGCCCAGGTGCCCCTCCCCACCGTTAAGTATGTCGACCTGGAACGTTACGGGGGGCTTTGGCATGAGATCGCCCGCTATGAAAACCGTTTTGAGGAGGGGTGCGTGGGGGCGACGGCACGCTATCGCCTTCAAGACGGCGACGTCCGTGTCGTCAACAGCTGTTATGACGATGCCGGAAGGCTCAAAGATCAGGCAGAGGGGACAGCCCATGTCGTCGCAGGCAGCGGCAATGCAAAGCTCCGGGTCACTTTCTTCTGGCCCTTCTACGGGGATTACTGGATTATCATGCTTGCCGACGACTACCGCTACGCCGTCATCGGCGATCCGGATAGGAAGTACCTCTGGATCCTGGCGCGCAGCACGGTGCTCAGTGACGAAGACCGCGGCTTCATCCTCTCAAAACTGCCCGCGTTGGGATATGACCCCTTCAAGCTCTACTGGACGGGGTTCAAGGCGATGTGCAACCACTAAGCTCAGGTATCCCGCCGGTCAATAACGATCTCGTCAAGTCCCAGACGCGACGTCATTGTGTGGCCTTCTTCCGTATAGCCCAGGGCGAGGACGGCATGAGGTTCAAGCCCCATGAGCCCGAAATGTTCTTTGGCCCGCTCCGTACTGAACCCACCCATCGGGTGCACCGCGATACCGCGTTTGAACGCTTCAAAGATCAGAAATGCCATGGCCGTACCGCTGTCGAAAGCATGCCAGCGGTTCGGTTTCCGGTTGTACGCAAAGGTCTGGGTCGAACAGAGCAGCATCAGCATCGAGGCGGATTTGGCCCACTCCGCGTTCTTTGTCGAAAGGATCTCCAGGAAATCATCTTTTTCCCCCAGCACGAAACGCCACGGCTGCTCGTTAAAACAGGAAGGCGCCGTCATCGCAGCTTCCAGTACGGCGCAGAGGTCCTTCTCTCCCAGAGGTTTTTTTACAAACTGTTTGGGGGAGAACCGTTTCAAAAAGAGGTCGTCGATACCGTATTCCGTGCTGCGCATCTGCCATCCTTTGGAGAGAAACATCTACACATCATACGCTTATCGCGGTTAAATTTTTCCTTAATACATCAAAAAAATGAGATCCGGTTCACCGGTCGGA
This sequence comes from Sulfurimonas sp. HSL1-2, assembly GCF_039645565.1. Classification (NCBI taxonomy): domain Bacteria; kingdom Pseudomonadati; phylum Campylobacterota; class Epsilonproteobacteria; order Campylobacterales; family Sulfurimonadaceae; genus Thiomicrolovo; species Thiomicrolovo zhangzhouensis. The sequence goes on from NZ_CP147914.1 coordinate 1,607,875, forward strand.
GGCTTAGACGAGGACGCTGATTTTTCCCGCGACCACCGCGATCTTCCCTTCGAGTTCGTAACGGAATACCTCCTGCGGATAATCCCGGACGGCATCTTCGTAGCTCGGGGCGGTACGGCAGTAGTCCAGGAAAGCATCGCCGACGCAGCGGGCGGCTTCGCCGTAGCGGCTGACAAAGGCGTCGATATCGTAAATCGCTTCGGCTTTCCCCTCTTTGAGGAGCCGGTTCGTTCCTTCGCTTTCACCGATGCGGTGCGGCAATACGTAAATCTTCTTTCCCATACGCAAGGCATGTTCCACGCTGCGCATACTGCCGCTGTTTTCATCGGCCTGGGTCACGATCAGCGCGTCGCCGAGCGCCACGACGATCTCGTTGCGGACGACAAAACTCCACGGTGTCGCCTGGAAACCGTCTGCAAAGGGGCTCAACAGCAGACCGTCATGGCCAATCGCATCGAGCAGCGCCCGGTTGGTCGCCGGGTAGCGGATGTCGATTCCGCTTCCGAGCACGGCGATCGTATTGGAGGCACCGGCGGCCGCATGGGCAGTCGCATCGATGCCCATGGCACCACCGCTGACGATACAGACGCCCGCTCTGGAGAGTTTGGCCGACAGTTCCGAGGTCATAAAGCGGGAGTAGCCGTCGGCGCGGCGGGAACCGACAATGGAGAGCTTGACGCGCGACAGCAGTGCCGTGTTGCCGCAATAATGGAGCTCGTCGGGATACTTGCGCATTGCCTCGAGGGCGGGGACTTTCTCTAGAAGGAGCTCACTCATGGTTTTCATACGCTGCGAGCGTGTCGATACGCACCAGTTTGACCGACTCCAGCACATCCTTCGATTCGGCAAGGCCCTGGAGCGTCTGCTTGTGCGGGTGGCCGATGACCACGACCGATCCGTACTTCTTGGCGATCTTCACCGCACGGCGCACCTGTTTTTTCACCGACTCGACATCCGGATCGTGATCCAGAAAAACATCGCGGCTTATGTAGGGACGGTGCAGTGTTTTCATCAGGGCCGGTACCGCCGTCTTGCCGGTGGTACGGCTGTCGACAAAAGTGATCCCCTCCCGGTCGAGGGCATAAAGCAACTTCTCCATCGCATCACGGTCCGCGGTGAATTTGCTGCCCGTATGGTTGTTGACAAAAGCGACTTTCGGGAAAAGGTTCTTGATCTGGCGGATACGCTCCTCGATCACCGCCTCGTCATCCCCGACATGCAGTGTCAAAGGCTCTTCGGCCGAAAAAGAGACCGCCTCCATGGGGAGGTGGACCATGTAGTAGGATTGCTTGGCCGCCAGCGCAGCCGAATCGGGGTGGCGTTTTGACGGGGGAAGGAAAGACATCGTCACCGGCAGCTTGAGCGCTTTGATGTTGCGGACATCATGGGCAAAAGAGACATCATCGAAAATGATGGCCATCATCGGTTTCGCCCCCGCGTCCGGCTCGACTTTTTCGGCCCGTACCACCGGTTTCGGCGGTGCTTTTTCATACTCATGGCTGGCCGTTCTCGCTTTCGCCTTTTTAAGCGCCTTTTGCAGTTCGGCAGTGTGTTGGCGCTCTGTCAACAGCGCACCGCGATGCTCCTGCTTCCCTTTCTGGTAACCGAAAAAATAGCCCCCTGCCGCCAGAATAAATGCAATAAGCAGGAAAATGAGCCCCTTGAGCACCGCATTGAGAAAAGCGCTTTTCTTCCGCCTCGTCTTTGCCCTGCCCGTTGTGCCTTTCCTGGGTGCACTTTTTTTCCGCTGCTGCGCCATTCCGATCCCTCATGATTCTAATCGGCACATTGTAATAAGAATCGGATAACAGGGCGGTTAACAGGGCATCATGCCATCTGTCCGGGCTTCGTTCACTCCTCTTTGCGGCCGATCTGGATATCCTGACCGTCCCACTTCGTGTGCAGCCGGTATTCGTCAGCCAACTCCCTGATGCGCATCACCTCCAGTACCCCCTGGGGGTCCATGGAAATCGCTTTGAGCACTATCGTTCCTTCGCTTGGTTCTTGAAGCGCATGATAATGCCAGTTTATCGCCGACAGTTTTGTATACAGTTCCTGTATCATCAGCACCCCTTTCTCATTTCATATCTATAGTGCATTATAGTTTGATTTGATTAATACATCAAATTATTTTGCAACTAATACTAACCAATCACATCCCTCTCTTCAGGAAGTGTTCCTTTTTTTTACATCTCATTACGCTCCATCATACATATTAGTGCTCCATTTTTATGCATCAGCACCGGAGATTTAAAACAAATCCGGCCTATACTTTCAGCATGGATCAATTACTTTTAGCTATTTTTCTGACCCTCGCCATCGCCGCGGTGCTGAGTATTCTGCTCAAACGTCTGGGGATCTCGCACCTCATCGGCTATATCCTAACCGGGACGATTATCAGCTATCTGTTCGGTTTCAACGGCCTGAGTATTCTCACCCTCGACGTCATCGGCGAATTCGGGATCGTCTTTTTGATGTTCACCATCGGTCTGGAGCTGAGCCTGGGGCGAATCAGGAGTATGAAAGAGATTCTGCTGACCAACGGACTGCTGCAGGTGGGCCTCAGCGTCATCGTCATATTTGCCCTCGCCTACTTTATCTTTGCCCTTGACTTTAATACGGCGCTCATCGTCGCTCTGGCCTTTTCGCTCTCGTCGACGGCCATCGTACTCACCTACCTGAAACAGTCCAAGGACATCCTGACCCCTTACGGGCAGATCTCGATGGGAATCCTCGTCTTCCAGGATCTCGCCGTGATCCCGATCCTGCTGCTGATCAGTTTTCTCTCCAACCATGACCTCTCCATCGGTGAAGTGCTTCTCAAAACTGCCTTTTCGGCGGCCATCGTCATCGCCGTTATGTTCACGGTCGGCGCGAAGAGCGTCAACGCCCTCCTGAAGTTTTCGGCGCGGACGGAACTGGACGAACTGTTTCTCGGCGCTGTCTTCGCCATCGTCATCGGGACCTCCCTGCTCGCCCACGGCATGGGCTTTACCTACTCGCTGGGGGCCTTCATCGCCGGGATGATCATCGCCGACACCGACTACAGCGTCAAAGTCGAATCGGACATCGCCAGTTACCGTGACCTGCTGCTGGGGATCTTTTTTTTCGGGGTCGGGACGAAAATAGACCTGCTCTATTTCCTGCAGCATATCCATCTCATCCTTTTCGTCTTTGTCCTGGCGATGCTTTTCAAAGCCGTTGTCATCTATGCCATCATCCGACGCAACAACGACAAGAACACCTCCGCCAAGAGTGCCCTGGCCCTGGCCCAGATCGGCGAATTCTCCTTCGCCGTCTTCGCCCTGGCCGGCAGCGAAGGGCTGATCAGCAGCGAAGCCGCCAGCTTTCTCATCCTCGTGAGCGTCATCTCCATGATCCTCACCCCCCTCGTCGTCAACAACATCTACAAACTCTCCTCCTACTTTGAAAAAGAGTTTTACGAATCCGACGTCATCACCCCTATCGGGCGCAGCGGTCACATCGTCGTCGCCGGGTTTTCGACCCTGGGCAAGATCGTCTGCGCGGACCTCCAGGCCAGAGAGGTCTCTTTCATCGTGATCACCGACAACCTCAAACAGGTCCTGCATGCACGCAAACTCGGTTACATGGCCTACTTCGGCCACCTCAACAAACGCCCCGTACTTGAATCGCTGAATGTGGACAGCGCCAAAGCCGTCATCCTGACGGTCAACAGCGAACACAACAAACGCCTGATCGGCGAAGCCGTCCGCGCCTTCACCAAGCACCCTGACATCATTATGAAGATCGACACCCCGCTCGAACGGCGCCAACTCCGCAGCATCGACGGTGCCCGTTTCATCGATGCCAGTTTTGAGGTCTCCAGCCTCCTCGTCGAAGAGGCGACCGCTTTGCCGTCATCCGGCACGACAAAGTAGCGGGCCGGTTTTGACAAGCGCGTCCGTTCGTTTTATAATCTTGGATCAATGAAATCCGAAGGCCAGCCCCGTGACACTCCCCCTCTACCAGATCGATGCATTTGCCGCACACATCTTCGAAGGCAACCCCGCCGCCGTCTGTCCGCTGGACGCTTGGCTCGATGACGAAACGATGCAGCATATCGCGGCGGAGAACAACCTCGCCGAAACGGCTTTTTTCGTCCGGGAGACCCAGGGGTACCGTATCCGATGGTTTACGCCGACGACGGAAGTGGATCTCTGCGGACACGCGACGCTCGCCAGCGCACACGTACTTTTTGAACACCTCGGCTACAAAGGGGAGAAGCTCACTTTCGATTCGCGCAGCGGCCCGCTGCATGTCACCCGGACCGATTCGATGCTCTCCCTTGATTTCCCTGCCGAACCGCCCCTCGCCGTTCCCGTACCGCCGGAGATCGTCAAGGCGTTCGGTAAACCGCCGGTCGAAGTCCTCAAAGCCAGCGACTATATCGTCGTCTTTCCCGACGGGGAGGAGCTGAGCGCACTCTCCCCCGATCTCGATGCGCTCCGCGCCCTGGACCTGCGCGGGGTCTGCATTACGGCGCGCCATGACCGCTATGACTTTGTCAGCCGCTTCTTCGCACCCAACTTCGGCATCGACGAGGATCCCGTCACGGGTTCCGCCCATACCCAGCTGACCCCCTACTGGGCCAAACGGCTCGGTAAAAAAAGGCTCTTCGCCAAACAGGTCTCGCCCCGCGGCGGCGAGCTGCGGTGCGAACTGGCCGGTCCCCGGGTTATCATCTCTGGAGAGGCCGTCACCTACCTTCAGGGAAAGATCTCACTATGAACAGAACACTGACAGTGCACAGCGCTGTAAGCCTTGCACCGTTTTTACGCGCGTCGGAGTATATTGATTTCAGCCACCCGGCAGTCGTTTCCCTCGCCGCCGACCTTGCCGCAGGAGAGGAGACAAAAGAGGCGATCGTGAAAAGCTGCTTTGAATACGTCCGCGATGCGATCGCCCACACGGGCGACGCGGGCTGCGGGGTCTCGACTATCAAAGCCAGCGAGGTGCTGGAGCAGAAAACCGGCTGGTGCTATGCCAAGAGCCACCTCCTTGCCGCCCTGCTTCGCGCCAACGGTATCCCGGCGGCGCTCTGCTACCAGCGGCTCAGCTGCTCGGAGTACACGCCCGGGATCTACTGCCTCCACGGCCTGAACGCCGTCTGGCTCGAAGCGTATGGCTGGTACCGTATCGATGCGCGGGGAAACAGAGAGGGGATCGACGCGCAGTTCACACCGCCCGTCGAACGTCTGGCCTTTGCACTCGGTGAAAACGACTATGACATTGAGGGACGTTTCGCCGAACCGCTGCCAGAGGTCATCGACGCGCTGCAGACCTACAAGCGCTACGAAGAAATGATCGGCCATTTCCCGGATATACGGCAGAGAGACGGTTCAGGGGACTGAACGGCGCCTAGGCGAAGAAGGTCCGCTTGACGATCTCAATGTTGTGCAGGTGCACATGCAGGGCAATGGCATTGGCGTCAGGCGTTTGCGGCTGGGCTTCGATCCACGCGTCGGGGCGGTAGGCACTGATCGCGTCGAACGTCTTGAGCAGCGCCCTTTCCCAGATCTCGGGCCGGGGGGCATCCGTAAAACGCCCATGGTCATCGGCCCTTTTGAAACGTATGAGCGCTTCGAGCAGTGCGTCATCCTTGTTGAAACTCTCGAAGAAATCCGCGATCTGGTAGACGCTCATCTGGGGAAGCCGGGGAAGCTTGACATGGTTTTCACTCAGGAAAAGAACCCGTTCTTTTATCGGTGCAGGCATCTGAAGATCGATCCGCGGTTCGATCTTGTCGGGATCCCCGTGGCGCGTACCGTTGCCGTAGGTGCGGAAACAGAAGGGCTTGGCGACGTCATGATACAGCGCAGTGAGCTTCAGCAGCGGCGCTTCGTTTTTCAGCTCACGGAGCACCATCATCACGTGGGCGAACAGCGAAGCTTCGCGGTGGTACTTCGTTCCCTCTTTAAAGGCCGTCATCGCGAAGATCGAGGGGAAAACAGCGTCCAGCACGCCCAGTTCGAAAAGGGTTTCGAAGAAGAGATGGGTCTCCGGAAGGGCAAGCACCTTTTCCACCTCTTCCCAGACCCGGTCGGGCTGCAGGGTTTCCAGCTCGTCCCGCATCCCGTAAACAAGGACCCGCGTCGAAGCATGAATATTCCAGCCGGTCCCGTAGGTCGCACGCAGCCGCGCCAGCCGCAGGACCCGCATGGGCTCCTCCGCGAACGCTTCTGTCGTATGGCGAAATATCCGCTTCTCGATATCTTCTCTGCCGTTAAAGGGGTCGATATAGAGACCTTCCTCTTCATCGTAGGCGACGGCATCAATGGTCAGATCCTGCCGCTTCAAAACCGCTTCGATGCCTGTCTCCAATCCTGAGACCTCCGCCAGCGTCAGTCTGCTGCCGTCGTCTCTTATAAAAAATGGATGGGCATCTTCCACCTGCTCCAGATCTGCAAAATCTTCCGGCGCGTACCCTACGGCGACATACTCTTTCTGCGAGACCGCCCTGCCCATGAGCGCATCTCTGACCGCAGTGCCGACGAGGTAGATTTTCTTTTCGTGCACCTATCTCTCCTTCTTTGACGGATCATCACCCGATGCAAAATGCCTGTATCCGTCAACGACTTCGCATCGTTCGAACAGACAGTCACTGTAACCCGGTACCCGGCAGTGAACAATGGATGCCATTATATAAGAAAGAGAGGATCAAAATTGAAAGCGATGGTGTAATTTAGAGGCAGTCGCCCTGAATGCGTACTAGCGTACGCGTAGGGGTGCGCGGCGCAGGGGATGCGCTGCTGTTCTTAGTTTTTGTCCTGGTCGACGATTTTGTTCGCTTTGATCCAAGGCATCATTTCGCGAAGGCGTGCACCGGTCTGCTCGAGCGGGTGCGCTTTGAGGTTGTTGCGCTCTGCGTTCATGCGCGGGTAGCCTGCCTGGCCTTCAAGGACGAAGTCTTTGGCGAACTGGCCGTTCTGGATCTCTTTGAGCACCTGTTTCATCGCCGCTTTGGACTCGGCGTTGATGACGCGCGGACCGGAGACCATGTCACCGTACTCCGCCGTGTTGGAGATGGAGTAACGCATATCGGCGATACCGCCTTCGAAGATCAGGTCGACGATCAGTTTCATCTCGTGCAGACACTCGAAGTACGCCATCTCTTCCGGGTAACCCGCTTCTGTCAGGGTTTCGAAACCGGCCTGGATCAGAGCGGAAACACCGCCGCAGAGAACCGCCTGCTCACCGAAGAGGTCCGTTTCCGTCTCGTCTTTGAACGTCGTTTCGATAATACCCGTACGGCCGCCGCCGATCGCGGAAGCGTAAGAGAGTGCAAGTTCCTTTGTCATGTTGGACGGGTTCTGGCCGATCGCGATCAGGTCTGGGATACCGCCGCCTTTGACGAACTCGCTGCGGACCGTATGGCCCGGTGCTTTCGGTGCGACCATCATGACGTTGATGTCGGCTGCCGGCTTGATGCGTCCGTAGTGGATGGAGAAACCGTGACCGAATGCGATCGTCGCGCCCGGCTTGAGGTTCGGTGCGATCTCGTTGGCGTAGATTTCCGCCTGGTTTTCGTCCGGCAGAAGGATCATGATGACATCAGCCGCTGCGGATGCATCGGCAACCGTCATGACTTCGAAACCTTTCGCTTCCGCTTTCGCCCAGCTGGAGCCGCCTTTGCGAAGACCGACAATTACTTCTACACCGCTGTCGCGGAGGTTTTCCGCGTGTGCATGGCCCTGGGAGCCGAAACCGATCATCGCGACTTTTTTGCCCTTGATGATGCTGATATCGCAGTCTTTGTCATAGTACACATTCAATGCCATCAGTTAATCCCTTGAATTGTGGACGATCATGCCGTCTATCAGACGGTCCCCGCACCACAAAAAATTTTGCGCATTGTACCAAAAAGTCATGAAAGAGTAGTTTAGGCTCCGCTTAGGCCTTTGAAAACGGTGATTTCTTAATGGCCCCTCGCCCGCGGCATGCTAAAATTTCCGAAAAATTGCGGAAGAGAACGTATGAAAAAATTCAACCTTGTCAAAGAGATCATCTCCATCGACAAACCGGCCATGATGGCCGCGGTCAACGGCGGGAAGCCCTTCGGCATCACGATCAGGGGGGAGATTCACTATCCCCCTTACGACACACGCAGCTGCTATATTTTCCAGGGCAGCGTCGAACGACCGGCACCCTCTGCCCTGATGCCGACCAAACCGAAAAGCCTTGCCGAACTGCTCGGCGGCAACATGCAGGTCGTCGAGGTCGAAGACCGCATCCTCATCAAAGCCGCGCGCAACTGGCAGGAGATCATCGGCTATAACGTCCGCCATGCGGACTATGACGATACGACCGGTGACGGCGTCGCCGAATTCACCGACAGCGAACTCGAGGAGATCGGGTGGCAGGCCACCGAGTTCGGTATCAACTACCGTGAGCTCGTCGAATGCATCGAGGCGCAGTGTGACGGCACGCTGCTTTGTATCGAAAACGAGGGAGAAAACTACCACTTCAGCGGCATGGGCTTCATCGACGATCTGCCCTGTGCACGAAAGCAGTGTTTCGATCTCAGCGTCAAACGGATTACGCAAGTGCTCAATGAGGATGAAAGTTACCGCGGCGCCACGCTCACGGACGACGAAGAGGAGGCACTGGCGTTCTTCGGGGTCACTGTCCCAGATAGCGTTGTAGAATAACCATCGCCGAGAGCGAATCGACGCGGCCGTCGCGCTTGTAGCGGATCTCGCCCTTCATCAGCGCTTCGGCTTCGAGGGAGCTGTCGCTCTCGTCCTGATAGGCGACGGGGCCGTCGAAATCGACGAGGTTCATGAAATGCGCGACGCGGCGGCGCATCTCCTCCTCGCTCGAACCGCCCATCGGAATCCCGACGACGACCTGTTTTATCCCCCACTCCGCGATGACATCTTTGACCGCCTGCGACGCCTGGTTTCGGTTTTTACGCTCGACGGCCGGCAGAGGGGTGACAATGGTGCCGTCCGCGCTGTAGGCCAGCCCGATCCGTTTGAGGCCGAGGTCGATCGCCAGTATCGGAAACATACTTCCCACTGCTTACTGCGTACCGTACGCTTATTTGCCGAGGCAGAAGCTGCCGAACATCTTGTCGAGCATCTCTTCGTTGTCAAAGGGGCGGGTAATGGAGGCCAGTGCCTGGATCGCCTCGCCGACATGGAAAGAGAAGAGTTCCAGCTCCTGCTCCTCCAGCGGCATGAAGGCGTTGTCGATCGCACTCAGCGCCCCCCTCACGGCATCGGTCTGGCGCTGGGAGATGAGCATCGTCTCTTCGGAAACGTTCTGGTGGTCCATCCGGGACTGCAGCGCAGTAATCAGCGCCGACGTATCCTGCTTGCAGCTCATGTGGATCGGGGCGTAGCTGCGCAGCGGCGTCTCGTCGAAACGCTGCGGCAGGTCCGTTTTATTGAGGACGGCGATGAACTCCCGTTCCTCTTTATGGCTGTCCATCAGGGAGAGGATCGCTTTGTCCTCCCCATCAAGCGGACGGCTGCCGTCAAAGAGCGTGATGACGATATCGCTTTCGCTGACCGCTTCGATGGAGCGTTCGATCCCGATCCGTTCGATCTCGTCCCCGGCTTCGCGGATCCCCGCCGTGTCGACCATCCGGATGAGATGCGTGCCGATACGCACCTGCTCCTCGATCGTGTCGCGGGTCGTGCCCGCGATATCGCTGACGATGGCGCGGTTGTAGTCGAGCAGGCTGTTGAGCAGCGAGCTCTTGCCGACATTGGGTTTGCCGATGATGGCGACCTTGAAGCCCTGCATCAGTCCCCGCCGCCGTTCGCTGGACGCCAGGGTGCGGCGCAGTGCCACGGCGATCGCTTCGAGCTTTTTAATGATCTGGTCGACGAGGTCCTGCGGCAGGTCCTCCTCGGCGTAGTCGATGGAGACCTCCGAGTAGGCCAGGATTTCCAGCAGGGCATCGCGGTTGCCTTCGACGAAGGTCCGCAGCGACCCCTTCATCTGCTTGGCCAGGATCTTCGCGGCGTCTTCGCTCCGGGCTTCGATGAGCCGGGCGATCGCCTCCGCTTCGGTGAGGTCGATGCGGCCGTTCATGAAGGCGCGTTTGCTGAACTCGCCCGGCGTCGCCAGGCGCGCACCGCAGGCCAAAACGGCCTTCAGCACCTCTTCCGCGACGATCTGTCCGCCGTGACACTGGAGTTCGACGACGTCTTCGCCGGTGAAACTGCGGGGACCGCGGAAAAAGAGGACGATCGCTTCGTCGATGAGCTCGTTTCGGGGGTTATAGAGGGGGTAGAGATGGGCACGGCGGTCTTCGAGCGGGCGCTGTCCCGTCAGTTTCGATGCGACCGCCGTCGCCTGTTCGCCGCTGATGCGGATGATGGCGATGGAGCCGATGCCGTGGGCGGTCGCAATGGCGGCAATCGTATCGTTCATGATCAGTAGTTGTGGTAATCGTTGATGATGATGTATTTGCCGCCGTCCCGGGTGGTGCGGATGGCAACGTACTTGTCATGGTAACGGTCGCGCAGCTGCTTCAGCGCGATCTGCACGAGGACCCCGTCAAGGACGCGTGTCTGGGCATGGCCGTCACGGTCGATACTATCGAAGACCCCTGTCAGGTAGCGGGCGACGGACTCCTCCTGGTTCTGGAGGAACTCGGCGATTTCGAGGCGCAGCTGCAGCTGGTACTCGGCATTGATCCAGTTGAAGAGCATATAGGAGAGCGCTTTGTAGCGGTACCCCTCCTTGCCGATCAGCAGCGCCGCGTCTTCACCGTTGAACTCGACCAGGAGCGTATTGTCGTCGTAGACGGAAACGCGGATCGGTTCGAGCTTGAAGCAGATCGTCTCGAAGAGGGTGTTGAGCTTCATCTCCACCTCTTCGGCGATCGCTTCGAGATCGTCGTTATCCTCGATGTAGTGCTCCTCGTCCGCGTAGACCTCGGCGTATTCGCTGTCGTCGTCTTCGGGGTATACGATCGGTTCCGGTACCTCCGGTGCCGCTTCAGACGCGGTGAGCGCTGCTGCTTCCTCCGTCTGCTCTGCCGCCGCTTTCGGGCGGGCGACAATGACGGCCTGCTTGCGCAACAGGCCGAGGAAGCCTTTGCTCGGGTGCTGGACGACGACGATGTCGAGCTCCGTCACCGAACAGCTGAAGTGCCTGGAAGCCTCGCTGTACGCCGCTTCAAGCGACGGCGCTTCGATCTTCTTCATGTTCAGGCCTCATCCCCGCTATGCTCTTTTTGCGCCTGGTGTGCCGCTTTGATCTGCGCATACTTCTTGTTCACCATATACTGCTGCGCAATGGAGAGCAGGTTGTTCGTCAGCCAGTAAAGCACCAGGCCCGACGGGAAGGTGACGAAGAAGAAGGTAAAGACGACCGGCAGGTATTTGAAGATCTTCTCCTGCATCGGGTCGGTAAAGTTGTTCGGCGTCATCTTCTGCTGGAAGTACATGGATGCCCCCATCAGGATCGGCAGGATATAGGTCGGGTCCATGCGGGAGAGGTCGCCGATCCAGAACATCCACGGCGCCCCCTGCAGTTCGACGGCGTTGAGCAGGACACGGTAGATCGCGAAGAATACCGGGATCTGCAGCAGCAGCGGCAGACAGCCGCCCATCGGGTTGGCGCCGTTTTTCTTGTAGAGCTCCATCACCGCCGCGTTCATGCGCTGCGGGTCGCCCTTGTACTTCTCGCGCAGCTCTTTCATCTTCGGGGCAAGGTCCTTCATCTTCTGCATGGAGACCATCCCCTTGTAGGTCAGCGGGTAGAGTACGAGACGGATCGCGATCACCAGGACGACGATCGCCCAGCCCCAGTTGCCGAAGATGCCGTGCAGGAACAGCAGGAAGCCGAACAGCGGTTTCGCCGCCCAGGTGAACCAGCCGTACTCGATCGCGTTGACAAGGACCGGGTTGACCGATTCAAGCAGGCGGTAATCCTTCGGTCCGATAAAGCCGTTGAAGCTCAGGGAGTCGGAGGCTTCGAGATAGGCGATCGGGTTGTCGCTGCGGTCGCGGTCGACGTTGACGAGCAGCTCCGGATCGAAGCCGTAGAAGATGGACGCGAAATACTGGTCGAACGCCGACAGCAGTTTCACGTCGCGCAGGGAAGTGCGCCCTTCGACATCGCCGTCTTCAAAGATATTGGAGACGCCGTCCGCGGTGTAGGCCATGACGCCGTGTACGGCCATCATCATCTGCCCTTTGTGCTCCGCATGCTGTCCGACGTAGAGGAAGTAGCGCATCGGTTTGGAGAGGGAAACCTCGATGTCATAGTGACCGTCCGGGTAGAAGGTCAGCGTTTTCGTCACCGTGACCTGCGGCAGGGTCTGTGTCAGTACAACACGTTTCGCATCCGCACCATCCAGTGAGATCGTATTCGCATCGGCACGGTACGGGACCTTGAGCGCCTCGGCATTGACCGCTTCGTCCGCAAAACGGATAAAGAGCGGCTGTGCCCCCTCCTGTGCAACCAGTTCGGTCGGTTTGTCATCAACATAATATTTTTTATCTTTGAGCACTTTGGAAGCGATACGGCCGAGGGTATCGATCTTGAGCGTGAACGCGGAGGACTCAACCGTCACCAGCTTCGTGGCATCAGGGTTGGCCACTTTTTCGCTGGCCGCCACCGCATGACCGACACCGCCGTCAGCGACTGCCGGGGTCGCCGCCTCGGCACCTACCCGCTCGGTGAGCGTGACGTTCTGCTCTGCGCTCTCCTGCATCTCCGGCGGGAAGATCGCTGTATAGACAATAAAGAAGACAAATGAAAGGACCACGGCCAGGATCAGCCGCTGGTTGGGACTCATTTTTTCAAACACACGTTAGCCTTTAAACGAAAAATTTTTGATGAGATAAAAGCGGTTCCCCGCTTTCGGAACGAGCCAGTACTTTATCCTATTAATGGTTAAATCTTGCGGATTCGGCCGCAATTTTGCCACCTCGACATAGTCGATGCCCCCCGGGAACAACTGGTTGCAGGAGAGGATCCGTTTCGTCGAATAATAGAAGGCGTGCAGGAGGGGATTCTGTTCGAACTGCTGGCGCGTATACTCCGAACAGGTGGGGTAGTAGCGGCAGCTTCCACGGCCGATCAGCGTAAAGCTGCGCTGATAGATCCAGATGAGCCCGAGTACAAGACGGCGGATCATGCCTGCAGCGCCCCGACCCGCTCCACCATTTTGCGGAGGGCTTTTTCCATAACGGCGTAGGGGGTGTCCACCGTCGTTGCCTTGGCGACAAGAATATAACTGCCGGCGGCGAGCTGCGGTTCGAGGCCGTAAAAGAGCGCACGCATACGGCGTTTTGCACGGTTGCGTTTGACGGCATTTCCGACTTTTTTACTGGCTGTGAAACCGACGGTTACAAAAGGGGTGTTTGGGAGGTAGAAGAGGACAAGCGCAGGCGAATGCGCGCTTTTTCCCTTGCGGTAGACCAGCTGAAACTCGCGGTTGTGTTTCAGCACTGCGGACGAACTCAGGCAGCCAGTTTCTTACGGCCCTTGGCACGACGTGCGTTGATGATCTTGCGGCCGTTTTTTGTCGCCATACGTGCACGGAAACCGTGGGTACGTTTACGAGGCGTGTTATGCGGTTGGTATGTTCTTTTCATGACCATTCCTCTCAGAAAATTTAGTGCGCAATTATGCCCTATACATACTTAATGCTTATTTAAGGATAAGGAAAACTCTCCCTTTTTCCCGCATCGGGGCTCAAAAACCGCTGTTGTCATCCATGGGCGGTACCAGCAGATCTTTCAACGGCGGCATGACCGACTGATCCCGCGGCGTCGCGAGATCGCTGAGTGCCTCCTTCATCTGCACATGGCAGTCGCGGCAACCGCGGATCACCTCGTGCTCTTTTACCCCGATATTCTCGACCTTTTCAACAGGATGGCAGGTGAAGCACTCGCTGCCGCATTCGGCCATGGCATTGGGGTCCGCGCCGTGGCACTCGATGCAGCCGAGCATCGGCTTGTGGCGCGGGTCTTTCTGGATCGTCGGCAGCAGCTTCGGATGGCAGGTGAGGCAATCCCCCGTACAGGCGTAGAGCGTCGCAAAAAGCCCCGGTAGGAGGGCCGGGATAAGCAGAAGACGTTTAAGCATATTCATACCGGGATTGTAGCGCGTCCGGATTAATCGACGGCCACCGTGATCTCGTCGCCCTCGGCATCGAAGACGACCCGGTTCCCCTCCTCGACCTCGCCGCCGAGGATCAGGTCTGCCAGGCGGTCCTCGACGATCTCGTAGAGGGCGCGTTTGAGCGGGCGCGCCCCGTAGACCGGGTCGAACCCGGCCCGGGCGATCAGGCGCTTGGCTTCGTCGCTCAGTTCCAGCGTGATGCTGCGCTCGGCAACCTTCTTCGCAATGGCGGCAAAGAAGAGGTCGACGATCGAGACGATCTGATCCTCGCCCAGCGGGTTGAAGATGACCACGTCATCGAGGCGGTTGAGGAACTCCGGTTTGAACTTGCTGCGCAGTTCGCCCAGTACCACCTCTTCGAGGTTCGGATCCCCCTGCATCGTCATGATCTTGTCGCTGGCGATGTTCGAGGTGAGGATGATGATCGTATTGGTAAAGTCGACCGTCACCCCCTTGTTATCCGTGAGGCGCCCGTCGTCGAGCACCTGCAGCAGCATGTTGAAGACATCCGGGTGCGCCTTTTCCACCTCGTCGAACAGCACGACGCTGTAGGGTTTGCGGCGGACCGCTTCGGTCAGTTGTCCGCCCTCTTCGTAACCGACGTATCCCGGAGGCGCTCCGACCAGCCGGGAGACCGCGTGTTTCTCCATGTATTCGCTCATGTCGAGACGGATCAGCGCCTCTTCGCTGTCGAAGAGGAACTTCGCCAGGGTCTTCGCCGTCTGGGTCTTCCCGACCCCGGTGGGCCCCAGGAACATAAACGACCCGATCGGGCGGTCGGCGTCGGAGAGCCCCGCTTTGTTGCGTTTGATGGCGCGGGCAACGGCATGAGTCGCTTTGTCCTGTCCGACGACATCGCGATTGAGTTCATCCTCGATATGGAGGATCTTTTCGCGTTCGCTCTGGAGCATCTTCGTGACGGGGATCCCCGTCCAGCGGCTGACGATCCCGGCAATGGAGGCTTCATCGACGCTGTTTTTCAGCAGCGTCCCCTCCCCCTGCATCGTTTTCCACTGCTCCTGGAGTTTTTCGACTTCGTCGTTGAGCTGCGGGATCTTGCCGTACTCGATCTCGGCGGCCTTGTTGAACTCGCCCTGCTGCTTGGCCTGCTCCGCTTCGCGGCGTTTCGCCTCGATCTCACCCTTGATGGCGGCGATGCGTTCGAAGACCTCTTTTTCCCCCTGGTACTGTGCCTCGAGCGTGCGTTTCTCCTCGTTTGCATCCGCCAGCTCTTTTTCGATCTCCCCCAGACGCTTCTCGTTGGCCGGGTTTTCGTCCATCTTCAACGCCTCTTTCTCGACCTGCAGCTCCTGGATCTTGCGTTTTGCACCGGAGAGCGCATGCGGCTCGGACTCGATCTGCATCTTCAGCTCCGCCGCCGCCTCGTCGATCAGGTCGATCGCCTTGTCCGGCAGGAAGCGGTCAGAGATATAGCGGTCGGAGAGTTTCGCCGCCGCCACCAGTGCCGCGTCGGTAATGGTGACGTTGTGGTGCGCTTCCAGGCGTTCCTTGATCCCGCGCAGGATCTGCAGCGCCTGGTTGATGGAGGGCTCGTCCACCGTGACCGGCTGGAAACGGCGCTGGAGGGCCGCGTCTTTTTCAAAATACTTGCGGTACTCCTTGAGCGTCGTCGCCCCGATGGTGTGCAGCTCGCCCCTAGCCAGGGCCGGTTTGAGGATGTTCGCCGCATCCATACTCCCCTCGGAAGCCCCCGCACCGACAATGGTATGGATCTCGTCGATAAAGAGAATGACGTTGCCGCTCTTTTTGACTTCGTCGATGACCGCCTTGAGACGGTCCTCGAACTCACCGCGGTACTTCGCCCCGGCAATAAGCGCGCTCATATCCAGCGCCACGACCTTCTTGTTCTGCAGGGAGAGCGGCACCTCCTTATTATAGATGCGCTGCGCCAGCCCTTCGACCAGGGCCGTTTTACCGACCCCCGGCTCGCCGAGCAGGATCGGGTTGTTCTTCGTTTTACGGATGAGGATCTGCATCATGCGCTGCACCTCCTCGTCGCGGCCGATGACTGGGGACAGCTCGCCCGCCGCCGCCTGTGCCGTCAGGTCGATCCCGTACTTCGAGAGGCTCTCGAGGTTCTCATCCGCCGTCTGGCTCTCGATCTTCTGTCCGCCGCGCATCGCCTCAAACGTCTTGCGCAGTTCCGTCTTGTTGACGTATTTGGCCAAAATCGTTCCGAACGGTTCGCTCTCAAGGTTACCGAGAATGAAACTGTCGACGGCCATATAGCTGTCGCCGTTGCGCGTCATCTCCCCGACGCCGCGTTCAAGCGCCTGCACGAGGTTGCGCGAGATGCGCATGTTCTCCTTGCTCACGCCGCTGCTTTTGGGCAGCTTGTCCGCGGCGCTTTTGACGTCGAGCTCGATCGCGCTTTTATCGACGTTCATTTTCCGCAGGGCCTGGTTCAGTACGGTGTCGCTGTTGGTGAGCAGTGCCCAGAGCACATGCACCGGCTCCACTTCGTTGTTCTGGTTGTGCAGTCCCAGCGAAAGGGCCGATTCGATGGTCTGCGTCATCTGATGGGTCAGTTTTTCAAAAATCGTATTCATATCATTCTTCCTTTGTTAGGATTGGGCTACTTGACTGGAATGATTATAGCATCTTTAGTCAAGTAGTGTCAACTATAGTTGATATACATTGACTAAGGCTTTATAAATTCAGCCGGTCACCTTCTGCACATTTTCTCCAAACGCCACGGCCTGCATGCTTTTATTTTACTATTGTTTGACTATAATAGACGCTCAAAAATCGCGAGACCGGAAAGCAGCAGAAAATGAAAAAGAAAAAGATGATGGCGATGGGCTTTCTCACGGCAACGGCGGCCGTAGCCCTGACCTATTCCACCGCCCTCCTCGCCGACGCACCCAAAGAGGGTACACCGACGGTTGAAGCTTCCCGCCTCCAGGCCCTGGCGAAGTTCACGAAGGTGCTCAGCATCGTCGAAAAATACTATGTCGACGAAGAGAGCATCGAGACCCTCATGAACAAATCCATCGAGGGGATGATGGGCAAGCTCGACGCCCACTCCTCCTACCTGAACCAGAAGGGCTTCAAAGACCTCCAGGTCCAGACCAAAGGGGAGTTCGGCGGCCTCGGCATCACCGTCGGCATCAAAGACGGCGCCCTCACCGTCATCGCGCCGATCGAAGGCACGCCGGCGGACAAAGCCGGTCTGCAGGCCGGCGACATCATTCTCAAGATCGACGACACGCCGACGCTCGACATGGACATCGACGAAGCGGTCAACCTGATGCGCGGCAAGCCGAAAACGCCGATCGACATCACCATCGTCCGTAAAGGCGAAACGAAACCGTTCGTCGTCAACATCATCCGCGACATCATCAAAATCCAGTCCGTCTACGCCAAAACGATCGGCGACGACATCGTCTATCTGCGCGTCACCAGTTTCGACCAGAAAGTCGTCGACGGCATCTCCAAGGCGATCCGTCAGCATAACGGCGAAGCCAAGGGCTTCATCCTCGACCTTCGCAACAACCCCGGCGGCCTGCTCGACCAGGCCGTCGGCCTCGTCGACCTCTTTGTCGACAAAGGGGTCATCGTCTCCCAGAAGGGTCGTGACGAACGCGAAAACAGCGAGTACAGCGCCCACCATTCGGCTACTCTGACGGAGAAGCCTCTTGTCGTTCTCGTCAACGAGGGGAGCGCCTCCGCCTCCGAGATCGTCAGCGGGGCACTGCAGGACCACAAACGTGCCGTGCTGGTCGGCAAAAAGACCTTCGGAAAGGGCTCCGTCCAGGTGATCCTGCCCATCAGCGATACCGAAGCCATCAAGCTGACGGTCGCGCGCTACTACCTGCCGAGCGGCCGTACGATCCAGGCGGTCGGCGTCACCCCGGACATCATCGTCGATCGCGGTATCGTCCCGAAAACCGACGACGACGAATTCGCCATCAAAGAGGCCGACCTGAAGATGCACCTCAAAAGCGAACTGCAGAAGATCGACGGCAACACCACCGATCCGGAAGCGGACGACAAAACGGACACCAACATCATTACGGAAAAACAGGTCAACAACGACATCCAACTCAAAGAGGCGATTGACATCCTCAAAGCACTTATCATCGTGAAAGGAACACATTAATGGAAAAACGCGAATTGCTGTATGAAGGCAAGGCAAAAAAACTCTTTACAACGGACGATGCAAATCTGCTCATCTCCGAATTCAAAGACGACCTGACCGCTTTCAATGGCGCCAAAAAATCGAGTGAGGCGGGCAAAGGTGCCCTCAACAACAAGATCTCGACGGAACTCTTCAAACTGATCGAGTCCAAAGGCGTCCCGACACACTTCGTAGGTATGCTCGACGACAACCACATGCTGCACAAGCGTGTCGACGTTATTCTCATTGAAGTCATCGTCCGCAACATCGCCACCGGGAGTCTGAGCAAGAACCTCGGTATCGAGGACGGCAAAGTGCTGCCGTTCACCCTCGTCGAATTCGACTATAAAAACGATGCGCTCGGCGATCCGAAGCTCAACGACCAGCATGCCCTGATCCTCGGCCTCGTCGACTACCAGGACGAACTGGACAAGATCCGCCGTATGGCCCGCCAGATCAACGACATCCTCAAGCCCTACTTCGCGGAGAAAGGCCTCAACCTCGTCGACTTCAAACTCGAGTTCGGCAAGGACAAAGAGGGCAACATCATCCTCGTCGACGAGATCAGCCCTGATAACTGCCGTTTCTGGGACATGAAAACAGGCGAAAAAATGGATAAAGACCGTTTCCGCCAGGGCCTCGGCGGGCTCAAAGTGGCCTATGAAGAAGTTCTGAATCGCATTTTGGGAGTAAAGTAATGAAAGCAATCGTCAACGTATTTTTGAAGCAGGGTGTCCTGGATTCCCAGGGCAAAGCCGTCCACCACGCACTGGACTCACTCAAATTCGACGGCGTCAACGATGTCCGCGTCGGCAAGCAGATCGTCCTTGACCTCACGGCTGCCGATGAAGCGAGCGCCAAAGCAGAGGTGACCGAAATGTGCGAATCCCTGCTGGCCAACACCGTCATCGAAGATTACGCCATCGAGATCGTCTCATGAAAGTCTCCATCATTCAGTTTCCCGGAACGAACTGCGAGTACGATACGCAGTACGCTTTCGAAAAGCTGGGAGCGACGACGGAGATCGTCTGGCACAAAGAGACCAGCATCGCCGCTGACACCGACCTGGTCGTCGTTGCGGGCGGTTTCAGCTACGGCGACTACCTGCGCAGCGGTGCCATCGCCCGCTTCAGTCCCGTCATGCAGGCCGTCGAGGCCCATGCAGCACGCGGCGGAAAAGTGCTCGGTATCTGCAACGGTTTCCAGGTCCTGACCGAATCGCGTCTGCTGCCGGGTGCGTTGAAACGCAATGAGCACCTCCATTTCATCTCCCGCCACCACCACCTCAAAGTCGTCGGTAATGAGAATACCTTCCTGCAGAAGCTGAACAAGGGCGACGTCGTGAACATCCCCATCGCCCACCACGACGGGAACTACTACATCGATCCGGAGGGCCTCAAGGCGCTCTACGATAACGACCAGGTCCTGCTGCACTACTGTGACAGCGAAGGCAATGTCAGCAACCCCAACGGTTCCGTCGATGCCATCGCCGGTGTCTGCAACGCCGACAAGAACGTTTTCGGCCTGATGCCGCACCCCGAGCGTGCCATGGAATCGATCCTCGGTTCCGCGGACGGCAAAGCGATGCTTGAAGGGTTCTTCGCTTCGTAATGCGTTCGTTCCTACTGCTCCTCTGGCTCGGTACCTTCGGCCTCCTGCAGGCCGCCACATTCGTGACCGACATCCCTGAGACCGTCATGCCTTTCGGCATGCAGGCCGAAGAGGCGGACCAATCGGCGGAAGTCGAGAGCGACGCGATCTCCGTGGAAGAGGAGGCGTCTGGCACACGGCATCTCTACGCCACGCTGGTCGAAAAACCCGAGCGCCTTTTCAAGGGTGAAATCGTCTCCATCCTCATCCGTTCCGTCATCACGACCGATCTCTTCGACGGCCTCTCTTACCGCTTCAGCGGCGGCAGCGGCCTCGAACTCCTCAGTGATACCCCAGAACGTGAAGCGCACGATCACACCTACTTCGACCGCTTCTATTTCAAGGTGACGGGGAAACGCGCCCTGCTGCCCGACATCACGCCTGTACTGACCCTGGGCTACGGTGAAGAGGAGAGCTCCGAACCGTTGCAGGGCGGTGCCGTCGAGGCGACGGTCCTCAACCCTCCGCAAAACTTCTGCGGCATTCTGGCCGACCGCTTCACCGTGACACATGTGAAGACCACCGTCTACGACAAGGCGAACAACATCATCGTGATCTCCGCCGATGCCAACCGCAGCGACCTGGGGGCGTTCCACCTTCCCCAGGCCGGAAAGCAGGATTTCGAATCGTTGCAGAAAGATCCGCACTTTGCGTCGATGAGCTACTATGCCGTGCTGCCCAAAACGATGGAAGTGCTGCGTTTCCAATATTTCAACCTGCAGAGCAAACGGTACGAACGCATGAGTATCCCGATCGAGGTGGATGACGATCTCGTCTCGACGACGAGTGACATCAACCCGGTCGAGCACGGGCACGTCACCCAGAAAACCGTTGTTTTCCTCGTCGTGTTCGGGCTCTTCTTCCTGCTCGCGCTCTGGAAACGCTCCTGGACGCTGCTCGCCGTCGCCGTTGCCGCGGGAGGCTATGCCGCATGGCTCAACATTCCGCTGCAGCAGGTCTGTATCAAAGAGGGATCGCCGATCTACCTCCTGCCGATGCGCAACGCCACGGTCTTCGAGATCGCCCCGACGCGCTACCAGTTGAACGCCGAAGGGCATATCAAGGGGTATACGAAAGTTCGCCTCCAAAACGAGCAGATCGGTTGGGTCAAGAATGAAGATACTTGCGCGGATTAACTGGGTTTACAGCACCCTCGTCATTTTTACGGGGCTGCTGCTTAAAATCCTGCTCTACCCTTTCGTCCCCCGCCCCTATGCTTCTAAAATTTCCGCCTGGTTTATCCGGACACTGATCTTCGTCCATGTGCGTGAAATCGGTACTCCCGATCCCGAGGCGCAGATGTATATCATCAACCACCAGAGCGAACTCGACATCGGTGTCATCGAGAGCGCGACAAAGCGCGAGCTCGCCTGGGTCGCCAAAAAAGAGCTCTTCGAAATCCCCTTTTTCTCGCTGGCTGTCCGCCTCTCCCGGGAAATCCCCCTGGAACGCGAAAGCAAAAGTGCGCTTGTCGCCCTGCTCAAAGCGGCCAAGGAGCGGATTGACGACGGGCGTATCGTCTGTATCTTCCCCGAAGGCACCCGTTCGGAAAGCGGCCGGATGCGCCGCTTCAAACCCGGGGCGAAACTGATCGCCGACAAGCTCGGCCTGACGGTACAGCCCGTCGTGCTGATTCATACCGCCCGATTTTTCAGTACCAAGCGCATGACCGCCGCACCGGGCGTCATCACAGCGGTCTACCTGGAGAGCGTCCGGGCGGACAAAAACGACAAGAAATGGCTGGAACAGCTGCAGCTTCGGATGCAGGAAACCTATGACCGTTACGAACAAAGGAAAAAACCATGAGCCTTGCCACCCTGCTCGCCATCGGAAGCGGCGGTTTTATCGGCGCCGTTCTGCGGGCATACCTCAACGGGCTTATCTCCCATCGTGTTCCCCATGACCTCCCCTTCGGCACCCTCGGCGTCAACCTGATCGGCAGTTTCATCATGGGAATCCTCGTCGCCTATTTCATGTACACGACCTACTTCTCGCTGCACGTCAAATCCTTCCTCTCGACGGGGATCCTTGGGGCTTTGACGACCTATTCGACCTTCGCGATCGAGAGTGTCATGCTGCTTAACGGCGGTCACCTTGCCCTGGCGGCCGCCAATATCGGGCTGAATGCCCTGGGAACCGTCTTCATGGCCGGAGCTGGATTCAGACTGGCATCGGCCTTCGTGCGCTGAGCACGGGGTATATTGATTGAAAGGAAGAGTATGCACAGCAACACCGTACGCTATATCCGTAACCTTTTCAGAAGCAGCGGGGCGGTTCCCCTGCATGCACCGCGTTTCGTGGGGAACGAAAAGAACTACCTCGGCAGCTGTATCGAAAGTGTAGAGGTCTCATCGGAGGGCGAATACGTCGAACGGTTCGAAGGGATGGTCAGCGAATACTGCGGGGCCCGCCATGCCGTTGCCTTCAACGCTTCCGAATCGGCGATGCGCGTCGCCCTCGTCCTGGCGGGGACGGGTCCCGACTGCGAAGTCCTGACCCAGCCGCTCGCCCACGCCATGACGGCCAACACCGTCGACAGCCTCGGTGCTGAGCCCATTTTCATCGACGTCGAACGCAAGACGATGGGCATGGACCCGGACCGGTTGCGCGAGTTCCTTGCCTACAACGCAGAAGTCCGCGATGAGGGGTGTTTCAACCGCCGCACCCAACGCCGCATCACCGCCTGCGTTCCGGTCCATATTCTGGGCTTTCCCTGCCGCATCGATGAGATCCGGACCGTCTGCGACGAGTACGGCATCATGCTTATCGAGGATGCAACGGAGGCCTTCGGATCGTCGTATAAAGGGACCATGGCAGGACGTTTCGGCCACTGCGGTATCTACGGTTTCGAAGGCCATAAGATCGCCACATGCGGGGACGGCGGCGTGCTCGTCTGTGACGACGAGGCCTTGGCGGAAGCGGCGAGAAGCACCGGTACGATCCCCTATCTTTCCGATGCGAAGGAAGCAGCCCAGGGGCGTTTCAGCTGCCGTATGTCCAATCTGAATGCGGCGGTCGGCTGTGCCCAGATGGAGCATATGAAAACGATCGTCACCAAACAGCGCGATCTTGCCCGCCGCTACCAGGAGTTCTTTGCCGACTACGAAGAGGAGGAGGAAGTCAAGCTCTTCCGGGTGAAAAAACAGAGCGAGCCCAACTGCTGGCTCAATGCCCTGCTCTTCGAAGCGCCCGAAGACCGCGATGCCTTTTTGGATGCGACGAATGCCGAAGGGGTCGCCACGAGCGCCCTCTGGCCGCTGATCAGCGACCTGCCGCGTTTTTGCGAATGCGCCGGCACGGATGCGGACAATGCGCGCTGGCTCCAGGCGCATATCGCCACCCTGCCCAGCGGGGTGCGCTAGGCATCGCGGTAAAACGTTTCGATCCGTTCCAGGTACGCCCCCAGATTTTCAAAACGGTGATTTCCGCCCGTTTCCACCACGACCTCATACCCTTCGTAAACGGCCTCGGCCACCTTGTAATCAAGTAGCTCGTCCCCCGTCTGCAGCAGGACCAGCAGCCGTGCATCCGGCAGCCGCATCGTCTCGGCAATGCGTGCCAGCTGCAGCAGGTACTCGCTTTTCCATTCAAAGGGTTCCCCGCTGCACCAGAACGTATTGGTGCCCACATACGGCGCCAGGGTCTGGTAGGGATGCACGGAGGGGTTGATCAGTACGGCATCGAGCCCAAACTCGCTGCTCAGCGCCGTCGCATAGAAGCCGCCCAGTGACGAACCGATCAAGAGGGAAATATCATACTGCTCGATCACACGGCGCAGTGCCGCCATGGCGGTGTCCGGTTCGACCGGGACATCGGGGGAAAGCACCTCGGTTTCACCGAAATGCGTCTTGAGCAGGCGGGTTTTCGTCGAATCGCCGCAGCTGGCGAAGCCGTGGATATAGAGGATCATATTCACTCGTCACCCATTGCCCAACAGCGCCCTCACTCCGGAAACCTCTCCGCTGGACCTGAAGGTCTCTTCCAGGACGGCGAACACCCGGCCGGCGTCACTGTTGCCCATATTCATCACAAGCCCCTTCAACGCATGCAGCGAGTGCGCCACCCGCTCGGCGTCCGGCGGGACAACCGCCACCAACGCCTTGAGCTGCAGGAGTTCCTTCCGCAGGTCCCTCGTGCCCGCCTCAAGCAGCGCATCCACCTGCGCAGCGTCCAGACCGAACGCTGCGAAATGCGTCCGTGCCGTCGCCAATGTGTCGGTGATCAATTGCTCCATTTTTCCGTTCCTTCCGATCTGTTGGGGACAGGCTACCCCAGGATGAATTAAATCACGTTAAAGCATGTGCAACAGCTGCTTCCCATACTCTTTTTATTATAATGACGCTCAAAATCGTCCGGGAAGACGCTACGAAAGAGAGTGCCATGCTGAACATTATCATTGCCGACGACCATGAAATCGTCCGCAGCGGGCTGATCATGCTGATCGAGCAGCAGGAGGGGATGTCCGTGGCGGACAACGCCTCCTCCTTCGATGAGCTGATGGCCTGTCTTGCACGCAGGGCATATACCCTGCTGATCCTCGATCTGAACCTCGGGGACAAAAACGGCATGGAATCGATCGAAAGCGTCAGTGCGCGTCACCCCGAACTTCCCATCCTCGTCCTCAGCGCCTATCCAGAGGACCCTTATGCCCTGCAGGCGTTCCGGGCCGGTGCCTCTGGCTACCTCAACAAAGCCGTCATCGGCGCCGAACTCGTGCGGGCCATCCAGACCGTGGCCAAAGGCAAAAAATACATCAGCCCCACCCTGGAAGAGAGCATGCCCTACGGCACCGATCTCGGCAAGCAGGAAAAGGCGATGACCGCCGCGCTCTCCAAACGCGAGCTGGAGGTACTCTCCTTTATTGCACGGGGCAGCTCTTACAAGGAGATCGCCGCGGAACTGGGCGTCAGTCCCAAAACCGTCTCCACCTACCGGACCCGTATCCTGGAGAAGCTGAACCTCTCCAGCACGACGGAACTGCTCCGTTTCGCCTTCGAACACGATATCGCAGCCTACTGAAAACAGGACGGCTGCGCTTACCCGTTCCGGTCGAGCACGGCCCGGATCTGGTTGGGCAGATAGTACTTGAACTGCTTCGGAAAGATGAAAAAGTCGATGTCGCCCTTTTGTGTTTCCAGCCCCTGCCAGTCGTCGATGTCGAACCGCATCGCCACGACCCCCATCGACGGGATCTTTGAGACATGCTCTTCTGTCAGCATATTCGCGAATGCGGTCAGCTGCGGGTTATGTCCGATGACAAAGATCGTATCGGCGTCATCCTCCTGCAGCATGACGGTTTCGAGTATCGTCTCCGGCGGCGTCAGGTAAAGTTCGCTCAGGTAGAGCAGCGGCCCTTCAAAACCGACTTTTTTAGCCAGCCTGTCCGCACTCTCCTGCGCACGAAGCGCACTGCTGGAGAGGATGAGATCGGGCACGATCCCGCGCAGCAGCAGGTACGACCCGATCGTATTGATATCCCGGTATCCCCTGTCGGTCAATCCGCGCTCAAAATCGCTCGCGCCCGGCTCTTCCCAGTCGGATTTCGCATGATGAATCAGATATAGCGTTTTGATGATATTGCCTTCCGAAGCCCGAGACGTCTGCTTAGATGCGCCCCAGCTCCTGTGACATGGTCTTGGCCGCTTTATCCATGATCATTTTTGCCAGCGCGACGTTTCCGTCGTCACGGAAAATGGCAAAGACGTTGATCTTCGCGAAGTTGTCCTGGCCGAACTCCCCGGCACTGTTGATCAGGAAGACGTGACCGTCGTGGGTCTTCGCCTCGATGGAGGAAGCTTCGCTGAAGCCGACGTCCAGTGAGGACTCGGTCACCATACGGAAGGCGTCATTGAAGATACTGGCCGAATAGGGAATATCCGTGCCCGTATGGTCATTGTCGATATAGAGGGTCTCACCGGAGTAGTTCAAAACGGCCGAACCGAGGTAGCCGTTCACCGCGCGGAGTCTCTGCATGGATTTGTCGAAATCGATCATTGTCTGTCCTTCTTCTTATTTGTTCAGCGACTGCATGAAGTCGTTGAATGTGTCCGCGCTCTGGCCGTTTTCGGCAAGAAAATCCAGCAGCGCTTTTTCGGAAGCCTCAACACCCTCGCTCTTTTCGATCTCAAGCAGCTTCGCATAGAGCGGGAGGATGACGTCCCGGGCCTTCTGCGTCATACGGCGGCGCGTCGAAACGTAGTTTCTGAATGAGCCGTCCGGGTTCTTGGCCATACGGACCTGGGCAAGTACGAGGTAGTATCCCCCGTCTTTACAGAGGTTTTTGACAAACGCATAGACGTCTTTGCCCGCTTTGATGTTCTCCCAGAGGTACTTGAAGATCACTTTCGGCATATCGGGATGGCGCAGGATCGCATGCGGCTGATCCAGCAGGTCGCCCTGCGAGTAACCGGAGATCTTCATAAAAATCGGGTTGGTGTAGGTGATTTTCCCTTCGGCATCCGCTTTGGATACGATCATATCCACGTCGGTTACTTCATGTTCCGCATCGGTCGGTGTCGGTCTTTCCATTATCTGGCCCCTTCGTTATTTTTTCACGGGGCAATCTTAACGGAAAGGCACGGTCGGAATATGTAGGAAATATCCTACAGGCGAATCGGGAGTGTAGGGATGCCTCTCAGGCGTGGGTGGTTCGGCGGAGGGTCAGGAGTATTGCCGGAGCACGGCCTCGAGCTTTTTCTCTTCGAGCGGCTTGGTGAGGTAGCCGTTCATGCCGCTTTGTAAAAACTTCTCCCTGTCGCCTTCCATGGCGTTCGCCGTCAGCGCGATAATCGGAACGCTGCTGCCGAGTCTCTCCCGGATGCGGCGGGTCGCATCGAGGCCGTTCATCACGGGCATATTGACGTCCATCAGGATCAGATCGAACGCCTCTTTCTCCATTTTGTCAAGGACCTCCTGCCCGTTCTCGACGAAGACCGCGTCGATGCCGTACTGCGACAGCAGCAGCTGGACCAGCAGGCGGTTCATCTCCAGGTCTTCGGCGACCAGTACTTTCATCCCGCTGTTGACCGCCTGCTCCGCACCTGTGTCTGCCGTTTCGCTTTCGTCCGCCTCCGTCAAAGCTTTGGATGCGGCATCGTACGATGCCAGCATGAGATCAAAATAGAAGACCGTCCCTTTCCCCTCTTTACTGTACAGTTTGAGTTCGCTGCCCATGGCCTCGACCAGGGAGGCGCAGATACTCAGTCCCAGACCGGTCCCCCCGAACTCCCGTGTCGTCGACTCGTTCGCCTGGGTGAAGGGGCTGAAAATGCGCTCCTGTTTCTCTTTCTGGATGCCGATCCCGTTGTCTTCGACAACAAAACGGACGAGCTGGCCCTCTTTGGGATGGATTTCGAGGACCTCGGTGCGCAGCTGCACCTCACCCGATGCCGGCGTGAATTTGATGGCGTTGGAGAGCAGATTGATGATGATCTGCTTCAGGCGCGTCGGGTCCCCGAGTACGACCGCATCCATCTCCGGGTCAAACCGGCTGGCGTAGTTCAGCTGCTTCTGAAGCGCGGCGGGCTGCATCAGGGAGAACGCGGTATTGAGCTCCGCGTATAGGTCGACGGGGATATGCTCAAGCACCATGTGGTGGCTCTTGATTTTTGAAAAATCGAGGACGTCGTTGATGATCTCGAGCAGGGTCGCCGAGGAGCGTTCGATAATGTCGAGATACTCCAGCTGCTGGGCATTCAGACCGCTCTTTTTCAGCATGCCGGTGAATCCGAGGATCCCGTTCATCGGGGTGCGGATCTCATGGGACATATTGGCCAGGAACGTCGCCTGGGCCTCTTCGGCCTTCTCGGCCTGGATACGCGCCTCCTCCAGCTCGGTGACGTCGTTGAAGGAGCAGAAGATGTACTCATCGTTTTCGAACTTCACCTGTCTCGCCCTCACCGAAAACGTACGGACGGTCCCCTCCCGGTCCTCCATCAGCGCCTTGTGGATCCGGTTGGGTTCGTCCAGGAGCTTTTGGTACCACGACCGTCTTCCCCCCGCACTGAGGAAACCCTCTTTGGGGATAAAGAGGGAATTGATGCAGCGCTTGGAGTTCATAAGGTCATCAAGGTCGTCAAAGGGGAAGAGCCTGAAAAAGGTCTGGTTCACCTTTTCCGTGACGCCGTTGCGGATGATGAGAATGATACTTTCGTCGTTGTTGAGCAGTTTCTGCGTAAAGGTATGCTCGCGTTTGTAGGCCAGCTGCGTCTCGATCAGGTCGGTGATATCTTCCCGGATCGCGAAAAACTCCGAAATCCTGTTCCGTTCATCGTGCAGGGGGATAATGGAGCTTTTGACGTAATAGTCGGTGCCGTCTTTGCGGCGGTTCGCAAAACTGCCGTGCCAGATCTGCCCCGCGGTAATCGTATTCCACATCTCTTCAAAGAGCGAATCGGGGGTATTCGGGCTGCGGACAATATTATGCGACTGCCCGATCAGTTCACCGCGCGTGTAGCCGCTGATCCGTTCGAAGTTCGGATTGACGTAGGTAATGATGCCGTTCCTGTCCGTTTTGGAAACGATCAGAACGTCATTGATGCCGTCAATATGCTCCTGCAGGCTCCTTTTTGCCGCCGCCAGCGACCGGGACTGCTCTTCGAGTGCTTTCGTATTGTAATCGATGAGATGAAACACGGCCTTTTCGCCGGCATTGACGGCCCGCTGCTGCTTCCGCCCGCCGAGCGGGCTGTCAAACCGTTGATTCTGCGTTCCCTTTTCGCGCAGGAAGAGAATCGTCGAAGTGATGTTGAGCAGCTCCGCCCCCGACGCAGAGGAATAAAACTCCCCGTAGGTAAAAAATCCGCACGCGGGGGCAAAGGAGTCGATCTTGTCCAGTGCCACCTCAAGCTGCTTGCCCAGGAACTGTTTCCGGCCCGAACAGGAGTAGATGAATGCCGCCTGTAGCGTCTGTGCTTCGCTGGGGATCGTCTCCCCGGGGATGTAGCTGTTGACAAGATCGGCACTGCCGATGCCGAACTGTACACGGTCCCCTACGCTCAGATTGCCGGCATAGAGGACGCTCCCGTCTTCGAACGCCCCGATCATGGAACGGGCGATCGGGATCCCGCCGCTCTGCTTGATGAGGGGGAATCCCATTGCCGATGCGGGAAGCTCCCGGACGACGGACTCTCCGAGTACCTCCCGGTAGAGTTCGATCGTGGCCTCTCCGTCAATGGTATAGACCCGGTTCTTCTCTGCGCGGGTGATCGTCATCTCTCTGCCGACGGGGCGCCACCCCATATTCAGATCCTGAAATACCTCCAGAGACTCCCCGATGAGCGCGACACCGACCGCCCCGCCTTCAAAAACGCGCTCCTGGTGGATGGTATAGGTGTGCTTGAAACGCAGCAGGTCCCCTGCCATACCGCCTGCAATCGGGATGTTGTTGCAATTGGCGGCGCGGAAAGCCTCCAGAAAATCACTGCCGTGCTGAATGCCGTCGGCAAAGGTGATGATACAGCGGACATCGTCCTTGCAGAGTGCCTCCCCGAGTTTTTTCCCGAGAGAAAACGACTCCGTATCAACATCAGAGACGGCCAGGATGTGGCTCTTCTCAAAGACGGAAATACCCAGCACCGTCTGCTTCTCCGTCATCACGCCTCCGACGATCTCCCCCACCGTCGATGCGCCGATCAGCGTCGCATCGGGCAGCACCGATAGCACCGTCGCCGCGATCCCGCTGACAGCCTCCCGATCCTCAATGGAGGAGAACATCTGCACAAGAATCGTCTTGGCCTCAAGATCAATACCCGTCTCCGCAAGTGCTTTTTCGAGGCTCTCTTTGTCACTGTAAATATGGTTAAACTGTATCATTTATTGCGCTGTTTCTCAATGTGTCTTTTTATGTATTGTCTCAATTGTATCACGAAGTGTAGGCATTTTCCTACAGTTTTCCCTGCTGCCTTTTAACTATAATCCGTCTCAAAGCTTCCGGGCCGTTCCGCCCGTACACGCCATTCAGGAGGGGATACCGATGAAAAAATTCAACAGCGGCGAATTCAAAGCACTGCTCCAGGAGACGACGCGCCGGATCGAGGCCGCAGAGGACAACCGGCAGATCAACGCCGTCACCGAAACGCTCGTCACGACGCTGCTGGATTCGGAATTCGCCTCGCTCTGGGTCTTCGACGAGATGGAAGCATCCCTCAAACGCGCCCGCGAAGCGGACCAGGTGTGCGAGCTATCCATGCTGGACCAGCACGGCGTCCTGGCCAAAAGTTTCCTGACCCTGACCGGGGGGATCTACAACTACCTCGCCAGCGAGAAAGAGTATGCTCCGGAAACCGATAACCCCGACGAGATCAGGATGAAATCCAAGATCATCCTGCCGCTGATGAACGACGAACGTCTGCTGGGCATCGTCACGGCCTACTCCTCGGTACGCCACAAACAGAACTTCGACGAGGACGACATGGAGATGCTCGAAGCGATCGCGCCCTTTCTCGTCAACGTCATCTACCGTATGTACCCGGAAAAACAGACGGAAGATGCCCCCGAAATCTATCTCAGCGAGCGCCTCAAAGAGAGTTCGAATGCGGTCAGCCGACAGGTCGAGGCGAGTGAACGCGCGCAGCCGACGACGGCCGCTCCCGACGAGACGCTCATGTTCCTGGCCAATACGGTCCACGATATCCGGACCCCGGCCAATGCGCTTTTCGGGTTCCTGGAGCTGCTCGAAGGTCAGGTCGACAACGCCCGGCTGCTGCAGTACGTCCGCAACGCCAAAGAGAGCGCCCGCTTTATCAACGAGCTGACCACCTCCATCCTCGACCGCGTTTCGACGCAGCGCGAACGCACACTCTCAACGCCCGTACGGATCACACCGGCAAAGTTCTTCGCCGATATCGCCGATATCTTTTCGGCGAACATGTCGGACAAGGCGCTCTGCTACCTCATCTACATCGATCCCGCACTTCCCAAGGAGATCAGCGTCGATGCCGCCAAACTCAAACGGGTCGTCATGAACCTCATCGGCAATGCCTACAAGTTCACCCCGACCGGGAAGTCCGTCGAGCTGGCCGTTGTTTACGACCAGAGTGCCGGAACGATGAGCGTGGCGGTTACCGATACGGGAATCGGGATCGCCGAAGAGCACCAGCAGGCGATCTTTGAAGCCTTCAGACAGGCGACGGACGACACGGCCGCCACCTTCGGCGGCACCGGCCTCGGCCTCGCCATCAGCGCCCAGTACGTCCACGATCTCGGCGGGGAGCTGGCACTTGAGAGCGAAGTGGACAAAGGGAGCTGCTTCTTCTTCACACTGCCGCTGCAGGCCGTCAATACGGCTCCGAGCTTCGCCCCGGTCCAGAACCCGCAAAGCAAGATCGCCATCCTCATGGACGAGCCCAACCTGCCGACCAGCAGGAATATCATGCGCTACCTGCTGCGCATGGGGCTCCCGAAATCCAATATTGTCGCGATCCGTTCCGTCATCCAGGCGCCTTCCGACACCACCCACCTCATCGCTTTTCAAAGTAAATTCGATGAGCAGGTGGTCGCTTATGCCAAAACGAACAGCCTGCCTCTGACGGTGATGGAGGAGCGCTTCCTCTCCATGACCAAAACACAGAACACGGCGGAGGTCGACGTCATCTCGCAGTACGGCTACTATGCGAGCAGGCTCCATGCCAT
The DNA here is from genome assembly GCF_039645565.1 of Sulfurimonas sp. HSL1-2. Taxonomy (NCBI): domain Bacteria; kingdom Pseudomonadati; phylum Campylobacterota; class Epsilonproteobacteria; order Campylobacterales; family Sulfurimonadaceae; genus Thiomicrolovo; species Thiomicrolovo zhangzhouensis. The sequence goes on from NZ_CP147914.1 coordinate 1,639,409, forward strand.
GCTTTCAAGCCGCAGCATCCCCAAAGTCCTTGTCGCCGACGACGACCGCATCAACATCGAACTGATCAAAGCGATCCTCGAAGAGGAGTTCTGCACGATCGAAACGGCCCAGGACGGCCAGAGCGCCATCGACCTGCTCGCCAAAGGGATTCTGGAGAACCAGCCCTTTACCCTGCTCCTTCTCGACAACCATATGCCGAAGATTTCGGGTAACGACGTCATCCGGGAGTTGCGGGCCATTGAAAAACAGCACGACCTCCCTTCGGCCTATGCCGTCTCCATTTCGGGGGACCCGAAAGCCAGTGCTTCGGACAACCCCCACTTTGACGCCTATGTCGGGAAGCCCTTCAACAAAAAAGAGATCAAAAAGGTGCTCAAAGCGGCAATGGCCGCACGGGATTAGGTTCGGCCGGAGAAAGGATACGTCTGAGGGAATGTATTTCGCCTCGGGAAAGATAACGGCTGCGTCTACAGTTGGAGCAGTCGGCGGACATTTTCTTTATAGACGGCCGGCAGGATCGGTTTTTTGAAATACGCGTCGAAGTAGGTGTGGTCCTGCTCGAACTTCTGGGGATAGATCGTCAGCGCGGCAATGCGCGTCTGCGCGTTTTTGGCCTGCGCCGCCTTGGCGATCTCGATGCCCGTACCGTCAGGCAGGTTCATGTCCACGACCATGGCATCGTAATCGTTCTGCGCGATTTTCGCAAGCGCTTCGCGGACGGAGTTCGCCGAATCGATCAGGATCTTCTGCTTGATCTCTTTGGAGAGGGCATCAATGACTGTCGATTCGAATTCGACGATAAAACCGATATCATCCACGATCAGAATACGTTTACTCATTGGGTATGCCTTGTAATTTTTTAGGCATTGTAGCGGAGCGGGCCGCTCCTTTTCTGTAGGTATTTTCGTACAAAACGGATAGAGGCCGCCCGCAGAGTGCGTTCAGCCTATTTGGACGATCTCGTCGGCGCACCAGTTGGCGAGGTCGATCTCGTGGGTGATCAGGAGCATGCCGACCTCGTCCAGGTGGCGCAGCAGCAGCTGCATCACGTCGAGCTGGATGACGTTGTCCAGCGCGGAGGTCGGCTCGTCCAGCAGCAGCAGCTTCGGTTTCATCAGCAATGCACGCAGAATGGAAGCGCGCTGGAGCTGCCCTCCGGAGAGCTCGTGGGGGAGTTTGTGCAGGAGCGCCTCGTCCAGCCCCATATCCTCAAGGTAGTGTTCCATCCCGGATGTATCCGCCACGTCCCTGATCTGGTTGAGCACCGTGTAGGTGGGGTGAAAGGAGCTGTAGGGGTCCTGGAAGACCATGGAGGCCGGCAGGGCTTCGATCCTCCCGGCCCGGGGACGGAGGTTGCCGAGGATGAGTTCGAAGAGGGTACTCTTGCCCGCCCCGCTGGGACCGACGATCGCTTTGATCTCTCCCGTGTCAAGCGAGAGGGAGAAGTCATGATAGAGCGGCTTCTCCTGCGTGTAGCCGAAGGAGAGCCTCTCAACCCGTAAAACCTGCATCAGCGGATCTGGCCGTTGCCGTAGATCTTGAACTTGTAGGTCGTCAGCCCCTCGATGCCCATCGGGCCGCGTGCATGCAGCTTGTTCGTGGAGATGCCGACCTCGGCCCCGAAGCCGAAGGCGCCGCCGTCGGTGAAACGGGTCGAGGCGTTGACGTAGACCGCCGCGGCATCGACGGCGTTGAGGAACCGCTCCGCCGTCGTGTAGTTCTCCGTCACGATCGCCTCGGAGTGTCCCGAACCGTGGCGGACGATATGGTCCACGGCGCCGTCGACGCCGTCAACGGTCCGGATATTGAGAATGTTCGCCAGGTACTCCGTGTCGAAATCCGCCTCCGTCGCCTCGGCGACGTCGATGATCGCGCGGGTGTCGCCGCACCCTTTGAGCTCGGTGTGCGCCGCGTCAAAAGCCTCTTTGAGCTTCGGCAGGGCATCGGCTGCTATGGCTTTGTCCACCAGAAGGGTCTCCATCGCATTGCAGACGCCTGGACGGTCGACCTTGGCGTTGACGGCGATCCGCAACGCTTTGTCCAGGTCCGCATCCTTGTCGATGTAGGTATGGCACTGCCCCTTGTCATGCTTGACGACCGGCACCGTCGCGTTCTCACTGACGTAACGGATCAGCCCTTCCCCGCCGCGGGGGACGATCAGGTCGACGTATTTGTCCATTTTGATCAGCTTCGCCACCCCTTCGCGCGACGCGTCCGGCAGCAGGGAGATCAGTGCCTCCGGCAGACCGTTGCGTTTCAACGTGGCGCGCAGCACCTTCGCGATGGCGGCATTGGAGTGCTCCGCCTCCTTGCCCCCTTTGAGCACGCAGACGTTGTTGCTTTTGAAGCAGAGTGCCGCCGTGTCGGAAGTAACGTTCGGGCGGGATTCGTAGATGATGCCGATGACGCCGATGGGGATGCTCACCTTCTCGATCTTGAGCCCGTCGTCGGTAACCCAGCCGTCGATGACCCGGCCGACGGGGTCTTTGAGCGCGGCGATCTCCTCGACGGCCGTCGCCATCGCCTCGATACGCTTCTCGTCCAGCAACAGGCGGTCTTTGAGTGCGCTGCTCAGGCTGTTCTCCTCCGCCGCTTTCATATCCAGCGCGTTGGCTTCGATGATGTCCATCGTCGCGGAGCGCATCGCCCCCGCCATCTCCCGAAGCAGGCGGTTCTTCTCCGCACCGCTCAGCAACATCAGTTCCCGGCTCGCCGCTTTCGCCTCTTCCAAAAATGCATTCATAGTGTCTCGCTTTTCCGTCACTTTTTCGGCCATTATACCAAAGGGAGGCTGTGCGGCGCGCTTCGGCCGTGATTACGCTACCATTCTTCCGTCAATCTTCCCCGGAGTATCCTCGCGTGAAACACTACATCGCCCTGTTGAAAAACGAACCGCTGCTGCGGCGCATCTCCTTTATCCAGCTTATCGCCTATTTCGGGGCCTGGTTCAGCAACGTAGCCATCTTTACCCTGCTGCTGGGGCTCGGCGCATCCCCCCTCGTCGTCGCCACCGTCGCGGCGCTGCACTTTCTGCCCGGGGTCCTGCAGGCCCCCTTCTCCGGGGCACTCATCGACAAGATCGCCCCGAAACGGCTGATGCTTGCCCTGCTGCTGATCGAGATCGTCACGACCCTGCCGCTGATACTGATCGACGACGCCGCGCACCTCTGGCTGCTTTTCGTGCTGGTCTTCGTGCGCATGGGGGCTTCGAGCTTCTACTTTACCCTGGAGATGGCGCTGCTGCCGCGCTTTCTGAAGGCCTCGGCGCTCAAGCACGCCAATGAACTGCACTCCATCATCTGGTCCGTCTCCTACACGGTCGGGATGGCGCTCAGCGGCATTGCCGTCTACTACCTCGGCGTCAAGACCGCCTTCCTTGCCGACGCCGCCCTCTTCGCCGTCGCGTTCGCACTGCTGCTGCCCGCCGTTTTTCCCCCGCACAAAGTGCGCGAAACGGATCGCTATCTTGCACTCCTCTCGCAGAGCGTCGGTTACCTCAAACGCAACCCCCTGACCCTGCATCTCATCATTCTGCATGCTTTTGTCGGTTTTACAGCCTTTGACGGCCTGGTCCCGCTCGCTGCGGAGGCCTATTACCTCCCGGCCGTCGCCGCGCCGCTGGCCATCGGGCTAACCCACGCTTTCCGCGCCCTGGGGCTGGTGGGCGGCCCGCTGCTGCTGGGGCGCTGGATCACCGTCAGAAGGCTTCCCCTGTTGCTGCTGCTGCAGGCCCTCTCCATTCTTGTCTGGGCGATGGCACTGCCTCACTTTTACCTGGCGCTTGCCGCCTCGATCCTTGTCGGCCTCAGCACGACGACCATCTGGTCATTTACCTATACCCTGCTGCAGCACCATACCGAAGAGGCCTACTACGGCCGTGTCATTGCCTATAATGACATGATCTTCCTGCTGACGGTATCTGCCGTCTCTTTTCTTATCGGTGTCCTGGTGGAGTGGGGGATGGGGCTGCAGGGTGTCATGGCCCTGCTGGGGCTTGCTTTTGTCGTTTCGGCGCTCTACTTCAGATGGATCAGCCGCCGCTTTGACCTGGAGGACCCGGGCGTGTAACCGCACCTTCCGCGTTCTGCGGGAAAGGGGCAAAAATAAGGAGAAAAAAGGAGGAGTACAGGTGAAGGGGCCCGAAGGCCCGGGGATTATTCGATTTCGGCGTCGATGACGTCGTCGTCGGCTTTCTTGGCACCTTCGGAAGCCGCGGCACCGCCCTGTTCCTGCTTGTACATCTGCTCGGCCAGTTTGTGGCTTGCTTCCGTCAGCGTCTTGAGCTTCTCTTCGATCTGCTCTTTGGTCGCGCTTTCGTCCTTGAGCGTCTCTTTGAGGGCACTGATCGCGCTTTCAATGTTGGCTTTGTCGCCGGCGTCGATGTTCTCGCCCGCCTCTTTCATCGCTTTTTCCGTCTGGGCGATCATCGCGTCCGCCTGGTTGCGCAGGTCGACAAGCTCTTTGCGCTTCTCGTCTTCCGCTTTATGCGACTCGGCGTCCTGAACCATCTTGTTGATCTCCTCTTCGGAGAGCCCTGACGAACCGGTGATCTTGATCTCCTGGCGTTTGCCCGTGCCTTTGTCGGACGCGGAAACGGTCAGGATACCGTTGGCGTCGATATCGAAGGTGACTTCGATCTGCGGAACGCCGCGCGGTGCCGCCGGAATGTCGGTCAGTTCGAACATACCGAGGGACTTGTTGTCCTTCGCGAACTCGCGCTCACCCTGGACGACGTGGATGGAGACCGCCGGCTGGTTGTCTTCGGCCGTGGAGAAGACCTGGGACTTCTTGACCGGGATCGTCGTTCCCTTCTCGATGATCTTCGTCGCGACGCCGCCGAGGGTCTCGATACCGAGGGAGAGCGGTGTAACGTCGAGCAGCAGGACGTCTTTGACGTCACCGCGCAGGACCCCGCCCTGGATCGCCGCACCGAGGGCGACGACTTCGTCCGGGTTGACCGATTTGTTCAGCTCTTTGCCGCCGAAGTACTCGGAGACCTTCTGCTGCGCCAGCGGGACGCGGATGGAACCGCCGACCATGATGACCTCTTTGATCTCGCCTTTGTCGAGGTCCGCATCTTTGAGTGCGACGTTGATGTGCGTCATCGTCTCTTTGATGAGATCGTCGATCATCCCTTCGAACTTCGCGCGGGTCAGTTTTACGACGAGGTGTTTCGGGCCTGTCGCGTCCGCCGTGATAAACGGAAGGTTGATCTCCGTTTCAGAGGCGGAAGAGAGCTCTTTTTTCGCCGATTCCGCCGCGTCTTTGAGGCGCTGGAGCGCCATCTTGTCCGCTTTGAGGTCGATGCCGTTTTCGGACTTGAACTCGCCGGCAAGGAAGTCGACGATACGGTTGTCGAAGTCGTCGCCGCCGAGGAAGGCGTTACCGTCCGTGGAGAGAACCTCGAAAGTCCCTTCCGCGATCTCGAGCGTCGTGACGTCGAACGTACCGCCGCCCAGGTCATAAACCAGGACGTTCTCTTCGCCTTTTTTGTCCAGACCGTATGCCAGCGCGGACGCCGTCGGTTCGTTGATGATACGCAGGACGTTCAGGCCCGCGATCGTTCCCGCTTCCTTCGTCGCTTTACGCTGGGCGTCGTTGAAGTAGGCCGGAACGGTGATAACCGCGTCGGTGACCGGCTGGCCGAGGTAAGACTCAGCATCCTCTTTCAGTTTGGCCAGGATCTTCGCGGAGATCTCCTGCGGCGTGTACACTTTGCCGGCAACGTCAACGGCAGCCATACCGTTTTTGTCGACGATCTTGTAGGTGACTTTGTCGTGCGCCTCTTTGGCCTTCTCTTCATTCATCATGAGACCCATGATACGCTTGACGGAGTAGATCGTTTTCTCCGGGTTCGTGATCGCCTGGCGTTTTGCCGGGTCACCGACGAGTACTTCGCCCTTATCCGTGAAGGCAACGACGGAAGGCGTCGTATTCTTACCCTCTTTGTTCGGGATGATTTTCGCTTCGCCGCCTTCATAGACTGCTACTGCGGAGTTTGTTGTACCAAGGTCAATACCGATTACTTTACTCATGTTATTTCCTTTTTACGGTTTTTCTTTTGTTTTACGTCGATGCCGGAAGCATCGATGTGCTTTAGCGCCTTAGCGGCGAGCGTAGGGAAACGGGACTTCGTTCCGTTTGCCGTTCAAATCAATTTGCAATGACGACCATTGCATCGCGCAATGTCCGCTCTTTGTACTTGTACCCCTTCTGGAAGGTACTGACGATTTCACCGCTCTCGTGGTCCGGGCTGTCCACCTGCTGTACCGCGTGGTGGACGTTCGGGTCGAACGGCTCCTCTTCGCCTACCGCCTTAATGCCGTGTTTCTCAAGCGCGCTGAGGAACTGCTTCATCGTCAGTTCGACACCCTCTTTCACCTTGGCCAGAAGCTCGGCGGCTTCCATCCCTTCGGCATCGGCGGCCTTGACGGCCATCTCCAGCGAGTCGACGACCGGGATCAGGTCTTTCGCGAACTTCTCCTGGGCATATTCGAGCGCCTGGTATTTTTCGCGTTCCAGACGTTTTTTGATATTGTCGAAGTCCGCGTGGACCCGCGTATATTTATCTTTGAGCTGATCGAGTTCCATCTGAACACGTTCAAGGTCCGAACCGACCTCTTCCGCCTCTTCGGAAACCATCTCCTCAATCATTTCTTCATCATTGGGCAAAGTTTCTTCACTGTTTTGCTTGTTTTCTTCCTGAGACATAGCGACTGTCAGACTCCTTTCTCTATGAAATCTGGACAAATTTTACCATATGAGTCTATCTATGTCAAGTACTGATTGTAAAGTTTGGTTCAATATACTTGAGCCAAACTGACTAAAGTGTATTTTTCATGCACTCCACCCCGCTTCAGAGCCCTGCAGGAGGGGAGATGGTACAATTCCACAACAAGTAGACCCGCTATGAAAAGGCCGTTTTTATGAGTATTTTTGCTTTGCAATCGCCGGCGGGAGGTTTTCTGGATGAGGATCTCAAGCACTTCAACAAGGAGTTCGACGACTGGTGCGTCCAGTTCGAAAGCTTCGAAGACGCCGAACTCATTGCCGGGACGCTTGACCGCCGGACAAGCGTGGATATCGTCGAAATCACGCCGCTTAGCTATCCCAAATACTTCTTTCATGATCTGCAGGGCACCATCCACGCGACGCGGCAGGTCGGAGACAATATCATCTGTATCGTCGAACCCTTTATGGGCTCCAACTTCCGCCTGGCCGTCTGCAGCCTGAAAACGAAAAAGACCCGGCTTACGCCAACACGCTACAAAAGCGCTTTGAGCGTGGAAGGCGCCTTTGCGACCTATATGCCGCAAACGTAAACCGACGGGCAGCCGATGCAGCGCTATAATAGTGCTTTGAACTCCCGGACGAAAAGGCCCCACATGCACCGGTTCACCCTGACGCTCATTGTCCTGCTTGCGCTCATTGCCATTGTACTCGTTCTCCCCTTCACGCCGCCGGGCAACCGTATTATCGCCGGCATGCTGCAGGAGAGGCTTCAGGATACACTGGCGCAGCCCGTTGACGTCACTCGGTTCAACCTCGGATGGAACCGTTTCAGCATCGATATCCTCCTCGACACGGCCGGTCATATCTGGGCGGAGGGGGAGTATTCGCTCTTTACGCAGACACTCTCCGCCCGCTACCGTGCCGATCTTCACGACCTTGCCGCCCTGAGCGGCGAAAAAATATCGGGAAAACTACAGACCGAAGGAACGGTGGCCGGCAACTTCGCCCTGCTTGAGATCAATGGAAACGCCGACCTCGCCCAAAGCGACACGGCCTACCAGCTGATCCTCCGTGACTTCACGCCCGGAGCGCTCACTGCCACCGTCCGCCATGCCCGCTTGGATCAGCTGCTTGCCCTTGCCGGTGAACAGCCCCTGGCTTCAGGAGAGCTCGATGCCAACGTGACGCTGCACTCCATCGACCCCGCTGCCCTGGACGGTACGGTTGACGCCCGTCTCGCGGACGGCGCACTCAACCGGGCACTCATTCGCAAGGTGTATGGCATGGAACTGCCCGACACGGCACTGAGTGCATCCCTGCAAGCGGCGCTCAAAAACGATGCCATTACCTATGAGACCAAAACCGATTCCGCCCTTGGGCACCTGCATTCCGACGGGCTCCTGACACCGCAAACCGGCGGAATGGACCTGCGCTACGCCTTTTCAATCCGGGAGCTCGCCCTCTTGAAGGGATTGATAGGGCGGACGTTGCATGGTCCGGTCGCCCTCTCCGGAACCGTGAAAGGCGACCATGAGCATCTTGATGCCACTGCGTCGGGAGAGATTGCCGGGGGCAAAAGCGCCCTCAAAGCCGTTTTCAAGGAGTATGCCCCGATCTCCGCCGATGTGACGGCCGAACATCTCAGGCTGGCGAAGCTTCTCACCATGCTCGGCTATCCGACAATCGCCGATGCCGACATCACCGGCCATGCCCTCCTTACCAACCTCCGGCCGGGTGCGATGCAGGGAACGATCACCGTTGACATGCAAAAGGGCAGAGCGAATGCCGCCGTATTGACCAAACAGCTGGGCCGTACCTTCCCTGAATCGGCCTTTACTCTCCGCAGCAACAGCCGCCTAAATGGTGACCTTGTCAACACCGAAGCGGCGTTCGACTCTGATCTTTTCACCCTCCGTTCCGACACCCTGCAATACGACGTCGCGCAGATGAAACTCTCCGCCGGCTACACGGCGGACATCCCGGACCTGCGCAGACTCTCCGCCCTGGCGGATCGGCCGCTGCAGGGGTCGGCAAAGATCACAGGGGACCTGACGTATGCCGAACATCTTCTGCTGCATGCGAACAGCAATCTTTTGAAAGGGCAGATCGCATCGACGCTCAACAACCAAACACTGACCGCGACCTTCAAACAGATCAGCACGGGACAGGCGATGCATATGCTCGTGCAGCCCGAAACTTTCGACGCCCGTTTCGACGGCACCCTCGACTACAGGCTTGACACCAAACGCGGCGAGCTGAAGGGTACCCTCAAAGAGGGAGCGTTTTCCCGCAACAATGCCTTCGACCTGCTGCGCCAATACACCAAGGTCGATCTCTACCGCGAACGTTTCAACGGCACGACGCTGGCCCGCCTCGACGATACCAGCATCGATGCCGACGCGACATTGTACTCCGACCTGGCCGCACTCCAGACCCGGCATGCGAAGATCGATACCGCAGCACAGACCGTTCGCGCCGATATCACGCTCGAAGCCGCCGGGGCCGTCATCCCCTTCCGGCTCAAAGGCAAGATTGCCCATCCCGGGGTCACCGTCGACGCCGGGAAACTGCTTGAAAAAGAGGCCGGGAAACAGGTGCAGCAGCTTTTTGACACCTTTTTCAAATAAAAAAACCCGTTCTCCCCTGCCGTAGGGACTTTTATGCTATGATTTGTTGTCTTAACATCCAATCACAGGGTAAAAGGCCGTGCGTAAAGTATCTTAGAGGAATGTGCAACAATGCGGCAATTTGACTTTGACAAACTGAAATACCTCTACGGCACCGTACCGGTTATTCTTGTCATCCATTTTTTCAGCGTCCTTCTTTTCAGCGTCATCATGTGGCACTACGTCGACAACCTCTCCCTGGCCGTCTGGGTCAGTGTCTCCGTCATCGTACTGCTGTTCCGTTTCTACCATTACCTGCTCTACAGTAACAGTTCCGATGAGGAGCTGCGCGCCCAGAGCACCCTCTGGCTGCACCGGTACTACACCTATGTCCTGATCGGCGGAGGATTGTGGGGAAGCACCGCACTGCTGCTTTTCCCGCAGCACGAGATCCTCTACCAGATGGTCGTCGTCCTCTTCATCCTCGGCCTGACCGCCACCGCACTGGGCATCATCTCCGCCTCATGGGAGCTGGTCGTCGCCTATGCCCTGCTCTCTTTCGCCCCGGTGATTATCCGCCTGGCCTGGATGGAGGACCCCCTCTACCAGACCATCGCCTACATCGTCAGCGCCCTGGGCATCCTGCTTATCTTCAGCGCCAAACATTTCGGCGCCGTCATCGATAATGCCATCTACAGCAAATTCGCCCTCACCCAGGCCATGTCCGACCTCGAAAACACGCAGGGGCGGCTGGTTTCCCTCCTGGACAATGCCCCGGTTGGCATCTTTTACTACGACCGCAGCCTGCACATTACCGATCTCAATAACCAGATGCTCAGGATGCTGCAGCTGACCGAACGCGAATCGCTCGTCGGCTATGATCTCAACAGCATTTCGGACAAGCGCATCCTGCCGGCACTGCAGCAGGTATTCGAAAATGCACAGGGACGCTATGAAGGGCCGTTCTACTCCTCGTTTTCGGAGGAGTCCTACTATATCGAGCTCTCAACCGTTCCCGTCACCGACAAAAAGCGGATGCACCAGGGGGCCGTCTGCTTTGTCAGGGACCTGACCCTGGAAAAAGAGGCCAAAGAGACAATCCGGCAGAACAGTTTTTACGACCCGTTGACCAAACTGCCCAACCGCAGCCTCATTACCGACCGTATCAAGCTCTCCATCGAGCAGAGCCGTCAGCACCACTTCCGTGCCGCCGTGCTCTTCATCGACCTCGACCACTACAAACATATCAATGACGACTACGGTCATTATATCGGCGATCAGCTGCTTTACCAGGTCAGCCAACGTGTGCTTAAACAGCTCCGGTCCGAAGACACCGTCGCACGCATCGGCGGCGACGAGTTCCTCGTCCTGCTCAACAGCCTGCCCTATGACTACACCGAAGCGGCAAGAGAGGCCACGGAGATCGCCGCCGGGCTGATCGACATCATCAACAGCCCGTTTACGATCGACGGAGAGACGGTAAGCGTTTCCGCCAGTATCGGTATCAATGTCTTCAGCGGGGAGGAGGACACCCTCCCTGCAACGGTGATCAAACGTGCCGACATCGCCATGTTCCAGGCCAAACGGACCGGCCGCCAGCATGCCGAGCTCTACCATGAGTCTTTCGAGAGTTCCCAGCACGAACTGCTTCAGATGGAAAAAGAGCTGCGCAGAGGGCTTGAAGAGAAGGAGTTCGAGCTCTACTACCAGCCCAAGGTGGCCATCGACAGCGAGAAGATCGCCCAGGTCGAAGCGCTCATCCGCTGGAACCATCCCGAAAAAGGGCTGGTGATGCCCGATGCGTTCATCCCCTATGCCGAAGAGAGCGGCCTGATCGTCAAACTCGGCGAGTGGGTGATGGAAGAGAGCATCAAACAGATCAAGCAGTGGCAGAAGAGCGGTGCGGCCAACGCCATCGAACGCGTCTCCATCAATGTCAGCTCCCACCAGTTCAACCAGCCCGATTTCGTCGACTATGTCCGTGCCCTGGTCGCGGGGAATGAGATCGCGCCGGATATGATCGAACTGGAGTTGACTGAAAGTGCCATGATCGACAATTCCCTCGGCGCCATCGACAAGGTCAAAGCCCTTGAAGCGTTCGGGGTGCATGTCGCCCTCGATGACTTCGGGACCGGCTACTCCTCGCTCTCCTATCTCAAACACCTCCCCGTCAGTGTCATCAAGATCGACCGTTCCTTCATCACCGATCTCAAACACAACGAGAATTCGATGATGATCGTCAAGACCATCATCGCCATCGCCAAAAGCATGGAACTGACCGTCGTCGCCGAAGGGGTTGAAACGGATGAGGAGCTGGAGATGCTCAAAACACTCGGCTGCGACTACTACCAGGGCTTCCTCTGCGAAAAAGCGCTGCCGGCGAAAAAACTCGAAGCGCTTATCAGTACGAGAGCGGGCAGCCTCAAAACCTTTCCTGCGGAAGAATCCCCCCTCCAAGTCACAGACACGCAGGACAATCAGGCGTGAGAGCATGCAATGCAAAAGGCATTCATCTTTAGGCGCTTAAATATTTTCCCCGTGCAGGGTTTCCAAGCCCCCTTTTAAAGGAGTTTGGGAACAATCTCCGCATGAATGCCCTTGCAACCATTTTCGAATACCACGACCGGACCAAGCACCACCCCAACCGCTATGCAGCATCGTTGGGCTATATGGACTGGGCGACACAGCCCGATCCCTACCGCCGCTTTGACGGGGCGAAGGGGATACCCCTTCCCCTTCCCTCCCCGCGGCCCGAACCGACCTATGCCGCTCTTTTTGAAGGGGTATCCTCCGAACCGTTGACATTGGAGAACCTCTCCGTCCTGCTGCGCTACAGCCTCGGGCTGGCGGCCATCAAATGCATCGGCAGCGACTGCTGGGCACTGCGCTGCAACGCCTCCAGCGGCAATCTCCATCCCACGGAAGGCTACGTCATCCTCCCCCCGATTGAAGGTGTCAGTACCCAAAGCGTTGTTGCCCATTATGCACCCATGACCCACAGCCTTGAAATCCTCCACACGTTCGATACTGATTTCTGGTCGGAAATGCCCGAGGGATCGCTACTGATGGGGCTCACCTCCATCGTCTGGCGCGAAGCGTGGAAGTACGGCGAGCGAGCCTTCCGCTACACCCAGCTCGATGCCGGTCATGCCCTGCGCGCCGTCCAGGTTTCGGCACGCCTCAACGGCTGGCATGCCGGCCTTTGCGACGCCTTTGAATCCGACATCCTCGATACACTGCTGGGGTTAAACCAGCCGAACCGCTTCCAGCCGAACGAGGAAGAGATCGCCGATGCACTGCTGCTTATCAGCCCTGAAAAAGGCGGTACAGTGCCCGACCTTGTCCCGCTGCTCGCCCGTTGCCGTACACCGTATGCGGGAACGGCAAACCGCCTCAGCCCCTCCCAGCACCCCTGGGAAGCGATCACCCTCGTCGAAAAGGCCACGGCTGCCGCTGTCAACCTCCCCGTAGAGACAGCATCCCACCCTTTCGGCAGTCACTGCAGTACCGCTGCCGAAGAGGTCATCCTCACCCGCCGTAGCGCCCGGGCTATGGATTTCGGGCGCACCCATATCAGCTTTGAGGCGTTCACCCAGCTGCTGCACGCGGCGAAGCACAGCTTTGAAGGCTTCGTCCCCGCTGCGTCCCTCGTCCTGTTTGTCCATGACATAGAGACGCTCGATCCGGGCATTTACCTCTACCTCCTGAACGACAGTTACCTGGATACGTTCAAAACATCTATGCGGAATGACTTTCTCTTCCGGCCGGCCGGAGAGCATCTCTATCTGCTCGAAACGGGCGACTTCCGTCCCCAGGCGAAGTTCATCTCCTGCAGCCAGGATATCGCCTCTGACGGCGCCTTCTCACTGGGCATGCTCTGCGAATTTGCCCCCCAGCTGGAGCGCTTCGGGCCGGGACGCTACAAAAGCCTCTACTGGGAGTGCGGTGCCATCGGCCAGCAGCTCTACCTCGAAGCGACCTCTCTCGGTCTCAGCGCCACGGGGATAGGCTGTTTTCTCGACGACGTCGTGCACCGGCTGCTGGGACTGGAGGGGAACGACTTCCAGAGCCTCTACCACTTCACCATCGGCCACGCCATTCCCGACCTTCGCCTGCAGACGAAACTCCCCTACAGCAGACGATAGCGCACTATTATCCGTGCTGAGCTACAATGGGGACATGGATAATCTCATTATGTTTTTCACCGGCCTCTTCCTTGCGGGGGGCATCGCACTGCTCGTCTGGTACCTCAAACGCAACAAGAAAGAGGGCCCGGCCAATGTTGCCCTCTATTCGACGATCGAGAAAATGGAGTCACTGGGGACCCTCAACGTCTACAAGGTCGTCACGAAGGAGATCGTCACGGCGTCGGATCATATCTTCGGGAACTTCGGGGAGAAGTATCTGCGCTGGCTCATCTCCAAGAAGAAACTGGCGATGATCTTCACCTTCGACATCGATTTCAGCTACAACCTCAAAGACAGCCATTTCGGCATCGAGGAGCTGGGCGAAGGGCAGTACCTCTTTAAAATGCCCGAGTGCCGCTATTCGCTCAGCATCAAGGATATCAGTTTCTACGATGAGCAGAACGGCAAACTGCTGCCGTGGCTGCTGCCCGACCTCATCGCCGGCGTCTTCAGCGACGGCTTCGACGAAAACGACCGCAATGCCCTGATCAGGGAGGCAAAGAAGCAGGTCTCCGCCATCGCCAACGGCATGATGATCGAACTGCTCCCCGATGTGCAGAAATCTGCCCGAACGACCTTAGAGCAGATCGCCTTCGCCCTCAACGCCGCATCGATCCGCTTCGACTTCTCCGAATCCCCGACGATTGAGAACACCGTCAACTATCTGCCCGAAAAGAAAGAGAACGAAGCCCTGCCCGCCTAACGCTCCGCGTCGGCCAGCGTCAGACAGAAGAGCACCTCTTTCCCTGCCATTTCCAGCGTCTCCACCGCCTGGGTCAACGTCAGTCCTGTTGTCAGAATATCGTCGACGAGGATGACGCTCTTTTCCGGGAACGGTTTGAGTTCAAACGCGCGCGGATGGGTCAGGCGGTACTGGAAATCCTGCCCGGAGTAGCGGTGCCCCGAACGGTCGCGCAGCACGGCATGCCGCGGTATCAATGTGTCGGTTTTCATCGCACGCGCCAGGATCGCTGTATGCGAATATCCGTGACGGACATGATCATCCACTGCAATGACGGCCACAGGTTCCTCCGACTCCAGCGAAGCCGCATACGTTGCAAAGGAGGCGGATGCCATGATCTTGTAAAGGTGGTAGCCGATGTCCGTGTGCTTCGTCAGCAGCAGCGGCTCGATCTCATCATATCTGTAAAAGGAGTGGACGGAGAGTTTCCCGACGATCTTGCGGGTGTGAAGGGAGGGGGCAAGATGTTCCTCACGGCAGCTCCTGCAAATGCGGCTTAACGACCACGATTCGCAGAGAAGGCATTTCATTTCATTTACGCCAAAGGAGCAAAGCCCCTTTGCCTACGTTAACACTGAGTTTGCTGTGTCCTCGGGCTATAGCCCTGCGAAATTCCGCTTCGCTGCATCGGTAGCAGGCGCCCTGGAGGAAGTGCCCTTGGGGTGCCCGCGTGCTATTCGCACTTTGCAGCCAGGCCATTTTGTATTAGTCCATTTTGAGGACGGACATGAAGGCCTCCTGCGGCAGCTGTACCTTGCCGATCGCCTTCATCCGTTTCTTACCGGCTTTCTGCTTCTCGAGCAGCTTTCGTTTACGGGTAATATCCCCTCCGTAACATTTCGCCGTAACGTTCTTGCCCATCGACTTAACGGTCTCTCGGGCAATGACTTTGTTGCCGACGGAGGCCTGTACCGCGACTTCGAAGAGTTGACGGGGGATGAGCTCTTTCATGCTCTTGACGAGCGCCCGGCCGCGCTGTTCCGCCTGTTCGCGCGGGACAATGACCGAGAGGGCGTCGACGACGTCGCCGGCAACACGGACGTCGAGCTTGACGAGGTCACCCTCTCTGAAGTCGATCGGCTCATAGTCGAAACTTGCGTACCCTTTGGAGATGGACTTGAGCTTGTCGTAGAAATCGACGACGATCTCGTTCATCGGTACGGAGTACTCCAGCAGAACGCGTTCCTCGTTGAGGTAGTCCATCTTCTCCTGCATGCCGCGCTTGGCGACGAGCAGATTCATGATATTGCCGAGGTACTCCGACGGGGTGATGACCGTCGCCTTGACATAGGGTTCCTCGATGCGTTCGATATGGTTTACCGGCGGCAGTTCGGAGGGGTTGTGCACTTCGATCTGCGAACCGTCCGTCAGAAAGACGTCATAGACGACCGAGGGGGCTGTGGCGATCAGGTCCATGTCGAATTCGCGTTCCAGACGCTCCTTGACAACCTCCATGTGCAGCATGCCGAGGAAACCGACGCGGAAACCGAACCCGAGGGCGACGGATGTCTCCGGTTCGTAGCTGAGCGACGAGTCGTTGAGGCGCAGCTTATCCAGCGCATCGCGCAGATCCTCGAACTTGTCCGTATCGATGGGGTAGAGCCCAGCGAAGACAAAAGGCTTCGCCGGCTCATAATCCCCGACCGGCTCTGCCGCAGGTCTTTTCGCATCGGTGATCGTATCGCCGACGTTCAGGGTCCCGACATCTTTGAGGCCGAGCACGACGATACCGATCTCGCCGCTGTCGATCGACTCGGTCTTCATCTTCTTGAGCGGGTGCGGGTACATGAGGTCGAGGACCTCGTGCTGTTCATTATTGCTCATCAGCTTGACGATCTGCTTCTTGCGGATATTGCCGTCGAAAACACGTACCAGCGCCAGCGCACCGAGATAGGGGTCGAACCAGCTGTCGTAGATGATCGCCTTCGTCGGCGCATCCGGGTCGCCCACCGGGGCGGGGATGCGGTCGACGATGGCATCGACAAGCTCTCGGATGCCTACGCCCGTTTTGGCAGAGACCATCAATGCGTCCGTGGCATCGATCCCGATACTCGTTTCGATCTCTTCGGCGACCCGTTCCGGCTCGGCGGCGGGAAGGTCGATCTTGTTAATGACCGGGAGCAGTTCAAGTTCATTTTCCATGGCAAGGTAGACGTTGGCGATGGTCTGCGCCTCGACCCCCTGTGCCGCGTCGACGATCAGCAGCGCGCCGTCAGAGGAAGCCAGTGACTTGCTGACTTCGTAACTGAAGTCGACGTGGCCCGGGGTGTCAATGAGGTTCAGGACGTAGTGTTCGCCGTCCTTGACGTAATCGAGCCGGACGCTCTGTGCCTTGATGGTGATACCGCGCTCCTGCTCGATGTCCATCGTGTCCATCATCTGCGATTTGAGTTCACGCTCCGTCACGGAGCCGCACTCCTGGATGATCCGGTCGGCCAGGGTACTTTTACCGTGGTCGATGTGGGCGATGATAGAGAAGTTGCGAATGTGGCTCAGGTCCATTGTGCTCCCTGCTTATGCGAACAGACTGTTAACGCTCTCGTTGTGGTAAACGCGGCGGATGACTTCGCCGAAGAGCGGTGCTACGGTCAGAACCTTGATGTTCGGGTGGGGTTTGGTCGCCAGGGAGTTGGAGATGATCAGCTCATCGAGTTCGCCCTTGTCAAGGTTCTCGTAGGCTTTGCCGCTCAGAACCCCGTGCGTCGCACAGGCCATGACGGAGGTCGCGCCCTTGGCTTTGAGCGCCGCTGCCGCTTTCACCATCGTCCCGGCCGTATCGACCATGTCGTCGATCATAATGACATCCTTGCCTTCGACGTCGCCGATAATGTTCATGACTTCGGCCACGTTTGCCTTTTCGCGGCGTTTGTCGACGATGACCATCTCCAGGCCCAGTTTCTCTGCGAAATAGCGTGCGCGTGCGACCCCGCCGATATCCGGGCTGGCGATGATCGGGTTCGGGAGGTTTTTCTCCTTGATGTACTGCTGGAAGATGATGGAGCCGTAGAGGTTGTCAACAGGGATGTCAAAGAAGCCCTGGATCTGGCCCGCGTGCAGGTCGATGGTCACAAGACGGTCGATGCCCGCCGTCTGGTAGAGGTTCGCGACGAGTTTCGCGCTGATGGGGACACGCGGTGCCGCTTTACGGTCCTGGCGTGCGTAGCCGAAATACGGGATGACTGCCGTAATGGAGCTCGCAGAAGAGCGGCGAAGCGCATCGGTCATGATGAGCAGCTCCATCAGGTTGTCGTTGGACGGGGCTCCCGTTGACTGGATGATGAACACGTCGCGTCCGCGGACGCTCTCTGCAATCTGAACGGAGATCTCCCCGTCGCTGAAACGTTTGATATCCGCTTTGGCCAGGGGGACGTCGAGGTATCTGCAGACCTCTTTCGCAAACTCTTCGCTGGCACTCCCGGCAAAAATCTTGTAACCGCGCATCGCACTTCTCCACATTGAAATCCGGTCTGCCCCGATACCCGTACCCGGGTCTCCGGCCATACCTGTTTTAAGTATGAAATTATAGCGTGCGCTGCTTAGCAGGGAGTAAAACAGCCGCCGTTATACAGGAAGGCCGAATTTCTGTGTCACGAGTTCGCCCTCGTCGTTGAAAAAGAGGTAGTAGAGAAAATCTTTTTTGACCGGCTGGCCCGCCAGGTAGCGCAGGGCCAGGTTCGCCTGCAGCGAGGCGATATGCATGACGATCGGTGCGGCAATCCCCGCGGGCTCTTTGAGCGTGATCTTGAACACATCGTTGAAAGAGGAGCGGTCGAAGAAACAGACCTGCCCGTGAAACGCTTCGACCGAACCGTAGACCCACGGCGTGTTGTGGATCTTGGCATATTCGTTGATCTGTCCCCGTGTCGGGAGGTTGTCCGTCGCATCGAGGATCAGGTCGACTTCGATCCCTTTTTTCGCGAAGGCGTTGAAGTCGCACTCATGGGCATACGCTTTCGTATAGGGGCAGCGGGCCTCGACGATGCCGGCATTGACGACGGCTTTGTTTTTGCCCTCGTCCCCCGTCTTGAAAGCGATCTGGCGGTGAATGTTGTGCACGCTCACCTCATCGAAATCCACGATATGAATCTCCCCGATTCCCGTCGCCCCCAGGGCAAACGCGAGCGAACTCCCCAGGCCGCCGCTTCCGATGATGGCGATCCGCTTTGCCTGCAGCGACTGCTGGACCTCTTCCCCCCAGAGTTTGATCTGACGATGGAAATAGTGCATCATTCTCCGCACCTCCTCAAATAGCTAATCGCACTGTAACATTAAAAAGTTTAATAACTTTTTGATAAATTCACCCAGAGCCTCCCATTTTAGGCAGTCCGAACGGCCAAAATGTGTAAAAACCGCTATAATGTCCCCACAAAACCGCAGGAGGAAGCGTGCTCGCCTTTATCGACAAGACCATCATCCCCTTTGTGACCCGTAGCAATGACCAGCCGCTGCTGCTGCGCGAACTGCTCGAGATCAACAAGAACCACGACGACGGCCTCAAACTCGAAGGCAAGATCCCGGGACTGAAACTGCGTATCGGCCGCACGATTCTTGTCTTCCTTATTCTCTGGAACATCATCCTCCTGCCGCTGAGCCTCCTCTTTCACAAGGAGCTCGAAAAGATCGACTGCCACCTGCTCATCATCCTCGCCATTCTCTTCACGGGGATGTTCTTCGGCACCTACATGATGTTCAAAGAGTGGCTGGTCGACCGCATGGCGACCCAGCGCATCAAGGAAGCATGGCAGAACCACTTCCCCCACTTCTCCTATGAGAAACACCATCTCCAGGTCACGGGGCTCTACCGCGAAGCGCTGGACAAAGACGTACCGCACAAAGAGCTCTACCTCTTTATGATGAACAGGCTCGCGGAGGAGTAAACGGTTTGTTCCAAACCACCGTCACCCTGCCCCCCTACCCGCGGGGATTCCACCTCATCACCGATGCCATTGACAATGCCGTCGCGGCATCCGGCGTAACGACGGGCCTCGCTCACCTCTTCCTCAAACACACCAGTGCATCGATCTCTCTCAATGAAAACGCCGATCCCACTGTCCGCAAAGACATGGAGCGCTTCTTCACCGATGTCGCCGACGCCAAGCCCTACTACGTCCACACCTACGAAGGCGACGACGATATGCCCGCACATATCAAAAGCGTTATGCTCGGCACCTCGCTGACCATCCCCGTCACCAACGGCCGTCTCAACCTCGGCACCTGGCAGGGGATCTACCTCGGCGAACACCGCGATCATGGCGGTAGCCGGAAGCTTGTCGTGACGGTCTACTGACGCAGAACATTTCCCTCTCCTGTACTTATTATGTGAACGATCTGCCTCTTCATTCTTTTCTTTTTCATAAGAAAAGAACCAAAAGAAAATCGTCGTTGCGCGAATCGCTCGCTGGTCCCGGCTTTATGCCTCCGCAACGGCTTCCAAGGCACGCTTAACGACAGGTTGCCTATTGATTTAATGCGCTTCGGGAACCGAAGCTATTTTGTTCCTAAAGAGCTTTGTCTCGACAAAGCGCATTCAATGAAATCAGAAATTGGCCTTGAGCGCTCTTTATAAGCCATCCCGGAGGCCCAAAGCCGGGAGGGATGAGCGATTCGCGAAAGGCCGCTTTTTGCGCTACTTTTTCTAAAAAAGTGGCAGAAGAGTGTTGTCAAAATTGTAGATTGAAGAGCTGCCCGCTATCGTCTATTTAGAAAATCTCGGCCAGCCAGAGCCGCAGCTTCAGTCCCCACGTCGTCGTATAGCCGCTCTCGGCCCAGAAGACTTTGCCGTCTCTGCCGACAATGATCGTCGTCGGGAAGACGCCGATCCTGAACGCCTCCGCAATGGCGCCGTTCTGGTCGTTGATGACGGGGAAAGAGAGGTCGTTTGCTCTCATATATTCGCCGATCTTCTCCAGCCCGCCCGATTTGACGGCGACGGTAATGACCTTCTCGTCTTTGGCAAGGGCGTCGATGTTGCCCGCTTCCGCATGGCAGACGGGGCACCAGGTCGCCCAGAAATGCAGGATGTAGGGCTTGTCCGGTTTGACGCTGCTGTCATAGGCCAGCCCGTAGAGTTTGGAGACCTCCACCTTGGGCAGAGCGGCACCTTCGAAGGATGGGGCACGCAGGTAGCCGATGACGGTGGCGCCTACCGCGGTAAGCAGTGCAAGTACGATCAGCTCTTTGAGCCACTTCTTCCATTTAATCACGCCGTTTCTCCATCGCCTCTTTGAACTTCCAGCCCCGGCGCGACTCCATCACCTGCGCATGGTCGATCTCGACGACCATCAGCTCCTCCCTATCCCCCAGCGTGCTTTCGATCTCGCCGTCGGGATTGGCCAGCAGCGAATCGCCGTAAAAGCGCCACAGATGCCCGTCGTCTTTTACGTCGCCGATACGGTTGGCCCGCAGCACGAAGCAGTTGTGCGTAAAGGCGCGCATTCGGATCAGGTCGCGCCAGCGCTGCTGCGATTCGAAGGTGGAGGCCGTCGGCAGCAGGATGCAGTCGATCCTCTTCTCCCAGATACTCTGCCACAATGCGTCGAAATGCAGCTCATAGCCGCCGAGGATGCCGAAACGGACATTGTCGACTCGGAAGGTCATCGGTTCGTGAAGCGGTTCGACCGGGTTGGCGAAGAAAGCGGCTTCGTTCCAGTGCGGATAGTCGATCAGTACCTGCTGCTGGTAATAGGCCGTCGAACGGGGGGAGATTTTGACGATGCTTTTAAAGGGGGTGCCCGCTTTGACCGTCACCAGGGGGGCAACGAAGGTCATGTCATAGGCGGCCGCGAGATCCCGAAGTATGCCGAGCTGGTGATCACAGAGTTCGCGCAGCATCGAGACCGGCGTCTGCTGCAGCTCTTTGAAAAAGGAGTTCAGGAGGTATTCGCCCATCAGCAGGACGCGTACGCCGCGTTTGTGGGCGATCCGCACATAGTGATACAGCTTCGTCGTACTCATGCCGACCGAGGGAAGCTGCAGCACGCCAACCGTCACGACTCCGTCTCCTCCCCGCCGCGGATCTGTTCGATCTTTTTGCGCGCCGCTTCGAGAATCTGCTGCGCCTCTTTGAGCGCCTTGGTTCCCGACTCATAGGCCTTGACGCTCTCTTCGAGGGTCATCTCGGGGTTCATCAGTTTTTCAAGGATCTGTTTAGCCTCTTCCAGACGCCCTTCAAAATCGTTCGCTTCCACTCTCACTCCTTTGCTGTACGCAGCCTCGATCTGTTGCGTTAGACGCCGTGTTCCAGCGCTTCGCGTACGTAGTCCTTGAACTTCTCCAGTTCGACCAGGAAGGCATCGTGACCGTAATCACTCGGGACTTCCAGGTAGTCCACCGGGATCATCTTCTCTTTGGCGAGAATATCCGCCATCACCCGCATCTCGTCGGGGATGAAGAGCATATCGTTTTCGAAACTGACCAGGTAGAGGCGGCTTCTGATACGCAAAAGCGCCTCCTCGAGGGTGTCGAATCCCCTCGAGAGGTCGTAGATGTTGATCGCCTTCGTGATGTAGAGGTAACTCAGCGGGTCGAACCATTTGGTAAAGTTGTAGCCGTTGTACTCGAGGTACGACTCCACCTGGAACTTCCCGAAGAGTTCGAACAGGCCGTCGGTGCGCTTGTATTCGCGCCCGAATTTGCGCTCCATGCTGTAGGGCGAGAGGAAACTGATATGTCCCGCCATCCGGCCGACGGCCATGCCCGTCAGACCGTTCGCTTTGATATCTGCCGGGTCATAATAGCCGCTTTTGAAATCGGGGTCTTTCAGGATCGCCTCCTGGGCGATCTTGTTAAACGCGATCGCCCAGGGCTGGGTCGCGTGGGTACAGGCCATCGCGACGATCCGGTCGGCAAAGTTGGGGTAGTGCACCGCGAACTGCAGCGCCTGCATGCCGCCCATGGAGCCACCGACGATGGCGTGGACCCGGTGGATCCCCAGGCGGTCAAAAAGGATACGCTGTGCCTTGACCATATCCTTGACCGTGATCACGGGGAACTTGTAGCGGTAGGGCTCTTCGTTCGGAAGCATCGGCGACATCGGTCCGGTCGAACCGAAACAGCTGCCGACGACGTTGGAACAGATGACGAAGAAACGGTCCGTATCGATCGCCTTGCCGGGACCGATCAGGCCGTCCCACCATCCCGGTTTGTTGTCACCTTCATAGAGGCCCGCGGCATGATGCGACCCCGTCAGGGCATGCGTCACGACAACGACGTTGTCTTTCGCCTCGCTGAGGTGCCCATAGGTTTCATAGACAATATCATACGGTTCGAGGATACGCCCGCTCTCAAGGTAGAGCGGATTGGTAAAGTGCTCGGTACGGGTCTGAAGGTTCAACGGGTCTATGATGCCGCCTCAAGTGCCTGTTTGATGTCCGCGATAAGGTCCTCGGCGTTCTCGAGACCCGCGCTGATGCGGATCAGCCCTGCCGGCACGCCGCAGGCGTCCATCTCTTCGGGGCTGAGCTGCTGGTGCGTCGTCGAGGCCGGGTGCGTGATGATGGACTTCGAGTCTCCGATGTTGACGACGAGCGAATAGAGCTTTGTCGCGTCGGCGACCTTCTTGGCCGTTTCCAGGTCGGCGACTTCAAAGCTGAGCAGGCCGCTGCTCATCCCGCCCTCGAAGTAGCGCTGCGCATTCGCGAAGTTCTTGTTCGACTCCAGGCCCGGGTAGTTGACCCGTTTGACCATCGGGTGCGTCTCCAGGAACTTGGCGAGCATCATCGCATTGTGCGAGTGCTCTTTCATCCTTATTTTCAGCGTCTCGAGCCCCTGGATAAAGAGCCAGGAGTTGAACGGCGAGCCCACGGCGCCGATATCGCGCAGGAGGCTGAGCCGTCCGCGCAGGGTATAGGCCGGCAGCGGCACGTCGACGTAGACCAGGCCGTGGTAGCTGGCGTCGGGCTCGTTGAACTGCGGGTAGCGTGCATTGCCGCGGAGCTTTTCGACAAGGTTATTGCGTTCGACCATGATCCCGCCTATTGCCAACCCCTGCCCCGTCGTGTATTTGCTCGCACTGTGGACGACGACGTCGATCCCGTGTTCGATCGGCCGGCAGAGCGCCGGGGTGGCGACGGTGTTGTCAACGATGCTGAGAACGCCGTACTTGTCCGCGAGTGCGGCGAGTTCATCAATGTTCGGAACGTCGATGCTCGGGTTGGTCAGGGTCTCGAAGAAGAGCGCCTTGGTCTTGTCGTCGATCAGCTTTTCCGCTTCGGCGGGATTATGGACGTCGAAGAAACGCGCTTCGATGCCGAAACGCTTGAGGGTGTGGGCCGTCAGGGTGAGCGAGCCGCCGTAGAGCTGCGCGGCGCAGACGATGTTGTCGCCCGCTTCCGCCGCATTGACCAGGGCGTAGAAGATGGCCGCCATGCCGCTGGACGTCGCCAGGGCGGCCGCACCGCCCTCGAGCGACGCAAAACGTTTTTCGAAGACGTCCGTCGTCGGGTTGTTCAGGCGGGTATAGATGTTGCCGAGCTCTTTAAGCGCAAACAGGTTCGCCGCATGCTCCGCGTCGCGGAATTCGTAGGCCGTCGTCTGATAGATGGGCACCGCCATCGTTCCCTGCATATCCTTGCTGTAGCCTTCGTGAAGCGCTTTGGTCTGAAAATGCATTTGTTACTCCCCTCATCATTGCAGCTCGAGGGGTCGGCCCCTCCGCTGTCGCCGCCTGAACTCTTCATGGCGGCCTCTTATAGCGCAGTGGCGTGAAGCTGTGCGCTTACGCTATCCGACAGTATACCAATCAGATATGATAATTCGGTGCTTCCGCCGTAATCTGGACGTCGTGGACGTGGGACTCTTTGAGGCCCGCGCTCGTGATCTCGACGAACTCGGCATTCTGCCAGAACGCCTCGATGCTCTCGGAACCGCAGTAGCCCATAGAGGAGCGAAGGCCGCCCATCATCTGGTGCACGATGCCGGCGATCGGTCCGCGGTACGGTACGCGTCCCTCGATCCCTTCCGGTACGAGCTTGTCCGCCGCCGTGCCTTCTTGGAAGTAACGGTCGGTACTCCCCTTGGTCATCGCACCGATGGAGCCCATGCCGCGGTAGGACTTGTACTGGCGCCCCTGGTAGTTGATCAGGTCGCCCGGCGACTCTTTCGTCCCTGCCAGAAGCGAACCGGCCATGATACTGCTTGCACCGACGGCAAGGGCCTTGGCGATGTCACCGGAGTACTTGATCCCGCCGTCGGCGACGATCGGTACACCGACGCGGCGGCCAGCTTCGGCACACTCGTCGATCGCGGAGATCTGCGGCACGCCGACACCGGCGACGATACGCGTCGTACAGATCGATCCCGGTCCGATACCGACTTTGACCGCGTCCGCACCCGCTGCGGCCAGTGCTTCGACCGCTTCAGCCGTCGCGACGTTTCCGGCAATAATATCGATATTCATCTGCGCCTTGATCGCCTTGACGGTGTCGATGATCCCCTTGGAGTGACCGTGGGCGGAGTCGAGGACAAGCACGTCGACACCCGCGTCGACAAGCGCCTGCGCACGGTCAAGCTGACCGACACCGATCGCCGCACCGACGCGCAGACGGCCGAACTCATCTTTGAGCGCGGAGGGATACTCGATACGCTTCTTGATATCTTTGATCGTGATCAGCCCCTGGAGGTGTCCTTCGTCATCGATGATCGGCAGCTTCTCGATCTTGTTTTTGTGCATGATCTGCTCCGCTTCGTCAAGGGAGATGTTCTTGCCGGCGGTAATCAGCGGCATCTTCGTCATGACGGCGTCGGCACGCTTGCTCAGGTCTTTTTCAAAACGCATGTCGCGGTTGGTCAGGATTCCGAGCAGTTTGTTGTAGAGGTCGACGACCGGTACACCGGAGATACGGTACTCCTGCATCAGTGCCTCGGCATCGGCCAGGGTCGCGTCCGGATAGACGTAGATCGGGTCGATGATGATCCCCGACTCGCTCTTTTTCACCTTCTTGACCTGCTTGACCTGGCTTTCGATATCCATATTTTTGTGAATGATACCGATACCGCCCAGGCGAGCCATGGCGATCGCCGCGCGGTACTCGGTGACGGTATCCATCGCCGCAGAGACCATCGGGATATTCATCGTGATGTTCTTGGTGAGTTTAGTCGTGAGGCTGACCTCCTTGGGCAGCACTTCGGAATAACGCGGGACCAGCAGGACATCTTCGAATGTCAATGCACGTTTACGGATTTTCATAGGACTCCTTCTTAAAGGTTTACGGCCTGCTCAAGGCTGAGCGCACCGTCGAAAAGTGTTTGTTCATCAAAGGCTTTGGCAATAAGCTGAAGCCCGACCGGCATGCCGTTCTCCGCCGTATCGACCGGCAGGGAGATCGCCGGAAGTCCGGCAAGGTTGACCGAGATCGTGTAGATGTCGCTCAGGTACATCTGCAGCGGGTCGGAGAGCGCTCCGAATTCGTACGCCGTATCCGGGGCAACGGGGCTCAGGATCAGGTCAACTTCTTCGAAGAGCTTCTCGTACTCCTCTTTGATCAGGTGGCGTACTTTCTGCGCCTTGACGTAGTAGGCGTCGTAGTACCCGCTGGAGAGGACGAAGTTCCCCAGCAGGATACGGCGCTTGACCTCTTCGCCGAAGCCTTCGGAACGGCTCTTGATAAAAAGGTCGGAGAGGTTCTCCCCTTCGATGCGGCTGCCGTAGCGGATGCCGTCGTAGCGGGCGAGGTTCGTGGACGCTTCCGCCGTCGCGGTGATGTAGTACGCGGAGATGTCGTACTTGGCGTCCATCATCGACTTCTCGACGATAGTGTGGCCCGCGGCTTTCAGGGCTTCAACCGCCTTGCTGTACCCCTGCTTGACCGCATCAGATGCCCCTTCCAGGTAGGAGGGAATGATCGCGATGGTCAGTTTGCGCGACGGGTCGAGCTTGTCCGCGACGCTCTCGTAGGCGACGTCCGCGCTGGAGGAGTCTTTCGGGTCGTAGCCGCTGATGATGTCATAGAGGATCGCCGCGTCCTCGACGTTCTGCGTCATCGGCCCGATCTGGTCCAGCGAGCTGGCATAAGCGCCCAGGCCGTAGCGGCTGACGCGGCCGTAGGTCGGTTTCATCCCGACGATGCCGCAGAAGGCCGCCGGCTGGCGGATGGAACCGCCGGTATCGGAGCCCAGCGCCGCCACGGCGAGGCCCGCCGCGACCGCCGCCGCGGAACCGCCGGAGCTGCCGCCCGGGACGCAGCCGCGGTTGCGCGGGTTGAGCGTCTTGCCGTAGTAGCTGCTCTCCGTCGTCGACCCCATCGCGAACTCGTCCATATTCGTCCGCCCGAACGGCGAAAGGCCCGCCGCAAGCAGTTTCTCGACCACGGTCGCGTTGTACGGGGCCACGTAGCCCTGCAGGATTTTCGAGCCCGACGTGACGCTCCACTCCTTGACCTGGATGTTATCCTTGACCGCAATGGGAACGCCGCTGCCGGCACTCTCGAGACCGACATAGGCGCCCAGTTCGCTGTCGCCTTCGATCTTCGACTTCAGTTCGGCACGCAGGGCCTCCAGCGCATCCGGCGAGAGTTTCAGAGCCTCTTTAAGCGTCATCAATGTTCATCCTTTGCTTTTTTTGCCCGGCGCACGGCCAGGATACCGATGGCGACCACGGCAAAGATCACCAGGACCGTCTCGACGATGAACGCCATCGGCGCAGGGGCAGCCAGGTCAGGCACCGGTCACCTCCGCACAGCGGGCACAGAGCGCATCCGCTTCATGGGCGTGGAACTTCCAGCAGCGCGGACACTTCTGCCGCGATGCCGCCGCGATCACGTAGCGCTCGCCGTCCACGTCGAATTCGCCCAGCGTCTCGCCGGCCGTCTCGAGCGGCAGGACGCCGGAAACGACGAACCAGTCCTCGGCCTCGGTCTGCGGCAGCGCTGTGACGATCGCCGCGTCCGTATGCAGGGACAGTTCCAATGTACTCTTAATCTTCTTCTCTTTTTTGAGGGCGTCGACGATCTCGTACATCCCCTCTCTGACCTTGACCAGCGCACACTCGTTGAAGGTGCTCGTCGGCACGTCGATCGAAGCGTATTCAAGATCGAAGATGCTCACGGCATCGCCCTTGATCACCGCCGGCGCCGCCTCGACGATCTCGTCGGCCGTATAGGTGAGAATCGGCGCGACGAGCAGCAGCATCGAACGGGTGATCATCGCCATCGCGCTCTGGCTGGCGCGGCGGTGCGGATCATTCTTCCCGTCGCAGTAGAGGCGGTCTTTCGTGATGTCGAGGTAGATCCCGCTCAGCTCATTGACGATGAAGTTGTTGAGCGTGCTCATCCCGCCGACGAAGTTGTAGCGTTCGAACTGCCCGTGGACATTGTCGAAAACGTGGGAGGCCTTGGAGACGATCCACTGGTCCAGTACCCCCATCTCTCCAAACGGGACGATCGTTTCCAGGTCGTCGATGTTCGCCAGGAGGAAGCGGAAAGTGTTGCGCAGTTTGCGGTACTGTTCCGCCGTCTGTTTCAGGATCTCGTCACTGATCTTCTGGTCGTTCTGATAATCGGTCATCGCGACCCAGAGGCGCAGAATCTCGGAACCGAACTGTTTCAGCACTTTGTCCGGTGCGACTACGTTGCCCTTCGATTTGGACATTTTCTCGCCCTTGCCGTCCATCGTAAAGCCGTGCGTGATGATCGCCTTGTACGGCGCGCGGTGCTCGACGGCGGCACTGAGGAAGAGCGAACTCTGGAACCAGCCGCGGTGCTGGTCGCTTCCCTCGAGGTAAACGTCCGCGGGGTAGCTGCCCGCGTCATAGTTGCGCGATTTGAGCACGGCGTTCCACGTCGAGCCGCTGTCGAACCAGACGTCGAGGATATCGCTGACCTTTTCAAGCTCTTCGGGCTTGTAACCACTGCCCGGGTAGAGCAGCTGCTCGATCGGCATGCTGTACCACGCGTCGGTCCCCTGCATCTCGAAGACCATCGCGATGAAGTTCAGCACCTTTTCGTCGAGGATCACCTCGCCCGTCGCCTTCACGCGGAAGAAGGCGATCGGCACACCCCAGTCGCGCTGGCGGGAGATACACCAGTCCGGGCGGTTACCGACCATGGATTCGAGGCGTTTGCGTCCCGACTCGGGGTAGAAGGTTGTCTTTGCAAGCTCTTCCGCCGCGATTTCGCGCAGGGTGCGGTTCTCCCCTTCGGGCTTTTCGTCAACGGCGATGAACCACTGCTTCGTCGCACGGAAGATCAGCGGCGTATGTGAACGCCAGCAGTGCGGGTAGGAGTGGTTGAACTTGCTGACCTTGAGCAGGCTCGCTCCGAGCAGCTCGATGATCGGCTCGTTGGCTTTGAAGATGTGCATGCCGACGAAGCTTTCCGCGTCCGGGATGAGGCGTTCACGCACGACGCTCTGGTCGTAACAGCCCGTTTCGTCGACCGGCATGATGACGTCGAGGTTGTACTTGAGGCCGACGCGGTAGTCGTCCTCCCCGTGGCCCGGTGCCGTATGGACGCACCCCGTACCGTTGTCCATCAGGACGTGTTCGCCGAGCACGATATGCGAGCGGCGGCCGTTGAGCGGGTTCACCGCGTGCAGGTTCTCGAACTGCTTCGCGTCGAAGGTCTGGACGACCTCGCCCTTGACGATCCCCTGTGCAATCAGGGCGTCGTAGAGCTTCTGGGCGACGATGTAGCCGTCGGCCGTTCGGACGTACTTCTCGTCCGGGTTCAGGGAGATCCCTGTATTGGCCGGCAGGGTCCACGGGGTCGTCGTCCAGATGACCGGCGCGGCGTTGCCCTCGATGCCCAGACGGACTTTGGACTCTTCGCTCAGCTCGAAAGCGACGAAGATGGAGTAGTCCTCTTTGTCCTCGTACTCCACTTCCGCCTCGGCCAGCGCGGTGCGCTCCGCCCAGCTCCAGTAGACCGGCTTGCTGCGCTCGACCAGCAGTCCCTTCCTCGCGACGTCGCAGAGGGTACGGTAGATGTTCGCTTCGAACTTGTAGTCCATCGTCAGGTAGGGCTTCTCCCAGTCCGCGATGACGCCGAGCTGCTTGAACTCGTCACGCTGGATCCCGACAAAACTTTCGGCGTGTTCGCGGCAGAGCCTGCGCACTTCGGCCGTGGAGAGCGCCTCTTTCTTCTGCTTGCCGCCGAGTTTCTTCTCGACCTGCTGCTCGATCGGCAGACCGTGGCAGTCCCAGCCCGGGGTGAAGCGGACGCTGCTGCCGTTGAAGTAGTGCTGCTTGACGATAATGTCTTTGAGGATCTTGTTCAGCGCATGACCGATGTGCGTATGGCCGTTGGCATAGGGCGGGCCGTCGTGCAGGGTGAAAGACGGGGCACCCTCGCGTTTTTGTTTCATCTTCTCATACACGCCCTCTTCGAACCATCTTGCATAGCGCAGGGGTTCGTTCTGGACCAGGTTGCCGCGCATGGCAAAGTCCGTCGTGGGCAGAAGCAGTGTCGCTTTATAATCCATCATTTTCCTTCAAGAAGGGCGAATATTCACATTCTAAAAAATTGGTGCATTATAGCTTCTCACCCATTAAAAAAAGCTGTTTATTCCTGCGCCGGGGCCGATCACGGCGCAATCTTTCCCGCGGCGACAACGGAGTGTTTTGCGCTATACTCACGGTATGAAGTACTCCCTTTTCCTGATCGGCGACGGCCTGATTGAAAACGAACCGATGCGCCGCTATATCGACCGCCACTTCGCCCGCTTCGGCATTGAACCGGACCGGCGCTTTCTTTTCAAAGAAGCCGAACGCTTTTTCCCCGAGCATACCGGCGACTCGGAAAAAGCGCAGACCTGTCTCATCCTCTGCGAGCCTTCCCTGGCCGCCCTGGTCGCGCGGGAGATCGCTACGCTGACGGAAGATACGCTCGTCATGCGCGAGGCGGCACTCGTCCCCTCCCGTTCGCTCAGCCTGAGTCCGGAGTACTACCATCTCAGTGAGGGGCTGCTGCAGCTGCACGTCATACAGGTCGAGAACGGCGGCGAACTGCCCGCGCCCGAGCTGCACGCCACCCCTGCCGACAGTGCCCTGATCCATCTTTTCGAGAGTGATGAGACGGCGCTCAAACCCGTGCTCAGGCAGGTTGCCGAGAGCTACCGCGTGGCGTACGCCCTCACCTCCCCCGTTCCCGGCTGGCTGCAGTGCCGCCTCAGCGCGGAACGTTTCGGGGATGTCGACGGCGCACTCCAGCAGCTCGTCACCCGGTTTCCGAGCAGCGTTGCGACGGACAATATCGCCCTGTGGCTCATCGAGCTCCTCCAGGCCGCGGGTAAAACGGTCACCTTCGCCGAGAGCTGTACCGGCGGCCTGCTGAGCTACTACCTTACAAAGGAGAGCGGAGCGTCGGGCGTATTTGAAGGTGCCCTCATCACCTACTCCAACCGCCTCAAATCCGCCTGGATCGCCGTGGAAAACGCTACCCTTGAGGCCCACGGCGCCGTCAGCCGCGAGGTTGTCGAAGCGATGAGCGCCGGCGCGCTCGAAGTTGCCGGGGCCGACTATGCCATCGCCGTCAGCGGCGTCGCCGGTCCGACAGGAGGCACGCCGCAAAAACCCGTCGGCACGATCCAGGTCGCCGTCCGCAGCAAAGAGGCGCTTGAAACGGCGCGGCTGCAGCTAAACGGTGACCGCAACTATATACAGGAACAGACGGTCCTGCATGCGGTCAAAATGCTGATGCTGCTGGACAAAAAGACATTTTTCAAAATTTCATAATTTTTTCTTGACTTTCTCAGCCGGATTTCCCTATAATTTCGGCCTTGCATTTGTGAGCATGTCTCGTTAGCTCAGCTGGTAGAGCACGTCACTTTTAATGATGTGGCCGTTGGTTCGAATCCAACACGGGACACCATTCATTTTGCAAGATGAAATGAGACCAAATTAATCTTTTTTTAAAGATTAAGCGGTAAAATTTCGCCCTACTTATTACGGATGCGGTGGTAGTTCAGTTGGTTAGAATACCTGCCTGTCACGCAGGGGGTCGCGGGTTCGAGTCCCGTCCACCGCGCCACGTTTTGGTTGGGAGCTTAGCTCAGTTGGTAGAGCGCTACCCTTACAAGGTAGATGCCACTGGTTCGAGTCCAGTAGTTCCCACCACTCCCGAAACACACGAATCAAAAATCCTCCCTGTACCAAACCAATACTTTTTACTTCGTCGGCAGTCTGCTCACGTCCCGATAGATTCTTTACCCAGGTAAAGGCAAATACTTTCCTTTATGCCCTGTTCGTCTCCTCTTTTTTCATATGGACGGAGAAACAGAATAAAAATCCGACTTTCGATAAATTAATAACAGAATAGGCAACTTCAGAGTATAATCCTGCCCTGCTTTTGCACGATGACCCTTTCGTCTAGGGGCCAAGGACGCTGCCACTTCATGGTAGAGACGGAGGTTCAAATCCTTCAAGGGTCGCCAAACGGGTATTTTCAAACGCCCAAAAAGCTCTTTTTAAAGTTAGCGAAGTATACTTTCGCTCTACTTCATGTGCGGTGGTAGTTCAGCTGGTTAGAATACCTGCCTGTCACGCAGGGGGTCGCGGGTTCGAGTCCCGTCCACCGCGCCATGCTTTTACAATCAAATCACCTTTTATCAACCTATTTCCAACTGTTCCAATACACTCTCACCCGCTTCGCTATTAAGGTATCGCGTTGCTCTTTATTTATGACACCACCTTCGTGGTCTCACTCTGTTCGACAACACGCCGGTTTCAAAGCTAAAAACGTGAAGCAGTTCACGTTTTGTGACGCTTCTCACATCCACCGCGCCATGCTTTTACAATCAAATCACCTATTCTCAACCTTTTTTATTCATTCCGAAATTCACCGACTTTATTTCACCATAGCATCTGCGACTGTTTTATTTTTTAAGAGTGATTTTGTCTTATTTGCTCTATAGTGGCTCCATAAACACTTCAAAAGGAGCCGCTATGGCACAGACTGAAGTAGACAAAATTCTTGCGAAAGATTACGAACTCGGCTTTACCGTCGATATCGAAGAAGACACCGTACCGCCGGGGCTGAACGAGGAGATCATCCGCTTCATCTCCGCCAAAAAGGATGAGCCCGGGTGGATGACCGAGCTGCGCATCAAGGCCCTGCACAAATGGGAAGGGATGGAGGAGCCCCACTGGGCCCACCTGCACTATACCTCCATCGACTACCAGGCCATCTCCTACTTCTCCGCCCCGAAAAAAGCCCCCAACAGCCTCGACGAGGTCGACCCGAAGATCCTGGAAGCCTACGACAAACTCGGCATCCCCCTGGACGAGCAGAAGATGCTGCAGGGCATCGCCGTCGACGCGGTCTTCGACTCCGTCTCGGTCAAGACGACCTACGCCGACACCCTCCAGGAGCTCGGGATTATCTTCTGCTCCATCTCCGAGGCGATGCGCGAGCACACCGAACTGGTGCAGGAGTATATGTTCTCCGTCGTCCCGATGACGGACAACTACTATGCCGCCCTCAATGCCGCCGTCTTCACCGACGGCACCTTCGTCTACGTCCCCAAAGGGGTCCGCTGCCCGATGGAGCTCTCCACCTATTTCCGCATCAACGCCCAGAACACCGGCCAGTTCGAGCGTACGCTCATCATCGCCGACGAAGGGAGCTACGTCTCCTACAACGAGGGATGTTCCGCCCCGCAGCGCGATGAGAACCAGCTCCACGCCGCCGTCGTCGAGCTCATCGCGAAAAAGGACGCGGAGATCAAGTACTCCACCATCCAGAACTGGTACCCCGGCGACAGCGAGGGCGAAGGGGGGATCTACAACTTCGTCACCAAGCGCGGCATCTGCGAAGGGGAGAATTCCAAGATCTCCTGGACCCAGGTGGAGACAGGCTCTTCGATCACCTGGAAATACCCCAGCTGCATCCTCAAGGGCGACAACAGCGTCGGCGAATTCTACTCCGTCGCCGTCACGAGCCGCGCCCAGCAGGCGGACACGGGCACGAAGATGATCCACGTGGGGAAAAACACCCGTTCGACCATCGTCTCCAAGGGGATCTCCGCCATGCACGGCCAGAACAGCTACCGCGGCCTGGTCAAAGTGGGGCCCAACGCAGCGGGGGCGCGCAACTTCAGCCAGTGCGACAGCCTCCTTATCGGCGGGGAGTGCGGGGCGCACACCTTCCCCTACCTCGAGTCGCAGGAGGCCTCCGCGCAGATCGAACACGAGGCGACGACGAGCAAGATCAGCGACGAACAGCTCTTCTACCTCCGCTCGCGGGGCATCGGCGAAGAAGACGCCGTCTCCATGATCGTCCACGGCTTCTGCAAGGAGGTCTTCGCCCAGCTCCCCATGGAGTTCGCCGTCGAAGCCAAAGAGCTTCTCAATCTCACCCTGGAAGGAAGTGTCGGATGATGGAGATAAAAAACCTGCATGCCGCGATCGGCGGCAACACCATTCTCAAAGGCCTCAGCCTCACCCTTGAAAAGGGGAAAGTCCATGCCATCATGGGCCCCAACGGCGCGGGCAAGTCGACCCTCTCCAAAGCCGTCGTCGGCCATTACGACGTCGACGTCACGGAGGGGGAAGTCATTTACAACGGGCAGAATGTCCTTGAACTGGAACCGGAGGAGCGGGCCCTGGCAGGGATCTTCCTCAGTTTCCAGAACCCTGTCGAGATCCCCGGCGTCAACAACGCCTATTTCCTGCGCACCGCCCTCAACGCCAAGGAGCGCCACGAGGGAAAACCCGAAACAAACGCGGCGCAGTTTCTGCGGCTGATGCGCACCCACGTCGAACAGCTGGGGATGAAGCCGGACATGATCTCGCGCAACCTCAACGAAGGCTTCTCCGGCGGCGAGAAAAAACGCAACGAGATCCTGCAGATGGAGATCCTGCAGCCCGACGTCATCCTCCTCGACGAGATCGACTCCGGCCTCGACATCGATGCGCTCAAAGCCGTTTCCGAGGGGATCAACCGGATGAAGAACGGGGAGCGCACCTTCCTCGTCATCACCCACTACAGCCGCATCCTCGACTATATCGACCCCGACTACATCCATGTCCTGCGAGACGGTAAAATCGTCAAAACGGGCGGCCCGGAACTGGTCAAGCGCCTCGAGGCCGAGGGCTACGGGGCCATCGCGGAGGATGCGTGATGGGTGCGCTGACCCTTGACCTCGTCCGGGAACAGGCCCAGGGGCCGCTGTTCGAACGGCTCTCGTCCCTCGGCCTTCCAGGCAACAAAACGGAGCAATACCGCCATTTTGCGATCAAACCCCTGCTCGCACGCGACTACACCCTAAAAACGGCGGCGGTGCACACGCCGAAAACCGGCGAACGCCTCGTCATCGAAAACGGGGTAGTCACCGAGATCCCGGCGGGGTGTTCGGTCTCCTACCGCTCCCCTTTCACGGCCGATCCGGACCACTACGACGCGCTCTATTTTCTTTCGCACCTGCTGGCGCCCGCCGTCATCGCGCTCGAGATTTCCGAGGATGCAGGTTTTGAGCTCCGGCATATCGTCAGCGACGCCCGGGCCCTGCTGCCCTACCGCCTCTCCGTCACCGTCACGCCCGGCAAACATGCGGAGCTCTTCGAGACCTTCGAGGGAGAAGCAAGTGCGGAGAGCTTAGTGCTTTACGGCATTGACGCCGAGATCGGCGACGGTGCCGTCCTGCTGTGGATCCGTGACGAAAGCGGCACGGCGGAGGAGACAGCGCTTATCGGCACCCACCGCTTCCATGTCGGCGCAAACGGCAGCCTGGAGCTGAAGACCTTCGACTTCGGTACTGCCCAGGCCCTCCACCTCTACAAGATCGACCTGGAGAGCCATGCCCGCTGCGACGCCGGCCACCTGCTGATGGCATCGGGCACGGCGCGCCGGGGCAACGTCGTGCACATCAACCATAACGCGCCCCATGCGACCTGCGTTCAGGAGGCGCGCAGCGTCCTGCGCGGCGCGGCCACCGGGATCTTCGACGGCCTCATCCGTGTCGACGCCAAGGCGCGCTACGCCGACGCCCGGCAGAACACCAAAGCCGTGCTGCTCTCCCCGCAGGCCTATATGTACGCCAAACCGCAGCTGGAGATCTACACCGACGAACTCGAAGCGTCCCACGGGGCGACCATAGGCCAGCTCGATGAAGACGCGCTTTTCTACCTGCGTTCGCGGGGGATCGCGGAGGAGGAGGCGCGCCGCATGCTCGTCCTCGCCTTCGCCGAGGCCCTGATCGACAGTGTCGGCGACAGCGCGTACGCCGAACGTATCCGTGCCGATTTCCAATCGGCATATTTTACGGCACCCGCCGCTACAAAGGAGATACCATGACGATGGATGAACAGGTTCAGCTCTACAAAGAGGACCTCGCCCTCCTCCCCGACAAAGACGCGAAGATGGAGTACATCCTCGATTTCGGCAAGGAGGCGGGGAAGCTCGAGCCGCAGTACAAGACCGAGGAGAACATCATCAAGGGGTGTTCCTCCCTGGCTTGGCTGCACAAAGCCTATGACAAAGGGAAGATCCTCCTCGAGGCCGAAGGGGACTCCATCATCGCAAAAGGGATGCTCGTGATGCTTCTGGGCATCTTCCACGACCGGACCCCCGACGAGATCCTTGCTTTCGATCCGAACAAACTCAAAGAGATGGGAGTCATGGAGCTGCTCAGCCCCGTCCGTCAGCAGGGGCTCGAAGCCTTTTTGAACGTCATTTACGGGTACGCCAAGGCCTGCAAGGAAGCCTGATATGAAGTTCGACACCCTCAAAGAGAAGATCACCGAAAAGCTGCGCGGCATCTACGACCCGGAGATCCCCGTCAATATCTACGACCTAGGGCTCATCTACAGCATCGACTGCGCCAAAGAGAACGGCGGGGCGACCAGGTGCGTCGTGACGATGACCCTCACCTCCGCCACCTGCCCCGTTTCCGAGAGCCTGATCGACCAGGTCCGTAACATCGGCTACCTCATCGACGACGAACCCGACCTCGTCGTCGAAGCCAACCTCGTCTTCGATCCCCCCTGGACGATGGAGAAGATGAGCGAGGAGGCGCGGCTGCAGCTGGGGATGCTGTAAGTCCGTTTCCAAGCGCACAAGTGCTACACTATGCCTTATGAATTCACCTGTTTTTCTGACCGATCTCGACCACACTTTTCTGCGTTCCGACCAGAGCGTCAGCCCCTTTTCGCGCGACGTCTGGAACCGCATCGCCCGCCACACGCCCCTCACCGTCGCCACGGCCCGCAGTTTTTCCAAGTCGCACGATTTCCTCAGCGCCCTGCATCTCGACGCGCCGATGATCCTGCTCGACGGCTCCATGGTCGTCCTCCCGGACAAAACCCTCATCGACATCAAAACCGTCGGCAAAGAGATCGGGGACGAACTGATCGAGGCGGGACGCCGCTTTGACAATATCGAGCCCTTCGTCATCGGCCTCACCGACCGCGACCTTAACGAAGCGTTCCGCTACCCCGAAAACGTCACGCCGATGCAGCGGCAGGTGCTGGAAAACTACAGAAAAGACCCCCGCCTGGAGCGGCTGGGGCGCATGGAAGCGATGGAGGAGACGCTAAAGATCGTCTATATGGCCGAAGAGGCACGCCTGCGGCCGCTCACGGAGCACTTCAAGAAACTTTTCGGTGATGCGCTGGAGTTCAAGCTCTCCCCGGAGAAGTATACGGGGGGCTACTACCTTACCATCCTGCACCCCCTCGGCGACAAGGCCCACGCCATGGCGAAGGTCGCCGAATACATGGAACACGACACCGCCGACTTCACCGTCTTCGGCGACAGCCTCAACGACCTGGGGATGTTCGAACTCGCCGGGACCGCCTGCGCCGTGCAGAATGCCCTGGACGAAGTGAAGGCCGCTGCGGACATCGTTCTGCCCCATACCAATGACGAGGATGCCGTCGCACGCTACCTCCAGGAGGCCGTCCATGCCTGACAAAGCTTCCGCCGCCCTGCCGATGGCCATCCTCGGCCTGCTTTTTTTCATCTTCGGATTCGTCACCTGGCTCAACGGGTCGCTCATCCCCTTTCTCAAGGTCATCTGCGACCTCACCGCCTTCGAAGCGCTTCTGGTCACTTTCTCCTTCTACATCGCCTACACGGTGATGGCGCTTCCGATGGCGGCGGTACTGAAGTACACCGGCTACAAGCAGGGGATGGCCCTGGGGCTCGGCATCATGGCCGCCGGCGCCCTGCTCTTCATCCCCGCGGCCCAGAGTGCCGACTACCGCCTCTTCCTCGGCGGCCTCTTTACCCTGGGCGCGGGCCTTACTCTGCTGCAGACGGCCTCGAACCCCTACATCGTCCATATCGGCCCCCTGGAGAGCGCCGCGGCGCGCATCAGCATCATGGGCCTCATCAACAAAGGCGCCGGGGTCCTTGCCCCGCTGCTCTTTACCGCGCTCATCTTCGCCGACCTCACCGCCCCCGTCTCTGCCGACGCGACGCCGGAAGTGAAAGCGGCCCTGGCGCAGAAACTCGTCTCCCCCTACCTCTCCATGGCGTCCGCCCTGGCGCTGCTGGCCGTCTTCGTCCGCCTCGCGCCGCTGCCGAAACTCCCGTTTGAAGCCGTCCCGGCCTCCCCGGATGATTCCGTCTGGCGCCATCCGCACCTCCTGCTCGGGGCCGTCACCCTCTTTTTCTATGTCGGCATCGAGGTGATCGCGGGTGACACCATCGGCCTCTACGGCCAGTCCCTCGGCATTGCTAACGCCACGGCGCTCACCGCCTACACGATGGTCTTTATGGTACTGGGTTACCTCATCGGCGTGACGACGATCCCCAGGTTCATCTCCCAGGAGAAGGCACTGCGCTACACTGCCGTGGCAGGGCTGCTCTTTACGGCCGGGATCCTCTGGAGCAGCGAACAGAGCCATACCCTCTCGTCGATCCTCTGGGGCTGGAGCGGCATCGCCACCCTGCCCGACAGCCTTGCCTTCGTCGCCCTTCTGGGGCTTGCCAACGCCCTTGTGTGGCCCGCCGTCTGGCCGCTGGCACTCCGGGACCTGGGTCCCCTGACCGCCAAAGGAAGCGCCCTGCTCATCATGGGCATCGCCGGGGGCGCCCTTCTGCCGCTGCTCTTCGGCCAGCTTGGGGAGATCGGCGGCACACTGCGTAACGGCTACGTGCTCGGCTTTGTCTGTTACGCCTTTATCTTCTACTATGCCATTACCGGACACAAGTCAAGGAGAACCCATGCATAAGATCGTCACCGCGGAAAACGGCCTGGAAATCATCGAGATCAGCAATTACGAAGCCACGGCGAAAATAGCCCTGCAGGGGGCGCACCTTTTCGAATACGCGCGGCACGGTCAGCCCGAACTGCTCTGGCTCAGCCCGACGGCCCGCTTCGAACCGGGACGGGCCATCCGCGGCGGCGTCCCCGTCTGCTGGCCCTGGTTCGGCATGGACCCCGACATCCCCGAGCGTCCCCAGCACGGCTTTGCCCGCAGCGTCCTGTGGCGCCTGGAGAGCGTGGAGGAGTCGGACGAGACCGGTAGTACCATCGTCACCCTGATGCTCGATGACACAATGCTTGAGCAGCATGAGCGGCGCTGGTTTCCCTACCTTTTCGAGCTGACGATGCGCATCACCATAGGCGAGCAGCTTGAGCTCGCCCTCACGACGAAGAACCTCGGCAGCGAACCCTTCGAGATCACCGAAGCGCTGCACACCTACTTCAACGTCGGCAGCATCGCCGCCGTCAGTATCGTCGGGCTTGAGGGGATCACCTATGCCGACGCCCTGGACGGTTTCGCCCGCAAAGCCTCCAGCGCCCCCATCGGGATCACCCGCGAAACCGACCGCGTCTACCTCGATACGGAAGATACGGTGATCCTGCTCGACGAACGGCTGGGGCGCACCGTCATCGTCGGCAAAAGCGGCAGCAGCTCCACCGTCGTCTGGAACCCGTGGATCGACAAAGCCGCCCGCATGGAGGATTTCGCCGACGACGGTTACACCTCGATGGTCTGTATTGAAACCGCGAACGCCCTCTCCAACAGTGTCGTCATCGCGCCCGGCGACAGCCACACGATCACGCAGAGCGTCAAGTGAATCAGATCGTTTTCGACGGCCGCGGGCTCTTGCCCTCCAAAGTCGTCTGCATCGGCCGCAACTACGTCGAACACATCGAGGAGCTCGGAAACGAGATCCCCGAACAGATGGTCGTCTTCAACAAACCGAACTCTGCCATCACCGACACCCTCCGCTACGTCGAGCCGACCTGCCGCTTCGAGGGGGAGATCTGTTTTCTCATCGAAACGGGTGAGATCGCGGGAATAGGCTTCGGCCTCGACCTCACCAAAGCTTCTATCCAGAACCGTTTGAAAGAGAAGGGGCTGCCCTGGGAGCGGGCGAAGGGGTTTGACGGCTCGGCCGTTCTGAGCGACTTCGTCCCGTTCAACGGCCCGATGGATTCGCTCCGGATGACCCTGTACGTCGACGGCAAACTGCAGCAATACGCCGGCTACGGTCTTATGATGTACAAACCCTCAGTTATGCTCGAAGAGATCAAATCATTTATGACGCTGGAGGATGGTGACATCATTATGAGCGGCACGCCCAAAGGGGTCAGCACCTACGAAGCCGGGCAGACCTTTGTCGGGCGGGTCTACTCGGATGAAACCCTGCTTATTGAGCAAACGTGGGTTGTTCAGGGCTAGAAGAAAGACTACTTCCAACTGATTATGTAGGACGTAAGGTTATTCTGTCGCGCTTTCATCATCTTCTTCATTCTTCATTGATGATACTTTTTTTATGTCTATGATCAGCGATGATTACGAGAATGAATGCGAATGCAAAAAAAAGATTAATAGCAGCCCATATGGTATGCCCTGCATTATAAGCAGTATATAGCAAAAAGATTATTATGAAATACAGCACTACAATCATGAAATCCCTCTCTTTTTTGAGTAATGATTTCCATCAAAAAAGCATCTCCCCTCTAGGTTAAAAAAACATAGACACCAGGTAGATCCACCCCAGGATCACAAGGGGTCCCAGCACCCCGGAGACGATCCCCATCATCCAGAAATCCCGGCTTTTCAGCGCCCCAGACGCGAAGACGATGGCGTTGGGCGGTGTCGAGACCGGCAGGGCCATCGCCAGCGAGGCACTGAGCGCAACGGTGACGACGGCCAGTACCGGGCTGCTGTTGCCGATGACGACGGCAACAGCAGCCACCAGCGGCAGCAGGATGTTCGCCGCGGCCGTATTGCTCATAAAGTTTGAGAGCAGCACGACGAGGTAGGCGAAGATCGGAACAAGCAGGAGCAGCGGCAGCGTCTGCTCGGCAAAGAGCGTCGCGATCCAGTCGTCCAGCCCGCTGCTGCTCACGGCGCTCCCCAGGGAGAGCCCCCCGATGATCAGGATGATGACATCCCAGTGCAGCGCCCGGATATCCTCCGCTTCCAGGATACCCAGCATCGTAAAGATGACGATGGGAAGGAAGGAGACGACCGTCGTCGGGATGTGGTGCAGCGGCCCCGTCAGCCAGAGCATTATTGTCAGTGAAAAGGTGAGGACGACGGCGCTCTTTTTCCAGCTGGGCACGCTCGGCACCGTCGCATGCACAATACTGGTGTCGTCGGTATGGTCGACCCCGTGCAGCGGGCCGAGGTCGATCAGCGCTTCGTTGGAGGGGTAGCGTTTCAGCAGCAGGTAACGCAGTGAGATGACAAGCAGTACTGCCGGCGGAAGCGCCAGCATCATCCAGCCCACGAAGCTGGGGGCAGAGGTTCCCAGCAGCCCTACGGCGATGGCGTTGGGCGGCGTCCCGATGATGGTTCCCATCCCCCCGATATTGGCGGCCATCGTGACCGCGAGCATCAGCCCCTTTTTGTAGGGGTTGTCCGGCCGCATCGTAGCGAGCATGGGAAAGAGGATCGAGACGATCAGTGCGGCTGTCGCCGTATTGGAGATGAACATCGACATCGTAAAGGTCACCAGGATCATCCCGCTCATAATGTGCTCGGGACGGTTGCCGACCAGAAAAAGGACCCGCTTGGCGATCCAGATGTCCAGGCGGGTCTTCGACGCCGCGCTGGCCATGATGAACCCGGCCAGGAAGAGAAAAACGAGCGGGCTGGCCCATGGCGAGAGGAACGATTCCCACTCCCCGCCGGGGATAAGGCCGAGCATCACTATTTCCAACGCGATAATAAGAAAGGAGACGGCAAAGGCGGGAATCGCCTCCGTCAGCCAGAGCCCGGCAGCGAAGATGAGAATGAAGAAGGTCGCCCGTCCTTCGCTGCCCAATCCTTCGTACTCGGGGAGGTAGGCCGCCAGAAGCGCCACGATCAGCGAGACAGCAAAGCGAATGAGGCGGTCAACCCGGTTCTCGACGCCCCCCAGGTTGGCGAACTTCCGAATGCCTTGCCGCGTGTCGATCATCTTCTACTCCCCCTCATCGCCGCGTTCAGCCCTCTTCGTTCAGTTCGGCCAGCCGCTCCGGCGTCCCGATGTCGCGCCACTCTCCCTCGTAGAGTTCCGCCGAGACAAGGTTCCCGGCCATCTTCGTACAGTAGGTGATCTTCAGGGGCTTGTTGCCGTACGTCAGTCCCCAGAAGAATTTCGGCGCATAGTAGCCGATGCCCGAAAAGGTGAAGTTCTCCTCATCCTCGTCGCAGGCGGCGCGCCCCTCCTCGATGGCGAAGTCGCCTTCGGGGTTGTGCTCGGGGTTGGGCACGAGGATAAGGTGCCCCAGCGATGCGGGCAGTTCGAACGACGTGTCGAAAGGGAAGTCCGTCCAGACGTCGCCGCTGATGATGAGAAACGTTTCGTCTCCCAGCATCCCCAGCGCCTTGACGATGCCCCCTATCACGCCCAGAGGCTCCTCGTGCTGCTCATCGGAGTAGAAAATCTCCACCCCCCACTTTGACCCGTTGCCCAGCGCTTCGGGGATCATGTAGCCCAGGTAGGCGATGTTGATCACGATCCGTTTGAACCCCGCCGCCGCGAGGCGTTCGATGTGATGCACAATAAGCGGTTTGCCCCGGACTTCGAGCAGGGGCTTCGGGATCGTGTTCGTGAGCGGGCGCATCCGCTCGCCCTTGCCTGCCGCCAAAATCATCGCTGTATCCATTCATTTTCTCCTTTTTTTAGACGTATGGCTTCTATTGCGCTTCACTCTTCGCCGGAAGCGGCGGCAGTGTCACCCGCTCAAGCAGTGCCGCGAGCGGCTTCGTCTCTTCGTAGCGGTTGGCCGCTTCTATCGTGTAGCGCAGCGTCAGCGGCAGGTCGCCGAGGTAGCCCGGTTTGCCGTCGCGCAGCCAGAGCCGCGCAAAGATGCCCAGCACCTTGATGTGGCGCTGCAGTCCCATGAAGTCGAACCACTTCAGGAAAGTTGCGTCGTCGGCGACGATGCCCGCCCTGTCCCGGAAGCGCAGCGCCAGCGCCGCCATCTCTTCCGGTTCGAAACGGATGTAGAGGTCCTTGAGCAGGGATACAAGGTCGTAGGTCACCGCCCCCTTCATGGCGTCCTGGTAGTCGATGACCCCCGTTTCGTCCGTGGGCGTCACCATGATGTTGCGCGAGTGGAAATCGCGGTGGACGAAGACCCCCTGCGGCTGCGACAGCACCGTCTCCGAGATCGTGTCCAGCACCTCTTCCAGCATCCGTTCCTCCTCTTCGCTGAGGGTCATCCCAAGGTACTTTTCCAGGAACCATGTTTTCATCAGGTCCATCTCAAAGTGCAAAAAGGCCTTGTCGTAGAGCGGCAGCCCCTCCGCATCCGCGGCCTGCATCTTGACGATCTCGTCGATGGCGCTGCTGTAGTAGGAGTCGAAGTTCGCCTCATTCAGGACATTGAGCAGGGAGCGCGAGCCGAAATCCTCCAGGACGAGGAAGCCTTCGTCCCGGTCTTCCAGGTAGATCTGCGGCGCCTTGACGTCGACGCCATGCAGCCTCCCTGTCACGTCGAGGAAAGGAACAAGCGACTCCTTCTCCAGCGAAGCATCCATGACAATGAGCTTCTCCCTCCCCCGGCGCAGCCGGAAATAGCGCCGGAAGCTGGCGTCGGCACTGGCGACTTCCACCTCCCAGTCGCGGTAGGGCGTCTTTGCCAGCCACGCTTTTACTTTATGCATATATCCCCCCGAGGATCGTATTTTGCGACGCGCCCGTCACGCTGGAGAGCTCGACGGCCTCTTCGTTCATGCGCTTGTATGCCAACCAGGCGAAGGCCATCGCCTCCATCCAGTCGCCGGGGATGCCATACTCGTCGGTGCGGACAACCTCGACGCCCTCCAGCTGCGAGGCGATCCGCCCCCGCAGGTAGACGTTCTCTGCCCCGCCGCCGCAGAGCAGCAGCCTCGATGGGGCGTATTTCGCGGCCTCCTGTGCGATGCTGCGCGCCGTCAGCTCCGTCAGGGTCGCCAGGAAGGCATCGCTGCGCATCCCCTCTTTGACAAAGCGCTCCGCCCGCGCGGCGTTGAAATACTCCCGCCCCGTGCTTTTGGGTGCCGGGCGCGAAAAATAGGGGTCGGAGAGCATCGCGCCCAGCACGCCTTCGTCTACTTCCCCCCGCTGCGCGATGGTGCCGTTCTCATCATAGGAGCAGCCGAACTTCTCCGCGCACCAGCCGTCCATCAGCACGTTGCCCGGCCCCGTATCGTACCCCAGCAGTTCGTCGCCGATGACGGTGATGTTGGCCATCCCGCCGATATTGACAACGAGGGTGCGCCCTTGGAGTTTCTCGAAGAGGAAGCGGTGAAACGCCGGGGCGAAGGGCGCGCCCTGCCCCCCAAACGCTACATCCTTCCGGCGGAAATCCGCGACGGTCCTGATGCCCGTACGGGCACAGACGATGTTGGGGTCACCCAGCTGCATCGTAAAAGGCATGGGGCCTGTGGGACGGTGCCAGAGCGTCTGGCCGTGCAGGCCTATTGCCTCGATCCGGCCTGTGTCGAGGTGGTGCTCGCGGATGAGCGCCTGCACGGCGTCGGCGAAGAGGATGCCCAGGCGGTGGTCCAGCTCCCCTATCTCCTCCAGCGTCGTGCTGCCGCCGATGACGCGGAGCAGGTCAGCACGCAGCTGCGCGTCAAAGGGGTAGGCAAGCGACGCCGCCAGCTCGATGCCCTCCC
The DNA here is from genome assembly GCF_039645565.1 of Sulfurimonas sp. HSL1-2. Taxonomy (NCBI): domain Bacteria; kingdom Pseudomonadati; phylum Campylobacterota; class Epsilonproteobacteria; order Campylobacterales; family Sulfurimonadaceae; genus Thiomicrolovo; species Thiomicrolovo zhangzhouensis. The sequence goes on from NZ_CP147914.1 coordinate 1,683,663, forward strand.
CGTCCACGGGACAGAGCACGACGTCCACCCCGTCCAGGCTCGTTCCCGACATGACACCGATATAACACTGTTTCGAATCAAAGCTCATTTTCATTCCTACCGATATGGTACTATATGCAACTTTATCCAGGGCATGTTCATGCCCTCCAGGAGGGATCAATGACCGGGGGCTTCTTCGCCATTCTCGACGATATCGCGGCGCTACTCGACGACACGGCCGTCATGAGCAAGGTCGCGGCCAAAAAAGTGGGCGGCGTCCTGGGCGACGACCTCGCCGTCAACGCCGAGCAGGCCTCCGGCCACGCCAGTTCGCGCGAACTGCCCGTGCTCTGGGCCATTACCAAGGGCTCTTTCCGCAACAAGGCCATCATCCTCCCCGTCGCCTTCCTGCTCAGTGCCTTCGCCCCCTGGGCGATCGTGCCCATCCTGATGCTCGGGGCGGCCTACCTCAGCTACGAGGGGGCGGAAAAAGTACTGGAATATCTCCGGCCGGGGCACCATAATGAAGAGCAAAAAGGCGCCGTCGACGAGGCCGCCAAGATCACATCGGCCATCCGCACCGACTTCATCCTCTCCATCGAGATCATCGTCATCGCGCTGGGCGTCGTCGCCGGGGAAGCCCTGACGACCCAGATCCTTGTCGTCACCCTGATCGCGCTGCTGGCAACCGTGGGAGTCTACGGCATCGTCGCGCTGATGGTGCGCATGGACGACATGGGCTTCGCCCTGGTCGGTTTCAGCCAGACCCGCACGGGCACGAAAGCGGTGCTGCTGAAACGCTCCGGCCTCCTGCTCGTGCAGGCAATGCCGAAACTCATCAAGGCGCTGGGGTACATCGGCACCGTGGCGATGCTGCTGGTGGGCGGCGGCATCTTCGTCCACCACGTAGAGTGGCTGCACCACGCCCTCGCGTTCCTCCCCTTCATTCTGCCCGAACTCGCAAGCGGCCTGGCCGCCGGAATGCTGCTGTTGGCACTCGTCCTTCTCTGGGAGCGGCTGACGCAGCGGGGCTGATCCTCGTATCACCATTTGCCTGATAGTGGGACATTCTGTCCTGCTATCCAAATCACTTCCCCCAAACAAACAGCAAAAACCTTAAGTATTCCTCTGTAGAATATGTGAAAATATGTCATTTTATTGAGATTAAAAAACATTCTTTGTGATAGCAGGACACTTTGTATGTCTGAATATCTATTACGATTCCGACAAAAGTATGTTTTGGATATCAATAAAGAGTTATGTCTAATATATTCCAAGCACTTTGAGACAAGAAATGAAATATACGAAAATATATCTTATAGCATTGATAATTCTATTTACTGGTTGTAATAGTAACTCCAGTAGTAAACAATTACCTGACACAAAGACATGGAGTACCCCCGAACCATTTTTTCAAAGTAGCGGATATTCAGTAACAGAAATAGACAGCCAAGGTAATATCATTATTGTCACCTGGCATTACAATAATAATAATGGTCACTATGAATTAATACGACATGAATCTAGAGGTAACATTTGGTGCGAAGCAGAGCTTATTAGTAATGTACCTAATCAGTCCTATAATCCAGTATACAAACCTGTTGTAGCAATGGACAACAACGGCAATGCCATCATAGTATGGTATCAAACCGGTGAGGTAGCATTAATAATAACAGAGTTTCGCAATGGCTTTTGGAGTCCGCCCAGAGTACTGAGCTATCTTGATGCAGGATCGAGTGGCCATTCCGTCGCAATGAATGATCTTGGTCATGCAATCATTGTCTGGGAAACAAACAATACAATATATAAAACAGAATCGATGGATGGAGATTGGTCTACACCTGAACCTGTGGCTACAGGATATTATGTTCGTAGTCCTGAAGTTAGAATCAATGCGGAAGGCAACGGGGTGCTAATTTGGCGAGAAGATTACAACGCGACTCTCGTCAGTAGCGAATTAGTGCAAGGGGTATGGAACACTCCGAAAACTGTTGGGACAACGGAAAGTGTTTTGTATGATGTTGAAATGGACGAAAGTGGAAATGCAATTGTTGTGTGGATGAACCAGAATGATACAGGCACAAATGCTCAAATCTATATGAATGAGTTAAAAAGCAATGTCTGGTCTGGACCGAAAAGTGTCAGTATGGACGGTGTTCATACTATTAATCCCAATTTAGCCTTGAGCGCGAACGGTAATGCCATTATTACTTGGCAACAGTTGATGGGTACGGCGTATCAGATTTACCGTATTGAACTTATGGACGGGTACTGGGACACACCTGTGCCTGTAAGTTCTGCAGGCATTGAGTCTGTTAATCCATTAGCTAAAATTGACAAGAATGGAAACGCTATTCTTGTCTGGAATGAAAAAAACGGTAGCAGCTGGCAACTAATGATGAGCCAACTGATCCAAGGATCATGGACTGATGGTGAGTATTTCACAAGCAGTGACAATACACTGAATCCCATCAACTATGATATGGACATGAACTGCAACGGTGAAGCGGTTTTTGTTTGGGGACAGTCAGACAACGATACTTGGTATGAGTATCGAAGTCTTTACAATCAATTGCGGTAATTTCAATGACAATGATTATATGTATTAATTTAAACTATCCTTTGACAAACCAAACGAGGCTAATCAAAACCCCGCGGGTGGCTTTTTGATTGCTCATTTTAAACGTAGTCGTATAAAAGGTAAAAAATGTCCTTTAAAGAATTTTTAGTATTTCTCACAATATATATAATTTTTTTGCCTTTTTCATTTTGGTTATATAGTCAATACACTAATTTTAAATTGACAGATATCCTTATTTTGAATTTTATTCCCGAACAAATTGTTTACGCAGTATTATCTGCAATTTTCAAATATTCGTATAACAATATTCATAGAGAAACTACGTATGAGAAACGGCAGAATAGCCGCATCATTGGAGTATTCGCTACATTCTCAGTTTACATTGGTGTTATGATTGTGTTTAGAGAGGAAATTGAAAATTCGATTTCATTTTTCAGATTACTTGTATATTTAATTCCACTTATCATGATTGTACTACTTGCAAAGAGATATAAAAATGTTCTGCATGCCATAAGTTATGAATTACGAGTTTAATTGAATGATACATAATAAAGCAGGTGAGCCCAATCAAAAACCGCAAGCAGCTTTTGATTGCCATTTTTAAACGTTACTCTCCCCTGCTCCCGAACTGCATAATCACAAACGCCACCGCCGTTCCCCCGACAAGCTGATCGGCCAGAGAGAAGGCCCCGCCGAAACAGTAGGGCTGCAAGAGTAATACTGTGACAAAACCGCCGCCCAAGGCCCACGGTACCGTTCGGGTGCTGCCGCGTTTCGTAAAGAGCGCCGAGGCGTAGACGCCCAGCAGTCCGGCGTAGGCGAAGCTCATGACCCCCAGCGCGAAACTGACCAGCGGCAGGTCCGTCGCCCGCTGCCAGTAGTAGCTCACGACGGCCATCATTGTCAGCACGAGCGCAAAGAGCAGTACGGCCGTCCGCGCGGCGGCTACATAGTGGCTTTCTTCCATCTCGCCCCGCGCCGTCTTCCAGGGACGGTAGATATCTTCCACGGCTACCGAGGCCATCGCCGCGAGCACCGAGTTCGTCGAGGAGAGCGCGGCGGCAATCGCCCCCACGGTGACGAACCCGCGCAACCCCGCGGGCATTTCGTTGAGGATGTAGGTCATGAAAATAGTGATCTTCTCCCCGCCGAACTCCTGCACGGCGCCGCCGCCGATGCCGGAGAGTTCCGGGTGGTTGTAAAAGAGGTAAAGCAGCAGCCCGATGGCGAGGAAGAGCAGCACGACGGGAATCGTCATGACGATGGAGACGACCAGCGCCCGTGAGCCGTCGCGACCGTTCTTGCAGGCCAGCACGCGCTGGGTCATATCCTGGTCCAGGCCGTAGGCCGCGATGTTGAGCAGCAGCCAGCCGCCCAACAGGCTCCAGATGCCGAAGTTTCCGGCCGTGTCGATGACGGTCAGTTTCCCCTCGGCATTCAAAACGTCATACATCGTACCGATGTCCGTCTGCAGCGTGCTGTAGAGGTAGATCAGCACGGCGACACCGGCACCGATGTAGGTCACCGCCTGGATGACGTCGCTGTAGATGACCGACTTCACCCCGCCGAAGTAGGTATAGGCCAGCGCCCCCAGCACGAGCATAAGTATGGCGGCGAAGAGGTGCAGCGGCGCGATGTCGGCGAAGACGATCATCGAAACGGCCAGCGCCCCGATGTAGAGCCGCGCGCCGCTGGCGAGGACCCGGCCGACGAGGAACATAATGCCCGCTTCGCGTTTGGCCTTCGCGCCGTAGCGCTGCTCCAGCAGTTCGTAGACGGTGACGGCGCGGATTGCGTAGAAGCGCGGCACCAGCACCTTGGCAATGAAGAGCACGGCCAGCAGCGCCGAGACGTAGAAGCCGACGAAGGTGAGGTTGCTGCGGTAGGCGTACTCCGGGCCGCCCAGGAAGGTCGCCGCCGACTGCGAGGTCGCCAGTACGGAGACGGCGGCGGCGAGCATCGGGACGCTGTTCCCCCCGACGAAGTAGTCGCGTGATGAACGTATGTTCACGCGGGAAAAGAGCCACGAACTGAAGGCCAGGATGGCAAAATAGCCGCCGAAGACGGTCCAGTCGAGGGGGGAGAATCCCATCAGCGCGCTTCCGGCGGGGCTTTCAGGTGCAGGTCGCTGACGGCGCTGCGCACCTTCCGCATAAAGGCCTCGCCCGGGTCGCTCTTTTCCGTGCGGTATCCCTTGTCCCGTTCCCGCCACAGCGGGGTCGCTTCCATCCTGCGGTACTCGTGGTGTCCTATGAGGTACTCCATGTGCGGGTACTTCCCGGCGAGGTAGCGCACCAGCGCGATATTCGCGCGCAGCTGCGCCGGGGTGAGGTCCTCTTTGGCATTGCCCTCCCCGCCGACGTTCTCGATGCCGATACTGTCGTAGTTGAGCCCGATGACGTGGCGCGCCATCCGGTTCTCCGGCATCAGGCGGTAGATGGTGCCGTCCCGGTCGACGAGGAACTGCGAGGAGACGTTGAGCGCACCTGCGGTCGCGATGTCGCCGCGGCTTCCGGGCAGCAGCTCCGGCTGCAGGCGCGCAAAAGAAGACTTCAGCCCCATATCGGCCGTCCAGTGCAGGACGATGACTTTCGGATCGATCGTAATGTCACTCACGTCCATGCCATAGTGCTGTTTGATGTACTGCTTCGTCAGGGCAGTGCGCTGCGGGCCGAAAGCGATGGGCTTGTCGACGATTTTCGGCGCGCCGATGCCGTAGGCGTCGTAAAGCGCATTGATACGGCGGTTCGACTCGACGATCCGCTCGCGGGAGATCCGCCCCGCTTTGACCTCGGCGTAGATCGTCTCGACGATCCGGCCAAGCATGTTGCTGCCGAGCTGGTTTGCAAAGAGCAGCATGTCCACCCCGCCGTTGATGGCGAGGCGCACCGTCTCTTCAAGGCTGTAGTGTTCCGAGATCGCCTTCATCTGCAGGTCGTCGCTGACGATGACCCCCTTGAAGCCCAGCTCGCCGCGCAGCAGCTCCGTGTTGATCTTGTGCGAGAGCGTCGCCGGGTAGTCGGGGTCGAGACGGCGGTTGAAGACGTGGGCCGTCATGATCATGTCCGCTTTGCCCTCGTTGATCAGGCGGCGGTAGGGTTCGAGCTCTACGGGCGTCCATGTTTCGCTGACGTCCACGAAACCTTTGTGCGAATCCCCCAGGGAGGAGCCGTGCCCGGGGAAGTGCTTCAGTACCCCGACGACTTTTTTCGCCCGCAGGGCATCGAGCATTATTCCCGCGTACCGCGTCACCTTTTCCGGAGACTTGCCGTAGGAGCGTTTGAGGCCGACGATTACCGTGTTGTCGGGATTGACCGCCAGGTCGACGTCGGGGGCAAAGTCCGTATTGATCCCGGCATCGGAAAGGGTAGTCGCCAATGTCCCGTATACCTGCTGCGCGTACGCCGGGTCATCCCGCATCCCGACGGCCTCCGCCGAGGGAACCTCAGGAAAGCCGTAGGCGGGTTTCAGGCGCGCGACCCGGCCGCCCTCCTGGTCCACGGAAACGAGCAGCGGGGCGGTGGCAAAGGCCTGCAGCTGGGCCGTCAACGCGGCGAGCTGGCGGGGTGAACGGATGTTCTTCGTCCGTTTCAGGTCCGGGTAGCCGAGGTCAAAAAGGATCACGCCGCCCGGTTTGTACTGCCGCAGTTCCCGCACGAAAGGGTCAGAGGCGTCGAGCGTTTCGGCATCGAAACCAACAATGAGCATCCGCCCGATCTGCGCTTTGAGGTCGGCGTCGGAAATCTCCGTCGCACCGAGAAGAAACAGGGGAAGAAAAAATAAAAGTGTAAGTATCCGCATGCCTCGCATTGTACACACTCATTTTGGATAATGCGTTTAATGAAACGGCACTACCAATGGCGGCGGAAATAGTGTACAATAGTTATATCCCACTGAAAGGAGCGATACTATGTCCGCACATAAAAAAGAGGAAGAGGTCATCGAAGAGAGTCAGAAAACCGTCGAGGGCTACCGCGCCGAGATCGAGGCCCTGAAAGAGAAAGCGACACACTACAGTGCCGAGGTCAAAGCCGAGTTCGACAAGCGCCTGGAGGAACTGGAGAAGATGTACGCTGAAATGCAGGAGCGTTACGCCGCATTCAAGGACAAAACGGAAGCCAGATGGGATGAGACGAAAGCCTTTGTCGTCCTGACCAACAAAGCGCTGGCCCACTCCTACCACTATTTCCTTTCCCATTACAAGAAAAAAGGGTAAGCGGGCGCGAAGGCGCTAGAAAAACTTCGCGTCCTCCATCTCGTCACGCAGTCCCCTGCGTTTGCGGGTCTCTTCGCGCCGTTTGACGGCAGCGTTGGAGGGGGTTTCAGGGTTGGAGAAGACGGCCTTCCCGTAGAGGACGCATCCCTTGTCACCGGGATCGCATGTTTTTTTCAGCAGGTCGCACACATCGCCGTGCTGGTAAGAACAGGTCCAGCCCATCGTCACTCCTTACGCATTTTTTCACTATTATAGCGTCCCTAATAAAGTTTGACAGGCAGGACCCAATCGGGTTCCGCCGATTCAACCCCATCTTTTTCGCGCAGAAAGTTGGATTCAAGCAGATCGTTGCGGTCACTGAGATTGACAAACACGCCCCCCGCCCCGCTCCCACCGGCCGGCCTGATGTATTCGAGCGCGTTTGCCTCTGCAAATGCCTCCGGGTCCACGGCGCTTCCGGGTTCAAAACGGATGATTATGCGTCCTGTTGTAATGTAGCGGTATGCCGGAACAGCCGTTCCGTGTTTGAAAAACACTTCCCCGGCATGCACGGTACTTTTTCCATCAACACGTGCTCTTGTTGCCGCTTCTCTGTCCGTCAGGGTAAGTGTCTCATCTTTGGCTTTGACAAAAGGAACCTGATTGCCATGCCTGTCCTGGAGTATAAATGTAGATGCTCCGTCCTCTTTTGCCAAAAGCACCCCTGTGAGTACACACAGCTGCCATACTATTTTCAGCATCATCGTCTTCTCCTTATCAATGTCCACTCACCTGAATCCGCCAGTTCTCCAACGAACCGCTTCTGCCGGGGACAACATCCATCACTTTCAGGCGCCAGCTCCCCTGCGAATTTTCATCCAGACAGCGCACTGTTGAAAAGCGCCAATCGGTATAGGATTCCAGGGGATAGATATAGTTTTCCCCCCCGACGGCAAGGACGCTTTCCGTCCCTGCAGGCGAGATAAGCACGATACGCAGATCGTCTATGTGGCTATGGTCCACTGTCACCCAGACATCCACATGCTCGGCCGTGATCGCCTCAGGAATCTCAATGGAACGTTCCGTACCGTTCGCATCCCCATCGGGTATATCCACGCGGGCGGTGTCCGTGTACTGCGATGTCACGCGTTCGTCGCCCAGGCCCGGGAACCCTTGCGCCATCGTGACCGCCGCCGCTGCATCCGCAATACCGAATCCGTATTTGGCATTGATGTGCAGTCCCGCACCGTTACTGCTCCAGTTGCCGTCGGCAACGTCATTCCGGCGAGCCGTACGGGCCAAAATATACCGGACGTCCCGGCGGGTCAGCTCCGGGTTTGCCTGCAGGATCAGGGCACAGACCCCGGCAATCGAAGGACAGGCCGCCGATGTCCCGTTCATAAAGCGCGTGTAGTTGCCATCGGGGTTGTTGCCATCAAGCGACGAATCCCCGATGATGCTGCCGTCATGGCCATAATAGGTATCGCGACCGATCTCCACGCCGGTCAGGTCCGTCGTAACAACGGCGGGGGAATCGAAACCGTACTCGCCTCCTGTCCCGGCAACAAGCACATTCGCCCCCGTGTTGGAATATGAGCTCAGCGTGCCGTCTGCATTCACCGATGAAACGGTAATGGCATACTTGCTGTTGTGCAGGCTGGAGGTATTGGCATACCCTTCATGCGCATCCCTCCGGTCATTGCCCGCGGCGAAAACATAGATGGCCCCTTTCCCGTCGCGGCCGTTCACGGCGCCATCCTGCAGCGCCGATTCAAATTCAAAGCCCCAATCCGTCAAACTTGCCGATGATACGGGTCCCCAGCTGTTCGAGAAGATATCGATATCGGAGCGGCCGAACGCATCGGTGAAGTCCGATACCCGTCCCGAAGAAAAGACGTTGAACCCCGCCAGACGTGTCATTGGAGCCACCCCGCGGACACCCCCGCCGTTGTACCCCTGGGCACCGATGATCCCGGCACAGGCCGTGCCGTGGTAACCGATATCGCTCTCCATGGGAATAGGGTCTTTCGTATGCGTACGATAGTTGTAACTGAGTGAAATATCCAGCATGTTTTTCAGATCCGGATGCCCTGACTCTATGCCGCTATCGACAACACCAACTACTACGCGGCCGCTTCCCCTGTAGGTCGGAATATTGTCTGGGATGCGCAGATCCTCGCCGGGCACCCCGCCGTAAACAGCGCCGCTGGGCTGGCCGCTATTGTGCAGATGCCATTGGTAGGCATAGAGCAGATCCCCCGCCGTGCTGCTGATGTCGAGCGGGTCCGTACCGGCCCACACCTCCGCGTAGTCGTTGACCCCGTCACCGTCCGTATCCGCTTTGCCCGCATCTGTCCCGATCAGCCCTTCGAAAGCGTCCAGAAGTCCCTCTCCGTCACTGTCTTGCAACTGCCCGGTCCGGTTCCCCTCATAGAGCGCCGAGGCATAGAGTCCCCCCGACAGCGTGCGATAGCCATCGGCATCGGCCAAAAAACTGAAATCAGCCGATGTGTTGTTCTCGACCACGGCAGGGTTGAAGCGGGTCAGTGTCGCATAGCTGACCGGGCCGCCCCGGGGGTCACCGCTGAACATCACGGCTGCGGCACCGTCGAGGATCCTCCGGATGGTCGACGGGACGTATAGATGACGTTCCGCCGCCGCAACCGCCGCGGCGGAGCTGAGGAGATTGACCGAGACATTGCCCTCTACCAGATCGCCGAACGCGGCATAGGCGTACAGCGGTCCTTCGAAATTTCTGTCGGCTCCCTGTACGACAAAACCGTCACCGTCCGGATCGATGTCATGACCGCCCCGCACTGTCACGAGCAGCATGCTGGCCTCTGCAGGAACATTCTGGACCAAAAAGGTATGCCGAACTGAGAAACGTCCCGCCTGCCTCTGGGCAAAAGGCAGCAGGCGCGCCGCCGTCGCATTGTAATCTGTACTGTCGGTCAGGCTACTATATTGATTGCTTTTTCCGCGAAACAGTACCGTCCCGTCCAGTGTCGCCACTTCAACATCGGCGTTGCAGAGCACCCCGGCAGCTGCCGTGCTTCCCGTTATCGTTTTGGAAACCGTTTCTGCCGTACCGGTTACCGGGTCGCTGCCGCCTCCGTTGCTGCTGCCGCATGCCGACAGGAGCGACAGCATTGCGATAAGACCGAAAAAATGTAGAATGGACATCTTGGGGTTTGCTGCTCTATGAAATATGTTTCTCGTTCTATGCATATTCTTCATCTTTTTATATCAAGTATACTTATTTAATTCGAGAACTTTCCGTTCCACTGGGCATGAATCATTTTAACACATTATAATCACAATAAAGGTTTATTTAAGCTTAGCCGCCATACACTGATAATAATTTCTACTAATAAAGGGTATGTCATGAAACATGTTGGATTGATCGGACTTTCCGTAGCGGCAGCGGCACTCATTATGGGTGGCTGTGGCAGTAGTAGCTCATCGAGCCTCAAGGCGCCGGCAGATATCAAAGCAGCCATCGATATCAACACCAGCACAGCACAAAATGCGATTGCACTTGTACGCAGCGGTGTGAATATATTCAGTGCGACGGAAAGTAAACTGGCTACCACCGCATTGATGACAAAGGTCAAAGAGACCAAAGCCACGCTGGCAGCCAAACTCAAAGACACGACTGAAACCGGCAGCGAAACTTCTACACAGGACTGTGACATCAGTGGTAGCACTACTCTGACCAGTAGCCATACTTACACACAGAAAGACAACGGAGGCTGGTCCTATACCGAGACGATGGCTTACAGTTTCAACCACTGTATCAACGGTACGCCGCAAAGCCGTCAATCCATCAACGGCAAAATCATGGAGAGCATGACTTATGGCTACAATGCAGACGCGAACCTTTCGGAAGAGTCCTATTCAGTCGATTACGACTACGTCGTCCTCTACGACAGCAACGAGACGGAAGCGTCTCACTCGGAGACGTGGAACGCCGTCGTTGAACGGACATGGAACGCTGACGGCGATTATGTTACTTCAGCCACAGCGCCGGGCGAAGAGCAAATGCTCAAAGCCAAAGGTTATCTCAAAATGGTCGACGTCAACAGTTCCGGGGAAGTTGAGTCCGGCTTTAGACAAGAGATTGATATCACTGCAGGAGATATGCGGCTCTATGACGACACCTATTGGAAAGAGTATGCCAACGGCTTCAATAGCTTCTACGAAACATCCGGCGGCGTCGAAGAGTTTGCCAATGGTATCTATTTCAAAAACTTCAAGATCGAGACCCACAGCGACGGTGCGGATGAAGAGAACACCACTGTTTCCGGTACGGTCGGCAGTAGCTGCCTGGGCGGTTCCGTCGCCTTCAGCACGGCACCGGTAATGCAATCAAACCAGCAGACATACTTCGACGAGTTTGACAATCATGGCGGCAATGTACTTCCGTATGCCGGTATGGTGACGATGAAAGGCAATGGTACGGCAACGGTCGCCTTCGAAAGCAACGCTTCGAACTACACGTCAGCGACCCTGGTTGCGCCGGACGGTACAAGCACGTACGGCAGCTGGGGTTCACTCGCAACCGGTCTTTGTGACTAAGAGACATCTCTCGGAACGAAAGGGGAACGTTTTCCCCTCTCGTCATCTGTGTACCGGTTTTATACCGATACATGTGTGATCCAATCCGCTTCAGTGCATCACACCGACGCGCAATCCTGTTTTTCTTTCCCTGATTACCACGATGAAACCCTTTCCACGCATAAAACAGTATGGAAATATGGCGTTGAGAGTAGATCCCATAGCCCTGAGCGCTGAAAAACCCGAGGACGGGAGAAGATTCTTCTTTTAGTACGAGGACTACGGTACGGTGATGCTGTTCTGCTGCAGCGGTTCGAAAAGCTCCCTCACTTCCGGAAAGAGGGCCGGTACCGCCTTGACGCCAAACACTTCTGCCACGCCGGAGACGAACTCCACGTGCCCTACGGTCTCTCCCGTATCGATATCAACGACCCATACACCGCACAAAGGCTCTTCAATGCGTTCGACGATCGGCAGCCCGGAAAAAGCGCTGTCACGGATCTTCGAAAGACCTATGAAGGCAAGGTTCCCGACAAAATCCAATCCCCTGACAAAACCCGGGAGTTGTGCAACGGTCGTCACCTCTTTGCGTTCCAGGTCCAGCGTCGCGAGGCTGCCTTCTCCCGATTCCAGTACCCAGAGTTTCCCCCGGTACCACCGCGGCGAGTGCGGCATGGAGAGCCCTTCAAACACGATTTCATCCGTTTCAATGTCTATCAGTATGCCGCCGTTGCGCTTGTTCTCGCGCCAGCCGCCCTTCATGTCGGACCGCCCCAGAGCCGTCATGTACTTCGGTCTGCCATCGATCATGCAGAGCCCGTTGAGATGGCATCGGTCTTCCGCGACCATCTCAGTGACGAAATCGGGTCTCCACACCGGTACGAAACTGTGTTCGTAATCCAACTTGCACAGGGTCGAATAGAGCGTATTGACGAACCAGAGGTTGCCTTCGCTGTCCGTTTCCATCTCATGGATATCGATTTTGCCCGTAATATGGATATTGCGGGGCAGATAACACGCATCCAACGGTATGGGAGATTCCAGGGCGTTGCAGGCTCCGGGGATGTTGTGAAACTTGATGATGCTGTAGAGGTCCCCCATATGGATATGGTTCTTATCGACGCAAAGCCCCATCGGGCGCAAAAAAGAGCGAAAATGTGCATTGAGCCTGCTGCCGGTGCTGCGAAGCAGAAACAGTTTCCCGGCCTGATAGGTCGTAACGGCCACCGACACACCGAGATCTTTCAGTAGCAGCGGAACGTCCGGCGTGAACTTGCTCCTGATCTCTGAGGTTTCTTTGCTGTTTTTGGTCTTTTTTTTCGACATCCATATCCTTTCTTTTCCGCATGCTGGAAGATTATAACTTGATCAATGTTAGAGCACCTTTGTCGGGCGTTGCGGTATAGCCATCAGACTCCGTCGTCTCTTCTTCGGCATTTTTATCATCATTACAGCGTCTAATAGACTTTGACTGGCATCACCCAGTCCGGTTCCGCCGACTCGACGCTCTGTTGCTGCAGAAGTGCATTGGACTTCGCGATATCGTCGGCGTTGCTTTTATTGATAAAAACGGCACTGCGTTTCCCAATGCCGAAACTTCGGCGGTACTCCAAACCGTTTGCCGCCGCAAAGGTCTCCGGGTCCACCCCGGGGGCAAAGCGGACAACAATACGCCCGGTCGACACATAGCGGAAGGCAGGTTTTCTTACCCCCGTCCTATAATAGACTTCCCCGGCGTGTGCAGCAGTTCCGTTCTGTGTCCGTGCCTGTTTCGAAGCTGCCTGCTCGTCCCCGTCGAACGTTTTCGCTTCCGCCTTGATAAAAAGCGTCTTTTTCCCGTAGCTGTTCTGTAAATACCGGGACTGCTCTACCGGAGCCGCCGACACCACCACGGCCGCCAATACAGTCGCAATCAGATAGAAAGTCTTCACTGCTTCTCCTTCTAGAAGTGACCGCTAATTCGGATACGCCAGCTTTCCAGCAAACCGCCGTATCCGGCCCTGAGGTCCATCACTTTCAGTCGCCATGTACCCACCGAAGTTTCATCCAGACACCGTACGGTCGAAAACCGCCAATCTGCATAACGCGCGGAACCGAAGAGGTAGTTTTCCCCGCCGACGGCGAGGACACTCTCTGTTCCCGACGGCGAGACGAGAACGATACGGAGGTCATCGATGCGGTCATGGTCTGTCGTGATCCAGACATCGACATGTTCGACCGACATCGCTTCGGTAATAGTGATACCACGCTCAATGCCCGTACTGTTCGCGTCGGGGATCTGAACATTGGCCAAATCGGTATAGCGCCCGATGAGCTGTTCCGGCCCCAGCGTTGTAAACCCTTCCGCCATGGCAACGGCAGCAGCTGCATCCACGACTCCGAAACCATATTTTCCGTTAACAGGCAATCCCGCCCCGTTCAAGGTCCAGCCGCCGTCGGACGCATCGTTCTGACGTGCCGTCCGGGCAAGAATATAGCGGGCATCCCGTCGCGTCAACGCCGGATTGGCCTGAAGCATGAGTGCACAGACACCGGCTACCGACGGGCATGCCGAAGATGTCCCGTTCATAAAGCGGGTGTAGTTTCCATCCGGATTGTTTCCATCCAGCACAGAGTCGCCAAGAACGTTTCCGTCAATATCATACTTTGTATCATGCCCAATTCCGACCCCCGTCAGGTCCGTCGTCACGATCGCGGGATCCGTAAGCCCGTACGCACCCCCCGTTGCGGCGACAAGAACGTTCGCCCCAGTGTTGGAGTAGACACTGAGCCTGCCCGAAGCATCCACCGCGGAAACCGTAATGGCGTATTTACTGTTGTGCAGACTGGAAGTATTGGCATATCCTTCATGGCTGTCGGTACGATCGTTGCCGGCGGCAAAGACATAAATGGCTCCTTTTCCGCCGCGTCCGTTGAGTGCACCCTCTTCCAGAGCATCTTCGAGCACCGGCCCCCAGTCCGTCAATGCCGCCGACGTTATCGGCCCCCAGCTGTTTGAGAAGATGGCGATACCGCTGCGGGAAAACGCATCGGCGAAATCGGAAATCCTCCCCGTTGCCAACACGTTGAAACCGGCCAGCCGCGTCATCGGCGAAACGCCGCGGACCCCAACGGCATTAAACCCCTGCGCGCCGATAATCCCCGCGCATGAAGTACCGTGGTACCCGATATCACTTGCCAGCGGGACGGGGTCTTTCGTACGTGTCCCGTAGTGGTAGCTCATGCTCATGTCAAGATTGTTTTTCAGATCGGGGTGCCCGGACTCGACACCGGTATCGACAACGCCGACGACCACGTCACCGCTGCCGGCATAGGCGGCCGGCAGTCCAGTGATGCCGAGGTCTTCCCCGGCTATGCCACCATCATTTGCACCGGCCGTCTGCCCTGTGTTCTGCAGGTGCCACTGGTAGGGAAAGAGCAGATCCCCCCGGACATTCGTGCCGTCCAGTGGGTCCGTGCCGCCCCACACCTCGGCATAATCATTGACGCCGTCACTGTCGCTGTCGGCCAGTCCGGTATCTGTACCGTAGAGCTGTTCAAAGGCATCCATAAGCCCTTCATGATCACCATCCTGTTTCCAGAGCCCTTCGCTGCCTTCATACAGTCCCGTTGCGTAATAGCCCCCTGCCAATGCGTTGTAACTGTCCGGGTCGTTCAGATCACCGAAATGAACCGAACGGTTGTCTTCGACAATAGAGGGGTTGAAGCGGGTCAGCGTCGCCGCATCGATTGCGCCGCCTGCCGGGTCCGAAGCGAAAAGTTTTCCGGCTACTTTCCCGAGGATCGTTGTGACCGTCGACGGTACGAAAAGGTGACGTTCCGCTGCTACGGCGGCAGCGGCAGAACTGAATAGGTTGACCGACACGTTGCCGTCGCGCAGCGTCCCGAACGTTGCGTAGGCATAAAGCGGGCCGGCGAAACTGCGTATATCATTCTCAAGGACAAATCCATCACCGTCGGGATCGATCTCCTGACCGCCGGTCACTTTCAAGAGCAACATCGTATCTTCCAGGGGCAGCGACGATACCACGAAAGCCCGTGTTGCTGCGAAACGGCCCGCAGCCCTTTCGCTGAAAGGCAGCAGCTCCGTCGCCGTGGCGTTGTACTCCGTACCGTCACGCTGCGGGTCATACGCATTGCTTTTGGCGAAAAACAGCACGCTGCCGTCGAGCTTCATCACTTCGATATCCGCATCGCAAAGCGCTCCCCTGACCGCCGTACTGCCGCCAATGCTTACGGTAACCGTCTCCACCAATGTATCCGATTCGGAATGCGACCCGTCTCCGCACGCCGTGAGCAGCAGAACAGCCATCATTAAAGCGAACAACATAACAGCCGTACTTTTGAAAAGCATCTTCATCCTTTGTTGGCATCCCCGAAATCCGCTTCGTATCACTTATAAAACCAACTTATCAATACAACTTATTATATGACAGGAAAGCTTCACAAAAGAAGAGCATTTTTTTTAACAGTTTTGGGGATATTCAAGCAAACCTTAAGCTTTGCATTCTTACACTGATAATATCTAACACTACTGAACAAGGGGCATATTATGAAACGTTTCAGCGTAATAGGTATTTCCGTCGCAGCGGCGGCATTGATCATGGTCGGCTGCGGCAGCAGCAGTTCCTCGGGACCTTCGGCGCCGTCAGACATCAAAACAGCGGCTAGTATTGACCTCGCGACGGTAGAAAATGCCATGAGCCTGCTTTACAACGGCAATATTGCGGCAGCGACAGCCGGCGCCGACATCAAGCAGGCCATCCAGGTGCAGGTGGCAGCCGCGCTCGGCAGCGGCGATTACAGCCATTCATACACTACTTCATGTGCTATCAGCGGAAGCTACACCTATACGGAATCAGGAAGCCACGATTACCCGGCTGATGGCGGCTGGACGGATACCTATTCCTATTCCTATGAATACGACCACTGTTATGACAATGCGAGTACGACGATCAACGGTGAACCGGTCAACCGCTACTTCTATAACGGGGGCTACTCCTATTCATATTCGGGAACCTATAGCACCGATGCGAACCTGACCAAACAGACATGGCAGGGACAGGACAACTTCAGTTGGGGATATGACAACAATGAGACTACAACGTCCAGAACATATTCACGTAACAATTCCTATAAACAGGTTTGGGAAGCGGATGGCGACTACACCGACGCAACCGGTGTACCGGCATGGAGCATGTATACCCGCTATTACGGCACAGATAAAAGGGTCGATGTCGACAGCAACGGCGACGTTATCGACGGCGACAGAAACACCTTCAACAGGACAGATAAAGACACAGGTGCACAGGACGGCTCCCATCAGAAATTGGTTCGTAACGGTTTCCGTACGGAGTATGAAACCAATGCAAGCGGCGTCGAGAGTATGACCTGGAACGAATACTTCAAAGACTTCGTCATGGAAAGATTCGAGAGCGGTAGCGAAGAGAACGTGACCGTTGACGGCACCTACGGTACCACCTGCCTCGGCGGTACCGTCACGTTCAAAACCGATCCGGTCGTCCAGCAGAACCAGGATGATTACTTCGACGGTGACGGCCTCCATGGAAACAACGTGTTGCCGTATGCAGGTATTGTGACCGTCAGCGGCAGCGCAACGGCCAGCTTTGATGCCAACGCCTCCAACTATTCTACAGTTACCATTGTCGCTCCGGACGCCAATGCTACGTTCAGCCGCTGGAGTGACATCCCTGTCGGCAGCTGTGGCGGTATGATGTAACGTTCCATGGTCTGCAGGAGGGGGGAGTATCCCTTCCTCTGCACCATGCATACCCTCCCGACTTTCAGGCCTCTGATGTATTTTTAGAGAGCTCTAAGTCCCTATCCACGATAATCCAACATCTTAATGACGCGAAAGCATCCATAACCATGACTACCATCTTACAACTGGCGGGACTGCCCGATTCGGACGAGATCGTTCTGGAGACGACAGATGAAACAGGCACACGCCGTTTTCTTGATTTCAACTGGATTCCGCCGCTGCTCGAACCGCTCGATCCATCCCGCTTCCGTTACCTGAAACTGCTCTACGGCGGTGCCGCGAACCCGATCAGCGTCAATATCCGGCCCGATGTCGTCTACAACAGTATCGGCGATCCCGAGCGCTGCATCCGGGCCCTGGACCATGCCCAGCATGCCGCGCGCAGCAACTCCTACCCTTTTATCAATCCGCCGGCCAATATCTCCCGCATCCGCGCAGACCGCCTCTGCGAGACCGTCACCCCCCTCAAAGGGATTACGATGCCCAAAACCGTCCGTCTGACGCCGCATTCACTTGCCGACGTCCGAAATGCATTGGAAGCCCACAATCTTAACCTTCCCGTGCTGTTCAAGGAGGCTGCCGCGGATCCGGAACGGCCGAACCATTACATCCTTGAAACCCTCGACGATCTCCATGCGCTCGAGCGCTTCGCCTTCGACGGCAGGGCCTATTACGCCTCCGCCTTCACCGACTACCGTTCAGCTGACGGTCTCTACCGCCTCTACCGGTTTTATGTTATCGGGGATACCGTCCTACCCGGCCACCTGATCCTCTCCGACCGGTGGCACATCCAAAACGACAAAGAGGCCCATCGGGGCCTGAAGCTGCGGATGACAGCCGTTTTGAAGGAGGAGAAGGATTTTCTCAAAAACTTCCGGAAAAAAAAGTTCCCCGTGCTGCAGACGCTTCGCAACCAGCTCGGGCTCGACTTTTTTGCCGCCGAATGTACGTTGGATAAAAAGGGAGAGCTGATCCTTTTCGGCGTCAACTGTGGCGCGCACTATGCCGATGCCGTCAAGGAAAAGGGCTACTTCGGGGCCAAAGAGATAAACCGCTTTAACGAAGCGGTCGAGAAGATGCTCCTTGACAAATGCACCATGAAAGCGAGTCCTCATGCTTAACGTCCTGAACCTTATCGGTGCCCCCGACAGCAGCCATGCCACCGTCGTATGGAACAATGGGAATCCCCGTGATCTCAAAGTCATATTCGAAGGGACCAATACCCTCGCAATGCTGATGAAACCGGAGAAAATGGCAGTCACGACAGCCACCTTCGGCGGGCGCCGTCCGCAGCAGATCACCCTTCCCCCCGCAGACGTCGTCGTCAATTCCGTCTGCGATCCGGATACCAACACCAATGCGCTTCTGCAGATCGGAGAAACTCTCAAACACTGCAGCGCCCCCGTCATCAACCCGCCTGAACTTACTTTCGCGACCACCCGCGATCGGATCTATACGCTTCTAAAGGACACCCCGGGCCTGATGATGCCCAAGACGGTCCGGATCACGCCGCACCGACTCTCGGAAGTCCCCGAACTCATCAGCGAAAACGGCCTGGATTACCCCTATATCTTCCGTTCGGCGGGCGAACACGGCGGCGGCGGGATGGTACTGGTCGAGCGTGAAGCGGACCTGCCGAAACTCGAACGCTTCGCCTTCGACGGCAGGGATTTCTATGCAATCGCCTTTTACGACTTCCGCGATGCGGACGGTCTCTACCGGAAATACCGCCTGGTCGTCATTGACGGCAAACTCTACCCCCGCCACCTCATCGCCTCGACGTCCTGGAACATCCATGCGGAGTCCCGTAAAGAGCTGATGGAAAAAGACGAAACACTCCAAAACGCGGAAAAAGCCTTTCACGAACACCCGCCGGCATTTTTGAAAGACTACGCGGAGCGCATCTACGAAAAACTCCCGCTGGACTTTTTCGGCATCGACTGCCACATCACGCCCCAGAACGAACTCTTCATCTTCGAGCTAAACACCTGTATGCGTGTCATTGCCGACAAGCCGACCGGGTACCATATCCCGCCGACAGAACGGATCAAATCGGCCTTCTCCGACCTTCTCGCCGCCAAAGCGCGTTAAACCGGCCGGTTACTTGGCGGTAAAGCCCCCATCGACCGGCAGCAGGCTTCCGGTAATGAACGATGCCGCGTCGGAGGCGAGGAAATAGACGGCTTCCGCCACCTCTTCGGGCCGGCCGATCCGTCCCAGCGGGTGCAGTGCACGCTCCTCGGCCAAAACCGCTTCCATATCGGCATCTTCACTGAGCCCCGCAGCGTTGCGCATCGCCTTCATCGCCAGCGGCGTCTCGATGGTCGCCGGACAGACGCAGTTGACACGGATGTTACTTTCAGCGTAATCCAGGGCAAGACTCTTTGTCATTTGCGCCACTGCACCGCGGGTTGCACCGTAGGCGAAACTCTTTCGTTTGCCGATCAGGGACTGATCCGACCCCATCAGCACGACGGCGCCGCCGCCCCGGGCGATCAGCTTCGGCAGCGTGTATTTGAGGGTGAGAAAAACCCCTTTAAGGTTGACACTCATCAGGGCATCCCACTGCGCCTCCGTCGTATCGAGCAGGGTGGCACTCAGATGCTGCCCGGCATTGGCGAAGACGGTGTCAATGCCCCCGAACGCCGCTTCAGCGCTCTCCACCGCGACACGGAGTTCTTCACTGTCGGAGACATCGGCGCAGTAGAAGCGGACACGCTGCGCGTCAAAGGTCTCCGCCACCCTGATGCCGGCAGCCTCGTCCTTGTCAATAAAAAAGACCTGATCCCCGGCCTCGTAGAAACGTTTGACTGCCGCCTTCCCGATACCGCTGGCACCCCCCGTAATAAAAACGGTTTTGGTCATCTTCTCTCCTCTTCCGCTCACTCAATCGCCGCCAACACGGTACAGGGCAGCCCGTCGCTGCCGCTGATACGCAGCGGCGCGACAACGACCTGGCGCAGCGGCGTCGTCTCCCCAACATCTGCAAGATGCATATCTTCGAGCAGAAGCACCGGACGTGACGGATTTAAAAAGGCCCTGTGGGCTTCGCGGCCTGCCTGCGGATGCTGGAAACTGGCGACGGAGATCGTGTCGAACCCCAGCAGGCGCAGTTTCGGGAATCTGGCGACCAGCACGTCAAAAAGCCCTGCCGAAAACCCGGGGTTGCTCTCCCAGTATGCCCGCTCACCGCGGTAGGCCTCCGCACCGGTTTTCACCAGCAGCAGGTCGGTATTGTTTCTGCCCTCGATCGCTTCGAGGCGGCGTATCAGTTCATCTTCAATAAGCAGGCTTTCGGGGGAGACTTCCATAATCAGCGGACGGTCAAACACCCAGTAAGCGGCATCGAAACTTTCGATCTCCTGCCCCTTCTCAAAAAAATGCAGCGGCATATCGACATGGGTCCCCATATGCGCAGGCATACGGAGAAAAGATTCATTTGCGACATCTCCCGCCTCGATCGATGCCAGCCGGTCGCACGCCATCTGCGTGGTGCCGCCGTAAGAAGGCGTCGACCTGTCAAGCAGATGCGACAGATAAATAAACTCCATAGACTCCCCTCTGCCAAAATCGCTATATTTTACTGTGTTCTTCTGCTGTTTCCCCTAATGCTGCACCCGGCTTTGCGCTTCTGTATAATAACGCACCGCATTTGCAAGGAGACCCCATGGCGCTGGGCGCAACGATCTACAAAGTATCCCTTTCCATCTCCGATCTGGACCGCCACTTCTACCATGACTTCGACATGACCGTCGCCCGCCACCCCTCCGAAACGGAAGAGCGGATGATGATGCGCCTGGCTGCTTTTGCCCTGCATGCCGACGAACGGCTTGCCTTTACCAAGGGGATCGTCCAGGAGGATGAACCCGACCTCTGGCTGACCGATTATGACGGCACAATCCGGCTCTGGATCGACCTGGGACAGCCCGACGAGAAGCGGGTCCGCAAGGCGTGCGGCCGTGCCGAAGCGGTGATCATCTACACCTATTCCCGCCGGGCGGCCGACGCATGGTGGCGCCAGAACGGTACCAAGCTGGCGCGTTTCGGCAACCTTCAGGTGATCCAGCTCGATACAGAGGGCGACGCTGCGGCCATGGCAGAACGGAGTATGCAACTCCAGGCGCTGATCCAGGACGGCGAACTGCTTCTGACCGACGACCGGGATCGGCAGCTTAAAATCACGAGGGAGTCATGGGTGTAAGAACGATCCGGCTCGGCAACAACTCCGTTGCAACGATCGACCTTGAGACGGCCGAAGACGGCACGCAGCGGATCGTCAAATCCTCCGAAGACCCCTTTGCGCTGGAGGCGGAAGCGACGATGCTCGAGCACCTCCGGCCCTACCTCCGCGTACCCGAGGTATTCGAGCAAAGCGCAGGACGCCTGGTCATGGAGTACATCCCCAACGACGCCGCCTGCAACGGCGCCTGCGAAGAGGAGATCGCCGATGCCCTGGCCCACCTGCACAGTATCCCCGCCCAGGGTGTCTTCGGGTTCGGCTCCGATACGACCATCGGCCCTTTCCGACAACGCAACCGGCCGCGGATACGCTGGGTCGATTTCTACCGGGAGATGCGGGTGCTCGACTTTGCCGCCAAGGCCTTCGACGAGGGGCAGATCGATAAAGCACTGCTGGGGCGCATCGAAAAACTGGCCGCCGATTTCGAGCAGTTTCTGGACGAGCCCGAACACTCCTCTTTGCTGCACGGCGACGTCTGGGGCGGGAACGTCCTGACGCAGAACAACCGCCTGGCCGCCTTTATCGACCCCGCCTGCTACTACGGCCACTTCGAAATGGAACTCGCTTTTATCGGGATGTTCCACACCTTCGGCGAAGCGTTCTACGCGCGTTACCGGGAACACCGCCCCATCCCGGAGGGCTTTTTCGAACAGCGGGCCGATCTCTACCGCATCTTCCCCTACCTTGTGCACATCCGCGCCTTCGGCGGCGGCTACCTGCCGGGACTAGAGGCTATCCTCCGGCGCGTCGGCTACTGACCAGAGCGTCTCTTTGCGCAGGAGCTGGCGGTTTTTCCGGAAGCTCTGGTGTACCCGGTCCAGAATCCGCAGCAGTGCCCCCGCCGTATCGATGGCAAAGGGGCCCTTGTTGAGCATGACACACTCCGCCCGCCCCGCCATCGCCGCGTCCGTGATCTCGGCGCGGCTGGGGAGATTGTTCTTCATCTGGCTCTCGAGCACCTGCGTCGCCCAGATCACGGGGAGGTGCGCCGCGCTGCAGAGATCGAGCAGGCTCTCCTGGATCGCGGCGAGGTTCTCGAAGCCCGTCTCGATCGCCAGGTCCCCCCGGGCGATCATCACCCCGCTTTTCTCCCACACCAGCAGCTGCTCCAGGATACGCGGCATCCGGAAGACGGCGTGCCGGGTCTCGATCTTGGGCACGATGCCGATCCGGGCACACCCCTCTGCTTTCAAAAGGGCCTGCAGATCGGCGATATCACGGTCCGTCTGGCAAAACGAGAGGCCGAACATATCGGCAAAGTGCTTGACGGCACGCAGGTTCTCCCGGTCTGCCGGGGTCAGGGCCGGGATGTTAAGGTAGGTGTCGGGCAGGTTGATCCCCTTCTCCTCCTTGAGCAGCGTCCCGCCCGGTTTCGCCTGGGTGACCGTGCAGAGCACGCCGTCGGCCTCCTTTTCATTGACGAAGAGGCCGATCTTGCCGTCGTCAATGTAGACCCTGTCGCCCGGGCGGACATAGGAGGCGAACGCCGGCAGCGTACAGGAGATGTGCGCCGGTGCAACCGTCTGCCCGGTCTCGTCCCGGATCGCGGCACACCCCTCCGCATCCGTCGCGGTAATGCGCAGCAGATCCCCCGTAAAGAGTCGGATGCGCTCGGGCTGTTCGACACAGCCCGTCACAAATCCTTTCCGGCCGCCGGCCGATACCGCACAGCGCTCGTCGACGGCGACCTTCTTGCTGACCGCGGCCAATGCCCCGACGTCGTCAATCTGCCTGATCGTAATCTTGGCGTGCCGCCCGTTGATGTCCGTCACCTTCAGCACGTCGCCCGCTACGAGCGTGTCGAAGAGGGTGCGCTCCAGAGCGAGCTGCCCCGGGATCCTCACACGGGTATTGGGATCGGTACGCTCGGAAAAGGTCTGCGCCGGTGCGGGCCGGATCATGATCATCTTTTCGCGCTTGTTGCTGCCGAGGACAATGGGCAGCTTCAGCCGTCTGACCCGCCCCGTCCGGATCTTCGGTCCCGCCAGGTCCACAAAGATCTTCAGCGGCTCCTCCGCGGGACGCGTTGCGTTCAGCGCCGTGATCACATCGGCCATTCCCTGCCAGACGGCAGGGTCGTCGTGCGCCGTATTGATGCGGAAAACGTTGACGCCGGCTTCCGAAAGCCCCCGGATCAGTTCCCCGCCGTTGCGGGCCGCGTCGGAGGGGAGCGTCACCATGACCGCCGTCGTCTGCTCCGCCGTATCCGCAGAACTCTTCCCGCCGAAAAGGGCCCGGCTGTTCTGTGCGATCATCTCCTGGGCCGCGGCGATGCCGAGGTGGTGGAACGCCGCCGTCTCTTCTGGCGAGATCTCCCCCCGTCCCATCGAAGAGGAGAGCTGGTCATAGAGGGTATCGACACTGGCGGCGACATGGGCGTAGGAGCGTCCCAGGGAGGAGAGCGAAAGCAGGAAAAGCTTCTCCTGCAGCTCCGTCCAGTCTTTTGAACGCAGGATCAGGTATTGCCTGAGGTTGAGGAGGCTCCGGTAACGCGGATGGTTCGGATCGGTCCCGTGACGGGCCGCGAGCAGGTCGCTCCGCAGCTCTTCGAAGGTGTCCAGGGCCGATTGCATCAAAGTTCTGTCCAGCATACCGATATCTTACCCTGAAGGCGTTTCAAATCGGTTACGTTTCACTGCCCATTTCTGCGGCACGCCGCACGATATCCATGCCGTAACGCTCCCGCATTTTCATCACCGCGCCGTCGAGCCGCTGCATCTTCCGGTCCTCCTCGAGCGTGAACATATCGACTGCCTTGGGATCGTGGTGAAGGAACTTCGTCGCGCTCATGGCGATGTAGGTGACGGCCGCGTTCGGATAAAGATCGAGCTCCCGGAACTTCTCCAGGGCGAACGCGGTGATAAAACGCTCGTTGAAGAAGCGGTAGACCGTGTACTGTTTCTTGCTGCGCAGCCGCCCCTCGTACCCGATACTGAAATAGAACGTCGTGGGGTTGACGCCCAGGCGGGCAATGGTATGGGTCCAGTGGCGCACCATCACCCGCACGCGGCGGTAGAACTCGTCACGCTCCCGGATGGGGCGGTCCATGCTGCGCGACATCCCGATCCCTTTGCGGCTGCGGCGGGGGTTGATCCCCTCCCCGTCCCGACCGCTCATGCGGGCATAGAGGTCGCGACCGTGCCGTCCCCAGCTGGCAAACAGGTGCGGGCTCGCCACGGCTTCGCCGACGGTGGCGACGCCGTAACGTGCCAGCTTCTTCCCGAAGGCCCTCCCCACCCCGGGGAACTCCCCGACGGGGACGTCGCGCGTAAACTCGGCAATCTCCTCATCGTAGACGACCCGCAGCCCGTAGGGCTTCACCGTCGACGTCGCGAGCTTCGCGATCCACTTGGCGTTGCTCGCCCCGATGGAGACGGGCAGCAGCAGCTCCTTCGTCACCTTCTCCTGGAGGTAGCGGATGAAACCGGGCATCTCCCGCTCCTCGATCCAGCCGGTGACGTCGCCGAAGAGCTCGTCGATGCTGTACTGCTCCACCAGCGGGATCTCCTTGGCCAGCATCTCCATCATTTCATGCGACAGGGTGTGGTAGAGCAGATGGTCCGGGGGGACGAGGATCGCCCGGGGGCAGAGCTGCAGCGCCTCGCGGATAGTCATGGCCGTCTTCACACCGCAGGCCCTCGCTTCGTAGCTGGCCGTCGTGACGATCCCCCGGATGCGCCCCGCGTCGAAAAAGTAGTTCGAGGCGTCGTGCTCGGCATGAAAAAGCGTCGGGACGAAAGCCCCCTGGTTCAGCTGGATAAGCTTCTTCTCCCTGGCCGGTTTCGCGTCAAAAATGAACGGGTCCCCCCGCCCGCCGACGATCACGGGTTTTCCCACGAGATCGGGGTTGCGGGTACGTTCGGCGGAGACAAAGAAGCTGTCGAGGTCGAGGTGAAGTATCATACCGCCATGATAGGGCTAAATGCGGACGGCGGGCCGTTTTATTTCACGGCGCCATGCCCTCCTGCGGCGGGAAGAGGCATCGCAGCAGCAGCGGCGGTATCGGCACGCCGTCGTCTGCAACCCTGTAGCGGATCCGGACCGTGTCGTCCACGACCATCATCCCGGCGAACAGCGAGGGAGGGGTGATGCCGAAACGGCTCATTTTCGTTTCGAACGTCCCCGAAACCACCCCCTCTTCCATACGGTCCGGCGTAGCGACGACCGGTGTCTCATGGCGGCCTATGCGCATCACCCCTTCCAGGGAGCCGTCCGCGTTTTGGGAGCGCAGCGTGAAGAGAACGGGACAGGCCCGGTCGACGCCGAAGGCCTCGTAGGCGTCGTTGTCCAGCGCCTCGTTCCCGCTTTTGAGCGTCTCGATGGCCAGGGCGACCTGCAGCGTTTCAACCCGGCCATTCTCCTGCACCATGTAGACACGGACAGTGTCCGACGCCATGCTCCAGTCATGCAGCGAGGAGGTCCCGTTGACCTCGATGCTTCCTGCGGCCCATACGGCCTGCATCACTGCCATCAAAAACAGAATCGCTTTCATCGCCTCTCCCTTCCCCGGCATACGCGGGGCGCACTTTTTTCGCACCGCGCCGCTGTAAAAAGTGTAACACAAAATGCCGCGCAGCCGGAGAGGGGGAAGGAAGAATATGTTTGCAAGCCTCCCCATATGGCGCTCTGCCCTGTTTTGATGTTTTGCATGCAAAGTGGCATAGACTTGCACTTATGAAACGCACTATCGACGCCGAAGAGATCCGGATCCTTTTTTTTACCGCCTATTTTCTCTATGGCAGGAGCAAATACGGCAGCAGCGAACGGGGAGACGTACGCCTAGGGAGGATCGGGGCGTACCGGGGAATCATGCAGCTCTGCCGCGCGGCGATGGACGCGCCTGTGCCCTGCCCCCGCAGCGAACTGATCGAGGGGTGCCGCCGACTGGAAGCGCAGGCGGATGGACTCTCCGAAGGCGCGTTCAAAACCGCCTACCTCGAAACCCTTGCCGTCTTGCAGCGGCGCATTGCGTCAACCGAAAGCGTCCTAGAACATCCCCATCATTGAGGTGCGGCCGAACTTCTGCACCAGCATCGCCGCCGTGCCGCCGCGCTCATTGGCGATGGAGGTATCCGCCCCGGCGTCGAGGAGGCGTCGGCACAGTTCGGGCTTATCATCCATGATGCTCTCCATCAGCGGGGTCCAGCCGACGCCGTCTTGTTTATTGATGTCCGCACCGTGGGTCAGCAGGTACTCCACCATCTCGCGGCGGTCGCGGCGGATGGTGATGTGCAACGGTGTCCAGCCGTACTTGTTCTGCAGGTTGACGTTCCCGCCGTTTTCGAAAATCGCTTCAAACGCTTCGAGGTCGTTCATATAGACGATATCCTCCAGCAGTTCAAACAGTCCCCCCTCCGGGTGGGAGGCGTAATCCAGGATCCGTTCTTCGATCTCCGGCGCCATCTTGTCCAGGATCTGCAGTTTGTGATCGTCCATTTTCGGCTCCTTTTGGCATGATTGTTTCTCCCATTATACAATCCGCCGCTTTTTTATACACCCTTCGTATTCCTGCCGTAGTCGTTTTGTGATGTAATGAGAGTAAAATACCGCAAACAGATAGAAACGGGGCTAGGTAGATATCATGCTTTTTTTCCTACTTTTTTCGCCGGTTGCCGCGGCACTTCTGCTCTTTGCACTCCCCTCGCTCCGGGCGCGCTATGCGGTAGCGGCACTGCTTTTCGGCATCCTCTCGGCCACCGCGCTCTCCCTTTTCCTGCACCCGGGGGAGATAGCGCTTGACATCGCGCCGGGAATCGGGACCCTGATCGAAGCCGCCGATATCATCCTGCTCTTCTACTTCCTCTTCCAGGGGGTGAAGCACCGCTCCGTGCCGGTCCTGCTGCTTGCACTGCTGCAGCTGCCGCTCTACCTCTGGGCCGTGGCGGTCACCCCCGCGGCAGACACCCCGGCGCTGGTCATCGACGACCTGGCGCGCTTCATGTTCCTCATCATCAACATCGTCGGCGGGGCCATCGTCCTCTACGCCGTCGAGTACATGCGCCGCGAGAAGAGCAGTGAAGGGAAGCAGCGCCTTTTCGTCGCCTACCTGATGCTCTTCCTCTCCGTCATGAACGCCATCGTCATCGCCGACGCCATTTTGCTCTTCTTTTTCCTCTTTGAGATGACGACGCTGGCTTCTTACCTCCTCATCGCCTTCCGCGGCGACAGTGTCAGCCGCCGCAACGCGCTGCGTGCGCTCTGGATGAACCAGGTCGGCGGGGTCTTCCTGCTTCTGGGCGCCCTGGTCGCAGCCTACGGCCCGGGCACCGCCACGTTCAGCGGCCTGCTGCAGGGCGACGGCGGGGTACTAATGCTCGCCCTGGCCCTGCTCGCCATGGCCGCCCCGGTCAAGGGGGCTTCGCTCCCCTTTGACAGCTGGCTGCTCGGTGCCATGGTCGCCCCCACCCCGGTCAGCGCCATCCTGCACTCGGCGACGATGGTCAAGATCGCCCCCTTCCTGATCCTCAAGCTCGCCCCGGGGCTGGACGGCACCCTGCCCGGCACCCTCCTGGCTCTCTTCGGTGCCCTGGTCTTCGTCGCCGCCTCCTACCTGGCGCTGTCGCGCAGCCTGCTCAAGGAGATCCTCGGCTACTCGACCATCGCCCTGCTGGGGCTGATGATGAGCCTGGCCGCCGTCGGCACGCCCGAGAGCATGCAGCTCGCAATGGTCCTGATGCTCTTTCACGCCCTCTCCAAGGCACTTCTCTTCCTCGCGGCGGGCGTGCTCGAGAAGGAGTTCGGCTTCAAGGACGTCGAGCAGATGAAAGGGCTGCTGCATCGTGCCCCCCGCAGCGTCGGGTTCCTCTTCTTCGGCTTCTTCTCCCTCACCCTGCCGCCCTTCGGGCTCTTTATGGGGAAACTCTTCGCCATCGCCTCCGTCGCGTCGCTGCTGCATACGCAGCCGTGGCTCGTCGTGGTGCTGACGGGCATCGCCGTCGGCAGCGCCCTGCTGGTGCTGCTCTATTTCAAGATCGCCGCCGCGCTGCTTGCCACCGCCCCGGACACCCTCCCCATCGAACGCGAAATGATGCCCCCGGGCTTTATGACACCCCTGGCCCTGCTGACCCTGCTCAGTCTTGCAGCGGCGGGCGGCTACATGCTGCAGCAGCACAGCAGCCTCCTGTGGCTGCTGGCGCTGCCCGTACTGATTGTCGCCCTGCTGCCACTGCTGACGCGCTCCCTGCAGCGCTTCGACCGTGTCATGCCCTACCGCTGCGGGGAGAAGAGCGAGTTTGACGCCGCGCTCTTTTACGTGGAGCCTTCTCCCGCCGCGGCACGGAGACTGCAGTGGGGCTTCGGTCTGCTCTTTGCCGCCGTCGCCCTTTCGGGAGCCCTCCGATGAGTTGGGTCATGATTCTCTTCGCCCCCCTGCTCGGCGGTCTTGTCTACGGCGCAGAACGGGTACTGCGCGCCCGGATGCAGCGCCGTCAGGGACCGCCCCTGCTGCAGCCCTTCTACGACATGTTCAAGCTGATGGACAAGCGGACCCTCATCATCCACGCCCCCCACGCACTGCTGGCCGTGGCCCACTTCCTGCTGCTCTGGCTTGCGGTGGGGGCGCTTTTTGCCGGGTGGAACCTGCTCTATATCGTCTTTTTGCACCTCTTCGCCCTGATCGTCCTCGTCCTGGCGGGCTACAGCGTACGCTCGCCCTATTCGCAGGTGGGGGCCAACCGCGAACTCGCCGCCCTGGCCGCCTATGAACCCATACTGGTGCTTCTCGCCGTCGGCTTCTACCTCGTCTCGGGCAGCTTCGACGTCAGCGCCATCCTGGAACACGGCGGCTACCTGGCACAGATGCCGCTGCTCTTTGCCGCCCTGCTGATGATTCTGCCGATCAAACTCAAAAAATCCCCCTTCGATACCGTCGAAGCGCACCAGGAGATCGTCGGGGGCGTCGAAGTCGAGTACAGCGGGCTCTTCTACGAGTTCCTCTACATGGCCCGCTTCCTGGAGTACCTCTTCGTCTACGGCCTTGTTTTCCTCTTTGCCGGGGCGTCGCCGCTGTGGGGTGTGCTGCTCGTGCTGGCCGTTTTCCTGCTCGTCAATCTCGTCGACAATGCCACCGCCCGCGTCCGGACCGACCAGATGGTTAAAATCATTTATGCCACGGCCTTTGCAATGGCAACGGCCAACATTATTTGGATCAGCCTATGAAATTTTTCAGCGCTTTTCGGAAAAAATCCCCCTGGATCCTGCACTACAATGCGGGCAGCTGCAACGGCTGCGATATCGAGATCCTCGCTGCGCTGGGTCCCCGCTTTGATCTGGAGCGCTTCGGCGTCATCAATACCGGCAACCCCAAGCAATCCGACATTTTCCTCGTGACCGGCCCCGTCACCTACCGCTCCCGTGAACGGCTCGTGGAGCTCTACTGCCAGATCCCCGAACCCAAAGTCGTCATCGCCGTCGGCTCGTGTACCGCAGCGGGCGGGGTCTTCCGCGGGATGTACAACGTCGAGGACGGCATCGACCGCTACATCCCCGTCGACGTCTATGTCCCCGGCTGCGCCTCTTCGCCCCAGCTCATCATCGATGCCGTTGTTGAGAGTCTGCAGATTCTGGAGCATAAAAGCAAGGCGATCGAAACGCCCTTCAGACTCTTCGGTGCCGTCGAAACGGTCGCCGGGAAACTCAGCCGCCTCAAGATGGCGCGAAAGGTCAATGATGCAGAAGATTGAAACGACACTAAACACACTCCTCGATGACATCCGCGCTTTTTACGACCCCAAAGCGTGGCACTTTCTCACCGTCAACGGGATAGACCTGGGCGAAGGGAAGATCGAACTGCAGTGGATCTTCTCCCGCTACGGCGCCAAGAACGACGTCGTCGTCTACTACGCGCTGAGCGACTACGACACCCCCGTCCCCTCCATCGTGCCGGTCATCCCCTCCGCCTTCCTGGGCGAACGGGAGATCGTCGATATGTTCGGACTCAATGTCGAGGGCGCCGCGGCGGGCCTCTACCTCGACAAAGACTCCCAGCCCCATCCGCTAAGGGGGGATGCATGAAAAAAACCGTCCAGATCCCGCTGGGGTCGCAGCATATCTCTTTGCTCGAGCCCATCCGTTTCCGGTTCGAGTGCGAGAACGAGACCATCGTCGGCGTCGATGCCGACGTGGGGTTCGTGCACCGCGGCGTCGAGCAGGCCTGCACCACCAAGTTCGACTTCAAACAGGTCGGCTTCGTCGTCGCGCGGGTCTGCGGGCTCTGCGCCATCACCCACTCTCTCTCCTACACCCTCGCCGCGGAGAAGCTGCTGGACTTTACCCCGAACGACCGCATCAGGTACCTGCGGATGCTGATGGTCGAACTCGACCGCATCCATTCGCACATGCTCTGCCTGGCCCATACGGCGGAAAACGCCGGCTTCGAGGCGCTCTTTATGCAGATCATGGGCGACCGGGAGCTCGTGATGGATATCCAGGAGGCGATCAGCGGCAACCGCATCCAGTTCGACTTTATCGCCATCGGCGGCGTCACCCGCGACCTCACCCCCGAGATGGTCTCCCTGCTGCACAAGAACCTCGACGAGCTCTCCGGCAAGATCGCCGACCTCATCGAACTCTTCGAATCCAACTGGTCCCTCTCGCTCAAGTACAGAGGCATCGGGGCGCTCTCGCTGGAGGAAGCGCAGACCTACAACGCCCTGGGCCCCCTGGCCCGAGCCGCCGGACTGGCCACCGACGTGCGGGTGGAGACCGACGACTTCCCCTACGAGGCGCTTGGCTACGAGATGATGCTGGAAACGGGCGGCGACATCCATGCCCGCAACCGGGTGCGGCTGCGCGAGATCATGAACTCCATCGCGATCTGCCGCAACATCGTCGAGAACCTTCCCGCCGGGGAGATCATGGAGAAGGCCAAGGGCAAACCGAAAGGTGAGGCGATCGTACGCGTCGAAGCACCGCGGGGCGAGCTCTTCTACCTCGTACGCGGCAGCGGACAGAATATGCTTGAACGTGTCCGGATCAAGACCCCGACCTTCTCGGGCATCCCGGCCATGATGGAGGTGTTCAAAGGGAGCCGGTACGCCGACGCCCCGGCGATCCTCGCCTCCTTTGACCCCTGCATGTCCTGTACGGCGAAATAGGAGGAAGCCATGCTCAAAGCGATGATGAACGCCTTCTTAAATCTCTTCAGACCGATACGCACGCATCCCTATCCCGCCGAACCGATGCCCCTGCCCCCGGCCTACCGCGGATTGATAGAGTATAATGAGGAGGCATGCATTTTCTGCGACAAATGCGAGAAGGCGTGCCCGCCCAAATCGATCCGCTTCTTCCAGCATGAGGACGGAAGCAAAGAGTACCGCTACAACGCCTGGCTCTGTATCTACTGCGGCGAGTGCGTGCGGGCATGCCCCAAACCGGAAGAGGCACTGTGGCAAAGCGAAACGAAAGCACGCCCCGCCCTCAAAGCGGACAACGTCAACGACGGCTGGTTCGACTGGGAAGCGAAGTGTGCACAGAGCCGCGACGATTACGCCGCGGCCAAGAAGGCGGCGAAGGCCGCCCAGAAAAACGAAGGAGCCTGATATGCGTATCGTCATCGTCGGCGGCGGCATCGCGGCCGCCTATATCGCCAATGCGATCAAAGAGCAGTCGCCAGAGCACGAGGTACTCATTGTCACCAAGGAGGCCCACCCTCCCTATGACCGCATCCACCTCTGCGCGCTGGTCAGCGGCAGCACCGATATCGACGAGATCGCCCTGCCCCTTCCCCCGGACGTCAAGGTGGAGCTGAACGCCGAGGTCACGGGCCTCGATCCCACCTCCAAGCGCATCTTTACCGCTTCCGCTTCCTATGCCTACGACAAGCTCATCCTCGCCACCGGTTCCGAGCCGCGCCGCCTTTTCGACACGACAGGCCTCACCAACGTCGCCACGTTCCGCAGCGCCGATGACTCCGAGTGCATCGCGCAGCGGATCGTCGGCAAAAACGTCGTTATGATGGGCGTGGGCCCTATCGGGCTGGAGCTGCTCGATACGCTGAGCAGCCTGGAGGGACCGGAACATATCTACCTCGTCTCTCGGGGGAACCACCTTTACGACAAGGCACTGACCCCCACCGCCGTCGCACTGATGAAGCGTATCTACGAAGGCGCCGACCCCCGGGTCCATATCCTCTTCGAGGAGGAGATCACGGACAAGGTGATCGAAGGGGATATGATTACGAAGATCGTTATGAAAGAGCGAACCATCGACAACCCCTTTGTCATCTTCGGTGTCGGCATCTCCCCCGCCGCCGATTTTGCCAAAGATGCACTTGAAACGGACAAAGGGATTCTGGTCGACGAGCATATGCGCACGTCCGACCCCGACGTCTACGCCGTCGGCGAGGTGGCCCAGCTTCGCAACGGCTATATCGCCGGCCGGGTCAAGGAGTGTACGCTCCAGGCCGACGCCGCCGTCGCCGCGATTCTCGGGGTTGAAGACGAAGGTTTCAAAGATTTTGTCACCATCGACGGCCTCAAGGTCGGCAGTTTCCTGCTCGCCGACGTCACCTCGACCGCCTATGCCCCGAAAGACGATGCGAACGAGGACATCGTCATCGCCTCCAAGGCGGAGGGGCGGATCGACCAGTACATCGTCAACGACGACCGCCTCGTGCGCTTTATCGGGATCAACACCAACATCGACGTCATGGCCCTCAAAACGATG
Source organism: Sulfurimonas sp. HSL1-2 (assembly GCF_039645565.1). Classification (NCBI taxonomy): domain Bacteria; kingdom Pseudomonadati; phylum Campylobacterota; class Epsilonproteobacteria; order Campylobacterales; family Sulfurimonadaceae; genus Thiomicrolovo; species Thiomicrolovo zhangzhouensis. The sequence continues at coordinate 1,716,661 of NZ_CP147914.1, forward strand.
ATGGAGGAGGCCAAACCGGTCGATCCCGCCTTCTTCTACGACAACCGGCTCATCAGCGAACGGGGACGCCTCATCTGCAGCTGCGCCAGCGGCTATGAACAGGACCTCGTCGCGCTGATCAAGGAGAACTGCATCGAGAGCTTCGCCGACCTCAAACCGCTCAGCGAGGCGGGCCGGGTCTGCGGCCGCTGCAAGCAGGACATCGTCAAGCTCATCGCCGACACCCCGGTCGATCCCGAAGAAGCCGCCCGCCTCAAGGCCGAACGCGAGGCAGCGGCCAAAGCCGAAGAGATGGCCAAGGTGCAGCGGCGCATCGACAAGTTCAACAAGCTGCACCCCGCCAACCGCATCGAAAGCGAAAACCTCGACGAAGCGCTCAAAGCCTTCGACATGAGCAGCGAGTTCAACCGCTGGGTCTCCATGATCACCGCCAATATGCGGCTGCACCCCGAGTACGAACCCCTCGTGGGCCAAAGTATCGAACAGCTCAACAAGATCCCCATCATCTGGCTCGAGCTCGCCGACTGCAGCGGCAACTCCGAGGGGTTCATCAAGTCCGCCCACCCCAAGGTGGACGACCTTATCCTCAAATACATCTCCCTTGATTACCATGAACTGCTGATGGCGGGATCAGGGGACCAGTCGGAACTCTCACTCGACGGGGTGATCGAGAACGACAAGGGGCGCTACATCCTGATGGTCGAAGGGGCCATTCCCCTCGGCCTGGAGGGCAAGTTCCTGCGCATCGGTCCCAAGGGCGAAACGGGGCTCGAACTGCTGAAGCGCACCGCGAAACATGCGGCCGCGGTCTTCTCCATCGGTTCGTGCGCCTTCGACGGGGGCGTCGTCGCCGCCGCGCCCAACCCTACCGGTGCCGTCGGGGTCGCGGAGGCATTGGGGCGGAACGACATCATCAACCTGCCCGGCTGCCCGGTCAACCCCATCAACATCGTCGGAACCCTCCTGCACTACATCATGTTCGACGAACTCCCCAAGCTCGACGAGAAAAACCGCCCCGAATGGGCCTACGGTTTCCGCGTCCACGACAACTGCGAGCGCCGCGGCCACTACGACCTGGACGAATTCGTCCTCGAGTGGGGCGACGAAGGGGCCAAGAAGGGATGGTGCCTCTTCAAGATGGGCTGCAAAGGCCCCTATGCCGATCTGAACTGTTCGCTGGTAAAATTCAACGAAGGTACCAGCTGGCCGGTCCAGGTCGGCCACGGCTGCTTCGCCTGCGGCCAGGGCAAGATCGCCTTTGACAAATACGCCAACAACCGGCCGCTGCCGGAAGGGGAAGAGGAAGAAATTCATGGCCACTAAAAAGATCGTTATTGACCCCATTACCCGTATCGAGGGGCACCTGCGCATCGAAGTTGAAATCGACGAAAACAACACCGTCAAAGAGGCGTGGGCCTCCGGGCAGCTTTTCCGCGGCATCGAGACGATCCTCAAGGGGCGTGACCCCCGGGATGCCGGGCTGATCGCCCAGCGCATCTGCGGGGTCTGTACCAATGTGCACTACCGCGCTTCGATCAGCGCCGTCGAAGACGCCTACGGCATCGCCCTGCCGCCGAACGCCGAGAGCATCCGCAACCTCGTCACCCTGGCACTCTTCGTCCAGGACCACATCGTCCACTACTACCACCTCCACTCCCTCGATTATGTCGATGTCGTCAGCGCCATCTCCGCCGAACCGGACAAGGCCGCAGAACTGGCACAGACCTACCATGACTACCCCTACCGCACCTCGACGGGGCATATGAGCGCCGTCAAGGAGAAACTGACCTCCTTTGTCAACGCGGGGCGCCTGGGCCTCTTCGCCAACGGCTACTGGGGGCACAGCGCCTACCGTTTCACCCCCGAGCAAAACCTCATCCATATGAACCACTACCTCGAGGCCCTGCGGGTCCAGCGCAACCTCAGCCGGGCGGTAGCGATCTTTGCCGGCAAGACACCCCACCCGCAGAACCTCGTCGTGGGCGGGGTCACGAGCGTCGCGGACATGCTCAACCCGCAGCGCCTCAACGACTTCATGTTCATCATCAAGGATGCCCGCGACTTCATCGAACGCGCCTACCTCCCCGATATCAAGATGGCCGTCGAAGCGTACAAAGAGGAGATCAAAGCCGGCACGGGGCGCGGCAGCGGAAACTTTATGGCGGTGGGAGGCTACCGTTTCGGCAAGGAGCAGCAGCTCTTCGAAGGGGGCGTTATCCAGGGACACGATTTCGCCAACATCGAGACCTTCGACGAACAGTACATCACCGAGGAAGCGTCACGCTCCTGGTACGCCGACGAGGCACCGGTGGCACCCTACGACGGCAAGACCGAGCCCTTCTACACGGACCTAAACGCAGACGGAAGCCTGAAGACCGAGGGCAAATACAGCTGGGTCAAGGCGCCGCGCTACAAGGGCAAACCGATGGAGGTGGGGCCGCTCTCCCGGATGATCATCGGCACCCTCAAGGAGTCCCCGGTCATCCAGCCTTATATGGAAACATTCATGAAGGAAACAGGGCTGGAACTGATGGACTTTTCGACGACCCTCGGACGTAACGCCGCCCGAGCCGTGGAAGCCCAGGTCTGCTGTGACTACCTTTTTGACTTCTGCAGCGACCTCATCGAGAACATCAAGTACTACGACGAGGAGACCTGGACGAAGTACGACTTCGCCGCCCTGCCCAAAGCCGCGGCGGGAAGGGGCATCTTCGAGGTACCGCGCGGAGTGCTGGGACACTTCATCCGTATCGACGAGGCCAAGATCGCCAACTACCAGGCGGTCGTACCGACGACCTGGAACGCCTCGCCCAAGGACAGCGGCGGCATCCGCGGCCCCTACGAGGAGTCCCTGGTAGGTATCACCCTCGCCGACCCCTCCGCGCCGCTGGAAGTGCTGCGGGTCGTGCACAGTTTCGACCCCTGCCTCGCCTGCGCCGTCCATGTCATCAACACCAAGGGCAAGGAGCTTTCGCACTACAAGATCGCCGCGGCGTGCACGCTTTAGGCCCCCTCTAACGCAGGAGTCGTTATACTTCCGTCATCTATTTATTGAGGGGAATACGTATGGAACTCTGCGTCGCGCTCGACCTGCCGAGCATGGAAGAAAACCTGGCACTGGTGGAGAAGATCAAGGCCTACCCTGTCTGGCTCAAAGTCGGACTGCGCGCGTATATCCGCGACGGCGAACCCTTTCTCAAAGCGCTCAAAACGATCAATCCTGACGCGAAGATCTTCCTCGACCTCAAGCTCTACGACATCCCCAACACCATGGCCGACGCGGCCGAATCCATCATGGGCCTGGGCGTCGACATGTTCAACGTCCACGCCAGTGCGGGCAAACGCGCGATGAAGACGGTCATGGAGCGCCTCTCGACCTATGAGAAACGCCCGCTCGTCCTGGCCGTCACGGCGCTCACCTCCTTCAGCGAAGAGGAGTTCGGCGACGTCTACAATGCGGGCATCGCCGCAACGGCGGACAAGTTCGCGCAGGACGCGCACGAAGCGGGCCTGGACGGCGTCGTCTGCAGCGTCTTTGAAAGCGCCTCCATCAAAAGTATGACGAGCAGTGACTTCATCACCCTCACCCCGGGTATCCGCCCCTTCGGCGAAGATGCGGGTGACCAGCAGCGCGTCGCGACGATCGAAGCGGCCGAGGCGGAGAAGGTCGACTTCATCGTCGTCGGCCGCCCCATTTACAAGGCCGAAGACCCCGCCGCCGTCATCGAAAAGATCCTTGAACGTCTTTAGGGGTCACTGCCATACTTTTTAAGCGAACTATTATGTCTGTCCGATTATAATCTCACTCTCATTTTTGAGACTTGGACAGGTGGGTGAGAGGCTGAAACCACACCCCTGCTAAGGGTGCGTACGTCCTGCGTACCGAGGGTTCGAATCCCTCCCTGTCCGCCACTTCTTAACGATTCCGGATTAGCTCAGCGGTAGAGTAGGTGACTGTTAATCACTTGGTCACTGGTTCGAATCCAGTATCCGGAGCCATTTTCTTCGACGCTTTTTCCTAAACTCTTCGTTGTCACAGCACTCACGTACAATAGTACGCTTCGCACTGTTCCGCCTTGATTTTAGAAAAAATCGCCTTCGAAAACTTCATTCAGACTCAGAATGCCATACTGCTTCTGGGAGTTTATTAGCGCCGCCTAGCGCCCTTCGGCCTCTTTGCGGGCCTGTTCGCGCAGACGGTCTTTCTTGCTTTTTTTCTTTCCCTTTACCGGTGCCGGGCCTTTTGTTTTAACCGGGGCTTCTCCGGTCAGTTCGAAGCCTTCGACCCGCTCGCGCTGCAGCCGGATCTTCGCGCGTTTTTCGATGACCTTGAAATGCGCCTGCGTCTCATAGTCGATGAATGAAATGGCCGTGCCCGACTTTCCGGCGCGCCCTGTCCGTCCGATGCGGTGGATGTAATCCGCCGGGGAGCGCGGGAGGTCGAAGTTGACGACACAGTCTATATCCTCGACATGCAGTCCCCGCCCGACGAGATCGGTGGCGAAGAGGATGCGGAACTGCTTTTGCTTGAAATCCTCCAGCGTCGCGCTGCGTTCCTCCTGCGTGAGATCGCCGTGGAACGACTCCGCCGAAAAGCCGTACTTGCGGAACTTCGCGGCGATATTGTCCGCCGCGCGCTTGTTGGCCATGAAGACCAGGACCTGCTCCCACGGTTCGCGCTCCAGCAGGTGTCGCAGCAGCGGCCCGCGCTTCTCGCGCTCCACCTCGATGACCCGCTGCTCAATACTCTGAACCGTCGGTGCTTCCGACGCAAAGGCAACTTCCACGGCCTCCTGCGTAATGCGCGATGCGATGGTCTGCATCTTCGGCGGGTAGGTCGCGGAAAAAAGAAGGTTCTGCCGTTTTTCAGGAAGCTGCGGAAGAATAAGATCCAGCTCTTCGGCAAAGCCGAGGTCGAGCATCTTGTCCGCCTCATCAAGGACCAGGAACTCCAGGTGCGAGAGATTCATCTGCTTCTTGCTTAGTACATCGATGAGCCGTCCGGAGGTCGCCACGACGATATCGCACCCCTGCTGTACGGCGTAGAGCTGGTCGCCGATACGCTCGCCGCCGATAATGCTGACGACCTTGGGCGGCTTCGGCAGGAAAACGCCAAAGGTCTCGAACGCCTGCGCCACCTGCAGCGTCAACTCCCGCGTCGGGGTCAGCACCAGGGCCTTAATCTTCGACTTGCCCTCCCCTTTGCGCTGCGACCAGAGCTGCAGCAGCGGCAGCACGAAGCCGGCGCTTTTGCCGCTGCCCGTCTGCGCCCGTGCCATAACGTCCCTGCCTTCGAGTACCAGCGGGATCACCCGCTGCTGTACGGGCGTCGGTTCGACGTAGCCGTTCTCCCGCAATGCGCGTTCAATCGCGCCGATAAGTCCGAGTCCGTTAAACGGCATGAAGCTATCCTTGTAGTTTGTTAGACGTATTTTAGGGGGTTTGGGCTTTAACGCGCATCGTCACTGTGTGTCAGCTGTAAAAAAGGGTTTGAGAGGTTAAGAAGAGGGAAGTGCCAAAACCCTCCGGAGAGTTTTGGCTGTGCATTATTTCGATACTGGAACAGGAGTGGCCGCTGCACAATCAAAATTGGCAATTCTGTTGATATGCACCGTACCTGTCGTCACAGGTGTGGCCTCCATGAAAAGAGTGATATCGTAAATCGCACCTGTTGCAAAGAGATCAGAAGCCGAAGTGACTTCGTATGAAATGCTTGCATTTGCATCGGACGTAAACTCCAGAATACCACTCTGCGCCGCGTATGCCAGGTAACCATAATCAAAATCGGGCTTATCGGCAATGATTTCAGGGCCATTAGCGCGTTCCTGGGTATACGCATAATAATCAAGCCCTAAATTAGCATCCGTACAAAAATAGTAATCAATATTTGAGGCATCATATGCATCATTCAGGAAATTCAGATCAACGTTAACTTGATACCCCATTGTTCCCGTAGCATTCAAGTCTGCAAAGCTCACATTGGCATCACTTATGCCAAAAGAACCCGAAGAAGTTCCACAACCTGCTAAGCCCAGGACCATAGCACCGGCAAGAATAGATGAAATGTATTTTTTCATGTCTTTCCCTTGATATTTAATCTATTTCATCCTACATTCATCAAAATTATATAACACTTAATTTTCATTAAATACAACAATAGAATACAATTATCCACTATCTCTTTACCAGTCGACTATGGAGACTGAACGATTCATGTGCAACTATCACAATTCAGACGTGCGCACAACGAAGATGATGCATAACACAAAAACAGATTTTCAATGCCCACTCTTTTCAAAATTTGTTATAATTCGTCCCGCATCAAAACTTTATCACAATGCATTTACTTGAAAGCCCCGTTCGTGCTGCGTTTATCGAACCGGGGAATGATTACGCATATCCTCATGCACCCAAAGGAAGTTTTTTGAACCTGCAGAGTTTTTTATGGGATTACGGAGAAAAAGTACCCGGGTACGACGTCAGGGTCGTCAATGAAAGAGAGGCTAGAGCCGCAGCGGGCATCCTCGGAACGATGGGAACCATCATCATCTTTGTCGGGATAGGCTTCAACCACATCATGGCAGCGAGAATCTATCTGGCCTTTTTATTTATCGACTTTACGCTGAGAATGATCAGTCCGAAATATGTCCCTTCCCTGCTGCTGGGCAAGTTTATCGTTCAAAACCAGAAGCCGGAATACGTCGGCGGACTGCAGAAACGCTTTGCCTGGACGCTGGGATGGCTGATCTCCCTGCCGATGGTCTGGTGGTTCGTCATCAACTGGGACATTACATTTTACAAAGTATTGATCTGTGTCCTCTGTGCCTCACTGATGTTCCTTGAGAGCGCCTTCTCCATCTGTGTAGGGTGTATGATCTACAAACTGCTCACGCGGCTAGACCCTGTCCACTGCCCGGGCGGCACCTGCGAGCTTCGTATCAAAGAGCCCATCCAGATGTTCAATCCGGTTCAAAAAGTAATTGCGGCCCTGACCATTGTCGGTTTCCTGATAGGCACGTACGCCTTTTTGGCATACGAGGAACCCAAAACCTTCTTCGGCGAATTTCTTCATGAAGCCGTTTTAACGGATGCGCAGTTGATCAAAGAGAAAGAAGAAGCCTACCAGCGAGAGCTGGAAAAAGAGTTCGGAGACAGTGACGAGGATTTCTAGACAAGAGATCAGTGACCGGGCAGGGCGTCGGCCTGTTCGTCTTGTTCCCTGACCCGATCGTTCGTCATCTGTATGACACGCTTGGCCTCGCGCATCACATCGATCTCCTGCCGAAGCACGTGATCGCTTTTCTCCCCTTTCGTTTTCGTATTCTGATCGGAACACCCTCCGATGAGCATTGCCGTAAAAACAAGAGCGAAAAGCGTTTTCATGACCCGTATCCTTCGCGTCCGCATGGAATAACCTCCATTGTAAACCGTTCATCCCGTTCTGTCAAATGAAACAAAAAAGTAACAACATCACTTCTAAATAGAAAACAGATATTTTTTTAGCCGAAACACGGCATCTTTTACCTAAGATGCCTGCTCCAAAATGAACCTTGCTGTGGCCGAAGCATCACAGCGGTTTCGGTAACAATAGAGAAAGGTGGCACAAACGGTGCAGAAACAGGACACGATGAAACAGTCACTCTGGGAGAAGATACGCCGAAAGAGGTCCAACAAAAAATCCTTTTGGATCAACGAAGAGCTGCTCGTCCTTGACAACACTACCGTCCCCCATCCCCATGCGGACATGCCTGAGACATGCATCAACCTGTACAATGAAGCCCGTACCATCGTCAGGCGCTCTCCGAAATCCGCTGCAGCACTGCTGCGGCTGGTCACGTACGCACTTATGAGGGAACTCGGCGAAACGGGTATCCACATCGACAGGGACATCCACTCGCTGGTGAAGCGGGGGTTGCCCAGGCGGATTCAGAAGGCGCTGGAGTACTGCCGGATAACGGGGGAGAACGGCATCCCCCCCGGTGAAATCGACCTGCATGTCACACCCGATATGCCGCTGATCATGTTTGCCGTCATCAATTTTATCGTCGAAGAACAGATCACCCGGGCCAGGAGGATTGAAAAGGCCTACAACAATCTGCCGGTTTGGGACGTCGAAGAACGCACAGAGTAAATACGGATTCAGGCAGCAGCATCTATTTTCCCTTAAGCCCCCCGTAGTAAGATTGTGCATGGAAATGACATCTTTAGCACTTCTGAACTGGCTCGGTATCGCCTTCTGCATCACGCAGTCGGCGATGTTCTCCGGGCTCAACCTCGCTTTTTTCAGCATCAGCAAAATGCGGCTGCGCATCGATATGTCCAAAGGCGACGCGGCCGCGGCAAAGGTCTACGCCATGCGCGAGGACCCGAACTTCCTGCTGACGACGATTCTCTGGGGCAACGTCGGCATCAACGTTCTGCTGACCCTGCTTTCGAACTCCGTCATGGCCGGCGTAGTCGCCTTTGTTTTTTCGACCATCATCATCACCCTCTTCGGCGAGATCATCCCCCAGGCCTATTTCTCCCGCAACGCCCTTAGAATGGCCTCTGCCCTGGCACCGCTACTGCGTTTCTACCAGTTCCTGCTCTGGCCGCTGGCCAAACCCTCGGCCATGATGCTGGACCTCTGGCTGGGCAAGGAGGCGGTACAGTTCCTGCGCGAAAACGAGATCGAGGAGATGCTCAAACTCCACATCCTGGAGCGCGATTCGGAGATTACCCGGACCGAAGGGGTCGGCGCGCTGAACTTCCTGGCCATGGACGACCTCAAAGTGAGCGAAGAAGGCGAACCCATCGAGCCGCTGAGCATTATTCCATTGAAGTTCGAAGGCAGCATACCGCAGTTTCCGGAGATCACCTCCTCGGCCAAAGACCCTTTCCTGCGCCGGGTACACAGACCGCATAAGTCGTGGATCATCCTGACCGACATGCGGGACAATCCCCGCCTGGTCATGGACGCCGACGGCTTTATCAACGCCGCCCTTTTCGAGTTCGACACCTTCAACCCCATGGAGCACTGCCACCGCCCGACGATCATCACCAACATGGAGACGACCCTGGACTACATCCTGCCGGGCCTGCAGGTGGACCCGGAACATATTGAGGACGATGTCATCGACGAAGACATCATCCTCGTCTGGGGAACCGAACGCCGCATTATCACCGGGGCGGACATTCTCGGACGCCTGCTGCGGGGGATCGTGGCAAAGTAGCCCCCGCCACCGCTCGACACTCCCGTTCATCCCTTTCTCGCGCCCCGAGTTTCCACCTCCTTTTCCATTTCTAATACGGCCGTACCTCCCCCTCGTTCGCACATTGTCATATAACAGAAAAAGTTATTTACAACCATTTACACATAGAATACTTAAATGTTTAGATAGGTTAGTTTTAGTATAGTTTTGTGTCAAGCATCCAGTCAGCGTCGGTCCGGTCCGCCACTGCGGTATCCTGCCGATCAACCTCCCCCATCCAATGAAACAGCGAAAAAGGATTCCATATGCAACGGGAAAGTGTCAACGGTTTATTCGTCCCCACCGACGGAAGTGCCGCCGCAGAGCGCTACAGCGGCCATTTCTTGAAAGTCAGCTACGTCCAGCTCATCCAGGGTCGTTCCGTCTACAGCAAAGACCGGATCGATGTGGAGGCGGACGGCAGTTTTCGATTCTTCATCCCCCTTAAAGAGCTGCTCGCCGATGAGATGGTTCAAATTGAACTCTATGCCCCCGACGGGGAGCTGATGGGCAAAAAATCCTACAGTTACGGCAGTCTGCATGCCGCATTCATCGATGAGAGCGCCCCGGACGTAACAAGCGCGATGGAGATCGCCATCGATCCCAAAGTGATCGATTTCCAAACCTCCGAAGCCGAAGCCCTCACCCACCGAAGGGTCCGCGGCAAACTGCTCGATATCTCCGGTGAACGCAGTGCGGCAGGCCTGCAGGTTCTCCTGATGGTCAGTAACGATCCGGATGCAGCCTATGACAGTGCAAGCTATCAACCGCTTCTTGCGGCTGTCACCGACAAAGAGGGGTATTTCCTGGGCAAAGTCGAGAACCTGAGCTGGCAGCAGGCCTACGGGGTCGTCGCCGGACTTGAGAGTCAACCCATCCCCATTGCCCTGGACAGTGAAAAGAAACTCCCTCATGAGATCATTCTTGTCTCCGACCTGACGGGACTGCCGGAGAAGCTCGCCGAACTCGAACCCTACCCCTCCCTGCCCGACGGCGACACCCTGGCCGGCTCCGGCTCCTACTCCCAGGACCTCGGCGGGAAATGTGTCGACTTTACGGTACCGAACCGCACCCTCGAAGAGTTCAGCTACTACCACACGGTCCGTACCACGGAACCCGAGATTCGGGGCCTGACGGTCACCTCCTCCGAAACCAGGAAGCTGCGGGACGAACTCCTCGCGATCTCCGACGGGGCCTTCACGCTTCTGGGAAGGGTCAGCAGCTCCTTTTCAAGCCTTTCGGTGATGGACTACAGCGTCGAAGAGGAGGAACCGGCCGAGCAGACCGAACCCGCTGCAGCCCTGCGCATGGTCTCAACGGCCGGCAGTACCGCCGCCGCCGCGTCGAATTACAGCTTTGCGACCCCGGTCTACAAACTGAAGCTCGCAGCCGGTCCCAAGATGCTCGCCTTCAAAAGCAGCGACCTGATACAGAACATCGGTTTTGACTTCAGCAACCTGCTCAAAATGCTCGCGGAACAGGAGCGGCGGCGTAAAAAACTCGAAGCGCTTCACCGCAAAGTCGCCGCAGCCTACTGCGGCAAACACGGTGCGGAAGTGGCCCAGGAGTACTGCGACTCCCTGGAGGCGGAAGATACGCTGAACCGCAACACCGTCCGGGCGCTTCTGGGGCATCTGCGTGAGTACGCCGCTTTCGTCAAGCCCAACACCAAGCTGGCGAAACAGTTCGAGACCTTCGGTACCGAACTCGATACCCTCGTGTCGGCCCCCTATGCCGATGCGGAAGCCATCGCCCTGACGGAGAAAAAGGGGGAAAAACTTATTGCCGCCGTCGACAAGGGCACCGAGGAGTCCCAGGACCAGGAGGAGCTGCTGGGCTACCTGCGCCGGGTCATCACCGAACTCGCCCGTGCGCGCGAAGGCAGCGCGAACAACTTCGAGCCCTGCCCCCCGGCCGAGCAGAAAGAAACCATGGGGATCCGCTGCCTGATGCAGGAGTTTGAGAAGACCAAAGAGGTACTGCGCAACAAGACGATCTTCACCCTCGGCGAGATCCTGATGATCCGTGCCAACTACGACACCTTCCTCAACAGCATCGTCGCCTTCATGGCGCTGCTCGAAGAGTTCCACGCCTTCTACGCATCGGGCGGGAAAACGGCGTTTGCCCTCTCGCTCGAAGACGATTATTTCGTCGAGCATTATGCCAGCGTCAAACACACCCTACAGAACCTCAAACAGCAGATCTACCGCGCCATCAGCCGGATCGAGGCTATCGAGCGCGCCTACATCACCAACCACCCGGGGCGCCGTGAACTGACGGTCGAAACGAGCATCGACTGGGACGACACACCGACCATCTACGAGAATACGACGATTGCCCACGGCCATATCCTCCATTTCAAACAGAAATGGAAAGCCGACGGCTATTCGCTGGGCGACCTGCTCTACAGTCTTCCCCTCGCTCCCTGCCAGGAGAAGCAGATCGCCATTATCGACTGGGACCGCGAAGAGCGCGCCGCACGCTCGGAAGCGCAGACCGTCACCGAAGCACTGCAGGCGAACCTCTCCCGCGACCGTGACATCAGTGAGATCATCAACTCCTCCCTGACGGAGAACATCTACGCCAGCTCAACGAACCGCACCGGCTCCACCAGCGCCGGGATCGGCGGCGGGATCGGCGGTTTCTTCGGGGGAATCGCCGGCGGGATCTTCGGCGGCGTCTCCCACTCGGGCGCCTCATCCAAATCGACCTCCCACCAGAGTTCGGCCCGCAACCTCTCCTCGGGCGCATTGAACCGCCTGCAGGACAACCTCGCCCAGTCCGCCTCTGCCGTGCGGGGGCAGCGCAGCACGGTCGTGCAGACCATAGGGCAGAATGAAACGGTCTCGGCCCAGACGGAAGTGATCAAGAACAACAACCACTGCCATGCCATGACCGTCGAGTACTTCGAAGTGCTCAAGCACTACGCCATCGAACAGGAACTCGTCGACGTACAGGAGTGCCTCTTCGTCCCGCTGCCGATGGGCCACTTCGACCACCAGAAGATCCTGCGCTGGAAAAATACCCTTCGCCGTGCTGTCTACGGCACGACGCTGCGCCGCGGCTTCGACGCCATCGAGCGGATCGAGAACCACTATGCCAACTCCGACTTCCCATCCGGGGCCTATGCCGACGAGACCATCCGGGATTTCACGGGCCACTTCAGCCTCTCGTTCGAGCTCAAGCGTCCCTACATCAAAGACATCGAAGAGGCCACCACGACCGAATACATCGACCTGGCGGACTTCTTCCCGTGGCACATCGGCCACCTGGTCATCCCCTACCGGGAAGTGCCGCTGACCGAGGCGGAAAAAGACGCGCTCTTTGAGGCCGATTACGCACCGGACATCGTCCGCTCCTTCATCGACACCCTCGAGATCGCCGCAATCGCCGAAGACGGCAGCGAAATCCCGCTCGACCTCGACTATACGCTGCTCTCCACCTATCGCAAGGGGGCGCCGCTGCAGATCAACATCGCCAGCAAAACCGTGCCGGGCATCACCCGGCGTAAGATCGCGCACCTGCGTTTCCGGGCCAAAACGGCGGTCAAAGCCTCCTCGAAGATTCTCCTTCGCTCGGCCTACCTGCATTACCGCACGGACCACCTCAGCGCCTATATCCTCAATAACAGCCGGATCAACAATGACATCATCACGACCCGTGAGATCCAGTGGTCGGACTTCAGTATCCGGACCGTCACGGACGCAGCCCTGCTCTATACGCCGATGACCGACCGTGAGGAGCGCGACCCCCGGCGCGAAGACCGCGAGGCGGCGCAGCAGCTCGTTCAATTCCTCAACGAACACCTGGAGATGTCCCACAAGGCGATCTGGACCGGGATGGATTCCGCCCGCCTCTTCGGCCTGCTCGACGGCTATGTCGCCCCCAACACGAACGGCAAGAGCGTCGCCAGCGTCGTCGAGAACCGGGTCATCGGCGTCGTCGGCAACAACCTGGTGCTCAAGGTCATCCCCGGCGAACGGCTCGACCCTGTTTTCAAAAGCATCGATGACCTGATGGAGTACTACCGGCCGACGACCAAACCCGATCCGTTCCGCATCAGCGTCCCAACCAAAGGGGTCTACGCCGAATCCGTCATGGGGCGCTGCAACAGCTGCGAAGAGATCGACGACAGCCGCCACTGGCGCTTCGAGGACGCCCCCTGCGGCACGACGCCGACGGCCATCTCTCCCCTCTCGACGGAGAGCCGCCGCAGCGATACAGGTAACCTGCAGGTCAAAGACCTTCCGACCAACATCGTCGCCATGCAGACCGCGCCTGCCGCTCCCGACCCGACGGGACTTACGGCTGCGTACAATCTGCTGGGCAAGAGCGATATCTTCAAGGATATGACGGGGCTCGCAGGCACCCAGGCCAACGCGCTTCAGGCCCTGCAGACGACCTCGAAAAGCGTGACGGATCTCGCCGGCATGGCCTCGGATATCGTCAAGCAGCAGGCAATGAAAAAAGATATCGACAAGACCCTCAAAACGATCAAAAAAGCCGAGGACGGCAAGCAGATCAGCGGGGATCAGGCGAACAAACTCTCCTACAGCGCGCTCAGCTCCATGGTGGGCGAACCGACGAAGAGCGAAAAACTGACCCAGGAAAACGATGTCCAGAACGCGATCAAAAAAGCGGCCGACGCCAAAAAAGACATCACGATCAACCGCGGCAGCGAATCGGTCGCCATCTCCACGCCGCAAACGGGTGGGAGCACAGAGAGCTCCTACGACTACACCGTTCCGGGCCTCGTTCCCACCGTTGCACAGCCCTCGTCCATGACCTGCTGGGCGACGGTCGCAACGATGATGCTCTCGTGGAAAAACAACCAGTCCTTTACCATTCAGGAGGCGATGGACCGCGCCGGCAGCACCTACCGGACGATGTTCGACAACAACCAGGGGCTCCCTGCCGCAGAGCATGAGGCCTTTGCAGCGGCCTGCGGTATGAAAGGGGAGCCGCCGATGAGCTATACGCCCAACGGTATCCGCTCCCTGCTGGAGAACTACGGGCCCCTCATCGCCGTCGCGGACGAGGCACCGGGCGACAAATGGGCCATCCATGCCCGGGTCATCCGCGGGATCTACGGCGACGGCAGCGTCGACAATACCTTCCTGCGCATCAACGACCCCGCCGGGGGCAAACAGTACAGCGAATCCTTCCGGACCTTCGCCAACAAGTTCGAAGAGGTCGCCGACAGCCCGCGGCTGCAGATCATGCACTACTAGGCCTCACGCGGAGCGGCAACCCGCTCCCGCCTTTTTTACACAGAACATCCGCGGCATTCAACGCTATACCACTGCCTTGTCGATGCACACACCCGTTGGCACACGATGCGTTATACTACCGGTTATGAAATACACGTATTCCCGCACTGTCATTCCAATATTATTTGCCATTTTTTTATTCTCCGGCTGTGCCACGAAGTCGGGAAACTGGGGAAGTGATGCCACGCTGCTGCCGGGATGGAAGGCCGTCGGCCATGCTGCCGCGGAGGCGGCACTCGACCCCCTTACATGGGCGCCGCTGGGAGCCGCACTCTGCTTTCAGATTGAAAATTTCGACCGGCGGGTCTCCGACTGGGCCGTCGATCAGAACCCGGTCTTCGGCAGCATGGAGAATGCTTCGGATGTCAGCGACACCCTGAAAGAGGCTTCCAAGATCAACTACTACGTGACCGGCATCACCGTTCCGACGCAGGAGGGGTGGCGCGGTCTCGGGGACAGGGCCCTCGGACTGGGAGTCGGATGGGTTGCGATGACATCCACGGCGAAAATGACGGACTGGATGAAAGCCGGTTTCGCCCGGGAGCGGCCCGATAAAAGCGATAAGCGGAGTCTCCCTTCCGGGCACACCTCGGGGGCATCCGTAGCGGCGACGCTCGCCGCCCAGAATATTGAACATATGCCGATTCCAAGAGGCCTGCAACTGGCATGGATGGGGGCCTCATACGGTGTCGCAGGTCTGACGGGATGGGCACGGGTGGAAGCAGGTGTGCACTACCCTTCCGATGTCCTGGCCGGCTTTGCCCTGGGGCACTTTTTAGGGCGTTTCTTTAACGATGCGTTTATCACGCCCGCCTACCAGGACAAGGTCGCCGTCAGTGTCGATGCGTTCTCCCGCCGCGACCTGGCGCTCTCACTGCACTACCGCTGGTAGAGTAGAACCGTTTCCCCGGGCGCCTACGGTATCTCTAATACCAGGTTCAAACGTCCGAAATAGTTGGAGCGGACATACTGCCCGATCGGACGGCTGGGGTAGAGCTCCAGTGAAGCCCGCAGCCTCTCGTAATAGAGATCGAATCCCAGTAGACCCGTAATGATCGTCGTCGGCATCTCGAAATCGTACCCGTGCTGTTTGGCGTACTCGTGCAGGTAGAAATAGCCGATCACATCGGCGAAAAGAGCGAGGTTGACACTCCACCCCCACGTCCCCCTGCGGGTATCCAGGTTGAGCTGGTGTGCAAGCGAACGGTTGACGATCCCGCTGATCGTCACGAAGTTTTCG
Organism: Sulfurimonas sp. HSL1-2; assembly: GCF_039645565.1. Taxonomy (NCBI): domain Bacteria; kingdom Pseudomonadati; phylum Campylobacterota; class Epsilonproteobacteria; order Campylobacterales; family Sulfurimonadaceae; genus Thiomicrolovo; species Thiomicrolovo zhangzhouensis. The sequence goes on from NZ_CP147914.1 coordinate 1,732,401, forward strand.
GGGACATTTTCCCCGATGCGCACGGCCGTGCCCCCGCCCGCCCCGACATAACTGCTCCCCGCGTTGACGGAGAGGCTGTTGAACCACTCGAAGGTGTAACGATCTGCGATAAGGCCAGAGTATTGGCGCGTTCCCATCACATAGCCTGTCTGGAACAGCAGCCGATCCGGCACCTGGTTGCCCCACCCCTGCGGTTCATCGATCCGCAACAACCGATGCAGGCCCTTCTGCACGCTTTCGGCCCCCGAAGATGGCCCCATTACCCCCAGCGTCATCAGCACCTCGTGGAAGATGTTCTCATTCCAGATAAACAGCGACGTGGTCAGGGCCGTCGACCCCATATAGGGAACGTCATCGTAGACGGGTTCGGTCTCATTCGTATCTTCAGGCGTAATGGCGATCCCCTGCAGACTGATGGCCCCGCTTTGTTTCATACCGGAGAGATCAAAGGGGAACACCGCCGTCAGCAAATCGCTCATTCCCTTGACGTAACCGTATTGGAAACTCCCCTTTTCGCTTTCTCCCAGTGCATCGCTCATCCAGCCGATCTGGAAACCGCCGGTATATTTGTCGTCCGATCCGAAGATGAGATCATTGTCAATTGAAAACGACCAGCTCTGCGCCTGCAGCGGCAGGAGCAGCCCTGCCGACAGCAGCCAGATGACGATCCGCACCGTCATCCTCATGAAGCGCTGGCCAGGCTGCGGCGGAAGAAAAAGAGCCCCAGCAGGAAAAAGACGACGCCGATCCCGCTGATGGCAAGCAGCTGCGGCCAGACGATGTCGATACCGGCGCCGCGGTAGAGCACCGCCTGCGCCATGCTGACAAAATGGCTCGTCGGCATCAGCAGCATCACGTTCTGCAGCCCCTGCGGCATGCTTTCAAAAGGGGTCACCGCTCCCGAGAGGATCTGCAGCGGCAGGATCGTGAGGATGATGATCAGCCCCAGCTGCGGCATCGTCCGGGCGACGGTTCCCATAAAGATCCCCATCGACGTCGTCGAAAAGAGCATCAGCAGTGATCCGAACAAAAAGAGCGTCAGCGACCCTTCGACGGGGACGGAGAGCACCCTCTGCACGACGACCTCGATCGAGAATGTGACACCGGCCAGTACGACGACCCCCATCGACCATACCTTCGAGAGCATGATTTCCACCGCATTCAGGGGCATGACCATCAGGTGCTCCAGCGTGCCGTGTTCACGCTCGCGGATCAGCGCCGCACCCGCGAGCATGATGGAGAGCAGCGATATCTGCCCGATCACCTCCATGATGCTCCCGAAGCGGATGCTCTCGAGCGTGGGGTTGTACTTCATGCGCGTGACGACTTCCACCGGCAGCGCTGCCGATCTCCTTTGACCGTAGAGGAACTCCTGAACCTCGTCGTTGACCATCTGCTGGATATAGCCCGCCCCGATACCGGCCTGGGACATCCGCGTCGCGTCGATGTCAACCTGGAGCGTCGGATGCCTCCCCTGGAGCAGCTCCTTCTCGAACGAAGGCGGTACCGTGATAATGAAGGTGTATTGGCCCTCTTCCATCCCGGCGTCGGCCGCCTTGGCGCTAATCAGGTCCGGCGGAAGGAAGCGCGGCAGGTAGAAGGCGTCCATGATCCGCATGGAGAGGGCCGAACGGTCTTCGTCGACGAAGGCCACGGGCACCTTGACCAGCTCCGTCGAGGTGGAGGTCGCCTTGACGTAGATGGCGAAGGTAAAAGAGTAGATGATCAGGAAAAGCATCATCTTGTCCCGCAGCAGGCTGCGAAGCTCCTTGATCCCCAGAAGGTAGATGTTCGCAAGATGCTTTTTCATCTATTGCTCCTGCTGCTTTAACGCCGCGATGCTCAGCAGCGTGATAATGACGACCGCGGCCGCCAGGGCCGCGAAGTCGCGGGAGAGGTCGCCGAAGGTGAGCGCCTTGCTGAAAACGCCGCGGCTGATGTTGATGAAGTAGGTTGCCGGGTAGATCTCGCCGATGATGCGCCCTGCCCCTTCAAGGGAGCTGACGGGTTCGCTGAGCCCCGAGAAGCTGATGGTCGGCAGCAGCGTCAGAATGGCCGTCGCCGCCAGGGCGGCAACCTGGGTCCGGGTAAAGGCGGACATGAGCAGCCCGAGGCCCGTCGTGATCGTCACAAAAAGCAGCGCCCCCAGGCTCAGCGTCATCAGGCTCCCTTTGAGCGGGACGCCGAACAGCAAGACCGCGATCATGACCAGACCGAAAAAACCGACCATGCTCACGGCGATGTAGGGGAGCTGCTTGCCCAGCAGGAACTCCAGGCGCGTGACCGGGGTGGCGTAGAAGTTGGTGATGGAGCCCAGCTCCTTCTCCCGCACGACGCTCAGCGCCATCAGGATCGACGGGATGAAGACCAGCAGGATCGGGATGATCGCGGGCACCATCGCGAAAATGCTTTTGAAGTCCTGGTTGTAGCGGTAGCGCATCTCGATGTCGACGGGCGACAGCGCGGGGACATATCCCAGCGTCCGGCGGGTCAGCTCCGTCAGGTAGTTGTAGTGCATCCCGCGGATGTAGCCCAGGATCGTTTCGGCGCGGAACGGCATCGCCCCGTCGATCCAGACCCCGATCTGCGTCTGCTGTCCCCGCGTCACATCCCTGCCGAAGCCCGGCGGGATCTCGAGGGCGACGGCGACCTCCCCACTGCGCATGCGCCGGTCCAGTTCCGCCTGCGAATGCAGCGGCGGCTGCTCGAGGAAATAGCGCGACCCCGCCAGGCTCTGGACATAATCGCGGCTCTGGGGGCTCTGGTCCCGGTCGAGCACGGCAAAGTGCAGGTCCTCGACGTCCATCGTGATCCCGTACCCCAGCGTGAGCATCAGCAGCACGGTCCCGAAAACGGCAAAGGTAAGCCGGACCGGGTCGCGCAGCAGCTCAAGCGTTTCGCGGTAACTGTAACCGAAAAGGCGCAGCGGACTGAAGAAACGGTTCGGTGTCCTGGCACGGTGCGGCTCCGGCGGTAGCACCGCAGTGCTCTGTTCTTTCTCCTCCCCCCCTATCGCCTCCTCGAGGTAATCGATAAAGGCATCTTCGAGGTTCGATTTTCCCCGGGCACGGATGAGCGATTCCGGCGTGTCGCTGGCGAGCACCCTCCCCTGGTGCATCAGCGAGATGCGGTCGCAGCGCTCGCCCTCGTTCATGAAGTGGGTGGAGATGAAGATCGTGACGCCGTCATGACGCGCCAGGTCGATCAGCAGCTCCCAGAAGCTGTCGCGCGACACGGGATCGACCCCCGAGGTCGGCTCGTCGAGAATGAGCATCTGCGGCCGGTGCACGACGGCCACGGCGAGGGAGAGGCGCTGCCTGATGCCCAGCGGCATCCCGTCGGGGTAGCTCTGTTCGTAGGCTTCAAGCTTGAAGCGTTCGATCATTTCGTCCACCCTCCGCTCGACCTCCTGTTCGGGGAGGTGAAAGAGCTTGGCATGCAGCACGAGATTCTGCCTGACCGTCAGCTCCGCGTAGAGCGAGAAGGACTGGGTCATGTAGCCGACTTTGTTCCGTGTCGCGAGGTCGTGGCGCTCGCTCCGGACGCCGAAAAGCCACGCTTCCCCCTCGCTGGGGTGCAGCAGTCCGGTCAGCATCTTCATCGTCGTCGTCTTCCCGCAGCCGTTGGAGCCGAGAAAACCGAAGATCTCGCCGCGTTTGATCCGGAAACTGACATGGTCCACCGCCGTAAAATCGCCGAAGCGCATCGTCAGCCCCTCCGCAACGATGGCCTCTTCCGAGTCCTCAAAGTTGCCCGGGGGTACGACCAGGAGCTCATGTCCCCGGCGCTTGCTTTCGGGCAGCAGACGGATAAACGCTTCATCGAGCGTCTCCGTGCCGGTCTGATGGCGCAATGCATCGGGAGTACCGGTAGCCAGCACATGCCCTTCGTCCATCGCTACCAGCCAGTCAAAGCGTTCCGCTTCCTCCATATAGGCCGTTGCAATGATCACGCTCATCCCCTCCCGATGGGAGCGGATACGTTCGATCAGCTCCCAGAACTGCCGTCTGGAGAGTGGGTCGACCCCTGTCGTCGGTTCGTCAAGGATCAGCAGGTCCGGGTCGTGGATCAATGCGCAGCAGAGCCCCAGCTTCTGCTTCATGCCACCCGAAAGCTTCCCGGCCGGGCGTTCTTTGAAGGGGGAGAGCCCGGTGCTCTCGAGCAGCTCCGCGATCCGCGCTTCGCGCTCTGCCCTTCCCTGGGCGAACAGGCGGCCGAAGAACTCGACGTTTTCGTACACCGACAGGGACATATAGAGGTTCTTGCCAAGGCCTTGCGGCATGTAGGCGATGCGCGGGCAGACCGATGCGCGGTAGCGGGCATCGGCCATGTCCCCCCCGAAAACCTCCACACGCCCCTCTTCGATGCGCCGTACCCCGGAGATCAGCCCGAGCAGCGTCGATTTCCCCACGCCGTCGGGGCCGATGAAGCCGACCATCTTTCCCGCCGGAATCTCCAGGCTGACGCCTTCAAGCGCCTTCGTCTTGCCGTAGTGCTGGGAGATCCCGGTCAGGGTGGCCACACTGTTCATGGCGTCTGGTCATCCACCGGCAGGCGGTTCAGGCGTTCAGGCCACGGCGTCTGCACGTCCGTGCGGACATAGGCAGTCCCCGGCAATCCGATCTTGACCCTTTCAAGATAGCGGCGCAGCAATGCTTCGTCGATTTTCACCTTGATCCGAAACATCAGTTTCTCGCGCTCGTTCTGCGTTTCGATCTCTTTGGGCGTGAACTGCGCCTGCGGGGAGACGAAGGTTACCCTCGCCGGGATCGCGATGTCAGGGCGTGCATCCAGGACGATCCGCGCTTCGCTGCCGACGTCGATGCGCCCCGCCTGCGCCGTCGGCAGGAAAATCGTCATATAGACGTCGGTCAGGTCCAGCAGCGTCAGTACCTTTCCGCCGCCGCCGATGATCTCCCCGGGTTCGCGGAGCCGGTAGAGGACCCGTCCGTCGATGGGCGCATAGAGCCGGCTCTCTTCGAGGTTCGCCTTGATCGTATCCGCCTGCGCCCGCGCCGCGTCAATGGCGGCATCGGCACTGACGACCTGCGCCCGTGCCGCCTCCAGTGCGGCTTCGGTGACGTTCAGGGCCGACTCGTGCTGCTGTAGCTGTACCAGCGGGATGTTCTTGTTCACGTAGAGGTTTTTGGAGCGTTCAAGGTTTTTGCGCGCAAGGGTCCGTTCGCTCTCGCGCTGCTTGACCACGGAGAGGGCGAGTTTGCGCTGCTGCTCCGCCTGGCGTACCTGCGCCAGGGCCTGGGCATAACGGGCATCAAGCTCGTCGGTGTCCATGGCCGCCATCAGATCCCCTTTTTTAACCATGTCCCCCTCGTGTACGGTGATCTCGGCAAGCCTTCCTGGCAGTTTCGTTTCAATGTCGACCATCGTCGCCTCGATGCGCCCGTTCCCCATCGCGATTGTCTCCGGCAGCGAAGGTCCCTCCAGCCGAAGCATCGTGAAATAGAGGGCGCCGGCCACGACGGCAAGCAGCAGAGCGATGCCTGCACGTTTAAAAAATAGTTTATTCATGGGTTTCCTTTTTGACCGGGTACGCTTCCGGGGTTTCAAGCGCATGCCGCAGCCTCGCAATAAAATCCCTGCGCGCCTCCGCGTTCATGAAAAAATCGAAACGCCCGCCGTCATACTGCAGCTGCATCAGATCGATCAGGAAACGGTACCGGGTGTTCACCGCGCCGAAATCGGCGGAGAGTGCCGCGTTCTGCGCGACAAGCAGGTCCGCCAGCGTCCGGTTCCCGAGGGCGTAATTCTCCCGCACAAGGCGGTAGCTTTTGCGCGCGCTCCCGGCTGCCGACTGCGCCAGTGCAATCGTCGGGTACGCGGCGCGCAGCGTATGCAGGTCTCCCCGGATGCGCTGCTCCAGTGCCGACAGCCGCTCGAGGCGGTCCGCCTCCAGCCGTCTGACCCCCAGGTTTGTGCGTGTGGCGCGGGCAGTGCGCCCTCCGCCCTCATACAGCGGCAGGGAGAGCGAAACGCCCGCCATCCAGTTGGTCTCGTCCTCCAGGCTGAACGCCGCGCCGGGCGTCCGGGTCTCGTCGAAGACATGGGTCACTTCCCCGTACAGCGCAATATCCGGGGACCAGTAGGCCCGGCGGTCGGAACGGTACTGCCGGCGCTGTGCCGAGAGCTGCGCCTCGATCGCATCCAGATCCGGCGAAATCCGCTCCGCCTCCGCCACATAAAACGCGTTGAGCCGTTCGAACGATACGGCGTTGCTGATGCGTCCGAGCAGACCGGTATCGCTGATGAGGAGGGCGGGATCCTCCAGGGTCACTTCCGTCAATGCGTATCTGTCGGTGATGGGCCGGTGCAGGATACGGTTGAGCTGTTCATACGCCCTGGCGACATCGGCCTCGGCACGCAGCCGCGCCTGCGTCGCCACCGCGATCTCGCTCTCCCACTGGTAGACATCGGAGAGGTCCGTCATCCCCGCATCGACGCGCTGTCTCGCCATGACAAGATTGGCCTGCATGAGCCGCTCGTTCTCCCGGCGGACGTCAAGCAGCGTTTTGGCCACGTGCGTCTGCAAAAACGCCGTCGTCGCCTGACGGACCACTTCGAGTTCCAGCCCGCGCTGCTGTGCCCTGCGCCCTTTTTGCAGCGATTGTTGCACCGCCAGCCTGGCCAGCGCCCTCTCCGAAAAGAGGATCTGCTGCAGCTTCAGCGCACCGTCCGTACTCTTCTCGGCGTAAAAACCGCCTTCGACGTAGACGTTGTCGCCATTACGCTGGGTGTAGAGCAGCTCGGCCCTCAGCTGGGGCAGCAGGACCGAACGCACTTCGTCGATCCCCGCTTCGCCTTCCCGGACCCCCAGTTTGCCGGCGATCACGTAAAGGTTCTGCTTGAGCGCCGTTTCCGCCGCGCTGACCAGGTCCATCGCTTCGCCCCCGGTAGGCGACTCGTGCAACAGGCGCGCCTGCGCCAGGACACGGAACGGCGGCGAGATCTGCAGGGCGCGGGCGACCGCCATATCGATGCGCAGCACGCTCTGCGCTTCGAAAGCGACGCTCTGGCGCTCCGCCGCCCCTTCCCCGGCGATCGCCACGATGTTCAGGGCAGTCCGCCGCAGGCGCCGCAGACGCTCGTCGGGGACAAAGAGATCGGCCAGGACACCCGAACCCATCCCGGGTTCGCTTCCCAAAGAGAACAGGGGAAGCTTCTCCCGGCGTAGGCCCTCCATCAGCGCCGTACGCGCTGCCGCAGCGAGTCCCGACATCTCCCCAAGCAGCACCGCCCCGCTTCCTTCGGCAACACTGTAGCTCCCATCGGCGGCCACCGGCAGCACCTCGAGCCTGACCCCCAGCGCCTTCGCCTGCTCCGCGGCACGCGCCGCCATCCCCGGGAAGAGCGTAAGCACTCTGGCATCGACCAGCAGCGATGCCTTGTGAAACGGTACGACTTCGCGGTAGCGCTCCAGGGCCGCACCGAACGTGCTATGGCCCAGGACATAGTTGACGTTGCGGATACCGCTCCCGTCTCCTGCCGGTACGATCCCCCGCAGAGCGGTATCTTCCGCAAAGGGGATCACCGTCGGCTTTTGCATGGCACCTTTTGAGAGGGCGACCTCCCCCGCCAGCGAGCCGAGGAGAACGATCACGTCGACCTTCGCATCCTTTTGCAGGCGTTCGATCGCGGCAGCCGTCTGGGCAGTGTCGCCCCCGCCCTCCGTCTGCAATGTCTCGGGGAAGAGGATCTTCGAAGGGATAGGGGCGAGCTGTTTCACTTCCGTTACCAGTGCCGCCCGCTCCCGGGCGAATGTTTCATCGTAACGGTCCGCGACGATGCCCACATTGAGGGCCGAGGCCAGAACAGGGAAGAGGAGCACCGCTATTCCCCAACGCAGTAGCTTGTTTTTCATCTGAGCCCCCCATTTTGTTGCCCGGCGGTGTGCCGCGTCTGCGGATGGCACGCTTTGGCCTGGCAGACAAAGGTATCACACAACTGCTCGGCAAGTGCCTGCGGATCGCCGCCCGCAGCCACCCAGTACTGCAGATAGCCGTGCAGCTGGCCGTTAAAGGCATACGCGAGCAGCCGCGCCTGCCGTTCGTCCAGATCGGGATTGATTTTTAAAAAACATGCCGCCAGGAAGGTATAGAGTTTCTGGGCACTCTGCGGGAACTCGTTACTCAATGCATTGAAAAAGAGCGGGTTGTTGCGTATCCCCTCTTCCAGCACAGGTCTGCCCTGCTCCACCATCCCGAAAATGATGTTTGCATAGTGCTTCAACTGTATGAGGGGGCCTTCCGCGGCCACACGGTCGAGGCCTTCAAACAGCGTGACGATTTTCGCTTCGATATAGGCGAAGTAGATCCCCTCTTTCGAACCGAAAATCGCATAGACGGTACTGATGGAGACCGAACCTGCCCTGGCCAGCTCCGCTACTTTGAACTGTTGAAACCCCTCGCGCTCCAGCATCATCGAAGCCACCTCCAGAAGCTTGGCTTTTTTCATGTCCGGTACGCGCTTTGACATACAGCAGCCTTTTATCGTGTTGACTGCTTACAGTATAGGTGGCACATTCTTAATAGTAATTTAATTACTGAGAAGTTTGTGAAGGGTGGTGTCGAGAAGTGAAGAGTGGCGGTAACAATGCAACCGGCCCGGCCATCCCGGACGTGCACGCTGTATTATCCGTACGTCCGCTTCGAGGGGATCACGCCGCGCACACCGCCCTTGGGGTTATCCGTATCTCCCCGGCGGCGCGGGATCAGGTGCATATGGACATGAAAGATCGTCTGGCCGGCATCGGCCCCGACATTGATGCCGATGTTGAAGCCGCTGATCGTCCCGTCCTGCGCAAGCAGACGCACTTTTTGCCGCTGCAGCAGCGCATGCATGGCAGCGATCTCCTCCTGCGTCAGTTCAAAATAGTCCGCGACATGGCGCCGGGGGACAATCAGCGTATGGTACGCCGTCACCGGGTATTTGTCGTAAAAAGCGACGGCAAGCGCGTTGCTGTCGATCACGCTCGCTTCGGGGAGATGGCAAAAAATACAGTTCATGGCCGTAGGATGGCAGAAGATGAATTAAAATCCGTTTCGCGCCCGTACGGAACCGTCTCTTTCATTTTGCAGAACAATTTATATTTTATGCATCGTTTTCTCTTATTTGGCAAAGATTTTGGTAAACATAAGAAAACACCTGTAACAATGAGAAATACCGATTATTATCAGGCGGCACGTTTCGCGCCAAAGGAGTGTTTACATGAAGTACGTCATTATCCTCTCTCTGATCGCCGCTTCCCTGTTGGCCGAGATCGATGTCAGGCAGAATATCAAGGCGCTCTATATGGGGGTTCCCCTGACAAAAGGCCAGATGGATTACATTCTCGACAACCAGTCCCGTATCGTCGGTCTCATGAAGGCGCAGGCCGTCCAGACCGTAGGCGCCCAGCAGATCCACGACAGCAACGTCGTGGAATTCATGCTGCGCAGTGACGGCACGGCCGACAGTTACAGAGTCCTTGACCACGCCAGCAGGCGCAATATCGACCGGCTCAGCGAACTGATCGTCATGGAGGGCTACAAGCAGATGCCCGTTCCCCCGGCAGACACCCCCATCCGCCTCATTATCCGGTACCGTACCGGCAATATGGAGAGTGCCGTCGATCTCACGCCGGAACCGGAACCGCAGCCGAAAAAACGCGTGCGCTAGCGCCGGCTGCCTTTCTTTCACGGCAGGCCGTCAACCCCATTTCAAATGAACAATATGATGCCGAATACGACGAAGACAATCGGACTGGCCGGCGCAATCGCGATCGGCATCGGCGGGATGGTCGGGGGCGGGATCTTTGCCGTCCTCGGCGAAGCCGTCTCTCTGTCGCACGGCGCTACGCCGCTGGCCTTTCTCTTCGGCGGGATCATCGCCCTGATGACCGCCCTCTCCTACGCCCGGCTCGCCGTCGCCTTTCCCGGCCCCGGAGGGACGGTCATCTACATCGACAGCGCCTTCGGCAACAACCTGGCGTCAGGTAGCGTCAACCTGATGCTCTGGCTGAGCTACCTGGTGACGATCGCACTCTATGCCGTCGCGTTCGGCGCCTATGCCCATACGTTCTTCCCGCTCGAATCAGCCCTGCTGCATCACGTCCTGATCTCCCTGGCCATCATCCTGCCGACCCTGATCAACCTCGTCAGCAGCGCATTCGTCAGCCGCTCGGAGACGTTCATCGTCGGGATGAAGCTGCTGCTGCTCGCACTCATCATTCTCGCCAGCGCCCCCTATATTGACGCGGAGCCGCTCTCCCCATCGCACTGGGGCGCGTTCCCGACCATCATCGCCGCTGGCATGATCATCTTCGTCGCCTATGAAGGGTTCGAACTGATCGCCAACGCCTCTGCCGACATCAAAGCGCCCGAACGTACGCTGCCCCGTGCCCTTGTGGGGAGCGTCCTGATCGTCATCGTACTCTACATCCTCATCGGGGTTGTCACGGTCAGTACCGTTCCCGAAGCCACCCTGGAAAAAGCCAAGGATTACGCCCTGGCCGTCGCGGCGGAACCCGCGCTGGGGCATACCGGCTTTCTTCTTGTCGCCGTTGCCGCCCTGCTGGCAACGTTTTCGGCCATCAACGCCACCATCTACGGGAATGCGCGCCTGGGCTATACCCTCGCCAAAGAGGGGCGCCTGCCCGAGGCCTTTGATAGAGAGCGGCGGAACGAACCCTATGTCGGCGTCCTCGCCACGATGGCCCTGGGGATCGTGATCGCCAATACGATCAACCTGACCGAGATCGCCATCATCGGCAGCGCCGGTTTTCTCCTCATCTTTGCCCTCGTCAATGCCGCGGCGCTGAAACTGGCCGGAGACATCGGCAGCAAGCCCCTGCTGCACCTGCTCGCCCTGCTGCTCAGTGCGGGGGCGCTGCTTATGCTTCTCTACCGCACCTGGGAAGAGAACAGCGCTGCCGTCATGATCTTCGCAGGCTTTATCGCCGTTTCCGTCCTCTTTGAGCTACTCTACGGGCGGCTGGTACGGGGACACTTTCTGGACCGCCCCTACCGCTGAATCAGAGCTGCCGTCCGCCGTCGCGTGCGGGGTGCAGGGAGGGGGCGAAGGCCTTGGTGCTGACCTGCACGGTCTGTCCCACCTCGAAGCGTGCCGCCTCCTCTTTGTCGCAGACAACTTCGACAATCTGCTGCCCGATGGCGACAACGGCGATGTAGATGACGTCGGCGCGGATAATGTCGAGCAGCTCCCCTTCCAGGGTGAACTTCTGGCTGCCGCTGGTGCGCAGCAGGACTTCGCTTGGGGTACCGTCGTGGACGATACGCCCGTGCTCAAGCACGACGACCCGTTCAGCCAGTCGGTAAATCTCGCTGGGGTCGTGGCTGACCATCACCGTCGTCGTGCCGAACGCCTTGTGCAGCGTGAGGATGTCATGCTGCAGCTTCAGGCGCATCGCCGGGTCGAGCGCGGAGAGCGGTTCGTCCATCAGCAGCAGCTTCGGCCGGTTCATCAGGGCGCGGCAGAGCGCGACGCGCTGCTGCTGCCCGCCGCTGAGCGTGCCCGGCAGGCGGTTTTTCAGCTCCAGCAGGCCGGTCATCTCCAGCAAAATGGCGGCGTGCGCCCGGTCCTTGTTCACGTACAGCAGGTTCTGCTCCACGCTCATATTGGGGAAAAGCGCGTAGTCCTGGAAGACGAAGCCGATCCCCCGCTTTTGCGGCGGCATCATTCCTTTCCTGTCCAGCCAGCGCTCCCCCGCAACGGTGATCTCCCCGTCGGCACGCTCCAGCCCGGCCAGCAGCCGCAGCAGCGTCGTTTTTCCGCTGCCGCTCTGCCCAGCCAGCGCCACGAAGCTTTTTTCGCGGATGGAGAGCGTGATATCCAGCGGCATCTCGCCGCCGCTGCCCTGCAGCATTTTATGCACGTTCAGCTCAATCATCACGCCACCCCGATCCGGCGGTTCTGGCGCTGGTTGAAGAGGTAAACCCCCAGCAGCACCACGAAACTCAGCGCCACCATGATCGCGCTGTAGATATGCGCCGTCGTATAATCCATCACCTCGACCATTTCGTAAATAGCGACCGATGCGACTTTCGTCTCGCCGGGGATGGAGCCCCCGACCATCAGGACGACCCCGAACTCGCCGACGGTGTGCGCGAAGGTGACGATCAGCGCCGTCATCAGGGCCGGTTTGATGTTGGGCAGCGCCACGCGCAGCAGGGTCTCCGCTCTGCCCTTCCCGCTGATGTAGGAGGCCTCCAGCATGTTCTTGTTCAGCGCTTCAAAACCGCTTTGCAGCGGCTGCACCATAAAGGGAAAAGAGTAGAAGACGCTGGCGATGACAAGCCCCGTAAAATTGAACACGAGTTTGATGCCGAAGGTCTGCTCGAAAAAGGCCCCCAGCGGCGAGTTGTACGAGAGTGCGTAGAGAATATAAAACCCGAGCACCGACGGCGGCAGGACGATCGGCAGGGAGGTGACGGCCTCGACAAAGGGTTTGCAGCGGCACGCCGTCTGCGACAGCCACCATGACACCGGGAGTGCGACGATAAACAGTATCAGTGTCGTCAATGCCGCCAGTTTGAACGACAGCAGGAAGGGTCCGAAATCAATTGCTTCCATCAGTCTCCCACCGTGCCGTCAGGTCGGCCATGCCCGCCTGGTAGGGGCTGCTCGTGACGACCCCCTCCACACCCGATGCGGCGTAATCGGCCACATTGGAGGGGTTGATCCCCCCGGCCGCCAGGATCGTCGCGGCGGGATGGTGCTCGCGCTTGTATGCGACAAGTTCGCGCAGGGTATCGGGGCCGCACTTATCCATCTGGATCACGTCCGCACCGAGGGAGAGCATCCGTTTGGCATCGTCGAGGGATTCGGACTCCACTGTCAGCTTCTTCTCGACGCAGCGCAGCTTGAGCTCCCGCAGTGCATCCTCGAACGCGGCGCTGTCTTTGTAGAGCGAACGGTGCTGTTCGAAGACGAGGACCGTCTCGGAGAGTCCCAGGCGGTGCGGCATCGCGCCGCCGCACATCAACGCGCGGATGGCAAAACGTTTGGCGAAGGGGAAACTTTTGCGGGTGACGAGCAGTTCGCAGTGCGGATTGACCGCGCGCGCTTTGGTAAGCATTGTCCGTGCGCGGGTCGCCATCCCGCAGGCGTATTCGAGCAGGATCTGGCAGAGCCGCCACGCGCCGTGCAGCGTCTCATGGTCACCGTGCAGCTCCAGCAGCACGCTGCCGGGCTCGGCAACGCGCCCGGACGGAAAGGCGCTGTACGCCTCGCAGCCCAGGAGCTCCCCGATGCGTACCGCCTCTTCGGTACAGGCCGCGACGACCTCATTGCGCGTCAGTACCTTCAGCGTGCCCTGCTGCGGCGGCAGCGCCAGCAGATGCGTCGTCAGGTCGAAATAGGGGACGTCCCCCCTGATGTACTCCCAGAGTTCCGGATCGGACAGCCGGTTCATGCGTCTCCTTCTTCAACGATCTCGAGGATGGAGAGATCGCTTGCCTTGATCAGTGCCGTGACACTGTCGCCCTCATGCAGCGCCATCGTCTCGGCGGAATCGCGGGTAATGATGCTCTCCACCCGTGCCGGGCCGACACGGAGCGTTACGCTGCACAGCAGCGCCCCCGTCTCAACCGTTTCGATCACCGCTTCGAGGCGGTTGGAGATGGAGAGGTTTCCTTCCAGTTTCTTGGCCAGGGCGACATGGGAGGCCTTGGCCCCGAGAATAACCCGCGTGCCGACGGCAATCGGGCTGGTCAGCCCCAGGGCCATCATCCGCATGGGCTGGCCATCGGCGCTAAACGAGACAACGGTGATGTTGTCGCAGCGTTCGATCCTGGTGATGTAGGCTTCGATCCGGTTCACTCGACGATGTATCCGTAGTTTCGCAGGATCGTCTTGGCCTCGTCGCTGAGCATAAAGTCGTAGAACGCTTTGTACTCCGCACTCTCTCCCGCATGTTTGAGCAAAACAATCCCCTGTTTGATCGGCGTGTAGAGTGCCGGGTTGACACTCGTCCAGTTAACGTTTTCCTTGTATTGTGCCATTTTCGGGCTGTAAAGGGAAGATTTCGCGATGAAACCGACATCCGCCGCCGTCAGGGCGTAGGTCACGGTCTGGGAGATCGACTCGGCAAAAACGAACTTCGACTTGACGGCATCATAGACACCCCCTTTTTGCATCGCTTCAACCGCGGCGGTACCGTAGGGCGCCGTCTTCGGATTGGCAATGGCGATCTTGCTCACGGATTTGTCCGCCACCAGGGCGATCCCCTTGGAGAAGTCCATCGGTTTCGCACTGAGGTACGCCAGCGCGCCCTGGGCGTAGACCAGCGGTTTCGTCGTGGCGATGCCGTCGGCATAGAGCGATGCGGGGAACTTCATGTTCGCGGCCATGAAAAGGCCGAAAGGGGCGCCGTTCTTGATCTGTGCCGTCAGCTTGCCGCTGCTGCCCAGCGTAACCCGTACTTTGGTGTCCGGGTGCTGTTTTGCGAAGACGGCTTTGAGCTCATCGATGGCGTAACTGACGTTCGCCGCAACGGCGATGTTGATCTCGCCGGCAAAGGCGGAGAGGCTGAAGAGCAGGCTGAGAAGTGTTTTTTTCATCATGAATGGTTCCTTTATTTCGCGATCATTACGTCGCTGGCTTTGACGATGGCGATGACATCACTGTCTTTATCGATGCCCAGTTCGGCCATCGATTCGTTGGTGATGATGGCGGTGAGCAGGTCCCCGCTCTCCAGGCGGATGATCAGCTCCGTATTCACCGCTCCCTGGATCACGGTTTCGACACGGCCGGGCAGTTTGTTCCGGGCGCTGATGTTCGGAATCCCTCCCGTGGCAATCAGCACGTGCGACGCTTTGAAGAAGGCGCGGACGGCATCCCCTTCGGTCAGCCCGAGGCTCTCGACGCTCTCGATCGTCACGATGGCACTGAGCAGCGTCCCCTTGGGGGCGAGCAGCGCAATTTTGGCGTTGACCGCCCCTTTGTTGACGGAAAGGATTTCCGCTTCGATCTGGTTCCTGGCACTGATTTTCATTTTTTGTTCCTTCTTTTTATCGGACAGGTTTGGCGATCATCATGTCCGAGGCTTTGACGATCGCGACAACGGGCATCCCCGGCTGCAGCGCCAGGTTGGAAACGGCGTCGTCGGTCACGGTCGCGCTGATGCGGTCCCCGCCGCCGAGCCGGATCCGTACTTCCGCATTGACGACGCCGCGGTGGATGCTTTCGACGACCCCTTCGAGCCGGTTTCGGGCACTGATGGGGATGACCCACCCGGTCGCGACCAGCACGTGCGAATCCTTGAAAAAAGCGATGACCCGGTCCCCCTCCCTGACGGAGAGGGCCTCAGAGGCATTCCCGGTGATCGAAGCGAACAGATGTGTTCCCTGCAGTGTTTTGAGCTCCAGCAGAGCACTGACCCCGTCCCGGCACACCGAGACGATATCGGCATCGATCTGGTTACGCGCACTGATCATCATCCTCCGCTCCTTTAGAAGAGGTAGTTGATCTCGAAACGGGCATCCAGGCTGTCGGCATCCGTTTTCTCGGTGTCGTTGTAGCCCAGGCGCAGCCGCCACTGAAGGTCGGCCAGCATCGGCAGGTTCTGGACAAAGCCGAGGTAGTAGTAGTTCTCGTCAGAGTACCCCTTCGACTCGTCCGCATCGGTATGGAGGATGGAGGCCTGGACGAAAATGTCGGTAAAGACGCCGGTTTTGTTGGCGGCGCGCTGCAGCTCGACGCGGTAGCTCTTCGTGTTTGCCATCCAGTTGTAGCGGGCCATCGAACGGGTGTAGCCCGCCGTCGGGAAGCCGCGCCACGGAGTGATCAGGTCCGCTTCGTCAAAGACCTGGGTATAGCCGACGTTGAGCTTGTACTTGCCCATCTGCGCCACGAGCCGGGCGGCGAGCATCTGGGCGTCAAGGGAGTCGGCCTCTTCATAGCCGCCGGTCGCACCGCTCTGGCCTGCAAGTTTGCCGCTGTACGCCGCGCCGCCGACCTTCCCGGCCCCGTTGTCAAACTGCTGGATATAGCGAATGCCCGGTGTCAGCGATACGCTGCCGAGGCTGATCTTGTAGTTCGCCTCCGCCATAAGCTCGCTGACGAGTTCCGGGACGATGTAGAAGGAGGCGTCGAGTTTCAGGTTGGGGATGGCCGTATTGTGCAGATCCCCCGTGATCAGCGGCGCATCCGTCGGTTTGCCGGCAGCTTTGAGCGCCGTGTAGGTAAGCCCCTTGTGCATCGCGGAGTCGTCGTTTTCACTCCACTCCGGATGCTCCGAACTGCTGCTGTTCGCATCCCCGTACATCAAAACGGCGTGCGCCTGCGTATGGTCGCGCAGTTTCTGCTCGGCGAGGTACGCTACTTTCACCGCCGTCGCCGGCACCGCTGTCGTATCGATAACGATCCCGTCAAAAGTGTTCGGGATCATTTTCGTGTCGTTGGATTTGGTATAGAAAGTCTCCACCAGCTGACGGCCGACGGCGATGCGCATTTTGGGAATGCCGCTGTAGGCGATATAGGCCTGTCCTACGACACCCATTCCCTTGTTCTCCGTATTGACGTAATCGTAGCGGCTGAGAACATCCTTGCCCGGTTTAATCAGGCCGATCGGGTCGTCGTTGTTGTCGAAAAAGGCCTGGGAGTAGTAGAGGCCCATCCCGAAATCAAACCCGCCGAAGGTCGCACTGTTATAGACCAGCGATCCGCCGAGGGCCGAGATAATATGATTGTCCTGCTTCGCCGTCTCGTCTTCCCACTGGTAGTAGAAGGTGTTTGAACGCAGCCGGCCGTAGAAGACCCCGCCGCTGAACATTTCCGAAAAGTGCTCCGCCTGCCCGGGCACATCGTTATATACCAGCGTATAGTTCGCGTTGAGCGCCTGCTTCGGCAGGGCCGCATCCGCGGCATACACCGATACACTCAACATCCCCGCTGCTGCGGCACTTATCCATCCGATTGTTTTCAATGAATCTCCTTATCTGGTGCGCTTGCCCATTCGTTATATTTTAATAAACATAACGGTATCTGCAACGCCCATTCCTTTTAAAGTGCTAAGAAATGGCGGATATCCACGCAAATTTGCGACAAAATGCGACAAAAGTGTTATATCCTTAAAAATATAACGAAATACTAGAAGAAGTTGCCTTGCCCCCTGCTTAAAAAGTGTACGCCCCCCGTAACGGTATCCTAAGACGAAGCAAGGGGCTCTATACTATAGACAAAAACCCGGATGGTAATGCATGCAGCTTGATCTCACCCGCGGCAGTATCAAAACGCATATCAGGACGTTGGCCGTGCCTGCCTGCATCGGCTTTTTTTTTCATACCCTCTTTAACATCACCGATACCTACTTCGCGGGGACGATCTCGACCCAGGCCCTGGCGGCCCTCTCCCTCTCCTTCCCGATCTTCTTCATCATCATCTCCCTCGCCGAAGGGATGAGCGAGGCGGTGACAGCGCTCGTCGGCAATGCGCTGGGGGCCGGCGAAATGGAAACGGCCCGCCACCTCGCCGGCAATGCACTCTTCTTCGGTGCCCTGCTCGCGCTGGCGCTGACGGCCGCAGGCTTTGCCGCCGCCCCTGCCCTGATGGCCTCGCTCGGGGCCAGCGACGCCTACCTTGCCGAAGCCCTGGCCTACATCAATGTCATCATCGCCGGGACGGGACTCTTCGTCTTCACCTTCTTCTTGAACGCACTGCTCAATGCCGTCGGAGACACCGTCTCCTTCCGCAACGTGCTCATGGCCGCCGCCGTGATCAACGTCGCGCTGGACGCCTGGTTCGTGCGCGGCGGGTTCGGCGTGGCGCCGATGGGCGTGGCAGGCATCGCCCTGGCCACGGTCATCATCGAATCCATGAGTGCCGCCTACCTCTTTTACCGCTTCAAAAGCAAACCCGCCTACCGCGGCAACACCCCCTTCCGTCTCGATCCCTCGGCGCTGGGCGAACTGATCCGGCAGGGGATTCCCCCCAGTGCCAATCTGGCGCTGATGGCCGCGGGCATCTACATCATCACCTATTTTGCCGCGCCCTACGGTCAGGAGGTCGTCGCGGCCTACGGGGTGGGCATGCGTATCGAACAGATCATCCTGATGCCCGCCGTCGGGCTCAACGTCGCGGTCCTCGCCATCGTTGCCCAGAACAGCGGCGCCCGCCGTTTCGAACGTATCGGCGAGACGGTCGGCCGCTCCCTCTTCTACGGCGCCGTCGTCGCCCTCATCGGCGGTATCATGCTGTTTGCCGGTGCCGAAACGGTCATGGACATTTTCAGTAAGGTACCGGGCGTCATTGACGAAGGGGCGCTCTACCTGCGCGTCGAGGCCTTCCTGATCTACCCCTTCGTCGTCATCTTCACCTACGTTGCGATGCTCCAGGGGGTCAAACGGCCCGCGTTCATCTTCTATATCAGCCTTGCCCGGCAGGTCGTCGCGCCGCTGATCGTGCTTTGGATACTGGCCCGCATCGCCCCGGCCGCACTCTCCGTCTGGCTCGGCATCGGCGGCGTCGTCATTGCCGCTGCCGCCATCACCTACTGGTACGCGCGCCGCATCCTGACCGACCTCTCCCGCTCCCTGCACTGACGCCCTTTTATCCACCAAGAATGATGAAATATTCATCACCGAAGAATAGACTTTGCATGAAAACTCATCTACAATGCCCGGCGTGAATACGATTTGACACCAGACATTATATTTTTCTCCTTTTCCAGTTTCCCGGCGCGGTCGTGCCGGGGAAGAGAATTTGACAATTTTACGAAGGAGTTTCCATGCAGAACCTAGTATCCATTTACGAAGAAAATGCCGACCTTATCCAGAAATTCATCCTCGCGTCCATCCAGCGGATCGGACTCGTCCATCTGACGGAAAAAAACGTCAAACACATTTTTTCCGTCTTCCCGAGCCTGGAGCTGGCCTACGAAACCGACGAAGGGTTCGCCCAGACCTCCGCCAACCACAGCCGCCACAAAAAAGATTCGACAGCCGTCGGCGCAGACCGCAGCTACCTTATCGACGAGAGCAGACTCACCGGAGACTACTATTTTCATGAACCCTACCTCTCCACGACGACGGGGCATCTGTGCATCACCGCCGTCTACAAGACGGCCAAGGGCGGGTACATCCTGCTGGATTTCCAGCTGCGCAACCTTCTCGAACGCTTCATGCTGATCGAGAACAACGGCGCCCTCAAGCTGACCCACCGTACCCTCTACGGCATCATCGGCGGGGGCCTGCTGCTGCTGGGGATCATTGTCGTCCTCTACGGGCTTTTCAGTTTCGGCCACTACCTCATCATCGAGGAGGAGCTCTCGCTGGAGATGTTCTTCAAGCCCGTCATCGCCCTGACCCTGGGCATGGCCGTTTACGACCTGGGCAAAACGATCGTCGACCAGGAGGTCATGCCCAAAACGCAGAAAGTCCACGAGGGAA
Source organism: Sulfurimonas sp. HSL1-2 (assembly GCF_039645565.1). Lineage (NCBI taxonomy): Bacteria > Pseudomonadati > Campylobacterota > Epsilonproteobacteria > Campylobacterales > Sulfurimonadaceae > Thiomicrolovo > Thiomicrolovo zhangzhouensis. The sequence continues at coordinate 1,751,801 of NZ_CP147914.1, forward strand.
TCAAGGTCAAGACCCTGCTCAACTTTTCCGTCTCCATCCTCATCGCCCTGATGATCGAGGCGCTGCTCGTTGTTTTCAAGATCTCCATCTCCAACTACCACGACCTCCCCTACGCCGCTACGCTGATCGGGGCGCTCGCCCTGCTCTTCTTTGTCTTCTCGTACTTCATCTACATCGTCAGGAAGAGCGGGAGCGCGCCGGAGCTCGAATAGCCTCAGTAGGCGTCAAAAAGCGCCTGGATGTGCGCGGCGTCATGGGTCGCGAGGTAGAGCGGCCGCCGCTGCCCGTGGCGGACGCGTTCGTCGAAGGTCTCCGTTTCCCGGCGGTAAAAAATACCCAGTGGAAACGGCCCAGTCTCCATCGCCCGCGTCATCGCCGCGCCGAGATCGGACGCGTCATGGGAGGCGTCCAGTTCGTAAGTATGCTCTTTGAACCAGCCGAAGGTGTTGATCTTGTTGAAGGTCACGCAGGGCTGAAAGATGTCGACCAGGGCGTAACCGCGGTGCAGGAAGGCGGCTTTGAGGACGCTTTTGGCATGTTCGGGGTTCCCGATATTGACCCGGGAGACGAACCCCGCCCGCAGCGCCAGCGCCACGGCCAGGGGGTTGAAGGGCTCGTTGCCGACCCCGTCGACCTGCACCTTCGTTTCCATCCCTCTCTGGCTCGTCGGCGACGCCTGCCCCTTGGTCAGCCCGTAAATCATATTGTTATGGACGATGTGCACGATATCGACGTTGCGGCGGACGGCATGCAGGAAGTGGTTGCCCCCCTCCCCGTACATATCGCCGTCGCCCCCCTCGGCGACAACGGTCAGTTCGGGGTTGGCCGCCTTGACGGCCGTCGCGACGGGTACGGCACGCCCGTGCAGCACTCCGAACATATTGACGTCCACGTAATAGGGCGTCTTCGCCGCCTGTCCGATGCCTGAGACGATGACGACGCTCCGCCCTTCGGCGCCGAGGTCGTCCAGCACCTTGCGGATCAGCGTGAGGATGCCGAAGTTCCCGCACCCCGGGCACCAGCCGATATCGACGTTTTCGCGTTCAAACGGTTTCATGAGAGCTCCTTTAGCACGGCAGCGAGTTCCGCTGCCAGCTGATCGGCGAAATAGGCAAAGCCGTTGCTTTGCAGAATACGCCGGTCGGCCACAATGCCGTGCAGCGCCAGCTGCTCCGCAAAGGCGCCGTCGGCATTGTTTTCGACGACGACACGGTAGTCGTAGGTCTCCAGGAAGGACAGCTGTTCGGGGTTGAGCGGATGCATCCAGGCGAAGTGGACCTGGCAGGTCCGGTCGTCGCCCAGTCGTGCCAGGGCCTCGGCAATCGCTCCGCGGCTCGAGCCCCAGCCGATCACGGCGATGCTGCCTGCCCCGCGCACTTCCGGTGCCCACGCCTCGGCCCTTATGCCTTCGGCCTTGCGGGCCCGCTTGGCGACCATCGCCTCGCGGACACGGAAATCCTCGGTGATCTGCCCCCTTGCGTCATGCTCGTGCCCGTCACTGCAGACCAGCCCCTCGCCGCCGCCCGGGACGGCCCGGGGACTGACGCCCGAGGGGGTATCAACATAGCGGTTGTAGGTTTCGGCAGCCGGCACAATGTAGCGCCGCTGTGCGAATGCGGCGAAATCGACATCGCCCGTCATCGCCATCGTATCGGCGAGGTACTGGTCGCTGAGCACGATGACGGGCACCTGCCAGCGGTCGGCCAGCTCAAAGGCAAGGTGGCCCAGTTCGACGCATTCATGCAGTGAACCCGGGGCAAGCACGATCCGCGGGAAGGGGCCGTGCCCCGAATGCAGCGCCAGGTTCAGATCGCCCTGCTCGCTGCGGGTCGGCAGCCCCGTCGCCGGACCGGGCCGCTGCGCGAGATAGACGACGGCGGGGGTCTCCGTGATGCCCGAGAGGCTGATCCCCTCGCCCATCAATGCAAACCCGCCCCCCGAGGTCGTCGTCAGCGCCCGCGCCCCGGCGTACCACGCCCCCATCACAAGGTGGATCGAAGCGATCTCGTCCTCGCTCTGTTCCACGGCGATCTCAAAACGTTTGGACATCCCCGCCATAAAGTTCAGCACCCCCGTGGAGGGGGACATGGGGTAGGAGGCGACGAAGTTGCACCCCCCGGCGAGAAAGCCGAAGCCGCAGGCGGTCGTGCCGTCCATCAGGTGCAGGGCTGCGGCCCCTTCGGGATGGGAATGGGGCAATGGCGGCAGCGGAGGGTGCTGAAGGGTACGGCCCGCTTCGGCCCCGGCCTGCACCGCGGCGGCATTCCCCTCATCCCCGGAAAACCGTGCCTGCACGACAGCCTTCAGGGTGTCGCTCTCAAGGCCGAGCATCCCGTAGACCAGCCCGGCGGCATAGGTGTTGGCGTAACGCGCGTCGCCCAGCCGCTGCGCCTCGCGCTGCATCGCAACGGCGATCGCGCCGGGCGCCTCCGCCGCAAAACGCTCATCGGTCAGCACGACCGTTTGCACGGTCAGGCGCGGCGCGGCATGGGTCAGGGCCAGGGCATCGAGCGCAATAAAGAGGTCCACCTCCCAGCAGGGGGCCTGCAGCGGGGCATCGGCGATACGGATAAGGGTCGTATTGCTCCCCCCGCGGACCCGGGACATGAACTCCTTGCTCGAATAGACGTAGTAGCCGCTTCGGACAAAGGCGTCACTGAGCAGCTTCTCAAGCGTATCGATCCCCATACCTGCCGCCCCGCCGATCAGTATGGAGAGACTCTGCGCAGTTCCGGGCGGGGTTGAGGCTGCCGACAGAGGTCCCAGCAGCGGCGGCAGGGAAGCGTCTGCGGCAAATGGCACCTCATACCGTCCTGCCGAAGGCAGTTTCGCATCCGTCTCCGGCGAAGGCGCAGGCCCGGATGCCGCCGCGGGAGCGGGTGTGGAGGTTGTTTGCACCTGGGGATAAGGCATGCTCTCGCCCCAGGTGATCTTGCCGCCGTAGTAGCCGAGCACGATTACCCCCGCGCCCGTCAGCAGGACGATCGCATGGTAGGCAATGCTTTCGGCCCGCCACGTGTAAACGATGCCCGGTTCTTCCATATAGAGCACGATCGCGACAACCCCGGCCACCAGCATCGCTACGGAAAGAATGATCTTGACGGCGAAGGGGCGGCGCCAGATGCCGCCGTAATTGATCCGCCAGCTGATCAGCCCCGGTACCATCGCGACCGCCCCCATAACCGTCGCCGCCAGGAAGGTATAGAAAACGGCGGCGGCATAGAGCGCAGTCGGCACGGCGAAAAAGAGCAGGTCCATCAGCGTGGCAAAAAGGTGAAGGGCGATGGGGAAATGAACGGTCATAGGATGGGGATGGTAGCGGCGGTAAAGCGCCTGCCAGCGGCGGCGGCGTTCCTTTGCACTGTCCGGGGGAGCGGGCGGGTCGTCGTCGGCCTGCTGCCGCGGCTCCGCTTCCAGGGTGCCGACGACGCTGTAGCGTTCAAACACCTCCTCGCCGTGCGGGGCACCCTCGAGCATCGGGGTCAGGTCCCGACCTGCCTGGTGCATCCCCTGGTGGTTCCCCTCCGCCCACATCGGGCTCTCGGAAACGTCGTAGACCTTCCCTTTATAGGCAACATAGGCAGGTCTTCCTTCACGGCCGTCATACGCCGCGAGTTCACGCGAAGTCATGGCCTCCTCCTTTCTAAAAAGCGTTGTTGTGGAGGCCGTCACGCCTGTTTACGTGGCGGTCGTTTCGTTTGCCTGCATCGTATCGACGTAGTCGCACACCTCGGTGTTGTCGTTGCACGGCTGGCTGTAGCCGGCGATGGGGTCGTTCTCCTCCGCGGCGAGGTTGTCGGAAACGAAGCGCCAGTTGATCAGCTGCCACCACTTCTCCAGGTACTCCGGCCGGGCGTTGCGGCGGTCGATGTAATAGGCGTGCTCCCAGACGTCGCAGACCAGCAGCGGCCGCCGTCCGTAGCGTACGGGCGTATCGGCGTTGGAGGTCGTCTCGATCACCAGGGTGTTCTCGGCGCTCAGTACGAGCCAGGTCCACCCCGACCCGAACAGCCCGGCCGCCGCGGCGAGGAAGGCACCCTTGAAGCCCTCCATCGAACCGAAGTCGCGCGCAATCATCTCGGCGAGCTCCGCCGACGGCACCGTGGCACCTGCGGAGAGACCCAGCCAGTAGAAATCGTGGTTGAAGACCTGGGCGGCGTTGTTGAAGATGCCGCCCTCCGCGTCTCGGATGATATTGAGCAGCGGTGCCTCTTCGAAGGGGGTCCCCTCGATCAGGCCGTTCAGTTTGTTGACGTAGCCGGCATGGTGTTTCCCGTAATGGAAGGAGACCGTTTCGGCAGAGATGTTGGGTTCCAGCGCCGTCGCTTCGTACGGCAGTTTCATCAGTTCGAATGCCATGATATGCTCCTTTCTGTGAGCGTACTTTTATTATCATAACTTATCCAGGTAAAGGGATGAGAAGGAATTCGGGTTAGCGGCAGGATCAAGCCTGCCTTCAGAATAGCCACTGCAGCGCCAAACAGCCCGGCCAATTAGAGTATACTTCCGCCAAAAAAGTCTTCCCAGTGTGAAAAAGTTTCTCTCCCAGACCGACCGCGGCGTGCTCTTCATGCTGCTCAGCGCCCTTATCTCCGCGCTCAACGGTGCCGTCGCGAAGCTGCTCGGCGACGACCTGAGCGCGCTGGAGATCGTCTTTTTCCGGAACCTCATCGGGGTCGTCATCATCCTCGTGATGCTGCGCCACACTCCGCCCGCGCTGCCCGGCGGCAAACTGCACCTGCTGCTGCTGCGCGGCTTTTTCGGCTTCAGTGCGATGATCCTCTTTTTCTATACGATCACCGTCATCCCCCTGGGCGAAGCGATCACGCTCAACAAGACCTCCCCGCTCTTCGTCTCCATTCTCGCTTTTTTCCTGATGAAGGAACACCTCAGCCGCTACGCTGTCGCGGCGCTCGTCATCGGCTTCACCGGGGTTCTCTTCATCTCCAAGCCGACGGGGATGCTGATGGGGTACGAGCACTTCCTCGGGCTGCTCGGCGGCTTCTTCGCCGCCTCCGCCTACGCGACCATCAAGACGATCCGCCACGTCTACGACACCCGCGTCATCGTCCTCTCTTTTATGGGGGTTGGCGCCCTCGCGCCGCTGGTGCTCTTCGCCCTCGCCCCCTTCGTAAACGCGCCCGACGCCCTTGCATTCCTCTTTCCTGCGTTCTTCTGGCCCACGTCGCCGAAGGTGTGGGCACTGATCGCATTCATGGCCCTTATCTCCACCCTCTCGCAGTGGCTGCTCACCAAGGCGTACAGTTTCAGCAAGGCAGGGATCATCGGGGCGGTGAGCTATACGAACATCCCCTTCGCCGTCGGTTTCGGCATCATGCTCGGCGACGGCTTCCCCGACGCCGCCGTCTGGCTGGGCATCGCCATGATCGTCGCGGCCGGACTTCTGGTCAAAAAAGGATAATTAATGCAGCAAGAACACATCGTCATTCTCGGCGGCGGCTACGGCGGTCTCAGGGCCGTCGAGCATCTCGTCGGCGACCCGCGCTTCCGCATCACGCTGGTGGATCGCCACCCCTACCACTACCTGCAGACCGAAGCCTACGGCTACATCGCAGGGCGCTTCGACATTCACGACATCACCATAGACCTGGCAAACTGGTGCCGGGGTTTCGGCAGCCGTGTCCGCTTCGTGCAGGCCGAGATCACCGGCATCGACCCGGAAGCGCGGACGGTCCTCCTCGAAGAAGAGCGCCTGGGATACGACAGCCTTATCATCGCGACCGGGGCGCGCACGAACTTCTTCGCATTCATCAAGGGACTGCGGGAGAACAGCTACGGGGTCAAGAACCTCCAGCGCGCCTTCGCTTTCCGCCAGACCTTCGAACAGCTCGTCTACACCAAGGTCGAAGAGCCCCGTGACCCGGCGCCCGGCGAACTGCATATCGCCATCGGCGGGGCGGGGCTGAGCGGCGTCGAGATCGCCGCCGAGATGGCCGACGTCATCGAAAAACACCACAAAACCCTCGGTACCAACGCCAAAAAGATCCGGATCACCCTCATCGACGCGGCCCCGTCGATCCTGCCGGGGATGAGCGACTACATCGTCCGCAGCACGACGATGCGCCTGGAATCCCTCGGCATCCGGATCCTGACTAACGCCTTTATCGACAGGGTCGAAGACGGCATCATCCATCTCAAGGACGAGACGCGCCTCCCCTACTGTTTCATGATCTTTACCGGGGGGATCATCGCCAACACCCCCGCCTCCGAGCCGGCCCGCGAGACCAACCGGCTCGGCCAGATCCTCCCCGACGCCTACCTGCGGCTCGCACCGCACATGAACGTCTATGCCGTCGGGGACTGCGTCGAACTCAGGGATACGGCGGGCAATCTCCTGCCGCCGACGGCCCAAACGGCGGAGAAAAGCGCCGAATACGTCGCGGACGCGATCAAAAAACGCCTCGAGGGCAGGCCCGTCGCCCCCTTCCATGCCAAGGTCGACGGGGTCTTCGTCGCCCTCGGCGGCCGCTATGCCGTCGGCGAACTCTTCGGCGTCATCCGGGTCAAAGGCTACACGGCCTACCTGCTCAAAAAACTCATCACCAAGGGGTACTACCTCGGGCTGAAACTGCGGATCAACACCGGCTTCAAAAAGCGGAGCGCAGTGCACGAAATTAACTGAAAATTAATGCCTTTGTCCTACAATGGTTTCACTTAACCATTCACAGGAGTTCTCAGGATGAAACCTTTCGCAAAAATGGCCCTTATCGCGGCCGCAGCCCTCGCCATCACTACCACCTCGGCTTCCGCATGCAGCGGGCAGAGCGGCATGCAGGGAATGCACGGCAGCAGCGACAACAAAATGCACATTGCCCGCAAAGTCGTTGACGCCGTCAGCCAGACGGGGCTCAGTACCGCGCAGACCCAGGCCGTCACCGACGCCATCAACACCTTCAAGGCGAAGATGATGACGCGCAAAGCGGCCAAAACGTTCCCGATCGACGCCTTCGGCGACAGTGCCTTCGATGCCAAACAGTTCAAAGCGTTCCAGCAGAAGCAGTTTGATGCGAAGATGGACGCCATGACCGAACTCTTTAACAGCATCTACGCCACCCTGACCCCGGAGCAGCGCCCCGTGTTCAAACGCGCCTTTACCGCCCCGATGGTCAAAAAGATGATCAGGCAGAACATGATCAAAGGCGGCATGAAGGGCGGCGGGATGAAGAACAGCGGTGCGAAGAACGGCGGCATGAAGAACAGCGGCATGAAATGCGGGGGGATGAAGTGCGGCGGCATGTCGCGCTGACACAGGCCCTTTTCCCTTCAGCCGGAACGGGCCGACGGCCCGCCCGGACATCCTTCCCCACCCTAAGCAAAACCACCCCTTTCTCGCACACCTCCCTCTTTTTTAAAGCGGACAGATCCTCTCAGATCACACTGATGGGCAGGTAGAAGTCCAGGTCGAAACGTTCATCGCGTTCAAGAAAATGGTTCCGGCGGTAGACGACGTAGGGCGGAAGGGTCTTCGCCTCGAACCCGCTCTCCGGCAGCCACGTATGGTAGATGTGGCGGATCAGGTTCGGTACCTCGCCGTAGCGCCCCTGCATCGTAAAGCGTGCGCACAGCGACGGCGGGATGACGAAGCTGGAGACGCTACCCGTCACTTCGAACGTCTCGGGGATCTCGATGGCCGCGACGTAGGCGCATTCGTTCAGCGGCACGATCGAGGGGTTGTCGTGGTGGAGCCCGATCTGCCGGGCAGACTCCAGGCCGTGTTCGACCGCGTACGCATAGAGCCGCCGCCAGACGTCGGCAATGGAGCGGTTGTAGCCCCGGTGACGGATGTAGGCGACACGGATGGCGGGCATCTTGACAATCTCCGGTTTCAGCCCGGTAAAATCCGACGTTATCCGCGGCGCGTTGTCCGAGTAGCGGATGTTCTCCTTTGAAAAATCGAGGTAGCCCCCTTCGCGCCACTGCGTCGGGGTGAGGCTGTAGCGCTGCCTGAAGGCGCGGATAAACGCCGAATGCGTGCTGTAGCCGCACTGCTGCGCGATCGCCGACACCTTCTCTTTCTTGTTGACAATCAGCAGGTTGGCCGCCTTCTGCAGCCGGATGGACTGCAGGGTATCGTAGAAGTTCCGCCCCGTCACCTCCTTGAAGATCCGGTGGAAATGGTACACGCTCGTACGGTTGCGCTCTGCAAGCACCTCCAGGGTGATCGGCGAGTCGATATGGCGGTAGATGTAATACAGCGCATCATTGACCACGTGAGCGTGGTGGCGCAGCGTCTCTTTCTTCATAAGACCATTTTAGCAAGATCTGCATAGTTTTATGCAAGAAATATTGAAGAGATATCTTCGGAATCGGCGTATCATCGCGTTCATACAAAAGGATACAAAATGAAACGCCAATTTATCCGGGAGATCCTGGATGTTATCACCGCGGACACCATTTCATTCGCCGGCGGGCTTCCCGACGCCGACCTCTTCCCGATCGACGCATTCAAAGTCGCGGCAGACAGGGTCCTGTCCGATCCCGCTTCGTTGCAGTATTCGCGTTCGCAGGGCTACGCCCCCCTGCGCGAAAAGATCGCGCAGCGCTATACCGACGCGGGTTTCGAAACCCGTGCGGACGAGATCCTCATCACCACCGGTTCCCAGCAGGCCATCAATCTCATCGCCCTGAGCATGCTTCCCTTCGGGGTCACCGTCGAGCTGCCCGCCTATCTCGGTGCGCTCGGCGCGTTCCGTCTGGCGAAGACGAAAACCGATGGGGTCGCCCTGGAACACGACGGTATCGCGATGACACCGTTCAGACGCAGCATCGCCAGGACGGGGGCGGCCTACCTGATCCCGGACTTCCAGAACCCGACGGGGCTGCGCTACAGCGACGCCAAACGCAATGCCGCTACCAAAGCGCTGCTGGACGCGGATGCTCTGCTGATCGAAGACGCCCCCTACAGCGAGCTCTATTTCGACCATGCCTCCCGGCCCATCAGCGCGGCGATGCCCGAACGCAGCTTCCACCTGGGCTCCTTTTCCAAGATCCTGGCCCCCGGCCTGAGGGTCGGATGGGTCCGGGCCAGCGAGGCGAACCTGCGCCGGCTGATCATTGTCAAAGAGGCGATCGACCTGCATACGTCGACGCTGGACCAGCGCCTGATCGACGCGTTTTGGGACGCCGAGGGGCTTGACCGCCACCTCTCAACCCTCCGCATCCACTACCGGGCCAAGAAAAATGCACTCGCCGGCGCACTGCGGACGCAGCTTCCCGATTTCATTTTCGACGAGCCCCACGGCGGCATGTTCCTCTACGGAAGGCTGCCCGGCTACGATACGAGAATGCTGGTCAACCGCTGCCTGGAGCACGGGGTCGCTTTCGTTCCCGGCAGCGAGTTCTACCCGGGAACGCCTGCGCTCGACGAGCTCCGGCTCAACTTCACCCACACCGACCCCGCGCAGATGCACCGCGGTGTACGCCTGATGGCCGAAGCCTACCGCGAACAGGTCGTTTCCAAAATCACGGGACTTGTAAAAGCCACCGCGTAACAAGCGCGCATCACGCCTTCACGGGAGGAACGGTGCACGCCGGGCACCTCAGCGCCCGAGCTGCTGCATGAAATGCAGGTAGAACTGCTTGGCCGTCCGTCCGCTGCGCGACGCCCGCCCGGCCGCGAAGCGCAGCGCTTCGCGCATCAGTGTCTCCCGCTCGACCTCGACCCCTTTGAAATAGTGTTCCACCATGGCCAGGTAATCGTCCTGCGTTCCCTGGTAAAAAGAGAGCCAGAGCCCGAAACGGTCCGCCAGCGAGATCTTCTCCTCGACACTGTCGCCGTAATGCAGCTCGCCGTCCCTGACTGTCGTACCGGCATTGTCGCTCATGTATTCGGGGACGAGGTGGCGGCGGTTCGAGGTGGCGTAGACCCGGACGTTTTCCGGTGCGCTCTCGATGGAACCCTCCATCGCGCTTTTGAGGTAGGTGTAGGAGAGGTCCGTCTCTCCGAACGTGAGATCGTCGAGGTAGAGGATGAAGCGGTAGGGCTCGTCGCGCAGCTCGTCGATCACCTCCGGCAGGTAGGAGAGATCCTCCTTGAAAAACTCAACGATCCGCAGCCCCTCCTCAAAGTAGGCCTGCAGCAGTGCCTTGACCAGCGAGGACTTCCCCGTCCCGCGGCTCCCCCAGAGCAGCACGTTGTTCGCGAAGCGCCCCGCCAGGAAGTTCTCCGTGTTCTCGACCAGCGCCTGCTTCTGGCGGTCGATTTTGATCAGCCCCTCCAGCGGCACCGCCTCCACTTCGGCGATGGGTTTGAGGGTCCCCGTGCGCCGTCTGAATACAGCAGCCTTGGTCGTCTTCCACGCAATCATAGCGCCTCCTTGAGGACAGAACTTTTTCTGCCATTATACCCCTGTGCAAATTTCGGGCACCTTCGCTACAATGATAATAGAATTTCACAACGGAGGGCGGAATGAGAATTGCCATGGGCGGTGCCACCGGGTTTGTCGGGAAACACCTGCGGAGACGATTTGAAGCGGAGGGGTGGGCGGTCGTGCCGCTCGGCCGCAGCGACCTCGCGCTCCCGGCCGAGGCGCTGGCCGAGAAGCTCATCGGCGCCGATGTCATCATCAATATCGCCGGGGCCCCCGTCGACCGCCGCTGGAGCCGCCGTTACAAAGCGCTGCTCGTCTCCAGCCGCGTCGGCACGACGGAACGCCTCGTCGAGGCGATCGGCCTGCTGGAGGTCAAACCCTCGCTCTATATCGGCGGTTCCGCCGTCGGTATCTATCCGTCGAAAAAGTGGCATGACGAACTGAGCGAGGAATATGCCTACACCTTCCTGAGCGAACTCTGCCGCCAGTGGGAAGCCGCCGCGACGGAAGTCAAAGCCTACGGTGTACGAACGGTCATCTTCCGCCTGGGCATCGTCCTGGGCAACGGGGGGATGCTTTCGCGGATGCTGCCCGCCTTCCGGCTCGGCCTCGGCGGGGTGGTCGGCGACGGGAAGCAGTACCTCTCCTGGATCCACATCGGCGACCTCTGCGAAGCCTTTGCCCGCGCCATTTCCGATACCCAAATGCGGGGGATCTACAACCTCGTCGCGCCCCGGGTTTCGACCAACAAGGAACTTACCGAGGCACTGGGAACACGGCTGCACCGCCCCACCTTCATGCGGCTGCCCTACTGGTTCCTGCGCCTCGTTTTCGGCGAAGGGGCACAGGTGATCGCCGGCGGGCAGTGGGCCGTACCGCGCCGCCTGCTCGATGCCGGTTTCACCTTCCGCTTTGAACACCTCGGCGACGCCCTGGACAATCTGCTTGCAAAACGGAAGGATTGAGCTCTTCGGGCCCCGCCCGAGTGAAAAAACGCTATAATTCCACCATCATTCGCAGCGGCGGAGCGTACCGAAAATCCGTAGCTTTTTTCCCTGCATTACCAAGGACCAACCATGGCTATCCCATCCGTAGCGTTCAAACGCCAGAACCACCGCCTTCTTCTCTGTGAAGATACCCGCAAAGACGAACTGCTTGCCCAGCTGCTCGCAGAAAACGCCGGCCGAAAGATCAGCGTCGTCACCGCCGGCGACGCTGCGGCCATCAACGTCCCCGAAACCGTCACCGTCCTTAGCGACGATGCCCTGGAGGGCGCGGAAAGCTGCGACCTGCTGATCAGCTACGACCTGCCGGAGGCGCCGCAGCGCTATGTCGACCGTATGGCCCTGGCCCGCGAAGCCGCCCTTGTCCTGCTGGGCGAAGCGGACCGCCCGCGGCTGATGGGCATCGAGATGCTGCTGGGCCGCGCCATCTCCCAGGAGCGCCCGGAGGGCTTTGCCCCCGAAGAGAGCGCCGCGCCGACACAGCGCCCGAAACGCTACAAAAAACCCTCCGCACGCCTCTACGAAGAAGCGGCACCGAAAAAAGCACCGGTCAAGCCGAAGGGGAAAGGTGCGCCCCGCAAACCGAAAGAGAGCGGCGTCTCACGCTATATCGGCACCGACGAGAACGGCAAGCCGATGTTCTCCGGCAAGACCGGCGAACGCAACCACCGCGCCGACGGAAAGCCCCATACCGAAGAGAGCCTGGCGGCCAAAAAAGAGTGGGAAGAGAAACGCAAAAAAAGCGGCGGCAAAAAGCCCTATGATGTGAAAAAGAAACCGCCCTACAAAGGGGAAAAGAAACCTTACGACGCGCAGAAAGGGCCGGGGAAACCTGCCTCTTCCCAGGAGAAAAAGCCCGAAAGCACCAAGCCCAAACGCCCGATGATCCGCATCAAAGCGGAAAAGCTCAAAAAGAGCGAACCGAAAAAATAACCGCCGCTATTTCCCCAGCGTATAGAGGTTGTTGCTGCCATGGCAGGCCGCCTGGAAACGCTCTTTGAGTTCCCGGTCGTAGGTCATGATGAAGACGTCGGCCTGCCGCAGCTTCAGCCGCTCGAACTCCCCCAGCAGAAAATCGTCCGCCACGTTCTTGCCGTGATCGACGACGGTAAAATTGAACGACTCAAGCCGTTTGCCGTAATCGTACAGCTCCGCCTCCCACTCCCGCCGTTTGAGGTAGAGCGAGTCGGGGTTCGCCGCCAGGTAGATACGGTCGTCGGGGACGTTGAACTTCTCGATAACGTGAGTGAACATCGGGCCGATGGGGCCGAAGTTCTCGATATCCCAGAAGAGGTAAGCCTTCCGCGTGCGCACACGGCGTTTCTGGTTGAGCAGTTTCAGCCTCTTGGAGATGTTAAGGTGGACATGGGCGTTGTCGTTGGTCAGCTCGATCTGCAGTTTCAGCGCCTCCGCCTCCGCCGTATCGAATCCCAGCACCTTCCCCATGTCGATGAAGAGCTGCAGCTCGACCTGTTCAGCCTGCGCCCCGCCCTTCTGGTAACGCCCCAGCGCCTTGATCTTCTCCGCGGAGAAGAGCAGCGAAAGCGTCGGCGGTTTCTGCTGTGTATAGGCTTTTTTAACGGCGTTAAAGATGGCGTAGGCGTTTGGAGTCTCCGGCATCTCGACCGTGCCTTTGACCTCGTCGCCGATGATGATTTTTTTCATTGCAGTGGATTATAGGCCAAGAGGATAAAAGCGGCCTGATGATTTTGGGAAACGGCCGGTAGGAAACCGGCCGTTCAGGAGAAAAAGATTGAAAAGTGCCCCTCGGGCACTTTTACGGGAAGATCACCGGTCCGCCGGGTACAACCCGGACGAACACCATATCGCCGCCGACCGTCATGTAATTGTTGGTCGCATCGAAACTGACCGTCAGGTTGACCGGGACCTGTGAACCGAGGGTGTCATCGACCGTCAGGCCGAACTCCATGTTCGTATCGCCGGCGATGGTATCGCATCCGGAGGTATCGGTGTCGGTACAGACCGCTCCTTCGTCCGTCGTGGCAGCCGGCGTCATCGTTACCGTATTATTCGCCTCGACCACATAGGTACCGAACTCCGTCATGTTGTAGCGACCGACGGTCCCCGGTTCGGTCCCGACGACTTCCGAACCGTAACTGTCATCAATATCGGCGACCATGTAGTTGCCCGCACCGTCGAGGACCATAATGACGAACTTGATGTTGCCGGTCGTCGACTGGTTGACGATCCAGGCCCCTGCTTCCGTGCTAATCGCACTGCTCAGGCGGTTGAAGACCGCGCTCCCGTCGATACTGGTCAGCGTTGCCGTGTCATTGCCGTTATCGCTGACCGTGGCCCCCACAGCTGTGTCGCCGGCATTGGTGTTGATCAATGGGGAGGCCGAGGTGAAGTTGCCAGAGGCGTCTAGGGTGTACTGCCCTACTTCCACACCGCCGATGACGCCGTTCGTACCCAGGACCTGCTGAACCGCCATGTATTTGTCATTGTCGGCGATAATCAGGAGAGCGTCCATCGTCGTGGTACCGCCCAGTGCCCAGGCACCGACCAGTGTCGCATCGTTCGCGGTCGTAGGCGTGCTGCTGCCCCCTCCGCTCATAAAGTATGCAATCAACGCGTCGCGGGCAATCGCGTTGAACTTCATTTCGATATCGCCCGTGAAGGCCGGATTTTTATCGCCTCCGGTAACGTAATCACTGATACCATCATTTTTGACCGTCGCGGCGTACGGCATCGACCTGCTCGGCAGATCAACGACGATAATATGTCCATTGATCCCGTCGTCCTGTACATACCATGTGCCGCTCTCAACAACAGACGGGACCTGTGGATTGCTGAAGTCTATCAGCATCGCCGTACCGTTGCTGTTGATGTCCGTGTAGCTGTCGCCGGCACCAAACTGGATGCCGGTGTTGCCATTGACGTCGAAGACGTACCCGCTCAGCCCGCCCTGGTTTGCTGCGACGAAGTCCGCCAGGTTCGTGAATGTCATAGAGGAGTAATTGATGTCATATGATGTCAGCGTGTGATAAAAATCGAACTCGTCGCTCAGGCGCAGATGCGCCGGGCGGTAACCCATCGAACCGGCCGGCATCGTGATGCCGAACATCGCTTCAAGGGCCGCCTGATCATAGACGTCCCCCAGATGCGCATAGAGGTGACCGCTCGGCGGGATACTGATATTGAGCTCTGTTCCACCTGAAATGACGGTGTAGGCGTTGCTGTCCATCACAGTACCATTAATATCTTTGAAGAGTACCGTGCCATTCGCGTCAACATAGACGGCATCGGAATCGACGGCATAGACCACGCCGTTTCCGTCCGTCTGCGGCCAGACGCCCCACAGTTCCAAGCCGAAGAGATCGGAGACCTGCGCCTTGGTGAGTCCATCCCATTCAGCTTTACTGTTGATATACGTATTAGAAATTGCCCAGTAATCATCGACCGTCATCGGCGGCGCCGGCGGCGTGTAGTTTGCAAACGCTGACAGAATGTCGTTCATCGCCGTCTGATTATACCCGGCCCCATCACCGCCTACGATAAAGTCCGTCATCGGAGGATTGTACGCACCCCAATAGACCTGGCCGTTATGGATCAGCGTAAAGGAAGGTTCGCCTTCATTGTACAACGCATAGTCGACCAGGCTCGTATTCAGATCCGTACGGACGATCAGGTTCGTGTCATTAGGCAGGGTATCGACCCACCATGTACCGACAACCTCGCTGTTATTACCGTCGATGACAAGATTACCCGTCATGCCGAGCGTCAGTGTCGTAATGTCAGACCCGTTGCTGTCCACGGCGGCGCTACCGCCGGCATTTTTCTGCGTGACGATTGCCGATTGCCACGGCCATGATCCGGTAGTCCAATAGAACGTTCCGTCGGCATTCATATGGTCTTCAAGCGTCGTATAGCCCAGGCCATTACTCCAGTGTGTATAGAAGATCTCAGTGACTGCCTTATAGAGAAGTTCATGCTGTTTCGCGCCGCTGGAGAATGTGACAGGCATCGTCGTTCCACTGCCGGTTGGGATATCCAACGTCTGGCCGCTCAGGTCCGTCACCGTTCCGATACGAATCGCTTCGTGCTGGAAGGAGAGCGTCAATGCATCCGCGCTGATCGTGTAATCGATCTGCAGATCGGAGTCCGGGACCCAGACGGCGTTGATTTCATCCCATGTCACCATATTCGGATCGATCGGGACCTCACTCCAGTTGTTGTCAACAGTGTGAATATAGGTCAGTCTGTCGATTGCCCCATTGTTGAGCAGGTGCTGCGTGTACATCGGCACGTTTGCCGTGCCGTTATCCTCCAGCCAGTAATCATACAGATACTGTCCGTCGTAGAAACTGTAATCTGTCAGGACAGGATCGGCGACGACATTGACGGTAAAGGTCTCCTGGGCGGTAAGAATACCGTCGCTGACGGTCACCGTCACCGTTGCCGTACCGATACCGGTCGGGTCGACCGCCACCGTCGTACCGTTCGCCGAAACCGAGGCGACGCCCGTATTGGAGGATACAGCGTCCAGCGTCAGCGCATCGCCGTCAACATCGGCAATGGAAACCGGTACTTCATAGATCGGTGCGCTGACCGCCACTGCCGGCGGGTTGCCGATGGGGTCGATCGTCGGGGCGTCGTTGACCGGAGCGACCGTGACCGTGACCGTCGCCGGGAGCGAAGTCGCGCCCTGGTTATCCTGGATCGTGTAGGTAAAGCTGTCCGTACCGTTGAAGTTGGCATTCGGCATGTAGGTCACAACACCCGTCGTCGGGTTGACGCTCAGGTTGCCGTCCGTCGCTCCGAAGGCCGCCACTGTCATAGCATCCACCGAGCCGTCGCTGTCGCTGGTGTGTGCCACCACGTCGATCAGCACCGCCGTGTCCTCATCGGTACTGACCGCAAAGTCACCCGCGACGGGCGAGAGGTTGGCGACGACACTGATAGTGACCGTTGCCGGGGCGCTCGTCAGTGTGCCGTCGGAGACCTCATAATCGAAGGTAAAGTTGCCTTCGGACGCGCTGGTGAAAGTAAAGGTACCGTCGCTGTTGAGCGTCAGCCCGGCAAGCGTTCCGACCTGCGTGAAGGTCAGGGTGTCGCCGACATCGATATCCGATGCATACGGACTGAGGTCGCCGTCAAGCAGGGTGTTCGTCGGCACCTGGAATGATGCAGCCGACGCCGTCGGGGCGTCGTTGACGTTAATGACTTCCAGGTCGAAGGCTGCCAGCGATGCCGTCAGCAGCGAGTCGGAGACGGAGATGACGATCCCCGTGGTCGTGCCGACATCGGCATTGCCCGGAGTGCCGGAGAGTGCTCCTGTCGCTGTGTCAAATGTCGCCCAGGAAGGCTTGTTTTGAATGCTGAAAGTCAGCGTGTCGCCGTCGATATCACCCGCACCCGGCGTAAAGCTGTACGGCGCATCCTGGTTCACCGACGTGGCCGGCGTTCCGCTGATCGTCGGTGCGTCGTTCACGTTGACGACGGTGACGGAGAAGAGCGGGAGAGAGACAGTGGCTATACCGTCGGTCACCGAGATATTGATGTCCGCGGTCGTACCGACGTCGCCGTTGCCCGGCGTACCCGTCAGCGCCCCCGTTGCCGGGTCGAACGCCGCCCATGCGGGCGGGTTGGCGATGCTGAAGGTCAGCGTATCGCCGTCGACGTCACCGGAAGAAGGCGTAAAGCTGTACGGCGCGTCCTGGTCAACCGACGTCGTCGGCGTACCGCCGATCGTCGGCGCATCGTTTACCGGGGTGACCGTAACCGAGACATTGCCCTCTGCACTGCGCCCCGTACCGTCACCGACCGTATAGGTAAAGCTGTCCGGACCGTTGTAGTTCGCGGCCGGGGTGTAGGTGACCGTCCCGTTCGGATTGAGCGTTGCCGTACCGTGGCCCGCGGATGAGACGGCAGCCACAAAGAGCGTATCGCCGTTTTGGTCCGTATCGTTCGCCAGGACGTTGAGTGTCGCGTTGGTATCTTCATCGAGGGTCAGGCTGTCGCCCACCGCGACCGGTGCATACTCGTTGCGCTTGACGACCAGGTCGAAGACCCGGTTGTTCATGACCAGGCTGTTCGCCACCGTCGCTTTGAGCGCCACGGCCACATCCGCCGTATCGCTGCGCGTCACGGCACCGGTAGCGACATCAATGACGCCCGCAGGCGTCGCCGACCATGTCAGGTTCAGATCCGGGGTATCGAATGGTGCTGCGGCAGGATCGCTCAGCACCAGATCGGCCGTAATACTCGCATTGGCCGTATTCGTCCCGAGATAGGTGATATTGTTTGTAAGGGCATCTTCAACCTCTGCCAGCGCGGCGATCATCGGGTCGACGTAGGTTCCCGTTTCGATCTCCTGCGCGACCTGGGTCGTGTTCATGTCGTCGAGTGTCGTCGTCAGATCGCTGACGGCTGTGAGATCGCCGTTTTCGATCGCCCCCTCCGCCGCTTCGGCATAGGTATTGATGGTTTCGCCGAAACCGTCCAATTCGCTCACCGTCGTGACATTGGCAGCGAGTGCATCGATCGTCCCCGCCAGCGTTTCGACGAAAGTCGTGATCGACGGATCGAGCGTAACGCCCTTGTCGGTACTGACCTTTGCGGCGAGCTCGGTCGCATTGAAGTCGCCGCTGAACGTTGTCGAAGCCAGCGATTCAAACACCTGCGCATAGGCCTCGTCAAAGGTCTCGCCGTCGCTTTTCGTGGCCGCGGTCAACACTTCGGCGACCTTCTGCACTTTCTGTGCCGCCATAAAGCTGTCGCTGTCGAGCATCGGGTCGATTTTCACCGCATCGGCGCTGATCCCCAGATTGGCGGCGACCGCATCGGCCGCCGTATCGAACGTCATCGTCGGGTCCGAAGCCATGATCGCCGCGACATAGGTTGTCAGCGGCGAAAGGACGATGGGACGAGTCGCGTCATAGACGGTTGAGAGCCGCCCTTCAAAAGGGAAGCCGGTACTGATATCGGTACCGCCGTAGGCGTAGATCTTTGTCCCGTCGGCGATCGTCCCCGCAAAAGCGAAGTCCCCGTTCGTATCGGTCACCGTCGACAGCTCCGTATCGTTATGTTCCCCTTCGCCGGTACTGTCGGCAAAGACGGTCGCACCCGACACATAGCCGTCAATGACTCCGCCGCTGCTTGCAGGGTCGCTGCTGCTGCCCCCGCCTCCACCGCCGCCGCAGCCACCGATCGTGAGCACGGCAGCCGCAGAGAGCATGATTTTTCTAAATTCAACCATAATCAACTCCTGAAGTTTTTTCCTACTGCAAGGTACAGGAAAAAAGTCAAAAAAAGTCAAAAAGTGAAGTGAAGCGAAGAATGGAGGTTTATGAAAGAATGTAACCCTGCTTGCTGAGATTTTTGATCTGGAGTTCCGGTACACGTTTCCGCAGGGAGTAAACGACCGTTTTTAAAGAAGATGAAGAGACCTCGCCGTCGGCCCAGATGGCAAACTCGAGATCGTTGTAGCTCACCACCTGGTGGCGGTGCGCCACCAGATGCGCCAGCAGAACGTTCTGTTTGACCGTCAGCGTCACTTCCGTACCGTTGACGTAGAGACGGCCGTCGGAGGGGTCATAGGTGTGATGGGGGGAGAGATCGATAGTGCCGCCGCTTTGCGTGTCTTCCTCGCAGGGGGAGCGTTCCTGCATACGGTGCCGGGCCGTGCGGAGGACCGTTTCGAGCTCCTCCGGGCCGAAAGGCTTCATGACGTATCCGTAAGCCAGGGGGCGGAACGCCCGCTGCAGGGTCTCGTTGTCGCAGTAGGCCGTGATATAGATGATCGGTACTGCGTGTTTTTCCCAGATCTTGTCGCTCAGGGAGAAACCGTCTATATTCCCCCGGATGTTCACATCCATCAGCAGCAGCGCGGGGAGCTCCTCTTCGAGGGCCGCAATGACGGAGAGGGCGTTGTCGAATGTGCCGATCACCCGGATGCCCCACCCTTTGAGGAGACTGGCGATATAGCGGGCCGTCAGCATTTCATCTTCAACGACCATTACGGAGTCAATCATGCCTGTTCCTCCTTTGCGTCAAATGCCACGCTAATCGTCACGCCGCCGTCGGAAATAATATCCAACGTACTGTTGTCCAAACTCTTGACAAGGTCCGACATCAGCATCATCCCGATCCCTTCTGACGTCGGCCCCTCTTCGCTGATCCCCTTGCCGTAATCGCGTATCTGCAGGGTATAGCTGTCACTGTCGCGGTGCACGAGCCGGATGAGGATCTCACCGTTTTGTTCACCGTGATAGGCGTGCTTGATCGCATTGGTCACGCCTTCATTGACGATCAGACCGATCGCCAATGCATTTCGGATTCCCATGCGGATGGACTTTTCGCATTCGCAATGGATCTGCACCGTCGATATTTTCTGAAGGTTCTGCGTCAGCATCTGCAGATAGTGGTGCATGTCGATGTCTTCGAAATCATCCGCGCCGTAGAGGTTTTCATGCACCATCGCCATCGCCCGCAAACGGCCGATATTTTCGGTGAAATATTTTCGGTACTTCGGATCTTCAATCTTTTCGGACTGCAGCCACAGCAGGCTCATGATGACCTGCATGTTGTTCTTGACGCGGTGGTGAAGCTCCCGGAGCATCACTTCCCGCTCCCGTGCCGTTTTTGCCAGGCGCACTTCATAATCCACGCGCATCTGTTCGAAATAGTAGACGACGAACGAGATGGCGACATAGCCGACAAACATCTGGATGAGGAGTCCCGCAGGGAAAATGGGGTCGCCGATATCGAGCGCGCTCAGCAACAGTACCGCGCCGATGCCCGATGCATTCAGCACGCTCCACCGGATCCCCCGTTCCAGCCCGTGCTGGGCGAAGACGTAGATCGGCAGCGACGCCGTCCAGAAGAGTGCGGAGTCTTTTTCAAACCCGTCGATGTGCAGCGAGAGAATGGCCAGTCCCGAAATCACCCCGACAAGGATGCTCGAGGTCGTTGCCAGCTCGACCCTCCGGCTGCGGAACAGGGCATTGTTGATCAGGATGATCACGATCCCGAACAGTTCGAGGATGGCAAGCGTCTCAAAACCGTGGGTCAGGTTGTTGTAAATGTCCATCGCCAGGACCAGGACCGCGAAGATCGTTATAAGGTTCGCAATGACGGAACGTTTATGCTCGATCGAGTCTTCGGGATAGTCGATATTGTCGCGGATGATTTTTTTGCACCAGGAAGAACAGAACATTCAGCCATCATAGCATGTTTTTATGCCTGTTTCATTAGCACGCTTCGAATGCGCCGCAGCGACCTAGCGCGCGGAATTTTTCTCCTCTGCCTCTTCCATACACGCGATCAGTTCCGTCTGCATATAGGCGCCCTGGAGTTTGGCCAGTCCGGCGTCATGCAGGTTCTGCTGATCCGTATTTAGCGCCGCGTCGTTGTCCGCGACCCGGTCGTGGATGCTCTGAAGCGCCGTCCCGGCCAGGGTTTCCGCCGAAGCGGAATCAACCATCTCCCGCAAACCGTCGAGCCCCTCGGCGGGAACCGGAAGATTGCAGTAGTAATCCCTTGTCGACGTCAGCCCCCAGTAGCAAAACCCCAGCGAGAGGTAAAAATCGAGCGACTGGGGGACGCAGACCGCTTTGAAACGCCGGACATGCGAATGCACGGCCAGTTCGAATACCCACTGCAGCAGCATCAGCGCGTAGCCGTGCCGCCGGTGGCAGAGCGGGGTGAGGATATTGTGGATGGTCAAATATTCGTAATAGCGGTCGATCTTGTAGAAGAGGTAGCACAGATGTTCCCCCGTGTCGTCGGTGAGGATGACGCTTCCCCCGGCGTTCCAGCTGTAATGGCGGTCCCACCACCGCAGCGCCTGGTCGGCGAACCCCCTGCTCTTCGCATCGCCGATCTGCGCGATGGAATCAAGGTACTCTTTTCGGTTGACATCGATAACACGGTAAGGCATAGGCGCCCCTTTGCAAGCCAATAATAATGCTTGAAAAGAGCAAACTTCACAGAGGTATTATGAGTGACAGAGTTGTACTGTGTCCACTATAACACTCCGGCGGTGTCTGCGGGCTTCACGGGTGTATAATATGTAACCATTCAGGCAAACTCCCTCCTTCTCCTTCGGCGCACCTGCATTTCAGCTTGCGATGTATCTGATTTTGAGATATGATACAGCACAAGAAAGATGATAGAGTGAGTTTCATCTTGGTTAGTTAAGTATTGAAGGCATTCTTTCCTCAATTTTTTCGATACCTTGCAGAGTGCTCCACATTCAATTTCGACGACTACATTACACAAGGACTTGCTTTGGCAGATCTTAAAAAGGGAACCGTTAAGTGGTTCAACAGTGAAAAAGGCTATGGGTTCATCTCCCCTGAAGACGGCGGTAAAGACGTATTTGTACACTTTCGCCAGGTCAACAGAAGCGGTTACGGCCGTGTCGAACTCCAAGAAGGTCAGGAAGTGACTTTCGAGATCGGCGAAGGGCAGAAAGGCCCGCAGGCAGAGAACGTTACTCCGCTCTAAGCCCCTATCGGCGGAACGCTCCGCCGTCGGGACACCTTTTAAAACCCTTCAGCGTCCTGGAGGATTTTAAAAGATGCCCTTCCCCGGCTTGGAAAATCCAGGCTAGGCTTCCGGCGCGTTTACCGCTGCCGGTTCCGTTTCCTCTTCGGGAACGTAGATCTCCGGAAGCGGCACATAATCATCGCTTTTCTTGACCTCTTTCTTGAGGCGTTTCGCCTCTTTCTTCTGCTTTTTATCCAGTTCCCGGCGCCGTTTTTCGAATGTCTGCGTACTGCGGGCCATCAGCGCGCTCCCGCTTTCATCTGCGAGAGATAGGCTGCGACATCTTCCGCGCGCATCGGCTGCTCTTTGCGGCGGTCATTCTGTGCGTCGCGCTTTTTGTCACGCTGCCCCTGGCGCGGCTTGGCATCCGTACGCTCGTTACCGTTGCGTGCCGGCCGTTTGCCCGAAGCGTTCGTTTTCGGCTTGGATGAGGATACCACTTTTTCGGGCAGACGGGTTTCGAACCCTTCGACCGTTTTTTGCGGGATCGACGCCTTGATCAGCTTTTCGATGTTGCGAAGGTATTCGGCCTCTTCGGCGCAGACCAGCGAAACGGCCTCGCCCTCGTTGCCCGCGCGCCCCGTACGGCCGATGCGGTGCACGTAGTCTTCGGGCACGTTCGGCAGCTCGAAATTGACGACGTGCGGCAGCTGGTCAATATCGATCCCGCGCGCCGCGATGTCCGTCGCCACGAGGACGCGGACCCGCTTCGCCTTGAAGGCCGCCAGTGCCTTGGTGCGTGCGTTCTGTGTCTTGTTGCCGTGGATCGCCTCGGATGGGATGCCGTCAGATATTAGCTGCTTGCACAGGCGGTTCGCCCCGTGCTTCGTCCGCGTGAAGACCAGGATCTGCTCCCAGCCGTTGGATGTGATGAGCGTGGAGAGCAGTGCGCGCTTGCGGTCCTGCTTGACCGGGTAGACGACCTGTGCGACACGCTCGGAAGCTGTGTTGCGGCGGGCGACTTCGATGAGCGCCGGGCTGTGCAGCAGGCCGTCGGCCAGCGTCTTGATCTCATCGGAGAAGGTCGCGGAAAAGAGCAGCTTCTGCGCCTTTTTCGGGACGAGCTTGAGCACCTTCTTGATGTCGTGAATAAACCCCATATCGAGCATGCGGTCCGCCTCGTCGAGAATAAGCAGCTCGATGCGCGAAAGGTCGATGTTCTTCTGATTCGCATGGTCGAGCAGGCGCCCCGGCGTCGCCACGACAATGTCCACGCCGCCGCGCAGTTTATTGATTTGCGGGTTGATGTTGACCCCGCCGAAGATCACCGCCGAGTTCAGCTTCAGGTGTTTGCCGTAGGTTTCGACGCTCTGTCCCACCTGTGCGGCCAGTTCACGTGTCGGCGTCAACACCAGTGCACGGACGGGACGTTTGCCCTTGGAGGGTGCCGCTTGCGAGAGCAGCTGCAGCATCGGCAGGGTAAAGCCCGCCGTTTTGCCCGTGCCCGTCTGGGCGCCGGCAAGGAGATCTTTCCCGCTGAGCACGACGGGGATCGCCTGTGCCTGGATGGGAGTAGGTTCGCTGTAGCCGGTATCGGCGACAGCACGCAAAAGAGGCTCTGACAAGCCCAGTGTTGAAAATGACATATGTATTCCTGTCAATGAGGGGAGAGTGTAAGATCCTCTTAGGATCCGTACGTTCCCTCAAGCCTGCCAAACATCCGAAAACATTATCGATCCAGGCTATATGGTAAAAAAATTGTTAAGGTAATCAGTAGATGCGCTAAGCGATCAAAGAAGTACGAAAACGGAGACAGTCGCAGACCGTGGTGCGCTGAAAGTATTGACATTATACCATAACCCGCACTCCTTCGGTTCGCAGCCTGCACCGGACCGACAATGACAATCTTCTTCTTGGCCACCGGGGCACCGTGCCCTGAAGGTTTCAGGCTATAATAGTTCCCATTGGAATGCCGTCTTCCCCGCGGTATGAAAGGGAGCAGATGTATTACTACATCGTCAAAATCATCACCACGACGCTGCTGATCGTCGTGATCTCCGAAATCTCCAAAAGAAGCACCCTCATAGGGAGTATCCTCGCTTCGATCCCCCTTGTCTCGGTCCTGGCGATGATCTGGCTCTATGTCGACACCGGGGATACCCAAAAAGTGACGGAACTCTCCTACAGCATATTCTGGCTGGTTATTCCGTCGCTGACACTGTTCCTCTCCCTTATGCTGATGCTCAAGCGGGGCGTCGGGTTTTTTCCGGCCATGGCGCTTTCGATTGTCGTAACCGTTCTGGCCTACTATCTGATGATCGCGCTTCTGGAGAAGTTCAATATCAAGCTGTAGCAGTGAAGACACCCTGAAGAACGCCCCGAGGTGTAAACAAGGAGAATGCAATGATGGAAAAAATGCCGATCGGAAAAGCCTTTACGCTGATGGAGCCCGGCCCGGTCGTCCTTGTGACGACCAAAGACGGAGAAAAAAACAATATCATGACCATCTCCTGGACGATGGTGATGGATTTTACGCCGGTGTTCGCCATCACCACAGGTCCGTGGAACTACTCGTATGCCGCGCTGCAACAAATGCGCGAGTGCGTCATTGCGATCCCTACCGTCGACCTCATCGACACGATCGTCGGCATCGGCACCTGCAGCGGCTCGGATACGGACAAATTCGGGAAATTCGGGTTGACGCCGCTCCATGGCGGATTTGTCGGCGCACCGCTGATCAAAGAGTGCCTGGCGAACATCGAGTGCACGGTCGTCGATATCATCGAAAAGCACAACATCATCGTACTCGAAAGCGTGGCCGCATGGTTCGACCATACACGACAGGAGCAGCGGACTCTTCACGCCGTCGGCGACGGTACTTTCATCGTCGACGGCGAAAGACTCGACCGCAAGCGGATGATGCGTTCAAAACTTCCTGACGGCATCTGACACGCAAGGAAAGGTGTTTAAAAGCTCCAAAATATAAATCTTAGTATTTTATTTTTTCCATGCCATCCAAGCCTCTTCAACTTGCCTTCCAATTACTTTCTCATCATTTGCGTGTTTTTCCATGTATTGTTCTTTGAATTTTTTTGCACTTAAAATAAGATTAGCATCTGATAAGTTGTCATTTTCTATTTTTGCTAACGTATCCCAAATCTGACTACTTAGTTCAAGATCTGATTCTTCTTGCATAGCAGCAAAATCGAGTAGATGTGAAACTGAAGTATCACCATCACCTTTTGCAAGCGATAAGTAATCAATAATTGCAATGGGATGCATTACATAATATCCATCATGTCCATCTGGATTTATCATTGAATGCATTTTGTCCCATGTACACAGTACTTTTGCTATACCTGAAGAAACATAATCTCCAGACAAATAACATATTACACGTGCATCATGTCTGATCAGTACATCAGCTCGTGTCAAATGTTTTTCAATTACAAAAGTTCTAAGCTCTTCAATCTTTGAATGAAGGTGCTCAACAAAAAAATTCTCTACAGTAAAACTATATCGCGATGCAATCCCGTTAAGTTCTCTTACTACTCTATCTCTAATTGAAAAAAACGCCACGTCTGACATATCAGCACTAATAGCATCTAATCTGACACCGAAAATTCGGACATAATCTTCAAAAGAAAGATTCTGATCACGCTTTTTATACTTTGAATAATGGCTTACAAATGCGTTCCCAGAATAAGAAAGATCTATGTCTTTCTCAATTATATGTTTATAATCCCTACATGCTTCGATAAGATGACTTGCGACTTCTTCCATATAATCAGATGGGATGACTGCTGCAAATTTGTGATCTGAAATAAGTTTAAACAATGATGCACCTGATTGTGAAAACCTATCATGAACTGTATCAAATAACAGACCACAAATTATTGGAATAAAAACTGAAGAATCTATATAGACATTTAAACTTTCTGTTCCGCCTAAAGCATTTATCAGATGAGATGATTCAGTATTTAAAAAAGCATCATACAATTTTGCACAAGCGATATGTTTTGTAAAGTCGGCTTCAGCAAAAAATTCTGCTAGTTTTCTGAAAATTTCAGTTGTTCTCGCATGGCCAAATTTTGAAGTCAATATACTTTTAATACTTTGATATGCATCATTTTCTTTCGCAAGATTATCATACGTACTATATTCCTTACCGGCAAGATAAATTGTAAGATCAAAAAAATTATTAACTAAAATTTCTTCTGTATCTTCATCAATATCTTCTCCTAGCTCTAATATTTTTGCTTTGAAATCACTTTTCAGTAGCTCTAATTCAAGCTCAGTTGTAGTTCTAAGTCCATGAAATTTCTTTTGTTCAACATCTGATAAAAATATAAGTCCACTTTTACTAAGAATCTCACCACTTTGAAAGAGTCTATCGATATTAGAGTTTACTTGAACTAGTTGAGTTTCCTGAAAACTGTAATCATTTTTGATAGTCTCTATCAAATCGCTTCTGATTAATCCAGTTTCATGCCTTGCAAGAATAGACATGATTATTGATTGGAAAAACCTTTGACGTAAATCTTTACTTTTTTGATCAAACAATAGTAGTGAGGAAATTGCTTCATTCTTTGGACCAAGATATTTTGTTTGCGATTTTTTGATGTCATGCAAACCTATCCCCATCAAAGATAATGCTTCAATTACTTGATTTTGATTTATTAAGCGTGTAGCAATGGCTTGATTATCATATTTATTTACTGTAATGCCATGTTCCAAGAAAATTTCTTCTTTGACAGTTGAAAAAGATCCTTCAGGTATCCTACGTGATGATAAAAAGTACATCAAGTTTGTTTCATAGTTATTTTTTAATTTGCGGGCATCCTTTTCTATTTTATCTTTCCATTTTTTTTCTACTGAAATTTGAATCCCTATACGAACACCCGTCGCAGGCATCGTAACCAAATGAAAATCTTTTCCACCATCGTAAGGTCCATCACAATAGTTTATATCTTTTAGTCCAATTAAAGGCAAAACCATCGCAACAAGTGATCTAAAAGTTGAAACATCAGATGCTTCAATTAATCTAGACAAAGATTCAATATTCATTATTTCCCTTATTCAATAATTATCTACTTTGGCAATTATATGTATCATATTCTCTTAAAGCTTTAATGTTAGAAAAAATTAAACATGCTAAATCAGGATGGAAGTATTTTGAAAAAATTGTTCGTCCTTCTGTCTTGACCAATATCAGAAGTGTTAACCAATTTGTTCCAATATATTTAAATAGTAAGCTTCGCCGAAAAAAGCGACGTATAGATCCCCGCCCCGATCAGAAGCGCCCCGACGACGTGGTAGAACTGCAGGGTTTCGCCGAGGAAGATGTAGGCCAGTATGGCACCGAAGAGTGGCATGAGGTGGGCGAACTGCCCCGTTTTGGCGGCACCCAAAACATCGATCCCCCTGTTCCAGAAGATATAGGAGAGGATCGAAGCGAACAAAGAGACGTAGATGAAGTAGGCCCAGTAGTTTTCAAGCAGTACCGCTTCCGCGTGGAGCGTATAGCCCTGCGCCAGGTAGATCGGCAGCAGGTAGAGGAAGCCCAGGTACATATTGGCCATAAAAAGCTCCGCACTGCTGAAGCCCGCGGGTTTCAGCTTGAAAAGGACCGAGTACAGCGCCCACGACAGCGAACTCGCCAGCATCCAGAAGTCGCCGTGCACGAGACGGAGCGCCGAGACGCTTCCGAAATCGCCTTTGAGGATCAGGAAAACGACCCCCGCCGTCGACAGTGCGATCCCCGCAACCTGCCGCCTGCTCACGTCATGTTTGAGCATCATCGCTGAGAGGATCAGGATCATGATGGGGACGCTGGAGTTGATGAGCAGCGCGTTCGTCGCCGTCGTTGTCTGCAGGGCCGTGTAAAGGATGGTGTTGAAGAACGTCACGCTGAGAATGGCCAGTACGGACGTCACGATGAAGTGTTCGCGGACCAGCTTCAAGACGTTGCGGAGGCTGACATAGTAAAACGCGGGGAGCAGCATGAGGCAGACGAAGGCCCAGCGGAAAAAGGCCAGCTCCAAAGGCTGTACATCGTCCCGGACGAACCGGCCCAGAATGAAGTTCCCCGACCAGAAAAGCACGCAGAGGCCGACAAGGATATAGACGCTGTACTTCTTCATAATGCCCCCGCTTTCAATGACTAGCGGCATTGTACAGGATTTTGAAATTTGGTTAAGATAGACGGTAATGATTACAGGTAAACGGACACTGCCGATGACGCTGCTCTACCTCTTTATGATCCTGCTCCTACTGATGATTGGGGCACTCTCCCTGCTTCGCCTCTGGGATTGGAACGCAGAGCGGGCCGAATGGCAGCGGCTCCTCTCGAAACAGCCGGAACATCCAGCACAATTCGACCCGCAAGTGGTGAAAGGCCTGCCGGCAGCGGCGCAGCGCTACTTCGCCTACACCATCGCCCCCGGCACGCCCCTGCTAAATGTCGCCGAGATCGACATGAAAGGGCAGTTCAGCCTCAAACCGCCCGAGTATCTGCCCATGCAGGCCCGGCAGATTCTCGCCCTGCCCCACGGCTTCGTCTGGAAGATGCACCTCATCGGCGGCCTGCCTGTTTCCGGCTCCGACACGGGCAGCTGGACACGGTTCAGGATACTGGGGCTCATCCCCGTCGCCCGGACGGGCGGGGACGCCGACCATACCCGCTCCGCCTTCGGCCGCTACGTCATCGAAGCGGTGTTCTGGACCCCGGCGGCCCTGCTGCCCCGACCGGGCATAAGATGGGAAGAAGTAAGTGAAAACGTCGCCCGCGTCACCGTGACCGAAGGGGCGCTTTCGCAGGCGGTGGAGATCACCATCGGTGCCGACGGACAGCCCGCGGAAGTCTCCATGAGGCGCTGGAGCAATGCCAACCCGCAAAAAACGTACCGGTTCCAGCCCTTCGGCGGGACGCTGTCGGATTTCCGCGACGTCTCCGGTTTCCGGCTGCCCTTCAGGGTCGAAGGGGGCAATATGTTCGGTACCGGTGATTACTTCCCCTTTTACAAGGCGGAAGTCACGGCAATCCGTTTTCCCGGAGTGCAGCAAGATAGCTCAGCTACCCGCTGAGACCGTTGGACAGGGCCATTTCAGGACCTCTGAGGACACCTCTCTTTCCAAGTAAACGCCGGAACGGTCCCGACCTTTTAACCTCTTTCCCATACCGATACCCTTGCCGAATATCTCAAACTGTATATAATGAACGATTATTACCCTGACATAGAGGTCCAAAGCCATGAAAACCAAAAACCTCCAAAGCCGGGAAACCTGTGCCGTCTGCGGCAAGCCGTTTGTACGCAGCAAACTGGTATCGGGTGAATCGGTCCGGCAGGAAGTCGCCGACGAGATCCGAAAAGATCACCCGGAATGGTCGCATGAAAAGTTCATCTGCCGACCCGATCTCTCCACCTACCGGGGCAAATACGTCCAGAGCCTGGTGGAGTCGGAGATGGGGGAGCTGACATCGCTGGAGAACGAGGTTCTGCGCAGCCTCACCGAACACGAGCTCCTCTCTGCCAACATCGAAGACTCCTTTGAAAAGCGCTGGAGCCTCGGCGAACGTATGGCGGACCGGCTGGCGTCATTCGGCGGCAGCTGGACCTTTCTCATGCTTTTCGCGTTGTTTCTGCTGCTGTGGATCGGGATAAACTCGGCGGTGCTTTACGTCAAACCGGTCGACCCCTATCCCTACATCTTCCTCAACCTTCTGCTCTCCTGCCTTGCGGCTATCCAGGCACCCATCATTATGATGAGCCAGAACCGCCAGGAGGCCAAGGACCGCCTGCGCTCCCAGCACGACTACCAGGTCAATCTCAAGTCCGAACTGGAAATAAGACACCTGCACGAGAAAATCGACCACCTGATGACCCAGCAGTGGGAACGGCTGGTCCAGATCCAGAAACTGCAGGTCGACCTGCTCTCCGATCTCGGCGAACGTAAATAGCCGCAGTTAAAGGGCCGAGGTGTCAATACCTATGACGCCGTTTCAACGCTTTTCATTGCGATCGGCGGCACCCCGAAAGGCCTGATGAGCAGGATTAGTTTTGGCAGCAGCAGCAGGTCCGCCAAAATGGCAAGAAACATGACCAGCACGGTCAGCAGGCCGAAATAAATCGTCGGTATGAACACGGAGAAGACGAGGATAAAAAACCCGATGATGATCGCGACGGTGGTGTAGGTCATGGCATAGCCCGTGGTCGCGTGGCAGCGCTGCATGGCCGCCACATAGTCCCCGTCCGCCGCCAGCTCATGCTTGAAGCGGTGGATATAGTGGATGGTGTCATCGACGGCGATCCCGATACTGATGGCGGCGATGGTGATGGTCATCATGTCCAGCGGGATGCCGGCCCACCCCATCACGCCGAAAACGGCACCGACGGGGATGACATTGTCCATGATCGCTATGACGGCGGTGAGGAGGGAGCGGAAGAGCGCCCAGAAGGTCAGGAAAAGCAGTGCGACCATCAGCCCCAGCGTCTCGATCTGCGAAGCGAAGAGGCTCTGGAGCATGTTGTTGTAGAGTACCATCAGGCCGGAAATGTGCAGATGTTCCGGGGGGATACCCACATCGGTGATCAACCCCTCCCGCAGCTCTTTCAGCAGCGCGTTGCGGCGCAGGTCGGGATCGGAGTCGGTCAGGCGGAGCGCAAAGCGGACCTGGTTATGGGCGATATCGACGTAGGGGGTGAGAATGATGTCGGCGAACTTCGGCGGCAGCTCGTTGTAAAGCAGTGCCAGATCGAAATTGTCCAGAGGCTTGCCGCTGTTCATCGTACGGCCGACTTCGAGCATCGTCCCCAGTGAGAGGACTTTGCCGACATGGTCCCTTGTTGACAGCCAGTCATGCACCCGCTGCACCACCGCCATACGGTCATCGGTGAACCAGTACTGGGCTTTGGAGGCCTCCGCCGCATACTCCTGCTCAAACTCGGCAAATTCGTCGCTTTCATCTTCCGCCCGCTTCGCCGTGCCGCTCTCGGGCGGGGGCGGGAGATCGATGGTGATATCGAGCGGCGTCGTACCGCCGAGCTGCCGGTCGATGACCGACATGCCCCGGTATATCTCCGTGGAGGGTTTGAAGTAGTTGATGAAGCTGTTTTCCACTTTCAGCTTCTGTGCCCCCGTAACGGCGAATACCACCATCGCAAGGGCTCCGAGGAGAATGACAGCCTTGTCCCGGGCAATGAATCGTGCCAGAATGATGGTCAGCGGGAAGTGCCGGTCGAAACTGGTCTGCGGCGCTTTGCGCTTCAGCAGGACGCCGACCGCCGGAAAGAGCAGATAGATGACAATGAGCGAGACGGCGATACCGATGCTCATCATCCAGCCCAGCGATGCGACGGGTTTGATATCCGAGAGCATCAGCGATGCGAACCCTGCTATAGTGGTAACGATGGCGAAAAAAGCCGGGACGGAGACCGCCAGGGTGCTCTCCAGTACCAGCGTTTCCTGCGCTTCGTCGGGTTTCACCAGAGCCAACTCGCGGTAGCGCACAATCAGGTGGATGATGACCGAGAGCGCGATGATCAGCTGCAGCGAGATGAAATTGGAGGAGATGACCGTGACCTCGAAGCCGAAAAGCCCGAGCAGGCCGGCAGTCATGGCGATGGAGATGGCCAGGATCATCACCGGCAGCAGCACCCAGCGCCATTGGCGGAAGAGCACCCAGAGCACGAGAAGGAGGAGCACCAGTACGGCACTGCCGTAGGTTTCGAGATCGCGCTTGACGAAGGTGATCATGTCGTCGGCAATCATCGTCACGCCGCCGAGAAAAAGCTGGCCGGCTTCATGGTGCGACGCCAGGATGCTTCGCACCGCAAGGATTAGACGGTGGTCCTTGGCCCTTAAGACGTCCCGGTAGGCCTTGAACGCCGCATCCGCCGATGCGAGTTCCTGCTTCTGCACGGCGGTGATGGAACCGTTTTCATCCCTGCTTCTGAGCGCATTCAGACGATCAAGCAGCTCGTAGTAGCGGGCGTCAAAGGTGAGGTTGACCTGAAGCGCCGTCGTTCTGAGATCGGGGCTGACCAGGTTTGAGACATAGAGCGGATTGCGGGCAAGTTCCTGCCGTGCCAGCGTCAGGTTCGCATCCCCCGCGCCGATGGAAGGGATCTTTTCAAGAAGCTCCTTGACGGGTTTCGGCGGGCTCTCCAGCAGCGGCACATTGAGGATGGACGTGACCGAATCGACGCCTTCGACCTTCGCCAGCGCGTCACTGAGCGTCCGTAGGGTATGCAACGTCTCCGGGCTGAGCAGGTCATCCTTCGGCGTGTACGTGACGACAAGAAAATCGGGGCTGCGGTAGCGCTTGGCAACCAGGCGGGAGTAGGCAAGGTCTTTGTCGTGTTCGAGCAGCAGGGTCTCTGCGGAGGCGTCAACACTGAGCTTGGGGATCTGCAGCGCCAGCACCCCCGTCACCAAAAGCAGCAGTGCGATCACGAGGGCGGGATAGCGGAAGACAAAGCCGGTATAGAAACGCTTCAACACTGTTCGGTCTCCCTCCGCCAGATTTTTTCAACTATATTATACTTTTGCAGCGGCATAATCGAAAGAACCGATTGCCTCGTTTGCACCCTTTCAGTACTCCTGGACGGTTGCAGGTACCCAAAGGAAGCACAGCGTGAATTTCGATGTCGTTCTGTACGTGCAGATGGCTATTGCCCTTTTCACCATTTTGGACCCTATCGGCGCCATCCCTCTTTATCTCTCCATGACGCAGGGACAGAGCAGAATAGAACGGCGGCGGCAGATCAGACGGACCGTCATCGCCGTCGCCGTCATCCTGAGCCTCAGTGCATTGGCCGGCAATGCGATCCTGGATTTTTTCGGCATCGACATCCATGTCTTTCAGACGGCCGGCGGCCTCTTTTTGCTGCTGATCGCCCTGAACATGCTTCAAGCCAAGGGGCCGCTTATCAAGACGACGCCCAAGGAGCAGAGCGAGGCGATTGAAAAAGAGGACGTCTCCGTCGTGCCGCTCGCCATGCCGCTGCTCTCCGGGCCGGGTGCCATCAGCACCGTCATCATCTTCTCCTCTTCCATGGAGGGCTACGACGCCAAAGCCGTTTTCATCGGTACCATCGTGGTCGTGGCCCTGACGGTGTGGCCCATTCTGACACTGGCAAAATGGCTCGGCGACCGTATCGGAGCGACGGGCATGAATATCGCCGTTCGGATTATGGGGCTGATCCTTGCTTCCATCGCCGTCAAATTCATCCTCGAAGGTGTCAAAGCCTACCTCTTCTAGCCCGTACAGACTGCGTCCCGACGGGCGACAGTTCTATGGGGCATGATCGTTTTCCGCCCCCTTTACGGGTCGGGAAGCAGACGCTTTTTCAGATTGTCCAAAATCCCGACCGCACGCCGGATGGCATAGCCCAGCAAAAACGCGAACCCGAGCACGACAAAGATCATTTCACCCGAGGTTGAAATCTCCGTCATCTCCGTTTTATCCAGCAGGAAAAAGATGACGCTGACGACAATAGGTGCCATCAGCACCTCGGCAGCCATCGTCGGGATCTCCTGTGCGTCGAAAAGCCCCTCGTTCAGTCGCTTGGAAACATAGAACATCAGACCGATCAGTACGCCGAAAATCGACCAGAAGGCAATCTCCATCCATTTGCCCGCGCCCTGCGTCCAGAGATACAAGGAAGGGGGGATATTGGAATCCTCCTCAATGCCTCTTTTCAGATCCGTGAGCACCGTTTTCGCGTCATCCGCCCTGTGAAGCTCGATCGTCCCGCCGAGTGATCCAAGCGCCGTCAGCGTGGCATAGGAGAGCGCATTGTCGGGCAGATGCTGCCGAAGCGCATCGTAATCCTCCGAGAGGCTCTGCCAGGTCGCATTGTCATCCGCCTGCGCGAGCCGAATACCAATCATCCTGAGCTTTTTCTGTATGAACACGGAACGGTTGCCGTCGGCGGTTCCGGCGACGACAGGTATCCCGAGGGTGGCGTTCTCCTCGCCGTAGGATGCGAAGAAATCGTGCTGGGAAACATAGACGGCAATCATGACTGCCAACAGCAGGGCAAGCAGAGAAAAAACGGTGTAGCCTGCCCGCATGTCGGGAAAATCCACTCCTTTGAGCGCCCGGTTGATGGAAAGGATATCGGTATAGATACGGACCCGCTCCTCTCTTTTAAAATCTTCCCACTTGCGATTATCCTTGCCGCGGGCCATCGTGTCGGGCAGTTTCTCACACCCCTTTTCGTAGGTGTTTTTCAGATCATGCACTGCCTGCATCTGCAGGCCGTTGGGCACGACTCTCTCCAGGAGGTCTGCGATGACCTCCTGCGTCTCCCGCTGTAGCTGTTCCATTGCTTCTTTCGCTGGATTGGCTTCGTTAAACCAGAAAATCTTTCGCTTGAGCATCGTCAACCCTCCTTGCGGCGGCGGTTCAGTACTATCTGGACAACACACCTTCTCACTAAGCATGATAGTTCAAAACTACTAATTTTTCATTAAAAATAATATAATTTCGATGCAAGGGCGTGACGACGGCATGAAATTGTTGAAGGCGCATGATCCACGGTAACCACCAATGAAAGGAAATCCATGAAAATTGTAACGAGCGAACAGACCGTCACGCTCAACGACGGTGACAATATCATTTCCGTCAAGATCGGAAACGGCCAGGCGGGTGTCGCCTCATTCTTTTTAGACGGTCATCTGCTGTTCAAGAAAAAGATGGACGACACCAACTACCTCCTGAAAGACCATCCTCTCGGCACCAAAACAGCACTGGCAGGCAAGATCCTGACGATCCGTGCCTTTGTGATCGATATCGTATCCGAATCGAATTACACTTCCGTTATCTGTACCTTCAACGGCAGTGAGGTCGTCAGATCCGAGGGGGATGTCGAAACCGACGGCGATATGATTGAGCATAGAACAGTGCTCCATTTTGTTTAAGTGAGACGCCATGCAAAGACGACCAGGTATACTCATCCTCTTTACGGCCCTTCTGCTCATCCCGTCCTTGGCTTGCGCCCTCACCAAAGAGGTCGAACATCCCGGCGAGCTGGTGGCACCGAGTTCGCCGGCGTTTCAGATCCTGGGGCAGACGCCAAACGTCGTCAACCGGCCTGAAAGTCCCCGGGAGTTCCTTGCCGCCATCCTGCAAAATGTCCAGGAGAACAATAACAGCTTCCCCTCCGACTTCGCCGTTGAATTCACACCCTACTGGTGGTTCCCCCACGATGATCTGGACGCGGCGACCTATCTGGGTATCCATAACAATGAACAGGTTTTCGACACACTGCTCCGGACGCTCTCCGTCTCCTTCGCGACCACACAGAAGCGCCGTTCCGTCAAGGGGCAGACGTATGAAGGAAGCGCGATCGGTTTCGGCGTCCGCTTCAACCTGCTGAACGGGCAGAACGACCGTGAAACACTCGATCAACTCCTGGAGGCCATGTTCCTTGCCGCTCCCGATGACATCAACGGCACATTTGAGCCCGACACGGGCCTGACCGGCGCCCTCACCGCCAAGCTTCGGAAAAGTTATGGATGGAAAGTCCAGATGGCCTTTGCCGGCAGTTATTTCGATGCGGACGACACTTCGCAATCCCGATTTGACAAAGTCGGTGCTTGGGTGACAACGTCCTACACCGACAAAAACGCGACCTCGCTGGAGTACATCATGAACCTTCGCTATACCCATGATGAAGCGATCGCCGATTACAAAGATGCCTATGACATCGGCGCGAGCCTCTCCTGGAAATCGACGGTTGCGCCCGTGACCGCTTCGGCAGAGTTCGTGCAGCGTTTCGTCAAGGAGAAATCACCGCATCATCTGGCCGCGACACTGGAGTATAAACTCAATGACGACTACGCCATTATCGCCAGCTACGGCCAGACGTTCAGCTATGCGAATCCCGAGCGGACCGAACTCTCAGCCCGTTTCGGTCTCAATCTCGGTTTCGGTCAGATGACAGATACGATCAAGTACGGCATGCGGTAGCCACAGGGAACAAAGCCCAAAAATTACAAATACGTGAGTCTCTGTTTATTTTTTAAAATATTATGATACGCTAAAGCTACATTTTGTCGCATGCGTATGGGGAGAGGGGGTATCATGTACCGTATCAACAGGGAGAAGCTCCAGGCCATTATCCAGGAACTGGACCAGGCCATGTACAATCACAGCCAATGGTACCAGAACATCATCCGTTCCATCGTCTGCCACCTCCCCTTCGACCACCGGGACCTGGCCGATGACGCCCACCGCCAATGTACGTTCGGCCAGTGGTACTATCACTGTAGCGACGCGGAGATGCAGCAAAACAAGACCTTCCAGTCCATCCGCACCGAGCACTGGCAGACGCACCAGTTCGTCCAGAAACTCCTGCAGGCCTCGGAAAAGAACAAGCCGGTGCTGCCCATCGACTACGACAACTTCGCCAACGCCGTCGAGCGGCTCCGACTGAACATGCAGACGCTCAAATACGAGCTCGAAGAGACCCTCTACAACCGCGACCCGCTCACCGGGGTCAGCAACCGCATCAGCATGCTCAGCGACCTGCGCAAACAGATGGAGCTGATCGAACGCCACGTCGAGACGACGGTGATCGCCATTCTGGACCTGGACCACTTCAAACAGGTCAACGACAGCTACGGCCACCCCATGGGTGACACGGTCCTCTCCGCAATCGCCGCGTTCATTCTGCAGCACCTGCGCGCGTACGACAGCATCTACCGCTACGGCGGCGAGGAGTTCCTGATCATGATGCCCCACTCCGATATTGATACGGCCACCGCCATCATCGAACGTATCCGCGAGGGGGTCGAAAACGTCCGGACACGCAGCAGCGGCGGCGAACCGATCAGCGTCACCGTTTCGGCCGGCCTGACGCAGCTGCGTGAACACCAGAGCATCGAGGCCGCCATCCAGAGTGCCGACAAGGCCCTTTACGATGCAAAACTGCTCGGGCGCAACCGTGTGGTCGTCGCCTCTTCATAAGCGAAACGTATTTAGTGATCTGATTTACCGTAAGTGGGAGGGAAAGCAAAAAGAGCGGGAACGCCGCAGCGTCCCCGTAAAGGCGTTAAACGCGGCAGGCGTTGACGACTTCCTGGATCTTCTCGACGACACTGGGGTCTTCGAGCGTCGACGTATCCTGCGTGATCGCCTCGCCTTTGGCGATGGAGCGCAGAATGCGGCGCATGATTTTGCCCGAACGGGTCTTCGGCAGGCCCGGAACGAAGGCGATGTCGTCGCAGACGGCGATGTTGCCGATCTCCGTTTTGATGACGTTGTTGATCTCTTTGCTCATCTCGACATCTTCGGCCATGCTCTCGTCGCCTTTGAGGACGACATAGGCGAAGATTCCCTCACCCTTAAGCTCGTGCGGCTTGCCGACAACGGCGACTTCCGCGACGTTCGGATGCTTCTTGCACGCCGCTTCGACCTCGGCCGTCCCCATACGGTGGCCGGAGACGTTGATGACGTCGTCCGTACGGCCGGTGATAGTGATGTAGCCGTCCTCGTCGTAGTTCGCGCCGTCACCGGTGAAGTAGACCGGCTGGCCGTCTTTCTTGACGTCGCCGAAGTAGGACTTCACGAAACGCTCCGGATCGCCCCAGACGCCGCGGATCATCGACGGCCACGGCTTGGTGACACACATGTAGCCGCTTTCGCCCGCGCCGACTTTCTTGCCCGTTTCCGGGTCGAGGATCTCGCCCATGATGCCCGGCAGCGGGAAGGTCGCGCAGGCCGGTTTGATCGGGGTCGCGCCCGGCAGCGGCGTGACCATGTGGCCGCCCGTTTCCGTCTGCCAGTAGGTATCGACGATGGCGCATTTGCCGCCGCCGATCTCCTCGTAGTACCACTTCCATGCCGGCGGGTCGATCGGCTCGCCGACGGTACCCAGGACCTTGAGGGAGCTGAGGTCGTATTTCGCAGGCTCCTCCGCCCCTGTTTTGTGCAGGACGCGGATCGCCGTCGGCGCCGTGTAGAACTGGTTGATCTTGTACTCTTCGACCATCTTCCACGGGCGTCCCGCGTCCGGATAGGTCGGGACCCCCTCGAACATCAGCGTCGTCGCGCCCATCGCGAGCGGGCCGTAGACGATGTAGGTGTGGCCGGTGATCCAGCCGATGTCGGCCGTACACCAGTAGGTGTCGTTCTCTTTGACGTCAAAGACCCACTCCATCGTCATCTGCGCCCAGAGGATGTAGCCCGCCGTGTTGTGCTGGACCCCTTTCGGTTTGCCCGTGGAACCGGACGTGTAGAGCAGGAACATCGGGTCTTCGGCATCCATCGGTTCGCTTGCGCAGATGGAAGACTGCTGGTCAATCATCTCGTTGTAGGAGTAGTCACGGCCCGCTTTCCAGTCGACATCTTCGCCGTTGCGCTGAACGACGAGGACCTTCCCGACGCATTCGCAGCCCGACTCCAGTGCCTTGTCGACGACCGGCTTGAGCATGTACGGCTTATCCTTGCGGAACGCGCCGTCGGCGGTGATGACGAGTTTCGCCTCGGCATCGATGATACGGTCGCGCAGCGCTTCCGAGGAGAAACCGCCGAAGACGATGGAGTGGATCGCACCGATACGCGTACACGCCAGCATGGCGTAGGCGGCTTCGAGGATCATCGGCATGTAGATGACGACGCGGTCACCCTTCTTGATACCGAACTCGTTCTTGAGCAGGTTCGCCATTTTGTTGACGTTGTAGTAGAGCTCAAGGTAGGTGACGATCTGCTTGTCGCCGCGGTCTCCTTCGAAAATGATCGCCGCTTTGTTCTTGCGGGTGTCAAGGTGACGGTCGATACACTGGTGCGCGACGTTCAGTTTTCCGCCTTCGAACCATTTGACAAAAGGCATGTTGCTGTCGTCGAGCACTTTGCCGTACGGCTCGAACCAGTCAATCTTCTCTTTCGCGAAATGGTCCCAGAACCCTTCGTAATCCTCTTCGGCCCATGACGCCAGTTCTTTGTATTCGCACATGTTCTTGATGCGTGCCGTTTTGGCAAACTCGCGGTTTGGCTGAAAAACCGGTTTGACTGTTGTATCACTCATGTTCTCTCTCCTGTTTTGAGTTTAATCGTATTGTTCAATTTTATAAAGATCATTGCCGTCATGATCGCGTCGTTGACGGCGTTGTGCCGCCCCATTGGGGGCACTCCCAGGTTGGCAAGGATTGTATCAAAGCGTAAATCAATGTTTCCTTGCGGAATCCCGAAATTCTTTTTGTCAAAGTAAAGGCCCGAGACCTCTATTTTGGGGTTGGGAAGCTCCACCCCCAGCCAGGGTTTGACGTAGCGGTTGATCATCGCCACGTCAAACTCCAGATAATACCCTGCCAGCGGCCGCGGGCCGATGAACTGCAGGAACCTTTCAATCCCCTCCGGCGGAGAGAGCGCATACTCAAGGTCGCAGGGCCTGATGCCGTGCACCTCGATGCTCTCCGCCGGGATGGGCCTGTCCGTTTTGAGGTAGACCTCGAAGGTCTCCGAGGTGAGGATCCGGTTGCCTTTGACCTTCACCGCACCGATGGAGATCACCTCGTCTTTTCTGGGATCGAGCCCCGTCGTCTCCGTGTCGAAAACGACCACCTCGTCACCGTCATAGGGCTCGAACAAAAAGGCATATGCCTCGTCCTTGAGCCGCTTGCGGTTCCGTTTTCTGCGCCACGCCCCGAACATCACATCACCATGTTCAGGTGGAAGTGATAGGTCAGCAGTTTCTTGAGGGCGTTGACGACCTTGAAACTGTCCTTGAGCAGGTCCCGCTCCAGCTTGTCGAGCTCTCCGGGACGGACCTCGTTGAGGATCCATTCGTCGCCGGGGCGCGCCAGGCGGGCGCGCAGCCTGATCGAGAGCAGCGTGTCATACGCCTCCATCAGCTCCGCCGAGAAGGTCTTGTCGAACACCCCGATATTGTTGAGCTGCTTGATCCGCTCGAAGGTGTTCGTCTCGCGGATCTTCTTCTGCAGCGCCAGGACGCGGATGCCGTGGACGATGGCGAAGATGCCCCCTTTTTTCAGGTTCAGCGTGTTGCCCTGGCTGCGTTCGACGACCAGCCCCGAAAAGAGGCTCAGCGGTGTTTCGAAGCTCAGCGCCGCCTTCGCCATATGGGCCAGGACGTCGTCACGCCCTTCGAAGCGCCCGTAGAGGTACTGTTTGGCACGCTCCAGGAGCTCCGCGTTCCCGGCGACGCAGCGCGCATCCAGGAAAATGTCGAGGTTCTGCAGCGCCGCCTCGTCCATCGAGCCGACCCATCCGTCGATATCGGACTGGTACGCACCCAGCGGGCGGCGCCACTGCGGGTTGGTGACCATCACGTTGCCCGGGCAGTCGGGGAAGCCGAGCTGCCGGAGGGCGTCGTTCATCGCGGCCATCTCTTCGGCGAAATCCTTCCCGCACCCCTCGCGGATGATGAGGCCGTTGTCCTGGTCGGTCCGCAGGATCTGCTCGCCGCGCCCTTCGCTCCCCATCACGATCAGGGCGCAGTCGTCCCGGTGCTCCGGCGCGACACAGAACTCGAACACCTTGCGGTAGATCTTCGTATTGAGCGCATTGACCAGTTTGGTGATGTAGCGGACCTTGACCCCCTTGGTGTGCAGGGAGCGGATCAGGTTGACCATCTCCCCGCCGATACGCTGAAGCGCCGCGATGCTGTCGGCTTTCTCGACCTGCA
Source organism: Sulfurimonas sp. HSL1-2 (assembly GCF_039645565.1). Lineage (NCBI taxonomy): Bacteria > Pseudomonadati > Campylobacterota > Epsilonproteobacteria > Campylobacterales > Sulfurimonadaceae > Thiomicrolovo > Thiomicrolovo zhangzhouensis. The sequence continues at coordinate 1,792,247 of NZ_CP147914.1, forward strand.
TCGCCACCAGGTAGGAGTGGCTGGCGAAGAAGCTAAGCAGGTCGAGCTGCTCGAGAATACCGACGACACTGCCGCCGTCCGTCACGGCGATACGCTTGATGTGGTGCGCGGTGAACTGCAGCAGCGCGTTGAAGAGGAAGTCCTGTTTCTCGATCGTGATCAGGGGGCGGGTGGCGATGGTCTCGATCGCGGCGGAAGCCTCGACGGCGCCCATCAGGACGCTTCGGCGCAGGTCCGTATCGGTCACGATGCCGTAGCCTTCTTCGCCCTCGACGAGGATCGCCGGGCTCTTCATCGCCTCCATCTGGCGCACCGCGTCAGAGATGGGGGTCTCGGCCGCAACGATGCAGGGTGCATGCAGGTAGATGTCCCCGATACGCGCCACCATGAACGGCGTCAGGTCGTTCTGCTGCTTGAGCATTTTGAGCTGTTCGTGTTTGGTAACAAAGTCTTCGAGGTAGAAGTGTTTGAAGGCGTCGTGGTCCTGGATGAGATCGAGAAAGACCTGTTTGGGGAGTTCGTAGCAGATGAGATCTTCGTGCACGACGAAGCGTTTGTCCGTCTTGCCGTAGATGAGGGCGTCGGCGTCGAAGCTGTCCATCGCCCCGTAGGCGTCGGTCAGCTCCTCGCCCAGCCACTCGTGCACACTGCCTTTGATGATGATGTAGAGGCACTCCGCAGGGACGTTGGGCGAGACCAGTACCGTCTCCCGCGGATAGTAGGCGATATCCATCTGCGCCATGACGTTGTCCAGCGCCCGCGATGACAACAGGTCAAAGGGGTGCATCGACGCCAAAAGCTGCTTCTGGTCGAATATGCTCATTGATGCCTCTGTTTTGCACGCCATCCGGGCAAAACAAGGGACACCGCTCGCGAAAGCGATGTTTCCTCGAAAGCCCGGATGGCTACGCTGGCCGCCGACGGGTCAGATAAATTCGTTCCGACTGTGACCGGAATCAACGCATGTTCCAACGATCTTGCTCCTTAGTGGCTGACGGCGCCTTCGGCACCGATACCAGTCTGTGAACGGATGTTCTGGGCCTCGAAGGCTTCACGTTCGTTCTCGCCGTCCGCGCTCTTGTCGGTAATGGAGAAGAACCAGATACCGACGAAGGCGACCGTGACGGAGAAGAGCGCCGGGTACTTGTACGGGAAGACCGCTTCCGCGTTGCCGAGAATCTGAACCCAGACGATGGGGCCCAGGATCACCAGCAGGACCGCCGTAGCGAGTCCCAGCGAACCGCCGATGACGGCGCCGCGCGTCGTCAGTTTCTTCCAGAACATAGAGAGGAAGAGCACCGGGAAGTTCGCGGATGCGGCGATGGCGAAGGCCAGACCGACCATGAACGCGATGTTCTGCTTCTCAAACGCGATCCCCAGCAGGATCGCGACGATCCCCATGACGACGACGGCGATCTTGGAGATGCGCATCTCCTGCATCTCGTCGACCTGCCCGCGGCGGAAGACGTTGGCGTAGAGGTCGTGGCTGATCGCCGAAGCGCCCGCCAGCGTCAGACCGGAGACGACCGCAAGGATCGTCGCGAAGGCGACCGCCGAGATGAAGCCGAGGAAGAAGTTCCCGCCGACCGCGTGGCTGAGGTGGATCGCCGCCATGTTGTTGCCGCCGAGCAGTGCGCCCGCCGCATCAAGGTAGTGCGGGTTGGTCGCCACCATGACAATCGCCCCGAACCCGATGATGAAGGTCAGGATATAGAAATAGCCGATGAAACCGGTCGCATAGAAGACCGATTTGCGTGCCTCTTTGGCGTCGGAGACGGTAAAGAAGCGCATCAGGATATGCGGCAGACCCGCCGTACCGAACATCAGCGCGATACCGAGGCTGATCGCGGAGACCGGGTCGCTGACCAGGCCGCCCGGGCTCATGATGGCATCGTGCGTGCTGTGGACTTCGACCGCTTTTGAGAAGAGCGCTTCAAAACTGAACCCGAAGTGCGCCATGACGGCGATCGCCATAAAGGTCGCACCGGAGAGCAGCAGCCCCGCCTTGATGATCTGGACCCACGTCGTCGCCAGCATCCCGCCGAAGGTGACATAGAGGATCATAAGCACACCGACCAGGATGACCGCGACCTCGTACGGCAGACCGAAGAGAATCTGGATCAGCTTGCCCGAACCGACCATCTGCGCGATCAGGTAGAGCGTCACCGTCGCGATGGAGCCGAAGGCCGCCAGGGTGCGGATCGGTGTCTGTCTCAGACGGAAGGAGGCGACGTCGGCAAAGGTGTACTTACCGAGGTTGCGCAGGCGCTCCGCCACGAGGAAAAGGATCAGCGGCCAGCCGACCAGGAAACCGATGGAGTAGATCAGCCCGTCATACCCTTTGAGGAAGACGAGGCCGGAAATCCCCAGGAACGACGCGGCGGACATGTAGTCGCCCGCAATCGCCATCCCGTTCTGGAAGCCCGTAATGCCGCCGCCGGCGGTATAGAAGTCCTTGGCCGTTTTCGTGCGCTTTGCCGCCCAGTAGGTAATACCCAGCGTCGCACCGACGAAGACGAGGAACATGACAATAGCCGAGACGTTCAGCGGCTGTTTATCCACGGCACCCTCAATGGCACCCGATGCCATCAGCGTGGACGCTGCGGCCGTCAGAAGCAGGAGAAGACGTTTCATTCCGCCCCCTTTGCCATATCGCGCTCGAGTTCGGCACGTACCTCGCGGTTAAGATCGTCGAACTCGCCGTTGGCGCGCTTGACGTAAATTCCCGTCAGAATAAAGGCGATAAAGATAATCGCAACACCGACCGGGATGCCGACCGTCGTAACCCCCGTCTCGCTCAGCGGCGTGCCGAGCAGCGAGGGATCAAAGGCGATGGTGAGGATAAAGGTGAAATAGACCACCAGCATCACGATGGAGAGCTTCCAGGCGAAAGCGCTGCGCGTCTTCACCAGTTCCTGGTACTTCGGGTTGTTCTTAATGTGTTCAACCATTTCCTGTGTCATGACCGTCCTTTAATTAAAAGTTATAGTTTACAATAAACCGATATTCGTTCCAGCCCGTGTCGCTGCCCGCAGTCGCTTCCGCAAACTTTCTCGGAAAGTTCCCGCGCAAACGCAGCTGCAGGTTCTTGACCGCTTCGGGGTAGTACTGGATATCGAACCCTGATTCCGATGCCGTGCGCTCCACGCCGTAGCCGCTTTCGGCATCCATATCGAACGATGCGTAGAACACGGCCGTCGAGAGGTTCGTCCCGAGCGATTTGAAGTTGTAGCTCGCCGCCGCTTTCCACGCTTTCGTCCCGGCAAAGAACTGGTGACGCGTCACCATGCCCTGCGTATAGGCCGGCATGCCGCCGAATTGGGAGATGATGGCATGTTTGTACGCATCGTCGCCGGCATCGTTGGCCGTCGTCTCCGAATAGGCCGCATAGGCCGTCAGACCGGCATAACTGGCACCGACTTTCGCCGCCCAGTAAAAGGAATCGACTTTTCCCTCACCGTAGACCGGCGTACCGTTGATGTCTTTTGCGACGGAAACGTTGCTCAAGTATTCACTTCCGACGCTGTCCTGCTTGATCGCCTGCACCGACACGAAGGGATGCACGTTCGCGTTGAGCAGGCAGTCCCAGGTGGCCCCTGCTTCCGCATAGAGCGTGTTATACAGGTCCCATGCATAATCGTTCGAAAGCTTTGCATTGAAGTTTTTGTTTTTAAAACTCACCATAGCATTGGTGACACCGCTAGTGTTCTTGCCGACGGCGGCCATACCCATGTTGTAGTATTTTCCTGCGACGACATCACCATCCGTCGTGTAACCGGACGTAACAGGTAGCATGCCGCCGGCATACGGATGGTACGCGTTATAGAAAGAGCCATAGGCAACCGCCTGGACCTGCGCGACCTGGAACTCGACGTTTTCAATATCGTTGTTCGTCAGTTTATACGCCTCGAAGGTGGTCGGAAGCATACGCGCGTCGTCGCCGCCCATCATCGGTGTATCGTAGCGCTGATAGCCGAGCCTGGCGACGGTTTTCGTTCCCAGTGCGCTCATGTCGTAATTGATATACGCCTCGCCCACGATGGCATAGTTCTCAAAGCCCGTTCCCAGCAGAGAGGGGTCCATCACTTTCAAGTCGAACGTATGAATCGCGTTCGTCGTATAGAGCGCCGCGGCGGCACTCAGGCCGTTCCAGGCATCCAGCGTGTACTTGAGGTTGCCGCCCAGCGCCAGGGAGTTACGGTGGGTATCCGCACCCGAACCGCCCTGGTACTCTCTGTCGACGTAAAACATCCGGATCTGACCGCTGGCTTTCCCTTCGGAAAACATCGCGCTCAGGTCTTCGGCGCCAAAGAGGTTTGCACTGCCGAGCAGTCCAATCGCCAAGACGCTTGAAGCAATTTTTTTCATTTTCTCTCCCCGTAATGAAGCTTAAGTTGCATCGTAAGAGAGAAAAATAGCACCAACATAGCATTCACGCGAATCGATGAAAAAAAAGGCCCTTCAATTCATAATGTAACCTTTAGTTACATATTTTATCTCCAGCATCGTTATATTGTTACTATTGGTATTGACCTGCGCCTTATTCGGAAGCCGGCGGTTTGATTCTGACGGTACACGTCATACCGGCGGCGACGGTAAACCCCTCCGGGACCGTGTCGATATGGATCCGGACCGGGATACGCTGCGCCAGGCGGACCCAGGTGAAGGTCGGGTTGACGTTTGCCAGCAGCCGTTCGCCCGTGGCGTTGTCCCGGTCGGAAATCCCCCTCGCGATACTCTCGACATGCCCCTTGAGGGTGTATTTGCTTCCCAGCATTTTCATCTCGGCCGGATCACCGACGCGGATAAGGGAGAGTTTATGCTCTTCAAAATAGCCGTAGACCCAGAAGGAGTCCGCTTTGACGAGCGCCATGCGGCTCTCGCCGCGTTCGACATAGTCTCCCGCCCTGAGCAGCAGGTTCGAGACCCAGCCGTCGCACGGCGCGCGGACAGCGGAGCGCTGCAGGTCCAGTGCAGCCGTTTCCGCACGGGCCTGCGCCTCCTCGTAGCGCGCCCTGGCGATGTCGGCTTCGAGCCGCGCATCCTCGCGGCTCTCCTGTGAAACCGTCTCACTGTCAAGGGCCGCCCGTCGTAGGTACTGGCGCTGCTTCATCTCGTACTCCGCCTTGCGGGTCCGGGCCACCGCCTCGGCTTCGTGCAGGGCATGTTCGAAACGGGCCTCGTCCACGCTAAAGAGCAGGTCGCCGCGTTTGACGAACTGGTTGTCGACAACGGCGATATGGCTGACCAGGCCGCTCACGTCGGGCGCGACCATAACGATATCCGCCCGGACACGTCCGTCGCGGGTCCATGAGCTCTCCATATAGTTCTGCCAGAGCAGCAGCGCGAGGAAAACAGCGACGGCCACCACCGTGAAGGTAATGGTATAGCGCACCAGTTTGGAAAGCTTGGTATTGAGAGTCATCCTATCCCTTTCAAGTATAGATCAACAGGCACGGCAGGGTGAAGAGGCAGACGAAAACCGCCGTCCTGAACAGCCCCGGGTGCCAGACATGTTTGTAGACGCCGGCATCGGAGAGGATGCGGTCCACCAAAATCTGTAAAACGGCCGCCGCCGCGAAGATGGGCAGGAGCGTGGGCATCTGGATGCCCAGCAGGGTGATCTCTAGCGGCATGTATCCTCCATCACGACCGGCAGCGACCCTTCACTCAGCATGATCGTACGGATCAATGCCAGTTCCGCCGCCGCTTTCTTTATCCTTTTCAACTCGCTCGCGCCCGCCGACGCCCCCTGCGCATGCAGGACCGCGACCGCCTCCTTGAGCGTCGCGAGGAGCATCCGCCGCATCTGCTCCGAGGGGGTTGCGAAGTAGTTCCGGATCGCGTAGATCGCACCGTCCACGCTGTCGGATGCCGCCGAAAGCGGTAGGCGCTTCCGGCCGCGCCGCACCGCGATGACCGCACGGCCGATCTCGAGCGTCGAGAGCAGCCACGCGTACACCAGACGGCTCGAACGCAAGTTCAGTCGCCCCTGCGTCGAAAACTGCTGCACCATGTCACGCCCCGTGCTCTCAAGCGCGCTGCGCTGCACCGTGATCGTGCCGCTGCACAGCGTCACGATCTGCCGGCGCAGGATCTTCGCGACACGCTGCTGCGTCAGCGAACACGACCAGAAGTTGACCAGCAGGTACGCCAGGCCGGCGAAACCGATCCCGATCAGGTACGCCAGTGTGCTCTCCAGAAAGACCGTCGGATCGACCCGGTAGTAGGGGTCGAGCGAACACTGGTACATGAACAGGAAAATGAAGCCCAGCGCGAAACCGCTCCACCGGGGCTGCGTCGTCCACCACGCCACCACGGCCAGTACGGGGGCAAGCACCAGGGCGAGGGTCAGCATGTCCGAGGTATACTCGGGAATAATGTAAAAATCGTACACCGCCGCCACGGCCACGGCGCTCACCCCGCCTTTGAAAAAGTTCATCACCGCGGCGAGCGGGCTCGGCAGGGTCCCGATGAGCAGCCCCAGCACGACCGCCAGGGTCACGGTCAGCGTCGCGTAGGGCCACCCGGTCACGATCCAGAACAGCATCGTCACCAGCAGCACGCCGCTGCCCCGCAGTGCCGCCAGCGCGACGAGGACGCTGTCGGTATGGGTCGAAAACCGCACGACGCGGCTGAGCTCCCGGGACGCCCTCCCCGAGAGGCGGTGCCGCAGGAAGGCCCGGTAGGTCACGCAGTGGATGTGAAGTTCGCCGAGCAGCCGCACGATGAGTCCGGACGCCGAGCTGAAAGCCTCGTAGGCATCCGCCTCCAGGTACGGTGCCAGGCGGCGCTGCTCCTCCTCCACCAGGGTCTGAAGCATTTGTTTGGCCTCCAGCACACCGGCAATGATGCCGTCGAGCTCTTCGACGGAGACCGGTGTGCGCGGCGACGCATTCACCACCGAAGCGACCGGGGCGTAAAGTCCGGCCAGCGACTCCCGTACCTCAATAGGCATGCGCTCGCCGGCGGCAGCCAGGATGTTTTTGAGCGAATGAAACGTCGTCGAGAGGTGCATATACTCCTGGTTGAGCTGTCCCGAAAGCTGCCGGGCCTTGCGGTCGGTGCCGCTTTCAAAGCTGCTGTTGATCCGCACGGCATGCAGACCGACGACGCCGGAGAAGCCCGCACTCCCAGGTTCCGTTTCCGTGCCGGCTGCGAAGAGCGCGTCGCCCTCGCCGAGGATGGCAAAGAGGTTGGCGAACCGCTCCCGCTCGCTGGCCAGCAGCGAATCGAACAGCTTGCGAGGGAAGACCATGTCACTCACGAGCGTCGCGCTCATGATCCCGATGATGACCTCCGAAAAGCGCGACACGGCGATGCTGAAAATCTCCAGCGGCGTCTCGATCACGGGAAGGGCCACGATGCAGAGCGTGTAGCCCGCCAGGACGAAACCGTAGGACTGGAAATTGCGGAATTTCAGCCCGGCGCCGGTACATAACCCGATCCAGAGCGCGAAAAACGCGATGAACCAGACGGGGTCCTGCGCGAAGAGGCCCATCATCAGCAAGGAAACGCCGACCCCGGCGATCGTCCCCAGGACACGGTAATAGCTCTTCGAAAAGACCAGCCCGCTTTGCGGCTGCATGACGAGAAAGGTCGTAAAAATCGCCGTGCGCGGGTCGGGAAGGTTCAGCGTCATCGAGATGACCAGCGCGAGCAGCCCGGCAAAGGTCGCTTTCGCCATATAGGTCAGGACGGGCGCATCCGTCGCGAGCCACTCAAGCGCCGTCCGCTTCCAGGAGAACGGCTGCGCCATGGTATTAGTCATCTGCACCCTCCTTACCGTTTGGGTCACGGTAGCCTCCGCCGAGCGCATTGATCAGGGCAATCTTCAGGCCTGCGCGCTCCTCGCGCAGCGCGATGCCGGCCAGTTCGCCGCGCCAGTACGCCCGTTTTGCCTCCAGGTAGGGCAGCTTGTCGGTCAATCCGCCGCCAAACCGTTTCTGCGCGAGGGCCTCGTTGCGCTGCTTCGCGCGTATATCCGCGTCATGCAGCTGCGTCTGCGAGACGATGAGTCTGGAACGTTTCAGGACGCCGACGACCTCGTTCGCCGCCTTGATGACGGCCGCGTTGTAATCGTTGACGGCGCGGTTGTAGTCACTGACGCTGGCCTGCAGGTTCGCCTCGCGGGCGCCGCCGTCGAACAGGGGGAGCGAAAGGGCCGCACCCCCCGCGGGAGCGTAGGACGAAGCCACAAGCAGCTTGCCGAAATCAAACGAGATGAACCCGAGCAGCCCGGTGAGGCTGATATTGGGGTAGAACTGTGCCTTGGCCTGCTCGATGTTCTGCTCTTTGCTGAGGACAATGTATTTGCAGACCGTCACGTCGGCCCGGTGGGCGACCAGGTCCAGGCGGACTGCTTCGGGCAGGGGCACCTCGGTGTCCTCACGGAGCTTCGGCGCGCTCAGGGTATCGGCATAGGAGGGCAGGAACCCGCCCAGGATGCCTATGCCCTCTATCTTGCCTGCAACGGCCCTTCGGACGGCGGCCTGTTCCCCTTTGAGGGCCGCCACCTCCGCCTGTTTCGCATAGAGTGCCGTAGCGTCGATCAGCCCCTGTTTCCATTTTTTTTCAAGGATGGCCTGCTCCTCGACCAGCGCGCGCTCGGATGCCTCGAGGAGAAGCAGGCGCTCCTCGTCGAAGTGCCAGGAGAGGTAGAGCGTGCAGATACCGACGGCAAGGGCCAGTCTCGCCGCATCGACGGCCGCTTTCTGCGCCAGGGCGCCGTAAAGCGCGGAACGGATCCTTGATGCACGTTCGTCCCAGAAATCGAAAGTGTAGTCCAGGCTGACGCCCGTCTCGTAAAGGGTATACGTCCCTCCGCCGAGGGGCGCAGGGAATATATAGTTTTCGCTGAAACGCTCCCGCGTGACGGCGGCATCGGCCGAGATGTGGGGTACGTTGCCGGACTGCGCGGCGGCGAGGACGCTGTTCGCCAGCGCGTAGCGCGCTTCGACGCTTTTGAGAGCCGGTGCGTTGCGCAGCGCGTTTTCGATCAGCGCATCGAGCTGCGCATCGCCGTACCCTTTCCACCAGTCGCTCTCCAGGCGCGCTTCGGACGGTTGTAATGCCGGAGCATCCTGCGCCAGTTCGCGGGAAAGGTCCGGTGTCGCCATCGGTGCCTGTTTGTCGGTCATCGGGACGCAGGCACCTAGGAAGAGTGCCGGGAGAAGTCCGAGTAGGAATCTGTATTGCATTTCTGTATGGCTTTAATGGGATGGGTTTTCGGTGTCAGTTATGTTTTGGATAGCAGCGATTTTTCACCCGTTTACGGTGCTCTGTTTTCACGCATTTTGCATCTGGCATTCGGCGGAATTATAGTCGTTTCACCAGGGGAATTCCATACATTCCGCAACCTGTAAATCAACACTTCTTGCATCCAAAGTTGGCATATCTTGCTATAATTTCTCTTATGAAAAAAGGCTCCGAACGCCACAGAACCAAAATCACCAACGACCTGATGCACTATATCTATGAGCATATAGACACGCCGATCAACCTGGATACCCTCAGCGCCGATTTCGGGGTCTCAAAGTTCCACATGCACCGGCTCTTCAAGCGGGAGTTCGGCAGGAACATTCACGAGACGATCCAGTCGATCCGGCTGCAGATGGCGGCAAACCTGCTCATCACCAACAAGAAATCCACCATTTCAAAGATCGCCGCCATGACCGGCTACAGTTCGCAGACCTCCTTTATCAGGGCCTTCGGCAAGAAATTCGCGATGACACCGAAAGCGTGGCGCAACGGCGGGTTCATGGCCTACTCGGAGACGATCGTGCGGGAGATGCCGGACGACCTGACCTCCGACGTCACCTATGAAAATCTTTCGCCCGTTATCAAAAAGATGCCGTCGTTCAAGGTCTACTATATCCGGCACCGGGGGTATGACGATGCCATCAAACAGTGCTGGCAGAAACTGCAGGCGTTTACCCTCGGCAACGACATCCGGAACTATTCGCAGATCGCGCTCTATCACGACAACCCGATCATCACCCCGCTGGATGAGTGCCACTACGTCGCCTGCATCGTCCTCAACGAACCCTTTGACGCCGAAAAGGTCCCCCTGCCCTCGTTCGAGATACACGGGGGCGTCTACGCGGAGTTCACTGCACGCGGGTACCGCAACGATATCCTGAAGCTGATCCGGTGGGTCTACCATGAGTGGCTCCCCGCGAGCGGGTACGAGACCACGGCGAAGCACGCCTACCTCATCTACGACGATAACGACTTTTTGAACGAGACGGGGGATTTCTCCCTGAAGTACTACATTCCCATCGTCCTGCCGTAAGCCGGCCGGGACAGGCGCAGGAACAGAATCCCTATTTCAATGATCCGTCGATCATGTAGCCCATGGCACGGATATTCTGGATGAAATCCTCTTTCAACGCTTTTTTCAGGCGGTTCACCTCGGCACGGATCGTCGCGTTATCGATGATCGCCTCGTCCCAGACGTAGATACGGAACGTTTCGAAATCGACCACCCGGTTCATGTTGCGCGCGAGCAGGTCGATGATCTGGTGCTGGCGGCGGGTCAGGGTCTGCGGTACGTTGTCGAAAAGCAGGGTCTCGTTAAGCATGTCGTAGCTGTAGCGCTTGGAGAGGCGCAGGTGTTTGCGCTGGTCCGGCGGGACATCGCGCATGACCCGGTTTATGTGCAAGAGAAGCTCCTGCAGGTGGAAGGGCTTTTTGAGGTAGTCGAAGCAGCCCAGCTCGTACGCCTTCGAGATCTCGGCGATGTCGGTCTGCGCGCTCGTAAAGATCGCCGGGACGGCAATTTTTGCCGCATTGAGACGTTCAAGCAGGCTCAGGCCGTCGATGGAGGGGACATTGATGTCGAGGATCAGCAGATCGTACCCGCCCTTCATGATCGCCTCCAGGGCCTCCGCACCGTCGACGAAAGCGTCGACCCGGTGGTTATGCAACTGCAGATATTCGCTCACGGCGCCCTGGAGCATCACCTCATCTTCAAGCAGCAGAATTTTCATCGCACCCCCCTTTCGCAATAATATAGGTGAACGCCGTCACGCCGGCTTCAGAGCGGATGTCCGTATCGATGCCGTACTTGTTGCAGATGGCCTTGACCAGGTGCAGCCCCAGCCCGAAGCCGCTGAGCTCGTCCGCTTCCCGGTAAAAGGCTTCAAAGACCTTTTCCGGGTGGTCGATGGGGTTCGAACGCGTCGTGAAGCGCATCCGGGCCGTCTGCGCCACCACCTCCAGCTCGACGTCGACCGTGCTGTCGGGGTAGGCATACTTGATGGCGTTGGAGAGGTTGTTGTCGACGAGGCGCCGCAGCTCCTCCTCGTTGATACAGACCGGGACCGCCTCCGCGATCCTTGCCGCCACTTTCAGGCGGTTTGCCGCCATGACGCTCTCGAAGAACGCCAGCCGCCCCTGCAGGAAAGCCCCCAGGTCGATCGTGTCGGAGGGGTAGTCGATCCGCTCTTTTTTGACCATGTAGCGCAGATCGTCGAAGATCGTATGGAGCATCTTCGCCGCCGCTTCGATACTACCGAGGTAGCGGTCTTCCCCGTGCATGTGGCGGTAGAGGTCGATCTGCGTCATGATCACCGCCAGCGGCGTGTTGACCTCGTGGATGGACTGCTTGATAAAGGCGTCCTGCGACAGCACGAGCTGGTCGCTGAATGCCTTCTCCTTCTGCAGCTTGGCCGTTTTGTCCCGCACCTTCTGCTCCAGCGAAGCGTTGAGCTCGGAGAGCTGGAGGTTGCGGCTGTGGATCGTGTCGACCATCGCGTTGACGTGTTCGACCAGGGTCTGGAACTCGGCGATCCGGATCTGTTCGCGCTCAATGACGACGTAGCGCGACGCGGCAAGGGAGAAGAAGTCGCTGAAGGTGCGGATCTCGTCGCGCAGCACCTTGTTGATCAGCTTGATCCCGCTGAGCGCCAGCGCAAAAAGGATGGCGCTGAGGGTGAGGATCTCCATGACGTACTTGATGAGCTGGTCGCGTTTTTGCAGCTTTTTCTCCGCGATCAGCGCATCGATGTCGTCAAGGTAGACCCCCGTACCGATGAGCCACTGCCAGGGTTCGAAGATGACGGCCGAGGCGATCTTCGGGGAGAGTTTCCCCGTCGTCGGCTTCTCCCAGATATAGTGCAGGAAACCGCCTTCGCGCGCGGCGGCGATGAGCCCGTCGTGGACGGCGACCCCCTTCACGTCATGAACGTTCCGCATGTTCTTTCCGAAGTTCTCGGGCTTGTTCGGATCGTTGACGTTGATGCCGTCGACCGTATAGATGAAGATGTATTTGCTGCCGTCCCCGCGGTCATAGAGGGCGTTGATCGCATCGATGATATTGTGCTGGAGCACCTTCTCGTCGAGACGGCCGTGCCAGCGTTCATACTCATGCTCGATGAAACTGATCGCGCGCTGCGTCTCTTCACGGATCATCTCTTTTTGCTGCTGCAGGTAGCTTGCGCGCATCTGCGCGGCATCCCGGTCGAAATCCCGGTACTCTTCGAATATGACCAGTAGCGTAAAAAGCATCGCAAAGCAGAAGAGTGCCACAATGGCGAGGAAGTTGATCTTCTCCAGGCTGATCGTATGCCAAAGGCCGTGCGATGCTTTTCTTTTCAAATGCTTATATCCCGTTTCCCCGTTAACTCTATTGAAGTTTATCCTAAAACAGCGTGCAGAAAAAATCCCTCCGATGCCTGCCGGGCCAGGAGAGGAACGCATCCCCGCCTAAAAATTGCACCCCGTTGCATTTGCAAGGCGTGGGTCGGATGCTATAATGCCCCGCAATTGTCAAAAAAGAGTTCCCGTAAGGTCCGCCCATGCCCAATCTGCAGCTGTTTCATGTTCCCGATAGACTCTACAAGGCCCTCCTCCTGCTCTTTGCGTTTCTGCTGCCGGTAGAGACGCTCCGCGCATCGCAGGATGTCCAGACCTACACCTCGCAGGGGCTGGTCGTCGCCGACTACCAGGTCATCGACCTTCCCGGAAGCGACGCCATCGACCTGCTCGGCCTGCGTTATCTGCTGCAGCTTAACGACTGGCTCTATTTTGGCCTCGGCGCCCATGCACCGCTGGTCCGGGGGGATTACGGCGGTTTCATGACCCTGGACGCCACGCTCCATGCCCAGTATAACCTCTATGAGGGGCTCTTTATCGACGCGGGAGCCACCGTGGGCGGCGGCGGCGGGGGATCCAGCATCGCGCAGAGCAAAGAGCTCTCCGGTTCGGGCGGCTTCGGCATAGGCTACATCGGTCTGGGGTACGAGTTCGACGATCACGTTTCCGTCGGGGTGAACTACGCCTACATCAAATTTGAAGACTCCCAGATCGACAGCTCCCAGGTCAATTTCTTTGTCGAAAAGGCGGTCGATTACACCGCCGCATCCTATGCCGATGCCGGGAAGATCGTCCCCGCGCTGGTCAAGCTGCTGGGCACCAAAGAGCATATCCTGACGTTTGAAATGAACAACCTCTTTCAGATCGACCCGACGGGCAGCAACACGAAAACCGTCAATACGATCGCGCTGCAGTTCTCCCATTTCCTCGATGATGCCAACTACCTCTTCGTCGAAGCGGAAATCGGCTACAAAGGCCTTCCGCTCTATAACCAGATTCTCCCCGGTGCGGGCCACCGTTTCTCCCTCACCCCGCACGTTCACCTCTACGGCCAGGTCGGCATCGGATCGGGAGGCTATTCGCCCGACCTCATCGACACCGGCTCCGGGCTGCTGGTCTATCCCAAGGCGTCGCTGGAGTACCTCCCGGGCGACGATTTCGGCCTGGCACTCTCCGGCGGCTACCTGGCCGCACCGACGGGAACCTCTAGAAACTATACGCTGGGGGCCGCCCTCAATTACCACCTCTCCGGCGCCAAGAACGGCACGGCAGGCGGGCGTACCTTCAAAGGGTTCCGCCTCAGCGTCTTTCCCCAGAGCGAGCTGAACGTCAAAGTGGACGGGGCGAGCCACCACGACGTGCATATGCTCTCCACCCAGCTCGACGCCCTGCTGAACCCCCACTGGTACTTTGCCACGCAGGTCAGTGTCGCCTACAACGACTACCTGGGCTACCCGGGGTACGGCGAGATCCTGGCGGGAATAGGGATCCAGAACCGCTACACTCCTTCCACGCGCTTCCAGAGTTTTTTCCAGCTGCTGCTGGGCACCAACGTGGACGGCGTCGTCTTCAAACCCTCCGTCGGCACGACCTACACGCTCACGGACAGCATCGCGTTCTATGCCCAGGTTGGCCAGATCATGTCAGTCAACAGCCAGGACCTTTACCGGGAAGACCGTCCCTTCAGCGCGACCTCCGTCGGGGCAGGCCTCACCTACCGCTTTTCGCTGCCCTAAGCACAGCGGAAGCCTTGGCCTATGCCGTTTTCCGCGAGTAACCCGATTTAAAAACCGCCCGTTAAGTTTTTCCCAAATATAATGCGCCTTAAAATAGACAGGAGTACTACACTATGTTCGGTTTCGGAAAACAAGAACTCAAGACCTACGACTACAGCGCCGAGGAGATGGCATCGTTCCAATGGGCGAAAATGACCACGAGCAAGGGGGTCATGTGGCTCAAACTCTACAACGAGGAAACGCCGAACACCGTCGCGAACTTCGCCTTCCTGGCCAAAGACGGCTACTACGACGGCCTGAACTTCCACCGCGTCATCCCGGGCTTCATGGCCCAGGGCGGCTGTCCGCACGGTACGGGTACCGGCGGTCCGGGCTGGAGCATAGCCTGCGAGACGAAAAACAACGTCCACAAGCATGTCAAAGGCACCCTCTCCATGGCGCATGCAGGCCCGAACACCGGCGGCAGCCAGTTCTTCATCTGCTTCGTCCCCTGCCCGCACCTCGACGGCGTCCATACCGTCTTCGGCGGCATCGAAGCCGGTGACGCTGACTCCATGGCCGTGCTCGACAGCATTGCCGGCCAGGACAAGATCGAGAAAGTCGAAATCCTCGCCGAAAAGGCGTAAGTTACCGCCATGTTGGTCCATATCTGCTGCAGCGTCGACTCCCACTTCTTCCTGGAGAAGCTGCAGCACGACTACCCCGACGAGAAACTCACGGGCTTCTTCTACGACCCCAACATCCACCCCTACTCCGAGTACCGCCTGCGCTATCTTGACGTCCAGCGTTCGTGCAAAAAACTCGGCATCGATCTGCTTGAAGGCGAATACGACTTCGAAACGTGGATGGACGCGGTGCGCGGGCTGGAGAAGGAGCCGGAAAAAGGGGCGCGCTGCGAGGTCTGCTTCGACCGCCGCTTCGAGGTAAGCGCGCACAAAGCGCTGGAGCTGGGCGAAAAACGGATGACGACGACCCTGCTGGTGAGCCCCCTCAAATCCCAGGAACAGCTGAGGCGCGTCGGTGATGCTTTCCACCGGGAGCACGGCGTCGAGTTCATCGCCGTCGACTACCGAGCCGGCGGCGGCACCCAGGACCAGAGCCGCGTCACCAAGGAGCAGCAGCTCTACCGCCAGGACTACTGCGGCTGCCTCTTCGGGCTGAGCATGCAGCGCGACCACCAGGACCGCCTGATGGACGAGATGTTCTCCCCCATAGACGGCCGTATCCTGCCCGCGTCCATCGAGGAGCGGCTGGCCATGTACGCGCAGCGGATGGCCCTGGAAGATGCAGGCAAAACCTACCGCATCGTCAAGCAGAAGTTCCTCAACTACCGCCAGTTCACCTGCCGCCTCACCCGGGGCAAAAGCGAGTCCGTGCCCGCCTATGCCCTGCACTATTCGACCCTGCCCCGGCAAAGGGCAAGCGGCAAGGTGGAGTACGAACAGCACGGCATTCACTACTTCAACCGCGACGACGTCCGTTTCATCACCCTTGAGAGCTTCAACCGCCGCCTGGGGAGCGCGTACGAGAGCGTCAAAGCGCTCTGTTTTGATCCGCCCTCCCTCGAAGATGAACTCGCCCTGCGCCGGCAGCTTAGCGACACCCCGTTCGACCTTTCTCCCGTTATCGTCGTCGACGACACTCCCGAGGGCAAACTCACCCTCACCCTCGACGCCAAGGTATACGAAGACACGAAAGAGCGGCTCATCGCAGACTAATCGGTTATTAACCCCTTTTTCGCTAAAATCACTCACTTTTCCCCGGACAAAACATGCCGGGCAACCTATCAGAAAAAGGAAGATCCACCCACTATGATCGATGTTGTCGAAATTCAGAAAATTCTGCCGCACCGCTTCCCGTTCCTCCTCGTAGACCGCGTCACCGAACTCAACCCGAACGAGTCCCTCACCGGTTACAAGAACGTCACCATCGGCGAACAGATCTTCGAAGGCCACTTTCCCGGTCACCCGATCTATCCGGGTGTCATGATCCTCGAGGGGATGGCGCAGGCCGGCGGCATCCTGGCGTTTAAAAGCATGGATATGAGCGAAGAGGAAGCGGCAAACAAAGTCGTCTACTTCATGAGTATCGACGGTGCGAAATTCCGCAACCCCGTCCGTCCGGGCGACCGTCTGGAATACCGCATGAAAGTCGTCAAACACAAAGGCGCCATCTGGATCCTCGAGGGCAAGGCCTATGTGGACGACAAGCTCGTCTCCGAAGCCGAGCTCAAAGCGATGATCGTCGACAAGTAAGGCAGGCAAATGAGCAAAATCTCACCGCAGGCGATCATCGAAGCGGGCGCCGTTATCGGCGACGACGTCGAAATCGGTCCCTTCTGTTTCATCTCTTCCGAAGCCACCATCGGCGACGGCACCAAGATCGCCCAGGGCGCCTGTATCTACGGGAAGACGACCATCGGCAAGCATAACGAGATCTTCTCCTATGCCGTCCTCGGCTCCATCCCGCAGGATCTGAAATTCGGCGGTGAGGATGTGGAACTCATTATCGGCGATTACAACAAGATCCGCGAGTTCACCCTCTTCAACCCGGGGACCAAGGGCGGCGGCGGCAAAACGATCATCGGCAGCCACAACCTCTTTATGGGCTACGTCCATATCGGGCACGACGTCGTCATCGGCAACCACTGCATCCTGGCCAACGCCGCGACGCTGGCCGGACACGTCGAAATGGGCGACTACGCCGTTATCGGCGGGATGACCCCGATCCACCAGTTCGTCAAAATCGGCGACTTCGCGATGATCGCGGGGGCATCCGCGCTGTCGCAGGACGTCCCGCCCTACTGCATGGCCGAAGGCAACCGCGCCGTCATCCGGGGCCTCAACCTGACCGGCCTGCGCCGCCACACGGAACGCAACGACATCGATGCGCTCAAGTCCGCCTACCGCGACCTCTTCGAATCGGGCCAGCCCCTCAAAGAGACGGCGGCGGAGCTGGTGGAGAGCAGCGAAAACCACTACGTACACAACCTGTGTAACTTTATCCTGAAGACCAAACGGGGTATCCCCTTTGAGAGGAAGTAAGTCATGAAAGATCGTCACTGCAGCTTCTGCGGCACCCATGAAAGCGACGCCAACCCCCTGATTGCAGGGAACGACGCCTACATCTGCAAGAACTGTGTCTTCTCCGCCTACAAGATCATGTTCGGCGACGAAGAGGCACTCACCGAAGCGGACTACAAACTCGTCGAGCATGTCGGCGAGCTGATGACGCCCAAGGAGATCAACGCGTTCCTCGGCGAATACATCATCGGGCAGGAGCGTGCCCGCAAGCTTCTCTCCGTCGCGGTCTACAACCACTACAAGCGCATCTTCAAGCAGCACGACCTCGACGACGACACGGAGATCGCCAAATCAAACGTCCTGCTGATCGGCCCGACGGGCAGCGGCAAGACCCTGATGGCCCAGACGATCGCCCGCATTCTCAATGTGCCCCTGGCGATCGCCGATGCGACGAGCCTCACCGAGGCGGGCTACGTCGGCGAAGACGTCGAGAACATCCTCACCAAGCTGCTGCAGGCGGCCGACGGCGACGTCGAGCGTGCCCAGCAGGGGATCCTCTTCATCGACGAGATCGACAAGATCGCCCGCATGAGTGAAAACCGCTCCATCACCCGCGACGTCTCCGGCGAAGGGGTCCAGCAGGCACTGCTCAAAATCATCGAGGGCTCCGTCGTCAATATCCCGCCCAAGGGGGGCAGAAAGCACCCCAACCAGGACTTCATCGCGATGGATACTTCCAACATCCTCTTCATCTGCGGGGGCGCCTTTGACGGTATGCAGGAGATCCTCAAGCGCAAGGCGGGCAAGAACGTGCTCGGTTTCGGCCACGAAAAGAAAAGCACCGCCGAGCAGGAAGTCACCATGGAGATGGTCGAGCCCGATGATCTCGTGCATTACGGCCTGATCCCGGAGCTGATCGGCCGTCTGCCGGTCATCGCCTCGCTCAACGAGATCAGCGAAGAGGATATGATCCGCATCCTCACGGAGCCGAAGAACTCACTCATCCGCCAATACGCCAAGCTCTTCGCCATCGACAGCGTCAAGCTGACCTTCGAAGACGACGCCCTGCGCGCCATCGCCGCCAAGGCCAAAGTCCGCAAGACCGGGGCCCGCGGCCTGCGTTCGATCCTCGAAGAGACGATGATCGACATCATGTACGAACTGCCCGATTACAGCGGCTACGAGGTCGTGATCACGGCCGAGTGTATCACCGAGGGGGAGAAACCCCTCTACATCAAAACTGACGACAAGAAAAGCGCTTAAAGGAACACGATGCTTCTGAACAAACTGATTGGACTCTTCTCCAACGACCTCTCCATCGACCTGGGGACGGCCAATACCCTCGTCATCGCCAAGGGACACGGCATTATCATCAACGAGCCCTCCGTCGTCGCCGTGAAGATGGAAAAATTCGGCCAGCAGCGCGTCCTGGCCGTCGGGCACGAGGCCAAGGAGATGGTCGGGAAAACCCCGGGCAACATCCGCGCCATCCGCCCGATGAAAGACGGCGTCATCGCCGACTTCGACATGACCGAAAAGATGATCCGCAAGTTCATCGAGAAGGCCCACGGCCGCTCGGCGCTGATCAGCCCGCGTATCATCATCTGCGTGCCCTACGGCCTGACGCAGGTCGAACGTAAAGCCGTCCGCGAATCGGCCCTCTCCGCGGGCGCCCGCGAGGTCTTCCTCATCGAGGAACCGATGGCCGCCGCGATCGGCGCCGGCGTGGACATCCGCGAACCGCAGGGGAACCTCGTCGTCGATATCGGCGGCGGTACGACCGAGATCGGCGTCGTCAGCCTTGGCGGCCTGGTGCTCTCCAAGTCCATCCGCACCGCCGGCGACAAGATCGACAAAGCGATCATCGACTACGTCAAACGCAAATACAACCTCCTCATCGGCGACCGTACCGCCGAGGAGATCAAGATCGAGATCGGTACGGCTCTGCCGCTGGAAAAACGCCTGACAAAAGTCGCGACGGGCCGCGACCAGGTCGAAGGGATGCTCAGCACCATCGAGCTCACCAGCGACGACGCCTACGAAGCGATGAAAGAGCCCCTCAAAGAGATCGCCGAGGCCCTGCGCGACGTCCTTGAGAAGATGCCGCCCGACCTCGCCGGCGACATCGTCGACCACGGGATCATCCTCACAGGCGGCGGCGCCCTGATCCGCCAGCTCGACAAGTTCCTGGCCGACATCATCCGTATCCCTGTCTTCGTCGCCGACGAACCGCTCCTGGCCGTTGCCAAGGGAACGGGACGCGCCCTGGAGGAGATCGACCTGCTCCAGGAACTCTTCGAAAATGAGTAAGCGCGCCTCCGCGCTCCTGCTCCTGCTCCTGCTGTTCGCGGGCTCCGTCTTCTTTTCGACGACCCTGCAATCCCCCCTGCTCTCCGGCCTGCAATGGATCAACCACTCCTGGAATACCTTTACGACCGGTGTCGGCAATATGATCGAGGAGAATTTCGAACAGCAGCAGACCATCCAAACGCTGCGCAGAGAGGCGGAACTCTACCGACAGTCGCACCTCATCCTGCACGAGATGGCCACCGAGTTCAACGCCCTGCTGGCGGAAAACAACTCCACCTTCCGCTATGACCCCCGCATTGCCCTTGTCCGTACCATCGCCTATGCCAACTTCGCCGACATGACCAAGCTCTGGCTGCAGATGGAGGATTTCAACGCCTCGCGTCTTTACGGCATGGTCTACAACGAAACGGCCGCGGGCATCGTCACGGCGCGCGACGGCCGGCCGCTGGCCCTGCTCAACGGCGACTACCAGTGCACCTACGCCGTCTTCGTCGGCCCCAACAAGGCCCCGGGGATCGTCCGCGGGCGCAACAGCGACACGATGCTCGTGCAGTACATCCCGACCTGGATCGGCATTACCGTGGGCGACGAAGTCGTCACCTCCGGCCTGGACCACCTCTTTTTTCCCGCCATCAAGGTCGGGACGGTTAAATCCATCGAGCTTACCGGCGGCTACCAGAACGCCGTCATCGAGCCCTACTACAAAGGAAACGATCCGGATTATTTCCACGTGATCACCCGCATCCGATGAAAAAGTTTTTCCTCCTTACCCTGCTGCTGCCGCTCCTGCTCTTTTCCAAAGACGATGTCTTTCTGGGTGCCGGCCCCTATTTCCAGACCCTGCCCTACAAAGATGCCGACCCCGTCATCCTGGGAACACCCGTCATCTTCTTTGACAACTCCCTCTTCTACATCCGCTGGACCCGGGTCGGGATGTATTTCCTCGGTGAAAGCGGCGAGACGCAGAGCTGGGGGCTCTCTTTCACGGCGCAGCCCCAGATCCTCGGCTACTACGAGCGCCGCGCGCTGACCCAGTTGAACGACCGCGCAAAGACGCCCATCCTGCAGGGGATGACGGAGCGTGACAGCGGCTGGGAGGGGGGCCTCGCGGCCAGCTACGCCCGCGGTGACTTCTTCGCGGAGTTCCTCATCCTTCACGACATTACCGATACGAACAATGGTACGAAACTGCGGCTGGAGGCGGGGCAGAGCTTCAGCGTCGGCGACTGGTACTTTGTGCCGAGCGTTCTCGCCGTCTGGCTCTCCCAGCCCTTTGCGAACTACTATTTCGGCGTCAAAAACAGCGAAGAAAACCTGCTGATCGGCCGGCCGGCCTACCGCAGCGACGCCACGCTGAACCTGGCCGTGCAGACCTACGTCAAATACAACATCAACGCACACTGGCACCTGCTCGGCAATCTCCGCGCCGACCGCTTCGGCGACCCCGTCTCCGAGAGCCCCCTGACGGGGACCCGGTACATGTACAGCGGCATGCTTTCCCTGCTCTACTCCTTCAATCTTTTCGGCGAAGAAAAAGCCGTCCTGAACCCGCCGGAAAAACGCTGAGCGGCGCGGGAAAAGCGCCCCCTGTTCTTCACCCCTTTTTAAGGGCCTCCCGACTATAATATCCTCCTGAAATTTTATCTTTTTTCCGAAGGGTATCAATGCCAAAACGCGATGATATTAAAACGATTCTGCTTATCGGCTCCGGCCCGATCGTGATCGGTCAGGCCTGTGAATTCGACTACTCCGGCACCCAGGCGGTCAAAACGCTCAAAGAGCTCGGTTACCGTGTCGTCCTGATCAACTCCAACCCTGCGACGATCATGACGGACCCGGAGTTTGCGGACCGCACCTACATCGAGCCGATCAAAGAAGAGATCATCGCCCAGATCATCGAGAAAGAGAACGTCGACGCGATCCTGCCGACCATGGGCGGGCAGACGGCCCTCAATGCCGCCATGAGTATGTACGAAAAAGGGATGCTCGAAGGCATTGAGTTCCTCGGCGCCAACCCCGATGCGATCAAGAAAGGCGAAGACCGCCAGGCCTTCAAGGAAGCGATGATCAAGCTTGGTATGGACCTGCCGCATTCGCGCTACGCCTACAACATGGACGAGGCCATGGCCGCGGCCGAAGAGATCGGCTTCCCGATTATCATCCGCGCCTCCTATACCCTTGCCGGCGGCGGTTCGGGCGTTGCCTACAACATCGACGAGTACAAACTCCTCGCCCAGCGCGGCCTGGATGAGAGCCCGATTACCGAGATCCTCGTCGAAGAGTCCCTGCTGGGCTGGAAAGAGTACGAGATGGAGGTCATCCGCGACCGCGCGGACAACTGCATCATCGTCTGTTCCATCGAAAACTTCGACCCGATGGGGGTCCATACCGGCGACTCCATCACCATCGCCCCGGCACTGACGCTCACCGACAAAGAGTACCAGCGCATGCGCGACGCCTCCTTCGAGATTCTGCGCGAGATCGGCGTCGATACCGGCGGCTCCAACGTCCAGTTCTCCGTCGACCCGAAAACGGGACGTATGATCGTCATCGAGATGAACCCGCGCGTATCGCGCTCCTCGGCGCTCGCCTCCAAAGCGACGGGCTACCCGATTGCCAAAGTCGCGACCCTGCTCGCCGTCGGCTTCACCTTGGACGAGATCACCAACGACATCACCGGCACCCCGGCCTCCTTCGAACCGGTCATCGACTACATCGTCACGAAGACGCCGCGCTTCACCTTCGAGAAGTTCCCCGAAGCCGAAAGCACCCTGACGACGGGGATGAAATCCGTCGGCGAGGCGATGGCCGTCGGCCGGACTTTCAAAGAGTCCATGCAGAAGGCGCTCTGTTCGCTTGAGACGGGCCTCTGCGGCTTTGACGAGATGGCGGGCGACATGGATCACATCCGCCACGAGATCCGCCGTCCCAACGCCGAGCGGATGCTCTACGTCGCCGAAGGCTTCCGCCGCGGCATGGGCGTGGAAGAGCTCTTCGAACTCTCCAAGATCGATCCGTGGTTCCTCTACCAGATCGAAGAGATCGTCGCCGAAGAGCAGACGATCGACCTCGATATCCTCAACGACGCCGTACGCCTGCGCAAAGCCAAAGCCAACGGCTTCAGCGACAAGAAGATCGCACAGCTGATCGCCAAACAAGGTGCCGGTGACATCCGCGAGAGCGACATCTACAACGCGCGTAAACGCATGGGCATCCATCTCGAGTACAACGAGGTCGATACCTGTGCCGCCGAGTTCGAGGCGCTGACACCGTATCTCTACTCCTCGACGAACATCACGACCTTCCCCGAACAGCCTTCACGCGCTTCGGACAAGAAAAAGGTGATGATCCTCGGCGGCGGCCCGAACCGCATCGGCCAGGGGATCGAGTTCGACTACTGCTGCGTTCACGCCGCCTTCGCCCTTGAAGAGATGGGGATCGAGACGATCATGTACAACTGTAACCCCGAGACCGTCTCGACCGACTACGACACCTCGGATGTCCTCTACTTCGAGCCGATCGACCTTGAGCATGTCCGCGAAGTGATCGAGTTTGAGAAACCCAACGGCATCATCGTCCACTTCGGCGGCCAGACCCCGCTGAAACTCGCCAACCCGCTCACCGCCATCGGCGCGCAGATCGCGGGGACGCCGGCAAAGGTGATCGACCTGGCCGAAGACCGCGAGAAGTTCGCCGACTTTGTCACCAAGCACAACCTCAAGCAGCCTGAAAACGGCATCGCGAAGACCAAAGAGGAGGCGATCAGCGTCGCGTCGCGGCTGGGCTACCCTGTTCTCGTGCGCCCCTCCTTCGTCCTCGGCGGCCGCGCGATGCGCATCGTCTACAAAGAGGAAGAGCTGCGCCAGTACATGGACGAAGCGGTCTCCGTCTCCAACGATGCGCCGGTCCTCGTCGACAAGTTCCTCGACCAGGCGGTCGAGCTTGACGTCGATGCCATCTGCGACGGCAGCGAGGTCTATATCGGCTCGGTCATGCAGCACATCGAAGAGGCCGGTATCCACTCCGGCGACTCCGCCTGTTCCCTGCCGCCGGTCAACCTCAGCGACGCCCTGCGCGAACAGGTCGAACAGCAGACAAAGACCATCGCCCTGGGCCTCGGCGTCATCGGCCTGCTGAACATCCAGTACGCCATCTACCAGAACGAGGTCTACCTCATCGAGGTCAACCCGCGTGCATCGCGCACCGTCCCGTTCGTCTCCAAGGCGACGGGCATGCCGCTGGCGAAAGTCGCCACCCGCGTCATGATGGGCGACACCCTTAGAGCTGCCCTTGCCTTCTACGACCGCTACGACATCGTCATCGAAGAGAACGGCCTGCTCAAACCGCGCCTGCGCGACCACATCGCCCTCAAAGAGGCGGTCTTCCCGTTCAACAAGCTCTACGGTGCCGACCTGGTGCTGAGCCCGGAGATGAAATCGACCGGCGAAGTCATGGGGATCAGCTCCAGCTTCGGCGTCAGCTTTGCCAAATCGCAGATGGCGGCGGGCAACCGCATCCCGACGTCGGGTACCTGTTTCCTCTCCTTCATCGAGATGGATAAACCCGCCGGCGTCGAGATTGCCCGCGGCCTGCACGAACACGGCTTCAAGCTTGTCGCGACCCGCGGCACCCAGAAGGTGATCGAAGCGGCCGGCATTCCGTGCGAACCGGTGCTCAAGATCTCCGAGGGACGCCCGAACATCGAAGATATGATGAAAAACGGCGACATCACGATGGCGATCAACACGTCCGACAACAACACATCGAAAAAAGACGCCACCGTTATCCGCCAGATCGTCCTGCGGATGAACATCCCCTACTTCACGACGCTCAGCGCCGCCCGCGCCGCGATCGATGCGCTCGGTCACATGAAGGACGACGCTTGGACCGCCCCGCAAGCCCTTCAAGACTACCTGGCCTGACAGGGGTCCTGCTAGTACAGACCGACACGACCGTCGGTTTCGTATCGCAGAACGCGGAGGCCCTCGCCCGTGCCAAAAGCCGGCCGGCGGCGAAACCCTTTCTCAAAACCTTCGCCTCGCTAAAAGTCTATAAACAGACCGGGCGCATTCCCGCTCGTTTCAAACGCGAAGCACGGCGCAGAGAAAAAACGACCTATATCGTCAAGGGGGGAGCCTTCCGCATCGTTCCCGCGGGAAGCTACCACCGGCTGCTGCGCCCCTACGGCTGGCTCTATTCCACCTCCGCCAATGCTGCGGGGGGACGTTTTGACGCCGCATACGCCTTCGCGAAGGCTGACGCCGTCATCGAGGATGCACGGGGGCTCTACGAAACCGCCCCGTCCATCATCTATCAACTGAACCAACAGAAAAAACGGAGAATCAGATAAGTATGAAGCATGTCAAAGCAATCGCCTCGGGCCTCTATCTCGGTACGGCCGGCATCACGATGATGAGCGTCCTTTCGGGATGCGTCCAGGAGCAGCAGGAGCCACAGAACCGCTTCCTCGTCGTCCATCAGCAGCCCAGCGGCAAGTACGTTGTCGTCGAAGAGGTGCCGACCGACGGGCCCAACCGTGCCATCATCCGCGAATACGATGCCAACGGCACCGTCACGGAGCGCTTCATGAACGAAGCAGAGATGAAAGCGCTGGCCGAGCAGGAGTATGCAAAGATGCAGGCGGGCGAGAGCGAACTGAACCGTGCGCCCGAAGGTGAAGGCATGGGGCTCGCCGGGACGATCCTCGCCGTCGCCGCCGGGTCGCTGCTGGGGAATATGATCGGCAACGCCCTGATGAACAACGCCAACTACCGCCAGCATGCAGACCGCGTCAACAAGAGCGCCTACCATGCGACCCAGAAGAGCAAGGCAGGCAGCAGTACGAAGAAGAGCTTTTTCGGGGGATCGAAAACGGGAACATCGACCTCCTCTTCCACCACCTACGGAGGCTGACCCATGGTGCGACTCGATACCGTTTCGGCACTGCCCGACAACACCCTCGAACAGCTCGGCTTCACCTGGCACACCGACAGGGATGGCACGCACTATGTTTCCGACGAACTGGTGCTTGTCAGTGATGCCGAAGCCGAAGCCTACTACGAAGCAGCCAATACCCTCTACGACATGTATGTCCAGGCGGCCGAATATGTCATTGAGAACGAGCTCTTTTTCGACCTCGGCATCCCCTTCAACCTGGTCGAGCCGATTAAGAAGAGCTGGGAAAATGACGTGCACTGGCACGTCTACGGCCGCTTCGACCTTGCCGGCGGCATCGACGGGACGCCGATCAAGCTGATCGAGTTCAATGCCGACACACCGACGGGGCTCTATGAAAGCGCCGTGCTGCAGTGGGCG
Organism: Sulfurimonas sp. HSL1-2; assembly: GCF_039645565.1. Classification (NCBI taxonomy): domain Bacteria; kingdom Pseudomonadati; phylum Campylobacterota; class Epsilonproteobacteria; order Campylobacterales; family Sulfurimonadaceae; genus Thiomicrolovo; species Thiomicrolovo zhangzhouensis. The sequence continues at coordinate 1,818,228 of NZ_CP147914.1, forward strand.
CTGCTCAAGCACAACGGTCTGGATGAAGCGCGCCAGTTCAACAACATCTACGAGGCGATCACCCAAAACTTCCGCCGCCTCGTCACCCTCTTTGACGATCCGGACGATTTCGAGAAGTTCTACGACGGCTGGAAGATCCTTTTCAGCAGCGTCGAAGGCAACGACGAGGAGGAGGTGACGACGAAGCTCCTGCGCCAGATCGCGACCGATGCCGGGTTCGCGACGGGCTTCGAGTTCCTGCAGAACGTCCGCTTCGATGACGAGGGGATCTTTGATGCTTCCGACAACCCCTACGAGTACTGGTTCAAGCTCTACCCCTGGGAGGACATCGCCACCGACGAACCGGAACTCGCGGTCCTGCTGGGCAATATCATGCAGAACCAGAAAGCGATCATTCTCAACCCGGCCTATACCCTGCTTTTCCAATCCAAGGGGATGATGAAGATCCTCTGTGACCTCTTCCCCGACTCCCCCTACCTGCTCCAAACCTCCTTCGAACCGCTTGAGGGCACAAAACAGGTAGAGAAGCGGATGTTCGGCCGCGAAGGGGCCAATACAAAGATTATCGCCAGTGACGGCAGCATCCTGCACGCAACGGAGGGCCCTTACGGCAACTACCGCCCTGTCTACCAGGCGTATGCCGAATTCCCGCAGGACCGCGACGGCAACCGCTACCAGGCCGGGGTCTTCTTCGCCTACGAGGCGTGCGGGCTCGGTTTCCGCCGCGGCGGCGAGATCCTGGACAATATGAGCAAGTTCGTGGGGCATGTCCTGAACTGACCGCAGGAGCGCAGCAGGGTGTCTGCGCCGTTTAATACAAATTTAACACTGCTGTTACACAATTTTTCTATACTATACTTACATGCCGATATGCGACAACGAACAGGCATCACGCCTCGGGGGAGCTGCACGTCCGCGCATTCATATCAAAGGAACCACAACATGAAACTCCTCAACACGCTACTGTTCACTTCGCTCTTCTTCATCGCCGGCCTCTCCGCCCACTCCATCGAAGTCTCCGGCATCTACGTCCGCGAAGTGCCGCCAAACCTGCCCAACAGTGCCGCATTTATGGAACTGAAGAACCCGACAGACAAACCGGTCGCGCTGGTGAGCGCCGCTTCTACAGCTGCCAAGACCGTTGAACTGCATGAACATGTGAATGTCGACGGTATGATGCAGATGCGCCAGATCCCGAAGATCGACATTCCGGCCGGCGGAACGACGATGCTGCAACCGGGCGGCCTGCATGTCATGCTCATCGGGCTGACACAGAAGCTCAAAGCGGGGGAAAACGTCACGATCACGCTGAACTTCTCCGACGGCGAGAGTATTACGCTTGAGGCCCCGGTCAAAAAAGTGGCCGGTATGATGATGCAGCAAAAAATGAAATGCGGCAGCGGCAAATGCGGAAAGTAACGGGTGAGTCTCAAAAAACTCTTTAAAATCCTCGCCATCCAGCTTGGGGTGGCCATTTTGCTCGTCTTTGCCTACCTGGCCTACGATGCCGACGTCATCTACGAATGGCTCAGCGGCGACGTCAAATTCGGAACGCCTGCGCAGGAGTGTGATCTGCATGCAGGTGCGTGTACGGCGACGATGGGCGACGGCACTCCTGTAACCTTCGCCATGAGCCCGCGTCCCATCCCGGTCATGCAGAAGCTGCAGCTGCACCTCGCTACCGAGGGCCGCTACGACACCCTGAAAGTGGAAATCTACGGTCTCAATATGAATATGGGACGTTACAACTATACCCTGACACGCACGAGCGACGGCAATTACAGCGGCGAAGGGATGATCCCGGCCTGTTCGGGGCGGATGGACTGGCGCGCCAACATTATTGCCGAAGAGCCGACCAGGCGCATCGGCACCTATTTCACCTTTTCGACGGAGTAACCCATGGTCCAACGTCTGATCCTGATTCTTTTCCCCCTGCTGCTGGCCGTTGGCGCCTACTTCTATGTCATTCCCACCGTGGAACGCAAACATTACGACTTTACGCTTGAGAGTGCCGACGGCCCGGTCAGCCTCAGCGACTTCCGGGGTAAAAAGGCCGTCGCCGTCTATTTCGGCTACACCTACTGTCCCGATATCTGCCCGACGACCTTCTCCAACCTGACGGGGGCCATGAAACTGCTGCCGCCCGAAGCGGCCGAAGCGATGCAGGTGATCTTTGTCAGCGTCGACACCGACCGCGATACGCCGAAGAGCCTCAAGGAGTATGTCGAATACTTCTACCCTACCTACCTCGGCGTGACGGGGACAAAAGCGCAGATCGACGAAGTCGTCTCACGTTACGAGGGGACCGAATACACGATTATCAAAGGGGGGAGCAAAGCGATGGGCTACACCGTCGGCCACACCTCCTACGTCTACTTCTTTGACAAACAGGGGAACTTCAGTTCCCGCCTGAACCACAGCATCGATCCCCGCGAAACGCTGACGCATATGGAAAAAGCACTCGGAATCGCACATTAATTCCACGGCCGGGCGAACCACGAAGCTTTGCCGTTATGCCTCTTCCGCCTGACCGTTTCCGCCCGTGCCGAGCAGTACGGCGATCCAGCGGGTCGACTCTTCCGAATCAAAAACGATTTTGACCATTATTGTCAGCGGGATGGAGAGCAGCATGCCGACCGGCCCCAGCAGCCACCCCCAGAAGATCAACGACAGGAATACGACAAGCGTCGAGAGATCAAGCCCCCGTCCCATTACCTTCGGCTCAATGACCGACCCCACCAGGACATTGATCACGACATAACCTGCCGCGATCCAGAATGCCGAAGCAAGGTCCAGCTGGAGCAGCGCCAGCAAAACGGCCGGTACGGCAGCCATGATCGACCCGATATTGGGAATAAAATTGAGCAGAAACGCCACGACGCCCCACAACACCGGATAATCCAGACCGAAAAGGAGCAGCAGCAGGTAAACAAGGAAGCCCGTCCCGGCACTGATCAGCGCCTTGAGCGCCATATAGTGGTTGATCTTTGCGAGGATCTCATTGAGATGCTTCTGACCTTCAGAGTTATTCCGGCGGTAGATAAAGGCGATCTTGTTACGGTAGGCGACACCCTCGAGCAGCATGAATACCGTCGTCAGCAAAATGACGAATCCGTTTGTCAGAATCGATCCGAACCCCTTGAGCGCCCCTGTCATATAGGCAAAGACGGCACCGGGATCGAGCAGCGACTGCAGGTTCTTTTCCGGTAGTGCCATCCCCTGGTTTGTCAGCCAGGCCGCCACCCCGCCGAGACGGCTCCGCAGATCGGCTTCATACCCCGGAAGGTTGCCGATGAAATCATTCGTGGCATGGCCGACGATGACGCCGAAGAGGGCAAAGAAGAGAAGCAGCACGCCGATAAGCATCAGCATCGCCAGTGCCATCGGGATTTTTCGCGCCATCAGGAAGTGCAGCAGCGGCATCAGGATGATCGCGAGGAAAAGCGCGAGCAGGAAAGGGATGATGATCGCCGATGCCGCCTTGATACCGGCAAACACGATGACAACGGCAGCAAGGATAATAAAGACGTTTCCGAAACGGTTAGTCTGTTGCATCAATTAGGCTCCTGACTGGATTTTTTTCTTGTTGGTCCGCTGCTGCAGATAGTTGGCAAGGTTCATCAGACAGAGCGTGACCAGGAAAATCATCAGCCCCGGAAAGAAACTGACCCACCACGCGATGTCGATCACCTCTTTGCCGTTGCTGAGGATCGTTCCCCAGCTCATCTGCGGCGCTACGATCCCCAGTCCCAGGAAGCTCAGCCCCGATTCGGAGAGGATCGCCCCTCCCACGCCAAAGGTGAAGCTGACGAAGAAGATCGGGGCCAGCAGCGGGGCGTAGTATTTGAGCAGGATCTTCGTCCGCGATACCCCGGCGATCCCCAATATCTTGATAAAGGGCTGCGACGTCACGGCAAAACTTTCCGAACGCACCAGGCGTGCCGTCGTCATCCAGCCCGTTACCGAGATGATAAGGATCAGCACCAATGCCGAGGCGTTGACGTAACTCACCAAAGCCAGCAGTAGGAAAAAGGTCGGGAAGGTCAGGAACAGGTCCACTACGATGACGAAACCTTTGTCGACGATCCCCCTGGCATACCCCGCGATCGCCCCGAGGATGAAGCCGAGGAAAGTCCCGATCAATGCGCTGCCTACGCCGATAATGAGCGAAATCTTTCCGCCTTCGATGATGCGCGCCAGTAGGTCCCGTCCGAGCCGGTCGGTCCCGAACGGGTGGGCCAGCGAGGGGGCGGAGAGAATCGCATCGCGATGCAGCAGGTAGGGATCGGCCGTATAGAGGAAACCGCCCAGAAAGGTCACCAGAACGATCAGCATCAGCAAGAAAAGCGTTTTACGCGGAAAGTCATGCATCTGAAAGGCACCAGTCGATCGGAGCGATGCCCGCGCTTTGCAGGTAGGCATTGGTCCGTGAAAAAGGTTTGGAACCGAAAAAACCACGGTACGCGGAGAGCGGCGAAGGGTGCGGCGAGACAATGATGTGATGGCGTGAAGCGTCGATGAGCGAGGCCTTCATCTGGGCAGGCCGGCCCCAGAGGATGAAGACCAACTTCTCCCGGCCGTCGCTGAGGGCCTTGATGGTCGCATCGGTGAAACGCTCCCACCCCTGTTCCTTGTGCGAATGCGCCTGCCCTGCACGGACAGTCAAAACCGTATTGAGCAGAAATACCCCCTGCTCCGCCCATGCTTCCAGCGTTCCGTTCTGCGGGACGTCGCAGCCGATGTCGTCTCTGAGCTCCTTGAAGATGTTCTGCAAGGAGGGCGGATGCGCTATGCCGCGCTGCACGGAGAATGCAAGCCCGTGCGCCTGGTTTGGCCCGTGGTAGGGGTCCTGCCCGAGAATAACGACTTTGACGTTCTCATAGGGTGTCAGGTTGTATGCAGCAAAGATATCGGCGCCCTTCGGGTAGATGGGCAAGGCAGCTTTCTCAGCAAGGAGAAACGTTTTGAGTTCCGTGAAATAGGCCTGCTCGAATTCCGAGGCCAGCACTGCTTTCCAGGAGGGGTCGATCTTGGGGTCAATCTGCATAGCACCGTCCATATAGAGAATCCGACGTAGTATACAAAAGAAAGTGTTTGGGATGCGTAAAACGGGAGGAGTCCGCCCGAAGGCGGAAGAATGAAGTTGTTAATGCACGATGCGCTTAGAACGCATAGTTCAGCTGTACTGTCACACCTGTCTGGGAGTGTTTTACGTCAGCAGAAGAGTCACCTGTGGCTGCTGCCGCTGCACCGGCATCTGCGGGTGAACCGCCGTTTTGAAGGACCATATTTGCAGCAAGCCCCTGGCCCATTGCAGTCGTGTCATAGGAGAAACTGACTTCCGGTGCGTAGACAAAGGCTGCATCGACAGAAATCATGTCCGTGAAGCTGTATGTACCACCGGCTGTGATATGCGATTCGACAACTGCCGGGAATCCAGCGAGGTTGAAGAAGTTTTTGACTGCACCCTCATAATTGACAGGCATCCCAGCTGGAGTGAAACCAGCTGCAGCGCCAGCCTGTTCCTGAATCGGGTTCTCTGCATAGTTGTAACCAAGGCGGACTGCCCAGTTGTTTCTCTCATATTGGTAACCGACGGAGAAGACATTCTGGTTGTCCCACTCAAACTCTTTGTATCCTTTCGCATCCGCCCAGCGGATCTGCTTGTAATCGAATGCAATGGTATTGCCGCTTCCGAGAACGTCATAACTGATACCGAAACCGATCTCTGCCGGCTGCTCAAGATGATCGTCGATACCTTGAAGGCCGAACGCCTGTGACGTTACTTCAAGCGTATGATCATAGGTCATGTCGATAGAAGACTGGTACTTGGCACCCAGTGTCAGGCCTGTGATACCGACTGCACCGGCATCGTATGCAATACCGACTTCATAGCCGAAACCGAAATCTTCGGAGACACCGGAGCCCTGCGGGTCAATACCGCCTGTCGCCAGCGGCATCGCGTATGCGATGTTCAATGAACCGTACTGAAGCATCGGAGCGACACCAACGCTGAAACCGGAATTGCTGTAAGAGACCGGTACGGCGAAGCGCATCAGCTGCAGATTCGTACGCATACCGAAAGAGCCGTTGCTGCTGACACCGCTTGCAGGGTCGAGCGTATCACGGTAATCCGTACCCATACCGGCTACACCGAACATACCGATACCGACAACAACATTTTCATTGATACGTGAAGCGAGTGCAACCTCAGGGATCATGCTCATATCCGCTTTGCTTGTATCAGACTCTACCGGCATGACAGGAGTAGCTGTCGCAGCAGAATAGGCTTCTGCAAATGCATTGGATTCGAAATCAACCTTTGGCATGAACAGCGTGCCGCCGAAAGAGATCTCATTGCTCTTGACAGCAGAAAGCAGTGCCGGGTTTGCCAGACCGCTTTCAGCGCCGAATGCAGTTGCGATGCCTACGCCACCCATACCGCGTGCTTTCGCACCAAGTCCCATGAGGTTATCTCCGTTTGTTGCAAACGCCGAAGTTGCAGTCAAAGCCATTGCAGCAGCCATTGCCAGTTTGATTGTACGTGTCATCTATTCTCCTACGAATAAAAAATCAAATGGAAGTATTTACTTCCGATTTCGTTCATTATAGGCGTCGGAAAATAAAGTGGAAATAAAGCCAGAAGGCCCTACTTAACGGAGATTTATAATTATTCTAAGCGAAAGAGACAATAGAGAGCAAATAAAATATATTTATATCTTCGTGTTATGAAAATAGCATATTTTATTCATTTTCTGTATATTTTTTAACGGTTTAATGATTTTTATAAAAAAGAGATATGTTTTTGATTTTTTTATCACGATGTTACGTTTTGATACACAGTAAAGTCATATAGCAAGGGCTTCAAGCTGTGAACTTTCGCATACACTTGATGTCATGAAAGAAACCACACCATCACTCCGTGTATGGAGTAGTACACACGAAGATACAATCTATTAAAAAGTGGAAAGAATTCTAATCAGCAAAGAGCAACATAATGAGCAATACAGACTAATGAGATCATTTATTTCATGTATAGATTGTGTTAAATAAAGCGTGTAGTGATTGATTTTAAAAAGAGGGGTAAATCCGAGAACCAGGCGGCGACCTACGTTCCCAACCCTGCAAGGGTCAGTATTATCAGCGATGAGAGGCTTAGCTTCCGGGTTCGGAATGGGGCCGGGCGTTTCCCTCTCTCTATAGCCACCTGGACAATCGGATCGAAAAGCTTCGAGAAGCTCTTGGATCCGACTGCGTGTCGGTATTATGATTGTTAAAGTCAACGGTTGCAACTACGGCTATTACAGCTCATACTGAGTAAGGCAGTAAGACACTAATTTTAGGGAAAAAAGACGAACGGACTATTAGTACTGGTCAGCTAAACAGATTGCTCTGCGTACACACCCAGCCTATCAAGCATGTAGTCTTCATGCGTCCTTCAGGGAGAGTTCATCTTGGAGTTGGCTTCCCGCTTAGATGCTTTCAGCGGTTATCACATCCGAACGTAGCTACCCGGCGGTGCCCTTGGCAGGACAACCGGTGCACCAGTGGTTCGTCCAACCCGGTCCTCTCGTACTAGGGTCAGCTCTCCTCAACTCTCCTACGCCCACGGAAGATAGGGACCGAACTGTCTCACGACGTTCTGAACCCAGCTCGCGTCCGCTTTAAATGGCGAACAGTACCCTTGGGACCTGCTCCAGCCCCAGGATGCGATGAGCCGACATCGAGGTGCCAAACCTCCCCGTCGATGTGAGCTCTTGGGGGAGATCAGCCTGTTATCCCCGGCGTACCTTTTATCCTTTGAGCGATGGCCCTTCCACACAGAACCACCGGATCACTATGACCGTCTTTCGACTCTGCTCGACGTGTATGTCTCACAGTCAGGCTGGCTTATGCCATTATACTACGATGGATTTCCAACCCATCTGAGCCAACCTTTGTAAGCCTCCGTTACTTTTTAGGAGGCGACCGCCCCAGTCAAACTACCCACCAGACATTGTCCTGACAGAGGATAACTCTGCGCAGTTAGCTATCAGAATATTCAAGGGTGGTATCTCAAGGGTGCCTCATTAGCAACTGGCGTCACTAAATCAACGGCTCCCACCTATCCTGCACATGAATATCCCAATAGCAGTGTCAAGCTATAGTAAAGGTGCACGGGGTCTTTCCGTCTTTCCGCGGGTAGGAGGAATTTTCACCTCCACTACAATTTCACTGGATCCCTGGTTGAGACAGCTCCCATCTCGTTACGCCATTCATGCAGGTCGGTATTTAACCGACAAGGAATTTCGCTACCTTAGGACCGTTATAGTTACGGCCGCCGTTTACTCGTGCTTCAATTCACCGCTTCGCAAAGCTAACGGATCCTTTTAACATTCGAGCACCGGGCAGGCGTCACCCTATACATCCACTTACGTGTTGGCAGAGTGCTGTGTTTTTGGTAAACAGTCGGGAGGACTCTTTGCTGGACCGCTTCCGCTCCACCGCAGGGGTTTCACGTACAACGGGCACACCTTATTCCGAAGTTACGGTGCTAGTTTGCAGAGTTCCTTAACCAGGGTTCTTCCACGCGCCTTAGAATACTCATCTCACCCACCTGTGTCGGTTTACGGTACGGGCGACTGTAGATATGCTTAGAAACTTTTCTCGGCACGACGGCATCAACGATTCTGTTTCTGCTCCGAAGAGCGTCGACAGCCTGTCAGATCTCGGTCTCATGTAAGGCGGATTTGCCTGCCTTACAACCTACATCCTTCGAGCCACTATTCCATCAGTGACCTCGTTTAGCCTATGCGTCCTTCCATCACGCTCTACAGTCGGTATCGGAATATTAACCGATTTGCCATCGTCTACCCCTTTCGGACTCGATTAGGTCCCGACTAACCCTACGATGACGAGCATCGCGTAGGAAACTTGGGTTTACGGCGAAGCAGATTCTCACTGCTTTTATCGCTACTCATGCCTGCATGCTCACTTCCATCCGCTCCAGCACTCCTTGCCGGTATACCTTCAACGCTGAATGGAACGCTCTCCTACCACTTAGTAAAACTAAGTCTAGAGCTTCGGTGTACATCTTAGCCCCGTTATATTTTCGGCGCAGAATCGCTAGACCAGTGAGCTGTTACGCTTTCTTTAAAGGATGGCTGCTTCTAAGCCAACTCCTGGTTGTTTCAGCAACTCCACATCCTTTTCCACTTAGATGTAACTTAGGGACCTTAGCTGCTAGTCTGGGTTGTTCCCCTCTCGACGATTGATTTTATCACCAGCTGACTCCCGAGGTTACACATACAGTATTCGGAGTTTGATAGGGTTTGGTACCGCGGTGAGCAGCCCTAGCCTGTCAGTGCTCTACCCTGTATGCTAATGCTCGAGGCTATACCTAAATATATTTCGGAGAGAACCAGCTATCACTGAGTTTGATTGGCCTTTCACCCCTATCCACAAGTCATGGGGGCTTTTCAACGCCCATCGGTTCGGTCCTCCACCGGCTCTTACACGGCTTCAACCTGCTCATGGATAGATCACTCAGTTTCGGGTCTGCAGCATCTGACTAATCGCCCTATTAGACTCGCTTTCGCTACGGCTTCGCGTTCGCTTAACCTTGCAGATACCACAACTCGCAGGCTCATTATGCAAAAGGCAGTCCGTCACCCCTCATAAAGATGGGGCTCCGAATGATTGTAAGCTATAGGTTTCAGGTTCTATTTCACTCCGTTCACCACGGTTCTTTTCACTTTCCCTCACGGTACTGGTTCGCTATCGGTCTGGTAGTAGTATTTAGCCTTGGAGGGTGGTCCCCCCATGTTCAGTCAAGATAAACACGTGTCCCGACCTACTCGAATAACATGCAGATAGTTTTCGCTTACAGGGCTATCACCTTCTATGGCTCCTCTTTCCAAAGGATTCTGCTAACACACTACACGCTTTAGGGCTAGTCCCATTTCGCTCGCCGCTACTCTGGGAATCTCGGTTGATTTTCTTTCCTCAAGGTACTGAGATGTTTCACTTCCCTTGGTTCCTCCCGCAGGGTGACACGACTCTCGCCGTGCCGGGTTGCCCCATTCGGAAATCCCGGATCAAAGCTTCTTGGCAGCTCCCGAGGCTTATCGCAGCCTAGTAGTCTCTTCATCGCCTCTACCAGCCTAGGCATCCACCTATAGCTCTTAATATCTTTATTCTAATTAGCGCTTACTGCCTTACTCAATATGAATAAGACTGTAATATTTAATTGTAGTTGCAATACTTACGAAGTAATCTTCATAAATATTTGTTGACTTTAACAATGATAATTCAATGAACGTTTTAGACTCTTATACACTAAGAAGTCTAATATCAGTACTTCTAAAAGTACTCGTATTAGGCTTCGTGGTGGAGAATAGCGGGATCGAACCGCTGACCTCCTGCGTGCAAAGCAGGCGCTCTCCCAGCTGAGCTAATTCCCCACATAGTGATCCTGGTGGGCCTAGGAGGACTTGAACCTCCGACCTCACCCTTATCAGGGGTGCACTCTAACCAGCTGAGCTATAGGCCCCTTCTCGGCATTTCTAATTCAATAGAACACAGATCACTGAAAACTAAGCAAGCAAGCGGACAGACACAATCTGAAATGTGAGATTTTCTCTTCGGGCCACCAAACGAATGGTGCCCGGTTACTCTAGAAAGGAGGTGATCCAACCGCAGGTTCTCCTACGGTTACCTTGTTACGACTTCACCCCAGTCGCTGATTCCACCGTAAGCGGTAGCTACTTTAGCTTCCCGATTTCGGGTGAAATCAACTCCCATGGTGTGACGGGCGGTGAGTACAAGACCCGGGAACGTATTCACCGTAGCTTAGCTGATCTACGATTACTAGTGATTCCAGCTTCATGCACTCGAGTTGCAGAGTACAATCCGAACTGAGAGACGCTTTATGAGATTGGCTCCACCTCGCGGTATCGCAACTCTCTGTACGCCCCATTGTAGCACGTGTGTAGCCCTGGCCGTAAGGGCCATGATGACTTGACGTCGTCCTCACCTTCCTCCTCCTTGCGAAGGCAGTCTCCTTAGAGTGCCCAGCCGAACTGCTGGCAACTAAGGACGAGGGTTGCGCTCGTTGCGGGACTTAACCCAACATCTCACGACACGAGCTGACGACAGCCGTGCAGCACCTGTTTTCAAGCTCCAGTAAACTGGCACTTCCGTATCTCTACAGAATTCTATCAATGTCAAGGCCAGGTAAGGTTCTTCGTGTATCTTCGAATTAAACCACATGCTCCACCACTTGTGCGGGTCCCCGTCTATTCCTTTGAGTTTTAATCTTGCGACCGTACTCCCCAGGCGGAATGCTTAATCTGTTAAGTGCATCACCGAAGTAACGAGTACCCCGACGACTAGCATTCATCGTTTAGGGCGTGGACTACCAGGGTATCTAATCCTGTTTGCTCCCCACGCTTTCACGCCTCAGCGTCAGTTATGTCCCAGCAGATCGCCTTCGCTTTCGGTATTCCTAGTGATATCTACGGATTTTACCCCTACACCACTAATTCCATCTGCCCCTTCCATACTCTAGGTTCCCAGTTTCAAGTGCAGTTCAATGGTTGAGCCATTGGATTTCACACCTGACTTAAAAACCCGCCTACGCGTCCTTTACGCCCAGTGATTCCGAGTAACGCTTGCTCCCTCCGTATTACCGCGGCTGCTGGCACGGAGTTAGCCGGAGCTTATTCATTAGGTACCGTCATTTTCTTCCCTAATAAAAGGAGTTTACACACCGAAATGCGTCATCCTCCACGCGGCGTTGCTGCATCAGGGTTTCCCCCATTGTGCAATATTCCTCACTGCTGCCTCCCGTAGGAGTCTGGTCCGTGTCTCAGTACCAGTGTGGCGGATCATCCTCTCAAACCCGCTATGTGTCATCGCCTTGGTGAGCTCTTACCTCACCAACTAGCTGATACAATATAGGCCGATCCCATAGCGAAAAACTTTCCCTGCGAACAGGAGTATCCGGTATTAATCACGTTTCCAGTGGCTATCCCAGACTATGGGGCACGTAACCTATACATTACTCACCCGTGCGCCACTCGTCAGCAAAGTAGCAAGCTACTTCCTGTTACCGTTCGACTTGCATGTGTTAAGCACGCCGCCAGCGTTCACTCTGAGCCAGGATCAAACTCTCCATAATTGAAAAGACACTTCATAAATGAAGCGATTACTGATCCAGCCCAAGATATAAAATCATTGGCTGTATAGTGTCTATACTTAGTTTCCCAAGTAATAGACGGTTATTGTGTCTTATCTAAGTAAGACTTCCAGACCTTGTCTGTCCATCCCACTTGCTTAGTTTTCAATGATCTCAAACTTTCGCGATCTTCAACCCGAAGTCCCGCTAGATAGGCCTCTTTTCGATGCCTCTCATCGTTTGTGGACGGGAATTATAGGGGATTTCAAAAGCAATGTCAAGAGGTTTTTGACGAAAATTTCATTTTTTTTCAAATTTCTTCAAAACTGCTAATTTATGTAATTCTGTTACTTGTTATTGGTACTGTTTTCGCGGACGGATTTTACTTCCGCAACGGCCGTATAGTCGCTGTCCATCAGCTCGATTTCATCGCCGACGCTTACATTATATAGGGAAACGGGGCGACCCCCTTTAACGACCTGGGCAAACCCTTTCTTGACTTTGCTTTTCGGATCCTGGGCAATCATGTTTGACTGCAGTGCGTTCAGCAGTGACTGCTTCTGGTTTAACAGCATCATCTGTGCCTGACCCAGTCTTACTCCCATCGGCTCTAACAGTCCATCGGCCTGCTTCATCCGATAACTTATGCTCTGATCATACCGCTGCTGCAACTGCACAAGAAGATTCGATTGCTCTTTGATCCTCTGTTCGACAGAGTGTTGTTTATAACGTTCGAACAGATGCAGAACGCTTTGGCTCTCCTTACGTATTTTTTCCCCGATGCGCCGGTCATACTGTTCCTGGAGCCCGTCAAGGCTCATCATCATCTCGTACTGGTCAGGAAGTATCATCTGCATCGCCGCGGAGGGTGTCGGTGCCCGAAGATCGGCAACGAAATCCGTAATCACCCAGTCGATTTCATGCCCGACGGCGGAGACGACAGGCGTCGCAGCCGCAGCGACCGCCCGGGCCAATGCTTCGTCATTGAATCCCCACAGATCTTCCATGCTCCCGCCGCCCCGGCTGAGCACGATCACATCATAACCGGCTTTATCGGCTGCATTCAAAGCGGAGAGCAATGAGAAAGGTGCCTGTTCCCCCTGGACGATACTGTCGTAGACGAAAAGCTCCGTCAGCGGCCAGCGGTGTACCGCGACCCGTTTCATATCCTGGAGCGCTGCTCCCGTGGCGGAGGTGATCAAGGCAATCTTTTTGGGATAGCGCGGCAGTGCTTTTTTCCGCTCGCTGTCGAACAGCCCCTCCTCTGAAAGACGTGCCTTGAGCTGTTCATACGCGAGTGCCAGTGCCCCCTGCCCTGCCGGTTCGATGATCTGGGCATTGATCTGATAACTGCCGCGTGGTTTGTAGAGGGTGATCCCGCCGCGGACGACAACCTTGAGTCCCTCTTCGAGGCGGAAACGCAGATGCGCCGCATTGCCCCGGAACATGACACCGCTGATGGCCGAACCGCTGTCTTTGAGGGTAAAATAGATATGGCCGCTGTTATGATAGGTAATTCGGGAGAGTTCGCCTTCGACGGCGACCTGGACAAAGGTCGTCTCGAGAAGGTTCTTGATCTGTTCGTTGAGGGCCGATACGGAGACCGCCTTCACGCTTTACACCTTCTTGGCGATGATCAGCGTGGAGATGTCCATGGAAAAGCTCTGGATAAAGAGCGGCTCGAAGCCGGCCGCTTCCAGTTCGCCGCGCATCCCCTCCACCGTCAGAAAGCCCTCGATGGAGTTGGGAAGGTATTCGTAGGCTTCTTTGTTCTTGGAGATGAACCCGCCGATCTTCGGCAGAACCTTCGTCATGTAGAAGTCGCGGATTTTTCCCAGGATCGACGGGTGCTCGTTTTTCATGAACTCCAGGATCACCACCATCCCGCCGGGTTTGAGGACCCGGTTGAACTCACGCAGTGCCGCTTCGCGCTCGACAACATTACGGATACCGTAGGAGATACTGAGCATATCCGCCGCATTGTCCTCAACGGGCAGCTCCGTCGCCTTGGAAATGGCGAAATCAAAATCGGGGAACTTCTGCCGTCCGACACCGACCATCCCTTCCGAGGGGTCGACGCCGAGGATCTTCTTCACGCTGATTGATTTCACCGCGGCACGCTGACGCCAGTAATCCATCATGTCCCCGGTGCCGCAGGCGACATCGACGATCAGGTCGAGTTCCGGCCGGTCATAGAACGCAAATGCTTTGTCGCACCCTTTGCGTCGCCAGCTGCGGTCAACTCCCATACTCATGACACGGTTCGCCTTGTCATACGTCGGCGCGATCTCGTCGAACATCGATACGATTTTTTCCTGTCTATCCATTCACCATCCATTGCTTGACATCCTCCCCCGAGCGGGAGAGATGCCTGATTTCAAATTGTTGCGGTTGTTGCAGAAAGCGTATTGTACCACCGCTCGACGGTGCAACAAAACAGAGGTACATGTCACAGCGCGACTGTACCGCATCGAACATCCCGGGACCGCCTTCGACAAGCACATTCCGGTACTGTTCAATCGCGCTGAGATCCGATGCGATCAGCACCTTCCGTCCGGGAACGCTGAACAGCGGTATCGTCCGGTCAAAGTCGTCAGAGTGTGAAAAGATCAGTACGTCCGGGGCTCTGCCGCCAACCAGTCGTGCGTCCAGTGTCGGCCGGTCTGTGCGTACGGTGTTGCCGCCGATGACCAGCAGATCTGACGCATCACGCATCGCATGTACGAAACGGCGCGACGCCTCCCCGCTGATCACTCCGCCGTCGACCGTCCCGTCCAGCCGCTGTGCCCACTTGAAGGTCACAAAAGATTTCGTCTGCCACTGTACGAAGGGAAACAGCAGATCATCCGTCGCTTTGGAAGGAGCGTGTTCTACCCTAATACCCGTTTCATTAAGGATGGACGACCCGCCGGCCGCCTCGGCATTCGGATCCGCCGCAGCGTAGACGACCCGTCCTATTCCGATACCTGCCAGCAGGCGGGCGCATGAGGGGGTTTTACCGTGATGGGCACAGGGTTCAAGGGTCACATGGATCGTACAGGTAGAGAAACAACCGTTGTGATGGGAGAGGAGATAGTCGTGGATCGTACCGGAATCTTTCAATTGCAGAATAGCGGTATCGGAAGTGAGAAGTGAAAAGGCCTGCTGAAGTGCCAGAACTTCCGCATGGGGTCCGCCCGCTTTCTCGTGGGCGGCTACGGAAAGAATTCTACCGGAAGCGTCAGTGACAGCGGCCCCGACGGCAGGGTTGGGGAATGTACACCCCTGGTAAGCCCATGCCGCATCGACGGCCAGCGCCATCGGATCTGGCTGGGCCATCTGCTTTACCACTCGAAGTAGGTTGCAGCCTTGACGACGCTGTCAAAAGGGATCGCTTCCGTTCCCGCCTCAGTTTCGATGGTCAAAGTGCCGTCCTCGCCGACACTTTTCAGCTCGCCGCGCAGTTTCGTCTTATCCTGCAGTGTCAGTTTCACCTTCTCGCCGACAGAGTAACGGAAATGCTCCAGGGTCTTGAGTTTGCGCTCGACCCCGGGAGAGCTCACTTCGAGACGATACTCCCCCTGGACCGGCGGGGTCACGTCCAGCATCGGGGAGATCAGCTTCGTCGCTTCGACGCACTGGTCCATAGTGGTACCGCCCTCGCCGATGACGTTGACACGGTAGATCGTCTCGCTGTTTTCTGTGACGATAGAGGTATCGTACAGGTGCAGGCCAATCGATTCGACCAGGTTCTTGATATCGCTCTCAAGACTCATCGTGCTTATCCCCTTCGATCTGTTTGAAAAGTGCTTCGATCTGCTGCGTCTTCTGGAGCTGATCGTCAAAAACGAATGCCAATTTCGGGCAGCGGTACCACCCCTGGTCTTTCATGCAGTAATCTTCGATCACCGGGCGCGCTTTACGCAGCTGCTTCAAAAAAGCATTGCGCTCCGCTTCACTGTAGTCATGGGGATCGAGGTAGACTTTGGCATCACTGCGCCCCTTCGCGCAGCGGACCTCGATGACGTCGAGTTCATGCAAGCGGGCATCCCCCAGTTGCGAGATTGCCTCAGGGATGAGCTCTTGAAGGATCGCATCCGTGCGTTTAAGCTTGATCTCGGCGGGCGTCACAGCTCTACTTTCTGCTCCACGCGGGTGAAGGTTTCGATGACGTCACCGACCTGCACATCGTCATAGCCGTTGAGGACAACCCCACACTCGTAGCCGTTACCGACCTCTTTGACGTCATCTTTGAAGCGTTTGAGCGATGTCAGATCGCCTTCGTGGATAACGACACCGTCGCGGATGACGCGAACCAGTCCGCCGCGGACCAGTTTGCCGTCGACGACCACACAACCCGCAACCATGCCCTTCGGAATTTTGAAGACTTCACGGACATCGGCCTGGCCGCTGTGCTCTTCGCTGAACTTCGGCGCCATCATACCGGTCAGCATACCCGTAATGTCATCGAGCAACTGGTAGATAATGGTGTAGGTACGGATATCGACACCGCGCTGTTTCGCCAGGGCCTTGACCGCACCCGTCGGGCGGACGTTAAAGCCGAGCAGAACGCTATTCTCCGAGCTGTTTGCGAGCTCGACGTCGTTTTCGGTGATCCCGCCGACGCCCGAGGAGATGATATCGACCTTAACCTCTTCGTTGCGCAGGGCAAGCAGCGCGGTACGGATCGCCTCGAGCGAACCGTGGACATCGGTTTTCAGGATAACCTTGAGGGATTTCAGTTTCCCTTCCGCGATCAGGGCCGTCAGTTCGTCCAGTGAGGTCTTCGTACTGGCGGAGAGCTCTTTCTGGCGTTCGTACTCGGCACGTTTCTGCGCATATTCGCGCGCCTCTTTGTCGCTCGCCATTGCGATCATAACGTCACCGGCTGCCGGGACTTCGTTCAGACCGACAACGACGGCCGTTTCACTTGGGCCCAGGACCTTGATCTGCTGACCCTGATCGTTGATGAGTGAACGGACACGACCGAATGCCTTGCCGCAGACAACATTGTCACCGACACGGAGGGTACCGTTCTGGACGATAACCGTTCCGACGGGACCGCGTCCTTTTTCAACGGAACTCTCGACGACAACCGCTTTGGCCGCAGCATCCGGGTTAGCCGTCAGCTCCATCACTTCCGCCGTCAGGAGGATGTTATCGAGCAGGTCATCGATCCCCAGGCCCGATTTGGCGGAAACCGGCACGAACTCGACGTCACCACCCCAGTCGATCGGGGAAACGTCCTGCTCTGCCATCTGGGCTTTGACCATATCCGGGTTTGCACCCTCTTTGTCCATCTTGTTCACCGCAACGATGATCGGTGCTTCGGACGCTTTGGCATGCTTGATCGCCTCAATGGTCTGCGGTTTGACGCCGTCATCCGCCGCAACGACGATAATAACGATGTCGGTCGCCTGGGCACCGCGTTCGCGCATCGCGCTGAAAGCGGCGTGGCCCGGGGTGTCGATGAAGGTGATCTTCTTGCCCTTCTGCTCGACCGTATAGGCACCGATGTGCTGGGTGATGCCGCCGGCCTCGCCGTGGGCAACACGGGCGTTGCGGATGGCGTCGAGCAGCGAGGTCTTACCGTGGTCGACGTGTCCCATGATCGTGATGACCGGCGGACGCTCTTCGAGGTGCTCTTCAGACTCCGACTCGACGTACTCCTCTTCATAGTTGAAGGCGTTGGTCGGGTCGATCGTCGTGACTTCGACTTCAAACTCTTCGGCGAGGATCTCGATCTCGTCTTTGCCGAGGAAGTCGTTCTTCGTCACCATCATGCCGAGGTTGAAAAGGACCTTGATGACATCGGAAATAGGATGGTTGATCTTCTCGGCGAACTCGTAGACACGGATATCTTCGGGGATCTCAACGTGTGTGACGACTTCCTCCGCACCCTTCTCTTTCGTGTACTTTCTGCGCTTTTTACGGGCGACCTGACGCGGTTTGTTCCCGCCGGCCTTCTTCTGTCCGCCGCCGCGGCCGACCGGTTTCTTCTCACGCGGACGCTGCGGTTCTTCCGGCAGTTTCGGTTTATCCTGCGTCGCTTCGCTCAGGTCAAGCAGTACGACTTCGTCGTCATCGTAATCCATGGAGACATCCGACATGCCGCCGCCGAAGATATCGAGCGACGTGCCGCTGGTTTTGCGCTGCGTCGGCGTTCCCTTCACAGCTTTTTTGGCTTTCTTCTTCTGTGCCAGCTCTTCAAGTACGTCCGCGCCCAGTTTTCCGTAGCTGGAGAGTTTTGTCGTCTCTCTGGAGACCTGTGCAGTCTCCTCGGCGGACGGGCGGTTTTTCTTTTTGATCCGCAGACCGCTGCGCTTGATCGGCGTTACCTCTTTGAGGGCCGGTTCCGTTTTCTGAACGACGGCAGCCGAGACGGGCTTCGGTTTCTTTTCCGCTTCTTTCGCTTCTTCGGCCTCCTCATTTTCAGCAGCCGCTGTTGCAGCTGCTTCGGACGGTGCCTCGGCCGCTTCTTCTTTGGTTTCGGCAGGTGCCGTCGCCTCTTCTTGTGCTTTCGCCGCTTTTTTCACGACGCGGACTTTCGGTTCCGGCGCAGCTGGCGTCGTACCGCTCATGATAAAGTTAGCGATCTTTTCCGCCTCTTCCATGGATACGGAGTTTGAAGCCGTTTTGACACTGTCGAGCCCCATCGCCTGGGCTTTTTCAACGACCTCTTTTGATGCGATACCCAATTCTTTGGCAATCTCGCTTACTCTAACTTTATCTGACATCCGTGATGATCTCCTTTAACTCGTTCAGCAGGCGCTCTGTCTCCCCGCTTTTACATTGGCGGGCGAGCGCTTTGGCAGTCTGTTTTGCAGTGAAACACTCCGGGCACAGATAAAAACTCCGTCCTGTCCCGCTGTAGGGGCGCAGGGAGCGCTCGGCGCATTGCAATCTCAACAGTTGATCCTGTGCTTCCCGTTTCCGGCAGCAGACGCACATGCGAACGGGACCCGAATAATTTTGGCGCATTATATCCAAAGTTTCCTTGAATGAGCGTTTCAGCGTTCCACCGTCAAACCGTTGTTGTCCAGGTTGAGAATTTTAACCGCGAACTGGGGAAAACGCTGTTCGAGCTTTGCAGCCAGTGCTGCTGCATCCTCGTCGTAGCACAGCGAAAAGAACGTCGAACCGCTTCCTGAAAGCGTACTCATCAGTGCTCCCTGTTCATACGCCGCCTTCTGGATCGTGAAAAGCTCCGGCATCATTTTCATCCGCGTTTTCTGGTGGAAACGGTCCTGTGTGGCGATCTTGAGCATCTCCCAATCCTCGTTGAAGAACGCCGCTACCGTCAGCGCCGCGTGCGAGACGTTGAAGACGGCGTTCTCTTTGCTGTAAGACTTCGGAAGCGTCGTACGCGACTTCGCCGTCGAGATCGGCTTGTCCGGGATAACTACGACCGCACGCAGGTAATCGGGCAGGTGTTTTTTCTGCGAGAAGACCTTGTTCTTCTCCACCGTGGCGACGTTGAAACCGCCCATGACCGCCGGCGTGATATTGTCCGGGTGCGATTCGTATACCAGGGCATGGTTCAGGATCCGGCGCTTGGAAACACGCACGCCCGCCGCCTCATGCGCCGTGGCAATGGCACTGACAATCACGGCCGAGGAGCTTCCAAGGCCCCTTGAAAGCGGGATGCTATTGTAAAACTGGAACTTGAAATTCTGTTTTTTGTGCGTCAGGCGCTGATAATGCTCATTGAAGATACTCACGAACATGTTGTTCCCCTTCAGACGGGGGTTGCTTTCACCTTCGCCCTTGATGGAAACGCTGAAAAAACGCGACGGTTTGAATTCGACCCGGTTGCGAAGGTCGACGGAAAGACCGAGGGTGTCGAAACCCGGTCCGAGGTTGGCGCTGGTCGCCGGAACGCTGATAATCAATCGTGCTCCTTAACCGACGGCTCCGATCCCGTAGTACGGCAGGGCATCGTCGGAAAAATCATTGAGATGCAGGTGGGACGGAAGGCTGAAATCCGCCTCAACCGGCGTTTCGAACTTTTGCGTCTTGATTGTATCCGCCATTTTAACGAAATAGAGCTTCCCAACGGCTTTGAGCGGACGGTTCCCGTTGAAGTAAAATGCATCGGCCGCAAGCAGGCGTGAACCCAGAACGATACTGAGGGTTTTGAGGTAGAGGTAAGCGATCTTGATCGCCATGAAGCTGCCGGGCCCCTTGGCATAGACGAGATTGCCGAGGGTGTACTTTTTCAGAATCGTCTCGAAGAGTTCCGGGAGGGAATCGGAGCTCTGCTTCGCACTCTCGTAACGCTCGACGAGCTCCCCGTCTTTGTAGATCCCGACGACGATCGGGGTGGTCAGCGCAATGACGACAGCATCATGCATATGCTTTGGCCATCGCCTTCGCTTCTGCCGTCGCGATCTCGACGACTTCGTAATTCGCGGGGTCTTTGAGCAGCTCGAGGGTCAACTTGTGGTTGAGGTCGTGGCTGCCGGCAAACGCCTCGTACTCCCCGATAAAGTTGATGCCGATCAGCGACATATCCCCGATGGCGTCGAGGATCTTGTGGCGGACGAATTCGTTGCTGTAGCGCAGCCCTTCCGGGTTGAGCACCTTTTTCTCGTCCAGGACGACGGCGTTCTCCAGGCTGCCGCCCAGGGCCAGCCCTTTGGAACGGAGGTACTGCACCTCGTGCAGGAAGCCGAAGGTACGGGCGCGGGCGATCTCCGCCTTGTAGGTTTCACGGCTGAAATCGAGGTCGAAATGCTGTTCGGAAATAACCGGGTGCTTGAACCGGATCGTGAAGTGGTAGCGCAGGTCGTTCGAAGGCATCAGCTTGACGTACTTGTCGCCCTCTTTGATCGTCACTTCCTTCTTGATCCGCATAATACGCTTGGGCGCATCCTGTTCGACCGTTTCCGCCTCATCCAGCAGGAGGCAGAAGCTCGCGCTGGAGCCGTCCATGACGGGAACTTCGTCCGCGTCGACGATAATGCGGAGGTTGTCGATACCATAGGCGTAGACGGCGGAGAGGAGATGCTCGATCGTGGAGATGACGTACCCGTCTTTGCCGATCACCGTCGCCATCTGCGTATCGACGACGTTTTCGGGTTTGAGGGGAATGGAGACGCCGACATCCTTGCGGACGAAGACGATCCCGCTGTCCGCTTCGAGGGGTTCGAGGCGGAGGCGGACCGGAGAGCCTTTGTGCAAGCCGATTCCCACCAGTTCAACCGGTTTTGCGATCGTCGTCTGTTTCATGCGTCCCCCTTAGGTGCAGCTGTTTGTGGCATTATAGCCAATAAACGTGAATAAATTGTGATAAACCCGCGCTCCCGCCCCTTAGCGGCGGCGGTCGATCACCTTCTTCGCCTCTTTGATGACGTCGGTGACATTGAGGCGGATCCACTGCTTGTCCATCCACTCTTCCGGGCGTACTTCGACACCCTGGACCAGGACGCCGAAGTGGAGGTGGTCTCCCATGGCATAACCCGTCATCCCCGTATTGGCGATGTGCGTTCCCGCATCGACGTGTTCGCCCTGGGTGACGTTGACGTTCGAACAGTGGCCGTAAAGCGTATAGAGCCCGAGGCCGTGGGCGAGGATCGGCATATTCCCGTAAATGCCGTTCTCATCGGCAAAAACGATCTCGGAGGGGTTCTGGATCTTGATCTTGCCCATTTTCACGCTGGCGAGGTCAAGCCCCAGGTGCCAGGATTCGCTGACCTTTTCACCGTTGTAGTAGTAGAGACGGTGGTCGCCGAAACTTGCGACCACCTGGCCGTTGCGCAGCGGATAGAAAGGCTGCTGCGCGAAACCGTCGACCTGGGTCTCGCCGACTTTCGAGGTGATGTTATGGATCAGCTCCTCATTCTGGGCCCGCATGGTCTCGTTCACATAGCGAAAACGTTCGATCATGTCGGCATTGGCCGGGGCACCGTACATCTGCGCGAGGTCGGAGACCTTGCCGTTGAGGAAATGGTCGCTGAGCTTGATCTTGGAGACGTGGTACTGCTTCTCCTGGAGGTGCAGCGGGATGTACGCCTTGGCACGGTTGCCCGCGACGTCGGTAGCGATGACATAGGCCCGGAAGCGTTCGGCGGTCACCGGCCACGCGATCAGCGCGACATAGTAGTTTGTCGCATAGAAGGGTTCCGCTTTGAAACGGCGTCCGAAACTCGTCTCGACATAGAGCTCTTCAAGGTTCTCGTCCTCGGCTTCAAAGACGACAAGGGCCGACCCGCCCTGCGTGATCTTGTAGGAGTTGGCAATGATGCCGACTTTAGGACGATGGGCGTCGATCTTCAGGGTCACGCGCTGAACGGCACGGTTACCGGCAAAGAAGTTCCAGCGGCTGGCATCGCGCGCTTCCACTTCCAGGGTCACGACATCGGTCTGTTTGCCGATCGTCCGTGCCGGGACCTGCAGCTCGAACTGCTTCGACATCTCCGGTGTAGGCATCTTCGCCTCGGAGAGGATCGTCTGGTTGCTGCCGCTGATGAGAGTGATCTTGTATTCGAGAATGCCGCTCTGGTCGTCAATGGAGACCTTGAGCGGAGCTTCACCGTTCCAGTAGCCGCTGTTCTCGATACGGATATCCGGGACATCGCGTTCGAACGCATCGGACGTATAGAGGTAGACAGCCCCCCCGATGGTTGCCAGCAGGATGCTCAAAAACATAATCCCGCCGTACCCTTTTTTTCTTCGTCTCATTCCAACTCCTTTTCAATTATGTCAACAACTTTGGCCGTCAAAGCTTCCATGGTCGTTCCGGTCGCCGTAAAGCCCGATGCAAAATGGTGACCGCCCCCGCCGAATGCCGCCGCGATCACGCCGACGTCGATGCCGTCATCCGTACGGAGCGCTGCTTTGAGCGAACCGTCTTCGCGCTCGCAAAGCATCAAAACGACGCTGACCGTCGGCAGTCCGAGGACCTCCTGCAAAACGTCGTCGCAGGCCGTCTCCTCTGCGCCGCTCTGTGCGAACATCTCCCGGGTCACCTGCAGCAGCGCAATACGCGCATCGCTCAGAAGGAAGAGCCCGGAGAGTATCAGCGCCTTCAGGCGCAGGTTCGAAAGCGGCCGGCGCAGAAAAAGTGCCCGGTTGACCGAGGCAACCTCGGCACCGGCCCGGGCAAGTTCCGCAGCCATCTCAAAGACCGATGCATCCGTCCGGCGGCTCATGAACCCCAGGGTATCTTCGGCGATCCCGGCATAAAGCGCCGTCGCCATCTTGGCATTGATTTTGATCCCTTCGGACTTGAACCATGCCATCAGGACGGCCGTGGTACTGGCCGCTTCCTTGTCAATAAGCTTAATATGGCCGAACCCGTCGCTGTTGCTGTGGTGATCGACATTGATCACTGCACACTTCGGCAGGACGCCCAGGCGCTCGGAATCGCCGCAGTCGAACGCAATGGCCAGGTCGGCCGTATCACTCCAGCGTGACGTGATCTTATCCGCCCACGGTAAACAGAACAATCGTTCATCAATGGTTTCACTGGCGCAAAAGAGCGTCACGCGTTTGTGCAGCCGAAGCAGATGGGCGTACATGGCGCATGCGCTGCCCAGGGAATCCGCATCCGGATATACGTGTGCGATGAGTGCGATATGCTCCGCCGCTTCGATCGCTTCGCGCATCAGTCCATTTTCATGGAGAGGTCGATCCAGTTGGCCTGGTGGATCAGGGAACCGGTACTGATGGCATCGACACCCGTGGCCGCATAGGACTCGATCGTTTCGAGGGAGATGTTCCCGCTGGCTTCGAGCTTGATGTAGGGGAAGTTCGTATTTTTGTAGACGACCACTTCACGCAGCTGCACGGGGGTCATGTTGTCGCACATGACGATATCGGCCCGCACGTCCATCGCCTTCTTCGCCATCTCGAAAGTCTCCGCCTCGATCTCGATCTTGGCCGTGTAGGGGATCTTTTTGCGGGCCTCGGCCATAAAAGCGTCGAGGTCCTTGATCGTGCGCAGGTGGGTGTCTTTGAGCATCAGACAGTCATCGAGCCCCATGCGGTGGTTCACCGCCCCGCCGATGCGTGTCGCGTACTTTTCAAAGTTGCGGAGCATCGGGCGCGTTTTGCGCGTATCGAGCAGCTTGGTGCCGTAGGGTTCGATCAGGTCGACGTACTGGCGGGTCAGCGTCGCGATCGAGCTGGCATGCAGCATCATGTTGAGAATCGTGCGTTCGCAGCGCAGGAGGGTATGCGAATCCCCGCTGAAGTGGGCGATCACGTCCCCTTTACTAAAGCGCTCCCCCTCCTTGACGAACCATTTGACATAAATGCTTTCCATCTTTGCCAGGGTGTCGACGTAGAGCACACCGGCCAGGACACCGTCGCTTTTTGCATAGATCTTGGCCGACGCCTCGATAGCCTCCGAGACCCTGGCATAGAGATCCCCGCGGCCGACATCCTCGGCCATCGTCTCTTCGATAAAACGTTCGATATTCACAGCGCCATCATCCGATCAAGGGCAACCTTGGCCCATTTGCGCGTCTCTTCGTCCACGTGGATCTCGTTGATCGGTTCCCCGTCCTCGATCGACTTGAGGGTGTTGTAGAGGTCCTCGAGCGTTGTTTCATTCATCGTCGGGCACTCCGGCTTCGTCGACGAGAGGACGTAGGTGTTCTTGGGGCGCAGGCGGTTGACGAGGTTGAACTCGGTCCCCACCGCGACCTTCTGATCCTCGGGCAGTTCCGCGATATACTTGATCAACTGCGACGTCGAGCCGGTAAAATCGGCTTCGGCGACGATAGAGGGATCGCATTCGGGGTGAACGGCGATGAGGATTCCAGGGTACTTTTTGCGGTAGAAACGGATATCGTCGACGCTGAAGAGCTGGTGCACCGAACAGAAGCCGTCGTAACAGATGATGTCGGCGTCGGCAAGGTTCTCGTCGATCCCGATGACGGCGGATTTGAGCCCCATCATGTTCGCGATGTTCTGCCCCAGGCAGCGGTCAGGCACGAAAAGGATCTTCTTGCCCTCTTTCAGGGCCGTCTCGATGATCATCTTCGCGTTGGAGCTCGTGCAGACCATCCCGCCCATTTTGCCGACCTTGGCCTTGACATCCGCGTTGGAGTTGATGTAGGTGATCGGCAGGATGTTCTCTTTGGCGATTCCCGCCGCTTCCATTTTCTTGACGGATTCGTCGTAGTAGAGACTGTCGATCATCCGGGCCATGGCACAGCAGGCGATCTTGGGCATGACGACCCTTTTCTCCGGGCTGAGCACTTTGACGCTCTGGCCCATGAATCCGACCCCGCAGAAGACGACAAACTCGCTGTCGTCCGCCATCGTCTTCTTGGCCAGTTCCAGCGAGTCGCCGGTAATATCGCCCATTTCAAAGACTTCGTCGCGCTGGTAGAAGTGTGCGACGACCGTGACGCTCAGCTTCTCCTTGAGCGCGCGGATCTTCGCTTTGAGTTCTTCGGTGTTATCCGTCAAATCATCTCCCCTCTTTGTCTGGTATCGGGCCGCCGCCAGCGGTGCGCCGCCCGGAATATTAATGGAATTATAACCAAAGCGTCGTTACCATATCCCTTATAATTCATATCTACTCTCAAGGGCCCGTTTTTATGGACTTCCTCTTCAATTCCAACGTACAGTTCTACCTGCTGGCTTATTTCGTAGGCGGTATCCCCTTCGGACTGGTCCTGGCCAAGTTCTTCGCCGGCGTCAACATCAAAGCGAGCGGCTCGAAGAGCATCGGCGCGACGAACGTCCTGCGCGTCGTCAAAGAGACCAACCCCGCCCTCGCCAAGAAACTGGGGATCGCGACGCTGCTCCTCGATGCCCTCAAAGGGGTCGTCGTCTTATTGATCGCGAAAGCATTCGGCATGAGCGAAGCGGCCCAGTGGGCCGTAGCCGTCCTGGCCGTCGCCGGCCACTGTTTCAGCCCCTACCTCTGGTTTGAAGGGGGCAAAGGGATCGCGACGGGCATGGGCGTCATGCTCGTCATGCTGCCGCTCGAGACGCTGATTGCCCTGGCGGTCTGGGGGATCATGGCCAAAACGGTCCGTATCTCCTCCGTCTCGTCGCTGACCGGCGTGCTTGCGCTGCTCGTCTCCAGCTTCATTCTCCACCCGGAGATGGCGCACGCCCCGGTCATCCTGATCGTCGTGCTGCTCTTTTACAAACATATCCCCAACATCGTCCGTCTCGTCAAAGGCGAGGAGAAGCGCGTCGTCTGATGACCATCGAGATCCGCGCCCTCACCTTCGACTGCATCATCGGCATCCTCGATTTCGAGCGGGTCACCCCGCAGCGGGTCATCGTGGACACGCTTATTGACTATGACTACGACGGGGAGCAGTTCCTCGACTATGCCGCCGTTGCGGAGCATATCAGAACACGGATGCGCGAGGGAGAGTTCGCCCTTGTCGAAACAGCGCTCCAGGTACTTACCGATACCCTCAAAACATCATTTCCCGTTATAAAAAGCCTCGCTATCACCATCGCAAAACCCGACATTCTCCCCGACTGCAGGGTCTCTGTCACAAAAAAATCCAATTTTTAAAGAAAATTGAAAAAAAGTTTAAAATTTTCTAAAACTGTGCTATACTTCGCGAAAATTTTCAACAGTTAGAGGATTAATGCATGCGCATTTTGATCATTGAAGATGAGATCACACTCAACAAAACTCTTGCCGAAGGGCTCAAAGAGTTTGGATACCAGAGCGACGTCGTTGAGACCCTCAAAGACGGTGAATACTACCTCGATATCCGCAACTATGACCTGATTCTGATGGACTGGATGCTTCCGGACGGAAACAGCATCGACATTATTCCCGACATCAAAGCCAATACACCGAAAACGGCCGTCGTCGTCCTCTCCGCCCGTGACGACAACGAGAGTGAAATCGCCGCGCTTCGCGCCGGTGCGGACGACTTTATCCGCAAGCCCTTCGACTTCGACGTCCTCGTCGCCCGCCTCGAGGCGCGCCTGCGCTTCGGCGGCAGCAACATCATCGAGATCGAAGACCTGATCATCAACCCCGAAGAAGAGAAGATCATCTACAAAGAGAAAGAGATCGAGCTCAAGGGCAAGCCGTTCGAGGTCCTGACGCACCTGGCGCGCCACCGCGACCAGATCGTCTCCAAAGAGCAGCTGCTCGACGCTATCTGGGAAGAGCCGGAACTCGTCACGCCGAACGTCATCGAGGTCGCCATCAACCAGATCCGCCAGAAAATGGACAAACCCCTCAACATCACAACGATTGAAACCGTACGCCGCCGCGGATACCGTTTTTGTTTTCCGAAAGAAGCATAAGAAACCGGTTTCTTATCCAGCTCATCGTCGCTTCGGCGGCGCTGCTGATCATCTTCTCCTCCATCCTCTATTTTTACATCCGGCAGAATATTTACGACGAAAAACAGCTTGAAATGCTGCAGTTTGCAAAGAATATCACTGCGTTTCAGTCCCTCTCCGACACGATGAGCAACGACACCGACCCCCTGCTGGGCGTCAGCGTCGAACTGATCCGCTACGATTCATCCGATACCGAACCGCATTTCTTTGACGATAGCAGCGAGGGGCGCGACTACCTGATCCTCATCTACCCCTTCGAGCAGGCACAGCAGACCTATCTCAAGGTTTCCAAAGATATCAGTACGATGAAAAAGCTGCTCAAAAAGATCCTGCGTTCGATCTTTATCATCAACGCCATCGGCTTTTTCATCATCGTCCTGTATGCCATCGCCCTCTCCAAGATGCTGATCATCCCCATCCGGCAGCTCAGCCACCGTCTGTCCAACATGAACGAGCACCTCGTCCGGCCGATCCGCGTGGAGCACCTGCCCGAAGAGTTCGAACCCCTCGGCATCACGATCAACCGCCTGCTTGGACGGATCCAGAACTTCGTCAAATACCAAAAAGAACTTTTCATCGGTGCCGCGCATGAACTCAAAACCCCGCTGGCGGTCATCAAGCTCAAAAACCAGGTCACCCTGATCAAAAAACGCAGTCCCGAAGAGTATATCGAGGCGATCAAAAAGACCAACGAGACCGTCGACGAGATGAACAAGATCGTCGCCGACATTCTCAATATCGGGCGCCAGGAGGGGGCGCAGCTCGAAGCACCGGTACGCCGGGACATCATAGACATGCTCCGGCGCAAAGGGGAGGATTTTGCCCTGCTGGCCCGTGCCGAACAGAAAATACTCGAATACGACCTCCAGCCCGCAACCTACGAAGCGACGATCCAGGAGGGGCTGCTTAACCAGATCCTGCAGAACTTCCTGCAAAATGCCGTCAAGTTCACCCCCGAAGGGCGTAAAGTCACCTTGACCAGCCGCGCCGAGGGTGAAGACCTCGTGATCAGGGTGATCGACGAGGGGTGCGGGATCGATGACAGCGTCGACCTCTTTGCCCCGTTCAAGCGCCTCGGCAACAAATCCGGCGTCGGGCTGGGACTCTTCCTGGCCAAAAGCGCCGCCGATGCCATGGGGGCGGAGATCTCGCTGCGCAACCGGACCGACGGTGTCGACGGCACGGAAGCGATGCTCATCCTCCGTGCGAAGCTCTGCTGCCCGCTTCCCCTGCCAAAGAAAAAATAGGGCGTACTTTCCGCCCTATTTATCACGAAATCTAATCTCTACAACACCTTTCGGGCGAATACTTTCCGCTTCAAATTCACCAAAGGTTTCTTCTGCTATAACTCGCAATTAAATTACTGACGCTAGCGCGTCAAAGACAAATGAGGTATGTATGTCCCTGCTGATCAACGATGAATGTATCGCCTGCGATGCCTGTAGAGAAGAGTGCCCGACCGAAGCGATTGAAGAGGGGGACCCGATCTACATCATCGACCCCGACCGCTGTACCGAATGCGTCGGTACCTATGACGAACCGGCGTGTATCGCCGTCTGTCCGGTCGACTGTATCGTCCCGGACAAAGACAACGTCGAGACCGTCGCCGAGCTGAAGTTCAAACACGACCAGATCATGGCCGAATACGAGGAGTAAACACTCCTGTTCCCGATCCCTCGGGGTCGGGAATCTTACCCCCTGTGTGCCTGTACCGCAGCTGCCGCCCCTCTGCTTTTCAGGACAAAGTACCCCCACAACGTCACGCCGTAACCGAAGATACTCAGCATAACGACGCCTATTGTCACCGATTCAAAGAGCGCCTTATGGGCAAAGCTGTCGGGGATCATGTGCACGAGGATAATCGAGAGTGCCCCCTTCATCCCGCTGAAGGTGAGGATGAACCACCCCTCGAACCCCACCGGTTTGATCAGATTGAACCGGTGGCCGAAGAGGGCGAACTTCGCCATGGAGAGTGCCCGGATCAGCGTCGTCGCGGCGAACATGGCAAGGATCTCGTACCGGTAATACCAGAGCTGTTCATAATCGACCATTTCCGCCAGGGTAAAGAAGATCATGACCGTCGCTAGGTAGCCGAACTCCTTTGCCATCTCGAAAATATACTCCAGGCGCTGTTCCGTCGTCGCCTGATAGCCGCCGAAACGGAGCTGATGATAGAGCTGCTCAAGCCGGTAACTTTTCGTTTTGCGCGCCTCACGGGCTTCGCTGCGCCGCAGATCGGCATCGATCCATGCCTTCGTGGCAATGATGGCCGCGATGAGGGTCAGGATCCCGCTGACGTGCAGCTCTTCGCCCAGCACGTAGGCCGCATACCCTTCGACGACGAAGATAAAGAACTCCCCGCGCTGGTGCTCGACCAGCTTCATCAGCAGGTAGAACCCGAACCCCATCGCGATCCCGAGGCCGAGACTGACCGCGAAGACCCGCAGCGCGTCGAACGAAGCCGCTGCCGGGTCAATCGACCCGTTCAGCATCCACGGCAGCCCGACGAAGAAGAAGGCGATGACTGCCGTGGCGTCATTGCCGAGCGATTCGCCCTCGATCAGCACCTTGAGGTCGTGACCGATCCCCTCGAAGCGCGACAGCACCGACTGCACGCTCACCGCATCGGTCGCCATGTTGATCGCAAACAGCGCCACATAGCCACCCAGGCTCAGCGGGGCGAAGAGTTCCAACTGGTACAGGCTCGCTCCCGCCGCGATGGAGAGCGCCACGGCGAAGACCGCCAGGTAGAAGATTTCGAAGCCGAAACGCCGCACATCCGCAAAATGCAGGTGCAGCGCATCCCCCATAAAGATGAGCGGGATACAGAGCAGAATCACGGTATCGAAGTGGAGCCGCAGATCGAGCGGTACGGCAGCGGGCAGCAGGTGGTAGACGAGGTAGGAGCCGATCAGCAGTAAAAAGACGGCGGGGACCTTCAGACGGTCGGCCAGTGTATCGGAGATGACAACCACGGCCAAGAGGGTGATCAGCATGATTTCGGGGGCAAAAGAGTGCATGGACCTTCCTGTTTTCGCCATTATAGCGTGTCAACCGGGCGCCTGAAGCCTGCAACAATGAGGCCCTTGCCCGCCTCTTGGCGGACTCTGAGGCGGATTTTTGTATAATCCGCTCAAAAAGGCTCACTTATGGCGAAGCGCACCGCGATCATCGATATCGGGTCCAACTCCGTACGGATGGTCGTCTTCGAAAAAAGCAGCCGCTTTGCCTTCTCCCTGCTGCATGAGTCCAAAAGCCGCGTCCGGATCAGCGAAGGCGCCTACGCGGCCGGCGGCACCCTTCAGACCGAGGCCATTGAACGCGCCATGAAAGCCCTGGGGGAGTTTTTGAGCATCGCCCGCTCCTACGGCAGCCGCAAACTGCTCTGCGTCGCGACCTCCGCCGTCCGCGATGCGCCCAACCGTGCCGACTTCCTTTCCCGTGCCAAAAAGGAGCTCGGCCTTCAGATCAAGGTGATCGACGGCGAGAAAGAGGCCTACCTCGGCGGGGTAGCGGCCGCCAACCTTCTGCCCTCCATGGCGGCCCGTACCATTGACATCGGCGGCGGTTCCACGGAGTACGCCTGTATCGCGTCGGGGAGTGTCATGCAGAGCGCTTCGCTCGACCTCGGGACCGTCCGGCTCAAGGAGCTTTTCTTCGACCGGGGCGACGTCGAGGGGGCCAGCGCCTACATCGATGCCCAGTTCGCCGCGATGCCGCCGGTGAGCAGTCCGATCGTTATCGGGATCGGCGGGACCTTCCGCGCCCTCGCGCAGATCATCCAGAAAAACCAGGCCCATCCGATGAAGAAGCTGCATGCCTTCACCTTCGGCGCGGATGCCCTGATGGCGCTGGGAAAGAAGATCGTCGCCGCGCCGGACGACGCTTCGCTCAAACAGCTCGGGGTGAAAAAGGAGCGCTACGATGTTATCCGCCCCGGGACGCTGATCCTCATGCGCTTCTTGCAGCATGTCGGCTGCGAGACCCTGGTCACCAGCGGGGCGGGGGTACGCGAAGGGCTCTACCTGACCGACCTTCTGCGCCACAACCGCCACCGCTTCCCGGAGGGGTACAACCCCTCCCTACGCTACCTGCTTGATTGCCATACGATCGAAACGACCTTCTCCAACCAGCTTCCGACCGTGGCCATGCGGCTCTTTGACCTGCTGCAAACCCCCATGGAGCTGCCGGCAGAGAGCCGCCGCCTGCTCAAGATCGCGGCGCAGCTGGCCAAAGTCGGTGCTTCGGTCCATTTTTACTCCTACCACAAGAACAGCCAGTACCTCGTCGAAAGTGCCCTGGAGTACGGCTACAGCCATGAGGAGATCATGACCGTGGCGGCCCTTGTCCGCTACCACAAGAGCCGCAAGATCGCCAAGCCGTTCCAGAGCGACTACCAGCGGCTCCTGCCCAAGGCGAAGATCCTCAACCGCCTCAACCTCCTGCTGGCCCTGGCCGACGCCCTGTTGACCCACCGCCCGCGCAACATCGACTTCACCCTCTCGCTCGACGAGGCTGGGGCGCTCCACGTACGTGCCGCAGAAGGGACACACCTCTATCTGGCAAAAGAGCAGATCGAACGCCTCGGGATCGAGAAAGAGCTGACGGTATCTATCGATTAGGCACGGCCGCCTGGCCGTGTTGACAGTCGGGACGCGGGAGGTTAGAAGCGCTGACCGATGGTGAATTCGAAGTGGGAGATCCGGTCGTCCGTTTCCGGGTTGATCGGGTTGGCGAAGACCAGCTGCAGCGGTCCCATCGGTGAGAACCACTCCAGCGACACCCCGTAGCCGCCGCGGGAGAATTCCGACAGTGAAGAGGTACCGATCCACCCCCAGTCCAGGAAGGTCGTCAGGCGCATCTTCGCTTTCGGGGCGAGCGGGAAGCTCAGCTCCGCGTTGTTCGAGAAGGTCTGCTTCCCGCCGATCCGGACGTTGTCGCCGGAAGTGGCATTGTAGTAATACGGCATTGAATAGGACTCGTACCCGCGGACTGAATTGAGCCCTCCCATGTAGAAGCGTTCCGCCAGCGGCAGGTAGCCCGTATCGCGGGCGAGGTAGTAGCGCGCCTTGTAGCGGAAGATCAGGTCGAACCCGAGCCACTCGTCCAGCCCGTTGTACTTGCTCAGCTCCGTCCGGCTTTTGACATAGTCCGCCTGGGCCCCGAGACCGGCGCGCTCGATACTCTCCGAGACCGCCCACCCGCGCCGCGCGACGTAGTAGTCATCCGTGTTGTCGAAACTCATGGCGACCGAGACGGCACTCTTCGCATAGCTCTCGAAGAAGCGCTGCTGATCCTGGGTGTAGAGCGACAGGTTCGCGTCTTTGTAATTGACGTTGGAGTAGGTGTAGTTGAGGAAGCCGGAGATATAGCGGCTGAAACGGTGACCTGTCCCCAACGACACCCCGTCGGAGTGGGTCGTATAGTCGTTATACTGGAAATCGCTGTAGAAGATCGAGAAATTTCCGCTGAAATCGCTGTCGTTGAGGCGCGGGTTGGAGATATTGAACGAGTAGTTGTTCGAACGCTGTGAACGCTCGAGGCGCAACCCGACATTGATCCCCGATCCGAAGATGTTGCGGTCGCTGACGCCCACGCTGAGCATGAAACCGCCGTAGCTGCCGTACCCGCCCCCGAGCTGGATATTGCCCGTCGGTGCTTCTTTGACCTTGACGACCAGGTCCATGGAGTGGTCGTCGACCCGTTTCTCCTCGATCGTGTTGGCGTCAAAATAGCCGGTACGCCCCAGGGCATTGCGCGAATCCTGCAGGTCCGTCAGCGAATAGAGGTCGCCCGGCCCCAGGTAGAGTTCCCGGCGGACGATACGGTCAAGGGTACGGTTGTTCCCCGCGATCACGACGTTGCGGATCCACACCTTCTCACCCGGGATGATACGGTAGATCACCTCGAGGGTACCCTCTTCCTTGTTCTTGCGCAGGTCGGGAAGGACGCGGACATAGGCGTACCCCAGGTCCGCGATCTTCGTCTTGATGCGCTCCGAATCCTCACGGAACGTTTTGATGTTAAAGGGCTTTTCCGTTTCCAGGGTGATAACGTCGCGCAGTACGGCGTCGTCGATGACGTGGGTCTGCTGGTGCAGCTCGATTGCCTTGGTGATGTAGACCTGCCCCTCGGTGACCTGGTAGCTCATTTCGGCCGTATAGTCGTCAAAGTCGATCCGGGTGAACGGGGCATCGACCTTCGCATCCATATAGCCGTGCTGCATGTAGGTGTCGCGGATCCGCATCGGGTCGTACTGCAGCTGGTCGAGCATCATCTTTCCGTCGTTGCGGCCCCAGAACCACCCCATGAACTGATGCTCTTTGTTGGCGATGTTGTCGTCGAAAGTACCGGGGTCAAGCCCCTCGACGCCGCTGAAGCTCAGTTTTTCGATCAGGATCGTCTCCCCCTCGTTGACGACGAAGGTGACGCCGACGGAACCGTTGTCAAGGTGCTCGGTTTCGATCTCGACGACGGAGTCGATCTTCCCCTCCTGCGAGAGGTTTTCGACGATGCGTTTCTTGGCCGCCTCGAGTTTTTTGGGATCGTAAAGGGTCCCTTTTTTGAGCTGGACGACATCGCGCAGGGTGTCCTCGTCCTTCTCTTTCCAGCCCTTGAGCTCGATGCGTGAAATGACCGGTTTTTCTGTGAAATGGAACGTCAGCGTGCCCGCCTCGAACGTGGCGTAGATGTCCGTAAAATAGCCCTGTCCGAAGAAGCGTTCGATGGTTTTGTCGACCTTCTCCGTTTCCAGCGGCGCTTCCGCTTTTTGCACCAACAGCTGTTCGGCCACCCCTTCGGAGATGTGGACCAGCCCTTCGAATTGTACTTTTTCAACGGTTTCGGCGGCGAACGTAAGCGTCGAAACCGTCAAAAACACCGCTATCAGTGCCGACCAGTGTTTCATCAGAACCCTATTTGCATATATTTTCGTGTTTTTAAAAAGAAGGATTCTACCAGCCCGCAGGTTAATAGGACGTAAAAAGGCCCCTCTAATCCTGCGGGCGCTACAATTAGCGCGACATTAAGGAGGCGTAATGACATTGGGAATTATCGGACTGGGACTGATGGGCGGCTCGCTGGGAATGGACCTGCGGCAGCTGCCTTTCGTCAATGAGGTGATCGGACACGACCACAACGCCTCCCACTGCGACACGGCATTAGCGATGGGACTCGTTGACAAGGTCGTCGATTTCGACACCCTCTTACAGTGCGATACCATCTTCCTCTCCGTCCCTGTCGACGGCATCATGGCCATTCTGCAGCAGATGCCCGGCCGTATCAAGGCGGACGCGACCGTCATCGACCTCGGCAGTACCAAGGCGCGTATCGTCGAAAGCATCCCGGAGCCTATCCGCCGCAACGTCGTCGCCGCGCACCCGATGACCGGTACCGAAAACTTCGGCCCCCAGGCGGCCATCACGGGACTTTACAAGGACAAAGTCGTCGTCCTGTGCGACATGGACGAGTCCGGAACGCGCCAGCAGGAGACGGCCGTGCGCCTCTTCTCCGGACTGCACATGCGGCTGCACTACATGCGCGCCCACGATCACGACCGCCACGCCGCATTCATCAGCCACATGCCCCACGCCATCTCCTACTCCCTGGCCAACACGGTGCTCAACCAGGAGGACAAATACAACATCCTCGCCCTGGCTGCCGGGGGTTTCCGCTCCATGAGCCGCCTGGCAAAGAGCTCGCCCAACATGTGGGAGGATATCTTCCGCCAGAACAAAGAACACCTCCTCGAGGCAATCAACCTCTTCGAGGATGAGCTCAGCGCCATGAAAAAGGCGATTAAAGAGGAGGCGTGGGACGAAGTCCACAAGCGCCTCGAAACAGGTAAGAAGCTGCACGAGATCATCTGATGACTGAAACGAATACGATCCTCCCGCAGAACCTGCAGGATCTCATTGCCAACCTCTCCTATGTGCAGGCCGTACCGCTCGGGACCCAGCAGGGTATCCCCTTCGTCGCCGTCAAGGTAGCGGACAGCAACAGCAGACTGCTCGAGGACAACGCCGTCACCTGCGAGTTCAAACCCTCCATCTTCAACGTCGACTACAAGGGGCATACCCTCGCACTCTGTATCGTGCAGTTCCGCCTCAACGGCTCCGACCGCCACATCTTTACCGCCAGCTACGACCTGCATAACGACAAACAGTACAGCGACTGCCACGACCTCCTCGCCATGACCCAATACGGCCTGCTCGTCGCCACGGCCGAGGTGCACACGTTCTTGCAGTTCGATACGAACTTCGCCGCTGCTTTCAACCCGCAACAGGTTTTGGCACAGGCACGCTCCGCCGCCACCGATTACGACCCACTGCTCTTCAGCGAGGTTTCCTACGGTCTGACGATGCAGGCCGATACGCCTGCACACCTCTGGGAGTACCTGGAGACAATCGCCCCCGCCATGCACCGCTGGTACGCCCGGATGCAGCTGGAATCCGAAAAGGTCGAATGAACGCCTTCGACGTCATCGTCGCCGGCAGCGGCGCCGCAGGCATGATGGCCGCCATCGTCGCGGCCCGCCGTGGCAGAAGGGTGCTGCTGCTTGAAAAGCTCTCCAAACCCGGTGCCAAGCTCAAAGCGACCGGCGGCGGCCGCTGTAACCTCACCAACACCCTCGACAATGCCGCATTTATGGCCCGTTTCGGCCGCGACGGCCGCTTCATGACCCCGGCACTGGACGCCTTTGACCACAAAGCCCTGATCGCTTTTTTCAATGAGATCGGCGTCGAGACCCACGCTCCCGACGGCTACCGGGTCTTTCCCGTCACCCACAGTGCGGAGACGATCCTCTCCGCACTTGAAAAGGAGCTCGAACGCCTCGGTGTCGAGGTACGCTGCAAGCAGAAGGTCGTCACCGTCGAGCATAACGGCGAGCGTGTTACCGGGGTGACGACGGAAACAGACACCTTCACCGCCCCCCATGTCGTTCTTGCCACGGGGGGGCTCGGATACCCGCAGCTCGGTGCCGAAGGGGACGGCTACGCCCTCTCCGAGCAGGCGGGCCACACTGTCACCGCGCTCTACCCCGCCATGATGCCGCTCAAGACCAAGGAGAGCTGGGTAGAGCACTGCCGCGCCGATACGATCCCAAAGGTCACCATCAGGGTCGACCTGAAAAAGGCGAAGAAACTGCGTGCGACCGGGGACCTCATCTTCACCAAGAGCGGCATCCGGGGCCCCGCCGTCCTGGACTTCGCCCGCGACGTCACCCCGCTGCTGGAGACCTACGGCGAGGTGCCGCTGCTGATCAACATGACGAAGGGGATGAGCGAGGACGACCTCCTCAAACACTTCAAGGCGTACCAGGGCACCCATCCCGACGCAGTGACGATAGACCTTGTCATGACGCTGCTGCCCGAAGCCCTCTCGCTGCAGCTCTGTGCCCTCGCCCACGCCGACCCGCAGGCGCGTTTCGGCAAGCTCGACGGTAAGGTCCGCAACGACCTCATCCGGCTGCTCGCCTGGACCCCGCTCACCGTCACCGGCCACGACGGTTTCAAGATGGCGATGATCACCCGCGGCGGCGTGTCGCTCAAGGAGATCCGCCCCGAAACGATGGAGAGCAGGCTGCTCAATGGACTCTACTTCTGCGGGGAGCTGATGAACCTTGACGGCCCCTGCGGCGGCTACAATCTGCAGTGGTCCTTCGCCAGCGGCTACCTCGCCGGGCATCTCGGCGACACGCCGGCAACGGCATAGCCACCCCCTGCGTCACCGCCACTTTTAGGAGACGCTTTTTTCTTTTTGTGTACACTTGAAGATAAATCAGTCCGTAGAAGGATCGTCAAGAATGGCATCGAAGTGGTGGGAGCGCGCCGTTTTTTACCAGGTCTACCCCCGCAGTTTCGCCGACAGTAACGGCGACGGGATCGGCGACCTCCCCGGTATCATCGCGAAACTCGACTACCTGCAGTGGCTGGGCATCGGTGCGATCTGGCTCTCGCCACACTACCCCTCCCCGCAGATTGACGTCGGTTACGATATTGCAGATTTTACGGCGGTCGAGCCCGCGTACGGAACAATGGACGACTTCGACCGCCTTCTCGATGCCGTCCATCAGCGGGGGATGAAGCTCATCCTCGACCTGGTCCTCAACCACACGTCCGAGAAACATCCATGGTTTTTGGAGTCGCGCTCAAGCCGCGACAACCCGAAACGCGACTGGTACATCTGGCGCGACGGCAAGGAGGGTACTCCACCCAACAACTGGCAGTCAGAGTTCGGCGGCAGTGCATGGGAGTATGACAACGCGACAGGGCAGTGGTACTACCACTACTTCCTCAAAGAACAGCCCGACCTGAACTGGCGCAACCCCGAAGTCAAACGCGCCATGTTCGGCGCAGCCCGTTTCTGGCTGGATAAGGGCGTCGACGGTTTCCGCCTGGACGCCATCAGCACGCTTTTCGAAGAGAAGGATTTCACGCCTCACACCAGCCACTACAGTGCCGTCGATGCCCTTCGCAGCAACTGGCTGCACGGCATTGACGGGTCGACCCTCTCCTACGATGCGATCCTCGCCGACCTCTTCAAATACCAGCGCAATCACACGGAAAATTTTGAGCTGATCGAAGAGTTGCGCCGTCTCGTCGACGAATACGAAGAACGTTTTCTCGTCGGCGAGACCTCCGACCTTCGCTTCCTGGGCAAAGGAGACGACAGGCTGCACAGCATCTTCGATTTCGATCTCCTTTACCAGCAGAACCTGAGTCCGGATATCGTCAGAAAACTCTTGATGCACTGGGGCGGCAAAGCACCGCAGGGCAGCCGTATCGGCAATACCCTGAACAACCATGACCAATCGAGAATGGCGGAGCATTTCGCCCCGGACGACCTCCGCCGATGCCGCAGCGCCATTGCCGTGACTCTCTTCCTTGAAGGCATCCCTTTCCTCTACTACGGCGAAGAGATAGGTATGCGGGACTATACGATTGAAAGCCTCGACGAGCTGCGCGATCACGTCGGCCATGTCTACCGTCGCCTGCGACAAGAGGACGGTGTCGGCGAAGATTATATCCTCAAGGAACTCGGCACGTTCTCCCGGGACCGCTGCCGGACCCCGATGCAGTGGGACCGTTCCCCCAACGCCGGCTTCGCTCCGGCCGGCGTGAGGACCTGGCTTCCGGTACATGGCAACTACCTCGCAGGCGTCAACGTGGCCGACCAGACCGCCGACGCCGCGTCGCTTTTACATTTCTACCAAAAGCTGATCCATATTCGCAGTACCAACAGGGCGCTGCAGACAGGTACTTTTGCGGACCTCGACCCTACAAATGAAAAATGCCTCGTTTTCCTGCGTGAAACCCCCGCGCAGCGTTGCCTGGTCATTATCAGTTTTTCACCGGAGGAAGCGTGCTTCTCCCTTGAAGCGCAGGGCCGTCTCCTTTTCGACGGCATGCAAAACGGCGTGCCGCTGACGGCGGGGCCCTACACGCTCGCCCCCTTCGGTATCCTGATCGCAGAGATCGAAGAGCTTGGCCCTGTGTCCAACTGTTCATCCTTTTCAGCTATGGTGTAAAGGAAGCCACTTACACCGTTCGTACTGAACTTGCATATTCAATTATTCTGGTTTTTTACATACCACTCTACACTATTACAGGAGGGTAGTCACATCTCTATTGTTATCACAGAAGACATCCACATTCTGGCCACGGATCTCGACGGGACCTTTTTAGAAAGCGTCAACAGAGAAGACGATCCGCTATACCGCTACTTGCACGACCATCCGAACATCATCCTGGTTTTCAACTCCGGAAGGAATATCGAACTGATCCTGCCGCTGCTCGATGACATGTCCATCCCCACCCCCCACTACATCATCGGAGACGTCGGTGCATCCGTACTTGACGGTGCGAGCCTGGAACCTATACAGCCGCTGCAGAACAACATCTCGAACCGGTGGTACAAGACCCTCGATTCCATCGCGGATCTGCGCGACCGGCTCGAGACGCTGGAGCGCCAGGACCAGCCCCAGGAGCGCCGCCTCTCCTACTACGTCACGAGCAGCACCATCCCCCGGGAGCTGGTCGACGAGCTCGCCACCCGCGAGTGCGACGTCCTGCACTCCAACGAGATCTACCTGGACATCCTGCCAAAAGGCACCAGCAAAGGCTCCACCCTCGAAGCGCTGGTGCAGCACCTGGGCGTCCCCAAAGAGCGCGTGATCGTCGCCGGGGATACCCTCAACGATCTGAGCATGTACCAGCACGGTTTCAAAGGCGTCGTATTGAACAACGCCGAAACCCCGCTCAAAGAGGCGGCCAGCCAGATCGAACACGCCTACTTCTCCAAGGCCCCGGGCACCCACGGTATCCTCGAAGCGATGCAGCATTTCGGCATTGCCGAGGCGGAAGAGGTGCCCGAGGCCCCTGTCCCGGCATACGGTGACGCCGATCTCGTGATGGTCTACCACCGCCAGCCCTTCCTGGAAGTGGTAGAGAACGGGCGGGTCGTCCGCAAAAAACACACCAGCCCCAACGGTATTCTGCCGACCCTGCTGGGCTTCTTCGCCGACGGCGTCAAGGGCTCATGGGTCGCCTGGTCCAAAACGGAGAGCCGCACACCGGAGGGGTTTGAGAAGTATGTCGAGGTGGACAGGGAGCGGTACGCGCACCTTCGGGTCTGCCGCGTGCCGCTGACCGCGCACGACGTCAAGATTTTTTACGAGGTCTTCTCCAAGGAGGCCCTGTGGCTTCTATTACACTCGTTCCATGAAAAAGCGGTCTTCAACCACGCGCACTGGAAGCATTTTTGCGAAGTGAACCGTATCTTCGCGGAGAACACGGCAGCCGAAGCGGCCGAGGGGGCCGTCGTCTGGATCCACGACTACAACCTCTGGATGGTGCCGGGCTACCTGCGGCAGCTCCGCCCCGATGTCAAAATCGCCTTTTACCACCACACCCCGTTCCCGGCGGCGGACATCTTTAACATGTTCCCCTGGCGTCGCGACATCATCAACTCGCTCCTGCAGTGCGACTATATCGGTTTCCACATCCCCCAGTACATCGACAACTTCGTCAATACCGTCCGCTCCAACACCCAGATCGAAGTCAACTCCCGCAAAAGTGCCGCACCGCTGTTCAAAACCTACGGCTGTGCCATGGGAGTGGACGACTACGCCGACTCCTTTACGACCGAGCTCAATACCGTCCGCCTCGGCGCGCACCCCGTCGGCA
Organism: Sulfurimonas sp. HSL1-2; assembly: GCF_039645565.1. Taxonomy (NCBI): domain Bacteria; kingdom Pseudomonadati; phylum Campylobacterota; class Epsilonproteobacteria; order Campylobacterales; family Sulfurimonadaceae; genus Thiomicrolovo; species Thiomicrolovo zhangzhouensis. The sequence goes on from NZ_CP147914.1 coordinate 1,858,836, forward strand.
TCAACTGCGACTATATCGAACAGCTCACGGCAAGCGACGATGTCCACTCCCTCTACCGAAAGATCCGCGACGAGATCGGCGACAACAAACTCATCGTCTCCATCGAACGCACGGACTACACCAAGGGGCCTGTCGACAAACTCAAGGCCTACGAACACTTCCTGGAAACCCACCCCGAAATGCGCGGGAAGATCAATCTCTTCATGGTCTGTACCCCGCCGGCGAAGGGAATGGCGATCTACGACGAGATTACCCAGGATATCGCCTACCACGTCGGGCTCATCAACGGCCGTTTCGGCACCTACAAGTGGACCCCGATCAACTATGTCAGCCGGGTCATCCCCTTCGAGGACGTCGTCGCCTACAACTGTGCCGCGGATATCGGCTGGGTGACGCCGCTGCGCGACGGGCTGAACCTGGTCTCCAAAGAGTATGTGGCGGCCCAGCACGCCATCGGCGGCAAAGGGGCCCTGGTCCTCTCCGAGTTCGCCGGGGCGGCGGTGGAGCTGCACGGTGCCTTCCTGGCCAACCCCTACGACCCCGTGGAGATGAGCGACACCCTCGCCCAGGCACTCCACGCCCCGGAAAACGAAAGGATCTCCCGCCTGCAGCGGATGTCAAACATCATCCACCGCTACGACGTCAACGCCTGGGGGCAGGATTTCCTCTCCAGCGTCACGGAGACGGACTGAGCCTTCCGGACGACGGCCCCCTGATCGTTTGCCGGGGGCCGGCCGACGGGTATCGGGGCAAAACATATTCGTAAGCTGGACAGAAAGATGCAATCTTTTTTGGCATATAGCATAAGCGGAAATGGGTGAGTGTAATGAAAAGATATCTCGGCTCCTTCACCATCGACGTCTACGATCTCGGCGGAATTATGGAGACTCGTATCAATGGTGAGGCCCGGTGGGTCGTCGAACAGTATATCCGTACTATCAGCGATATTGCGGATGTGGAACCTCTTAGTATCGAGCAGCGCGTCTCCGACGAACACATCGACGAAGAGCTGGACCGGTACCGGAATCTGCAGTTTTCGTTCGTGATGTCCTCCGGCGAAGAGCACCATGTACTGTTTCGGGAGCTGTTCAGGCGTTTAAGGGACATCGACACCGGTTGCATGGCCAATGTCGAACTCGAAACCTATTTTGACGTATAAGCGGATAGGCAGGGCATTTCGGAAAAGGCCGCCTTACGGCGTACCGAACTCTTTGATGACGAGGTGATCCGCACTGCTGTCGGCAGGGTTGTAAAGTGCATTCGTCGATCCGACGGCCATCCCGGATGACTCGGCCCTGACCCACATACTGACGGTATGGTTGCCGGCCGAGAGTCCGTCGAAGATCCCCGTGATCGTCGCCGGATGCGAGGGAAGACACCCCTCTTCACCGTACTGCAGCATCGTACGGGCAGGTCCTCCCGACGAAGGCGTGTCGTCGACCCTCAGTTCGAAAACAACCTGATCATCGGCAATGACCCCGACGCAGATACGGCCGTTGTACTGAATCTCCAACACCGAGGCGTCCTGCTGTTTGACATAGCTTCCCATATCGCCTATTTTGACGAACTCCCCGACAAACGTCCCCGTCAGAGGCGATGTCGTCCGGGGAACGGCCAGGGTGCTCCATCCCAGCAGGCCGGTCGCCGCGATGGCGGCGCTGTTCACCGAGATGCGGCCGTTGTTGTCGTTGATCTGCGTCGTATGCTCGCTGAAATTGGCATTGACCTCATCGGCAACGGCCGGGGTATTGGCGACAAAGGTGTTCATGGCACCGACCTCCCCCGCCTGGAGCAAAACACTTGACAAGAGCAGCGCTGCCGTATGCATGACAACTTTCATGGAAGCTCCTTCTTCTTTACCCGACGGCGCTATTTGAATACGCTGCCGAGCATCCCCTTGATCGCCTGCTGCACGTCCGCCGGGTAGACGACGAACTTGCCGTTTTCGCTTTCGCTCAGTTTCTCCAGCGCGGCGATGTAGCGGTCGCCGAGGAGGAACATGGCGGGCAGTTCGCGCTCCTGGATGGATTCGGAAATACGGGCGATCGCTTCGGCGGAAGCCGTGGCCAGCGCCACCTGGGCCTGTGCTTCGAGCTTGGCGGCCTCGAGTTTCCCTTCGGCTTCCAGGATGGCCGCATTCTTGTTCCCATCCGCCATCGTCACGACGGCACGGCGTTCGCGTTCGGCAGCGGCCTGCTGTTCCATCGCTTTTTGCATGGAGGGGCTTGGGCTGATATCCTGGATCTCGACGGACTTGACCGTCACGCCCCAGTCCGCGACGTCGTCGATGATCTGCTCTTTAAGACGCGCCTTGATCATGTCGCGGTTGGAGAGCGCTTCGTCCAGCTTCATCTCCCCGATAATGGAACGAAGCGTCGTCATGACGAGGTTGATGATGGCCATACGGAAGTCCTCGACCCCGTAAACGGCATCAGAAGGGCGCGTGACACGGATAAAGGCGATGGCGTTGGTGAGGATGACGGCGTTGTCCATCGTGATGACTTCCTGCTGAGGCACATCAAGGATGATATCCCGCGTCGTCATCCGCTCACGCACGCTGTCGATGTAGGGGATGATGAGATTGAGCCCCGGGGAAAGGGTCCGGTAGAACTTGCCCAGCCGCTCGATGACCCACTCCTCGCCCTGCGGGACGACCTTTATCCCTTTGTAAAGGGTAACGATGATGACGACGGCGAAGACGCCGATAATGTAGAGTGATACCATTCAATCCTCCTTCAGGGGGGTCACTTTGATCAGCTGGCCGCTGACGTCGACAATCTGCACCTTCGTCCCGACGCTAAGCGGTTCGTCGGCGAAGGCAGGCCATTCGCGGTTGCCCAGTACGGGAATGTCGAAGAGCACTTTACCCCTCTGGGGCGGTTCGATCCCCTCGGTGACGGTCCCCTTCGTGTCGACCCTGTAGGAGGCCTGTCCGCTCTGCGTCACGGTCTTCTGGCGGATAAAACGCCACCACCCCACGATAAAAAGTGTCGAAAGGATCGACCAGATCAGCAGCTCGGCAGAGAAGGAGAGATCAAAGAGATAGGCCAGCGTCCCCGTCAGGATCGCGGCGACGCCTATTCCCAGCAGCAGGAAAGTGAGGGCCATCGTTTCCAGGCCTATCAGCACCATCCCCAGGATAACCCAGTGCCACCACAGTACATTTGCATTCAACCAGTCAAGCATACGTCACTCCTCCGTCTTCACACAAGTATAGCGAATAAACCCGTAGGGCGCTGTCATCAATGTGCTCTCTGTTCCCCCCGCTTTAACCGGCCGAGCAGCGTGGCGATTTCTTTATCGTCGGGCGCATCCGCCCCTTCGTAGAGATGCTTTTCCACCGCTTCCGCGCTCTTTTTCGCCTCGGGATCGTCCAGATGCCCGAAAAGTGCGACCAGCGCCGCGCGAAGCGAATCGACTCGGACCCGCGTCTCTTTCTCTTTTCGCCGCATCAAAAGCAGTGTCGCTGCGACGCCGAGCACGAAACCGGCGGCGACCCCCGCCGCCAGACTCCAGATCGTCATCGTCTCCTCCTTCGTGTTTGTCCGCTTCACTTTGGGTTCAGTCTCGGCGCGGACATGGACCGGGATCGGCAGTGACGACGCCGTGACGACGCGCTGCGTCGCCGGGTCGAAGCTGCGGAAGCTCACCGAGGGGACCGTAAAATCCCGCTCGCCGACCAGGGCAAAGGTCCGGTTCACCTCATTGCTGTAGCAGCCGTCCCGCCATGCGGCGTTCTCCGTATGCCCCTCGTCAAAAACGCTGACCCCGGCAATCGCCATCCGCAGCGGTTCCGCCGTTTCCAGATTGCCGCACCCTGAGAGCGACAGGGTCAGGTGCACGGGTTGACCGCGCTCTGTGGCATTGCGGTCAATGACGGCCTCCAGCCGGAAGGCGCCGACTGCCTGAACCCCGCCCGGGACGGGGTGGGCAAAAAGCGTTATGGGTTCGAAAAGGTGCTGCTGCCATGCCACCGAGGGCATCCACTGCCCCCACGCATCCTTCGTGTAGGTGCGTTCGGCGACGTTCATCGCCGCCGTGCCGGTCGAGAGCTCCCCGCCCTGCATCGGGACGATGATGTAGCTCTTCTCCCACACCTCCGCCCCCGCTTCGTGCCGCTCTTCCGCGTGACTCTGCAGGACCTGGAAATGTGCCAGTTCCGGTGCCGCGAAACGGAAATCGATCCCCTTGTCCGACGCGGCGTGCGCAAAACGGTAGACGAGCCGAAGCGGTTCACCCTGGAAGACTTGGCGTGAAGAGCTCTCGACCGTCAGCTCATAACCCGAGAGCGTACTGACGGCCACCAGTAGACAAAGCGCCTTACCACGGAACGACATGGTCGCCTCCCCCGGCGCGCTCCGGCGTGATCTTGTAGAGGTGCGTCCGGCTCTGCCGCTGCAGCGACTGCCGCCACATCGCCGCCTCGTAATCACTCAGCGCGGCCGTTTTCGCTTTGCCGGAGGCTTCCGAAGGCCTCGCCTCATTCCCTTCGGGCGTCTCCGTCTGCGCGGAAGCGTTCTGCGCACCGTTCGTCGGCGACGGTGCCCCCGAAGCGTTGTGGTCCCCGCCCGTGCCCGTCGCCGCCGCTGCCGTACGATGGCGCTCCGCCTGCACCAGCCGCATCAGACGTCCGCGGACAATGGCCATGTTTTCCCGCGTCTGCGAGTCATTTTGGAGGTAGAGCGCCTTCTGGTACACCTTGATGGCGGCTTCGAGATTTTCCCTGCCCCCCAGCATCGCCCGGGCATTTCCCAGGTTATGCAGCGTCGAAAACTGCAGCATCCGCTCCTTGCTGCGGATCCGTTCCCACAGCGCGGCCGCCGCGTCGTATTTTCCGGCACGGTAAAGGGCGTGTGCGCTGTCGTACATCGCCGCCGGGTCGTTGCCGTTATGCACCCCGTAGCGGTAAAAGGCGCGGGCGGCCCGTGTATAGTCCCCCTGTTCATAATACCCTTTCGCGGATTCAAGCAGTTCGTAATCAAAAGGCTCCGCCCGCAGCACAGCGGCATTTCCGGACAGCAGCACGCCCAGCAGCAGTGCGGGGGGGACGGCCACCCGTTCGCGGCGGCTCATGGAGGCGTTGGCCAACAGCAGCAAAAAGAGTGCCGCTCCCAGCGGCAGGATGTAGAGCTGGCCGTATAGGCGGATCTCCTTGACACCCCTCTCGCCCCCTCCGGCATGGCGGCGGAGCTCGGAAAGCAGTGCCGTGACGTCACGGGAACCCACCGTCATGTCAACATAGAGGCCGCCCGTGGATTCGGCCAGGGTGCGCAATGAAGGGTTCAGCACCGTCCGGACCGGTTTCTCCCCCTGCATGACGGGTTTGCCATCCTGTTTCAGTACGCCCCCTTCGACCGTGCCGATCCCGAGGATATAAATGTGGAGCTTCTGCGCTTGGGCGTAAGAGACCGCCTCGGAGAAATCGCCCCTGTCGCCCCCGTCGGTCAGCAGCAGCAGATTTTTGCGGCCCGGCTCCCCCATCACCCCGTTCGCCGCGGCCAGCAGCGCCATGATATCCGTTCCCTTCTCGGCATAGGCATCAGGCGTAAAATCATTCAAGAGCTCTGTCAGCGCCGTCCTGTCCGCCGTAGGCGGCACCACGGCATAAACATCGCGTCCGAAGGCGAGTACCCCGATGCGTTCCCGCTTCGCCCGCGCGACCAGCGCAAGCAGTTTCGCTTTCGCGACGGCGGCGCGGGAGGGGTAGACATCCTCCGTCTGCATCGAGGCCGAGATGTCGACGGCAACCGTCAGCGCCTCGTCCGGGGCCTTGACGACGGCCGTCGCCTCGGTAATGACGGGCTGGGACATCGCCGCGATCAGCAGGATGAAAATGAGCAGGTAGATCAGGTTGCGCTGCCGGAGGCTGAGGCGCTTTTCGTTCACCCGCAGCCGTTCGAAAACGGGGCCGGAAAAGAGCTCCGCCGCCGGCTCCTTCTGGGTCAGAATAAAGTAGAAGAGCACCAGAACCGGCGGCAGCATCAGGTAGAAAAACTCGGGGTGGAGAAAGGTCATCCCAGCCTCCGGTTGCGCAGGTAGACGTAGAGCAGCAGCGTCATAAAGCCGGCAAAGAGCGGGTAAACGTAGTAGTACTCCTTGACGATCAGAACCGGCGGGCGCTGGGGCGACTTCTCCAGGGCGTCGATCTGTGCGTAGACGTCAGCCAGGGATGTAGTGTTCCGGGCCGTGAAATAGGCGCCGCCGCTCTCTGCTGTCAGCGTTTTCAGCACTGACTCCTGGGCGGCGGGCGCGTCCTCGGGCGCGTCCCCGACAACGACGGCATAGAGGCGTACACCGTCTTTGAGTGCCACCCCCCCGACGACGTCGCTTCCCACCGGGGCCCCCGGCGTGTTCCGGCCGTCGGTCAGGACGACGACGATCTTTTCAGTGCTCTGCACGTCATGCAGCGAAACGATCCCCCTGGCCATCGCCTCATAAAGGGCCGTGTATTTGCCGGCAATGCCGACATAAAGCTGCCCGATGATCTTCGAGAGCATCCCCATGTCGGAGGTGGGCGGTGCGGCTGTGAACGTGTGGGTGCCGAAGACGACGAGGCCGACGCTGTCGCTGCTGCGCTGCGCCACAAACGCCTGCAGGATCTCCTGGACCGCCTCGAACCGGCTGCGCGTCCGGTCATCCGGGTCGAAATCGCCGTTGCGCATGGAGGCACTGGCATCCACCACGAGGCTGATCGCGTACCCCGGGGCGCTGACGGGCTGGTAGACCTGCTCTTTCACCGGCGACATCAACGCGACGAGCAGCAACAGGATCGAAGCCCACTTGAGCAGCCAGAGCCAGAAAGAGGGTTTGAGCGTGACCGCGGCGAAAGCGGCGAGGTGCGGGAAGTAGAAACCCTGGTGGCGCAGGCGGCAGAGCGCCTCGCAGGCCAGAAAGATGAAGAGGAAAGAGATGACTTTCGGGAACTCGAAGAAGATCCCCTCAAACATCGATCATCCCGAGATAGATCCTGAAATACGCTCGGGTCTCCTCGTCGATGGGCGGCACCGTTTTGCGGAACTTGTAGGGCTCAAGGCGACGTTCGAGATTTTCGAAAGCCTCCTGCAGACGCGGGGAGTCCGCTGCGAAACGGCGGCCGAGGCGGGAAATAGCATACGCAGCCTGCTTCGCGTCATCCAGATCGACCGCCTCGAGGGCTTTGCGGCTGGCGCGCCGGGTATTTTCCCTTCGCTCCTCGCAGTAGCGGCGGATCAGCAGGTAGAGGACGAGCAGCAAAAAAAAGAGCACAACGGCTGCCGCGGCCGCCAGGTAGTAGGGCGTATAGTCATGGATCTCGACCAGGGGTTTGATGTCATGCAGCGGGATATCGTCTGAACGCATTATCTCCCCTCGAAAAGGCGCCGGAGTTTGACGCCGATATGATCATCCGTATAGATCTTCGTAAAGCGGATGCCGTCTTTGCGAAGCTGCTCGTACAGGGCATGGTCGTGTGCGCGGACCTTCGTTTCGTAATCATGGACGGTCCGGGTATTGAAATCCCCCTCGAGCAGCATCCCGCTCTCGGGGTCGCGCAGTGAGGCGAAACCGAACGGCGGCGGATGTTCCTCGAGACGGTCGCGGACGATGATGCAGACGACCTCATGCTTCTTCGCCAGCAGCCGCAGCTGGGGAAGATCGAAGAAGTCCCCGACGACAATGAGCAGCGAACGGCGGCGGATACGCTGGTAGAGCGTCTTCGCCATCGCGTCGTAATCGCTCTTTTTCCCGACCGCCTCGAAGGCGTCCACCTTCTGCGTCAGCTCGGAGACGGCGTAGCGGTTCTTCGTCGGGCGCCCTTCCTCGTAGAGGCGGTCCGCAAAGAGCATGTAGCCCAGCGCGTCGCTGTTGTACTGCACGGCATATCCCACCGTCGCGGCGATCTCGGCCATCACCTCCTGCTTGAAACGGTGCTGCCCGAAATGGACGCTGCCGCCGAGCATCATCGCGACGACGACGCTGAGCTCCCGCTCTTCGCGGAAGATCTTGATGAAGGGGGTGCGCATCTTCGCCGTGATATTCCAGTCGATATGGCGGATGTCGTCGCCGGGCATGTACTCGCGCAGCTCGATAAAGTCATACCCCTCCCCGTGGAAGATGGAGGGGTTGTTGCCGATCAGCTCGCTGAAGACCTGGCGCCGGGCCTTGACGAGGATACGCTGGACCGTTCCCATAAGACTCCTACGGCAGCGGGACCGCTTCGATCACCTTGTCGATGATCTCGTCCGCCGTCACGCCGTCGGCCTCGGCCTCGTAGCTCAGCACGATACGGTGGCGCATCAGTTCCTTGATGATGAAAGCAACGTCGACCGGGCTGACGTAGTCCTTGCCGCGCAGGTAAGCCATCGCCTTGACGGCTTTGAACATATCGATGCTCACCCGCGGGCTCGCGCCGAACTGCAGCTGCGCTTCGAGGGCATCGAGACCGTACGCCTTCGGGTCGCGGGTCGCGCTGACCAGCTCGATCATGTAGCGCTCGACCTCTTCGTCGACATGCACCTTTTTGACCTCCGCTTTGAGGGCCTCCAGGTCTTCATGCGTGATGACCGCATTAATCGTCTCGGAAACGCCCGCAGCAATCCGGCGGGCGATCTCGAGCTCCTCCTCTTTCGTGTTGTAGCCTACCTTCAGTTTCAGCATGAAGCGGTCCAGCTGCGCCTCGGGGAGCTGGTAGACCCCCTCCTGCTCCACGGGGTTCTGCGTCGCCATGACAAAGAAGGGGGGCGCGAGTTTGAAGCTCTCCTCGCCTATTGTCACCTGCCGCTCCTGCATCACTTCGAGCAGGGCCGACTGCACCTTCGCCGGGGCGCGGTTGATCTCGTCGGCCAGCAGCAGGTTGGTAAAGACCGGGCCGTGCTTGATCTTGAACGCGTTATGCTGCGGGTCGTAGATCTCGGCACCGAGGATGTCCGAGGGGAGCAGGTCCGGGGTGAACTGCACCCGCTTGAACTGCAGCCCCAGGCTCTGGGAGAGGGCTTTGACGGTCGTCGTCTTCGCCAATCCGGGGATCCCTTCGATAAGAATGTGCCCTTCGCAGAGCAGACCGATAAGCAGACCGTCGATCATCTTGTCCTGGCCGACGACGACTTTGGCTACCTCGGACTTGATCGCTTCGATTTTGGAGTACATCAATCACCTTCATTAAGGATAATAGCGGCCATTATAACGTTTTGAAGGTATAGATTGCCCTGCCCCGATGCCGAAGCCGCCGGGATGGCGGATGAAAAAAGGAACGATTACGGCGCCGAGAATGCAGCGGCACACTTTTTTTCGGTTTTTTTGCATTTTCTTCCGAAAAAGTATTGACTTTAAAAACTGTTTTTCGTATAATTCCCGTCCACAAACGATGAGAGCTTATCTTAACGTTTGAATGTCTCGTTAGCTCAGCTGGTAGAGCACGTCACTTTTAATGATGTGGCCGTTGGTTCGAATCCAACACGGGACACCATTGTTACTCCTTAGTGGCCCCATCGTCTAGCGGTTAGGATCCCAGATTTTCATTCTGGTTACCGGAGTTCGAGTCTCCGTGGGGTCACCACTTTCCCAAACAACATTTTCGATTCAAAAGCACTTCAATCCAAAGCACTTTAATTACCAATAATTTTTAGCGTAACGCGCCCGATGCCACGAGGCGTTTGACCAGTTTCATATGATTCATCACGCGTTCAAAATAGGGCCAGTTCACCATGCCGCCGTTGTAGCCGCTGACGCTTTTCATATAGTCGTGCCGGCGGTTCTTGAGGATGACGAGGTAGTGCGCGGCGATGCCGGCGGAGAGTTTGAGGTCGGTGAGCAGCAGGTTGGCGATCTGCATGTCGCTGCGCGCGTTCAGCCACGCCAGCTTTTCGACCCGTGCGGCGACATAGCGTGCCGTCGCCACCTGGACCTGCATCGGCCCCAGCGACGCCTTGGTGATATCGACCCCTTTATGGAAGTCGCCGATGATGTTCCGCCCCGCACTGCTCTCGGTAAGGCAGATGGCGCTCAGGGTGTTCTCATACGTCTCGCCGCCGCGGTCGGGCACGCTGCGCGCGATGTCCCGGACCGTCTGCAGCGTTGAGAGCTGCTCCGGCGTCAGCGCGGCGCGCAAAAGCGCCGATGTCGCATAAAGAAAAATCATCAGTCGTACCAAAAGAGTTCCTCGTCAAAAAAATGCGTGGAATTGTACAGGAATAGTACGAAGAGGGTCGATAGATAATGTTTTTATATGAAATAATTAAGAACTGCTAATACATATCCCCTGCTACCGACGGTGACACAGGGTGTAGAGGGCTTAAGCTTAATGCGTAAAAATGACACAATTTGAAGAAAAAAGTACTAAAAATGGCTTTTTTCTTAAATGAACTACTCTCAGAAATCTGAAGAAGGGAAAGAGGGCGCTACCGTTATTCCCAATCTTTGAATTTATCGGTGGTGTGTTTGTCTTTTTTATAGCGGCGGCGGTTCATCGATTTTTCGATCTGGTTGGCGGTATAGAGAATGTCCTCTTTGAGCGTTTCGATCGTGGCGTCGCTGTCGCGGTAGGCGAGGATCTTGGTGACGAGGGTTTCGAGGTCGTTGTAGTCCCCTTTGTAGAGCGGGACCTTTTCGGTACGGTCTAGGTATTTGCGGTTGTTGTCGACTTTCTTGTCGAACTGCTCGCGCGTCGCGTCCTCCGCCTTGAAAAGATACTTGGTGATACTGCTCGTAAAACGCTCGAGTACCCGGATGTAGCGGAGCCTTGCGGTATCTTCCACTTTTTTCGCCGAAACCTTTGCCAATAGTTCACCTTTCTCGGAAGCTCAGTCGCTATAATTATACCTATTCTAAGAAGGTAGCAACTCTATATGAAAAAACTGATTGTTTTATGGTTTATCGTCGTCGCCAGTCTCCTGCATGCCGAAGTCATCAACGAGCCGGCAAGCAAGGCGCTGCTGGCCAAACAGATCCCCGTCGTCGACATCCGTACCCCGGGCGAATGGAAAGAGACCGGCCTGCTCAAAGGGAGTATCCCCATCATGTTCTTCGATGAAAAAGGGGGCTATAACGTCGACCACTTTATGCTGGAGCTCAAGGCAAAAGTCGATACGACCAAACCCTTCGCGCTGATCTGCCGCACGGGCAGCCGCACCTCGATGCTGGCCCCCTTCCTGGCCCAGACCTACGGCTATACCGTCTATAACCTGCAAGGCGGGATCATGACCGCCTACCGTGCCGGCCTTCCCATCGTCCCTTATCAGTGAAAGCGCTTAAAATCGCCCTGCTGATCCTGCTGCGGGCCGCCGCCGTTTTCAGCGTCATCGCGCTGATCGTCTTTCTCTTCTGGGGATTTTTGTACCTGCTGCTATATTGAGCGGTTACTTTTTGAAGCGGAAGGATTCGGCTTCGAGCAGGCTCCGCAGCTTCTCACTGCACTCTCCCTGGAACTCCATCCACGGCGCCTTGTAGCTGCCGCCGGAACCGAGCTTTTTCTTCACGCTTTTCAGCACTTCTTCCGCATCGCTCTTTTCCAGGGCGAACGGCCCGACGAGCGTGACGGTTTTTCCCCGCCGCTTTTCGCGTTTGAAGACGAGAAGGTGTTTTTCGGGTGCGAGCAGCTCCGCCGGCACTTCCGTCCGGTGCGCTTCCACTTCCGACCAGCCGCTGCCGAGGTCCCCGCCGATAAAGAGGTCGAGCTTCTTACCGCGGCTCATCTGTATCTCCGATATATTCAAACCGTTTGATGCAGACGCCTTCGTGGGGGATGCATTCGGTAAACATGGAGAGCGGACGGACCCAGAGTCCGTGTTCGCCGTACAGCGCACGGTAGACGACGAGCTCCTCCTCCGTCTCGGAGTGCTTCGCCACGCCGAGCACCTCGTAGTGCTTCCCTTTGTAGTGCTGGTAGAGGCCCGGTTTAAGCACCGACGACCTTTTGGGAGAGGACACACATCCCATTCGCTCTGTAGGCACCGGCGTCGATGCTTTCCATCACGGTATCGGCGTCGCAGCAGTTTGTATCATAGAGCACGACGATCACCTCGTCGCCCTCCTGAAGGAAGGTCGTCTCACCGTAAGCCGTATAGCGCGTCGCCCCGATGCTGATGATCATCTTCTCGGGGTATCCCGCCGCTGCCAGATAGGAGAGCACCGGTTCGAGCGGACCGGTATCGGTCTGCGTGTTGAGCTGGTTGACGATCCAATCCGTGAGCTTGCTGTGGAAATAGCTGTAGCCCGTCAATGCGGCATCTTCACCGTAACGGTGCAGTTCGCTGCCGCGGCGCAGGAAGGAGGCGATGTGCCAGCTGTCCATCACGCCGTCCGGCGCGAAGGTGTCAATCGGCGTCATCTCCGCTCCGAGCCCCTTGCTCATTTCACCCCAGTTCTTCTTCTGCGAGATCTTTTTCGCTCCCGGGCGGCGGATGGAGCAGTCGTTGTAGGGAGCGAAACGCTCCGGCACGACCGCAACGACTTGGCCGTCTTCATAGCGCAGGCTGCACTCCAGTGCCACTTCCGGTTCCGCCTGGACATTCAGTGCTGCATCTTCGGGCAGTCTGATGGTGTCGGAAGAGAGGGGGTAGACGCCTATAGGCGCCTCAAAGCCCGGCATGTAGAAAGGGAAGATCCCCTTGGGACCGTTTTCGTCGGCGACTTCAAGGTCTTTGAAATCCTCGATTTCCCCGGCCTGCTCCAGGTGCAGGGCGAAGTTGCCGGCGATGCCGAACCCGGCGTAAGCTTTAAAGCTTTCCATGCTCTTTCGCCTCGGCAAACTCTTCGTAGCTGCCTTTGAAGTCGATATAGCTGCCGTCGGGCTTGAGTTCGATAATACGTGAGGCGAACGCGTCAAGCAGTTCGCGGTCATGGGAGACACAGATGACGTTGCCGTCGAAATTGAAAAGCGCTTCACCGAGGGCAACGATCGCTTCGAGGTCGAGGTGGTTGGTCGGTTCGTCCATAACGAGGAAGTTCGGCCCTTCGAGCATCAGTTTGCTCAGCATCATCCGGTGCTTCTCGCCCCCGGAGATGTTCGTCGCCGCTTTCTCCTGCTGCTCACCGTTGAAGAGCATACGCCCCAGGCAGTTACGGATCTCGGAGATGTCCGCTTTCGGGTCGAAGGCGCGCAGCCAGTCATAAAGGGTGTCGTTGCTCTTGATACGGTCGGTCGTATCCTGCGGGAAGTAGCCCGGCTCTATGGTCGCGCCCCACTTCACCGTACCCTCTTTGGGCTTGAGCTCTTCCATGATGATCTGGCAGAGCGTCGTTTTACCGACACCGTTGGGACCGATCAGCGCGATCTTCTCGCCCGGCTCGATGTGGAGGCTGATGTTGTTCAGGACCGGGCCCTCGCCGTAGTCGTGGCTGACGTTGATGACGTCCAGGGCTTCGTCGCCCATCTGGCGCTTGGCCTTGAAGACGATACTCGGGTCACGGCGGCTTGATGGCTTGATATCCTCGATCTCCAGTTTTTCCAGCTGTTTCTGGCGGGACGTCGCCTGCTTCGCTTTGGAGGCGTTGGCGGAGAAGCGGCGTACGAAGGCTTCGAGCTGCTCTTTTTCCTTGAGCTTCTTATCGCGCTCCATCTCCATCTGCTTCGCCATGACGTTCGCGGCGATGTACCAGTCGTCGTAGTTGCCGGTAAATTCGCGGATCTTCTGGAAGTCGACGTCGAGGATGTTCGTGACGACGGCGTTGAGGAAGTGGCGGTCGTGGGAGATGACGACCATCGTCCCCTCATGGCGCTGCAGTTCGTTCTCCAGCCAGCTGATCGTCTCGATGTCGAGGTTGTTGGTCGGTTCGTCGAGGAAAAGGACTTCCGGTTTCGGGAAGAGCACCTGGGCCAGCAGGACCTTGAACTTGTCGCTGGAAGGCAGCGAAGACATCAGGTCATGGTGCTGCTCCGCCGGAATGCCGACGTTCTCGAGGATCTTCGTGATGTTGACGTCATACTCGTACGTCGGGTCCTCCTCGACGCTGATCACTTCCAGCTCCGCCAGGCGGTTGTTGACGGCGTCGTCTTCGAAGTCGCCGTTGGCATAGAGCTCCTCTTTTTCCTTGATGGCATCATAGAGGCGCTTGTTGCCGTACAGTACCGCGTCGGCGATGGTGTAATCTTCGAAGGCGAACTGGTTCTGCCCGAGGACGCCGACCTTCAGGCCCGATTCGATGGAGATCTCCCCTTCGTACTCTTTGTCCTGTCCGCTGAGGATCTTGAGGAATGTCGTCTTCCCGGCGCCGTTCGCACCGATGAGACCGTAGCGCTTGTGCGGGTCGAGTTTGAGGTTGATGCCTTCGAACAGCACGCGGCTGCCGAAGCGTTTTGTCAGGTTTGTAACTTGTACCATTATGTCATCGCTTCTGTAATTTTTTCGCGATTATACCATACAGCACTTTTTGAATTTTTTTCCGCTGCCGCAGGGACAGGGATCGTTCCGCCCGACGGAGGCTTCATAGAGGGTGCCTTCGTCATAGTACCAGCGGCCGTCCATGCGGCGGAAGGTGCTCTTTTCGTGGTGCACCCTGATGGGACCGTCGCCTTCGCGGTAGTAGGCTTTGAAGCTCACCGTTGCCGCACTGTCGGCCTCTTTTGCCTCGAGCACGTCCAGTTTAAGCCACCTCGTCGCCTCCGCATGCTGCCGGATCAGTTCGGCATCGTCTGGCACCTGTTTTTCGGGAACGGTTGTCGCGACGAGGTACTCACCCGCACCGAGCACATAGGCACTGTAACGCGAGCGCATAAGCGCCTCCGCCCCGGACACCGGGGCACTCCCGTCGATCAACGGTGCGCAGCACGTCTCGAACGTTTTTCCGCTGCCGCAATAACACTGCATATCCTCTCCTTCAAATGGGGGACGCATCATACCATGCAGCGCCAAAAGGGGTTATGCGGCGGAAAGGTAGCGGCTCATCAGGGCACAGTGGCGCGCCCGTTCGTAGTGGGAAGGGGTCAGGGCGACACCCTCGAGACGATGCAGCATCCCGATAAGCTGGTCATAGTCGTTGAAAGCGAGCCCTTCGCCATGAAGGACACGCCGCGCCATCTCAGCGAGGACGGCGTCACTCGCATATTCGGGGAAGAGCATCCGGAAGTGGGCGTACGATACCGCAAGGCCGCTGCCCTGCGGTGCGAAGTATTCCGCGACGATCTGCTGGGCGCTGCCTGCTTCGAGCCCTCTGGCGACGAGCGCTTCGGCGACGGCCTTGCGCACTTCGTGTTCGGACTGCTCGGCGCTGCGGACAGTCACCGCGCTCGGACGCAGCGGGACGGCAAGCAGCAGATTACCCGCCAGAATCAAAGAACCCATAACTGTCATGACCGGTCGCATTCACTCTCCTCGCCGTTTATTTTGATATCCGATCAGTTTACCGTCAAAGAGTAAACAGTGTGCATGCCTCGCGAAAACCCCGGATTCAGGCTATAATTACGCATGACATACAAGATCGAAAACGAATTCATCGAACTCAACAAACTCATCAAGCTGCTCGATCTCGTCGACAGCGGCGGGCAGGCCAAACAGCTGATCGAGAACGGCCTGGTCCTCCGCAACGGCGAGGTCGAAACCCGCAAACGGGCGAAGATCCGCCCCGGCGAAACCATCACCATCGGCGACGTCACCATTAAGACCGTCTGAGGCGCGTACGATTTTCGTACCGTTAATGCGCCTCTAAACACCCCCTTTGCTATAATCGCGCCATGATTAAAACATTTGCACAACTCCTCGCGGAGGAGAAGATCGACACCATTGAAAGCGCACTGAAGGTGGCGCTGACAAACGCGAACGAATCCCCCTTCTGGTCCCAGAAGGTCATGCCCCTCGCCCAGGCCGTGCTTTCCGTCCTCGTACCGCTGCGTGACCAGGGACTGCTCTTTGACCCCGAAGGCAAGCCCCAGCCCCGTCTCACACCTGCACTGCTCCTGCGCTGGTGCGACCTTGTCAGCCTCAAGACCCTGGCGTTCACGCTGCAAAAAAGCAACGAGGCCGGCCGGCTGCTCCGCACCTCCCTCCCGGAAGAAGCCTGCGCAGCCTATGCGCCGGTCGACCTGACCCTGCTCGGCACCTACCTGAGCAGTTACATGGTCAACCTCGAAAACGAGGCGCTCGATTTTCCGATTGCACACTATAACCTGCACACGGGCATTGCCGGTGCGCTCGAACCCCTGATGAAATAAAGGCTAAACGTGATGACCCAGGAACACCAGGCCCTCAAGACCGAACAGTACCTCAACCCGGCGGAAATCACCGCACACCTCGAAGGCGTCGAGTATATCGTCATGGCAGCCCCCGCCGTGCGTGACACGGCCAAAGCACCGATCCACTTCACCCTTTTTCTCAATACGGCCGACAACCTGCCTGCCGATATCCAGCAGGCCGTGCTTGACAAATTCGCCGACCAGTACGGCTTCCGCAATATTGCCGACCTTTTCAGCCAACCCGACCGCGTCGCTTTCGCCGTGACCACGCAGGAGACGCCGATGCCCCTGCACCTCTTCAAGCCCGAAGACAAGATGCGTCTCCCCTCCACCGTAATGTTCGTCATGGATTTCGAGGCCGATTCCGACAACTTCCCCGAGGTCAAAGAGAAACAGCTGACCGGCTGGACCTACGCTTACGAAACGGAATAAATACACCCTGCTCCACCCGCTGGCATCTACTGCATGCCGGTGTCGCTGTCATCATGCTATAATTTTGCCACTACCATTCAAAGGAATCCTCTTGTATAAACGTATCATGCTCCCTGCCCTCCTCCTGCTCCTTCTTGGCGGCTGCAGCAAAGTCACCAAAGAGAACTACGACAAAATCGAGTCAGGCATGTCCTATGACGAGGTCGTCAAACTGATCGGGAAACCCGAAGGGTGTTCGGAAACCCTCGGCATCAGCAGCTGCCAGTGGAAAAACGACGGTGCCGTGATCGATATCAAGTTTATCTCCGACCAGGTGACGTTCACCTCGGCCAAAGGGCTGAAGTAGATCTTCCCCTTCTGCTTCCGGCGGGAGCAGACCTCTCCTCATGCATTTAGCATCGTCTCTACAACCCCTTTTCATACCGCACGCCGAACAAAACTTCCGACACGACAAACGGTGCCGGTCTGATCACTGGGAGAAAAAGTGGAATAAAATAAGGGGAAAAAAGGTGTAGAAGATGGCGGGAACCCGTCGTTAACGGGTCTCCCGCCGAGGGTGCGTGGGAAGTTACATCATCCCCGGCATGCCGCCCATGCCGCCCATGCCGCCCATATCCGGTGCAGGTTTCTCTTCCGGAATCTCGTGGATCGTCGCTTCCGTCGTCAGCAGGAGGCTGGAGACGGAGGTCGCGTTCGTCAGCGCGACGCGCTCGACCTTGAGCGGGTCGATAATACCGGCTTCAAACATGTCGACATATTCGCCTGTCGCCGCGTTGAACCCGACGTTCTCGTTCGTAGCCGTCTCGATACCGTTGACGACGACGCCCGTATCAAAGCCCGCATTGGCAGCGATCTGCTTGACCGGCGCCTTGACGGCGCGCAGGATGATCTCGTAGCCGATCTTCTGGTCGCCTTCGAGGTCAAGGCTGACTTTCGCCGCTGCACGGATCAGTGCGGCGCCGCCCCCGATAACGATCCCCTCTTCCACGGCGGCTTTCGTCGCGGAGAGTGCATCGTCGACGCGGTCTTTTTTCTCTTTCATTTCCGTTTCCGTCGCAGCACCGACCTTGATGACCGCCACACCGCCGGAGAGCTTCGCCAGGCGCTCCTGGAGCTTCTCTTTGTCGTACTCGGATGTCGTCGCCTCGATCTGCGTCTTGATCTCGTTGATACGCGCCTGGACCGCCGCGCTGTCGCCGACACCGTCGACGATCGTCGTGTTGTCCTTGTCGATGACGACGCGGGACGCCTGGCCGAGGTCAGCAAGGTTCGCAGACTCGAGCGTACGGCCGATCTCCTCGGAGATCACCTGGCCGCCGGTAAGGATCGCGATATCCTGCAGCATCGCCTTGCGGCGGTCACCGAAGCCCGGCGCCTTGACCGCGGAGATGTTAAGGATACCGCGCAGTTTGTTGACGACCAGGGTCGCCAGCGCTTCGCCTTCGACATCCTCGGCGATGATAAGCAGCGGACGGTTCGTCTTCTGCACCTGCTCGAGGACCGGCAGCAGGTCTTTGAGGTTGCTGATCTTCTGGTCGAAGAGCAGGATGAACGGGTTTTCGATCTCCGCGATCATCTTCTCGCTGTTGGTGATGAAGTAGGGGCTGAGATAGCCGCGGTCGAACTGCATCCCCTCGACGACGTCGAGTTCATCGCTGATCCCCTTGGCCTCTTCAACGGTGATAACGCCGTCCTGGCCGACTTTTTCCATCGCTTCGGCGATCATGTTGCCGATTTCGCTGTCGGAGTTCGCGGAAATCGTCGCGACCTGGGCAATCTCGGTTTTGTCCTTGATGGACTTGGAGATGGCTTTGAGCTCGGCAAGGATCGCTTCAGTCGCCTTGTCCATACCGCGCTTGACTTCGACCGGGTTCGCACCGGCCGTGATGTTGCGCAGACCTTCCTGGAAGATAGCATTGGCAAGGACCGTTGCGGTCGTCGTACCGTCACCCGCCTCGTCGGCCGTGTTGGATGCGACCTGCTTGACCAGCTGCGCGCCCATGTTTTCCAGCGGATCTTTCAGCTCGATTTCGCGGGCGACGGAGACGCCGTCTTTGGTGATGTTCGGAGAGCCGTAGCTCTTCTGGATCAGGACATTGCGTCCGCGCGGCCCCATCGTGACCTTGACGGCATCCGTCAGCTTCTGTACGCCTGCGGCGAGGGTATTGCGTGCTTCATCCGAAAAGTGAATCTCTTTTGCCATATCTGTCTCCTCTAAAATTTATTTGATGATTCCAAAAATATCGTCGGCATCCATGATGAGATACTCTTTGCCGTCGAGGGAAAGCTCGTTGCCGGAGTATTTACCGAATACGACGGTGTCGCCGACAGCGATAGTCTCGACGTCGCCGCCGATCGCAACGATCTTGCCCTGGGAAGGCTTCTCTTTTGCATTATCCGGGATGATGATCCCTGAAGCGGTGGTCTGCGCGTCTTCGACACGCTCGACAAGCACACGGTTACCAAGTGGTTGAAAGTTCATGTGTTCTCCTTTGCTTAACAAAGCACTATGTGCTAAAAATTTTACGCGCTAATTTTACTTTATAGCCATTCAATTGTCAAGAACTTTAGTCAATTTGGCTAAAGAATAATTAGCCGATTAACATATAAACTGTTTAGCTAAACTATTGCGAAAAAGAAGGCGATCACTTTTAGGAAAATCTAAGGACTCTGAAACTATAATTTCGGTCTTTCAAACGGATGTCAAGGTAGCTCAGCTGGTTAGAGCGCTGGTCTCATAAGCCGGAGGTCGAGAGTTCAAGTCTCTCTCTTGACACCATCCTTCAAAAAACTCCCTGTTTTCAGAACCTTCAAAATTAATGCATTTAAAGTGTGCCCGAATCGTGCCCTTTTGATACCTCAACGGCGTTCTACCGGCATCTTCTCAGAACGTTTTCCTGATATAGAAAGCCGCATAGTTTTGTGCCGTCTGCTTCGGCGTCGTATGGACAAAATCTTCGGCATCGGCGAGCTGCAGGCCTTCAGGCAATTCCGCCGCCATCTTCTTTTGGTCATACCGCATTGTCTGCAACCCTGCACACGCGCTTTCGCCGTCAACGGCAAAGGTGTTGATGATAGCGGTTCCGCCCGGAAGCAGGGAGGCGTACATCACCTCGAAATACTTCCGGCGCTCCGTTGCGTCCAGCAGAAAATGGAACATCGCCCTGTCATGCCATACGCGGAACTGCTTCGTCGGGTTGAAATTGACTATATCCGAACAGACGTATTCAGGGATGTCAGCATCCGATGCCAGGCGATCCCGCACGATCTGCAGCGAGGCTTCAGACGCGTCCAGCAAACAGAGGTTGCGGTACCCCTTTGCGATCAGGTTATCAACC
This sequence comes from Sulfurimonas sp. HSL1-2, assembly GCF_039645565.1. Lineage (NCBI taxonomy): Bacteria > Pseudomonadati > Campylobacterota > Epsilonproteobacteria > Campylobacterales > Sulfurimonadaceae > Thiomicrolovo > Thiomicrolovo zhangzhouensis. The sequence goes on from NZ_CP147914.1 coordinate 1,878,747, forward strand.
AGGAGTGAGGCACCACATCCCACATCGATGACACCGTCATCCGGTCGCGCGAAGGTTTCGATCTGTGCAAGCGATTTTACAGGAGTAGTTTGATGCCACAGGACGTCGGTATATGTTTTGGATCTGAAAAGGCTGTCCCAGTGTTCCCGGCGGAACGCATCCGGTAGAACGTTTTTCATATTTTCTGTCGTGTCGCTCATCCGGACGATTACGAAAGCCCCAGCTCTTTGTCGATCGTCTTCTGGTCGAAGCCGCAGATCCAGCGGTTGCCGATGAGCACGACCGGGACGCCGCGGCAGCCGTGTTTGAGACAGTCCTTCGCCGCCTGATTATTTGTGGAGATGTCGATGGTACGGAAGCGGATCCCTTTGTCCTTGAGGTACTTCTTGGCCGTCGCGCACCATTTGCACCCAGGTGCTGTGAAGAGTGCGACAGGTTTCTGGCTTTTGGGCTTGGGTTTGCCGCCGCTCTTTGATGCAGCGGGCTTCGCGCCACCGGGCTTCTGCCCCTGAGGTTTGCTTTTTGGTTTCTCTGCCATCGCTTTGCCGTCCTACTCTTTCGTCACGATATAGAGCTGCTCGTGGTTGTACTTCTTGAGCAGGTCCATCACCGTCACAAAGTTCTGGAAGGTCGCATCTTTGTCACTGCGCAGCACCACCGTCTGGTCCTTGGGAATCTCGGAAATGCGTTTTTCCAATTCCGCGACGCTGATCGGCGTCTTGTCCAGGTGGTACTTCCCGTCCTTGGTCACGTAGACGTCGATCTCTTTACGATCCTCTTTCTTGTCCGCGGACTTTGCATCGGGCAATTCCACGGGAAGGATCCCCTGCTTGATGAATGTAGCGGTCGTGACAACCATGACAAGCAGGACAAGCAGGATGTCGATCAGCGGGATGACATTGATCTGGTCAAAGCGTTTACGCTGCATCCTGCTGGTTCCCTTTTTGCGTGTTGACGTCCCAGTAGGTGAGCAGCCGCTCCATCTTGCGCAGCAGTGCCGTGTAGAAGACGATGGAAGGAATCGCGACGAGGATACCGAAACCGGTCGCCTTCAGCGCCAGTGCCAGCCCCGTCATGACTTTTTTCGTATCGACCGTACCGATCTCGCCAAGACCGTAGAAGGTGATCATAATCCCCAGGATCGTCCCCAGCAGACCGACATAGGGCGCGTTGGCCCCGATGGCAGAAATCGTCGAGAGGTTGTCGCTGAGATCAAGCTCCAGCAGCTCTTTGCTGTCATAGGCGTTGACATCGACGCCTCTGTAGTACATCAGCCGTTCAATAAAGAGCCACAGGGCAATCACACTCATTACCAGCAATGTGCCCATCACTCCGTAATCCAACAACCGTTCTGCCAACTCCAACCAATTACCCTGCATCTTCTGCTACCTCCGCTAAATTAAGTGTTACCGTCGTCCCCTGCCCGGGCGCCGAATCGATACTGAGCCCGATCCTGTGCCGGTCGCAGTAGCGTTTGACGAGATCGAGCCCGATCCCGTATCCCGGAAGAGAGTCGTCGCTCTGATAGTAACGGTCGAACACCTTGAAGAGCTCGACCTCATCCATGCCGCGCCCCTCGTCCCGGATCTCAAGACGTTTGGCTTTCAGGTTCATGCTGATTGTCGTCCCTTTGGGCGAGTTTTTGACCGCATTGTCGATCAGGTTGTCCACGACTTTGATGAAGCCCATTCTATCGAGTTTCAGACTAACGGGCTCTAAATCGCATGCCAGCGTTATACCGGGATAGATCTCCTGCAGCGCCTCACAGCGCTCCTGCAAAAGAGGAGCGATCGCAACGGTGTCGATCCGCTCACGCTGCATCTGGCTTTTGATCAGGTAGTCCAGTTCATCGTAACGGGCTTCCAGGAGTTCGCAGGCCGAGGCGATCCGGCCGATCCGTTTGCGCGACTTTTCATCCGTGCACCCCTTCTCGAGCATCTGCGCGTTCGTCTTGATCGTACTGACGGGGATGTTGAGCTCGTGCAGCGTCTCCTTGGAGAAACGTTCCAGGGTCTCGAAGTGGCTGATCAGCGGTTCGATCGCGATCTTTGAGAACATCCATCCCAGCAGCAGCGCGAACGGCAATGCGATGAAGAGCAGCGAAACGATGGAGAAGATCTGGAACTGCAGCTGGAGCACATAGACCCCGGCGACTATCGTCAGCACCGAAACCACGTAGAAGAAGGCGATCGCCAGGAAAAAGTTACGAAACAAGGCGGTACCCCACCCCACGGATATTTTCGATCATCTCCGCACCGATGAGCTGTTTGATGCGGTTGATGTAGACGCGTACGGCTCCTTCGCTCCCCGATTCGCCGGCGCTCCAGAGCACCTCCTCGATCATCGCTTTCGTGACGGTCTTGTTGCAGTGGCGCATCAGCAGGGTCAGCAGGTCATACTCTTTGCGCGTCAGTTCCAGGGCGTTGCCGTCGAAGAGGACCGTATGGTGTTCCGGGTCATGGCAGAGGCGCCCGTTGCAAAGGCCGTCGAGACGCCCGCTTCGGCGCAGCAGCGCCGTGATCCGCCAGAGCAGCTCGTCGTTGTCAAAAGGTTTTGTCAGGTAGTCGTCCGCCCCCGCGGTGAAGCCCTCTTTACGCTTCTCTTTTTCCTTGTGCGACGTCAGGAAAATCGTCGGTGTCGTATCGGCCGCAGAGCGCAGTTCGGAGAGCAGGGTCAGCCCGTCGACCTGCGGGACGTTGATGTCAAGGAGGTAGAGGTCGAAACTCTCTTCAAACGTAACATCGAGCGCTTCCTGACCGTTGCGGCACCAGCGTACAGTATAGCCCTCATCCTCCAGCAGATCGCCGAGCGTCTCGCCCAGCAGAAGGTCGTCTTCAAGCAGGAGGATGCTGGCCGTCGTCATAGCACGTCTTCGATACTCCAGCCAATCGTTTCGCCGGCGAACATCGGAACGACGTCACCGTATTTGGCCGGAACGGTAAAGGGAGTGTCGGAAAGAGTAACCTCTTTGAACTCGGGGCAGATGCCGTAGATACTCTGGGCATTGTCGCTGATGAAGGCCTGCAGGTTATCGAGCTTGCCGTAGTGGTCAAAAAGCTCGCACAGTGCCTGCAGCGCGATGGGGGCCGTAAAGACACCGGCGGCACAGCCACAGGCCTCTTTTTTATGCTGAGGATGCGGCGCGGAGTCCGAGCCGAACATCACCTTCGGATGGGCTTCAAGCGCGACGCTCAGCAGCGCTTCGCGGTCCTCGGGACGTTTCGCGATCGGTTTGCAGAAAAGATGCGGCCGCATCAGCCCGCCCGCTACGTCGTCGAGGGTGATGAGGAGGTGGTGCAGCGTGACCGTCGCGTAGAGGTTGGGGTATTTGTCCAGCATATCGACTGCCGCTTTTGTCGTAATATGCTCCATGACGATTTTGAGGTCGGGGAAGTTGGAAGCGAGCATCTCGTAGATGCTCATGAATTCCGCTTCGCGGTCCATAACGAAACCGTCGGTCTCGCCGTGGATCAGCAGCGGGATGCCCAACGCACACATCGCCTCGAGGGTCGGACGCATGGCATCGAGATCAAAACGGCTCACACCGCCTTCGGAGTTCGTCGTGATCCCTGCGGGGTAGAGCTTGATGGCAAAGATGTCATCGCGTACCTCTTCGAGGAATTCGCGCTCATAATGCTGGTAGAAGAGGGTCATCAACGGCTCGAAATAGTCGGCATTGGTCGTTTCGAACATGTCGTCCTCATCGGTGAGGGGAGTACCGAGGGCTGAAAAAATACGCTCTTTATAGGACTGAACATCCTCTTTGGAGGTAACCGGCGGGACCAGGTTCGGCATCACGACGGCGCCGCTGAAGCTGTAGGCGCTAAGCGGGGCGACCGTCTCGAGCATCACCCCGTCGCGGAGGTGGAGGTGCATATCCAAAGGCATTAAAAGCGTATGGGTTTTCATTGAAATCCTTGAATTCTTAATCAATACTTTATTCTAACATTTCGCGGATTTATTTGAGCACAAAGCGGATCGGGACGTTCAATGTCAAAGCGTGCCGGGGGTGCGGCAGACGGCCCGAAAGCGACGTGATCGTTCGGATGGCCGCCCGGTCAAGGATCTCCCGTGCGTGTTTCTGAATCGTGACGTCGTGGACGCTACCGTCCGGCTCCACACGGAAACTGGCCACTACTTCTCCCTCAATGTGGCGTTTGCGTGCCATACGCGGGTAGTAGAGGTGGCGCTGCAGCAGCTGCGCAATAATGGCCAGGTGCTCATTCATATAACTCTCGCTGCTCTGCACTGAGGCGCTCTCATCCGCGCCGGTCTGTTCGGCAGAGGATGCTTCGGCTGTGCTTTCCCCCTCGGCCGCCGCTACCGGTTCCGTTTCAGTCATCACTTCCATCGCTGTCTCGGGCTGCGTCTCTTCGATGAACGGTGCCGGTTCCTCTTTGACAACCGGCAGCGGTTTGACCGCGGGGGTCTTCAGGACGACCGCCGGTCTGACGATTTCCGGGCGCTTTACGACCTTCTCGGGCGCTTTTTCCTTAACTGGGACAGGCTTGACCGCGGCAGGTGCCGGGGCCACAGCCTGTTCGCTCTTTTTCGGCGGCAGTTTCGGGGCCACCCGTGATAATGAAAGGCAGTAATGCGGCGCTTCCGCCGAGACCGACATCGGAATCTTCGGCAGAACGACGATGAGCAATACAATCCCTATCGTCAGGTGCAGCGACAATGAAACCAGAAATGCCTGCGGGGAACGTGCCATACCGAATCCTAACTGAAAAGTATTACAAAAGTATTAATCTGCTTCTGCTATGATTGCGCGATGTACGCGAGATTAAAACGCCTGTTACGGCCCGAAAAACACAGCTCCGAACCGCTGACGACCGACCTGCATTCACATCTCGTCCCCGGGATCGACGACGGGGCCAAAGACTTAGAGACGTCACTGAACCTCGTGCGCTCACTCTACGATCTTGGATACCGCCGCCTCATCACGACACCGCATATTATGATGCACCGCTTTCCCAACTCCCGCGACACGATCCTGCGGGGGCTCGACACCCTTCGCACTGCGATCGACACCGAAGGGATTCCCGTGACGATCGACGCAGCCTCCGAGTACTACGTCGACGAGCACTTCCGCGAACTGATCGACAAGGGAGAGCTGCTCACCTTCGGCGAAAATGAAGTGCTTTTCGAGCTCTCCTACGTCATTCCCCCCGTCGACCTCGACACCATCATTTTCGAGCTCCAAAGTAGCGGCTACCAGCCGGTACTCGCCCACCCCGAGCGCTATCTCTATATGCACAAGGATGAAGAGGCCTATCCCCGGCTCAGGGAGAAAGGGGTCCGTTTTCAGGTCAACATCAACTCCCTGGGGGGCTACTACTCCAAACCGGTCCAAAAAGCCGCCCGTCGTCTCATGGATGAAGGGTGGATCAGCTACCTGGGATCCGACACGCATCACCGGCGCCATATCGACGCCCTTACCAAAACGCTGCGCGCCGATATCGTCACCAAGGTGCAGCGAAACAACACCTTGCGCAATAACGTGCTTTAGGCGCGGCGCTTACGTATAATACTTGTCTCCGCCGTACTTGTAACCATAGCCGTAGCCGTAGCCGTAATTCTTCTGCAGATCCACACCGTTAAAGACGAGACCGACATGCTCGATCTTATGGTCCTGGATCAGCGTATCAAGCCCGCGGATAAACTCTTTTTTCGAATAGCCGCAGCGTGCCACGAGCAGGGATGCATCCGCACGGTGCATCAGAATCGCCGCATCGGTCACCAGACCGACCGGCGGGGTATCGAGGATGACGTAGTCATAGCGCTCGCGCAGCTCCGCAATGATCTCCTTGGCATAATCGGACATAATCAGTTCTGATGGGTTAGGCGGGACCGGTCCGGCAGCGATAATATCAACCCCATCCTCTTCGGAGTGTTGTACGACCTCTTCCAGCATATGGCGGTGGCTCAGCAGTGTACTGACACCCTTGTCGTTCTGGAGCCCGAAATGGTCGCTCAGCTTTGCCCGCCGCATATCAAGGTCAAGCGTAATGACGCGTTTGCCACTCTTGGCCATGATTGCCGCCAGGTTGGCTGCAATCGTCGTCTTCCCTTCTCCCGAAACGGTCGAGGTGACGACGATCGTTTTATACGCCGTATCGCTTCGCATGAATTCCAGGTTCGTACGCAGCGCCCGGAGCGCTTCGAAGAAGATCGAGTCAGACTTCTTGCCTTTGGCCATAGGAATGACACCGTATACCGGGATATGTGTCAATTGTTCGACATCTTCCTTGCTTCTGACCGTATCGTTAAAGAATTCCCGCAAAAGCACCAGTCCAAGTCCTAGCACCAATCCAAGTAATATTCCCACAGCCACAATCATTTTGCGTTTAGGTTTCACTGCTCCCGTTGGTAACAGCGCGGTGTCTACAACTGTGACGCTGGAAACCGTAGAGGCCTTCAGGACAGCGGTTTCCGCACGGCGCTCGAGCAGAAATGAATACACTTTTTCATTGACCATAAAACTGCGCTGTAAATTAGCAAGCTCTAACTCTTTTTGCGGAAGGGCCTTCATCGATTTAGTGTATTTTTGGATAACTTTCTCAATGCGTTTCTTTTGTGCCAGAAGGTTTTGCTGAATGGCATCTATCGAACTGTCAATACGGTTTTTCAAAATATTGATCTGTTCCGTTATTTTGACGACTTCCGGGTGGAACTCCGTATATTCGACCAGCAGTGCCGACTCCTGTGCCTGTTTTTCCTGCAGTTGTGCAACCATTTCTCCCAAAGCGGGTGTATCAAGTTGCAGACTGTCAAAAGAGATATTTGTCACATCCTGCCCTGAAACGATATATTGTTCCAGACTGGAAACAATATTCAATTGAAAATCCAGTTGTGTCAATTTTGTTTCATAATCTGCCAACGTCGTCATCGTCGCTTGAGCCTGCGAACTGACATCGATCAGTACATTCTTCTTTTTGAATTTTTCCAGACTGCTCTCGGAACGCTTTAGTTTCTCGCTGATGACCTCGAGCTGCTCATCCAAAAACTGTAAAGACTTTTCTGCCTCGGATGTTTGCCGTTCCAGACCTTCATCAATATAGGCATCGCATAAAGCGTTGACAACCTCTTGTGCCCGTAAAGGAACCGTGTCTGAATAGGAAATCCGCAATACAGAAGAGTATCGTCCGACGATATCCACTTTAACCCTGCTTTGAATCGACAATGCTTGGGCGATCTTGTCGTCGTATATTCTAAAAGAGTAGGTTTGATTTTTTGCAGGTTCGTACACCTTGTCAATGACGAAAGTGAACCATTTGGTGCTGATTCTCTCGCCATAGGCGTGAATCGAGGAATCAATGGGTTCCATTTTTGGTTCTTCGATCCCCAGTAACAGCCTTCGAATCGACTCAACCAGGTTAAAGGACTCTTCATCCTTGAGCAGGCCCAAACGGAACTGCTGATCGTTGAGAGGGGTTAGCACGAATGTGCGCCCTTTGACCCTGGGATTAAGATAGGAGTGTGTCACAATAAATGGAACGTTCTTATAAAGTTCCCGCTGCTTCCATCCGCTCTTTACAAAGTAGCGTGTCGTGAAATCGACGGATTCGAGTACGCGCGACGCCATATAGCGGGATTGCAGAATCTGCATTTCACTCATGAGGTCATCCTGACTCCCGCTGATGGCCTGCATCAGCGGACTGCCACTGTCGCGGTTTTTGACCCCACCAAGCCTGATCGTTCCGTTTGCGCTGTAGACAGATGGCTGTAAATAAGCATAAACAGCCGCCCCCGCTCCAAACAGGATTGCAAGTAAAACGATGAACCACCAGGCACTTTTGAGCGCCTTTAGCATTGCCTGAATATTAATCTGTGCATTCGAATCGTTCAATGTCGACAAAGTATCCCTTTTATCCCTATTTTGTAAAGTAGTCAAGTGCTACCCAGGTCGTCAATGTTTGTGAGATCAAACTGAGAATAGGCGTGATCTCGCGGATCGCAATGTTGGTTGCTTTCATATCTCTCGGCTGGACATAAACGATGTCGTTCGGCCGCAACACAAGATCTGATACATGCAACGACGCCATATGCGACATATCGATCAGACGGATTTCCGGATTGTTATTAAGATTCCCGCGAATGATCATGACATCGTTGCGTTTTCCGTAATCACCAAAATCTCCGCATCGCGCAATGGCTTCAAAAATCGTCATTGTTTCATTCAGAACCGGGATCATCCCCGGTGATTTCACTTCCCCAAGCACGTATACTCTCTGGTTTAAAATCTTGACGGTAACAAAAGGGTGACGAAGATATTTGGCATACTTCTCAGTGAGGCTCTTGCTCGCTTCAGCTGTTGTCATCCCTTGAAGAGAAACCTCTCCGATCAATGGAACATATACATTCCCATCCTGTGAAACAAGGTAGCCGTCTTGATTGTTCAAGAGTGTCCCGGCACTTGATGACGTGGACGTCGCCGACGTGGCCTGCAGCTGCTCTGTTCCTGCAGCCGATTGCCGGTAAACGTTAAAAACATTGATGGAGACACGGTCACCCGGTGAAATCTTATTTTCATACCGGACACTCTCTTCAAGCTTTTCCGGCGTGGCACGGTATTCGATCGTTTGGTTCTCTTCTGCCTGAAACAGTTTGTACTGTTTGATACTGCATCCGCTGAATAGAATAAGCGAAAAGGTCATGACAGTCGTCAGCAATCGCACGGGCATAGGTACTCCAATGTCAGTCTGATATTGTGTTGGATTATAGACTATGGCGTGTAAAAAGAAGCTAAGCCGGGGAAAAACGTTATGAAGCGTGAAGGAGACTGGTGCCGCGAGGGCACCGTTTTAGTGGCAGCCGCAGCCTGTGCCGCAGCTTTCGCCGCTGCTCTGTGTGCTCTGCTGCGGGGCCGCTGCCGTGGAGCAGGCGGAAACGCCCGGAGGGGTGTTTGGCTGGATCGCCATGTTGTCGACGCCGCCCTCTTCGTTGATCTTTTCGATCTGCGCCCAGATGTCCTCGGCCGCTTTCATATAGCGCTTGGCCGTTTCGGATTCCGGCTTGGCGTAGGTGACAGGTTTGCCTTCGTCACCGCCGATGCGGACCGCCGGCTCGATCGGGATCTCGGCGAGGATATGTGTTCCGAACTCCTTCGCGAGAGGTGCTGTCGTACCTTTGCCGAAGATGTCGTATTCGACACCCGTATCCGGCGCGATGAAGCCGCTCATGTTCTCGACGATACCGCCGATCGGGATGTGCAGTTTCTTGAACATGTCGAGTGAACGGCGGGAGTCGTCCAGGGAGACCGTCTGCGGTGTCGTGACCGTGACGCCGAGGGTGACGGGGACACTCTGTGCCAGGGTCAGCTGCGCGTCACCCGTGCCCGGAGGCATGTCGATGACGAGACAGTCCAGCTCGGACCAGAGGATGTCGCGCAGGAACTGCTCAATCGCCTTCATGATCATCGCGCCGCGCCAGATGAGCGACTGCCCCTCTTCCATCAGGGAGCCCATGGACATCATTTCGATCCCATACGCTTTGAGCGGCAGGACCTTGTTGCCCTGGATCTCCGGCTTGACCTCTTCGACACCGAGCATCCGCGGGATGTTCGGACCGTAGATGTCCGCATCGAGCAGACCGACTTTCTTGCCCTGCATCGCCAGCGCGATCGCCAGGTTGACGGAGCTGGTCGATTTGCCGACACCGCCCTTACCGGAGCTGACCATGATGAAGTTCTTCACCTGCGGCGCGATATTCTTGCCCTTGGAGGAGCTTTCGCGCGGCATTTTCGGTGCCGTGATGTTGATGCTGACGTTGGCCGCGCCGGCACGCTTGAGCTCCGCGGTCGCCTCGTCCGTGATCTGCTGCGCCACTTCCGGTGCGCTGGAAGTGATATCGACCGTAACGCTGACGTCGCTGCCGTTGACACTGATCTCTTTGACGAATCCGAAGGTTACGATATCTTTCGTAAAGCCCGGGTACGTCACGTTAGACAATGCCGATTTAACAATTTCTTCTGTCATAACTGTTTCCTTTTAAAATTTAGTGCTGTGCCGCCGCCGCTTCTCTGGCGATGGCTTCGATAGCTTCTGGGTTTTCCATAATGTTCTGCGTGATCTTGTACGAGCAGAACTTCGGTCCGCACATGGAGCAGAACTCCGCCTCTTTGAAGACGTCCTGCGGCAGGGTCTCATCGTGGTACTCACGTGCCCGTTCGGAGTCGAGGGCAAGTTCGAACTGCTTCTCCCAGTCGAAAGTGTAGCGCGCGTCGCTCATCTCATCATCGATATCGCGCGCCCCTTTACGGCCGCGGGCGATGTCCGCCGCATGCGCCGCGATCTTGTAGGCAATGATCCCTTCGCGGACATCTTCCGCGTTCGGCAGTCCCAGGTGCTCTTTGGGTGTGACATAGCAGAGCATGGACGCCCCGTGCCAGCCGCCGACCGCCGCGCCGATCGCAGAGGAGATATGGTCATATCCCGCCGCGATATCGGTAACAAGCGGCCCGAGAATATAGAAAGGTGCCTCGTGGCAGAGCTCACGCTGCAGCTTCATGTTGCGCTCGATCTGGTTGAGCGGCACGTGCCCCGGTCCCTCGATCATCACCTGGACATTCTTTTCCCAGGCGCGCAGGGTCAGCTCGCCCAGGACTTTCAGTTCGCCCAGCTGGGCGTCGTCGCTGGCGTCCGCCAGACAGCCCGGGCGCAGCGAGTCGCCCAGGGAGAGGGAGACGTCGTGGCGCGCACAGATATCCAGGATCTCGTCGAACGCCGTGTAAAACGGGTTCTCGCGGTGGTAGTGCATCATCCATGCCGCCATCAGCGAACCGCCGCGGCTGACGATCCCCATCTTGCGTTTGGCGACCTTCGGCATCGTCTCGAGCAGGAAGCCCGCGTGGATGGTGAAATAGCTCACCCCCTGCTGGGCCTGGCGCTCGAGGACCTCGAGCATCTTCTCGATGGTAAGGTCCTCGATCTTGTTGTTGACGTCGTGCAGGATCTGGTAGATCGGCACTGTCCCGATGGGGATCTTGGAGTTGGCGATGACCGCTTTGCGGATCTCGTCGAGGTCGCCGCCGGTGGAGAGGTCCATCGCCGTATCCGCTTTATAATGTTGGGAAACCTGAACCTTCTCGATCTCGCCCTGGACATCCGAGGCGATCGCCGAAGAGCCGATGTTCGCGTTGATCTTGCAGGTCGCAGCGATCCCGATGGCCATCGGCTCAAGGTTGGTGTGGTTCACATTGGCCGGAATGATCATACGGCCGCGGGCGACCTCGGAGCGTACCAGCTCCGGCGACAGATCTTCGACTTTGGCGACGTACTCCATCTCTTCGGTAATGATGCCCTGCTTGGCATAATACATCTGCGTGCGGACTTTATCGTTCTTACGTTTCTCTACCCATGAGGTTCTCATAGCGAACTCCTGTAGCAATTCTTTGGCGTAATATAGTCACCGCCGATAAAAAGGCCTACGGCATATCGAACGAGCGACAATCTTTCAAAATAAATTAAGAGAAATTTACTCCGAATTGCAGCAATCTTATTTGTGGAATCATACATTATCCGCCGCAATTTTCCGCTGGCATCCCAGCCTGAAAAGAAAAAGTATTACGATTCTACACAAGCATCACAAAAGCTTTGCATCTGTATAATTTCGTAACATTTTTCCGTAAAGAGGATAGTTTTTGTCTGATTTAACGCTTATCCTGCTAGCTGCCGGAGATTCAAGCCGGTTTCAATGCGGAGTGAAAAAACAGTGGCTTCGCATCGGCGACGCACCGCTGTGGCAATTTGTTACCGATCGTTTCATCCGAAGCGAACAATTTGCAGAAGTGATCATCACCGCCCACCCCGAGGAAACCGCATACATGCAACTTCACGGCGCGTACCGTGTCGTCAACGGCGGCAGCGACCGCCAGGCCTCCCTGCGCAATGCACTGGCCGAGGTCAAGACCCCCTACGTCATGGTCACCGACGTCGCCCGCGGCTGCATCGACAAGGCACTCATCTCACGCCTCATCGCGGCACGGGATAAAGCGGACTGCATCGTGCCGGCCCTCGGCGTGCATGATACCGTCGCCTTCCACGGCGAGACGATCGACCGCGGCGCGCTGCTGCGCATCCAGACCCCGCAGCTCTCCAAGACGGACGTGCTCAAAGCGGCCCTGGCCACCGATGAAACCTATACGGACGAAAGCAGCGCCATCGTCGCCGCCGGCGGCAGCCGCCACTTCGTCGAGGGGGATGAAGCGGCCCGGAAACTGACGACGCTGGCCGATCTGAAGGCAATGGCATGCTTCGAGGGACCGGCGGCAACAGTGCTTAGTGGCAACGGGTTCGATGTACACGCCTTCGATACCGAAGGGAGCATGGTTCTCGGCGGCGTCGCCATCGACCACCCCGTCGGCTTCAAAGCCCACAGCGACGGCGACGTCGCCATCCACGCCCTGATCGACGCCCTGCTCGGCGCCGCGGGCCTTGGGGACATCGGGATGCTTTTTCCCGATACGGACGACACCTACAAGGGGATCGACTCGGCCGAGCTGCTGGACACAGTCGTCACGCGCCTAAAACGCTACGGATTCGGCATCGTCAACGCCGACATCACGATCGCGGCGCAGGCCCCGCGCCTCTCGCCTTATAAAGAAGCGATGCGGCAGCGGCTCGGGACCATTCTCGGGCTCCCGCCCGTACGCGTCGGCGTCAAAGCGACAACGACGGAAAAACTCGGCTTCGTCGGCCGCAAAGAGGGGGTCGCCGTGATGGCCTCCGCAACCTTAAATTATATAAATTGGACACAGTTATGAGAGTATTGATTATTGAGAACGAGATCTATTTGGCACAGAGCATCGCCAGCAAACTGGGTGAACTGGGCTACCAGTGCGACATCAGCAGTTCCATCCAGGACGCTTTCAAAGGGGTCGCCTACGATGTCGTGCTGCTCTCGACCAACATCAGCGGCCAGGACATCTACCCCGTCATCGAAGCGTTCCGGGACGCCGTCGTCATCCTGATGGTCTCCTATATCAGCAACGATACCGTGACCAAGCCGCTGGCCGCCGGGGCGAAAGACTACATTCTCAAGCCATTTATGATCGAGGAGCTCATTAGAAAGATCGAACATTTCCAGGAGTTCAACCGCCTCAAACTGGCCAACGAAACCTACAAGCGCTACCTCGACCAGCACTTCAAGGGGGTCAAGATCACGCAGGACCTCGACAATGTCACACCGCCGGTCTTCATCGCCTCGAACTTTCAGAAATACGCCGACCGTTTCGCCTTCGATTATGCGAAATCCAACGGCCGGGAGCTCGTCTACATCAGCCTCGACAACTCCAACGCCTTCAACGAAATCTCCAAAGCGCCGGCTTCCGCCCTGCTCTACATCACCGATTTCCAATCGTTGAAGAAGGCCGACCGCAAACCCTTCCTGGAGCTGATCAACGCGCGCAACGTCATCGTCTCCAGCACCGACTCCGTCGATGTCGAAGGCGTCCAGATAATTGAGATAAAAAGTGACAGCACGGTCTTCGAACAGGGTGATATCCTCCCGATCGAGGACTATGTTAAATATATCGTGTTAAATTATCAGCATAAATTCCCCGATACGGAACTCTCCAAAAAACTGGGAATCTCGCGTAAAAGCCTCTGGGAGAAGCGTAAAAAGTATGGCATCATCAAGAAAAAATAGCGCCCTCTTCCTCGACCAGGAAGCGCTCTCGGCCCTCAGCATCCTCAAAGCCGGCATGCTCTCGCCGGTCACGGAGCTGATGAACGAAGCGCAGATGAAACAGGTCCTCTCGACAGGCCGCTTCAACGACACCACCTTCCCCTTTCCCTTCATTCTCGCCCCTGCGGGTAGCACTAACGAGAAGATCCTCGCCGCCGCCAAGCCGGGAGAAACCCTCGATCTGATCGTCGACGGCGAACGCTCCGGGACCCTCGTTATCGGCGAAGTGTTTGAGATCGATCCCAACGAGCGCGTCCGACATATCTACGGCACAGACAACCCCTCGCATCCCGGGGTCAGTTCCACCCTGAAACGCCTCGGCAGATTCGCCGTCAGCGGTACGCTGTCGCTGCTGAACGATCCCGTCGCGCCGATCCTGCAGAACATCGAAGAGGCCAAGCAGCGCATCAATGCCAAACATACGACGGCGATCATGATGGCAGCCAACCCGCTGCACCGTGCCCATGAACGTCTCATCCGCCAGACCCTGGACAGCACCGACCTCGTCGTTATCTTCCTGCTCAAACCCTACAACCAGGCCGATCTCAGTTACGAGATCCGGGAACAGACGCTCACCTACTTCGTCGAGCACTACCTTCCCCGCAACCGGGTCGTCATCATCCCACTGGAGTACAGCTACATCTTCGCCGGCTACAACGAAGTGATCATCGACGCCATCGTCGCGAAGAACTTCGGCTGCGACCGGCTGATGATCGGGCAGAACCACGCCGGCGTCGGCATGTACTACGACCACAACAGCAACCAGTCCGTCAAGGACCGCATGCACGGCATCGATATCGAGGTCGCCATCGCCCGCGAGTACGTCTACTGCAACGAGTGCAAGACACTGGTGAGCACCCAGACCTGCCCGCACGGCAACCACCACCACATCTCCTACCACGCCGACTCCATTTTGGAGCTTGTCAAGACCGGTCTCATGCCGCCGGCGGTGCTGATGCGCAAGGAGATCTCCGCCATCCTGCTCTGCCGCCTCTTCCCGGGCCGCATCAAGAACATCGAGAAGCTCTACTACGACATCATGCCGGTCAACGGTCTGCTCGAGGAGCATACCGACCGCGACTTCTACATCAAACTGATGGAACTCTACCAGACGACATCGCTGACCTGAGACGGTATTGAAAGGACACTCTTTGAAACTCAACTGGATGTTTCTGACCGTAGGCTACAGCGGTCTCTCCCCCAAAGCCCCCGGCACAGTAGGTACCCTGGTCTCTTTGCCTGCAGGGATGGCCATTCTGCTCTTCCTCGGTCCGCAGACCCTCTTCCTGGCCACGATCCTCATTACGCTGATCGCCGTCAAAACGATTGACGCCCACGAACAGGCCGGCAACCCCCATGACGACCAGCGCATCGTTATCGACGAACTGGCCGGAATGTGGCTGGCACTCGCCATTGCACCGGGGATGATGATCGCGCCGGAAGCCTTGACGCAGTGGGAAAACGGTTTTGCCATCCAGAGCCTGCTCGGCTTTGCCTTTTTCCGTCTCTATGACATTAAAAAACCGTCGATGATCGGCCGGATTGACCGTGAAGCAAAAGGGGGAATAGGGGTGATGGGCGACGACCTGCTCGCCGGCGTGCTCGCGGGGATCTCCGCGGCGATCGCCTGGCAGGTCATCCTCAAAGCCATGGCGGCTTTTTCCGCTTAGAAGAACTCCATCAGCAGGTGGGGTGACCACTCCGGGATATAGATCCCCGCATCTTCATAATAGGCCATGTGGTGCGCAAAGGCGCTTGAGGCCAGCGCACCGGCGATACCGAATGCAATAATCAACTTTTTCATGCTGTTTCCTTTGAATGAAATCAGCGAAATGATACGGGAAGTGTGTGAGCAGAGTGCGAGCGGCCGGAGGCCGTTCAGGAAGGATTCGGCGCCAGGGCTTCGGCAATAAGTTCGATGGGGTTTTTAAAGATCGTGTCGACGTCGGCCTGGTGCATGGAATTGTTGATCTGCATCCGGCAGGCCGAACACTCCGCGGAGACGACCTGCGCCCCGCTCGCCTTGATCATCGCGGCTTTGGGCTTGCCCGCCGCTTCGGCGAAGTGGTACTTCTCCGTCTGCATGGTCACCCCGCCGAAGCCGCAACAGGCATTGGGGTCGCTCATCTCTTTGATGGCGTAGCTCTGGCCGATCAGTTTGCGCGGCTCCTGGTAGACCCCCTGCATTTTGCGGGCATGGCAGGGGTCGTGGTAGGTGACGGTGAGGTCGCGGCGCCCCCTGGAAGCAAGCAGTTCCGAGAGGTGCGTCTTCTGCTCCAGCCACTCCGTCGCCATGTAGACCTTGTTTTTCAGCTTCTGCGCCCGCGCTTTCCACTCCGGCTGGTCGTGGAAAAAGTGCTCGTAGTCGATCTTGATCATCGCCGAACAGGTCGCTTCGGGGATGATGATCGCCTCGACCTCGTCGATGAAGCTCTCGAAGTACTCGATGTTCTTCTTCGCGTTGTGGTCTACCGTCGCGAAATCCCCCGTGAAATAGGCCGGGGCCCCGCAGCAGAGCTGCTTTTTGGGGATGAAGGCGTCGATCTCCAGCACTTCCAGGATCTCCATCAGCGATTTGCCGATGCCGGTGTAGTTGTAGTTGGCCAGACAGCCGATAAAGATGGCGACTTTGCGCTTACCGCCGTTGTTTGTCATCTCCGGATAGCTGTTGAGGAAGGACTTTTTGCCCATGGAGGGCAGCAGGCGCTCTTTCTTGATCAGCGGCAGGGAGAAGCGCGGCTGCATGGAGGAGGTCTGCTCCTTGATCTTGAAGCCGCAGGTCTGGAAGGCGTACCCGGACTTCATGAAAAAGTCCATCAGGCGGCGGTGGCGCAGCAGGAAGAAGAAGGCCTTCTTGAACCAGGCGATGCCGAACTTGTCGGCGATATCGGCGCGCACCTGCTCGATGACCATGTCGGTGGGCAGGGATTTGGGGCAGACGTCGGTACAGTTCGTACAGAGGAAGCAGCTCTCGAAGATATCCTTGGCCGTCTTGTCCAGCTCCAGCTGGCCGCGCTCGTAGGCGCCGAGCAGGTCGATGAAACCGCGGGGGCTCGTGACCTCGTCCGCATTGACGTTGTGGATCGTACAGACGGGGATACACTTCCCGCACTTGATGCACGCATCCGACGTGGCCGTAAAATTGAAAATCTCTTCCGAATACCGTTTAGTCATGGCGCAATTTTAGCGAATGTTTTTCAATTCGTTTATATTTTTGATCATTAATACAAATCAGACAGTTTTCGAAAATGTCTTCTTGCTGCCGGCGTGTTTTTTCATATAGGCATCGAAAGCCATCGCGATATTGCGGATGAGCAGCGTGCCCGTCGGGGAGCACTCGATCTTCTCCGGCGCGATCTCGAGCAGCTCCTCGTGGACCATCGGCTGCAACTCTTCGAGCGCATCGGCGAAATACTCGTCGAACTTCACGCCGAACTTCGCTTCAAAACGGGTGATGTCGAGTTTGAAGTTGCTCATCAGCTCCATGATGACGTGCTGGCGGATCAGGTCGTCAGCGCTGTGCGTAACCCCGCGCTCGAACGGCAGACGCCCCGCGTCGATGGCCGCTTCGTATGCCGCCATCTCCTTGAAATTCTGCGCGTAGTAGTCGACGCCCTCGCCGATGGAGGTGAGCCCGACACCGACGAGGTCCGCACCGCCCTTGGTCGTATACCCCTGGAAGTTGCGGTGCAGCTCCCCCTTCTCTATCGCCTTGAAGAGCTCGTCCTCGGGCTTGGCGAAGTGGTCCATCCCGATCATCCGGTAGCCGTTGCTTTCCATAAAATCGATCGTCTGCTGCATGATGGAGAGCTTTTCCTCCGGTTTGGGCAGGGTCGTCTCGTCGATCTTGCGCATCGTCTTCTTGAGCCACGGTACATGGGCGTAGTTGAAGACCGCAAAGCGGTCCGGGTTCAGCGTCACGGCGAGTTTCAGCGTTTCCATGAAGGTCGCCAGCGTCTGGTGCGGCAGGCCGTAAATGAGGTCGACGTTGACGCTGACCATGTTGTATTTGCGCGCCAGGTCCATCGCCTTCTTTGTGATGTCGTAGGGCTGGACCCGGTGCACCGCTTCCTGGACCTTCTCGTTGAAGTCCTGGATGCCGAAACTCACCCGGTTGAACCCGGCATCGCTCATCACCTTCATCTGCGCCTCGTCGATGTGGCGCGGGTCGATCTCGCAGCTCACCTCCGCGTCCGCGGCGAAGTTCGGGAAGTGGGCCTTGATGGCCGTAATGATCTCGTCGAGCTGTGCGGCGCTGAAGAAGGTCGGCGTCCCGCCCCCGAAGTGCAGCTGGATCACCTCCCGCGACGTATCGAGGTGCTGTGCGAGGATATCCATCTCCCGCTTCAGGTAGTCGATATAGCGGATCTTTTTATCCTCCTTCGAGGTAAAGACGACGTTACAGCCGCAGAAGTAGCATGCGTTGCGGCAGAAAGGGAGATGGAAATAGAGCGAAAGGGGACGCTTCTTGTCCTGCCCTTTCAGCTTTTCGAGGTAGGTGTCGTAAGCAAAGTCGGTGCTGAATTCCAGTGCCGTCGGGTAGCTCGTATAGCGCGGCCCCGGTCTGGAATATTTGGTGAATTTTGCGAAATCAAGCATGCTCTGTCCCATCAAGGAAAATTAAGATGCTATTATGCCCGCAAGGGGCTTGCGGGGGGATAAAGCAGCGGCTTTTGCCGCCGCCATCAGAAGGTTGCGCGTACCGAGAGGGAGTAGGAGCGGCCTGTTTTATACTTGAAGGTCGTCTGGCTTCCCTGCTCCCAGACCGTTTCGTCGTCGAGGAGGTTCTTGACCTTGAAGGTCAGGTCCAGCGTCGTATTGAGCGCATCGACCTCGAACTTCTCGATCCAGGTGAAATCGAGCAGGTGCGGCGGGATCTCGTAATCGTCCAGCCCGAGGATAACGTCGCCGTTTTTCAGCGCGACGCGCATCAGACGGCGGGCCATCTTGTTGTACGAGAGGTTGACCGAACGCGTGTTCGGGTCGTCGTAGGTCAGCGAGAGGTTGAGCACCTGCGGTGAAAGCCCCTGCAGACCGCGGTCCTGGGTCACGAATTTCGCTTGCTGCTCCGGCGTCAGCTCCACCTTGGAGTAGATATAGGTGTAGTTCCCGCCGAAACTGACGTTCTCCAGCGACGAATCGATAAAATCGAGGTGCTTGTTCCAGCTCAGCTCGATCCCCGCCAGCTCCGCCGCCTTGGAGTTGTCGAAGGAGAAGCGCGGCAGGGTACCCGTCGTGAAGGCGCGGGTATCCTCGATCGGGTTGTCCATGTGCTTGTAGAACAGCGCCGCCGTCAGGGCGTCCGTCTCGTTCATATAGTATTCGTAGCGCGCATCGATGCTCTGGATATCCGTCTCGATCAGGTCCGGGTTCCCCGCGACTTTCGCCAGGTAGAGCGGGTGCATGAACTCGGCATTGACGAACTCACGGAAGTCCGGGTAGATGAAGGTCTCCGAATAGGCCAGACGGAACTGGTTGCTGTCGTCGAGGCGGTAGGTCATCCCGAGGCTCGGGAGGACTTTGTTGAACTTCAGCGTATTCGGCGTCAGTACGATGATGTTGTTATCGACCTGATACTGCTCCACCGTCTGGCGCAGATCCACGTAGCGTCCGCCGAAGGTGATATCCATCGCCTCCGTCGGTTTGATCATCCCTTTGACATAGTAGGCGTTGCGGTCGAGCTCCGCATTGTACTGGTCTCTGGGCAGTGAGGTCAGCGAGAAGTCCAGGTCCGAACCGTCGCCGTAGTTGATAATGCCGTTGATCGGACCGGAGCTGACACCGAGGTCTTTGATGTTACTCTGCATCTGCAGGTCGACCCGGCGCCCTTCACGCTCTTTATGCTCGGTGACGATCCCGGCTTCGAGGTAGTCCTCGTCGCTGAGCATCGGCACCTGGGTGCGGTTCTTCGCATAGACGTTGTAAAGCTTATCGTCCGTCGTACGGTGGCTGTAGCTCAGCATGCTGTCCGGACGCGCAAAGACGTACGGCTGCGTCGAGAAGTACTGCTTGTAGTTGTAATAGACATCGTTGGGAACGTATTCGCTCGCCTGGGCAAGCTCCGCACCGAAATCGAAGCGGTTGTCGACCCACAGCTTGTAGTCAAGGCCGCCGCTGAGCTGATCGATGTTGAGCTCGCGCTCCTGCCATTCGAAATAGTACTGGTGCTCTTTGGAGTTGTTCTCGCCGAACGTCCCGTTGACGTCACGGGTCTGGTCGAGCGTATTGAGCACGAAGAGTTTCGTATACTGCAGGTCCAGGTTGCGGAACTGGTACCCCAGGCTGATAATCCCGCCGTGCTGGATCGTCGTCTGCAGCATGTCGTTCGTCGCGGTGTTGTCCGGCGTCGGCGTCTGTACCCCGTCACGGGAGACGAGGTAGTCGTAGGACGTGTAGGTACGCAGGCTGGATTCGCCTTTGTAGCCGTAGGAGGCCAGCAGGCTCAGCTCGTGCTCATCGGCGATCGTATACTGTTTGCCGAACTCGACCTGCACTTCGCCGCCGTAAGGCACGGTCGTCGACTGTGCATTGACGTCACGGCGCTGCAGCATGGAGCGCAACTCCGCGTCCGTATAGTTGAGTGTCGGCGGTGTCGATCCTACCGTCGGCAGGGATGCACTGTTAAAGGAGCCAGGGAAGGGGCGGAAACTGTGGTCATAGCCCGTCCAGTCCGAGGAAGCACCCTCATACGTGGTCGCATCCTTCCCGGCGCTGTCATGGGCATTGATCCCCAGCTTGATGCTGGCATGGTCCTCATCGACGTTCGACTTGGTCCGCACGTTGACGTAGCCGCCGCCGAACGCACCGGTGATGTCCGGGGTGAAGGTCTTCTGTACCTGCAGGCTCCCGATAACCATGCTGGGGAACATGTCCAGCGGGACCGTCCGTTTGATCGGGTTCGGTGAGGGCAGCGACATCCCGTTGAGCTCGGTGTTCGAGTAACGGTCACCCAGACCGCGGACATAGATGTACTTGCCGCCGATGATCGTAATCCCCGGGACACGTTTCAGGGCGCTCGCCGCGTTGGAGTCCCCCTGCTTCGACATCTGCGCCGAACCGATCACGTTCGCGATCGTTTCGCTGTTGCGGACCTCCGCCATGACGGCCGCGATACTCCCCTCGACCTGCGGCGCCAGGACGACGAACTCTTCGAGTTCCATCGCCGCCGGGCTCAGCTCGACCGTGCGGCTGACCATCTCTTTGGGCAGGACCGTCACTTTGATGTTCTGCGAAGAGTAGCTGGTGTGGATGATCGAGAGCGTCTGGTTCCCCTCCGGCAGGTCGATCACGATATGACCGGCCGCATCCGAAACGGCGTTGACCTTCACGCCCGGCACGAAGACACGGGCACCCGCAACCGGTTTCTCATCCTCGCCGGAGAGCAGTGTCAGCGCCACCGTACCGTTGACGCGCGCGACACTCTTCTTGGTGTCCGCTTCCGTGGCCAGGTCGGCCGGGGCTTCGACGTCCGCGAAGGAGAGCGTATTGTCCGTCTTGAGCGACAGGATGATCTGGGTCTGTTTGCCCGGCGCGATCACGAAGTTCTTTTTGACGAAGGCCTGGGGCGTCCCGTTGTCCGTCGCCAGCAGCTGGAGCTGGTAGCGCCCTTCGGGCATTGCCGTGGTCAGGTAACCCTGCGCATCCGTCATCCATTCGGCGCCGAACATCTCCGACGCCGCAGCCTCGTTCTCCGTGTCGGAGAGCAGTTTGACGATGACGACCTGCTGCTCCGGAAGCGGTTTGCCGTCTTTGAGCACGTAGAGTGAAAGTTCCCCGCCCGCGGCGAAGAGGCTCATGGTCAGCCAGGTTACCAAAAAAAGTATACGCATCATTGCTGGCACTCCCAAATATTATTTTTGCATTTTTCCATTTTCTTACGCAGTTCGACCGCCTTGGAAAAGAGGTCCGGCTGCGTCAGGGTCTCGAGCAGCGCTTCGGTCTGTTCGAACTCGCCTTCCATATAGTAGGCGTAGGCGAGGGCGTAACGCATGCTCTCCTCGTCCATCAGGCCGCTGCGCGCCATGGCCTGGCGGGTCGCGATGATACGCTCGAAATCCCCGTACTCCAGGAAGATCGCGATACGCTGCTTGTACTTCTCTTTCGTATCGAGCATCTGCGTGTTCTTGAGCAGCGCCATGACGTAATCACGGGCGCGGCGGTACATCTCCGCCGATTCGTTGGTGTACTTCCCGTCCTCGATGGAGGCTTCGTTGAAGAGCTCCGCCGCGGCACCGATCATCTCTTTGTCAAGGTAGAGGTGCGCGAGCATCACCGTCACCTTGGCGCTGCTCGGGTAGCGGAGGTTCGCCGTTTCACCCAGTTCGATCGCCTTGTCCGTCTGGCCGCTCTGGCGCAGGGCGTTGATGAAGTTGATCAGGATCGTCTCGTTCGCCTGCGCGTTTTTCAGATAAACCTGCGCATCTTCAAGCGCCGCCTGGTAAAGCCCCAGGGAGACAAGGTAGTAGAAGCGCTGTTTGTAGGCGTCCCAGTACTCAGGGAAACGGTTGTTCACATCGCGAAGCACGGCCATTGCCGCGTCCTGATCGCCTTCACGCCAGTAACACTCCGCCTTGAGACCGAAGAGTTTCGGGTTCTGGGCCATGAGGTCGGGTACCTTATCCAGCGCCGCGATACACCCTTTGTACTCTTTGAGCTTGAAGCTGTTCTGGGCGATATAGAGGTAGAGCGGTTTGGAAGCGTTCGTATCCTCATTCAGCTCGATGGACTTGTAGAAATCCGCATTGGCCTCTTTATAGAGGCTCTGCTTCGTTTCCACCAGACCCTTGAGCATGTAGTAGCGCGGCAGGTCGGTCTCGGTATCGTTGAGATCGACCATGTTGAGGGCATCGCTGGCGCGTTCGACGTGACCGTCGCGCAGCATCATCGCCCCCAGTTCGACATAATCGACATCATCGGTTTTGGCAGCCAGTGAGACGGAGAGAGCCCCGACCAATGCCATAACAATCAGTATCTGTTTCATCGGTTCTCCTCCTTAATTGAGGTCGAAGCGGATCTTCTGCTTCGCCCATACTTTGACCGGTTCGCCCTGGTACTGCGCCGGCTTGAACTCCCACGTTTTGACGGCCGCCACGGCGACATCCTCGAAGGTGCCTTCCGGGGTACTCTCAAGCACCTTGACCTTTTCGACATGCCCCTGCTTGTTGATCAGCAGGTTCATCAGTACATAACCCGTAACACCCATCTTGCGGGCCTTTTTCGGATACTCGATCGGCGTGCGGCGTGAAGGCTGCGGCGCCTGGTCGACCGTATCGTCGGTCATGACCATATCCTTACCGACATCACCGAGCAGCGCATCGTCGCTGAGCAGATCGTCGGACTGGAAGGCTTCAAGACCCGTATCGATCCCCGAGAGCTGCGAACTGAGGTTCGGCGTCGGTGCCGCACGCTTGGGCTTCACCTTTTTCGGCTTCGGTTTCGGTTTGGGCTTCGGTTTCGGTTTGGGCTGGGCAACCTGCTGGATATCAAACTGTGCCGTCGCCTCTTTCTTCTTGGTAGGTTCATCCCACCCTTCCTTGTTCATCTCGATGACGACGATGAACACGAAAAAGAGACCGAAAACGCTCCACAGGAGTGCCAGCGCGTGTTTTTTCAGCGGGGAAGCGGTGCGCACCTTACCCGACCTCTTTCTTCGTGGCGACGGCGACATCCTTGGCACCCGACATGCGGCACTGGTCGACGACTTCGATCAGTTTCTCCACCGGGATGGTATCGTCCGTCACGACCAGAACCGACTTCTCCGTCGAGGTGCGCAGCAGATCGCGCAGTTTGCTCTGGAGCGCCCAGACCTTGATGGGCTGGTTGTCGACGTAGGCCTGTGCCTGGTTGTCGAGGTAGACCTTGATCACCTTGCTCGATGCCCGTGACGCCGAAGAGGCCCCCGGACGTTCCAGGTCGAGCTTCATGTCCTTGACAAAGGTCGTACTGACCATGAAAAAGATCAGCAGAATAAATACCATATCGATCAGCGGCGAAATATCGACGGCCTGATCCAGCTCTTTTTTCTGTCTAAAACGCATTTACTTTCCTTCTTCTTCCGAACAGACGATATCCTTGATCTGTTCCAGTTCGAGTTCCATGATCTTCGAATGGCGGTCGATCAGACGACCGACGACCAGGCCCGGTACGGCAACAACGAGCCCGAGCTGCGTCGTAAAGAGCGCCTGCGAGATCCCCGCAGCGATCCCCCCGCCCTGGCTGTAGAGCGTCATGCTCCCGAGCGAATCGAAGGTTTCGATCATCCCGGCAACCGTTCCCAGCAGACCGATCAACGGTGAAACCATGACGATGGTGTTGACGGTTTTACGGTACTTTTTGAGTTCCTGACGGTATTCATAGAACGCATCCTCGATCAGTTCGCGCCCGACCGTGCCGCGGTAGCCCGCGTTGACGATTTTCAGGGCATCGACGACCGCGCCGTCAATGAGTCCCCGGGGCACTTCACGCTTCCCGGAGTCAAACTTGCGGATCAGTACCCGCACGCTCTTTTGCGACCCGCGCTTGATGGCGTGGAAGCGGTAACCCAGTGCGTACCACAAAACAATGACCAGAACGAACAGCGGCCACATGACAAAGCCGCCGCTCTGCATGTAGATCAGAAACTGATCGAAAAGGTTTTGGAGTCCCGGTTGCATTATTTCAGCTTGTTATACTCGTTGATCAGGTGCAGCGCGGACTGCTCCATACCGTCTTTGATACGTTCCGCCCAGCCGTTGAGCATGTTGCCCAGCAGCAGCAGCGGGATCGCAACGATCAGACCCAGTTCCGTCGTAACAAGCGCAATCGAGATACCGCCGGAGAGCAGCTTCGGATCACCCGTACCGAACTCGGTGATGATGTCGAAGGTCGCGATCATACCGGTGACGGTACCCAGAAGCCCCAGCAGCGGTGCGACGGCAGCGACGACCATGATGGCAGAACCGTAACGGTCGAGGCGCTCGCTCTCGTGCATGATCGCTTCGGCAACGATATCTTCAACGTGTTCACGGTCGCGGTCAAGGTTACGGACCGTCGCCTTCATAACACGGGCTGCAGCCCCTTTTTTCATTTTGAGGAATTCCAGCGTCGCTTCAACCCCTTTGGATTTGAGTTCGTTCAGGGTCTCTTTCGCCACCGGCAATGTTCTGGAGCCGGCTCCGCTGAGGAAGAAGGCGCGCAGTACGACGAGCAGCAGTGCGAAGAGGCCGAGGACGATGATGACCCAGCCGATCATACCGCCGGATTCGATGACGTCCATTACGCTCTTTTCCGTTTTGTCCTCGATCTCTTTGGAGACATTCTCATACACGAAAATCTCGAGCGAAGCAGGTGTCTGCCCCTGTGCCAGTGCCGCCGCCGTCGCTGCGGATTCCGGAGCATCCCACAGTTTCAGCTTGTCGCCGCCCGCCGGGACCAGGACGCCGGATGCGCCTTCGGCAACGCCGTAGGTCGCGATGTTTCCGACCTTGACGAGTTTGCCTTTCTGCTCGCTGCCGTCTTTGAGGTAGAAACTCCCCTCGGTGACGCGGACAGATGAGAGTTCACGGCCGAGTGTCAGCGTCGACGCAAACAGCTGCTGCAGTGTCGCCGGGTAGTCCTCTTTGTTGATGGCCAGCTTGATGCCGTACGGTGCGAGGGAGGATTGTCCCTGCAGGGCGACGGATTCAAGCAGCGCCGTGTCATCATTGATATTTTCCGCGTTCTGCTGGGAGCGGAAAAGCTGCTCGCCGAGGCGGTCGGATGTCTGCGTCTTTACCAGAACATCATTCTGCAGAGACGCGATCTCTTTTTTCGCGGTTGCGATGCGGGCCGCATCCTCTTTTTTTACCTGTGAGAGACGTTTTTCGAGCATCTCTTTCTGGGCTTTGAGGAACGCGAACTCTTTGGCATAGGCGCGCTGCAGTTCTGTTTCCGTTGCAGCGGAGAGGGAGAGTACCGCCATCATCAGGATAAGGACAATACGTTTCATTATTTCACCTCCGTCGTCGCAATGGCATTCGGCAGGGTAAAGTAGCCGGTGCGGATCTGTTTCTGCATCGCATCAAAAAGTGCGAGGATCTGTTCTTGTTCCGTCTTGTTCACGGACTCTTTGTAGTACCAGCCGTTGGCGTCTTTGGCCGCATAGCCGACACGGTCATCCGGGGTTTTGAAGAACATCATCACGGAACCGAGACGGGCGATCTCAGCCAGGCGGTCTTCACCGTCAAGCTTGATCGTCTGTTTGAACAGGCCGTTCTCCTTCGTCATGCGCACTTCGTCGGCATAACTGTTCCAGACCTGGGCCAGCGCTTTCTGCGGTGTGATAAGCCCTTCGTTCATCTGGCTCTCGATACGTTCGACATCTTCCAGGCGTTCTGCCGTTTTAAAAGGAAGTTCGGAAGCGATCTGTGCTTTGAGATCGGCGATGGCGGCAACGACAACGGGCTTGATGCCTTCGCTGTTCTTGCTCGCCGCTGCGATCTGCTGACGGACTTTGGCGATCTCCTGCTCGATCTGCTTGATCTTCAGGTTTTCACGTCCGATCGTCGCATCGAGCTCGTTCTTTTCCAGAACAAGCGAGCGCATTGCCGCTTTCGTGTCGTCTTTCTCTTCCTGAATCTGCGTATTCAGTTTTTCGACTTCGGCACGCAGCTTCATCAGTGATGCCGCCATATTTTCTTCGGTACTTGCTGTCAGTGTCGATGCTGCGATCAACGAACCGGCCAGCCAGAGTTTTATCGTATTCGGTACCATACATACCCCACATAAAAAAGATAGGCGAAGGGTACAGAGTTTGCGTTACGTCATCGTCACCGTTAGGTAACATTATGGAAACAATTTGAAATAATCGGGAGGGGTAAAAGGGGAGAAAAGCCCCGGAAAGGCCCCAGAGGGCCTCCCGGAGAGTTCAAAGGTTACTTTGCAGTAACATCTTTGAAGCTGATAGTCGCTTTTTGTAATGTTGAGAAGAGCTTCTTCGTATGGAAGGCTGCATCCGTGTCGGTGAGTCTGCTGATCAGACCGTTGACAAACGCCGGAGCCGTCGTATCGTCTTTGATGTAGATACCGCCCTCGTCGCTTCCGTTGACCTTGTTGATGGAGAAGTTGGAGATCTTCGCCATTGTCATCGGAGTGTCACCGCCGGAAGAGATTTCGAAACCTGCATGGGCAATCTCTTTCTGCTGGACAAAGATGTTCGTTGCATGACCGCTGTAACCATAGTCAAGGTCGAAGCTGTCATCCTGGCAGTTGATCATCGCCAGGTTGCTGACGTCTACCGTACCGCCCCAGATCTCGATACAGTCGTCAGAGGAGTTGATAACCGTAACATCGTCGATCAGTGTGCCTGCACCGACACCTGCCAGTGAAAGACCGTTGATCTCGAGGTCAGTTGCAACCGTGTAACCGGAGTTCATGATGTAAACGTTGCGCAGAATACCGCTGTTGTCGTTCGCATCACCTGCACCCATCGTCGCGTTACCGAATGCGAAATCCGGATCCGTCTCGTCAACCTCGTAGAACGGGCTGGCGTGGTTCGTCGGCGCTTTACCCAGGAGTGTCAGACCGCCCCACTGGCCAACGTCTGCCGCTGCCGGGTTCATCAGTGCCATCTTGGAAGTAAAGATGATCGGCGCATCTTTCGTACCGTCGGCAATGATCTTGGATCCCTGTGTAACAACGATGTAGTTCGCACCGGCGTCACCGAAGACAACCGTACCCGGCTCAACTGTCAGCGTCGCACCGTTTTTGACTTTGACCAGGCCCTGAACGTCCCATTGCTTGTCCGCAGTCAGCGTCGTGTCAACCGTGATGTCGCCTGTCAGAACGCTGATGTTCGCTGCATCGTATGCCGGAGCCGGTACCGCTGTATATGTCGCATCGTTCGCTTCGTAACGTACCTGCACGTCCGCCGCACCCGCACCGTCATAGAGCGTTTCCGCACGGACGGTGACATCATTGAAGGCGATAACCGCTTTCTGCGTTGCAGAGAAGAGTTTCTTCGTATGGAACGCCGCGTCTGTTGCACCCATCGTGCTGATCAGGCCGTTAACGAATTCCGGAGCCGTCGTATCGTCTTTGATGTAGATACCGCCCTCGTCGCTTCCGTTGACCTTGTTGATGGAGAAGTTGGAGATCTTCGCCATTGTCATCGGAGTGTCACCGCCACTGGAGATCTCGAAACCTGCATGGGCAATCTCTTTCTGCTGGACAAAGATGTTCGTTGCATGACCGCTGTAACCATAGTCAAGGTCGAAGCTGTCATCCTGGCAGTTGATCATCGCCAGGTTGCTGACGTCTACCGTACCGCCCCAGATCTCGATACAGTCGTCAGAGGAGTTGATAACCGTAACATCGTCGATCAGTGTGCCTGCACCGACACCTGCCAGTGAAAGACCGTTGATCTCGAGGTCAGTTGCAACCGTGTAACCGGAGTTCATGATGTAAACGTTGCGCAGAATACCGCTGTTGTCGTTCGCATCACCTGCACCCATCGTCGCGTTACCGAATGCGAAATCCGGATCCGTCTCGTCAACCTCGTAGAACGGGCTGGCGTGGTTCGTCGGCGCTTTACCCAGGAGTGTCAGACCGCCCCACTGGCCAACGTCTGCCGCTGCCGGGTTCATCAGTGCCATCTTGGAAGTAAAGATGATCGGCGCATCTTTCGTACCGTCGGCAATGATCTTGGATCCCTGTGTAACAACGATGTAGTTCGCACCGGCGTCACCGAAGACAACCGTACCCGGCTCAACTGTCAGCGTCGCACCGTTTTTGACTTTGACCAGGCCCTGAACGTCCCATTGCTTGTCCGCAGTCAGCGTCGTGTCAACCGTGATGTCGCCTGTCAGAACGCTGATGTTCGCTGCATCGTATGCCGGAGCCGGTACCGCTGTATATGTCGCATCGTTCGCTTCGTAACGTACCTGTACGTCCGCCGCACCCGCACCGTCATAAAGAAGTGTGCTCGTCGTTGTTGTATTGACATCTGTTGTCGTATTCGTATCCGTGTTGACAGTGGTACCTGTACCACCACCGCCGCCGCCGCAGCCTGAGAAAGTAAGAAGAATGGCTGTCGCAGCGCTCAGCGCGATTGCGGATGTGTTTTGTGAAAGGGCCATAAATGTTCTCCGTAAGTAAAAGATGGCGGAAGTGTAAAATTGTTTTGTTACAACGCCTGCACAGCAAGATCACTGAATGATTACATTATTCTGCAGGCGGAGTATTCTTTATGTAACCGAAACGTAATGTCCTTTTAATAAGGTTCCGTGCTATAAACATTAATTTGCACAAGGTACAAGCTATGAAAGCTACGATTGCCATCGTTGAAGACGATACTGATCTTCTTGAGCTCTTGGAATACAGACTGGGCAAAGAGGGCTTCGACGTTGTCGGTTTCACCAATACGAAAAATGTCAAGCAGGTCCTGACCGAAGAGCCGGTCGACCTGATCATCATGGACCGTAACCTTCCCGATGTCGAGGGAAGCGAATATATCGCGATGCTACGCTACCAGGGCCTCAAAACCCCGGTCATCTTCCTGTCGGCCAAAGACAGCAGTGCCCAGGTGCAGGAGGGGTTCCTGCGCGGCGGTGACGACTACATCACCAAACCGTTCGAAATCGACGAACTGATCCTGCGGATCAAGGCCGTTCTGCGCCGTACGCGCGGTGAAGAGGAGGAGCAGATCGTCACCTACCGCGACATCGAGCTGCACCTGCATTCGCGCGAAGCTTTCATCGCCGGCATGCCCGTCGAACTGACCAAACTGGAATTCAACCTGCTGCGTACCTTTATCGAGAACCGCACCACCGTGCTGCGGCGCGACTACCTGCTCAAAAGTGTCTGGGGCAAAAGCGACAGCTACCAGGGGCGCACGGTCAACGTCGCCATCAACCGCCTCAAAGAGAAGATCGACCCGGACAAGAGCAAAGACTATATCAAAACCGTCCGCGGCATCGGCTACATGATCCGCTAACCGGTGCCCCCGCACCGTAGACTACAGCAATAAAACAATCAGATAAAACGTATAAGAAGAGAAAGAAGGAAGGGGCAGAAGCAGCCCGGCATCAGCCGAATTTACCGCTGATGTACTCCTGGGTGAGTTTTTCCGCCGGGGTGACGAACATTTCGTCGGTCTTGTTCAGCTCGATGAGCTCGCCCAGGTACATGAAGCCCGTATAGTCGCTGACGCGGGCCGCCTGCTGCATGTTGTGCGTGACGATAATGATCGTAACGCGGTCGCGCAGCTCCATGACGAGCTTCTCGATCCCCTGGGTGGAGATGGGGTCGAGTGCCGAGGTCGGTTCGTCGAAGAGCAGGACATCCGGCTCGACGGCGATGGCGCGCGCAATACAGAGGCGCTGCTGCTGTCCGCCCGAGAGGCCGTTCGCATCGTGCTTGAGACGGTCTTTCACCTCGTCCCAGATCGCGGCGTCGCGCAGCGCCTTCTCAACGCGGTCCGCGAGCTCGGTTTTGTTTTTAAGTCCCTGCAGGCGCATGCCGTAGGCGATGTTGTCGAAGATGCTCATCGGGAACGCCGTCGGCTTCTGGAAGATCATCCCGATCTTGATACGCAGGTTGATCAGGTCCTCTTTGCTCTCAACGATGTTGCGCCCTTCGAACATGATCTTGCCGTCATACGTGTTCCCCGGATAGAGGTCGTGCATGCGGTTGAACGAACGCAGCAGGGTCGTTTTCCCGCAGCCCGAAGGCCCGATCAGGGCCGTGACCGCGTTTTTGGCGATCGGCATGGAGATGTTCTTGAGGTTCGGCGACGAAGCACCGGCATAGGTGAAACTGAAATTGTTGACTTCGATCGCCTTTTCGGACGGAATGTCGATTACGGTCGCCATAGGCTATCTCCCTTTTTTCTTGAGTAGAATCAGACGGCCCAGAATGTTGAGGCCAAGAATAAACATCGAGAGGATGAACGCCGCGGCCCATCCCATCTTCTGCCAGTCCTCATAGGGGCTGGTCGCGTAGTTGAACATCGTGACCGTCAGCGACGCCATCGGCTCGCTGAGATCGTAGTTGAGGAAGTTGTCGTTGAACGAGGTGAACAGCAGCGGTGCCGTCTCCCCGCCCACGCGGGCGATCCCCAGCAGAACGCCGGTCAGTACCCCCGCTTTCGCACCGCGGTAGACGACCTGCATGATCACCTTGTACTTCGGTGCGCCCAGGGCAAAAGCCGCCTCGCGCAGGGTCGAGGGGACCAGCTGCAGCATGTCGTCCGTCGTGCGCAGAATGATCGGGATCATGATGATCGCCAGCGCCACGACCCCGGCCCAGCCGCTGAAATGGCCCATCGGCAGGACGATAATGGCGTAGACGAAGGAGCCGATAACGATACTCGGCGCACTCATCATGATGTCGGAGATGTCGCGGATGATCTCAGCAAGCTTCGACTTCTGGCCGTACTCGCTGAGGTAGGTCCCGGCCAGGATACCCAGCGGCACGCCGACGGCGGTCGCCACACCGACCAGGATGAGCTGGCCGATCAGCGCCTGCCGCAGACCGCTCTCCTCGTAGCCCGGAGGCGCCCCTTCGAAGACGAAGATGTTCCAGTTGATGGCATCGATGCCGTTGGCGACGAGGACATAGAGGATCCAGAAGAGAAAGCCGATCCCGATCAGGGCCGAGAGGCTCGAAAGCCCGAGGACGATCTTGTTGACGAGCAGGCGTTTTTCAATCGCGGTCATTTCACTTTCCTTGTACGGCGCAGAAAATAGAACTTCGCCAGCGCGATGATGACGAAGCTCATCACCATCAGGATCAGCGCCAGTTCGAAGAGGCTCGAGAAGTAGAGATCCGTATCGGCCTCCGTGAACTCATTGGCGAGGGTAACGGGAATCGACGTCGCCGGCGCGGTAATGTCCAGCGAGATCTTGTGCACGTTCCCCATGACGAAGGTGACGGCCATCGTCTCGCCGACGGCACGGCCCAGGGCCAGGATCAGCGAACCGATGATCCCCGCCTTGGCGTAGGGGATGACGACGTCCTTGATGACGTCCCACTTCGTCGCCCCCAGCGCGTATGCCGACTCTTTGAGGATGTCCGGCGTCGTGTTCATCGCGTCGCGGGTGACCGCCGCCATGAAAGGCAGGATCATGATCGCGAGGATAATCCCCGCAGTAAGCATCCCGATCCCCAGACCGCCGAAAACGTCACGGATGATGGGCACGAAATAGAAAAGCCCCCACATCCCGTAGATGACCGAGGGGATCGCCGCCAGCAGCTCGATGGAGACCCCGACGGGTGATTTGAGCTTCGCCGGGGCGATCTCGCTCAGAAAGATCGCCACCCCTATCGCGACCGGAACGGCGAAGAGCATCGCCAGGAAGGTCGAGATCACCGAACCGGCAATCGCGGCGAACCCGCCGAATTTTTCCAGGTTCGGCGCCCATTTGTCCTGGAGGATGAAATCAAACCCGAACGCGGCGATCGCCTCCGTGGAGTGCTGGAAAAGCACCGTAAAAATCCAGGCGACGAGCAGCAAAATAGCCACCGCGACAAAGCGGGTCGCGTTCGCAAACAGTTTGTCAATCAGTAGTGTCAAACTTTTCTCTCTTCATCGGGCGTAGATGCCCTTGATATGGTGGGCGCAATGGTAAGCTACAAAGGTTACAGAAACATTACATATAGGTGGTAAAGCCCGCAGGCAAGGGGCTTCAGAGCAGTGGGACGTCGGCTGTCGGCGCGGTATCCGAAGCGGCACCCGGCATGAGGGGGGCGAGGCTGAAACCGAACGAGGAGCCCTCCCCTTCCACGCTGCTGATCTGCAGCTTCGTGTTGTGCAGGGCCAGGATGTAGCTGACGATGGAGAGCCCCAGTCCCATCGAATTGTCCCAGGTGTTCTTGTCGACGCGGTAGAACTTGCTGCTGATACGGTCAAGCTCCTTTGCGGCGATGCCGATCCCCCGGTCATGGACCCAGAGCATCCCGTCCGCTATCTCCAGTGTCACCGCCCCTTCGGAGTATTTCATCGCGTTATCGAGCAGGTTCGTGACGACCAGGTCGATCATCGTGCGGTCCGCTTCGACACTGCTGGGGGGACAGGAGACGTCCAGGGTCCGGTCGGTGTACTTTTTCGTAATGTTGTTTGCACACTCGGTGGCCAGATCGCAGAGATCAAACCGGCTCTTCGCCGGGGCCAGGTCATTGTTCTCGAGCTTGACGGAGAGCGACAGGCGGTCGAGCATCGTCGAGATCTTCTGGGCGTTGGCCGTGATCTTCTGCAAGAAGCGCTGCCGGATCCGGCCGTCGATTTCCGGATCGTCATGGAGCGTCTCCGCGTAGCCGACGATCGAGGCGATCGGGTTCTTGAACTCGTGGCTGATCGCCGAGAGGATATCATTGCGCTGCTTGTTGATGAGGCGCAGCCGCGCCGTGTACTTGCGCTTCTGGCGCTCCCGCTTGGCCAGCTTCTTGACGAGGTTCTTGAGCAGCAGCGAGATCTGCAGGAACTCCGTGAAATAGCGCGGTTTCACGACCGCTTTGTAGTTCTTGTCGCTGATCTCTTCGAGGTAGGCCGAGAGCTGGGCGATGTCGTAGCGGATCTTGCGGCTCATCCGTACCGCGAGGTAGACCACGACGAGCAGCAGCAGGGCCAGGACGCCCGCCAGCCGGTAAAGCAGTTTGTAGAAGTCGTCAAGCACCTTCTGCAGACTGACGGCGATGCGCAGCGTGTAAGAGCGCCCCTGCCAGACGATGCGTTTGGCCACATAGAGAAAATCGATGCCGATCGTATGGGAGAAGCGGACGGCCTGGCCGAACTCCCCTTTGGCGGCGGCCATGACCTCTTCGCGGTTGGCGTGGTTTTCCATCTCTTCGCGGTTGGCATCGCTCTCCGCGGCCACCGTGCCGTCGGCGGCAATGACGGTGATGCGTTTCCCGATCCGCGGCGCCGTATCCGCAATGTAAGCGTCAAGGCTGGGAACGTACTGCAGGGTGGACTCGATCAGCCCGATCTCCTGCTTGAGCCGCACCTCGTAGTCAGTGATGACGGACTCTTTAAGGGTAAAGTAGCCCACGAATGAAGCAATGATCCCCATCAGCGCGAAGATGCCGAGGAACTGGAGGACAAATGAGTGGTGGATCTTCAGCAAAGTGTGTACCCTACTCCGCGTACCGTTTTGATGTACTCTTTGCTCTTGTCCGGGTCGATCTTCTCTTTGAGGCGGTTGATGGCGACGTTGACGGTGCGGTCCTGGTAGACCTCATCGCCTCCCCAGACATGTTCAAGCAGGTAGTCCCGGTCAAGGACGACGTTCTGGTTGGAGATCAGCGTATGCAGCAGGTCGAATTCGAGTTTGGTGAGCGTGATGGGGCTTCCCTCGATGGTCACCTCCCGCGAGGCGAGGTTGAGCAGGATGTCCCGGTAGGCAACGACACCCTCGGAGGGCGTACCCTTGGTCCGGCGGAGCACGGCGTTGATGCGCAGCAGCAGCTCTTTCATATTGAAAGGCTTGGTCATATAGTCGTCCCCGCCGCGCATGAACCCCTCTTCGATATCGCTCTCTTTGTTCTTGGCGCTGAGGTAGATGACCGGGGTCTGGATCCCCTCCTTGCGCAGCAAAGCGACGAATTCGCTCCCCTCCGCACCGGGAAGGTTCCGGTCCATGATCATCAGGTCGACCGACTCCTCCTCGAGCACGCGGCGGACGTTTTTCGTGTTCAGGAATCCGATCGTCTCAAACCCCTCTTTTTCCAGGTTGTACTCGATGAGTTCAAGAAGGTCCTCTTCATCCTCAACAATGACTATCGTCGTTTGCATCGCGTTTCCCACTCCCTTATTTAGTAGCTCTGAAGTTTCCCGCCTTTGTGTTCGAACATCAGCAGGTTGGCAACGTTGACGGCACGGTCGCAGACCCGTTCGAGCTTGCGCAGCGTCCCCAGCATCCGGACATACGATGCGGAGAGCTCATGCTCGGAGATGATCATGGACATGATATCTTTTTCGAGGATCGCGAAGAGGTCGTCGTTTTTGCTCTCTTCAACCATTACTTTCCGGTAGGTCTCCTCAACATCGCAGGAGTCGATCTTTGAAACGCACTCATAGATGCTGGTCAGCGCATTGACGACGCTCTTGTGCAGCTGGACGATGGCATTGTCGAAAGGTTCAAGGTTGCAATCGCTCTGCATCAGTTCACGGATGCGGCGGGCATATTTTTTCGTCCCTTCGGCGATGCGGACCAGTTCGTTGGTCATCTTGAGGTAGGCCACCAGCCCGCGGAGTTCCTGGGCTTCCGGTCCGAACAGCGCAAAGGTCTTCACGATCTCGTTGTCGACGGTGTTGCCGTCGTTTTCGATCATCTTCAAGGTTTCCGTCGCTGCTTCGAAACCGTCCGCATTCTTGGCGCTGTACGCCTCGAGAGCCATACGGTTTGCTGTAACCTCTTTATGAATGATCTCGGCGACCATCCCCTGTATCTCGCGCAACTTTGTTTCGTAGCGTGGAAGCATGCTCATCCTTACTTTATTTCAGATAGTGTAACACAACTCCCATAGGCGGCGGTATACCCGGGCCGCGGCAGCCGTGTTTTAGTTGATAATTGATGGCCGGGATTATACGGGGGCTTGGTAACATAAAGGTTACAATCACACCCGCCCGAAAAATGAAGTGTAATCATTTTGTAACCGTGCGATCCTACAATTCGGCCATCACAACACGAAGGATCGTTTATGTTCAAACGCATCGCAACTGCCCTTACGCTTGCATCACTTGCACTGGCCTCTGCATCTGCAGCCGACAAGATCAGCGGCGCGGGCGCTTCATTCCCCGCCCCGCTCTATTATGACTGGGCTTTCAACTACGGCAAAGAGACCCGTAGCCGTGTCAACTACCAGTCCATCGGTTCCGGCGGCGGGATCAAGCAGATCACGAACCGTATCGTCGACTTCGGTGCCTCCGACAAGCCGCTCACGACCAAGGAGCTGACCAAGGCGAAACTGCTCCAGTTCCCGGCTGTCATCGGTGCAATCGTCGTCGCGTATAACCTCCCGGGCATCGCCGACGAGCAGCTCAAACTCTCTAACACTCTCGTCGCCGACATCTTCGCCGGCAAAATCACGATGTGGAACGACCCGGCGATCGCCGCGGAGAACAAAGGGCTGGCGCTCCCGAACGAAAAGATCATCGTCGTACACCGTTCCGACGGGTCAGGCACGACATACAACTTTACCTATTACCTGACAAAGAGCTCCGAGAACTGGGCCAACACGTACGGTGCCGGCAAGGCGATCGACTGGGCCGTCGGTATGGGCGGCAAAGGCAACGAAGGGGTTTCCAACCTCCTCAAACAGACGCCTTTCACCATCGGTTACATCGAAAGCGCCTACAAAGAGAAGAACCACCTCGCCGCCGCGACGCTGCAGACGGCGAACGGCAAGTGGGTCACGGCCCGCGAGGAGAACTTCAAGGCGGCGGCACAGTACGCCAGCTGGACGAAAGAGGACAACTTCTACGCACTGCTGGCACTCCAGCCGGGCGACACCTCCTACCCGATCGTCGCGGCCACTTTCATCCTCCTGCCCAAAGAGAAAGCGGGCATGAACAAGAAGGTAACCGCCTTCTATGACTACGCCTTCAAGCAGGGCGACGAGAGTGCCAAGAAGCTCGGTTACATCCCGCTGCCCGAAAGCACGAAACAGATGATCCGCGAATACTGGACAACGAACATCAAATAATCCGGGCGGTCACACCCACCCTTTTCCGGCGGCCCCTCGCCGCCGTTTCCCCTTTCATCCACTCCTAATTACCCTTTTTCTCATTCTCATTCAACAACCGTCCCCTGTCGTATCCGGTATTCTCCGTGTGCTATACTGGACCCGATACGGTTCATCCCATCAGACGCCGCATCATGGTTACGCTACAGTTGCTCTTTGGTTACAGTGGGATACATCTTTGTAATCTTTATGTAACCAAGCTGCTTTACAATTCACACAACTTAATGAATGAGGAAGCACAACAATGAAACAGATCGTTCTCTCAACGATTGCCGCACTGACACTGAGTACGGTCGCATCTGCCGACGCCACCACGCTTTACAGTGATCCGACAACGGGACAGGTCTTTACTCAGCCGGGCGAGAACCGTGTCAAGATGGGTGAGTTCGTCGATGCGAACACCCTTGAAACGTCCGGAGAGAAGACGACGGTTATTGCAAAGGATTCCCCGGAATTCCTGCTGGGCCAGGAGACCGCGCCGAACATGAAGTTCACGGCATCGGACAACCCGGACATGTGGCTCAAACTCGGAGTCCGCATCCAGGGAACGTTCGAGAACTACCAGCGTGATTATGAAGACGCGGCAAAGAGCGACACCAACAACTGGGACGCCTACCTCCGCCGGACGCGTTTCGAAGCCGCTGCCGGTTTCAGCAAAAACGTCTCATTCACAATGGATATCCGCAACGACAAGGCCAACTACCAGGACGACGGCGAGCAGAAGTTCAATGTCGGCGATGCCTACCTCAAGATCAGCAAACCCTTCGGGACATCCCTTGTGAACTTCCGCCTCTACCGCGGCAAGATTGACGTGTCCCGTACCGAGACCGTCAAATCCGCCTATGTCCTGCACTATGACCGCCCGCACGTCGCGGATGAAGCGGCGCAGTACATCACCCACAACCGCCGCGGGACCAATGCGAAAATGTACGGGGACTGGAAGAAGAAAATCTATTACGAGGTCGCGTTCGGGGACGGTGTCTACTCCGGCAAGTTCAAAGACGCGGGCGGCAGCAGCTTCGACGGGGACGATTTCAACCAGAAAAGCTTCTTCTACGGCGGGAAGGTCGTCCTCTCTCCGTTTGACGGCTGGGAAGAGACGAAGCGGACCGAAACCTACTTCGGCAAAGGCAAGCACTTTGAAATCGGCGCCTCCTACTGGAACAGCCCCGGGATCGAGTATGCCGACAGCAATGTCTCACAGACCATCGACCACGAGCTGATCAACCTCGAGATGTCGGCACACTACAAAGGCGCCTTTGTGCAGGCGGAGTGGTTTCAGTTCGACGGCGTCGTCAAGAACTGGGGCGAGGCCGAAACCGGCAAATCCACCGGCTGGTACGTCACCGGGGAGTACGTCATCGAGGCACTGGAATACCTCGCACCGTTCGTGCGCTACGAAAACTGGGATAAATACGACGGGAAAGGGGACTGGGGACTCGAGTCGAAAATGGCAGGGGTGAACTGGTACCTCAGAGGCAACTCGACCAAAGTCGGTCTCGTCTTCCAGGAAGACACCTACGGGAAAGATCTCGGCGACTACACCGATACTCGCTTCAAAGTCACGACACAGTGGTTCTTCTAAAGAACCGCTGCCCCGCTTCTAGACCTCAATCCTCGATATAGTAACCGATCCCCGAAGCGTTCTGGATGATGTCTGTGGGCAGTTTGTTGCGCAGGCGCCACACAAGGGTGCGCACGCTGTTCTCCGTCGCCCCCTTCTCCTCCCAGACGTAGTTGATCGCCTGGTCGAAACTGACCACGAGGCCCAGCTGGGCGACCAGCAGGCGCATGAAAGCGTTCTCTTTCTTCGTCAGCTTGATCTTCTTGCCCTGGTAGAACGTTTCGCAGACGCTGATGTCGAGATAGTAGTCGTCACCGAACGGGACGATCGGCTTGTCGGAGAGCTTCTTGTTATAGAGCAGCTTTTCGAGGTTGAGCTTATCGTTTTTAAGCCCCTCCATATTCTCTTCACGCTCTTTTTCGACATGGTATTTGTACATCGCCATCTGGATCGTCGCATGCAGCGACTCCGGGTCGAAAGGTTTGACGATGTAGCCGTAGGGTTCGGTCTGTTTCGCTTCGTCAATGATGTTCGCATCGGAGTGAGCCGTGAGATAGATGAACGGAAGGGCGTGCTTCTCACGGATATACTTCGCCAGTTCGATCCCGTCCGCATCTTCCTGCAGACTGATATCAACCAGGACGATATCGGGTTCATACACCTTGATCTTGTTGGGTGCCTGGATCGATGAATCGACCGTCGCGGCAACCTCATACCCCTGGTTTTCCAAAGCGATCTGAAGGTTCATCGCTGTAACGGGATCGTCCTCGACGATCATGACTTTGTAACTTTCCATCCCCACCCTTATACAAGCTCGATCAGTGCATCAAAAGTGCATTAAAAATAATTATAGTGAAAAAGGACTTTATTACAAAGTTATCATAGAGATGTCACATAAAACAAAATTCACCAAATAATGAAATGTTTCAAAACGAATCAGCTTTTTCCCGCAACGAAGGTATTGAAACAGTTCCGCATCTCCGAAAGCACGCCGGCGTAATCCAGCGCGCTGTTGCCCCCGCGGGCTTCCAACTCCATCGATTCGGCCAGCCGGGTCATCGCCTCGAAGCGGAAATTGCTGCTGGAACCCTTAATAGAGTGTGCCAGCAGGGCGACCTGCTTGAGGTCCCCCGCGGCGATCGCCTCTTCCAGCGCACCGAAACTCTGCATCATCTTCTCCCGGTAGACGCCCAGCAGCATCTGAAGCTGCGCCTCGGTGACCTGCAGAATCTCGCACAGCTCTTTGTGTTCCGGAACCGTCACTTCGGGCGTCACCTCCGCTTCGTCTACCCTTTCGGCGCGGGGAAGATAGCGTTCGAGCGAAGCAACCAGGGTCTCCATACGGATCGGCTTTCCGAGGAAGTCGTCATAGATGCGCCGCTGTTCGATCCCGCCCAGTACGTTGGCCGTCAGGGCGATCACCGGCAGGTGCGGCCGCCGCTCCCGGCTCTCGATATGCCGGATCGCCTGCAGGGCGTCACGCCCGTTCATGACCGGCATCTGCTCGTCCATCAACACGAGGTCAAACGCCTCAGAGCGGAACCGTTTGAGCGCCTCGGCCCCGTTGCCGACGATCGTATAGGTCACCCCGAGGTTCCCCAGCAGCGTGCCGATCAGCTCCTGGTTCGCTTCGTTATCCTCGGCGACCAGGACGTGGCCGTCAAAACGCACCCCTGCCGTATCCCTTTTGGGCTCCGGTTCGACGTCACCTGTCAGGGCCGTTTCGATCACCTCCTGCAGTTTGGCGCAGTACAGCGGCATCACGAGCGGGGTCACCCCGCTGACACTCTCATAGGTGTCATAGGGGGCATCCATCAGCACGACTTTTGGGCGCTCGGCTGCCAGAAGCGCATCCCGTTCCGGCGCTCCGATGCAGTGTTCGGAGAAAAAGAGGAGGTCGTAATCGCCGTCAAGCTGCTCCACCGCCGTGATCTCCACGCCGAAGCTCTGGAGATAGCGAACGAGCGACGCCGCCATCGGGTCGAATTTCTGCTCGGGGCAGTAGAGTGCGAGCCGCTTGGTGCGGATGCACTCCAGGTCCGTCAGCAGCGGGCGCGTTTCATCCCCAACGCGGACGGGAAGCGTGATGGTGAAGGTACTCCCGATCCCGGGGTGCGAGTGCACCGTGATCTCCCCCTCCATGTGCCGCACCAGCTGGGCACTGATGGAGAGTCCCAGCCCCGTACCGCCTGCGGCCGGATGGTCCGCGTTCCTCGCCTGGGAAAAGGGGTCGAAGATGTGACGCTGGTCTTTGGCCGCGATCCCGATCCCGGTGTCGATGACGCTGATGCTGATCCGCCCGTCGGTGTAGTATGCCTCGACCGTGATCTCCCCGCCCGGCGGGGTGAACTTGATCGCGTTTCCGAGCAGGTTGGAAATGACCTGCTGAATGCGCAGCGGATCGGCGATCAGCTCGTAGGGGATGCGCGGATCGATGAAGCTTGTCAGGGTGAGATGCTGCTGGTTGACGCTGGGGACGAAGAGTTCCAGGGTATGGGTGATGGTACGGTGCAGGTTGAAGGCTACGGGGTCGACGGTGAACTCGCCGCTGCGCAGTTTGGAGAAGTCGAGGATATCGTTGATGATGCTCAGCAGGTTCTCGCCGCTGCTGTAGATGATATCGAGGTAACGGCGGTCTTTGGCCGTCTGCGCTTCATCCTTGAGCAGGGCCACAAACCCCAGGATGGCATTGAGCGGCGTACGGATCTCGTGCGACATGTTGGAGAGGAAGTACTCCTTCGCCTCCCCCGCCGCGATCGCCTCCTCTTTGGCCACGACAAGGTCGGTGACCTCGTAACTGATCGCCATGTACTCCGTCACCCCGCTTTGCGTATCGGTGATCGGGACGACCGTCGTGTCGATGTAGAAGGTCCGTCCCTCTTTCGCCCTCCCCTTGATGGTCCCTTTGAAGACCCCCTCTTCGCTGATGGCCGCCGCCAGGTGATTGAAAAAGCTCCCCGGCATTTCAGGGTCGTAAAGCATGGTATGGGAGCTGCCGACAAGCTCTTCCTGGCTGTAGCCGCAGACGCGTGTCAGTTTCTCATTGGCATAGGTAATGATGCCCTGCGCATCCGTTTTGGCGACGATGGCGCTTTCGTCGATGGCCCGGCGATACTCTTCAAGCAGTTTGACGTTGCGCTCGATCTCCCGCTCTTTCTGGTAGATCGTCTCGGTATAGCGTTTGAGCACCCCGGAGAAGTTGAGGTCGAAGACGTAGCTGATCTCGTCGTAGACCTCCTGCGAATTGACGCCGATCTCGTAGGAGACATCCACCATTGCACGGCGGAAGTGGCTGCAGAGCATAAAAAGTTCGTCGGAGGTGACTTCGTGGTCTTTGAGGTATTCGAGCAGTTCCGCCATGACCGGGCAGTCGCCGATCTGCATCTCACCGCGGATGACCATCTCGAAATAGTCGTAGACCCCCGAGGCGTACTGGCGGATAAAAAAGTCGGTTTCGATCCCGTGGCGCCGCAGCACCGACCCGGCCGCCTCGTAGGAGACCCAGCGCTGCAGAATGGTCGCCTTGGCCTCCTTGAAACGGTCAATAACCCGTTGAAGCTGCGGAACGGACGGCATGCGCTTCTCCTGCGATATTCAAATTAAAAAAATTGATTTTAGCACATCGTGGGAAACGGTTGGATCAGGGGGCCACCCAGGCAACGACGCCGAGGCCGAGCAGCGCCAGCTGCCCCAGGGCGATCGCGGAGGTCCCGATGATGTTGCCCGTCTGGCAGCTGGTACACTGCTTGTACTTTTTCGCCTCGTACTCGGCATAGAAAAAGTAGGCGATGATCAGCACGAAAATGAGGGCCAGAGCCCCAAGGTCCGCGAGGGCAACGCTCCGCACTGTCGTTTCTTCGAGCATGAAAGGTGCAAGGAAACTGAGCAGGACGCCCAGCATCACCAGACGGTAGGCCTTCTTGATATAGTCGCGTACGAAGACCGTCGGACAGCTGCCGCTCTTTTCGCCGGGCATCCGGCTCTCTTTGACGAGGCCGTGTTCGAGGTAGGCGTCGATCTGCGCCTTGACCGCGCGCGGGACCCGGTCGACGAAAGTACTGCCGAAAGCGTAGTCGAGCTGGTGCTGGAAGGTGCGCGCCAGCGCCCCCTCCACGTCGCGCGAATGCATCTGCCCCGTTTCATCTTCGTAGATGACCGTCAGGGAGGTGTAGCGCTCCACTTCCGCCGTAAAGTCGTAATAGGTCGAACGTTCCACCGCAGCCGCCCTGCCCTGCTCTTTGAGGAAGCGGGCGTTGATGTAGGGGGTGTATTTCCCCTCCTCTTTAAGGACGATGACGTTGTACTGGATGCCGATCTGGATCGCAGAGAGCGCGTCGAGGCCGTTGGCCTCCATCGTGTCGGTCATATCTGCGATAATGTCTTTGAGGGTCTCATTGAAAAAACGGACATTACCGGAAATAAGACGTATGCGCGGGTCGGGGTATTTAAGCAGTGGCTGGATCATTGATGGATTCTTTAAAGGAGGTCAATTCGTAACGGCCCGGAGGCCGTGAAGGTTATCCGTGGCTTTTACGGACGACGATGATCATCTTGATGTTGATGATCACAAAACGGATGAACTGCCAGATTTTACACGTACGCATCATCCGGGCAAAACGGCCCGGGATCATCGAGGTGTTAAACTTGTCATTCAGTGCGAAATTCACTTCTTCTTGTCTCATATTTATCTCCTCCTTTCTTATTCCGGAATCAGCGTCCAGCCCGGCTTGAGCTTCGCTTTGTAGATAAAGAGGTAGTGCAGGATGTGCTTGATCCAGTGTCCTGCCAGACCGATCTCACCGAAGGTGTAGTCCGTATCGCGGCCCGTACCCGGGTATTTGTCGAAGTCCGGAACAACCGGGTAAACCGTCATCGCGGCCGCCTGACCGTCGAGCCAGCCTTTACCGGCGGAGGCGACACAGGCCGCACCCATCTCTGCCATGGAAGCTTCATGCAGGTGTGCATTCTCGCCGTTCTTGATCAGGTCAACAACAGAGTGCGCAACAGCCTTGCCCATGATACCTGAAGGCATACCTGTCCGCGGCGGTGTCGGGTTGATCACCGTGCCGTTGGGCGATTTCATCGGTTTGGAGATGATATGCGGCGGTGCGAACGCGATACCTGCGGCGAACATGTTCTTGTACGTCGGGTTCTGGTAGGTACGCGGCCAGTCGCTCGCTTTCCACTCTTCGTACGGCTTCGGCGTGTAATCCGCGTCGACTTTCATAAAGCCGTTCGGTGCGAAGACCGTATCGGTGATCTCTTCGCCCGCTTTGTTGTAGGCTTTGAGACCGACACCTGCAAACGGCGGGATCAGCATCGCGAAGTCGAAATTCTCTTCGCCGGTGGAACCGTCAAGCAGTTCGTAACCGACTTTGCCTTTTTCAACGTTGTTGACGTGTGCACCGATCACGTAATCGACGCCGCGCTCGGCAAAGAGGGACTCGGTAAAGATACGGGAGCTGACGACGTAGCCGCCGACTTTCATATGCAGACCGCCCATACCGAAGTCACCCAGGAAGGATTCGTTGGAGATCCACTTGATCTCGACATTGTCGCGGATGCCCGCTTTGCGCGCTTCGTGTTCGATGTTGAAGATGTACTCGAACGCCGCACCCTGGCAGGTACACATACCGTGGCCGGTCCCGACGAGGATCTTCTGCTTTTCACCCGCTTTCGCTTTTTCGAAGACCTTGTTCAGCTCTTCGCTCGCATGGACGGCGTGGTCGGCGGTACAGACGGAAACGGTATGCGTACCGATCTCGCTGCCTTCGCCAAGCCCCGGAGTCGCACCGAAGTTCAGTTTCGGACCCGTGGCGTTGATCAGATAGTCAAAAGTGACATCTTCATTCTCACCGGCTTTGTCCTGCGCCGTGTATTCGATCGTCACGAACGGCTTGTCGGAATTCGCATCCCCCTCCGGATTGATCGAAACCGCTTTCGCCTGTTTATAGGTAATACCCGCTTTCGCGTAAACCGGTGCCAGATCGAAAGTGACATCTTCTTTTGTCATTTCGCCGACGCCGACCCAGATGTTCGACGGAATCCAGTTCCACTTTGAATTCGGTGTCACTACGACGACT
The DNA here is from genome assembly GCF_039645565.1 of Sulfurimonas sp. HSL1-2. Classification (NCBI taxonomy): domain Bacteria; kingdom Pseudomonadati; phylum Campylobacterota; class Epsilonproteobacteria; order Campylobacterales; family Sulfurimonadaceae; genus Thiomicrolovo; species Thiomicrolovo zhangzhouensis. Next base: position 1,922,781 of record NZ_CP147914.1, read on the forward strand.
TCATGCTCTTTACCCAGCCACTTTGCGGCGAATGTTGCCGCCGTATGACCGGCAACACCGCCGCCGAGTACGACTAATCTTGCCATGCTTACTCCTTCTCTTATCATCGCATAAACTCACGAAGATTTTAGTGCAAAAAAATACATTCATAACAATTCTACGACCCTGGAGTCACAAAATTATCACTTTGATAAGTTCTGCTTAACTTATTCTCCAACATGTTTCATAAATTTACATTTAATCTTTAAGGAAAATGACGAAGAAATTACTAAAATAACCATTGATTATAATTATTCTAATTTTATCTTATTTTAATTTTGACGTTAGTACTATTCATTTTCATCAATTTCATCGTCAAAGGACAAAAATGACAACTTTCGGAAAACTCACAACCTCCGCACTGCTGGGCCTTGGGCTCCTCACAAGCTCCCTCTACGCCGATGCCGACAAAGGTCAGCGCCTCTATCAGAAGAAGCTCAAAACGACCTGCGGGATGACCGGTGCCGTCTTCGCGGCGAAACATACGCAGATGGAGTGGGAAGAAGCCAAAGAGAGCGGCACCCTCGCCGAAATGATGACCGAGGCGTGTCCCGAAGGCAAAAGCTTCTTTGAAAGCGACAAGTTCAAAAGCAAATTTGAAGAGCACCTTTACGACTTCGTCCACGACTTCGCCAGCGACAGCGGAAACATCCCTTCTTGCTGACCGCATCACAACTTCACTAGGGGGGCCACGCCTTTTCGGCCCCGCTTCTTTACAACCGATTCCCCTTACCCTAAAGGATTATTATGCGAAAAACCCTCCTTTCGACTGCCGTGTTGAGTCTGTTCGCCGGCGCGCTTGCCGCCGACGATGCATCGATGCAGGCGGAGATCGACGCGCTGATGCAAAAAGTGCAGAAACTCGAACAACAGCAGAAGCGCACCAACAAGAAACTGAGCCAGGTCAATGCGCAGAGCGCCAACGACAACGTCAAGTTCGGGCTCGACTTCAGAAATGCCGTCGATGTCATCGATTACCGGAACAATGACGCCGACACCTATGCGACCAACCCTTCGCTGCTCACCAGCCGCCTCTACCTGACCATGGGTGCGGCACCGACGGAGGGTCTGACCTTCCAGGGCAAACTCGCCGTCTACTCCACCTGGGGCAGCCACCTTTACGTGACCGACCCCGCACTCAAAGACTGGGCGGCCAGTTCCAAGGCCTCCGACACCGTCATGCGCATCAAGGAGGCCTATTTCGTCTACTCCGACGAACTCGGCGGACAGCCGGTCAGCGTCTCGGTCGGCCGGCGCCCCTCCACCAACGGGTTCCTCGCCAACTACCGGGAAAACGAAACCGACCCCGGCTCCCCCCTCGCACACATCACCAATATGGAAGTCAACGGCGCCATGGTCCGTCTCGACTGGAGCCGCTTCCTGGACGGTGCCTATACCAAGTTCGTGTGCGGCCGCGCTCACAGCGGGGAGATGCAGGACGTCTACGGCGACGTCTCGGGTGCACGCATGCCCTACGCTCTGAGCGGCGGTGACGTCAATACGACGCTCGAAGACACCAGCGTCGACTTCTTTGTCATGCCGGGGAACGCCTATGATGACGGGCAGTACCAGGTGATGTACCAGTGGGCGCATATCTTCAACACCAAAGGGATGAAACTCGACGGGAACATCCCCAAAGCGGCATCCGGGTCAGCCGACCTCTTCTCCGTCGGTCTGAAAGTAAGCGGGATCGGCGAGGAGATCAGCGATTTCCTGGATGAGACGACCCTCTTCGTCTCCGGTGCCTATACGCACTACGACGCCAAAAACGGTTACACGCTCCTCGGTTCCGCCGACGGCGGGAGCCGCAGCGGCAGCTCCGTCTGGGCCGGGATCATTATCCCGGATATGCTCACCGACAGCGGCAGACTCGGCTTTGAGTATAACCACGGTTCAAAATACTGGACGCCGATGAACTGGGCGGAAGATACGGCAATAGGTTCCAAGCTCGCCGTACGCGGGAACGCCTATGAAGCGTACTGGAACTTCGACCTCTTCGGCGTCAAATACCTGCCGTCGCAGATCCGCTACACCTACGTCCAGCACGACTATACCCCCAACATCAACTGTGCCGGCTGGGTGGCCCCTGTGAAAACGGACATCACGGCGACCGACCTTCGGCTGGCCGTCACGTACCGATACTGACGATACCGTCAAAACGACCTCCCTGCCGTTTCGCACGGTACGGGAACCTAAGGAGTGGAATAAATGCATATGAAAAAACGATTTGAATCCCCGGAGACACAAACGCCTTCGGTCAACCTCTCGCGCCGCGAGGCGCTCAAACTGATGGGGATCTCCCCCATTGCCGCCGGAGTCCTTGCCGGCAGCGGCAGCAGCAGCTTCACCGAAGCCCGGGCCTCGGAGGCCAAGGGCAAGATCGTCATCGTCGGCGGGGGTGCGGGCGGTATCATGGCGATGGCGCGCCTGCACCGCGCCCTCTCCGATCCGGACATTACCCTGATCGCCCCGAACGAAAAGCACCTCTACCAGCCCGGGCAGGTCTTTATGGCCGCGGGCGAATACACCTTCGATGACATCGTCAAAGAGAACCGGGAGTTTATCCCCGAAGACGTCAACTGGATCAAGGACGAGGTCAAGACTTTCGACCCGGACAACAACAGGGTCATTACCCGCGCCGGCGAGGAGGTTGCCTACGACTACCTTGTCGTTGCAACGGGCCTGCAGTACCATTACGAATGGATCGAGGGACTGAGTGCCGACATGATCGGCCAAAACGGCATCTCCAGCGTCTACCTGAACGACCCCGAAAAGGGGACGGCCGACGGCGGCTCCATCACCTGGGAGTGGTTCAACGATCTCAAATCCGCGGCGAAAACAGGGAATCCGAAGGTCATCTGTACCCAGCCGGGGACACCGATCAAATGCGGCGGTGCCCCGCAGAAGATCCTCTACCTCAGCGACGACTTCCTCAAACGCGACGGTCTCAGCGCGGAGTTCACCTTCGCGACGACGAGCGGCAGCCTCTTCGGCGTACCGGAAGTGAACAAGACCCTCGTCGAAGAGGTGCAGCCGCGCTACGGCAACATCACCAACAAGTTCGGCCACAACCTCGTCGCCGTCGATGCGGCGAAGAAAATCGCGACCTTCGAACACAAGTACGAAGTCCAGGGCGACTACGACGAGGACCTCGAAGAGTACGATATGATCACCAAGGTCGACCGCGTGGAGATGCCGTACGACTTCCTCCATGTCGTCCCGCCGATGAGCGCGCCGGACGCCGTCGCCTCCTCGCCGCTGGGGTGGCAGAAGGGCTCCGCCAAAGGGTGGCTCGAAGTGGACCGCTACACCCTGCAGCATCTGCGCTACCCCAATGTCTTCGGTATCGGGGACGTCTGCGGGATCCCGCTGGGCAAAACGGGGGGAAGTGCCCGCCACCACGGACCGATCATGGTCGCCAACCTGCTGGCGCAGATGGAAGGCAAGGCATTGAAGGAGAAGTTCGACGGTTATACCGTCTGTCCCCTCAAAACGCAGTATGGTAAAATCATCCTGGCCGAGTTCGACTACGACGGTGCCGCGCCCTCCTTCCCGCTCGCCGTCGGCGAAGCGCGCTGGGCGTGGTGGGCCTTTGACCTGTACATGCTCAAACCGATGTACTGGTACCTGATGATGCGGGGGTTGATGTAGAAAATGCGGAAATACGTGATAAAAGAGGGGGTGATCTTCCTGCTTCTTCTGATCACACTGTCACTGCTGCTGCACCCGGACCTGCTGGGCGATCCGGCTTCGCGCCTGTCGCAGATGCTGGGAAGGGAGAATTACTTTCACCCCCTCCTCTACACGCTGCCGGTCTATCTGACCGTGCTCCTTTTCCGCGGCATCATGCGCCTCTTCCGGCACCTCATCCGCCGGAACGAAGCGTAGGACGGCTGCGCTTATCCCGCCAGAATCTTTCCGACGATCTCGTAAACGTTTTTCGAAATGCCCCGGTGCGCCTGTACCTTCTCCAGCGCGTCGCGCATCTGCGCCCGGCTGTGCGGGTTCAGGCGGTTGTAGGTCTTGTACGCGCCCGCCAGCCCCGCCGCGATCATCGGGTTGATCGCATCGAGGGCGATGATCTGCTCGGCGACGAAGGCGTAGCCGCTGCCGTCATAAGCGTGGAAATGGTAAGGGTTGCGGGCGAAACTTCCGATCAGCGCGCGTACAAGGTTCGGGACTTTGATGTTGAAGACCGCATCCTCCATCGCCGCACGCACGTTTGAAAGCGTATCGGGCTGCGGGGAGGAGGCAATGACGCTGAAATACTTCGTCATCACCAGCATATCCGTGCTGTAGCGTGCATAGAAGTCGCGCATCGGCGCTTCGGCCGCTGCCGGCGCCCCGTGGTGCAGCATCTGCAACGCAGCCAGGCGGTCCGTCATCGTCCGGCTCTCTTCGTACTGGGCCAGGGCGGCAGCGATGCTTTCGGCATCCTGCTGCGCCATCAGGTAGCCCAGCAGCCGGTTCTTGAGCGCGCGGGCGCCGATGCTCTCCGCCTCGAGCCCGACGTGCTCGGCACGGTGGAGCCCCTCGTAAAGACGGCGCATCGTGGCCTCACAGGCCACGGCGATCTCGCGCTTCAGGGCATCGGAGGCTTCGAGAATGGCATGCACATCGACACTCTGCTGTGCCTGCATCAGCATCGTCACCGTCGGCAGGGAGAGCAGCTGCGCCTTGAACTGCAGGTCGAGGGATTCGTCTTCGAGAATATGGCTGAAACTCTGCAGGAACTGGGGGCTGACCGCTTCCCCGCGCATCATCGCCTCGAGCGTCGAACGCGCAAAGGACTGGGCCGCTTCGTACCGCACAAACCCGTCACTGTCATAGCGCATCAGGCTCATCACGTCCGCCTGCGGGTACTCCATGACGACCGGCGCACCGAAATGGCGGTTGAGCGAGAGCGTGGGTTCGGAAGCCAGCCCGCCGAAGGTGAAACTCTCCTCTTCGCGGGTCACCAGCAAGATACCGCGCTCGAGCAGCGGCTGTGCCGCCGTGTCGCCCTCAAGCTGCAGCGGGAGCTCCTCCCCGCCGTGCCCCAGCAGTGCAAGACGTAGCGGCATGCAGTAGGGCTGCTGCTTCCGGCCGTCCACCGCGTCTGGGACGATCTGTTCCAGTTTCAGCGTCAGCCTTCCCGTTGCCGCATCATAGGAGTGCTCCGCGCAGAGCGAGGGAGTACGCTCCTGGGAGTACCACAGCGCGAACTGCGTCAGGTCGATCGGGCTGTACTGCTGCATCGCCCAGAGGAAGTCCTCCGTCCGCACCGCCTGGCCGTCGAAAGTCTCGAAATAGAGGTCCATGGCGGCGCGCCACGCCTTCTCCCCCAGAATCGTGTTGAGCATACGGATCACTTCCGAGCCCTTTTCGTAGACCGTCGCCGTATAGAAGTTGTTGATCTCGATGTACTGTTCGGGCTTGATGGGGTGCGCGGTCGGGCCCGCATCCTCGGGGAACTGCCGCTCGCGCAGCATGTCGACGTCCCGGATGCGCTGGACAACCTCGGACTGCATGTCGGCGCTGAAGCTCTGGTCGCGGAAGACGGTGAGCCCCTCTTTGAGGGTCAGCTGGAACCAGTCGCGGCAGGTGATGCGGTTCCCCGTCCAGTTGTGGAAATACTCGTGCGCGATGACGCTCTCGATCCCCAGGAAGTCGGCATCCGTTGCCGTCTCCTCGTCGGCCAGAACATAGTGGGAGTTGAAGACATTGAGCCCCTTGTTCTCCATCGCCCCCATGTTGAAGCTGTCTACGGCGACGATGTTATAGACGGAAAGATCGTAGCTGCGGCCGTAAGTCTCCTCGTCCCAGCGCATCGACGCCTTGAGCGAACGCATGGCGTGGTCGGCGCGGCTTTCGTTGCCCTTGTCTACATAGATGTTCAATGCCACCGTGTTCCCCTCCGCCGTCGTAAAGGAGTCGCTGATGTGTCCCAGGTCTCCAGCGACCAGCGCAAAGAGGTAGGAGGGTTTCGGGAAGGGGTCGTGCCAGAGGGCGTAGTGGCGGCCGTCGGGGAAACTCCCCTCCTCTTCGAGGTTCCCGTTGCTCAGCAGTACCGGGCAGCTCGCCTGCTCCGCGATCACCTTGACGGTAAAGACGCTCATGTTGTCGGGGCGGTCGATAAAGTAGGTGATCCGGCGGAAGCCGTGCGGCTCGCACTGGGTACAGTAGATGCCGCCCGAGCGGTAGAGCCCCTCCAGGGCCGTATTCTGGTCCGGGTAGATCTTCGTGACGACCTGGACCGTCGCTTCCGCACCCGGGTCGAAGATCGTCAGTGCCTCCGCATCACGCGAATAGGCTTCGTCGGGGATCTTGACGTCGTCGACCTTGACGCAAAGCAGTTTCAGATCATCGCCGTCAAGGAGCAGCGGGACCGGAACGTCGCCGCGGCGCTTCACCGTCATGCGGTTGATGACCAGCGTATGCTCTTCGAAAATCTCGAACGTCAGCTCTGCCGTCAGGATCTGGTATGCCGGGGCTTCATACTCTTTCAGATAAATCGTTTTGGGTTGGGACATGCTTTTTCCGTTTCTCGTAAATAGGCTGTGCAATAGTAACGTAGGCAGACCTGAACCCCATTTAAGAACATTAACTTCCATTTTGGGGTAAGATAAGAACACCCACAGGAATAAATAGTGAATGGGAGTTCTTGAGAATGAAAACGACACACACTTTTGCACGGCAGCCTATCGTAGATGCAGAGAAGAACACCTTCGGCTATGAGTTTTTTTACCGCAACAGCATCGGCGAAAGCGGCTTCGAGAATGCGCGGGCCGCGACCGCCGCGCTGCTCGTGGCGCTGCTCAACCAGATCGGTCTGCAAAAAGCCGCCGAAAACCGCTACCTTTTTATCAACATCGATTCATCGGTCCTTTTGACGGATCTCCTGCTCGCGGTGCCGCCAAGGTCCTTTGTCTTTTCCCTCCCCGCCGATGCACAGCTCGGCACACGCGAGGGCGAAGTCCTCAAGAAGCTGCATGAGAGCGGCTACCGCTTCGCCCTCGAGAATGTCGATACACAGAAAGGGCTGACCGGCGTGTATGACGCGCTGCTCCCCTATATCGATTACATCAAGATCGATGCCAGCGCCACCGACAACGACCTGCTGCCGGCGATCGTCGAGCGTTTCAAAGGCAAACAGCTCATTGCCGAGCGTATCGAGATCGACGAGGTCCTCGAGGCCTACAAGGAGAAAGGCTTCCGGTACTTTCAGGGCTTCGCCTGCGGCGCCCCCGTCCTGATGGAGTACAACCGTGTCGACCCCAAACACATGGGGGTCGTAAAGATCTACAATATGCTCCTCGACGGCACGCCCATGGAACAGATTGCGCGGGAGATGCGCCACCACAACGAGCTCTCCATGCAGCTGCTGCAGTACCTGCACTCCTTCTCGCTCGACAACCCCTTCCCAAACCGTTCGATGGAAGAGATCATTATCAAGATGGGTGCGGAGCGTCTCAAGCACTGGCTCTCGCTGATCATCTTCGCCAAAAGCGGCCAGGCGATCCGGGAGGACAAAAGCCCCCTCTCCAGTCTGATGGAACAGCGCATCGACCTGATGCACTGCACCATTACCTGCCTGCAGAGCGAAGATGAACAGCTCTTTGAAAGGGCGCGCCTGATGGCCCTGATCTCCCTGATGGAGCCGGTCCTCGGCCTGCCGCTCAAGGCAGCACTCAACGGCCTCCCCGTCGAAGACAGTATCGAGGACGCCCTTGTGCTGCATTCGGGGCGTCTGGGGAAGATCTTCGGCCTGACGCAGGCCCTGGAAAAAGAGGACAACGACCTCATCCGGCTGCTGATGGACGAGCTGGGACTTGAGCCTGAGGTGCTCCCGACGCTGAAAAACATGATCAAGATGTAAATGCGCCTTTTCCTCGCCCAGACGGCGACGCTGTTTGACTACACCGGCATCCGGGACGCATTCGCCCCCTGTATAGAGGGGCGCTGGCGCCCGGAAGCCTCCCTGCACGCCACGCTGCTCTTCCTCGGAGATCGCTTTTCCCCCGAACAGGTCATCGAAACCGTCCGCAATTGTGATCTTTCCCTGTCAAATGCTTATATCAAAGGCATCGACCGCTTTGCGCACAACCGTATCCTCTACGCCGCGAGCGATCACCCCACCCTGGTGGCGGGGCATCATCTGCTGAGCCATGCCTTTGCAATGACACCCCACCGCCGCTACGTTCCCCACGTCACGCTGATGCGCTACAAGAAGATTGACATTGGCTGTTTTGAAGGGGAGAAGATGAACACCGAAGCGGTGGTCGCGGGGAAACTGGAAGGAAATCTGAAACTGATGCGCAGTACGCTCACCCCCTCAGGCGCCGTTTACGACACCCTCCATCAGTTCTGAGCGCAGCGCGCCTCGATCGCCTCGACCGACTTCGCCACGGCCGCGCTGAGGTTCTCGTGCCCGCGCTCCGTCACGAGGATGTCGTCTTCGATCCGGATCCCGATGCCGCGGTACCGTTCGGGCAACGATGTATCGGAAGCGGGAAGGTAGAGCCCCGGCTCGATGGTGAGCACCATCCCGGGGGCCAGGACGATTTCATTGCCCTCTTCGTCAAAATAGGGGGCCTGGTCGTGGACATCGATTCCCATCCAGTGGCCGATGCCGTGGGGGAAGTACTTTTTATGCGCCTTCGCCTCGATCAGCGCATCGACCTCCCCTTTCAAAATGCCGAGCTTCACCATCTTTTCGCAGAGCATCCATTCGGCGTTTTTCTGGAGTTCGCTTTTAAAGATCCCCGGCCCGATCTGGGCGATGACGGCGAGCTGGACATCCAGGACCGCTTCATAGACCTCCTTCTGGGCCTCGGTGAAACGGCCGTTGACGGGGAAGGTACGGGTAATGTCGGTCGCATAGTGGCGGTATTCGCACCCCGCGTCGATGAGAACCAGGTCCCCGTCGCCCAGCGGCGCATCGTTTTTGATGTAGTGCAGGGTATTGGCATGGTCCCCGCCGGCAATGATCGTCGTGTAGGCGTCGCTGTAGGCACCGTTCTTCGTGAACATGTACTCATACTCCGCCTGCAGTGCGTACTCCATCATCCCCGGCGTACAGACCGCCATGGCGTGGTGGTGCGCCGCCGCCGTGATCTCCAGCCCCGCGCGGATCGTCGCGATCTCCTCCTCGCTCTTGAGCAGCCGCATCTGCCGCACCATCTGCGTGAGGTCGACCAGCTGTGTCACGGGCCGTTTCGTCTCGCGTTTGTGGCGCAGTTTGTCCGCCGCATCCCTCGCCGTTTCGAAGCGCTCGTCCGACCCGAAAATATCGCCGTAGAGGCGCGGCAGGTTCTGCATCAGTTCCGGCAGTTTCTCTTCGAACGCCTCGACGGAATAGACCTCGTCGACGTCAAACCGCGCCTTCGCCGCATCGACGCCGGTGCGTTTCCCCGTCCACAGCTCCATCTCCTCGACCTTCGGCTGCACAAAGAGCACACTCTTATTGGCGTCGCTGCCCCGGACCAGGACGAGGGCGGCATTGTCCTCTTCAAAACCGGTCAGGTAGAAGAAATCGCTGTTCTGGCGATAGGGGTACTCCGTGTCGTTGGAACGGGTCTTCAGCGTCGCCGTTCCCAGCACGGCGATCCCCTCTTCCATCTTCGACAACAGGCGGTCCCGCCTCTGTTTATAGGTCATTTCGTTCATGCCGTAATTGTAGCCCGTTTCGCTATAATTGCACAACTTTTACGGCGTAAAAAGCGGGCAACCGCCCCGCTGCCGCCCAGACAATCCACTTACCAGGGACCCAGATGATCGACCTCAAACTGCTTCAGAAAGATTTTGAAAACGTCAGTGCCGCACTGATGCGCAAAAAGGTCAGCCCGGAGCTGATCGACGAACTCAAAGCGCGCAATGAAGCCCTCAAAACGGCCAAGGCGGCGTTCGAGGAGGTTCAGGCGGCCCAGAACGAAATGAGCCGCCTTTTCCCACAGTACAAGAAAGAGGGCAAGGATGTCAGCGAGCTGAAGGCAAAGCTCGATGCGAACAAAGCCCGCATCGGCGAACTCCAGGAGGCGCAGCGCGACGCGGAGGCGGCCCTGGATGCGCTTGCGATGGGGATCCCGAACATGCCGGATGCCGACGTACCGGACGGTGCGGACGAGAACGACAACGTCGAGATCGCCAAAGTCCTCGAACCGCGCAGTTTTGCCTTCACCCCGAAAGAGCACTGGGAGCTGGCCGAAACCAACGGCTGGATCGACTTCGAGCGCGGCGTCAAGGTCGCCCACAGCCGTTTTGCCGTGATGAACGACATGGGTGCGCGCCTGGAACGCGCCCTGATCAACTTCATGCTCGACTTCAACCGTGAACGCGGTTTTACGGAGATGAGTGTCCCCGAACTCGTCAACAGCCGCGCCCTCGAGGGGACGGGCCAGTTGCCGAAATTCGAGGAAGACCTCTATAAAACCGAAGGCGAAGACCTCTACCTCGTCCCGACGGCGGAGGTGCCGCTGACGAACCTCTTCCAGGACGAGATCATCCCCGAAGAGGCCCTGCCCGTCAAAATGACCGGCCATACGGCCTGTTTCCGCAAAGAAGCGGGTTCCGCGGGGCGCGACACCCGCGGCATCATCCGTCAGCACCAGTTTAGAAAGGTCGAGCTCGTCAGCATCACCAAGGCCGACGACAGCGACCGCGTCTTCGACGAGATGGTTGCCTGCGCCTCCGACCTGCTCAAGGCCCTCGAACTCCCCCACCGCCTCGTCACCCTCTGTACCGGCGACCTCGGCTTCGGCGCGGCAAAGACGATCGACCTCGAAGTGTGGCTGCCGGGACAGAACACCTACCGCGAGATCAGCTCCGTCTCCAACACCCGCGACTTCCAGGCCCGCCGGGCGAAGATCCGCTACAAAGAGGGAAAGAAGAACGTCCTCGCCCACACCCTCAACGGCTCCTCACTCGCCGTCGGCCGCACGATGGTCGCCATCATGGAGAACTTCCAGAACGAAGACGGCTCCATCGAGATCCCCCAGGTCCTGCACAAGTACCTCTGATCAGGCACAGTCCGCGCTGAAGCTTCTAGGGTTTAGGGGCCATCTTGATGGTGCCAGAGCCCACTTCCGTCCAATAGAGATTGACGTCATCTACGACAAGACTGTTTGGCCAAGATTCAAAATAGTCTAGATTTTCGTACAGGACCGTCGATATCCCGCCGGTTTTCGGGATCGATCCAAGCATCGATCCACGCAACGTTAGATCAATCCAGAAGAGGTGGGTGTCGTCTACAGCCAGGATTCTCCATGCCGCACTGTCCAGCAAAACCAACTCCGAGATACTCCCGCCGCTTACCGGTACTTTCCTGATCTTGCCCGTATCATTCTCTGGAAAAAAGACATCCGTCCCATCCGTCGTGAAATCTGATAAAAACGAGAGTCCCCCGGCCACGGTCTCCGTTGCACCGCCTAAAACCGATACTCTGGATATCGTGTCGTAATGCGCTATCCAGTAGACATAACCTCCAACCGTCATGAGGGGGCCTGAAGGACCTACCAATGTATTAGAGAGCTCCACGACCGGTCCGCCGCTGCTGGCAACCATTGCGATACGGGTAAAAGGGCCATCTTCAATCCAATAGATATTCGTCCCGTCCGTATCAATATCGAAAATGGCGAAATCCGCTTCTGCAACATTGGTAATCTTCCCACCCGCTTTGGGCAGCTTCTTGATCATCCATCTGTCTGCAATATAGATAAAAGCATCGTCGACCGCGATCGGCATTGTTCCAGTGATAATCCCGCTAATGATCGGCGAGATCTCTCCGCCGCCCAAAGGCATCATCTCAATCCTGCCGAACCCTTCTATGCTCCCGACCGGTCCGCCTTCGATCCAGTACATATCTGTTCCGTTGATCACAACGGACTGCGGCGCGTTTACGCCGTCGATCAGCGTCGTGACGGCCCCGCCGGACACGGAGATTTTTTTAATACGCCCCGTCTGCCCGTGGGCACAACATACCGTTTCGACCCAAAAAAGTTCCGTTCCCTCCACTCTGATGTCTACCGGTGATGCCAACCCGCCAGCCAAGGAAACGACCGCCCCGCCGCTTTTGGGGATCAGATTGATGGAATCCGCATCAATCCAGTAGACGTTCGTACTGTCCGTGGCCAGTTTTCTCGGGAGTGCGGGGAGAATCCCGACCTCGCCAACACTTGCTGTATTCAAATCCACTTTAAGCAGACGGGCCGTACCCGGATATGGATATTGCACTTCTGCCACGAAGAGTTCTGCACCGTCCACGACGATATCACCGACAAAGGCGTTATAGCCGCTATTGCCGTCAAGTACCGTCGTCACTTCACCGCCTCCAAGAGGCATTTTCCTGATGATACCCGCACTCGGGAAAAACGATTCAAGCCAATAGAGGGAAATGCCGTCACTTGCCATGCTCACGATGGGAGTCATGGTGCTGTACAGCACGCTTTCCTCTCCGCCCGCCTTGGCAACGCGTCGGATTGTGTACGTATTCGGTGAGAAGGTCGATTGAATCCAGTAAAGGTAGGTCGTATCGGCAATGATGTCGTTGACGCCTCCGGCACAATTCTCGCCGCTGGCGATGATGACAGACGTATTCCCGTCCAGGCTTGATCGGACGAGGGTTTTGCCGAGCCCATCCCCCGTACAGCTGCTTGAGGGCACCGCACCTGCCCCGATCCAGTAAAGCTCTTGATCGCTGACGATCATCGATTCCGGGTCACCGAACGCTTTGACGACATCCGAAAGATTCTGATCCGGTAGGGTGATTTTTCTTACCGGTGCACTGCTTTTATCCGACCAGTAAAGCGTATTGGCATTGACCGTCAACGACGTGGGGAAAGGGACAGCCGTCGCCAGCGTTGTCGTATCAGTGACCGTATTGTTGGTATCTTGATACAAAATAAAGTTACCGCTGTCACCGGCACAAAGCCCCGCCGTTATCGTGTACTCTCCGCTGATAACGTTACCGGAGAGGATCCCACTGATCTGCATTCCGTCTGCGCCGGAGACTGCCGATAGCGTCACCGTGTTTCCTGATACCATTCCGCTGATCAACGCCGTTGCCAAACAGGGGGAGTTTGTCACATTGATCTCCCCGGTAAGGGTTGAGCCCTCTTGATCCACTTCCAGCGTAAGGGTTCCCTCGTACTCTGTGACGCTGCTGTACCATATCCCTGACCACGCTCCGCTCACGTCGGCGGCCGGGACCGTACCGGAGGAGCCGCCGCCACCCCCACACCCGGCTATCGTCAGCAGTGCCGCAATGACCACGAGAAGAAAAGACCGAAAAATCTTGTGACGACCGAACATGATGGCTCCTTGCTTTGGATACCCGAATAAACAAGTATACACCAAAGTAAAAGCGGGGAGCCAAACTGTGCAAGTGGAAAGCGAGGATGAAAAAGGCGGGATGCCTCAGCCCAAAGCCTCTTTTTTACGGTAAAACATCCAGCTCTGAACCACCCCCCGGAACAGGAAGAAAAGCATAAAATTGATCCACAGCGCATAGGTAAAATCCGTCCCCCTCGTCAGGTAAAAAAGCGCGAGGAAGAGCGCGGTCGAGTAGAGAATCGCGTTGCGCAGCGCGCGCGCCGCCGTCATCCCGATGAAGACACCGTCCCAGATGAAGGCGGCGAAGCTCAGCAGCGGTATGGCGACCACGTAGGGCATGAAGGGGAGCGTCGCATCGATAATGGATTGCTGATCCGTGTAGAGGTGCAGGATCGCCTCGCCGAAGAGGCCGTAAAAGAGCATATAGAGCAGGCTGAAACCGACGCCCCAGGCGAAGAGGTAGCGGATCACCCGGTGAAAATCTTCCCACGCTCCGGCCCCGTAATAACGGCCGACGAGCGACTCCGCCGCGTTGGCAAAGCCGTCGAGACTGTAGGAGAACCAGACGACGAACTGCAGCAGCAGGATCATCACTGTCAGGGTCTGCTCACTCTCTTTGGCCGCCTGCGAATAGAAAAAGGCAAAGACGAAGGTCAGTGCCGTCGTGCGGATGAAGATATCCTTGTTGACGTGCAGGAAACGCCCCAGTTCACTGCGCTGCAGCATCGCCGAGAGATTATAGGGGTGCAGACGCTCTTTGTATTTCAGCAGAAATGCCAGCGCGAGAAACAGCCCGGCGTACTGGGCGATGAGCGTGCCGTACGCCGCCCCCTCGATTCCCCAGCCCAGCTCCATGACGAAGTAGTAGCTGAACACGATATTGACGAGATTGATGCAGAGGGTGACCGCGAGCGGGATCACGGCATTCTGCATGCCGAAGTACCACCCCGTCAGTGCATAGAGCATCAAGACCGCCGGCGCCGTCCAGATACGCAGCTCGAAGTAACGCATCGCCTCGTCGGTATACCCCGCCCCGACATTCATCAACTCGAAAGCCGTAGAGGCCAGAGGCCCCCGGAACAGCAGCAGCAGTCCCGCAAACAGCAGCGTCACGAGCAGAGCGCGGTAGAGCGTCAGGGAGATACCACGCACATCGTGCGCCCCGAAAGCCTGTGCCGTCATGCCCGTCGTTCCCATCCGCAGGAAATTGAGCGAACCGTAGAGGAAGACGAAGATCATGCTCACCAGTCCCAGCGCGGCCAGCTCAGCACTCCCCTGGTGCCCCATCAGCATCGTATCGACCGCCGAGACCAGCGGGACGGAAATATTGCTGACGATATTCGGGATCGCAAGGGCGAGGATCTTTTTATTCATTGCGGCGCATTATAGTGTAAAAGGTTCCCATGCGCGATCCTCTGCCCAGAACGCTTATCCATTTTCGCAGATTCTCCCCCTCCTTTTAGGGGTGCCGGAACGCCCTCTACCCCCTGAAAAAGCCCTGTTTCAGGCGGCCGGAATTTTCCGGTTGCAAACGCCGAAAAAAAGAGTATGATTCCGAAAATATCACCGCTCCCGACCTTTGGGCGGGGGAAAAGCAGGCCGTGTATGCCCACACGTCACTACCGCAAACTCTTCAGCGAACTCCGGCGCAGCCGCCTGCTCAAACTGCAGGCCGCCGTCCTCTTCGTGACGACCTTCATCGACTGGGTACTGATGCCGTTTCTGACGAAACTCGAAGGGACGCACCTGCCCGTTTTCATGATCAGTCTTTATATGCTCCTGGGCGCATCTGACGGTTTCGTACAGCCGTTTTTCAAGCACGTCCGGATTCACAACATCTACCTCTCCGTCATCCTCCTCGACCTGCTGCAGATTTTCGTCTATGCGCTGGTGCAGGTCGACATCGTCCTCTTTACCTACGTGATGCTCAGCATCTTCACGCTCCAGGCGATCACCTTTGAGATCTCGCGGGTCCATACCATCGACTTTATGAAGGAGGCGATCGATCTAAAAGACTACCTGATGCTGCGCTCCCTGATCATCTCCGCCGCCATTATCGCGGGCAGCCTCAGCTCTATGATCCTTGACGCGCTCGGGGTTTCCCTTGCCGCCATCCTCAGCGGCCTTGCGCTGCTCGGGCTTTTTGCCGTCGTCATCGAATACCGGCTCTACCGCAAATTCAGGAAGGTGCTGCAGGAGGGGGATACCTACATTGTCAGGCAGACCGGTACCCTCGATAAAAAAGTCTCGGTGTTCCACGACGACCCCGAAGCGTCTCAGTAAGATTTTTGCACCGCGCCGATAGGCTATAGAAAGAACTCCAAAGGAGAGTGTATGCCCGCCCCGATCCCGGATCTGATTGCATCCCTGGAAACGCAGATCGCGTGTTATGAAGACGGACGGGAGGCCGACGTCCACCCCTACGATATCGCCGAGCTGCTGCTGCAGCTGCGCAGTGAAGACGAAGCCTCCTACCTTGTCCTCCTGTCGCGCCTGCCCGAGACCCTGCAGGCACAGGTCCTCGTCGAACTGCCGAAGCCGTGCCACGAGGAGGTGATCGAACACTTTACGCCCGAAGAGATCGCCGACCTCACCAATACCCTCGACACCGACGATGCCGCCGAGCTGATCCGCAGTATCGAGGAGGTGGACGAAACTGTCGCCGGCGAAGTGCTCCAGAACCTGCCCGCTTCCGACCGCGAAACCCTGGAGACGCTAATCGCCTATGACTGGGAAGAGGCGGGGGCCTACATGCAGACCGAGCTCTTCTCGGCCTACATCGACGAACAGATCGGCGACTCCGTCCGGAGGCTCAAGCGCCTCAAGGCGGCCAAGGAGCTCGACAACGTCTTCCAGGTCTACGTCATCGATCGCAACCGGACCTTCCTCGGTTCCATCCCGCTGGAGGATCTCATCCTCCTCGGCCCACAGGTTTCATACGAAACGCTGGTAGCCGAAGGCGTCAACCGCGTTGCCGTCCGGGCGACCGACGACATCAAAACCATCGTCGATATCGCCGAGAATTACGACATGAACGTCGTACCGGTCGTCGATGCCCGCGGACGGCTGCTGGGGCGTATCACCTCTGACGATATCTACGACATCATCGAGGAGCGTGCGACCGGGCAGCTCTACAACCTCGCCGGGGTCAGCGACACCGCGGAGCAGGAGGAGAGCCTGCTGCGCATCGGAAAGACCCGGGCCGTCTGGCTCGGGATCAACCTCGTCACCGCCGTTGCTGCTTCCGCAGTCATCGGTCTGTTCGATGCAACGATCCAGTCTCTGGTCGCCCTGGCCGTGCTCATGCCCATCGTCGCCTCCATGGGCGGCAACGCCGGAACGCAGACGCTGACCGTCACCGTACGGCAGATGGCCCTGGGAGACATCAGCGGCGGGGATGCCCGCGCGACCGTGCTTAAAGAGGTCTACCTCGCCCTGATGAACGGGCTGCTCTTTGCCGCCGTCATCGGGGTCGTCGCCTGGATCTGGTTTTCGATGCCTATGCTCGGCGCCGTCATCGCCGCTTCGATGGTCATCAACCTATTCTCGGCAGGTTTTTTCGGTGCTCTTATCCCCCTGCTGCTGCAGAAAATGCAGATCGATCCCGCCGTCGGTTCCTCCGTCCTGCTGACGACGGTCACGGACATCGTCGGCTTCTTCAGTTTCCTGGGGTTGGCGAGCCTGATTCTGCTCTGAAAAACGCTGTTTGAGGGAAGTTACTTCTTATGGCGGCGGCGGTAGCGGCGCAGCAGGGTATAACGCTGGTAGAAAAACCAGGTAGCGCGCAGCGGGCCGTAAAGGATATAGAGGGTGAAAAAGAGGGCTACGCCCTCGATGGGATAGAGGAAGATCAGCGACGCCGTCACGAGCAGACCCACCAGGACCCGTTTGACGTGCATGGCATGCATATCGATCTTTTTGAAACTGGGATAACGGATATTGCTGACCATCAGCAGCGCCGTCACCAGCGCACCGACGAGGATGATCCAACCGTAGGTGGCATGGCCGCCGTATTTCGTAAAGAGCAGCACCAGCACGGCCGCAAACGTCGCCGCAGTGGGAATAGGCACCCCGATGAAGACCGAAGGTTCCGACTGGACGGTCATCACGTTGAAACGGGCCAGTCGGATCGCACCGAAAATGACAAAGAGCGCACTGACAAGCACCCCGAAACGCCCGTACTCATGCCCTGCATAAAGGTAGATGAGCATCGCAGGGGCCGCGCCGAACGCGATGATATCGGCCAGGGAGTCGAACTCGACGCCGAAACGGCTGCAGGTGTTGGTCAGACGGGCGACGCGGCCGTCAAGCCCGTCAAAGATCAGGGAGAGCAGGATCATCCACGCGGCGAAACCGAAGCGCCCCTGCGTCGCAGCGATCATACTGTAGACACCGGCGAAGACGCTTGCGGCGGTAAAGAGGTTCGGGAGCAGAAAAGCGAGCGAGCGCGACGGCGTTGCCATGGATTACCTCATATACCCCAGCAGGGTCTGGGTCGCGTAGACCCTTTCACCCGGGTTGACGGCGACCCGTGTCGAGGCCGGCAGCGTGAGACGTGTCACCCCGTGGGTCAGTACCCCGTAGCGTTCGCCCCGCATGCGGCGCTTCCCGGGAAGCGTCGTGTCGATCAGAAGTGAGAAGGGGGTGAGCGTCAGCATATGCGTCAGGCGGACGCTCCGCCCCTCTTCGTCCTCAAACACGAGGGCCCCCCGTTCGTTGAGCGTATCAAAAAGTGCAGAGCGGCGCGGCAACCGCGTCCCCCGGATCACCGTCTCGAAAGCGGAAACGCCCTCCACAAATGGTACCGTCAGCAGGGCGGCATCGAACCAGCCCGTTTCGATCTCGACGAGAACACTACCGTCGGAAAGGGTGTCAATCGCCGTCACTCTTCCGTCGCAGGGCGCGGTCACGCTCCCCTTTTCAAAATAGGCCGCCGTGCGGGCGGGTTTGCGGTACTTCCACAATAATGCACCTGCCAAGGCCAGGAAAAACCATGCCGCCAGATCCCAATCGAAAAAGGCGCAAACCAAAGCTGCCGCTGCGGCAATGCCTAACGGCCGCCACCCCTCTTTGACGATGAGATCTGACAAGGCGTTCATGACCGCTCCGTTCCGTCCTCTTGCATCGCAGTGGCCTGCGACATGTCTTCCGAGACTTCACGGTTGGCTTCGGCCGCCGCCGATTCGTCCAGCAGCGTCTCCATCCCGTTGTCCGTCTCGAAGCCACGGATAATCTCGCGGACTTCGGCCCCGCTGATGTTCTCGCGCTTATACAGCAGGGCGACCATATCCTCGATCGCCCCGCGGTATGTCTCCAGGCGCGTTTTGACGTCGACGTAGTGCTCTGCGAGCGTCTGCTTGATAAAGGTATCCATATCCTGGGCCATCTTTTCGCTGTATTCGCGCCCCTGGGTCATCCCCCCACCGAGGAAAGTGCTGCGCTGGCGCTCAAGGACCATCAGGCCGGCAACGTCACTCATACCGTACATCTGCACCATCGCCTTGATGATGTCGGTCGCACGCTCCAGGTCGTTACTCGCGCCCGTCGAGATCTCGCCGATGAAGACCTCCTCCGCCGCCCGGCCGCCCAGCAGGACGTCGACTTCGGCCAGCAGCTCGTGCTTCTGCGCCAGGTACTTGTTCTCTTCGGGCGTGTTCAGCGTATAGCCGAGCGCCGCAAGACCGCGCGGGACGATGGAGACCTTGGAGACCTTCTTCGCCCCCTTCGTCGTCTCCGCCAGCAGGGCATGGCCGCTTTCGTGGTAGGC
Organism: Sulfurimonas sp. HSL1-2; assembly: GCF_039645565.1. NCBI lineage: Bacteria > Pseudomonadati > Campylobacterota > Epsilonproteobacteria > Campylobacterales > Sulfurimonadaceae > Thiomicrolovo > Thiomicrolovo zhangzhouensis. The sequence goes on from NZ_CP147914.1 coordinate 1,941,895, forward strand.
GACGATACGCTTCTCTTTTTCGTCAATGCGGCGGCTCTTCTTCGCGAGACCGGCAATGGCACGCTCGACCGATTCGCGGATGTCACGCTGTTTCACGCTCTTCTGGCTCTTGCGTCCCGCGAGCAGCGCCGCTTCGTTGATGATGTTCGCAAGGTCGGCCCCCGCCAGCCCCGCGGTCAGGCGGGCGATCTCCTCGAGATCGACATCCTCGTCGATCTTGATCCCCTTGACGTGGACTTTCAGGATCGCGATACGCCCCTCGTAATCGGGCTTGTCGACGAGGACCTGACGGTCGAAACGGCCCGGGCGCAGGAGTGCGGGGTCGAGGATCTCCGGGCGGTTTGTCGCAGCCAGGATGATGATCGGCGTATCGGTACTGAACCCGTCCATCTCGGCGAGCAGCTGGTTGAGGGTCTGTTCCCGTTCGTCGTTGCCGCCCATCATGCCGCCTGCGGCACGGCTCTTACCGATGGCATCGATCTCATCGATAAAGATGATGGAAGGAGCATCCTTCTTCGCCTGTTCGAACAGGTCACGGACACGCGCGGCCCCGACCCCAACGAACATCTCGATAAAGCTTGAACCCGAGACGGAGAAGAACGGAACGTCCGCTTCGCCCGCAACGGCCTTCGCCAAAAGGGTTTTACCCGTTCCCGGGCTACCGACGAGCAGGACCCCTTTGGGGATCTTGGCGCCGAGTTCGACGTAGCGCTCCGGGTAACGGAGAAAGTCGACGATCTCGTGGACCTCCTCTTTGGCCTCTTCCGCCCCGGCGACGTCGTCAAACTTCGTCTTCGGTTTTTCGGAGTTGACAAGCTTCTTGGCATTGCCCATCCCCAGGATACCGCCGCCCATGTTCTTCTGCATGCGGCCCGCCATGAACATCCAGATGGCGATGATGATCAGAAACGGCAGCAGCCATCCGAACATCTCCGTGAACCAGTTGGACTCGGAGAAGCCGCTGTAGTCGATCTTCTCTTTGTCCAGCAGCGGTACGAGGGTATCGTCGTTGGCGACCTTGCGTGCCGTATAGGTGATCTTCTGGCCGTTCTGCTCGCCCAGCGCCCGGATATAGGACTGGCCGATTGCCACTTTGGAGATGCTGTGGCTCTCGATAAGGCCTTTGAGCTCGGAGTAGCTGACCTCCTGCGTCTTGCTGACGCTCTGGCCCATCACACCGTTGCCGCCCTGCTCGCCGATGAGGGCTTTGAAGATCAGGATAACGACGACCGAGAAGATCGCGAAGGTGATCAGGGGGTTCTGGTTAAAAAAGTTCTTGTTATTGTTCTCTTGATTATTGTCTTGTTGCGCCATAAAATCATTGTCCTTTTGGTGTCACGACCAGGGTGACCCATTCCTCTTTTGCGATTCGCTCCGCGACATCCATATCCGCGTAAGCCTCCACAATTTTAGCTTCATATTTATCCAATATGCCTGAAAGAATCAGCCTGCCGCCCGGCCGCAACAGCTTTTTCAGCTCGTCGGCGATAAAGACCAGGACGTCCGCGACGATATTGGCGATGACGACATCGTACGTCGCCGTTGCCTGGGCCGCGGAGCCCTCCCAGATATGCCGAAGGTCGACATCGTTGAGCTCGCAGTTCTCCAGGGTGTTGGCGACCGAAACCGGGTCCGTGTCGCAGGCGTCGACCGTGGCGCCGAGTTTACAGGCGGCGATGGAGAGGATGCCGCTGCCGCAGCCGACATCAATGACGTCGTCGCCCGGCTCGACAAAGCGGCCGACCGCTTCAAGGCAGGTCGCCGTCGTGGGGTGGTGCCCCGTGCCGAACGCCAGGGCCGGGTCAATGGCGATGTTGATGCGCTCGGGGTTCGGATCGCTCCAGGTCGGGTGGACGTAAAAAGGCTCCACGTCGACCGGGGTGACGCTCTCCTGGTAGGCGCGCACCCAGTCCTCGGTCCGTTTCTTCTCCAGGGTCATCTCTAGGTCGATGCTGCTTCCCAGCGCTTTCTGCAGCGCTTCGGCAAACTGCTCCAGCCCCCACTGCATGGTGGAGAGGTCGTCCTCGCTGCGGACGACAAAGCCCGCGTCGGTCTCTTCGAAACCGACCGGCAGGGTATCGGCCAGGAAATCGGCGAAGAGCTCGCGGTGAGACGAGGGGTTGACGGTCAGTTCGTAGTAGATCTCATCCATTTCCGTACACCTTGAGTACCTCTTCGAGGTCGATCGTCCCTTCGTAGAAGGCCTTTCCGATAATGACGCCGGCGACTTCGTCCGTCACGGCCAGCGCCGCCAGGTCGCTGTCGTCGCGGACCCCGCCGCTGGCGATCGTCGGGATGCCCGAAGCGCGGGCGATATCGAGGGTAAAGTCGACATTGACGCCGCTGAGCGTCCCGTCGCGGCCGACGTCGGTACAGATGATCGCTTCGACACCCGCATCGGCGAAGGCCTTGGCCAGGTCCGTCGCTTTCATCTCGCTCACTTCGCCCCACCCTTCGACGGCGACGTAGCCGTCAATGGCGTCGATCCCGACGACGACGGGGTATTTGGCCGCCATTGCCTTGACGAATGCCGGGTCCTTGACGGCGATGGAACCGAGAATGACGCGGTCGATGCCCAGGTCGAGGTAACGTTTGATCGTCGCCTCGTCGCGGATCCCGCCGCCGAGTTCCAGCTTGACGCTGCAGTTCTGGCGGATCTTCTCGATCTGTTCCAGGTTCTTCGGTTCCCCGGCGAAGGCGCCGTTGAGGTCCACGAGGTGGACCCATTCGGCCCCCAGCTCCTCGAAACGCTTGACAAGTTCCCAGGGCTGGGAGGAGTACACTTTCGCACTCTCCATCAGCCCCTTGGTGAGGCGGACCGCCTCGCCGTCTTTCAGGTCAATTGCGGGTAAAATCGTCATTCTATGCTTCCTCACAGGTTGATAAAGTTTTTCAGGATCTGCAGCCCGTTCTTGTGGCTCTTCTCCGGGTGGGGCTGGATGCCCATCACATTCTCATGCGCCACGGCGCTGGTGAAGCGGTAGCCGTACTCCGTCTCCCCGATGATATCGGCATCTTCGCCGGCCACCGCGTGGAAGGAGTGGACGAAATAGAGGTAGTGCGCCTCGTCCAGGCCCGCAAAAAGGGGGTGATCCTTCGTAAACATGCGGTTCCATCCCATATGCGGCACCTTCAGCGGGTGGTCGAACTTCGCCGTGTCGAACGCGACGACTTTCCCGCTGATCAGCCCCAGGCCCGGGTTCGGTCCGAACTCCTCGCTGCTCTCAAACAACAGCTGCATGCCGAGGCAGATACCGAGCATCGGCTTGCCGCTGCGTGCATAAGCTTTCAGGGCCTCGTCCATACCCCGCTCGCGCAGGTGCTCCATCGCGTCCCCGAACGCGCCGACCCCCGGGAGGATGAGCCGGTCGTACCCGGCGAGTTTCTCCGGGTCACTTTCAACGGCAACCGTCTCCCCCAGCAGCGTGAAAGCGTTTTTCACACTGGCCAGGTTCCCCATGTTGTAGTCACAGATTCCTATCATTCTTCAACCGCTCTTTTCGTAAATTTGATATAGAGTGCCAGCGCCACCAGCAGCATCGAGACCCCGCCGATAATATAGATGGCATTAACCAGCATGGCAGGCTCTGTCATCGCGAACTTGAAGACGAGCATCAATGCCTCAATGGAGAGGGCGATGATGATGGAGCCGAGGAAACGCACCATCGTTTTATGCGGGTCCGATGCCCCGTTGTCCTGCCTGTGGCGCCCCAGGACCTCCTCCTCGAAGAGGGTCTTGACGAGGTCGAATATGGCCAGGGCCAGCGTCAGGAGGATCGTCGACTCGAAAACCTCCTTGATCTCGATATTGCGGACATCCAGCCCAAAGTGCAGGAAGGTCGTCACTCCCTTGATAAAGAGCAGCAGTGCCACCATGGCCAGCATCACGGTAAACGCCGCGTAGCCATAGCGGAAAAGACGCCCGTAGAAGGAGTGCAGCGCCATCGGGTGCGCAATCTGCAGCACCGCGTCCATCGGCATGTCGAGGCAGGCGACGTAGAGCATCTCCCCCTTTTCATCAAAGATCGGCTGCGATGCCGTGATGGTAAGGTCCTGCGTGATCAGCGAAGGGTACGGGTCGGTGATGGTACAGCGCTTCTCCCGCGCCGCCCTGTAGTAGTAGGCGCGGTCGGAGCGGATACGCCCGTAATCCTCGTCGAGCTGTTTGTTGCCCGGCAGGAAGGTCGGGGTGACCTGCACCCCCTTCTGGTCCAGCAGGTAGATTCCCTCTGCATCCCGCAGATCGCCCATGATCTTCTGCATACGCGCCATGATCGCTTCGGGGGTGATCGACGGCAGACGGTTGGGCAGGTTCTTGGAGAAGAGGTAGCAAAAGTAGGCCCGCGCTTTCGTGCGGATCTCGGAAAAGTTCTGTATGTCGCGTGCGACCATGGCAGTCCCGTCCTCATTTTAGTAGTATGGGATTATACCTCACCCCCGATGGCAAAGCGCTAAAGCAGCCGCGGCGCCTCAAGGGTTTGTCGCTATAATAGCGCCATGAATATAGCGCGCATCGCCATCGTCCGCCTCAGTGCCCTGGGTGACATCATCAACAGTGCCGTCGTCCTGCAGTTCATCCGCCGGCACCATCCCGAAGCCCGCATCGACTGGATCACGGAGGCCCAGTTCACCCCCATGCTGCAGGGGCATCCCGAACTCGCTACCGTCCACGGCATCCCGCTCAAGCAGCTCAAACGCGAAAAACGCTTCGGCCTGCTGCGCGACACGGTCCGCGATCTGCGCGCCCTCGGCCCCTATGACGTCATTATCGACATGCAGGGGCTGCTCAAATCGGCCCTCGTCGCCCGCCTGCTCGGCCCGAACGTCCACGGTTTTGATGCCGCATCGGCCCGGGAGGGCGCGGCCGCGCTCTTCTACCGCACCAAAAGCCGTATCCCCTACGAGGCCAACATTATCCGCCGCAACTGCGACATCGTCGCGGAGGCGCTCGGTTTCACCGTCAGCGATGCGGAGCTGCTCGCCAAAGCCCCGGCACTGCCGGTCGGCCCGCGTCCGGGTTTTCTTGACGATGCACCGTACATCGCCGTCGTCGTCGGGGCGTCCTGGCCGTCAAAATGCTACCCGCCGGCCCAGCTGGCCGCCGTCTGCGATGCCCTTCCCCTGCCCTGCATCCTCGTCTGGGGCTCAGAGGGCGAACACATGGACGCCGAGGAGATCGCAGCAGAGAGCCCCAACGCCCGTGTCGCCCCGAAAATCGGTCTGCCCGCACTGCGCGACCTCATCGGCCACGCGGCGCTGACCGTCGGCGGGGATACGGGACCGACGCACCTCGCCTGGGCATTGAACCGTCCCTCCGTCGTCCTCTACGGCCCGACGACCCCCCGGATGATGTTCGAAACACCGCAGAATGTCGCTCTCGAATCGGACTCCGTCGTCGACATCCTCCGTATCGACAAGACCGACATGAGCATCGGGACGATTCCCCCCGAGTCAGTCATCCAGAAAGCGAAAGAGCTGCTATGATCCTCTACTACCTCTACCGTGCCCTCGAGTCTCTCCTGATGCTCCTGCCCTACCCCCTTCGCAAAGCCTTCTTTACCGGCCTTGCCTCGCTCGCCTATCTGGTCGACCGTCAGCACCGCGCCGTTATCCGGCGCAACCTTGAAATCGCCTTCGGGGAAACCCTCGACGAAGCCGAGGCGGAAACGATCGCGCGTTACTGCTACCGCAACCTGCTGCTGAACTTCCTGCAGGTTATTGAAAACCGCCGCATGACCCCGGAGCGGCAGCGCGAACTGGTCACGTTTGCCAACCGCGACATCGTCGACCGCGCCCGCGCGGAGGGGCGCCCCGTCATCTTTGTCTCCGGGCATTTCGGCAACTGGGAGCTCGGCGCGACGGCGATCGCATCGCAGATCATGCCTACCGTCAGCATCCACAAACAGCTCAACAACCCCTACTTCGACCGCTACCTGCTCGAATCGCGTTCACGCCTGCAAATGCACATGGCGGAGAAACACGGTGCCGTGAAACACCTGACCCGGGCGCTGAAAAAAGGGGAGGCGGTCTCGCTGATGATCGACCAGAACATCCGGCCGCGCGAGAGTATCTTTGTCGATTTCTTCGGCACGCAGGTCACCCAGACCTCCGCGCCCGCCTTCCTGGCGCGCAAGTACAACGCGGCGGTGATCCCCGTCTTTATCCACACCGACGATGAAAAACACTATACGGTCCGTTTCGAGGAGGAGGTCCCCGTACCGCATACGGAGAACGCCGAAGAGGATGTCCGCATCGCGACGCAGCGCCAGTCCGATGTGATGGAGTGGATTATCCGCGAAGAGCCGAAGTTCTGGTTCTGGTGCCACCGCCGCTGGAAAGGCGGGAGCAAGGGGATCTACGAGGCGTAGTCCCTAACGGCCGCGCCGTTTTTTCGCCCCGGCATAAAAGAGCGGCCAGAGCAGAACGGCCGCCGCCATCATCAGCGAACTCAGCAGCTGCCCCATCGTCATCCAGCCGCAGCAGATAAAGCCCAACTGCGGATCCGGCGCACGCCAGAACTCCGCCGTAAAACGCATCGCACCGTAGGCAAATCCGTACAGCAGGATCAGCTCCCCCCGGAAACGGCGGTGGTTGCGGTAGAGCCAGATGACGGCGAAGACGACGATCCCTTCCAGTACGGCCTCGTAGAGCTGCGACGGGTGGCGCAAAGCGCCGCCCACGTAGATGCCCCAGGGCACATCGGTCACCCGGCCGATAAGCTCCTGGTTAAGAAAGTTGCCGATCCGCCCGAAGACATAGCCGATGGGGACGGCCACCGCGACGATATCCATCAGCTGGCCGAAATGAATGTGATGGCGCTTGCTGAAGAGGGCCGAAGCGATGAAGAAGCCGATCACCGCCCCGTGGTAGCTCATCCCTCTGATGCCGACGAATTCACCGTTTTTAAATGGGTTGAAGATCTGCCATGGATGCGTCAGGTAATAGGCCGTGTCGGGATCGTAGAAGAGAATGTATCCCAGCCGCGCCCCGAGGATGACGCCGATCTCGACCCAGATAAAGTAGTTGTCCAGTGTCAGCGTGTCGACGGGGACCCTGTCACGGCGCACGTACCATTTCGCCCCGTAGAGTGCGGCGAGGAGTGCCAGCACGTACATCATCCCGTACCAGTGTACCGGCAGGCCGAAAAAGGAAAAGGCGACGGGATTGAAATGTTCGTAGATGTGGTTCCAGTACTCCATGGCGGCTCTTTCAGTGAATTGGACGCAAGTATAGCCTAGAAAATTTACAGGTAATAACTCAGCGAGGTCTTTCCGAACTTCTTGCGTTTTTGCAGACTATAAGCGCCGATAGCATCGGGAAGCTCCAGCCCGCTCATGTGCTCTATCGTGATCAGACGGACCGACTCCCGGGGCAGTTTCGCGATCAGGTTGAGCATCTTGTCGTAGATATCCTCATGCCCCTCCCGGATGGAGAAGGGGGGATCGATGAAGAAGTAGGCCGGTTCGCCGAGCTGCTTAAGGCGCGCAAGCGTCTGCCCTATCGTCTCAAAGGTGTCGCCGGCGATCACCTCGCAGGCAGAGGGATCGGTCTGGGCGATATTGCCACGTAGCACCTTCAGGGCCTCACGGTCGCGTTCCATGAAAAGGATGCGTTTCGCCCCCCGGCTCAGTGCCTCGAGCCCGATGGAACCGCTGCCCGAGAAGAGTTCGACGAGAACGCTGTCCATGATCTCGAACTGCAGGGTATTGAAGTAGGACTCCAGGACGATCCCCTTCGAGCTGCGCGTCGTCGTTTTGGAGGGCAGTTTCAGCAGTTTCCCTTTGTATTTCCCTGCCACGATCTTTTTTGTCAGCGGTTTCATCCTCGCACCTCGTTCATGTAATATTCAATGCTGTAGCGCAGATCTTCGTCAAGATCGCTCAGGCTGCGGAGCATCCACTCCAGGTAGGCCGGGTCGCGGCGGGCGATGTCCTCGATGAACTTGCCCCCGTACTTGCCGAAAGTAAGCTTGTGGACCAGCGCCTGCTCCGTCGTCAGCGTCATCAGCCGCTCGCGGTCGGCCATCGCTTCGAGGTAGCGGTGCAGCAGCATCGTGTGCAGGGCATCGCTCAGCGCATGATGGGCACAGAGCGGGATGCCAAGCTCGTCGGCAAGGGCGTGTTCACTTTGGTAAAGCCGCAGTTCGTAGCGCAGGTACTGCAACGAGAAGTGGGCGATCTCGCTGCCGAGCAGGTGCTTGACGCATTTGAGCGTGTCAATCATCCCGCCCTGCCAGGTAATCCCCTCTTTGGCAAGCATGTCCAGGTCAAACGCCAGGTTGTGGCCGACGAGGAGCGTCTCGGGGGTATTGAGCGCTTCAAGCCGTTTTGCCGCCGCCGTCGCATCGAACTCCGGCGCGTCGGCGAGCATCTCGTTGGTCAGGTGGTGGACCGCCATCGCCTCCGGGGGCACCTTTTTCGGGGGCCGTACAAGGTCGTAGAGCGTCTCGTACCTGCCCCCCTCCTCAAGGATCATCCCCACCGAACAGATGCGGTCTTTTTTTTCGACACCGGTCGTCTCCACGTCAAGGTAACAGAGCATCAAAACCGTTGCAGGAGGGTGTGGTAGTGTTCAAGGGTCCGGAAACTCTTCTCGAAGCGCCAGCGCAGCACGAAAGCGACGACGGCATCACGCAGGGAGGGTTCGAGCTTTTCGGCACGTCCGAAATAGGCGAGCGAACTGTTCTTGTTCCTGACTTTCGCCTCACGGTCGTAGGTGATGGCGATAATCTGGACGTATTTGCCCTCGTGCGGATGCCCCAACGTATCGTCGGCAAGGGAGATCCCGGCAAGATTCATCGCCTTGAATTCGAAAAGATCCGCGAATTCGGGTACCTTTTCGTCAACGCCGAGGTCATGGTAGAGGGATTCGAGCGCGGCCATGTTCTCCTTGCGCGCGACTTCGTAGCTGGAAATCTTGGCTGTCAGGTTTTTCAGACGATCGAGTGCCGTTGACACGCCCCGCTCCTTTCCGCTGTCCCGGCCCTGTCAATCCAAGCTACCGGCAAACGCATTATCATAGCAGTTTAACCAACCGTGCTTTATAATCAGCAAAAACTTTGGCGCGATGCGCCTGTGAGGTGATATGGATTATTTCAAGATCAACGGACCAAAAACCCTGAACGGCTCTGTTGCCGTCTCCGGCGCCAAGAATGCCGCCCTGCCGCTGATCGCCATGACGATCCTTGCCAAGAACCCTGTCACGATCACGAACCTGCCCCACGTCGTCGACATCAAGACCCTGCTGAAACTGCTGACGAACCTCGGCGCGGCATTTGAACTCGACGGCAACCGCGTCACCATCGACACCCGCCCGGTCAACCACACGATGGCAACCTACGACATCGTCAAGACCATGCGGGCATCCATCCTCGTCCTGGGTCCGCTGCTCGCACGTTTCGGCCACTGCGAGGTCTCTCTGCCGGGCGGCTGTGCCATCGGGCAGCGCCCGATCGACCTCCATCTCAAGGCACTTGAACACATGGGCGCGGAGATCACCATCCACGCCGGTTACGTCCGCGCCGAAGCACCCAACGGCCTCAAAGGGGCCCATATCCTCTTCGACAAGATCACCGTTACCGGCACGGCCAATGTCGTGATGGCCGCGGCGCTGGCAAAAGGGAAAACGACAATCACGAACGCCGCGCGCGAACCCGAAGTCGTCCAGCTCTGCGAACTCCTCCGCGATGCCGGGGTGGCGATCAGGGGAGTCGGCAGCTCCGAACTCGTCATCGAAGGCACCGGGGGTGAGCTCGTCGATATTGCCTCCTTCGCCGTCATCCCCGACCGGATCGAAGCGGGCACCTACCTCTGTGCCGCGGCCATTTCGCGCTCGCCGCTGACCCTGACCAACGTCCGCCCCGACCACCTCGAAGCGGTCCTGGGCAAACTCGAAGAGATGGGCGTAGGGATCGAAACGACGGAGAACACGATCACCGTCCACCCCGTCCAGTCCCTTAAACCTGTTGACATCACGACCATGGAGTACCCGGCTTTCCCGACGGATATGCAGGCGCAGTTCCTTGCCCTCTGTACCCAGGCGGAAGGGACCTCAACCGTCGAAGAGCGCCTCTTCGAAAACCGCTTTATGCACGTCAGCGAACTGCAGCGCCTCGGCGCCGACATCACCCTGAAGGGCAATACCGCCACCGTCAAAGGTCCCTCCCCCCTCTTCGGGGCGGACGTCATGGCCACAGACCTGCGGGCCTCAAGCGCCCTCGTACTGGCGGCACTCGTCGCCGAAGGGGAGACGAACATCCACCGTATCTACCACCTCGACCGCGGCTATGAGGCGCTCGAAGAGAAATTCAGTCTGATCGGTGCGGACATCGCCCGCCTGAAAGAGTAAGTCGGGAAGAAAAAGGAAGGGATCACTTCTCTTCGAAGATGATCATTTCGTAGATGCTTTTTTTCGTGACCAGCGCCTTCTCGGGCGGTACGCTGGTACTCTGTCTCGCCCTGGCCAGCTGATGGCGCAGCTCGGCGATCTCCTGCTCCATCGTATCGATCTGTTCCTTGAGGCGCAGCGCCACGTCGACCCCGGCGAGGTTGACGCCCATCTCACGGGTGAGGCGGAGGATCAGCTTGATGCGGTCGATGTCGCGCTGGGAGTAGAGACGAATCCGGCCGTCCGAACGCGAAGGGGTGATAAGGTTCTCGCGTTCATACTGGCGCAGGGTCTGCGGATGGATGTCGAGGATCTTCGACACGATGCTGATCAGGTAGACCGGTTCGTCGTAGGTGTGCATGGCTTACTCCTTCGGTAATTGCGCTTTCATCGCCTCGACCAGGGAGGGTTCGAGGCCGTCCACATTCGGCAGGATGATGTTCGCAACGAGGTAGAGATCCCCGCGCACATTGCTTTTGCGGTTCATGACCCCCATCTCTTTTACCCGAAAACGCTGGCCGTTTTTCGTATTCTGCGGCACCTTGAGGGTGATCTCCTTCTCCAGCGTCTTGACGGTCACCTTGTCGCCGAAAAGCGCCGCGTAGAGCGGCACGTCAAAAGTTTTGATCAACGTATCGCCGTCACGCTCGTACTCCGGGGTGGATGCGATGTTGATCTTGAGGTAGAGGTCGCCGACGCTGCCTCCCTGCTTGCGCCCTTTGCCACGGACGCGGAGTTTCTCGCCCGACTTGATCCCCGCCGGGATCTTGATGTCGAAACTCTCCCCCTCTACGTTTACCTGGTGCTTGCCGCCGAGGATGGCCGTCTGGAACGGGACGGTGATGGAGCTCTCCAGGTCGAGATTGACCGGCTGCTGGTAACCGCCGCCCCCGAAACCGCCAAAGCCTCCAAAGCCGCCACCCCCGCCGAAACCGCCTGCACCGCCGCCGAAGCCTCCAAAACCGCCCCCGCCGCCGAACATCTGGCGCAGGATTTCATCGAGGTCGACGTTGCCGCCCTGCGAACGCGCGAAATCCTGGAAATTCTGACCGCCGAACATCTGGTCTCCGAAACGGTCGTACTGTGCTTTTTTCTCTTTATCGCTCAGAACCTCGTACGCGGCATTGATCTCTTTGAACTTCTCCTCCGCTTCGGGAGACTTGTTCACATCCGGATGGTACTGGCGCGCCATTTTCCGGTAGGCTTTTTTGATTTCCGATTCGGTCGCGTTTTCATTGACGCCAAGGGTTTCATAAAGGCTTTTACTCATAGACAGTTACCTAATACTATATTTTCTTTTTAAGAGGGAGTATAGCATATAAGTTGAGTCGAAGTCAATCAAGGTTGTTTTTTTGCACTTTATGAAACTTTTAAGTTTACGGTAGTATAATTTCGGCCCTCGGGGTGTGGCGCAGACTGGTAGCGTGCTTCGTTCGGGACGAAGAGGCCGCAGGTTCGAATCCTGTCACCCCGACCATCGAGAGACTTTCTTCCTACAACATTTCCAAAAAAATTCCATCAAAACAACACCAATAAATCAAGCGTTTTTACGTACTCAATACAACGTATAACACTCCACCCTCTTGTCAATTCGGATACGGTCATCAGCGTGTCAGCCGGAATACAGCGGCATGGCATGTCCCGAAAGCGGCAGCCCTTTATCCTTTTTTCTTCCCGGTTCCCCTTCTTTTTTGGATAAGCAAAAAAGAAGGGGAACAAAAATATCTGCCTAAATAAATGCGTTACGTGTAAAGTATAGAAAGTAATATATGCGGCCGGAGCCGCAGAGGGTTTAGTGGAGGAAGTGGCGTACGCCCGTGAAGTAGAGCGCCATTCCGTATTCGTCTGCCGCGGCGATGACTTCGTCGTCGCGGATGGAGCCGCCCGGTTCGATAACCGTCTTGACCCCCGCGGCCGCTGCCGCGTCGATGGAGTCGCGGAACGGGAAGAAGGCTTCGGATGCCAGCGCGGCACCGGCAACGTCCAGCCCCATTGCCTCGGCTTTTTTCAGTGCACACTGCGACGCATCGACGCGAGACGTCATCCCCATGCCGACGGCGACCATTGCCGCGTCTTTGACGTAGACGACACAGTTCGACTTGGTCAGCGAAGCGACTTTCCACGCGATCTCCGCATCTTTCATCGCCGCGGCATCCGCGCTCAGCTTGCTTTTAAGCTCGGCATTCTTGATCTCGTCGTCGGCCACCTTGTCGGCATCCTGGAAGACGAAGCCGCCGTCAATGTGTTTGAAGTCGCTCGCGTCATTCGCGAGGAGGATCTTGTCGCTGCCGTATTCGAAGAGCTTGATGCGCTTCTTCGCTTCGAACACCGCCTGCGCTTCCGGCGTGATACGGCCGGCGATGATCACTTCGAGGAAGATCTCGTTCATCTTCTCCGCCAGCGCCTTGTCGACGACACCGTTGACGGCGACAACGCCGCCGAAGGCGGAAACCGGGTCGCACTTGAGCGCTTCGGTATAGGCGTCAAGCAGGCTGTCGCGGATGGCAAAGCCGCACGGGTTGCCGTGCTTGACGATACAGACGGCATTTTCGTCGCCGAACGCCGCCGCGATCTTGACCGCTCCGCTGATATCGGTGAGGTTGTTAAAGCTCGCTTCGCCTTTGAGGGTCGTGAAGTGTTTGCTGAAGTGGTCTTCGAACTCGTACAGCGCCCCTTTCTGGTGCGGGTTCTCGCCGTAACGCGTGTTCATCACTTTCTGGCCGACGACGAACTGCTTCGCGCCCATACCGTCGTTGAAACGCTTGTTCATATAGTTGGCGATCATGCTGTCGTAGGCCGCCGTGTGCTCATAGGCCTTGATCATCAGGCTGCGGCGGAATTCGACGCTGTTCTCGTCGTTCTCGATGGCACCCAGGACCAGTGAGTAGTCGGAGGGATCGGTGACGATCATGACGCTGTCAAAGTTTTTCGCGGCGGAGCGGACCATCGCCGGCCCCCCGATATCGATGTTCTCGATGATCTCCTCGAAATCGTCCGTACGCTCGATGGTCGCCTTGAAAGGGTAGAGGTTGACACAGACGAGGTCGATAGGCTCGACGCCCAGCTCCGCAGCCTGGTCCAGGTGCGACTGCTTGTCGCGGCGGTGCAGGATGCCGCCGTGGATATAGGGGTTGAGGGTTTTAACGCGCCCCTCGAAACATTCGGGGAACTTGGTGACCTCATCAATCTCGATCGCCGCGATACCGGCCTCTTTCAGCATTTTGAACGTGCCGCCCGTCGAGATGATCTCGTAGCCGTGCTTCACCAGTGACGCCGCGAATTCAACGATATTGCTCTTATCGCTGACGCTCAGCAGTGCTCTTTTCATTCCGTTTCGCCTTTTTCCGGGCATACCGCCCATGTATTTCGTTGATGGAATTTTAACAGAGGGGCGGTTAGGATTGGATCAAACGCGGATCATCCCTGGTATTTTTGGCGTATCTCCAGGAACTTCCAGAGGTTGTCGACAAAGAGCTCGACAAGCCTGGGATCGAAATGCCTGCCGCTCTCTTCGGTCATGTAGGCGAGCGCTTTGTTCACCTGCCACTCCTCTTTGTAGCTGCGCTTGCTCACCAGGACGTCGAAGACATCCGTCACGGCGACAATACGGCCGAAGATATGGATATCTTCCCCCTTCAGCCCTTTCGGGTAACCGCTCCCGTCGAATTTTTCATGATGCTGGGCCGCAATCGTCGCCGCGGCGCGAAGTACGGGCCTGTCGGTACGGCTGAGGATATGTGCCCCCCACTGGGTATGGTTCTGTACCATTTCACGCTCTTTCGTATCGAGCGGGAAAGGTTTGTTAAGGATCCGCTCCGGCACGACCACGTTGCCGATATCGTGCATGGCCGATGCCATCTTCAGCATCGACACCGCTTCCCGCCGGAGCCCGCAGAGCTCGCCGAGCAGCGCACTGTATTCCGATACCCGCTTGAGGTGTGCCTTGTCTTTCGAACGGAGTTCGCCGACGTACGCCAGTGTATACACGAGATCTTCCTGCGTCTGGTCCTCCTGCCGTTCGCGGTGCTTCTGCAGTTCCAGGTGTGTCCGGACCCGTGCATAGAGCTCCGCGCTGTTGAAGGGTTTGTTGATACAGTCCACACCGCCGGCTTCAAAACTGCGCCTGATCTCCTGCTCCCCCGGGATGGTTCCGGTGAAAATGACGGGAATCTTCTGCGTCAGTGCTTCGGATTTGAGCCGCTTGCAGATCGCGTAGCCATCCATGGTTTTTGCCGTTGCGTCGAGCAGGATAAGGTCGATTTTGAGCGCTGAAGCTATGGCCATAACCGAAGCTTCATTTTTTGCCCCCAGAACGCTGCACCCCTCTTTCTCGAAAATTTCCCTCACCGTGACGACATGCATCGGTGTCTCGTCCACGACCATAATTTTTGCCGGAAATATATTCATAATCACTCTTTTTTAAACAAATATCAATATCATATCTCCAATGTGTTAATTATTTATAAAAGTTTTTGTTTATTTAAATGTTTATCACTTTTTTCCGGAAAAAGAGCGTCCAGGTGGTTCGCTATAATGCCGCATGCGAACCAGACGCCTGCTGCTCTTGTTACTGTTTCTCGTCGCCCTCAGCGGCGAAGCACTGCACACCCTCAGCGCGCACCATGACGGGAGTCACTGTCCCGTCTGTACCGTTGCCGCCCACGCTGCAGCACCCGATGTCGTCACACCTTTCGAACCGTTCATCCTCTTTCACGACGCTGCAGAACCCGGCCCTGTTGAACACTCCTACAGCGGTCTTGCGCTCCATTTCGTCCCGGCCCGTGCCCCTCCCTTCTTCGTTTAATCCCTGAAAAAACATCCATACTATTTTGCACCCATCCCAAATCCAACCCGGGTGCCCTGATGAAACGGAGTCTATTTGATGAAAAAAACCCTTATTGCCATTCCACTGCTTTGCACGCTGCTCTTCGCAGATGCCGCCACGATTCTCCCTGTCGAAAAGCGCACCTTCGAGCAGTCCAAATTTATCCCGGACATCTCGCTGATCCTCGATGCCTCCTACGTCACCCGTAACAAGAAAGACGACGAGATCGCCCACTACGAGATCCCCGGGGTCGCCCACGGAATCATAGGCGCCCATGCCCACGGCGAGCACTCCCACGCCACCTACAACGCCGCCAACGGCTTCAACCTCAACTACGGCGAACTGGTACTTTCCAGCTCCGTCGACCCCTACTTCACCCTTGACGGCACCTTCCACTTCAGTGAGAACGGCGTCGAGATCGAAGAGGCCTACTTCACCTCGACCGCCCTCCCCTACGGCCTGCGTCTGCGCGGCGGAAAACTGCTCTCAAACTTCGGCCGCATCAACTCCCAGCACCACCACTACTGGGACTTCGGGGACATGCCGCTCGTCTACCAGGCCTTCCTCGGCGATCACGGCATCAATGAGAAGGGGGTCCAGCTGCAGTGGGTCGCCCCGACGGAGACCTACCTGATGTTCGGGGGCGAGGTGCTCCAGGGCGAGAACGAGATGATGTTCGGCACCGCCAGCATCGCCGATCCGACCGCGACCGACCCCGACGCCGCCCCTCTGGCCGAATCGGCCGACGCGCCCGCCCTCTTTGTCGCCTATGCGAAAACCGCCGTTGATATCGGCGAGACGACCGTCATGCCCGGCATCTCCTACGCACGCGGCACCTCGCGGCTTGACCACTTCGAGGACGAGGCGCCCCACGCCTTTTCCGGCATGAGTTCGCTCTACGGTGCCGACCTGACCGTCAAGCACTACTTCGACTCCTACAGCTTCCTGACGTGGCAGAGCGAATGGATGATGCGAGACATGAAGGGCACCCAGTACGCACTTGATACGAACACGACTACGCTCGGATCAGCCTCCCTGCGCAAAGAGCAGGCCGGTTACTACACCCAGCTCGTCTACGCCTACAACATGAACTGGCGCGCCGGCGTCCGTTACGACAGTATCTACCAGAACGACGTCACGAAGAACGGCGCCGTCCAGGAGATGGAAGACGGATTTGACCGTATCAGCGCCATGGTGGAGTACCACCCCAGCGAGTTCAGCCGCTTCCGTCTTCAGTATAATCACAATACGGCCCTCTACAACGAGGACGGCGAACGCCAGAGCGTCGATACGATCATGCTGCAGGCCAATATCGCCATCGGGGCGCATGCGGCCCACGACTTCTGATCCGTCATACAACCGCGGCTGCCGCGGTAGCGGTACCGGCTTTCCCGCTGTGGGAAGCCGCACGCCCCTGTCACCGATGACGGGGCGCAATCACAATCAATGAGTGCACCATGAAAAAACTGCTTTTTTACCTTCTCCTGCCGGCCGCACTGTCCGCACACCTGAACATCGCCGTCAGCTACCCCTACATCGGGGCACTGACGAAGGCTGTCGGCGGTGACCACGTCACGACCGTCGTGCTGGCCAAGGGCAACTGGGACCCCCACTTCGTTGTTCCCCGCCCTTCGCTGATCGCCAAGATGCGCCGGGCCGATGCGCTTATCATGAACGGCGGCCAGCTGGAAATCGGCTGGCTCCCGCCGCTGATCCGCCGCGGCAACAATCCCAAGGTCAACCCCTCCGCGCCGACCTTTCTGAACCTGGCGCAGGGCATCGAGCTTATCAACAAACCGAGTGAGGTCGACCGGGCAAACGGGGATATCCACCCGGCCGGCAATCCCCATTTCCACCTCGATCCGAACAATATCCCGCTTCTGGCCAAGAGGATCGCGGATTTTCTGGCATCGATCGACGCGGAACACAAAAGCATTTATGAAAACAATCTTGCGGATTTCACGCTGAAATGGGGGAAAAACCTCGAGCGCTGGGCACAGGTCATGGCACCGAAAAAAGGGATGAAGGTCGTGCAGTTCCACGACAACCTCGCCTACTTCAACAAGGCCTACGGTTTAGAGAACATCGCCACGATCGAACCGCTGCCGGGGATCCCGCCCTCCCCGCGCCACACCCTCGAAGTCATCGAGCTGATCCGCGCCGAACACCCCTGCTGCATCCTGCATGACGTCTATCACTCGACGAAAACGGCCGAATACATCCGCGACAAGACCGGGATCAAGATCGTTTTGATGCCGCATGACCTCGGCGCGCTGGAGTCCGTCGACACCCTGAGCGCCCTGTTCGACCATCTGACGGAGGCCGTGACGCATGATTGAGATCTTTCTGCCCCCGCTGCTGCTCGTCTTCGTGCTCGTCATGATCCACGCCTGGTTCGGCAAAGGGGTGCTCGAGCGCGGCATCATCTTCACCGATCTCGCTATCGCCCAGTTCGCGGCGCTGGGCAGCGCCGTCAGCCTCGGCTTTTTCCACGGGGAGTATCTCTATGTGCTCACCCTCGGGAGCGCCCTGTTCAGTGCCGTGCTCATCGCCTATGCATCGCACAGGAACCTACACCTGGAGGCCTTTATCGGGATTCTTTACGTGCTGGGGGCCAGCGGGGTCATGATGGTCCTGGCCAACTCCGCCGAGGGGATGGAACACTTCAAAGCGCTGCTGGCGAGCGACATCCTTTTCACGCCGATGGAGCACGTGCTCTACAGCAGCGGCGTCTATGCCCTGCTGGGGCTCCTGATCTGGCAGCTCTACCCGCGCCTGACAGGCTTCATGCAGGAGCTGCTGTTCTTTGTCATGCTCGCCGTCACCGTCACCTCGTCGGTACAGCTTGCCGGCGTGCTCGTCGTCTTTACCCTGCTGATCGCACCGGTCTTCATGGCCTCCATGCAGAAGCGTTTCCCGCCGCTGCGCTTTGCCTTCGTCTTCGGCTGGTCCTTCAGCGCCGCGGCGATCGCCGCCTCCTACACGTTCGACCTGCCGACCGGGTACACCATTGTCTTTCTCGGTGCCCTCAGCGTACTGCTCGGTACCCTGATGCTCAGCCGTACGAAAGCCTGAACTACTCGTCGAGGTTGTTCTTGTCCCAGCAGGCATCGACCTGACGGTCGATCGCCAGGTCGGCGCTGGTCTGTTCGTTCACGTCACCGATAATATCCCAGGTGCTGATCGCCATAAAGGCAAAGGCCGCGATCATGGCCGCCGTGACGACGTAGATATTCATATATTCTTTGTTGAAAAGTTTCACAGGACTCCTTTCCACTCCAATTGCCTCCATTTTATAGCATAAGGGTTAATAATATGAAAAGCCGTGATGGAAGGCCACTTCTTTTAGGCTTATCTAAGGCAGGTATAATGTCGCCATTAAAAGCAAAAGGAAATCCATGAGCCTGAGAGAACAGATCAACAACGATATCAAAGAGGCGATGAAAGCCAAGGACGTCGAACGCCGCGACGCGCTCAGACTCCTCAGCAGCGCCATGAAACAGGTCGAAGTGGACGAACGCAAAGAGCTCAGCGACGACGACGTCATCGCCATCATCCAGAAGCAGATCAAACAGCGCAACGACGCCGCAGGCCAGTACAAAGCGGCGGGCCGCGACGAACTCTATGACAAAGAGATGGCGGAAATCGCCGTTTTCGAAGTTTACCTGCCGGCACAGCTCGATGATGCCGAACTCGAAAGCGCCCTCAAAGCGATTATCGCACAGACCGGTGCAGCATCCATGAAGGACATGGGCAAGGTCATGGGGATGGCCGGCAAAGAACTCGCCGGCCAGGCCGACGGCAAACGCATCAGCGAGTGCGTCAAAAAGCTCCTTTCATAAATCTCTACCCCTTTGACCTTTCCTTCAAGAAAGGTCTTTCCCCATTTTTTCCATACTATCCGCTAAAATGTATACTAATAACTTAGCTAGGTGCATAAAATTGAAACGAATGCGTGAACTCATTGAGAGGGTTAAGGTTACTTACCCTGACGATTCATTTTTTAACGATCTCGATGAAGTTTTTGAATTGTCATCACAGGCCAGCTCACACTATCAAGCCTATGAACTAGCATTTTCATATTTGGACCCAGCTTCATGGCAGATTCTCTCCCAAAAAGCCATGGAACATTTCAAAGATCATCGTGAGGGTCAATTAAAGCAGGGATTTTTCAATCAACTCAATGAGGCATTCGCCTATCAATTCCTAGTCCAGTGCGGTTATGAAAATGTAAGAGTTCTAAATGAAAATGGAAATACCCGCCCTGACCTTACATATGATGCTGCCGGTATAAAACGATATTGTGAAGTTAAGACCATTGGCCTATCCGACGATGAGATTAAACGTTATGAAACAGGAGAAGCTTTTGACGGTACTGTATATATGGAACTGTCGGACGGTTTTTTGAGACAGCTCAATGATGATTTAGTACGTGCACATGAGCAAATTACTAGTCAGGGAAGTCATGGTCTAGTATTCGTAATAGTCAATTTTGACGATTTCACACTTACTTATTACGAGCAATATCATAAGCAAATTACAGAATTTTTGGCTCACCACAAAGTCCCAGAAGTCTATATAAAAGTTGGACTACTCAGTAAGCATGAAATTTATAAAAAATAAGTAGTAGATGGTTGCCGGGCAAAGCCCGGAATGACGAGGTAAGAAAAACCGCTTATTTCGGGCAGCCCTCGCCCGTTTTGAGGCAGCGCAGCGCGCTTTCTACGTCGTCCTGGCGCATCAGTGACTCACCGACAAGAAAGGCATCCACACCCGCTTTGCCGAGATCTTCGAGCTGGCCGTGCTCGTAGATGCCGCTCTCGGCGACGATGATCTTGTTATTCGGGATAAGCGGGATAAGCTTGTAGCTCAGCTCCATATCCATCTCAAAGGTCTCCAGGTTGCGGTGGTTGATGCCGATGATGTCCGCCCCGGCGAAGATCGCCTTGGTGAGGTCCGTCTTGTCATGGATCTCGACCAGGGCCTCCATCCCGAGATGGCGGGTGTAGTCGAGCAGCTCCTTGAGCTCTTTGCGCGAGAGCGCCTTGGCGATGAGCAGGACGAAATCCGCGCCGTAGACGAGGGCTTCGACCAGCTGGTACTTGCTGACGATGAAGTCCTTCCGCAGGAGCGGGATGCTTGCGTAGCGGCGGATCTCCGCGAGGTAGTCCAGACTCCCCTGGAAATAGTGCGGTTCGGTGAGGATGGAGATGGCGTTCGCACCCCCGCGCTCATAGGCCTGCGCAATGGCGACCGGGTCGAAGTCTTCACGGATCACGCCTTTTGACGGGCTCGCTTTTTTCACTTCGGAGATGATGCGGTACGGTTCTTCCTCCGTCGCTTTGAGGTGCGGGATGACCGGGCGCGGTGCACGGGCGTTGAAGGCAAGGGAGCGCCCCAGCCAATCCATGCTGTACTCCTTTTCGCGGCGGGCGAGGTCCTCTTTGGTCTTCGCGATAATCTCATCCAGAATCATTACTTTCCTTGTGTTGTTTTACGTTGGCGTTTCAAGCACTCGGCAATGGCTTTGACATGCTTTTCGAGTTCGGGGTCCGTCTCGCCGCCCATCGCTTTGAGCGCTTTTTTCATCGTTGCGTCGGCTTCGCTGCAGCGGCCGAGTTTGTAGTACCCCCAGGCGAGCGAATCGAGGTAGAAGGGCGATGCGGGTTCCTGCTGCAACGCCGCCTTGACATAGCCGATCCCCGCTTCCGGGTCAACGTCGTTGTCGATCAGCAGGTAGCCCAGGTAGTTGAGCATCAGGGCGTCTTTTTCGCTTTTGACGGCCGTCTTCAGCTTCTCGACGGTCTCGGCCACCAGTTTCGGATCGCGTTTGTCCTCCGCCCCTTCAAAGGCGAAAATCGCACTCTGCCCCAGGTAGTTCGCATCGCCGTTCTCCTTGTAGAGGCTTTCGGCCAGTTCGGAAGCCGCGGCGTACTCCTTGGCATTGATATAGAGCTTGAGCAGCAGGGCATCGTCCGTATGATGCTGTTCAAGGAAGTGTTTCAACGGAACCATGTCGTTTTGGTAGCTGTAGATGCGGACGATGGCATCGGCCACGTCTTTGGAGGGGTAGTTGCTGTAAAGGCGCAGGTAGGTGCCCAGCATCCCCTCGATATTGTTCTGCTCGCTGTAAAGCCCCGCCAGCCGTTTGCAGATGCGTTCGGAGCAGCCGTTGAGGCGGATATGCGTCTCGAGCTGGGCGATGGCATCCTTCTGGCGGTCGAGGTTGACGTAAAGGATGACGGCCATCCGGTCGAGGACCATCTCATCGTAATCGATGTCGTAGGCACTCTCCAGGTAGCGCAGCGCCGTATTGTACTGCTTCTGCTGGGCGTAGATCTCGGAGACGCCGATATAGTCCTGCTTTGCCTTCGTTTGTTCCAAGAGTGCCAGGGCGGCAACTTCGGCTGCCTTCATCTCCCCTTTGCCGATCAGGGCGCGGATACGGTAGCGCTCCACCTGGGCATCAAATCCCTCCCGTTCCCGAAACGATGCGGTATTTTCCAGCACGTCGTCGTACTGTTTGGCATGCAGCAGGTTTTCAAAGAAGTGGTCACGGTAGGGAATGCGCGGCGCTTTCTCGTACAGGACCGCGTAAAGCTGCGCCGCCGTCGCGTACTGCCCGTGCGCCTCCGCGTCAAGGGCAAAGAGGGTGTAGGCGTCCTCTTCGTCGAACGCCTTCGTCTGCGGCGAGAGCGTCGGCTCTTTCAGGCTGCAGCCGGTGAGGATCAGCAGCAGGGTTCCGGTCAGAAGGGCAGACTTAAACATCGACGATCCCCGGGCACTCCCGCTTGAGTTCATCGACGCGGGTCTTGTAATACTCCCAGAAGGGGAAGGTACGGCACTGGAGGGGGCGGGCCGTGTAGACGCCGCAGCCGTTCGTTTCTCGGTCGAAAAAGATGCAGTCGTGCGACATGCCGACGATCTTCTCTTTGAGCGAGAACTTGTAGCCCCGTTTTTCGAGGTAGGTACGGCGGAAGTCCGCCTCCTCCATCGCCAGCGCACCCGCCAGTGCCCGGATCTCGTCGGGGGAGACGAAGATATTGCCGCTTTCGCCGGTGCAGCAGCGCCCGCCGCACCCGGCGCAGGCGGAAGGGTCGAACGCGTAGGGGTAGCCGTCTTCTTTTATCATAGGGTGCATTTTATACTGTGCGTCCTTGCATCGCGGTAGACCTGCAGGCTCTTGGCGGAAAACTCATCTTCGTCAAAGGCGAAAATCGGTGGCCGGACGCGCATGAGCGAACGGGAGTTTTTCCGGGCGTGCAGCATCACCAGGGTCGCGTTGCGATCCGGTTTCGAATGAACGAATTGTACATCAACCACTCTTAATTTGGCGCGTTCGCAGGCGGCACAGAGGTGGGCGAACTGCTGGGGATCGTAGCAGAGCATCAGGTGCCCCTGCGCCTGCAGGAGCTTCGCGGCATGGGAGATAAATGCGTCGATGGGAAGGTGCAGGTTGTAGCGCGCCGTGTGCACCATTTCGTTCTCCGAGCGCGACGCCCCCTCGTGATAGAAGGGGGGATTGGAGACGATGTAGTCGAACCCCTCGGGGTCCTTGAACGCGAGAAAATCCGTGTGATGGACCCGGTAGTCGATCCCGTTCACTTCCGCGTTCTTCGAGGCGTACTGCACGAAAGCGTCCTGCTTCTCCACCGCCTCAAGCCGCACTTTCGGATGGTCGCGTGCCACCAGCAGCCCGACGACACCGCAGCCGGCCCCCACGTCGAGCATGCGGCCCCGCGGCGTGAAAGAGGAGATGAAGTCGTACAGGAAGATCGAGTCACTGTTGTAGCAGTACCCCTCCTGCGGCTGGTAAAGCAGCATCGAACGCCTTTTGATTTATAATTCCGTCATTATACAGTGCCGCGGCGTTCTCGCCCAAAAGAAAGGATTCGCATGATCATCATCCCCGCCCGTCTGGCTTCGACCCGCTTCCCGCAAAAAGTCCTGGCGGATATCGGCGGCCTTCCGATGGTCGTCCGTACGGCACGGCAGGTGGCCCACCTCGACAACGTCGTCGTCGCCGCGGACGACGAAAGCATCATCGAGGTCTGCAGAGCCCACGATGTGAAGGCGATGCTCACCTCGACGACACATAAAAGCGGGACCGACCGCATCAACGAATGTGCGCAGCTGCTCGACATCCCCGACGACGAACTCGTCATCAACATCCAGGCCGACGAGCCCTTTATCGAGCCGGAGGTCCTCACCCTGCTGATCGACCGCCTTAATGCCCTCAAGGCGGAGGGGCGCACTTTTGTCATGGGGAGCTGCTACAACGCCGTCAACGCGGAAGCCGCCGACGACCCGAACCTCGTCAAGGTCGTCGTGAACGCGAAGCACGACGCCATCTACTTCTCCCGCTCCAAGATCCCCTACAACCGCGGCGGCGGGGCGACCTACTTCGGCCATATCGGCATCTACGGCTTTACCAAGAAGAGCCTGCACGACTTCTGCGCCCTCGACGACGCCCCCGTCGAAGATATCGAAAAGCTCGAACAGCTCCGCGCGATTCATCACGGGCTGCCCATCAGCATGGTCAAGGTCGCCAGCACCGGTTTCGGCATCGACACGCCGGAGGACCTGGCACGGGCCAAAGAGATCTTCGGAGTCCAGTAAAGCGGGATCCGTTACGGATCAAATGCACAGCGGCATCTTCGTATGAATGCCGGCTTACGCGACAGGCTGATACGATTGATGGATCGATCAAACAGATTTAAAAGTGATATGGGTATTTAAAGGGAAGAAAAAGCGCTTCCGGCAGAGGCCGGAAACATAGAAGAAACTTAGATGTTGTCGCGGATACCGAGATCGGCAACAAGTTTGTCGTATGCAGGGCGGTTTGTGCGTTTGAAGTAACGCATCAGACGGCGGCGCTGACCGACGAGTTTGAGCAGACCCAGGCGTGACGCGTGGTCTTTCTTGAAAGTTTTGAGGTGTTCAGTCAGTTCAGCAATACGTGTGCTGAGCAGTGCGATCTGCACTTCTGAAGAACCGGTGTCGTTTTCGTTACGTCCGAATTTTTTAACAATCTCTTGTTTTTTCGCCGCATCCAAAGCCATGATAGCCTCCTGAGGGTATAATAAATTTTTCGTTCACAATCGAACAAGGGCGAAATTATAGCGAATGTTTCCTGTTTTGGCAATCCTCACGGGCGACTCGAAGACGTTTTTTGCTAAACCCCTCCTCTATAGTCGATTTTTTTGAGCTACGCTTTAGAGTAATCGGATATAATTTCTCTTAATTAAATCAGATCTCGTGTACCTTTGGGATCGGAAAGTGACACCATGCTCATTACCCGTGCCAGCGAATACGCCCTGCTCTCGCTCATCGTCCTGGCCAAAGCCGAGAAGCCCCTCGACGCCGACACCCTCTCCCGGGATCTCGACATTTCCAAGAGCTTTCTCGCGAAGATCCTGCAGTCGATGGCACGCAACGGCATCCTCAACTCCTTCAAGGGTGCCAACGGCGGATTTGCTCTTGCGAAGGATATGCACGACATCACCATCAGGGACATCACCTGCGCCGCCGAGGGGAAAAATCCCTCCGTCTTCGACTGCTCCAAGTCCCAGAAAGACTGCCCCTCCGACAAGGCGTCCACCTGCCAGATCTGGCCTGTCGTCAACCGGCTTCAGGGCAAGATCGACACCTTCTTGGAGGGATTGACCCTCGCCGACCTGATCGAACAGTAACCAATAGAAAGGCCATTGTGACCATTTACCACCTCTCCCATATCGACCTCGACGGCTACAGCTGCCAGCTTGTCATGCAGCATACGCCCCATACCATGCATTTTTACAACGCCAACTACGGCGAAGAGGTCCCCGAACGCCTGCGGCAGATCGTCGAGGCGCTTGAACACGAACGCGAAGCGATGATCCTCGTCACCGACCTGAACCTGACCCCCGACGAGTCCCGCTGGCTCGACGGCGAAGTCAAACGGTTCAACGAAACAGGCAAAAAGATCACCCTGCAGCTGCTCGACCACCACGGCAGCGGCAAGGAGAGCGCGGCGCGCTACGGCTGGTACCTCCTCGATACCGACCGCAGTGCCACGAAGATCACCTATGAATTCGCCAAAGAACAGGGGTGGCTGCAGGAGGAGCCTGCGTGGATGGAGGCTTATGTCGCCGTCGTCAACGCCGTCGACCTCTGGCTGCAGCATGAAGCGGAGAACTTCGAATACGGCAAGGTGCTCATGCGACTCGTCAGCGAGACCCGCGAACTGGGCCGGACCCTCTTCGCCGAACAGGACCGCGCCTACAAGCTGAGCCTGCTCACGGAAGCCGCCGCGATGATCGATCTGCCTGACGCGCCGATCGTGCTGGACGAGAAAATTCACCTGATGAAAAAAGGGTTTTTCCGCGAAGAGGAGAACAACACCCTTGACAACCTGGTGACGAAGTACATCGTCTCCCTGATGGGGGCGAAGCGCAAAGAGATGACGATCTACTACAAAGGGTACCGCGGCTTTTTAAGCTATGCCGTCGGCAACACCTCCATCATCGGCAACGGCTTCCTCGTCACCTACCCCGAATATGACTTCATTGTCGACATCAGTCCCCGCGGGACGATGAGCCTGCGCGCCAACAACCAGGTCGACGTCTCCCTCATCGCCAAGGAGTGGGCGGGCGGCGGCGGACACCCCAACGCCTCCGGGGGCCGTATCCAGGGCTTCAAAGAGCAGTTCCGCTACGACAAGGTCAAAGCGCAGATCGAATCACTGATCGCCAAGCGCGAATCCGTCTCCGGAAAACTGCCGCAAAAAAGCGAATAGGCCCCTAGCGGTTTTTCGCGAAATAGCGTTCCACACCCTCCGCCAGGCCCCTGGCAAAATAATCCTGATACGTATTGCTGTGAATCCGCACCGCCTCTTTGGGGTGGGTAATAAAGCCGATTTCGACGAGGACCGCCGGCATCTGTGCGCCGACCAGGACCCAGAACGGGCCTTCTCTGACCCCCGCGTCCTTCACCTCTTTGTAGCGGGCCCGCAGCGACGAAAGCACGCTTGACTGCAGGTCGATCGCCAGTTTGTGCGACGCGACGATCTTTTCGGAGTTGAGGACGTTCAGGAAGGTGCTCTTGCCGTAAAAGTCCATATCCTCGACTTCCGCCTTGTTCTCCAGGGCCGCGGCGTTCGTCGCCCGCTTGGAACGCGACGGGGAGAGAAAGTAGGTCTCGATGCCGTACGCTTTGTGCGCCTTGCTTTTGGGCACGGCATTGGCGTGCAGGGAGATGAAAAGATCCGCTTTCTTCTTGTTGGCGTAGCCCGTACGGTTGCGCAGTTTGATGAACTTGTCGTTGCTGCGGGTCATGTAGACGGTGTAGCCGCGTTCGCGCAGGCGTGAGGCCGTCTTCGCCGCCAGGGAGAGGACGATCTCTTTTTCCTTGTAACGGTTGTGCCCGACGGCCCCGCCGTCTTTGCCCCCGTGGCCCGGGTCGATCACGATCACCCGCTCTTTGTTGCGGGCCTGGCCCGGGCTTGCCACGGGCACGCGCTTTGGCGACGTCACTCCGGAGAGCCCGGCACGTACCGTCAGCGTCTTCTCCGCTTTTGCAAAGCGCACCGGCAGCGCCTTGGAACTTTCCAGGACCAGGCGGATGGTCTGCGGTTTGTACTGTGTCAGGCTGATGCGCTTGAGGTCGCGGTGCGTCAGCGTATGGGACTCGTCCAGCACCGCATGGATATCAAGGACGTAGCGGTAGCCGTGCTTCCCGCTCTTTTTCAGCTTGAAGAAGTTGACATCTTTGTTCGAAAGCGTCTTTTCGAAACGGAACACCAGGTTGCCGTGGTCCCATTCGACCTCTTCCAGCCGGTTCTGCCCCTTCACGCTCGGCGTTTTCACCTTTGGCATTTCAGCCGCAGGTTCCGGCGCTGCCGCCGGGGCAGGCGCGGCTTTGGGTTCCGGCGCGGGCAGGGTCTTGAGCTTTCTGCTGTAGTCGCTGACGTCGATATGCAGCGCGCTGCCGCTCGCGACGATCCCTTCGAGCGCACGGCGTTTCTTGGCCGTGTCGCCTTCGATCGTTGCGTCCATATAGGCAGCTTTAAAGGTATCGTACGCCTGGAAGATTTCGGACTGTTTTTTGGAGTGGAGCGCGGCTTCCGCCTCGGAGACGGTCATCGCGTTGAGGGACGTACCAAGCAGTACGGCAGCGGTGGCGATCAGGCAGAGCCGCTTCAGCGTCATCAGGGCCTATTCGCCTTCGGTCAGCTTCTTCATCAGGTCGGCCACGCTGATGAGCTCGTTGATCCGGTAGCCGTTCGTGCCGGAGAAGAAGAGGCCAAGCTCGATATTCCCCTCGTAGGCATCGCTGAGGCGGTCGGCGATACAGAAGCCCACCGCTTTCGCCTCGACCCCGCGTTCGCAGGGCGCGACGCAGTTCGAGATACACTTGATCGCCGGCCCCGTGCGGGTCTCGATCAGGCTGCTCAGGTTCGTACGCACTCCGCGGGCGGGGTAGCCGACCGGGGACTTCATGAGGTGGATATCCTCCTCTTTTGCTTCGAGCAGAACCTTTTTGAAGTTCGGATGAGCGTCGCATTCGTAGGTACCGATAAAACGGGTACCCATCTGTACCCCGGCAGCACCCAGTTCCATCATCTCCTCAATGTCCTTCTTGTCCCAGATGCCGCCGGCGGCAATAACCGGGATATCGCCCCAGGCCGCCGCCTCCTCGACGACAGGCTTGACAAGGTTCTCGAGCTGGTGCTCCTCCATGGAACACTGTTCATAGGTAAAGCCCTGGTGCCCGCCGCTTTTGGGCCCTTCGAGGATCACGGCATCCGGCAGGCGGTTGTAACGCTTTTCCCAGCGTTTGCAGATGATCTTGAGCGCTTTGGGCGAGGAAACGATCGGCACCAGGGCAACGTCGGGATACCCCTCTGTGAACTCCGGCATGTTCGTCGGCAGTCCCGCCCCGGTGATGATGATGTCGATTCCCGCTTCGCAGGCATCGCGCACGACACGGCCGTAGTCGTTGATGGCGTAGAGGACGTTTGCCGCCAGCGGGGCGTCGCCGCAGATCTTGCGTGCGTTGTTGACGATGGCGGTCAGCCCCTCTTTGGAGTAGAAATTCTCCACGTCCAGCGGGCGGCCGGAGACCAGTTTGTGCGCATGCTCTTTCTGCTCGTAGTAGCCGGTCCCGACGGCGCTGATGACACCGAGTCCGCCCTCTTTGGAGACGGTCCCGGCCAGGCGGTCCCAGCTGATGCCGACGCCCATCCCGCCCTGAACGATCGGTTTTTCAAGCGTGTATTTACCGATTTTCAGCGGTTTGAAACTCATCTATTTCACCTTTACGCGGGCAAACTTGCGTTTGCCCACCTGAAGGATGTACTCGCCCGCTTCCAGCTGAAGCTGTTCGTCATCCACTTTTTCTTGATCCATTTTAACGGCTCCTTGCTTAAGGTCGCGACGGGCCTGCGATGTAGATGCTTCAAGGCCGCAATCCTGCAAGGCTTTGGCGATCCATACCGGGCCGTCAAGCTCGAATTCGGGCATGTCGCTCGGCAGTTCGCTCTTGGCATGGACCCGGTCGAACTCCGCCTTCGCCGCTTCGGCGTCAGCAGCGCTGTGGAAGCGCTCTACGATCTCCATAGCCAGCGCCTCTTTGACCTTTTTCGGGTGGGCTGCGCCCTGCTCGACGTCCGCTTTGAGCCGGGCGATCTCGGCAAGGCTCTTGTGGCTGAGCAGCTCGTAGTAGCGCCACATCAGCTCGTCCGAGATACTGAGTACCTTCCCGAACATCTCTCCCGGCGCTTCGGCCACACCGATGTAGTTGTTGAGGCTCTTGCTCATCTTCTGAACGCCGTCGAGGCCTTCGAGAATAGGCATCATCAGGACCGCCTGCTCCTTGCCCTTCTCGTAGGCGCGCTGCAGGTGGCGCCCCATGAGGAGGTTGAACTTCTGGTCCGTTCCCCCGATCTCGATGTCGCTGTCGAGGTGGACGCTGTCAAAGCCCTGGAGCAGCGGGTAGATGAACTCGCTGATGGAGATGGGCGTACCGCCCTTGTAGCGCTTCTCGAAATCGTCGCGCTCCAGCATTCGTGCGACGTTCATCAGGGTCGTGAGCTCGAGCATCCCCGCCGCACCGATAGGGTTGATCCAGTCGGCGTTGAAGAGAACGTCCGTTTTTTCCGGATCGAGGATCTTGAAGACCTGCTCTTTGTAACTTTTGGCATTTTCCGCGATCTGCTCGGGCAGCAGCTTCTTGCGCGTCTCGCTTTTGCCGGTCGGGTCACCGATCTGTGCCGTGAAGTCACCGATGATGAACTGCACGCGTCCGCCGATGCGCTGGAAAGCGGCCAGCTTGTTGAGCAGGACCGTATGGCCCAGGTGCAGGTCCGGCGCCGTCGGGTCGAACCCGGCTTTGACGCTGAAGGTTTTCCCCTCGTCGAGGGCCCCTTTTACCAGCGCCTCGATACGCGCTTCGTCGATGATTTCGGCCGTACCGCGGCGGATTTCAGCCAATGCTTCTGTTACTGTCATTCTTTCCCTTCACCTCTCACACGGAGCGATACGCATCGTCCGTTCGAATAAACTGTATGATATGAATTTTTTGTTCAATTTTAGCGCGGAGGCGGTTAATATCCGCTTCCGAACTCTGGAACTCCAGCTCGCACAGCTGCTGGTGTTCCTGCCGCTCTTTGCCCAGTTCGATGCTGACGATCTCCGCCCCCAGCTTCGCCAGGAAGGTGAGGAAATCCGCCAGCGCCCCCTTGGCGTTGTGCATGCTGACGATCATGTGGTAGTGGAAGATGCTCTCCTGCTTCCAGCGCACGAAAAGCATCGGCTCCTCATCCTCGATCAGCGTTGCGGCGTGCTGGCACATCTTGTGGTGGATATGTGCCTTGCCGTTGCTGACGAAACCGACGATCTCATCCCCGGCCTTGGGGTGGCAGCAGAAATCGAAAACGACGTCGGAGATCGTGTGGTTCGAGAAGAGCTCGATCGAACCGAACCGGTAGAGCTTGAGCTTGAAGCGATGCGTCGCCAGGAAGGCACCGAACTTCTTGTGCGAACGCAGGGCCTTGAGGTAGTGGTGCAGCACCTCTCTGAGATAGTCGACGTCCCGGGCGATCATCCAGGCATTCTGCAGACGGTTGTGTTCGCGCAGCCACTCCCGGATACGGGTCACGTTGAGCTGCATGACACCGCGCATGATCAGCAGGCCGCTCCGGCTGTCGATGTCGCGGATGCGGTGGCGGCAGTTGATGCGGATATGCTGTTTCGCCCGGGAGGTCTTGACGGCATCCATCCAGCTGCAGCGCAGCTGCTTCTCCTCACTGGTCATGATCCGAACGATGTCGCCGTTATGCAACTCGGCCAGCAGGCTCTTGCTCTCTTTGTTCACGAGGCACGATTCGGCACGGTCGCCGATCTCGGTATGGACGGCATAGGCGAAGTCGAGCGCCGTTGCCCCGCGCGGGAGCGTATAGGGTTTCCCTTTGGGGGAGAAGACGCTGATATCCTCGCTGTAGAGGTCGGTTTTCGCCAGCTCGTAGAAGTCCTCGATCGACTCCTCCTGGTACTGGAGGTTCTGCAGCCAGTCGAGGTTGATGTTGTTGCCGCCGCTCTTGTACTTCCAGTGGGCCGCGACCCCCAGCTCCGCCGTCTTGTGCATCTCGAAGGTACGGATCTGCACCTCGATGATGGAGGTGTCGTCGAACACCGTCGTATGCAGGGTCTGGTAGCCGTTCTCCTTCGGGATCGCGATGTAGTCCTTGAAACGCGAGGTGAGCGGCTGGAAATGCAGGTGCACGAGCCCGAGCACGCTGTAGCACTGGGTCGGGTCGTTCACGAGCACCCTGATGGCCAGCAGGTCCAGGACCTCGTCGATGCTGATCCCCTTGCGCTGCATTTTGAGGTAGATGGAGTAGTCGTGCTTGATCCGGCTGAGGATCTCGTAGCTGCCGGGCATGATCCCGTGGCGTTCCATCAGCTTGGCGATCTTCTGGCGGAAGCCGTTGAGGCGCAGTTCGATGTCGTGGTAGTTCGTCTTCAGGTAGTCGTCGATACGCTGCTTCTCATCCGAAAAGACGTAGGAGAAACTCAGGTCCTCGAGGAAGTTCTTGATATAGGAGATACCGAGGCGGTGGGCGATCGGTGCGTAGACGACCAGGGTCTCCTCGGCGATACGGCGCTGTTTGGCCGGCGGCAGCGAGTCGAGGGTCAGCATATTGTGCAGCCGGTCGCAGAGCTTGACGACCAGGACGCGGATATCCTTGATGGAGGCGAGCAGCATCTTTCTAAACGTCAGCGCCGAGACGACAAGCTTTTCGTCCGAGTGCGAGGGGATGAGCTCCTTGTCACGGATCAGGTCGATCTTGGTCAGCCCGTGCACCAGATGGGCCACGTCGGAGCCGTAGCGCATCTCCACGATCTCAATGGTATTGGGCGTATCCTCGACGACGTCGTGCAGGAGCGCGGCGATGACCATGGCGCGGTCCCCGGTGATGGAAGCTACCAGCGCAGAAACGAGGATGGGGTGGACGACGTAGGGTTCGCCGCTCTTGCGCGTCTGGTGCGCATGGGCGTCTTTGGAAAAAAGCAGCGCATCTTCGATCAGTTCGTCAAAGGCGATGTTTTCGTGCAGCAGCGCCGTCGCACTTTCAATATCCCGTATGGAACGGATCTGGTTGATATCAAAATTGTTTGCCATGGCTGCTCTTTGCGGTCAGATGTAGGAGCGCCCGGCGGGCGCGGGAGGGAGGGTCAGGCTTTGGGCTTGAAGCCCTTGATAAGGACGAGGCCTTCTGCGATCTCCATCAGTGCGAGGTCAGTCGATTTGGTAGTTTTGAGGTCAAGGTTGAGCTTGCTCTGGGCACCGTTTTCGAGCTCTTTCGCGCGCTGTGCAACGGCAATGGCAAGCTGGTAGCGGTCGATGCCGGCCGTGCTGAGGGCCTTGGCGGTAATCTCTTCAAGACGGAGGTTTGTCATGGTGTTTTCCTTTGGTAAATTTCTTACTGCTGTACGATGGAGCAGTTGGTGTAATCGCCGCCGATAATCTCAAGCAGGTTCCCCGGCTTGAACATGTCGCAGACGATAATCGGCAGTTTGTTGTCCTTGGCCAGCGCGATGGAGGTGTCGTCCATGACCTTGATGTGGTCATGCAGCGCCTCGTCATACGTCAAGGTGTCCAGTTTCACGGCATCGGCAAATTTGTTCGGATCGCGATCGTAAACGCCGTCGACCTTTGTCGCTTTGATGATCACGTCGGCACCGATTTCGACCGCCCGCAGCGTCGCGGCGGTGTCGGTCGTAAAGAAGGGGTTCCCCGTCCCCGCCGCGAAAATCACGACGCGTCCCTTTTCCAGGTGGCGGACGGCGCGGCGCTGGATGTAGGGCTCGGCGATCTGTTCCATTTTGATCGCCGTCTGCACCCGCACTTTCAGTCCGGCGTGTTCGCACGCCTCCTGCATCGCCACGGCGTTGATGACCGTTGCGAGCATCCCCATATAGTCCCCGGAAGTCCGGCGGATGATCCCGTCTTTTGCCGCCGTCACGCCGCGGATGATGTTTCCGCCGCCGATGACGAGACCGACCTGGATCCCCGCATCGACGAGGCTCTTGATCTCCTGGGAGATGTAATTGAGGATCTGGGTGTCGATCCCGTGACCGGCTTCACCGGCCAGCGCTTCACCTGAAAACTTAACCAACACCCGTTTTTGACCCATCAAACACGCTCCTCTCTCTTACACCAACGACGCCAGAAGCGCGTAAAAAGTGTCTTTATAAAATCCCGCAATTATATTTTAAAGTCGCTTTAAAGAAGCTTTAAGAAAAGAAAATCCCCGGCGTGTGGGGGAAAGAAAGTTTCAATCGGAAGCAGCGTATTCGCGCTAAAACCAGAGCTCGTCGCCCTGGCGGAGCAGATCGACGTAGTTGGCCCGCTCCAGGGCCGAAGGGTTGGGAGCCTTGGCATAGCTGATCGCCCCGCGCATCTGGTCGAACGATTCGTACTCGTGCTCGGTCATCCAGCGCTCCGCGGCCTCGAGCATCACAGCGGCATGGGCTTCCCCCCGTTCGTAGAAGACCGTCGCGGCGGCCACCGTGCTCGCCCCGGCCATCACGGCCTTGACGATATCGGTTCCCTCCGTCACCCCGCCCCCGGTGCAGAACTGCAGCCCGCTCTGGCCGTAGCAGACCGCCACGGCGCGCAGGGCCGCCGCGAAATCGGCCGGGGAACTTTTGTAGAGTTTTCGGCTCCACTCCAGCGCTTCGAGGTCGATGTCGCTGTGGTAGAAACGGTTGAAGAGTACGGCCGCCGCCGCACCGGCCTCCTCCGCCGCCTTGAGGAAATGGGGCAGCGCGGTAAACGCGGGGGCCAGTTTGACGGCGAACGGCAGGGTCGTCTCCTTCCGGACCGCGGCGATCGCCCCCAGGTAGTGCGCCTCGATCTGGTCGGGGGCGATCCATGCCCTGTCGGCGGGGTAGTAGAGGTTCAGCTCCAGCGCCGCCGCGCCCGCCTCCTCGAGCATTTTGGCGTACCGGGTCCACCCACCGCTGCTTACCCCGTTGAGGCTGGCGATCACGGGGATCTCCAATGCGGATTTCAGGGCGCGCAGACGGTTGACGTAGTTCTCGGTCTCGTAATTCTCGAACTGTCCCTCGGGGAAGAAGTCAAGCGCTTCGGAGAAGGCGTTTTTGCCGTGAAAGAGCATATGGTCGATCTCGTGCAGCTCCGCATTGATCTGCTCCTCGAAAAGCGAATGCATGACGACCGCGGAGACGCCGTGCTCTTCCAGGGCGCGGCAGCGGTCGGTATGCAGGCTCATCGGCGAAGCCGAGACGATGAGGGGGTTTTTCAGTTCCAGGCCGAGATAGTTGACACTCATTTGCATGTCTCCTCCTTGCTGAGATTGAGATTGCCGCTGGCGGCAAGGTCGCTGTAGCGGACCCAGTCGCGCTGCGCCTTCGCCGATGCCGCTTCTAAGAAAGTATCCGCGCGTTCGGCGTTCATCTTGAGAACCATCTTGAAGCGCGCCTCGTTGTACATGTACTCCTTGACCGGGAGCTTCGGTGCTTTGTAGTCGAGGCTGAAGGGGTTCTCTTCCGTGCCGACCTTCTCGGGGTTGTAGCGCATCAGCGGCCAGAGGCCGCATTCGACCGCCCGCTTCTGCTGGGCCATGCCGTAGCGCAGGTCGTAGCCGTGCGCAATACAGTGGCTGTAGGCGATGATGATGGAGACCCCTTCGTACGCTTCGGCTTCCACGAAGGCCTTGAGCGTCTGCGCGTCGTTTGCGCCCATCGCGATCCGGGCGACGTAGACGTTGCCGTAGCTTAGCGCATGCATCGCCAGGTCTTTCGCATCGGCGGGTTTGCCCCCCGCGGAGAACTTCGCCACCGCCCCGACCGGCGTCGCCTTGGAGGTCTGGCCGCCGGTGTTGGAGTAGACCTGGGTATCCATCACAAGGATGTTGATGTTGCGCCCCGAGGCGAGCACATGGTCGAGCCCGCCGTAACCGATGTCGTAGGCCCAGCCGTCGCCCCCCATCGCCCAGACGGATTTGCGCACCAGGTAGGAGGTGACGCCCGCGAGCAGCCGGGCCTCCTCACGGTCGATCCCGGGCAGTTTCGCTTCCAACACGGCGACATCCGTACGCTGGCGGGCGATCTCCGCATCCGTTTTCTGCGGGTTGCCCAGCAGCGCGTCGGTCAGGTCGCTGCCGACCTCACCGCGCAAGGCTTCGAGCAGTTCCCGGGCAAACACCGACTGCTTGTCGATGCTCGCACGCATGCCCAGGCCGAACTCGGCGTTGTCCTCGAAGAGGGAGTTCGACCAGGCCGTTCCGCGTCCCTCGCTGTTCTTCGCCCACGGGGTCGTCGGCAGGTTCCCCCCATAGATGGAGGAGCAGCCCGTCGCGTTGGCGATGATCATCCGGTCGCCGAAGAGCTGGGAGGCAAGTTTGACGTAAGGGGTCTCGCCGCAGCCCGGGCACGCACCCGAGAACTCGAAGAGCGGCTGCAGCAGCTGCGCCTCTTTGACCTTCGTACGGTCGAGGCGGCTGCGGTCGACTTCGGGGAGGGAGAGGAAGTACTCCCACTGCGCCACGGCCGCATCGTGGATCGGTTCGATCGGCGCCATGTTGATCGCTTTTTTGGAGAGGTCGGATTTGTTCTTGGCCGGGCACATCTCGACACAGAGCGAACACCCCGTACAGTCTTCGACGGAGACCTTGATCGTAAAGCGTTCACTGTCCTCAAATGTCTTCGACTTCACGTTCACGGCGCTGAAACCTTCGGGGGCATCGGCGAGCAGCGCTTCGTCAAACACCTTGGCGCGGATGACGGCGTGCGGGCACACCTCCATACATTTGCCGCACTGGATACAGACGTCCGGGTCCCAGACCGGGGCATCCTGCGCAATCTCGCGCTTCTCGTACTTCGTCGTTCCCAGCGGCCAGGTCCCGTCGGCCGGGATGGCGCTGACGGGCACGCTGTCGCCTTCGAAAGCCTCCAGCTTCGCCGTGACGTTCTCGAGGAACGGGTCGGCAACGTCGAGCTTGTAGACGGGCAGCAGGTCCGCCCCGGAACCGACCGCGTCGGGCACGTTGATCTCGTGCAGGTTCTCGATCGCCTTGTCGACTCCGCAAAAGTTCATCCGCACGATCATCTCGCCCTTCTTGCCGTAGGTCTTTTCGATGCTCTGCTTGATCTTCGCGATCGCCTGTTCCGGCGGGATGACGCCGGCGATATGGAAGAAGCAGGTCTGCATGATCGTATTGATCCGCCGCCCCAGGCCGCACTCCTTCGCCACTTCGTAGGCGTTGACGGTGTAAAGCTTCAGCCCCTTCTCGATGATACGCTGCTGTGCGATCCGCGGCAGCCGCATCCACACCTCATCGGCATCGTAGGGGGCATTGATGAGCACCTTTGCCCCCGGTTTCGCCTGTTTGAGGATATCGTACTTGAGAATGAAGACGAACTGGTGCACGCCGACGAAATCGGCGGTATCGATGAGATAGGTCGAAAGGATCGGCTCGGCCGAAAAGCGCAGGTGCGACGTCGTCATCGAACCCGATTTTTTCGAGTCGTAGACAAAATAGCCCTGGACGTGCCGCCCCTCCTCCCCGATGATCTTGATGGAGTTCTTGTTCGCCCCGACGGTCCCGTCGCTGCCCAGACCGTAAAAGAGCGCCTGTTCCACTCCGGTGCCGTCAGTCTCGAATGCAGGGATATCCAGGGAGAGGTGGGTGACGTCGTCGGTGATGCCGACCGTAAAACGCCGCTTCGGCTCAGGTTTTTTCAGTTCGTCAAAGACCGCTTTGACCATCGCCGGCGTGAACTCCTTGGAGGAGAGGCCGTAGCGACCCCCGATAATGCGGGGCATCTGTTTGCACTCCCCCATCGAGAAGGCTTCGGCGTAGGCGTGCATGACATCCTGAAAGAGCGGTTCGCCGTTGGAGCCCGGTTCCTTCGTGCGGTCCATCACGGCGATGGACTCCACGCTTCGGGGGATGGCATTCAGCAGCCGCGCGGCATCAAAAGGCCGGTAGAGGCGGACGACGAGCACCCCGGTCTCATACCCGAGCCCGTTGAGTGCGCCCACCGCCTCCCGCACCGTTTTCGCGGCGGAGGCCATGATAACGATGAGCTTTTTGGGATTGGCACAGCCGTAGTATTCATACAGCCCGTACTGCCGTCCCGTCAACGCGGCGAACCGGTCCATCTGCTCCTGCAGGATTCCCGCAAAAGCGTCATAATAGGCATTGACGCTCTCGCGCCCCTGGAAGTAGACGTCGGGATTCTGGCTCGTACCGCGCAGGACCGGCTTCTCCGGGTCGAGCGCCCTCGCCTTGTGCGCCGCCGCCATCTCCGGCGTAATCATCGCCTTCATCACGGCGTCATCGAGGGTCTCGACACCGACCAGTTCATGGGAAGTGCGGAAACCGTCGAAGAAGTGCAGCACGGGGATGCGGCTAAGCAGGGACGCCGCCTGGGCGATCAGGGCGAAATCGTGCGCTTCCTGGGCGTCGCAGGAGGCCAGCATCGCAAAGCCCGTCGGACGGCACTGCATGACGTCGCTGTGGTCGCCGAAGATGGAGAGGGCCTGGGCCGCCAGGGAGCGGGCCGCGACATGGAATACGGTCGGAGTGAGCTCCCCGGCGATCTTGTGCATGTTCGGGATCATCAGCAGCAGTCCCTGCGACGCGGTAAAAGTCGTCGTCAGCGATCCGGCCTGCAGGGCGCCGTGGACGGCACCGCTCGCCCCGCCCTCGCTCTGCATCTCCATAACGTCCGGGACCGTACCGAAAATATTCGCCTCCCCTCTGGCAGCGTACTCGTCTGAATGTTCCCCCATGGGCGACGAGGGGGTAATCGGGTAGATGGCGATCACTTCGTTGGTTTTGAAAGCGACACGCGCAACGGCTTCGTTGGCATCCATGACAATTCGTGGCATCTCTTGGCTCCTTTGGTCTTGCATCGGCATGATCCCGCTGCGGAGAAAAGCCGTCTGTTCCCGCTGTACGCGTCCACGCCAGCCTTGCGACGGTACTGCAAGAAACTTTCTACCCGTCGGTCATCGCCCATTGTACTGCGATGCGCTAAAAAGTCAAATTAATTAAAACGGAATGAAACCGAAGAGAGATATTCGGGGGGATAAACCCCCGCAAAACACGCCGCTGCGCGTCAGTCGATCAGGTTGATGGACGACAGCAGTTCGCTGTCGATCGTGTAGGTGTGGGAGACGACTTCGTCGATCTCCATGAGTCCGTAAGAACCGTCGCGGTAATAGACGACTTTGTTGGCGTCTCGGGAGTGCAGCAGGTGGTCGATGGCATGGATAACGAACTCAAAGGCCATCAGCCTGTCGGTGACCGTCGGGTTCCCCCCGCGCTGGATATGCCCCAGAATGCTCACCCTGGTCTCCAGGCCTATCGTCGACTCCAGCCACTCGGCGATCTCGGCGGTCTTGCCCGTTCCCTCGGCCACGACGGCCAGAACATAGCCGCGTCCCCCGGCCACCTCTTCAAGCAGCTGTTTCTCCGCCACTTTGATATTGAAATCGGCCTCGGGGATGATACAGATCTCGGCCCCGCTGGCCAGGGCGGAAACGACAGCAAGGTAGCCGCACTCCCTACCCATGACCTCGACGACGAAGGCGCGGTCGAACGTCGACGCGGTATCGCGGATCTTGTCCAGGGCGTCGCGGATGACGTTGAGCGCCGTATCGACGCCCAGGCAGTAGTCCGTGCCGTAGATATCGTTGTCAATCGTTGTCGGAATGCCGACAAAGTTCAGCGGGAACTCCTCGCTGAAACGCTGCATGGCACGGAAAGAGCCGTCCCCGCCGAGCACGACGAGCCCCGTGATGTCATACTTTTTGAGGTTCTCGAAGGCCTGCTTGCGGTATTCATACTCGAAAAAACGCTTGGAACGGGACGAGCGGATAATGGAGCCGCCCCGGTGCAGGATCCCTGCAACGTCTTTATGGGAGGCTTCGGTAATCTCGCCGTCGATCATCCCCTCCAGGCCGTGGTGGATGAAGTAGTGCTTCTCCCCCCGCTTGAAAGCGTAATCGACAAACTTCTTGATCGCGGGGTTCATCCCGGGCGCATCACCGCCCGAACACATGATGGCCAGTGCCATGTGCGCTCCTTTTTATTCGTCGATGGTGACGACGTCGCTCCGGATATCGTTGAACAGCAAGGTCTTGTGGTTCATGCGGCGCTGATAGAAAAACTGGTTCCGCTTCATATTCTTCAGTTCGGACGTGTTGTAGTAGTTCGCATTGGAACAGCGGCCGAGAAAGAGAAACGTAAAGAGCAGTTTGAGCTGGGCATTCTCGAAGATCTCATGCGGCTGCGTCAGGAAGGTCAGCCCGTATTTTTTCATGTTGATCATGTTGAAAATATAGAGGAGGAAGTCTTCGAACTTCGTATAAAAACCGCCCAGCTGCGCGATCTCATGGAAAAAATAATAGTAGTTTTCCAGCAGTTCCTGCTTGGAGATCGTCTGCGAGAGCCGGCTTTTGACGTCACGCTTGTTGGAGAAGTAGCTCGGGTTTACCGCAAGGTAGATGTGTTTGCGCGCCTTGATCGCCTCGTCGAAGGCCGCGTCGAAGGCATCGCTCTCTTCAAACTGCATGTAGTAAAAGTGCTCGTCTTTGTAACGCGCCTCGACCTCATCGGATGTGGGGTCCGAAAAGTCCATGTAGAGCGTCGGGATGCCGCTGGCAATGACAAACTCGCGGATCTTGGACGCGAGGTTCGTCTTGCCCGCCCCCTCTTCGCCGAGGATCAGCGTATTTTTATCGAGGAGATCCTCGGAGAGCTTGAGGGCGGCAATGCTGCTGTTGCAGTGACCGATAATGCTTTTCATCCGCGTGCCTCAGTGTTCCCCGACGAACTTCGCCATGTCCATCAGACGCTCGGTATAACCCCACTCGTTGTCGTACCATGCCAGTACCTTGACGACCGTACCGTCGATGACGCTGAGCATGTCCGGGACGAAGGTACAGCTGTAGGAGGAGCCGACGAAGTCGCTGGAGACGCGTTTGTCGTGATCGATCTCGACACGGCCCGCGTATTCGCCCGCCGCAGCGGCTTCAAAGGCGGCAATGACCTCCTCTTTGGTCGTCGCTTTTTTCAGGTTGACCGTCAGGTCGACGACGGAGACGTCTGTCGTCGGAACACGCATGGCGTAGCCGTTGAGCTTGCCCTGGAGGTGCGGCATAACGAGGCCGATCGCCTTGGCGGCACCTGTTGTCGTCGGGATCATATTCACCGCCGCCGCGCGGGCACGGCGCATATCCTTGCTGTGCTTGACGTCGAGCAGGTTCTGGTCGTTCGTATAGGAGTGGATCGTCGTCATCAGACCGTTTTCGATCCCGAAGGTGTCATCGAGGATCTTCGTTACCGGCGCCAGCGCGTTGGTCGTACAGCTGGCGTTGGAGATGACCGCTTCGCCCTTGTAGCTGTCGGTGTTGATGCCGATGACATAGGTCGGGGTGTCATCCTTGGCCGGCGCGGACATGACGACCTTTCTGACGCTTCCTTTGAGGTGTTTTTTCGCCGTTTCCGTCGTCAGGAAGACGCCCGTACACTCGACGACGACTTCGGCGCCGGCTTTGCTGAAGTCCAAAGATTCGGGATCACGCTCACTGAACATCATGACCGGCTTGCCGCCGACTTCGATCGTATTTTCGTCGATGACCTTCGTATCGATGCCGGCGTGCACAGAATCATATTTGAGCAGGTACTCCAGCATATCGGGTTTGGCGGTCGTATTGATCGCCACCAGTTCCATGTCATCACGCTGTGCCGCGATCTTGATCGCGATAAGCCCGATGCGTCCCGTTCCGTTAACCGCCACTTTGATTGCCATAGTCATTTCCTCGCAAAATGTTTAATATCGCCATTATAGTAAAAATGGTTTATAGAAAAGGTTACAGCGCTGCACAAAATCCGCTCACGGCGCGGTGACGTCTTTCATGACGGGAGTGCCGTCACCGACTTCAAAACGCTTGATCGTCGTAACGGATGCCGACGTTTCACGGATCGTCGCAACGGCCCGGAAGGAGACCGTCACCCGCTCCGTACTGACTTCGGCAACCGCATAACCGTGCTGGTGGGAGTTGAAATAGCCGATATGCGGATTGGGAATACGCATCGCCTCCTCTACCCCTTCCGGCTCCATCTGTTCGACCAGCGGCTGCAGCAGTGCGCTGAGCGTACTGTCACCCGATACGCTGCTGGCAAGCCCCAGTCCCAGCTCATAAAGGTTCGACGAGGTGACGGAGGTCCCGACAAAT
This sequence comes from Sulfurimonas sp. HSL1-2, assembly GCF_039645565.1. Classification (NCBI taxonomy): domain Bacteria; kingdom Pseudomonadati; phylum Campylobacterota; class Epsilonproteobacteria; order Campylobacterales; family Sulfurimonadaceae; genus Thiomicrolovo; species Thiomicrolovo zhangzhouensis. Next base: position 1,982,864 of record NZ_CP147914.1, read on the forward strand.
TCCGGTGCGACGATTTCTGCCAACGGATTGTTGAAGTCTTTGGTCAGATGCCCGGTAATATAACTGTGAATATCCCCCGTCAGTGCAACAAAATTCTGCAGCGTCCCTTCGGCCTTGTAGGTGGCGACGGCATCGATAATCTCCTGCCGCTCCGCCTGGAATCCGTCCCACTGGTCCAGGTTGAAATAGCTCTCAAGCAGCCCGGCTATGCCGGTGAGTTTCATCTGCATCAACGTCACCTCGTTCCCCCAGAAAACCCAGCGTCTCCCCGAACGGCGTACCGTATCGAGGAACCAGCGCTTCTGTTCGCTGCCGAGCATCGTCCGTCCCGGGTCGGTAATGCCATCGCACCCCGGGGTCACATAGCGTTCGCCGTACTCCCCTTCCCCGCAGGGGTGGGCTGAGCGGTAAAGCCGCTGGTCCGTCAGTACAAGTTCCATCAATTCTCCGAAACGAAACGTGCGGTAGATACGGATGTTGAACGGTGTGGGGCTCTGCGCATCGTACCAGACGTCGACGGGCTGGTTGGCAAACCAGGCGAGGTTTGCCGCAAGTCGAAGGTTGAACAGCCCTTCGGCGTTCCCGTCGGCCGTATAGTTGTGGTCGGGAGCATGGTCACCGTCGTAGCAATCGTTGGCGAATTCGTGGTCATCCCAGATCGTGATAAACGTAAAACGTTCGTGGACCCGCTGCAGTTTCTCGTCGCTGCGGTAGGTATTGTAAAGGTGGTAATAGTCCGCCAGATCCTGGGCATAAAGTGCGCCGCTGGGCAGCGTTATCGTCCGCACGAGGTTATTTTGGTAGGAGGGATCGCCGACGGCTTCGTAGATGTAATCCCCCAGCCAGAGGACACAGTCGATCTCCTCCTGCACGAGATGGTCGTAGGCCGTATAGTAGCCGTTTGTATAGTCCTGGCAACTCAAAAAGGCAAAGCGTACCGATGCCATTCCCGTTTCCGGCAGGGTCTTGAAGCATCCCGTCCTGGACGCCGTCTGAGCGTATACAAAACGGTAATAATACGTCGTTGCGGGGAGCAGAAGGTCGGAAGTCACTTTCAGCTTTACCGTATGGTTGAGCTCCGCTGGGTTGACAACGGCACTGCCCTGCAGAAGCACGTTTTCAAAAGCTTCATCCGATGCGATCTCGTAGCCGACCGGCAGTGTGCTGTCCGTGATCGCGTCAGGAGAGACGCGTGTCCACAGGATAACACCGTTTGACGCCGGATCGCCGGATGCGATGCTTTGGGGAAAGACCGCCGCACTTGCATTGTCCGGGTCGAAATCGAGCAATGCACTGTCTGTCTCTGTTGCGTTCCCTTCCGTCACGCTGCTGCCGCATCCTGCCATCGTCGTTGCGGCCGCTCCGGCAGCTGCCAGCGCCGAAAAATGCTTCAGAAAGCCCCGTCTGTCCATGTCGTACCTCCAGGCAAAAATCGCCGGATGGTACCTCCCGGCGGTTACGGCGGCATTACGCAACGGCCATCATCTGGTTTCATCAATCGCATCTTCTGCTACAATAGTTCCGTAACGATCTCCGGCCCTTAGAAACCCACCTGCGCATGCAAAGGGGAACCATGAACCTTTTCGAATCACTCCACGCACAGCCCTGCAGCATTGAAGGGCTGCGCGAAAGCCTCCGGCAGCGTCACATCCAGACCCATGAGCACTGTGAACGGGTCGTCCTGCTCGCCGACGCTTTCGGACGCGCCTGCGGGCTTCCCCACGACGAGCAGATCCAGCTGCTCTACAGCGCCATGTTCCACGACATCGGCAAAATCGGCGTTCCCGACAGTATTCTCCTGCATCCGGACGCCCTTGCGCCCGAACAGCGCGAAACGATGCAGCTGCACTCCACCATGGGTGAAGCCATCGTCCGTCTGATGCAGCTCCCCAAGGGCGACAGGATTGCCACCTATGTGCGCCACCATCACGAGCACTTTGACAGCAGCGGCTACCCCGACGGGCTTGAGGGCGAAGCCATCCCGCGCATCGCCCGGATGCTCTCCATTCTCGACAGCTACGACGCCCTGCGCGAAACGCGCCCCTACCGTGGGGCCCTGCAGCATCATGAAGCCGTTGAGATCATGCTAAGCGAAAGCGGCACCAAGCATGACCCGGATCTATTGACAATTTTTTTGCAGCTGGAAAATATGGATGAGTTTGAAAAAAAGTATTGTGATAGACAGGGTTGATTGAAAAGAGTTGGTGGAGCTGTGGAGAATCGAACTCCAGTCCGAAAACAAGCTACCTGCGGCGTCTACATGCTTAGAGGGGTTGTTTGGTTTAACCGGGCTTCACACAACCTGCAAAGCTAGACCAGGCGAGTCTCGAAGTTCTTCTGCAGATGAGACAATCTGCAGATATATCTGGAGAAGGGTGATACTTCAAAATCCTTCCTATCCAGAGTCGGAAGGCGAAGCAGTCCTAAATTAAGTTAAAACTTACGCTACAGCGTAAGCAGGACGATAATTTGTATTGTTTGCAGTTATGCAATCTGAGCCGTATAACGGGATGCTCAGCCCGGCATGCAACCGTAGGCGACCTGATCCCGTCGAAACCTGGTCAGCCCCGTGTCTAAGTAAACATTCAATTATACCATAATTCCGGAGACGACAATAAAAAACCGCATCTCCGGCAGGTATGAAGCGGCGCCTTATTTCAGCAGCCAGACTTCGATACGGCGGTTTGCTGCACGGCCTTCTGCCGTACCGTTATCGGCGATCGGCTGGGACTCGCCCTTGCCTTCGACAATGATACGGTCTTCCGCGATACCGTTGGCGATCAGGAGTGTTCTGACGCTGTTCGCACGCGCTTCGGAAAGCCCCTGGTTGTATTTATCCGAACCGCGGCTGTCCGTATGGCCGAGGATCTTCACGTTGTACGCCGGGCTCTCTTTGAGGAAGTCGGCGAATTCAACGACTTTGCTTTCGGAATCTTTTTCGATGACCGCCGAGGCCGTTTCATAACGGATCTTCAGCGTCTTGACGACCGGGCATCCGACCATATCCACTTTGAAGCCTTCCGGGGTATTCGGGCAGTTGTCTTTCAGGTCGCTGACGCCGTCACCGTCGGAGTCAACCGCACAGCCCAGTTCGTCCACGCTGGCACCCTTCGGCGTATTCGGGCACTTGTCGGCAGCGTCAACGACACCGTCTTTGTCACCGTCAAGCTGGCACCCCATCGCATCGACCGTCGCACCGGCCGGTGTATTCGGGCATTTGTCCGACGCATCGGCCACGCCGTCTTTGTCGCTGTCGAGCGGGCAGCCGCTTGCATCGACGGTCACACCGGCAGCGGTACCCGGGCATTTGTCCGCATCATCGGCGACACCGTCGTTATCGCTGTCGGCCGGAGCCGCAGCGGCTGCTGGTGCCGGTTCCGCTTCGGGAGCAGCTTTAGGCTCGGAAGATCCAAAAGCAATGCTGATACCGGCCAGACCTGCCAGATTATTATCCCAGCGGTCGTCGTTGTATTTGAGCATATAGAGTGCTTCGAGTTTCAGTGCAACGTCTTCGGCGATCGGGAATTTGAACCCGAGACCAGCATCGGCCATCACGCTGTCGGTGTTATCAAACTGGTCATTGGTCATGTTTTCATAGCCCAGACCAGCTTTCATATACGGAATCGCCGTGCCGAGCGGACCGTATTCGTGCACGCCGTTAAGCATGACACGGGTAATGGTCGTGTCACCTGCCGGTTTTTTGTGTGTTACATCGGGTGAAACGAGAACTTCGAGCTCGGGTTTGATGCTCTCAAAAATCGCGTTGAACTGGACCGCTGCACCAATGGTCCCTTGTTTGTTCAGCTCCAGATTACCTTCCGGGACGACCCCGCCGACTATCGCGGTCACTTCATAATCTCCTGCCGAAGCGGTCGATGCCAGGACTGCAGCGGTGACTGCAGACATGAAAAAGCCAATTTTGCGCATTATTTCTCCTTTGTTTATAACGGAATTTCCCCTCGGTTCATGGAAAACTCGTCATCTTGGCTGCATTATAGCACGACAAATTCTCAACATTAATGACAAAAACGGAAAATTTGATAGATATTTGATACAAAGCGGATACAAAAAGGAGAATGGAGAGGGTACTGCTGCGGAAGGCCCGGCCTGGCGGCCGATTCCTATTCCCACTCGATCGTTGCAGGCGGCTTGGAGCTGATGTCGTAGACGACGCGGTTGATCCCGTCGACTTCGTTGATGATGCGGCGGCTGATGCGCTCGAGCAGGTCATGCGGCAGGTGTGCAAAGGTCGCCGTCATCCCGTCGACCGCCTCGACGACACGGACACAGACGGTATTGTCGTAAGTACGGTTGTCCCCCATGACGCCGACGCTCTTGACGTTGAGCAGGACGGCAAACGCCTGCCACGTACGGGTATAGTATCCGCTCGCCTTAAGCTCGTCGAGCAGGATGACGTCCGCCTCGCGCAGGAGGTTGAGATCCGGTTTGTTGACGTCGCCCATGATACGGATCGCCAGGCCCGGCCCCGGGAACGGATGGCGGTTGATCATCGATTCCGGAAGGCCCAGTTCGCGGCCGAGCTTGCGGACTTCATCCTTGAAGAGTTCGCGCAGCGGCTCGATCAGCTCGAAGTCCATCCAGTCGGGCAGACCGCCGACGTTGTGGTGGGACTTGATCGTCTCGGAAGGCCCTTTGACGGAGACGGACTCAATGACGTCGGGATAAAGGGTTCCCTGCGCCAGGAACTTGATGCCGGAGTGCTTCTTCGCCTCGGCTTCAAAGACCTCGATAAAAGTGTGTCCGATCGTTTTGCGTTTTGTCTCCGGATCGGTGACGCCCGCCAGACGTTCCAGGAAGAGTTCGGAAGCATCGGCAACGACGAGGGGGACTTTGAGGTTGACCTTGAAGACCTCCTCGACCTGTTCGCGCTCGCCCTTGCGCAGCAGCCCGTTGTCAACAAAGACCGGGATCAGCTGGTCGCCGATCGCTTCGTACAGCAGCGCGGCGACAACAGAGGAGTCTACCCCGCCGGAGAGTCCGCAGAGGACCTTGCCCCCGCCGACCTGTTCTTTGATCTTCGCGATCTGCTCCTTGAGAAAGTGGCCCATGTCCCACTTCTCGGTCACGCCGCAGATCTTGCGCGCGAAGTTGCGCAGCATGAGGTAACCCTCTTCACTGTGCTGTACTTCCGGGTGATACTGCATGGCGTAGACGCGTTTCTCCTCATTCGCGATCGCCGCGTAGGGAGAGTTGTCAGAGTAGGCGATCGGTGCAAAGCCTTCCGGCAGGACATCAACACGGTCGCTATGGCTCATCCAGACGACACGGCTGTTCTCGCACGATTCGAACAGCGGGGAAACATTGCCGTGCTCCTCGTTGATATAGAGTTCCGCCTTGCCGTATTCGTGGTGATCGGAACGGATAACCGAGCCGCCGAAATCGACGGCGATGCGCTGCATCCCATAGCAGATCCCCATCACGGGGAGACCGAGGTCATAGATCGCCTTGTCCACTTCGTAGGCGTCTTTGTCGTAAACCGATGCCGGACCGCCGCTCAGGATAATCCCCTTGGGGTTTTTCGCGGTAATCTCATCGACTTTGGTGAAGTAGGGAACAATTTCACAGTAGATGCGTTCCTCGCGCAGGCGGCGCGCAATAAGCTGCGTGTACTGTGATCCGAAATCCAGTACGATAATGCTGACGTCTTTCACGGTAAGACCTTTATGAATGGTGATTGGTTATGGAAGGATAGCTTAAAAGGGGTTAGAATTGGGTTAGTGTCAGGCAGTACGCCGGAGGGGTGATCCGCCCCGGGAGGCAGTGCCGAAAAGCGGCTCAGTACAGCCCGAGGATCTCGAACTGGACGTACCAAAGCGCCAGAGAGAGGAGATACCCGGCCAGAATCGTCCAAGCGTATTTCATGTGCGAGCCGAAGGTATAAATCCCGCGCAAACGCCCCATAACGCCGACACCGGCGGCGGAACCGAAGCTGATCAGGCTCCCGCCGATTCCCGCCGTCATCGTCACGAGCATCCACTGGTCCAGCCCCATCTCCGGGCTCGCTTTGAGGATCGCACTCATCACCGGCACGTTGTCGACGATCGCCGAGAGGAACCCTACACCGATATTCGACGCCGTCGCACCGATCACGCCGTAGAGGTCGTGAATGTAGTTGAGGAACCCGACATAGTGCAGCGCACCGACGGCGGAGAGGATCCCGAAGAAGAAGAGCAGCGTATCGTTCTCGATCTTCTCCATGTTGACGAAGATGTCAAACGAATCCCGCTTCTGCTTGGTAAGGCGGAAAGAGTAGAGCTTCAGGAGCGCCAGACCGAAGACCATACCCCACATCGCCGGGAAGTGGAAAAACTGGTGCCCGAGAACCGCGATGACGATCGTGGCAGCGCCGAGGTAGACGACGGTCATCCCGCCGTCGCGCATCTGCGGTGCCGCTTCCGTACTGGCATCAAACGCCGGTGCACCCGCAGGCACGAAACGGGCGAGCAGCCACGCCGTCAGAACCCAGCCCCCGATGGAGGGGACGAAGAGGAAGAGGAAGTCCACAAACTCGCCCTTCTGCGCCGTCCACGCCATGAGCGTCGTAATATCGCCGAAGGGGCTCCAGGCACCGCCGGCGTTGGCCGCCACGACAATGTTGATCGCTCCCGGCACCAGGAACTTGTGGTTGTCGCGGTCGATCGTAAAGAGGACCGTCGAGAGGATCAGCGCCGTCGTCAGGTTGTCGGCCACCGGGGAGATGAAGAACGCCAGCAGGCCCGTCAGCCAGAACAGTTTCTTGTAGCTGTAGCCCTTGGAGACCAGCTTGTATTTCAGCACGTCGAAGACCCCGCGTTCGATCAGGGTCTCAATGAAGGTCATCGCTACGAACAGGAAGAAGAAGATCTCCGCGATCTCCTCGATCAGGGTGCGCATCTCGTCATGCAGCGGATCCGGGGAGAGCCCGTTGAGCGCATAGTAGATCCCGATCAGCATAAACGAGAACGTCCCGATGAACAGCGCCGGCTTGGCCTTGTTCAACTCATATTTTTCTTCCGTTGCAATAAAATAATAGCCAATGACAAAGACGGCCAGTACAGCGATCCCGACCCATGTCGAGGTCAGATCAAGCATGGTATCATGCATATAAAACTCCCAATTGAAATATATCCTACACCTCCGACGGTGTCATAAACTCAGTTTTCGCGGTAATGGACCCCGACCGATTCTTCCCTGGCCAGTGCCGCGCGGACGATCTCGTGCGCCGTCATCAGGCGCAACCGAAGCATCCGGCCGATCGGGGAAGCGAGCATGGCATCGATTTCGGCCAGTGCTTCCTGGAGCCCTTCTGTTGTCCGGACAATGGAAACGTGTTTCCACATTATACGGCGCAGCTGCTCCTTTTTCTCTTTGTCCCCCTCGACGAACAGGGGGTCGTCCCCCGTTTCAAAGTGCGTAGAGCAGCGGGTGCCGGGCTCATTCAGCAGCGCCGCGGTCGCACGTTTGGCGAAGACCAGTCCCTCCAGCAGCGAATTGCTCGCCAGCCGGTTGGCGCCGTGCACGCCCGTCGATGCCGCCTCGCCGATGGCGTAGAGACCTTTGACGCCCTCGACATGGCCGTCGAGGTCCGTCTTGATCCCGCCGATGGCGTAGTGAAACGCCGGGGAGATCGGCACCCGGTCTTTGGGGATGTCGAAACCCATATCCCGCAGGTTTGCGCTGATATTCGGGAAGCGCTTGTGGAAATAGGCCGGATCGAACTCCCGGAAGGAGAGGTATATCTGCTTTTTCGTTTTGCGGCGGTAGTCGAACAGCGCCCGGCTGACGATGTCCCGTGGTGCGAGTTCGCCCCGAGGGTCGTAGTCGAAGAGGAAACGGTACCCGTCTTCGTCCTCGACCTGCGCACCTTCACCCCGCAGGGCCTCGCTGAGCAGCTGTTTCTGCACCGATTGGTTGCCGAGGTAGACCGTCGGGTGGAACTGCATCATCTCCATGTTTTCGAGCGCGATCCCCTTTTCGGCGCAGATCCCCTGGATATCGCCGCTGATGCTGTAGGCGTTCGTATGAAAGCGGTAGAGCGATCCCACCCCGCCGCTGGCGAGGATCACCTGGTGCGCGAGGATCACCTTGCGTTCGCCCTTGTAGACGACTTCGACCCCGCAGATCTTCCCCTCTTCGATCAGGAAATCGATGACGGTGGCGTTGGCCAGCATGGGGTGAGGATTGTTCATCAGCAGGAAGTGGTGCAGGTGCCGCCCCGTCGCATCACCGCCCGCGTGCAGAATGCGGTCGGCGGAGTGCGCAGCCTCCTTGGTGTAGAGCAGACGGCCGTCCTCGGCGGTATCGAATTTGAAGCCGCGCGCCATCAGATCCCTGACGACTTCCTGCGACGTTTCGCTCAGTACGCGGACGGCTTCAACGTTACACATCCCCGCCCCGGCTTCGAGGGTGTCGTTGATGTGAATCGGGATATCGGCATCGTTGCGTGCCGTCGTTACCCCGCCCTGGGCGTAATAGGTATTGCATTCCCAGGGGCGGGTCTTGTTGATGAGGAGTACTTTTTTATCGGTGGGAATGTTCAGCGCGGCATAGAGTCCGGCGACCCCGGCACCGATGATCAGAATGTCATACTGCATCAGCGCACCTTTTGCGGGGCTTCGTAGTAGGGGTCGCCCTTGTAGCCGCATCCAGTAAGGCTTAACAGGCAAACCGCTATAATCATCATATGAAAAATGCTTCGCATATTCTCGCTTCGCTGCGGCAAAAGCCGTCGTTTTCAAAATTGGCGCGCTTTGAGTGCATCCGCCGCATCCAGGGGCTTTTTCCCCCGCATCTGCAGCGGCTGGTACGGTACGGCTATTTTCACAACAATATACTCTATTTTGTGCTCAGCCATCCGGGCGCCAAACAGGAGTTCGATAATATCATTGCCTCGATTAAAGCCCCTTTAAAACAGTACACCCCGCCGGAGTGCCGGGAGTGCCCCCCGGAGGACATCCGGGCCTTCGTCACCCACCGTATCCAGCCCGCAGGCGCTGAGGATACAGGGCTCCTGCGCCAGAGCGAGGCCCACTATACCGAACGCTCCGAGGGGGCATTCGCAAACGATACGCACCATCCCGAACTGCACCGCCTTATCGAACGGATCAGAGAACACGTCCATGCTCGAACAGATTCAGAACCTGCCTGACCGCCCCGGCGTCTACCACTACTACGACGCCGGCGGCCATCTGCTCTATGTCGGCAAGGCCAAGAGCCTGAAGAAACGGGTCAAAAGCTATTTCCGCTTCACCCCCATGCTCGCGCCCAACCCGACCCTCTCCCCCCGCATCCGGAAGATGCTCGGCGAAACGGTCTCGCTGAACTATATCGTCGTCGAAAGCGAACACGACGCGCTGATCCTGGAAAACTCCCTGATCAAGCAACTCAAACCCAAATACAACATCCTGCTGCGTGACGACAAAACCTACCCCTACATCTACATCAACCGTGCGCTCCCCTTCCCCCGTTTCGAGATCACGCGCAAAGTCGTCACCGGCAGCCGGATCGAATATTTCGGCCCCTACTCCGTCGGGGCGCGGGACATCCTCGACTCCCTCTACGACCTCGTACCGCTGGTCCAGAAGCAGAGCTGCCTCGCCGGGGGAAAGACCTGCCTCTTCTACCAGATGAAGCAGTGTCTCGGCCCCTGCGAGGGGCTGGTGACGCCCGAAGCCTATGCCGAACTCATCGACGAGGCCAAAAGCCTTATCGACTCGAAACGGAAACTGCTCACCCGCCTCGAGGCACGGATGGCCTTTTACGCCGAAGCGCTGCGCTTCGAAGAGGCGGCCAAACTGCGTGACCGCATCGACCGTATCGAACGCAGCGAACAGCTCTCCAAGATCGACCTGGCCAACGCGGCGGACTACGACATCTTCGCGGTGGCCCACAACGACCGATACGCCGCCATCGTCCGGCTTTTCATGCGCCGCGGCAAGATCGTTTCCTCCGCCTTCGATACGATCCGTACGGGCGCCCTCTTTGACCCCGGCGAGCTGTATGAGCGTACCCTGCTGGAGTTCTACGTCCACGACCAGCCTCCCATCGTCGCCCCCATTCTCGTCGCGGACGATTTCGAAACCCGCGACTGGGTCGCGTCGGCGCTCTCGAAACACCTCGGGCGGAAGGTGGAGATCCACGCCCCCCAGCGCGGCGAAAAGCGCAAGGTCATCGATACGGCACGGCTGAACGCCGAAGAGCTGCTTAAGAAGCAGCGGCATACGGGGGCCGAAGCGACGGCCGAAGCCGTGCAGGCGCTTTACGGACTCACCAGTTTCCCCGAACGCGTCGAGGTCTTTGACAACTCCCACCTCGCCGGCGTCGCCCCCGTCGGTGCGATGATCGTGGCCGAAAAGGGAACGTTCCTCAAAAAAGCCTACCGCCACTACAACCTCAATGCCCGGGACGAGTACGCCCAGATGCGCGAAATGCTGACACGTCGCATCGAGAGTTTCGGGTCAAACCCGCCGCCGGACCTCTGGATCATCGACGGGGGCAGGACCCTCCTGCTGCTGGCAACGGACCTCCTCGCCTCGGCCGGGGTCAACCTCGACGTCATTGCCGTCAGCAAGGAAAAAATCGACGCCAAGGCACACCGTGCAAAGGGCAAGGCAGCCGACCTCGTTCATACCTCAGAAGAGACGCTGAGGCTGCCAACCTCCGACCCCCGTCTGCACTGGGTGCAGCGGCTGCGGGACGAGGCCCACCGCTTTGCTATCACCTTTCACAAAAAGCAACGGGAAAAAGAAGCAAAAAGCTCCAATCTGCTGCAGCTCAAGGGGATTTCAGAAGCCAAAATCAAAAAACTTCTCAACCACTACGGCACCTTTGAAGCCGTTTATGCTGCACCGGAGGAGGAACTCGCCGCACTCCTCAACATTGCCGATGCAAAAATAATCAAAAATAGTTATCGATAAGTTGCATTTTGCGGTTAATATGCTATATTTATCCAGACACAAATTAAAACAAGGCCGACTATGCAGGTAGTAGAACCGATAGATGAAGAGTTTAAATTCGAAGGCCGTGCGATCGTCAGTGAAACCGATCTGAATGGGATCATTACCTTTGCGAACCGGAAGTTCTGTGAAATTTCCGGTTACACCAAAGAGGAGCTGATCGGACAGCCGCACAATATCATCCGTCACCCGGATATGCCGAAAAAAGCATTTGAAACCATGTGGAATACGATCAAACAGGGGAATGTTTGGAGCGGTCTCGTCAAAAACCTGCGCAAAGACGGACGCTACTACTGGGTCGAAACGACCATCACCCCGATCCAGGACGAGACCGGGGCGATCACCAAATATGCCGCAGCGCGCAAAGGGGCCAGCGAAACGGCCATCGAAGAGGCCGAGGCGCTGTACGAGCGCCTGCGCAGCGAAGAAGCAGAATCATAACGTGAAGGAGGCATTGTGCTAATCTACAACCACAACAAAAAACTGGTGGGCATCGACGACGAAACGCTGCATCATCTTGGATACAAAACCCTGTCCGAATTCCTGGCGGAACATAACGACGTCGCCGAAATGTTCGTCAAAAAACCGGGGTATATCCACAACTTCCAGAACTTCCCCTGGATCGATTTCGTCCTCCATGCCGATGCCGAAGACACCCGTGCCATCATCCAGAACGACAAAGTCCAGTTCTCCTGTTCGCTGAGCCTTTCGCCGATTTTCATGACGGATGCCCCCGACAACGAGGGGTACGTCGTACAGCTCAAGCAGATCAAGACCCTCAGCGGAACGATCGAACCGTTTGAACGTCCGGCAAGCACCGCGCCTTCCGCACTGCCGGACATCCCGTTCGAGACTCCGAAAGCGGAAACACCGGCCGCACCTGGCGCACCCGCCGAGGAGGAGTTCGAGTTCAAAGAGCTGCCGGCCATCGACCTGCCCGACCTCAACCTTGACGGTTCATTGAGCGGCCTCGAAGATATCGAACCCGAAAGCTTCGGGCCGGATATCGAACCGGAACCGTTCACCTTCGAAGAGGATTTCGAGCTGCCCGAAAGTTTTGAACCGGAAACCGCCCCGGCAAAAACCGAACGCCCGATGCTCGGCGACTATATCAACCAGGAAGAGCAGGCCTACCTGGACAACCTTCAGACGGACAGTGATTATCTTTTCGATCCTCATGTAGCGGCTGACGAACTCGGTCTGCCCGTCGAACTGATCGAAGAGTTCATCGGCGACTTCATCCAGCAGGCGCATGAGTTCAAAGCGGGCCTTTTCAATGCCAACCATGAAGAGGATTTCGACGAAGTCCACCTTCTCTCGCACAAACTCAAAGGGGTCGCCGCCAACCTCCGTATCGAAGACGCCTTCGAAGTCCTGAGCATCGTCAACACGTCGCGCGACCAGGTCGAGATCGAGGCCAACCTGAAGCAGTTCTACCTGATCATTGCCAAGATGGAGGGCAAACCGCTTCCGGAAATGATGGCCGCCACCCCGCCGGAAAGCGAACCGGTCGAACCGGAAGCCGCCGCACCTGCGCTCTCCCTGCCGGCGGAAGAGGAGGAAGACGACCTCTATGACTTCGGCGACCTGCTGGGCACATCCGCACCCGAGGAGCTCCCTGCTGCGAAGGAAGAACCTGCAGCGCCGACCGTCGAAGAGGAACCAGCTTCGCTGGAACTGGGCAGCCTGATGGACGACGAGATCGAACTGCCGCCGATCAAGGACGAAAACGCCCCGGCGATTGAAGAGGAGCCCCGCGAACCCGTCGAGGATGTCGAGCCCTTCACTCTCGATGTCATCCCCGAAACGGAACAGCACCTGATCGACGATGCAGAAGAGCATGAACACTATAAGCAGGTCAGCGGTGACAGCGCAAAAGACACTGCACTGATGTCCGGCTCCGAAGAGAGCGAGCTCCATTACGACCTCCCGCGGGCTGCCGCCGAGATCGGGCTTAGCGAATCGTTCGTCAAGAGCCTTGTGGAAGATTTCATCGATGACGCCAAAAAGAAAAAAGGCGAGATCCTGCAGGCCATCGATGACGGCGATCTGAAAAAAGTGCGCGCCGCGGCCTTTGAATTCAAAGGTCTTTCGGATAACCTTCGTATCGAAGACGTCTCCCGAAGCCTGACCAAGCTGCTGCGTCACGAGCAGCTTCCGGCACTGAAGCGGGAAGCGGAACACTTTTATTCACTTTTGAATCAACTCTAAAAAGGAAGCTATATGAATTTGGGACTTAAAAGCCAGCTGCGTCTGATCAGCCTTTTGCCGATCCTCCTCCTGCTGAGCCTGGCCAGTTTCTACGTTTATACCTCGTTCAAGGACTACCAGTCTGCGGAAGTCCTGCAGACGAAGTTGGCCGAGAATAAATACCTCAACGGATTGTTCACCAACATTTCCCGCGAACGCGGGATGACGGTTATGTACATGGGTAACCACTCCGAAGCGACCAAAAAATCGCTGCTCTCCCAGCGCGACATCGTCGACCAGTCGCTGGCGCAGCTTAGCAGCACTCTGAACGCCCAGGACGCTACAACGCTCAAAAACACGGCCAACACCATCGAAGAGGTCCGCAACGCCGTCGATACCGGCAGTGCGGAATTTGAAGCCGTCTATGCTGAGGCGTACGGGGTACTGCTGAATAACATCCTCGAGATTCTCGGTCACATTACCCAGATCTCCGATGACAAGGCGCTCTCTTCCAGTGCTTCCGCCTACTTCAACCTCCTCCAGGCCGAGTTCTATACCGCTTCCGAACGCGACTTCATCTCTTTCATTCTCGCCCGCTCCACAGCGCTGGAGACCGAAGAGGTCAACCGCTGGCTCTCGCTGATCGGCCGGGCTGACGCCATCAGCTACGATACCGCCCTCGATGCCGATCTCAAGGCCGCTATGGATGCCCTGTTCAAAGGGGAAGACAATACCGAGCTGTTCGAGGACATTACCGCCGAACGCGCCGAAATCATCCAGGCGATCAACGACGGGCTCTACTCCACGCAGTCCGGTGTCTGGTTTGCGATGCTCTCGGAAAAGACCAACCTGCTCTCCGAAGCCGAAAACGTCCTGATCACAGCCATGGACAAACGGGCGGCCATCGTCCAGACCCAGGCGCTCGAAATCCTTACGGCCGCCGTCGTCATCTGGGCGATCGCGATCATCATTGCACTGCTGGGCTACTTCCTCGCCAACGATATCGCCCGCAACATCAAGGACCTCGAATCGGTCCTCAAACGGGCGGCAGAAGGTATCGAGACCGAAAGCTCCGATATCAACCTTGAAACGGCAAAGGGTACGGCACAGGCCTACGCCCTGCTTGAAAGCGTCATCGAACAGACCCGTATGGATAAGGTCTCCGCACAGGAGGCTAGCGAAGCGAAATCAATGTTCCTGGCGAATATGTCGCATGAGATCCGTACGCCGCTCAACGGGATCGTCGGCTTTACCGAGCTCCTCAAAGATACCGACCTTCAGGAAGAACAGCGCGAATTCATCGACATTATCGAGAAGAGTTCCGAGAACCTGCTGGAAATTATCAACAACATCCTCGACCTCTCCAAGATCGAAAGCAACAAGCTCGAGATCGAAGAGATCGCCTTCAACCCGCTCGAAGAGTTCGAAAGCGCCGTCGAAGTCTATGCCGTCCGCGCTTCCGAAAAACACATCGACCTCGGCTGTTTCATCGACCCGAGCCTGGAACGCCCGCTCAAAGGGGACCCGACCAAGATCAAAGAGGTTCTTATCAACCTTCTCTCCAACGCCGTCAAGTTCACCAACAGCGGCGGGGCGATCAACGTCAACGTCCGCCGCGAAGCGTGCGATACGCCGAACCGTGCCCGTGTCCGCTTTGAAGTCAAAGACAGCGGAATCGGCGTTACCGCCGAGCAGAAAGCCCGCATCTTCGAAGCCTTCGGCCAGGCGGACACCTCCATTACGCGTAAATACGGCGGTACCGGCCTTGGTCTGACAATCTCCAGCAGCTTTATCGAACTGATGGGCGGCAAGCTCGACCTCGAGAGCGAACCGGGACACGGCACGACCTTCTTCTTCGTCCTCGAACTCGAAGAGATCGAAACCCTCAACGAGTCGCTCCGTCACAGCTTCACCAACATCAACGCGCTCATCATGAACGATGAGACGCGCCAGAAAGCACAGACGGAATACCTGCTCGAGTACCTCAGCTACTACGGGGTCAAGCATACCACCTTCAACGACCTGCGCGAACTGCAAGCGCTCCAGGAAAAGGGGAGCTACGACATCCTGATCGCCGATTTCGACTACTGCGACGAAGAGGTTCTGCAAAAAGTCAGCGCAACGCCGGAAGCAACGGTCCTCGTGACGAAGTCCTACTACATGAAGAAGATCGAGAGCATGGAGCTCGACCTCTTCAAGGTCCTGTACGAACCGCTCAACGCCACCAAGCTGCAGAACGTGCTCGAGTCCTTCGATGCCGAAGATTACGTCGTCAAAAAAGCGCAGAAGAAGCGTAAAAAAGTCAGCGCCGACAGCCGCTTCAACGCCAAAGTCCTTGTCGCGGAAGACAATATCATCAACCAGAAACTGATCCGCCGTACCCTCGAGGAGCTCGGTCTGGAGATCACCATCGCGAACAACGGCCTCGAGGCCTTTGAAAAACGCAAAAACGGCGACTTCGACCTGATCTTCATGGACATCCAGATGCCGGTACTCGACGGAATGGAAGCGACCATGGAGATCCTCGACTACGAAGAGGATGAGAACCAGCCGCACGTACCGATCATCGCCCTGACGGCCAATGCGCTCAAAGGGGACCGCGAACGCTTTATGGATGTCGGTATGGACGAATATACGACCAAACCGCTGGTGCGTACCGAGATTCTCAACCTTCTCAGCCAGTTCATCGGTGACAAGATCGTCGATGCACGGAGCGCGGCGTCAGCCGAAGCAGAGACTGTGGAAGAAACAGCAACTGTCGAAACGGCAGTCGTAGAGGAATCGGCGACTGAAGCTGTACCGGAGATCACCTATAACGCCGACATCCTGCTGGTGAAAAAAGGGGTGCTGGAGAACAAACTCTTCGGTCAGCTTCTCTCCGATCTCGGCTTCAGCTATGACAGTGTCAGCGGCAGCCGCAACATGATCGAGGCCCTCGAGGACAAAGCCTACAAACTCGTGCTGTTCGACCAGGAGATCGAAGGACTGGATCTGGAAATGCTGCAGACCACCCTGGGGAACAAAGCGCACAAAACCGCGACCGTCATGATGGTCGATCCGGGTGTCGAACCCGACGAGGCGACCCGCAAGCACGTCAACGACGTCATCAAAAATGTCATCAACAAAGACCTGCTGCGTCTGATCTTTGAAAAATACGTATAAACTCTAAAGGAAACTGAATGCCGAACAAACAACTGAAAGTACTTGCCGTAGACGACGACCTCATCAACCTGAAACTGCTGAAGTCCATGCTGATGAAAACGGGTTATGTCGCTGAAGTCATCGAAGCCAAAAACGGTGCCGATGCCATCGGTGAGCTTAAAAATACGCCGGACATCGACGTCGTACTGCTTGACATCATCATGCCGGTCATGGGCGGCCTGGACATGCTCCGCGTCCTGCGCGCCGACGAGAACCTCAGACAGCCCCCGGTCATCGTCCTGACAACGGATGAAACGAAAAAAGCCGAGGCCCTTGAAGCCGGTGCGAACGGTTTCCTCATGAAACCGGTGCGTGAAAAAGAACTGAGCGCAAAGATCTCCCAGCTGATCCTCTGATCGGCCGGGCCTCCCCGCAATTCCCCCTTACACTCCCGACAATACCCTGTTGATCGAATAACGCATATCGTCGTCGAGACTCTCCATCTTCTCCACCATCCACTGCAGGTAGCCGCGATCATCCGCCGCAATTTCAAAGAGCGTTTTGCCCTTGTACTTGCCGAATCGCATCGGTCCCTTGTAAAAGACGGGTTCCAGGGTCAGGGAAACCATCTTTTCCACAGGGTTCTCTCCGGGGAAACGCTCCTGGACACGTGCGCGCAGGCGGCTTAAAAAGAGTTTGAGCGTCAGGACGTCGCCGATGGCGTCATGCGCCTTGATCTCGACGCCGAGCTTCTGTGCCTCCGCCGCCTCCTCTTTGTAGAGTCCCATCTTGTAACGGAAATACTGCAGCCGGTGTGCCTCCTCATCTTCGAAAACATGCCGCGCGCAGCGCAGGGTGTCGATGAGCTTCATCCCGTTGACAAACCCTTCCTTCTCCAACATCCCCAGGTCAAAGGGTGCATTGTGGATCACCAGGTAATTCCCATCATTGTTGAGGGCCATAAGTGCCCGGTAGGCCTCAGTCTCGGTGCAGAGCGGTTTGCCTTCGATCATCTCCGGGGTAATGTTGTGCACCTCCATCGCGCCATACGCGATCGGCACATCCGTGGAGCAGAAGTCATTATAGACCTCCGTCTGCTGCCCCGCTTCCAGGACTATGAAGCCCAGCTGGATAATGCGGTCCGTTTCTCCCGCCCCCGTCGTTTCCGTGTCCAGCAATACGAATTTTGCCATGCCTAACGTTCCTCCCCGTCAAAAAGTTCTTGAAACAGCCGTTCCATGTCAAAGACCGCCCTGGGCGCCTTCCAAAGAAGATGCGGCAACAGCTCCAGAAAAAAATAGCCCGTATAGATGATCGGGTAGAAGATTTTGACTTCGTAATAGAGCTGCTTGTAGGTATGGTGTGCCCGGATCCATTTTTGGGCGATCTTCGATCCGCCCATGGCCAGGTTGACTTCGAACGATACGATAAAGCCCCAGACAAGGTAGGTGAGAATCGTCCCGAAAAAGAGGTACCAAAAAGAGAACTGGAGCGAATAAAACATCCTGTCATTGTGCCATAGCAAACCCGTAACTAACCAAAAAGTGTCTACAATATCTCCATGATTACAAGCGTCTTCGGATACCTCGGCATTGTCATCGCACTCGGCGGCGGCCTCTGGTGGATCGAAATGCGTACTCCCCTCAAACTCTTTACCTGGCTGCCCGCCATTGTCCTGATCTACCTGCTCGGCATCACACTGTCTCAAAGCGGCCTCTTTGCGCAGAATACCGCGCAAACTGCGGCGTACGTGCAGGTGAAATCCTGGCTCCTGCCGATGATGCTCTTCACCATGCTGCTGCAGCTCGACCTGCGGGCGTTCTCGACGCTCGGCAAACCCCTTCTGCTTGCCTATGGCGGTGCCGTCCTCTCCATTACCGGAGCCTTCTTTGCCGTCTTTGCGCTTTTTGGTTTCGGACCGGAGGCTGCCGGCGTCTTCGGGGCACTCGGCGGCAGCTGGACCGGCGGAACGGCCAATATGCTCGCCGTCGCTGCGGCCCTGGAGATCTCCGAAAGCCAGCTCGGCCCCGCTCTCGTCATCGACTCGCTGCTCTATACCCTCTGGGTCAGCGCCCTGCTGCTGGCCGTCCCTTTCGCCCGCCGTTTCGACCGATGGAGCCGCGCGGAGAACATCGGGATCGCCTTGGCCGGCCCGTCGGAGCCCCGGGGAAGCCTGCGTATGTTTTTGCTGCTTCTGGCCGCTTCACTCCTTATCGCTTCCGCGGTCAGAACGGCAGCGCCGATGCTGCCCATCCTGCCCGAAAGCACCTGGAGCGTTCTGCTCGCCACCCTTGCCGGTGTTGCCGGCAGCTTTACCCCGATGCGGCGTCT
Source organism: Sulfurimonas sp. HSL1-2 (assembly GCF_039645565.1). NCBI lineage: Bacteria > Pseudomonadati > Campylobacterota > Epsilonproteobacteria > Campylobacterales > Sulfurimonadaceae > Thiomicrolovo > Thiomicrolovo zhangzhouensis. Next base: position 2,001,481 of record NZ_CP147914.1, read on the forward strand.
GGGAGGCAGCAGTACGCTGGCCTCCTTTCTCCTCTACGTCCTAATCGCCCTGATCGGCTCCCATGCCAAGCTGCATGGCTTTGCCGATGTCCCCTTGTACCTTGCCGCAGGCGCAACCATTCTGCTCCTGCATGCCCTCATCATGCTCCTGCTCGCCCGGATCTTCAGGCTCTCGCTGTTCAGTATCGGGGTGGCTTCGCTGGCCAATATCGGCGGAGTCGCCTCTGCCCCCATTCTTGCTGCCGCCTATAACCGGATGCTCATCGGTCCCGCTGTCATCATGGCCATCATGGGGTACCTCATCGGCACCCTCGTCGGCCTCACCATCGCGACGGGCCTGCGGAGTGTAGCGGCATGACCATTACCGGCGCCCGGGTTTACCGGGAATCGCTCCCCCTGGCCACCCCCTTTGTCACGGCCCTGCGGCGCGTCGATGACGTCTCCTTCGTCGTCCTTGCGCTGCAGACAGACAGCGGCCATACCGCCTACGGCAGCGCCCCCGCGACCAAGGCGATCACCGGCGAAACGCTTGAGAGTATCGAAGCAGCCCTGCAGCACCATATCCTGCCCTTTCTGCTCGGCCGTCCCTTTGAATTCGAAACGCTGCTTCATGCTGTCGCAGCTTCCCTGCCGGGCAACAGCAGTGCCAAAGCCGCGGCGGACATGGCACTCTACTCCCTGGCTGCGCAGAAGAAAAGCCTGCCGCTCTACCGCTACCTCGGTGCGCGAAAGGCCGCTCCCGTCACCACGGCCGTGACCGTCAGCCTTGGGGCACCAGACGTCATGCGGACCAAAGCCGCCGAACTCTTCCGCAACGGGTACGACATTCTCAAGGTCAAGGTCGGCGGCGGGGACGGCTTGGACGCACTACGTATCAGGGAGATTTCCGAGGCCCTCCCCGACGCACAGCTACTCGTCGACGCCAACCAGGCCTGGAGCCTGGAAGAGAGCCTCGCCTTCATCGATGCCTGCGCCGATCTGCCCCTCGCCCTGATCGAGCAGCCCGTACCCGCGGCCGATCTCGACGCGCTCCGCCAGATCACGGAGCACTCCCCTTTCCCGATCCTGGCCGACGAAGCGGTCTTCGATGCCGAAGACGCCCGGTGCGTGCTCGACAAGGGTGCGGCAAACCTCATCAATATCAAGCTGATGAAGTGCGGCGGGCTCTCCGGCGCACTTGGCATCCTTGACGTCTGCCGGAGTTACGGTATACAGTGCATGCTCGGCTCCATGCTCGAAGGGCCCGTTTCCATCACCGCCGCCCTTCACCTCGCCGCCGCCTACCCCGACCGTTTCGCCTGGATCGATCTCGACAGCCCCCTGCTCTACCGCACCCTCCCTGCTAACCTCCCTTTTACCGTCGATGGAAACCGCTATGTGCTATAGTGTCTACATCGTCCGCTGCAGTGACGGCACCTACTATACGGGAATCGCCGTCGATACGGAAAAGCGCCTCCATGAGCACAACCACTCCTCAAAAGGTGCCCGTTATACCCGTGCCCGGCGCCCGGTCGTCCTCGTCTACTCTGAAATGCATCCCGACCGCAGCAGCGCCCAAAAACGCGAATATGCCATCAAACAGATGACGCGGGCCACCAAAGAGGCCCTGATCGGATGCGACTAGGCTTCAAGCCGCCCTATGTTATAGTTTTACAAACATCATGCAAAGGGCTCTTATGACCGAAGCCGAAGACCTTATCGACCTGTTGGAAAACGACGTGATCCCCGAGATCGAATCCTTCATCGACGACCTCTATGAGAAGATCGCCGAAACGAAAAATGCGACGGAAGACGACAAAACGCAGCTCGCCGAACTGCAGGAGCTGAAAAAAGAGTTCGCCCTGCTGCTCGACGAAGTGAAAAACGGTGAGCTCGACGAGGAAGAGTGCCGCGCCATCATCGACGAGATCGATATGATGCGCGAAGAAGAAGAGGAGTAGAAGGTATGAAAAAGACCATCACCTTTATCGGCAACGGCAATATGGCCACCTCTATGGCGAAGACCCTCAAGAACAGCTACCTCATCGAGGTTGTCGGGCGGAACCTGGAGAAGCTCGATATCTTCGAAGCTGCCGTCGGCACCGACGTCACCAAGCATCTGCTCAACGACTTCGACATCACCGGCAAGACCATTCTGCTGTGCGTCAAACCGGCCAATATCGCCGAAGTCGGCACGAAACTGCAGGGAAAGGCGGAAGCCCTTTACTCCGTCCTTGCCGGGACGAAAGTCGAAACCCTCAAAAGCCATATCGCCGCTGCAGGTACCGTCCGTGCGATGCCCAACCTTGCCGCAACGGTCGGCCGTTCCATGACGACGCTCACCGGAGACCGCCACCTCGAAGCCGAGGCGATCTCCCTTTTTAACGCCATCGGTACAACGCTCTGGCTCGGCAGCGAAAAAGAGCTCGATATCGCCACGGCGCTCGCGGGCAGCGGCCCCGCTTACCTCGCCCTCATTGCCGAAGCCCTCGCCGATGGTGCCGTAAAACAGGGGCTCAGACGTGACGATGCCATGACCGTGATGCGTGGCCTCTTCGGCGGTTTCGGCGAACTGATTCAAAACGAACACCCTGCCCTGCTCAAAGACGGCGTCATGAGTCCCGGCGGTACAACGGCAGCGGGGTACAGTGCCCTGGAAGCGGCCGGGGTACGTCACGGGTGCATCGATGCTATCGAAAAAGCTTATAAAATAACCCAAAAAAGTTAGTGTCTCGTTATTAATTAACAGCAATCAATAGCTATTAAATATTGTGGTTTTTATTTAAGACTACATTTAGTCGAGCGGCAGTAATATAGATATTATGCATCAATACTGTCTACCGAAATCCCCGATATTGTGAAGGAGAGGAGTAGTTTATGAAACGGTTTTTATCCATCATCTTTCTGCAGAGCTTTTTGGTGGGAGGGGTTTTCCTCTCCCACTCCGAAGCAGCCATTTACAGCAATGCGAATGATCTCTGTACAAGGCCCGCAAGCTGTAACGGGTTGCTCTGTCTGAACCTGCTGGGCCTCATCGATTTAGGCCTGGTCAACGAAATCGAAATCCCTGTTCTGAACCAAAGTATTTCCGAGCTTCAGAATGTCGTCCTTACCTATGACACATCGGCATGGCTCGGCGCTTCCGTACTCTCCGACTGCGGTATCAACGGCGTTTCCGGTTCCGCCCTCTCGCTCGGGACGGCCGGGAGCTGCGGACAGCAGAGCAACATCGATATCGATTTGAACTCCACGGACCTCGTCAATATCGGTCTGTTTGCATACGGCTATCAGTTCTATCCCGCCACACCGGTCAATTCGCTTGAAGAGAACAGCATCTACATGCGGGGAACAGTGACGGCGAGCCTGCTCACCTCCAATTACCTCTACGGAAGCTACGTCAAGGGAGCGGACACCTATTACGGCCAGATCCAGCCCTGTACCACTTCCACGCCGGTCCTCCCCGATCCGCTCCCGCAGGAGGACCTCTGTTACTCCGACGTGCAGAGTGACGGCAACAAATGCGATATGGCCGGCGGCTTCTATTACGATATCGGTCCGAACACTAACCACAACTGTCTGACTTCGCAGGTCATCCGCAACAAGGACATGAACACGACCATTGATACCGTCGCGGTCTACAAAATGTACAGCCCGTCGATCACCGACGGCACCTGCGGCGGCGACGTCAGTTGTTCAGGTCCCTCCGCCCTTTCGATACTCTCGGGATACGGCGCAGGCTATAGCTACGCCATCGGTACGCTCGCCCCGGACAGCAACGTCACGATCAGTGACCAGGACACCTACTACAGCGATGGGACAGTCAATGACATCGTTCTTTACGGCCGCTACGTCAAAAACGGCGAGCTCTATGAGGGGGAACTCCCGGCCTGCCCTGCCGGCGGCGGCACAATCGATATCAACGATTTCGCCTCCCAGGTAGACATTGTCGATGCCGTCGTCAGTGCGACAGATCCCTATAAAGGTGTCATCCATACCAAGGTCTCCAATAAACCGAACTACCAGATGACATCGGTCTTCCTCGGAGACAGCAATGAAACGATGAACGCGAACAACACCTACGGCGGTTATATTACTGCGAATAAAACCATCGACATGTATGTTGTCTACTATCTCAGCGACGCGACCTGTACCGACACCGTTCGGCTGATGACGGTCCCGGGCGGTAATGAGCCCGTCGTCTCCATCTTTCATGCAGGCGATTCCACGGCGACAAGCAGCGCGTTTACCATGGCCTATACGGACAGTTTACGCGCGAAAAGAGCGGCCCGCTTCAAATACAAAGCGCTTGACCTCAGCAAGCTGATCATTGATGCAGATATTGACTGCCCGAACTCCAGCACCTCCGGGAGTGCTTCGGGTACCGTCACCGGGATCCCGGCCTGTTTGACATCCACCTCTGCTGAGAGTACCCCGGCGGAGCGCTATAAGGAAATCTTTGGTGACGTGGCGTTTGAGCGCTGCTGGGAAGCGATCGCCAACGGACAGCCGTGTAACAGTAGTGCCATCGCCGCCAATGTCCCCGAACCCTACAACACGCAGTACGGCTGTCTTGAGTGCAGTCTTGGCGGCATCCCCTACACCTGCTCCTCCGACGCCTTTGCCATCCGCCCGGACCACTATGCCATCAGTACCGTCGATCCCCACTACCCGGATCTGCTCCGTTCCGGCAGTGACCACAACATGACCGTCTATGCGCTCAACTACGACAGTGCTGTAGCGACGCTCGATTACAACCAGAGTGGGGGCAATGGTGGAAATATCGAGCTCCAACAGAGCATGTATCTCAATACCGGCGTGCTTGATACTGCCGGTCTTCTCCACGGTACGCTGCAATGGAGCACCTGGGAATTTGATATGCAGGATGGCTTGTCGATCTACCCCGCCACCGGTGCCACTGAAGTAGCCGGTGTCACTTTCGACGATGTCGGCAGGGTTGTCATCGGCGTACAGGACCATGAATGGGCCTCAGTCGATATCCTTAACCTCGACGACAACACCTCCGAAGACTGCAGCCCTGACGGTGCCTATATCTGCGGCGACCAGAACGTCACCTATATTCCCCACCACTTCGACTTCAACGAGACCAACGTCACGAACAACAACGGCCTCCCGGGAAGCTTCACCTACCTCGCCAACCTCAACGAGGCCAATATATCCACCTATGTCATGGCGGCGCGTGTCGATACGCTGGTCGCTGCCAAGAATGCCGTGGGCGGTGTCACCCAGAACTTCCGTGACGGTGCCGAATACTACGAAAACAAAGTCTGGCTTGTCCAGGCTGCCCACGATACGCTGCACGGGGATGCAAACGTCACAAAAATCGGTGACCCTGCAGCAGACGGCGTCCTGCTCGGCTTCGGGAAAGACGGGGATGAAAACGGTACCAAGAGCATTACATGGGATGAAACGAACCTCTCCCAGGTGCTGCGTTTCAACTTCCCGCGCCAGAAGAATGCCCCGGTCAACCCGTTTATCATCGACGGGCCGGACTATAACGTCAGTATCGTTTCACACTATACGCAGACAGCTCCGCCGGTACCGCCTGCCGTCGCGGGTGTAACCTATGATACCAATGCATACCCGCGCGGGGATCGCAATGCGACTGCGGACGGGCGTGTCCTCTTTATTTATGGACGTGCCCACTCGCCGCGCTTCCGCGTCCCCTGCGACGTTGCCGGGACTGCACCATGTTCAACGGAGGCAACGAAACCGGTCAAAGTCTATTACGAGTTCTACTACTACGTGCCGGGCTCCTATTCCATCGATGCCAACAATTCACTTCCGATCAGTACCTACTTGTCGGCTTTGACGAACGACAACCAGCGCAGTAGCGATGCCATCAAGTGGTATATCAATACCTTGCACACGGCGACCGACGGCAACATTACGACAACGGCACCAGCCGTCGGCACGCTGGTCGACGACGGTACCTATACAAATGTCAACGGGATGACGCTGATCCCCTATACTTATAACGGGAACGAGGGCTATCCTTACAAGGCAACGATCCGAGTCAACCCGTACAATGGAAGCAGCAGCTGGCTTATCTATAACAAATACAATGCCAATGCGACCCGCAACGAGTTCGAACTCGAATTCAACAATAAAAGCGGCGCCAAAACCGGTACCGATGCAGCAGGTGCCTCTGTCGATTCAGATGCGAATACAAATACCAATAGGAGAATCCAATGGTAGTACGTCGCGCCATGACCATGATCGAACTCATCTTCGCAATCGTTCTGATCGGAATTGCGATTGCCGGTGTGCCCAGGATGATTGAACGTAATACCAAATCACTCGAAGGCAACATCGTCGACGAAGCGGTTTTTGCCGTTTCTGCCAAAGCGGCACAACTGCTTTCATTCCGATGGGATCCGAACTCACAAAACGCAGGTGACCTGCTTTCACATTCCAAAATACTGGACGTTGCCGGCAGCGGAAATCTGAGCAGAACGAACAGCATCTTCCGGATCGGGGGCATCGCAGAAAATGCGCACCGCCGTTTCCACTCTGCTGCGACCTCCCCAGCCTCAACCGTACTGAATGACATGACGACGGGGAGTGCACTCACTTTTCTTACGGGAGGAGACCCTACAAGCTCCTCCGCTTACAAAAAGGACTACAGGCTCAATGTCGCCATCAGTTTTGTCGGAGACGGGAATACAGCATATAACACCGGTACGACCGCCTCAGCAACATACAATTTCCCCAACTTTCCTTCACCGGTCTCCGCGACAGCTACCAACATGAAGATGGCTAGAATCGAACTGCAGCAAAACGATTCGATGACAGCCACACCATCATGGGGCAATGTCGCAACGCTTTATGTCTACGCTGCCAATATCGGTGAAATCGACTACTTCAAAAGGACGATGCAATGATGCAAAAACGCGCTTTTACAATGCTGGAGCTTATCTTTGTCATCGTTATCATGGGCATCCTCGCCAAATTCGGGGTTGATATTATGCAGCAGATTTACAACAACTTTGTCTACAGCAAACGGACCAATATCCTGCAGGCACAAAGTGAGGCCGCCGTCAACCAGATCGCCAACCGGCTCCAAAACCGTATCAAGGACTCCGTCATTGCCAGTACGCTCAACCACGGTTCCTACCAGCCACTCGGAAGCAATACGGCTGCCGGTTCAACCGTTTTGGAGTGGGTCGGTATCGACTATGACGGTTGGCAATCGCTTCCACCGCTTTGGAGTGGGACCATCGACCTGACAGATTCAAATGGGACCTACCTGAAATCACCGCGGACATCGTCACGTTCCGCTTTCTACAACGGTGGAACAGCAGCCGTCTATTTCCTCGGATCAAATGTTGATGTGCTCTCAGGATTCGGGTGGCAGGCCGCCGCTTTTGCGGACCAGTCCCATACGATGCATCCTGTCAATGTCGGGGCAGCACAACTCACCCCTGCCGTCGGATCGTTCGTCGGCCGTGACGTCTATGAGTTCTACCAGCTGGCGAACAGCGCTTTCGCGGTCGAACTGAATAACCGTGTCTTGACGCTCTATACGGATTATCAACCCTGGGACGGGGAAATTTATACAGCCGGTACCGCGTCAACACTGATGGAAAACGTTACGACGTTTACTTTCACGAAAGTGGGCGACATCATCAAGTTGCAGGTCTGCGTCGGTGACGACAACTTTAGTGGGGAAGGAGAGTATTCGTTATGCAAAGAACGAACCGTCTTTTAAAAAAACGAAAAGGATTCGTCCTCATCGTCGCTGTCTTCATGATGCTGGCCATCAGCTTTCTGCTGCTTCGCATGATCGGGGAAACCGCTGAAGGGACGCAACGCAGTATCAACAACTATATCCATCAGCAGGCCATCCTCCTGACCTATGCGGCCACTGAAGAGGCGGTGCTGGCCGTCTCCGGCAGGGATCGTGAAACCAATGGCTGTATCAGAACCATCACCGGACAGTTCCCTGCCAATAACCCGACGCTGACATACACGACGCAGATCAGCTACATCTGGTCTAATGATCAGACTGCCGCGCTGAACGTATCGGCGAGTGGCGGTGCGAACTGCTTCGGCTATATCGATGGCAACCAGGCAACAGCGAATCAGCTGAATACGAATGAAACCGGCGGTTCAATGCTGGTAGATGTCTATGTCAGCGATCACGTGGGAATTGGTCTTGATGAGCCCATCCAATACCATCGGCGGACCCTGCAAAAACTGTAAATCGGGAAAGTCTTAAAAAAGAGACGGCTTCCTGCCGTCTGTTTATTAGTAGAGGCCGTAGCGGCCGTCGTTTCGTTTGTAGAGGACCCGCGTCTTCCCGTCGTTGTCCAGGAAGATCTCGAACTGCTTTTCTGTCGCTTTCAACTCCTCGAGGACATCAGCCACCTCTCTCGGTTTGTAGCTGTCAAGTTCGACAGGGATGACTTCGTCTTCAAAGGCTTCGGCAGCGGCTTTGACGTCCGCCGATTCGCTTTTGGCGCTGTTCATCCCCTCATGGTGATGGTCATTGATCTTGTCATGCATACGGCGCAACGCCTTCTGGGCCCGTTCGATCGCGATGTCGATTGCAGCATACATGTCATCGTCGCTCTGCTTGATGACGACGGTGTTCTTGCCGGCCAGGTTGATCGTGAATTCTACCGAAACCCCCTGCTTTTTCCCGATGCTGCGTTTGGCGCAGACTGCCTGCGCCGAAATGATGTCCAGGTTGAACTTCGAAAGTGATCCAATCGCGTTTTGCAAATACTCTTTGATGGGATCGGTCAGTTCGATCGCTCTTCCGGTCAGTGAGATATTCATCATGCAACCTTTCCGGGCAAGGCCCTCTGTGTAATTTGTCGTGGCAACGATTATAACACAGCAAACATGTCATTATTCAAGCCCGATAGGCACAAACGCGCTAAAATACCCCATGCATATTGAACAGGCCGATATCGAAAAATTCAAAAAACTCGGAGTCTATTCGGCCGCAGAGCTGGCCATTCTCGCCCCGGTCCGGTTTGAAGACCGCCGGCTCTCTCCCAGGCTTACCGAAGGAATCGAGCAGGCCATCGACGCCACAGTCGAGTCCATCCAACGCACCCCCCGCACCGTCACGATCACCCTGTTTGTCCACAATTTCGGTCACCGCATCGAGGGGGTCCTTTTCAATCCGAAACCCTATATGCTTCGTTTTTTCGTCGAAGGGGAACGGGCCCTGTACTACGGCCGTATCGACTGCAGACAGGGGCGCTGCCAGATGAGCCATCCCCAGCGCATCCCCGAAGCGGGCTCGCTGACGCCGAAGTACAAAACGGCGCTGCGGACTGACGTGATGGCCCGTCTTGCAGCGCGCTACATCACCCGGGAAAACCTGTTGGAAGAAGGGCTTCCGCCCCGTGTCGCCGATGCACTGATGGGGCTCCATTTCCCCCAGACTGCGCCCCAGAAGGAGCCGACACCCGCAGAGCTCTATGCCCTCAAATATGCCGAACTCTACAGCTATATGCGTTCGCTCCGTGGGAAACGGCGTTACTTCGATGTCCTGCAGAAACTCGACAACGATTGGCGCCGCTGGGCCATGCAGCTGCCGTTTCTGCTGACCGATGAACAGACGAGGGCCATCGAGGCGATCGAAGCGGATTTTAAAAAGCCCCATGCCGCCAAGCGGATGGTCGTCGGCGATGTCGGTGCCGGCAAAACCATGGTGATCCTTGCCGCCATGCAAATGGCCACGCCGTACCGCAGCGTCCTCATGGCCCCGACAACGATCCTTGCCAACCAGCTTTACGAGGAGGCACGGAAATTCCTCCCGGAAAAGAAAATTCTGCTCGTCACCAATGCCACGCCGAAAAAACTGCCGCTGGAGGAGGCCGATGTGCTGATCGGAACGCATGCCCTGCTCTACCGCGACCTGCCCGAAGCGGCCCTCATCATGGTGGATGAGCAGCACCGTTTCGGCACAGCGCAGCGCCACCGGCTCGAGAAGCTGATCTCCGACGGCGCCCGTCATCCCCACTACCTGCAGTTCTCCGCCACGCCCATCCCCCGTACCCAGGCCATGATCGATTCCGCCCATATCGATGTCAGCCTCATCACCAAGACCCCCTTTAAAAAAGACATTACGACCACGGTCATCCACAAACCCGATTTCCCATCTTTGCTGTCACACATCCGTGGGGAAATCGCGCAATCGCACCAGGTGCTCATTGTCTACCCGCTGGTCGAAGAGAGCGAGAACTTCGGCTACCAGAGCATTGAAGAGGCACGGGGGTACTGGGAGAAGCATTTTGCAAACGTCTACGTCACCCACGGCAAGGACAGGGAAAAAGAGGTCATACTTGAAACCTTCAGGGAGCAAGGGGACATCCTGCTCGCTACGACCGTCATCGAGGTCGGGATCTCCCTTCCGCGTCTGACGACGGTCGTCATCGTCGGCGCCGAACGGCTGGGACTGGCAACCCTGCACCAGCTGCGCGGACGCGTCAGCCGTACCGGCCTCAAGGGATGGTGTTTTCTCTATACAAACCTGAACGAAAGCGAGCGCCTCGACGCCTTCCGCCAAACGGACAACGGCTTCGACATCGCCGCGCTGGACCTCAAATACCGTAAAAGCGGCGATCTTCTCAAAGGGAGTATCCAGAGCGGGAAGAAGTTCCTCTGGGCCGATCTGGCCGAGGATGAGGGAATTGTTCGGGAAGTCAAAGCGGCGCTATCGCCCTGATGTGTGATGAGACAGCTTGACAATATCCGCTTCTACTGTCAAAGCCGAAACGGTCGTTAGCGTGTCAGCCGGATCACCGGGGCATGGAGTGCCCCGAAAGCGGCAGCTTGTCATCCTTTTTTCTTCCCGGTTCGGCTTCTTTTTTGGATAAGCAAAAAAGAAGGGGAACAAAAAAATTGCTTACTCTTCCGTAACGATCGCGAAGGTAAGCTTCTCGATCTCCCCATGCTTTTTGATAAAGGCATTGAGCGTGGCAAGGTCGAGCGTTTCGATCTGCGCGAGTTCGCGGGTGGAAGCACCGATCCCTTCACCCTTGTAGTACTCCAGGAAGGTGCGCGAAAGGCGCTGGGAGAGTGTCTCGACACGCAGCGGTTCGGAACCGAGCAGGAAGCGTTTTGCCTGGTCGAGCTCCTCCTGGGTCACCCCCTTCTCGATAAACGTTTCGATCACTTCCCGAACCGTTTCGACCGCCTCTTTCTGCGAAGCGATCTTCGTCTGGAGGTAACCGAAGAAGTAGCTGTTCGAACGCGCGATATTGGCACGGCAGTATGCAGAGTAGGCCAGCCCACGCTTGACACGGATCTCCTCCATCATCCGGCTTCCGAAGCCTCCGCTGCCGAGGATGAACATCGCCACGCGGCTGATGTAGTGCTCGGGATCGCCGACTTTCATCTCAAAAGGGGCCCCGAAATAGACATAGGCCTGTTCCGTTTTGCGCTTAAGCAGCTCCGTCTTCGCCGCAGCGCTGGCCGGGTAGAACCCGAGGCTCTCCAGCGAACCCTTCGGCAGGTGGCCCAGCAGTCGGCGGGCGGCATCGGCGGCGTCCGCCTTGGAAATATCCCCGCCGATCACCACGATGGCACGCGATGTCTGGAGATGATCTTTGACAAACGATTTGATCTGTTTGAGCTCCATCGCCTTGACGCTCTCAACCGTCCCGGAGGCCGGGGCAGCCAGCGGTGTTCCGGCAAAAAGTGCCGCTTTGAGTTCGCGGTTGGCGACATAATCGAAGTCGCTCTCTTTGCGGCTGAGCGCACCGACGGAAGTCGTCTTCACCTTCTGCAGGGCTTCCTTGCTGAGGTTGGGCGTCGTAAGCAGCTCTTCGAGCAGACCGACCGCTTCGCCGAACTCCTCTTTGAGCGAGCCCATTTCAAAGACCATCGTCTCTGTCCCGGCATGCACGCTGAGATGGATGGCCCGTGCGTCGAGCGCCTCTGCGAAACCGACGGCGCCGCGCTTCTGCGTCCCTTCGTTGAGCATCGAAGCCGTCACCTTCGCCAGGCCCGCATCGGCGCCGTCCTCGATGGAACCGCTCTGGCGGAAGACCAACTGCATGGAGACGATCGGAAGCCGAGGGTCCTTCTCAAATATCATCGGCACCTCGATGCCGTTTACTTCTACCTGTTCCACCGTCGTTTCAGCCATTACAATCTGTCCTGTCAAAAAAATGAATATTAATAGCGCTTTGAAGCTCACGCAAAAAGCTCCAGGGTTTCATACGCCGTGTTCCGGATCGCCGGGGTCTCGCCGATGTCGCGGATCAGACGGACCATCTCCTCTTTGGCCATGCGGAAGCCCGCCCCCGCACTGCGGACGACGTTCTCTTCCATCATCGTCGATCCCAGGTCGTTCGCGCCGAACTGCAGCGCCATCTGCCCGATATAAGGTCCCTGGGTCACCCAGGAACTCTGCAGGTTCGGGACATTGTCCAGAAAGAGGCGCGATACCGCCAGCAGGCGGAGGTATCGGTTCGCCGAATGCTTTTTCATGTCGGGGAACTCCGCGAGCAGCTTCGTATTTTCTCCCTGGAACGACCACATGATAAAGGCGCGGAAACCGCCCGTCTCATCCTGAAGGCGGCGGACCATATCCCAATGTTCGACGATCTCTTCGTCCGTCTCCATCGTCCCGTACATCATCGTCGCCGTGGACTTGATGCCGAGTTTATGCGCCTTGCGGTGGATATCGATCCAGACGTCGGCATCGATCTTGCGCGGCGCGATGATATCGCGCACACGGTCGTTGAGGATCTCCGCCCCTGCGCCGGGAATGGAAGAGAGCCCTTTTGCCTTGAGACGGGTCAGCACCTCCTCGACGCTGATACGAGACACCTTGGCGATAAACTCGATCTCGATGGCCGAAAAGCCGTGAATGGTGATCTGCGGGTATTTCGTATGGATATGCTCGACGAGATCCTCATACCATTCGATCTTCAGCTTCGGGTGGACGCCGCCCTGGAAAAGGATCTGCGTCCCGCCGATTTCCAGCAGCTCTTCGATCTTGGCATCGATCTCGTCGTAGGTGAGGACATAGGCGTCTTCGTCCTTCTCATGACGGTAGAAGGCACAGAATTTGCAGTCGACCCAGCAGATATTCGTATAGTTGATATTGCGGTCGACGACAAAGGTCGTCACCCCTTTGGGATGCAGCTCTTTTTTGCGGGCAGTTGCGAGTTTTCCGAGGGTCTTGAGATCGGCATTGCGGATCAGATCAACCGCTTCTTCTTTTGTGAGTCTGCTCATGATGGTTCCATTCTCTCGTACGTTTTTTCCTGGAACGCAGTATAACCGGCCCAGGATTCAGTTCCGCCCCCGGCTAAAGAAGCGGGAAACTTTAAAAAGATTGTTTTAAGCGCGGGCGGGACTTAGGAAGCGGCTTTTTCTCTGGCGATCGCATCGAGAACGCCGTTGATGAACTTGGGAGACTGCTCCGTACCGAACGCTTTGGCGACTTCGATCGCCTCGTTGATCACGACGGCGGAGTCCAGATCGCTGTAGAGCGCCTCATAGGCACCCAGGCGCAGCGTCGCCCGCTCGATGGAGCCGAGGCGGTCGAAGTCCCACTCTTTGAGGTGTTTGACAATCGCCGTGTCCACCTCTTCGAGATGGGCCATCACCCCGTCAAAAAGCGTCAGGGCGAAATCCTTCTGCTTATTGCGGATCTTTTTCTCTTCGAGGATCTCATCGGTATGATCGGCAATTGCACCGTTCCCAAGGTCATAGGCATACAGCAGACTGACGACCGCCATACGGGCGTGGTGACGTGTCGCCATTACGCTTCGATCTCCGCATAAAGGTTCAGCATTTCGATGACCGTCGTCATGGCCTCGAACCCTTTGTTCCCCGCCTTCGTACCGGCACGCTCGATCGCCTGCTCGATGGTATCGGTCGTCAGCAGACCGAAGGCAACCGGTTTGGCGTATTTCAGTGACACAGTCGCAATCCCCTTCGTTGCTTCCGCCGAGACGTAATCAAAGTGCGGAGTAGCGCCGCGGATGACGGCACCGAGTGCACAGACGGCGTCATATTTGCCCGTGGCGAGCAGGCGTTCCGTTGCCATCGGCAGTTCAAACGCGCCCGGAACCAGGACCAGGTCCAGCTCCGCTTCCTCACCGCCGTGGCGTGCATAGGCATCTTTGGCCCCTTCGACCAGGCGGTCGGTGATGAGATGGTTGAAACGTGCCGCGATAATGGCGACTTTCTTGCCCGGACGTACCTGCAGCTTTCCTTCGATGATTTTCATCTTTCTTTCTCCTTCTTTGTAGATATCCTGTCAGGCCTAACGGCTGCAGGCTTCGATCGCCAGCAGGGTCTCTGTCAGCTGCTTCAAGCCGTCGAGCGTAATCATGTTGGGACCGTCGCTCAGGGCACAAGCGGGATCGAAATGGGTCTCGAAAAAGAACCCGTCGACACCGACGGCCGCGGCCGCTTTGGCCAGGTACGGCACCATCGAACTGTCGCCGCCGGTCTTGCCGCCGCCGCTGCCGGGCATCTGTACCGAGTGCGTTGCGTCAAAGACGACCGGCGCGAATTCGCGCATGATGACCGGGGAACGCATATCGACGACAAGGTTGCCGTATCCGAAACTCGAACCGCGTTCGGTGAGAAGGACCTTGTGCTTTTGTGCGTTCTCGTAACTCACCTCATCGCAGCCGCGGGTTTTGAGGACTTTGAGCACCGAATAACGCATGTCGGCGGGGTTCATGAACTGCCCCTTTTTGATGTTGACGATCCGGTCCGTTTCGGCCGCGGCCACCAGCAGGTCGGTCTGGCGGCAAAGGAAAGCGGGGATCTGGATAATATCGGCAACTTCCGCCGTCGGTGCCACCTGGTAGGATTCGTGTACGTCGGTAACGATCTTGTACCCGAAGGTCTCTTTCACCTTCTGCAGCAGACGAAGTCCCTCCTCAAGCCCCGGCCCGCGGTAGCTTTCAAGCGAGGTACGGTTCGCCTTGTCAAAGCTCGCCTTGAAGTAGAAGTCGAAGCGTGCATCCTCATGATAGGGCTGCAGCGCTTCGGCAATGCGGAACAGCGAAGCCTCGCTTTCAATAACGCAGGGGCCTGACATCAGAATCATTTACTGCTCCCGTTACCGTCAAGCATCTCTCTCGCTTCGACAGGCCGCATCGCCGGGGAGACGACCCGCTCTTTGTATTTGCTGTTACCGACCGCTTTGTCAAAGTCCTCAACAGCCTGTTCACGGAACTCCGTCAACGAATGCCCCGTTTCATGCGAATAGATGATATAGCCCAAAACAACGAGGATCAGGATCATCGTTTTCTTGGCGTTGATCTGCCACTGCATGTACGCCAGAATCAACAGGACGACGATCGTCGCCGGATAAAGCCATGATTCATCCATGATTTCTCCTTTCGCGTGTCACGGCCGAGCCGCCGAAAATAATTAGGATTATACCAGAGGTTGTTAACAAACCCGGTATGGTGTTCCCGCAATAGACCCCATCTCTAGCGGGAGGCCTTGATCGTTTCATAGGCAGCATTGATCTGCTGCATCTTCTGCGTTGCTTCAGCCATATACGCCTCGTCCGCGCCTTTGGCTTTCATGAGATCGGGGTGGTACTGTTTCACCAGCGCACGGTACTTTTTCTTGATGCTCTCCATCGATTCACCCTCTGCTGCGCCCAGCAGGGCATAGGCCTCTTTCAGTCCGGTACGGGTCGGGCCCGTTTTGTAGATCTGCGCGAACTGCGCCATGATCGTCTCGACCTGCTCCGGCGCAATCTGCAAAAAGGCCGCAATCTTTATCAGCAGGTTCTCTTCGCTGTGGCTGAGCTCGCCGTCGACAAAGGCAAGATTGACGAGGAAAGAGAACATCCCGAGCCGCTGCTGCGGATGGTGCACCGTGGCATAGGCGAGACGCTGTGCGATCGCATCGGCATTGAAGCGCTGCTCCTTTTCACGGTTGAAGATCGCTTTGAGCTCCTCACGCACCGCTTCGTGATTGGGGAAAGTGTTGGCGATGTCCGTAAAGGTGTTGCCTATCAGTTCCGCTTCAAGGGTATCAACCCGGCCGTCGACCTTGGCCACCTTTGCCATCAGCGCGACAAAAAGCCCCAGTTCGGAGTTGCGCAGCGCCTCGGAATGCAGGGGAGCACGCCCCGCCGCGTTCGTGCGGTACTGATAACGGCCGTAGCTTCGGAAAACCCACATCAAAAAGAGGCCGACGCCCAGGTAAAAGATCAGTGATCCCAACGCTGTTCCTCCCCCGTATCGATTTCAATGGAAACGACCCGCTCACACGGCACGATGAGCGTTTTTTCTGGTGCAGTGACCACAAAAAACCATCGGTTCCCCGCCATCAGCTCCGCATCGTATTCACCGGTCCGTTTGACATCGTCCGGGTCCAGCCGGCGCAGGACCACCCCGGTGCTGAACCCCTGCCGGTAATCATCGTCCGCCGTGTCCATATCCGCGAACTCCACCCGGTCGGCCGTGCGGATCAGACGGTAGCGGTTTCGGCGGGCCCAGCCGCGTACGGCGAACCAGAGAAGCCCCATGCCAACAAGGGCCGAGATCCCTACCGCCGTGGAAAGTACAAAGCAGAGGAGCGTGACAAATGCCGTCAACGCCCCCCAGATGACCAGGGCCGCATCATCCGTCTTTTCAAACGCAATCACGCGAAATGCCAGCGAGAGCGTACGCAGATACTGCAGCCACGCCAGACCCCTACTCACTGAAGCGGTCCCAGAAAAACTCGATCCACTCCGTCGCTTCCCGGCAGGTGAAGTCGGGCTGCTCGCAGGCAGCAGGTTTGTACCACGGTGCAGCACATTTGATCGTACTGACCGGGAAGCGTTCCTGCAGATACGCTTTGACCTGCTGCAACGTTTTGCCCGAGTCGACGATATCGTCAACGATCAGGATACGCTGTACCGGCCCCTCGGGGCAATCCCCCTCGATGGTGACCCCCTCACGCTGGGCATCATCATCGTATGAAGCCACCCGCAGCAGGGCGATGTTGCGAACATCCAGACCGTATCCGAGCAGTTGCGCCCCCATCATGCCGCCGCGGGCAAGCGCCACGATCAGATCCGGTGCATACGCGCGGCACTCCGGCAGCAGGGAACGCATATCCGCTTCAAAAGCCTCATAGCTGTAAAAATACATGGCCGCATTATACCACTAAAGCCCCCCTTTACCCTTCCGTTGATACCATGACACGAAAGGGAGTTTCATGCGTTTCAACTTACTGATCCTGCTGTTTTTCACCATCATCTTTTCGGGATGCCTCACACCACAGACCCCCGAAGTCCCTTCCTGGGTCGAGCATCCGCCGGCACCGACGGCGACGGAACTGTACGGTGTCTCGGTCGCCAAAAGCAAAGAGGAGGCGTTTCTTTCCGCCATCGGCAATATTGCGGCGACGATGCTCAAGGGAGCCCAGCTTCCTCTCGGTCAGCACATCCGGGACGTCAACGAGCGTCAAGCGATTGCAAAGGCCATGGAGCGGGTCCTGCAGGAGATCGACTATCCCGATGTCACCCTCAAGCAGGAGGCGGAAATGGGCGAGGATCACGCGGTCCTGATTACCATGCCGCGGGCCGTTTTCGCGTCACAGATCGATGCCCGGCTGAAAGCGCACCGCGAAACGCTCGAACAGCAGGCCAAGACCGATGAAAACGCCCCCCTCTTCCAAAAGCTGGGGAAACTGGGGGCTGCCCACGAGGAGAACCCGATGCTGCTCGCAGAGGTATTCCTCCTTGAAACGGCCGACCCCGGCAGCGATACGAAACCCTATCATGCTTTTGTCGAGCAGATAGATTCAGCGTACAACACCCTCAAATTCGGTGTCGCCGTCAACGTGATCAGCGATGCGGAAGGCATCGTCTACGTCGATACGATGGAGAAGGCGCTCCGTGCCGAAGGGATGCTGCCGACAGGCAACCGCATCGGCCTGCTCCTGATGCATGCCGACAGCCAGCAGGAGCGGCGAAACGGGCTTTTCCAGGTCACGATGCGACTGCGGCTGGAGTCTGTTGCCAAAGGGGAGAAGCTCGCCCGGAACGAATTATTCCTTGAAGCGGCATCATCCCACAGCTTCACCGACGCCAGACGCCAGACGGCAGAGGGGTTGAAGAAGCGTATCCGGGATGAAGGGATTTTCCATACGCTCGGCTTCTGATACTTCGCCCGACGAACACCCTATTCCTGCACCAACCTGTTTTCACGAACGGGTTCCAGCGCTTCTATACGCTTCAGCGCCTCCGCGTCGCCGCTGCTCCTGGCCGCATTCAGTGCCCTGCGCCATTCTCGTCGGGCCTCGATATAGGCGACCCGTGCCCGTTGACGTTCGATGCGCCGCTCGGTAGCGACAAGACGGTTATAGGCTTTCTCCTCGTCAGAAAGTGCAGGAACATCGGAGGGCAACGCTGTCATCACCGCCCCCTCCGAGGCTTCCTTTGACCCCGGAACGGGTTTCACCGCCATTTCCAGCATGGTCGGCACACTCAGTTTCCCGTCAACCGGTCTGTTCGGATGCCTGTCCATCCTTCCCGCGGCCAAAAAGGCGAGTGCCATTATCCCTGTCGACAAAACGATCCAGCGCATAATTGCTCCTCCCTATGATGTCGGGTCTCCGTCGCAGTCCCAGTCTTTCGGGTCCAGCGGACGTTCCGTCGCCCCCGGGAAGATCTGATCGTTCGTGTCGTCGCAGTCGGGAGACCAGTCTTTCGTGTAGAACCCGTCACCGTCACTGTCCGTCCCGATAGGGATCATTGCCGGGGCATACCAGGTCGTCGACGTCCCGTCTCCGGAGACGACTTCGAGATAGTAGGTCTGGGCGGCTGCAATCGCTCCGGCATCGGGCGTACTCATCTCGATGTAACCGCCGGCTCCTTTCACTCCGGTAATCCCGAGCGGTGCACCGCCGTCATCAAGCAGCGCCATCGCAATCCCGGCGGGTCCCTGTGAGTCATCCACGATATAGGCGGCGCCATACGGCGGAAGTGTCACTTTGTAATAATCGGTGTCACTGCCGGGATCGATCGTATGGGCCAGGGAATAGAGCGTATGGTGATAGATGATTTCGCCGACCGCACCTTCCGTGTTGTAGATCGTTGTCGCGCCCCCAAGCGTGCCGTCAGGCTCAAAACCGTCACTCCCCGAGGGGGCATCCGCCCCCGAACAATCCTCATCAATCCCGTTACCGGCGATCTCGGTTGCATAGGGATAGACGGCATTGTTGCTGTCGTTGCAATCATACGTCGCGGAGTAGCCATCATTGTCACCGTCGACAAACACCCGGACCCCGAGTTGGTAGCTGGCCGTATCGTACGGATAGTAGGAGTAGATACGGATCAGGTAATTGCCCGCTTGTGTAATCGGCACCTGTTCGATATTGCTGTCAAAGTCAAGAAAATTGTCATTCGAAGCCACCAATGTCGTCCCGTCAGATTTATAGAGTTCGATAACGGTATCGGCCGTATAGTTCAGGTTGGTGGCAAAAATTTCGTAGGTCTTCCCCGCTTCCAGGGCCACCTGTACCCAGTCCTCATCCCCCTGCGGATAGATGGTACGCGTTTGAAGCCCCTGATCGACCAGCGTACTGCTGGGATGGTTCGGGGCATTATCCCCTGAGCTGCCTTCAAAGCCGTCGACGGCCGTCGGGAAGGCCGCGATAACAACGCTGCCGCCCCCGCCGCCGCCCCCGCCTGTGCTGGCATCCGTTTCGCTCGCGACCTTGCAGCCCCCGGCCATCAGGGCCATCACGGCAAGTAGAACAATTCCTCTCTCTTTCATTGTTTTCATCATTCCCTCCTTCTCATACTAATAACAGGGAAAAACGTGAATTAAAACCATCTTACAATGCACTGCCTTTTGCTTAACGGCGCAGAAAACAACTAGCTGTTAAAATTCAATTGCATTATATAATTAAAAATAATAGTTTATTTTGAAAAATCAGGCAGTTACGAAAGCCAGTGCTTTGGGGTGGACAAAGGCGAGGTTTGCCCAATTGACACGGGGCTGTTTCAGTATGAGTGTATAGGGGGAGACGGCGCGCGAAAGGGCGACATAGAACTGCGATGGGGCGAAGATCTCCGTGGTATCGATGACAAGATCTGGAATACTCATCCCCTGTGATTTGTGGATGGTGATGGCAAAAGCCAGCACGATAGGGAACTGGTAGAGGGTGATGAGGGGCACTTCGACCATCTGCTTATCCTGCTCCACGGTGCGCTCTTCCCATCGGCTCTTCTGCGTGCCCACGCGTTCGAGCTTCACCACGGTGCCGTCACTTTTACGGACAGAAACCGCATCCTGCTCGAGTTTGACGACACTCCCCCGTTCGCCATTCACGTAGTTCCAGCTGTTGCGCGTAAAGAGGACCGGCGCCCCGATTTTCAGTTCCAGTATTTCAGGGATACGGGCATCTTCCATAAAACGCTGCACCTCCCGCGGCTGGGCCTTGGTATCATGGCAGACGCTCTGGGTTTCAAAAGCATAAAGGTCCCCATCCACCGCATCAAGCTGCTCGCGGTTATGTTCGAAGGCGGAACGGTTCGTACCGTAGAGGAAGGTATAGTTTGACAGATCATCGCCCGTCGGCTTGATCAGCTCATGCAGGTAACGATGTTCCTCCTCGCCGACACAGGCATGCCGCACGGCGTTCAGGATGCTGTTGAATTCGGCATCCTCACTGCGCCAGTTGTGCGTCAGCGTCACGGTCTCGAATGCAAACGCGCTCCAGCTGGGGGCCTCGAACGCAAAACGGATCGTGCCCCTGGTCACCGGCGGCAGCTGCAGGAAATCCCCCACCGCCAGGAGCACGCCGTCAAAACCGCACTGCAGCAGCCGCAGCCGGACCATGTCGAGTACCTCGGCACTCACCATCGAAATCTCGTCGATGACAATGAGGTCCATCGCGCGCACCAGCTTGACGATCTTCTTCTTGGGGATCAGCTTCCCCCGGCGTTCAAGGTCCGTTTCACTGTCCGCGATGCCCAGGTCGAAAAAACTGTGCAGGGTCTGACCGCCGATCAGGGCTGCCGCCATCCCCGTCGAGGCGAGCTTGGCAACCTTTTTGCCTTCGGCGCCGTACGCGGCGATGATCTGGCGTGTCAGGGTCGTTTTTCCGGTCCCGGCCCCGCCGGTGAGAAAAAGGTTCTGTCCGGATTGCAGCGTGGAGAGCAGTGCAGAGAGTGACGTGGTTTCCATACGTTCGGGCCGCGCAGCCCTGAGGGTGTTTAGAGGGCCGGTGCCCGGCCGAGGCTGATCTTGCTGCCCTTGAACTCGAGGATCTCGACGTCGATGTCGTCCCCTTCGCTCAGGACATCGGAGACGTTGCGGACATGCGAATCGGAGATCTTGGAGATGTGCAGCAGGCCGTCGACACCGCCGGGCAGTTCGATGAAGGCACCGAAATCGACGATCTTCTTGACACGCCCCTTGACGATATCGCCGACATGGTATTCGGGCTTTTCCAGTTTCGGCACGGAGACGATCTGCTCAATATGCTCGCGCGCCCCCTTGACCCCTTCGCGGTTCTTTCCGGTGACCTTTACGTTGCCGGCTTTCTTGTCGATGTCGATCGCGACCTCGAACTTCTCGATGATCTCGCGGATCGTCTTGCCCGCCTGGCCGATGACGTCGGCGACACGTTCGGGATCAATGCTAAAGAAGTCGCTGCCTGGCAGCTCGTCGCTCAGTTCGATCTTGTGCTCCGCGTCGGCCATGATGTCGATGATATGGGCCCGCCCCGCCTTTGCCTGGTAGAGCGCGGTTTTGAGCAGCTCCAGGGAGATGCCGCCGAGCTTGATGTCCATCTGCAGCGCCGTGATCCCCTCTTTGGAACCCGCGACCTTGAAGTCCATATCGCCGTCATGGTCTTCAAGGCCGGTAATGTCGGTCAGGACCATGTGCAGGTCACCTTCGCTGACCAGCCCCATCGCCACGCCCGCGATCGGGTCGGTCGTCTCCAGGTCCGCCGCTTTGAGCGCCATATAGCCGCCGCAGACAGTCGCCATGGAGGAGGAACCGTTGGATTCCAGGATCTCGGAAACGAGGCGCACCGTCTGCCCCGGGGCTTCCAGTACCGGTTCGAGGGCGCGTTTGGCGAGGTTGCCGTGTCCCAGCTCGCGGCGGCGCGGCGGCTGGACCGGAGAAGCTTCCCCGACGCTGAAGCCCGGGAAGTTGTAATGCACCATGAAACTTTCATACTGCGCAGCGCTGTCGGTGAGGTCCTCGTACATCTGGGCGTCTTTGTTGCCGCCGATGGTCAGTGTCACGAGGGCCTGGGTCTGGCCCCGTGTAAAGAGACAGGAGGAGTGGACGGAGGGCAGGACGTTGGTCAGAATGCTGATCGGACGCACCTCGTCGAGCTTCCGGCCGTCGGCACGGCTCTGCGTCTGCAGGATCTGCGCGCGGACCGTCTCACGTTTGACCGCTTCGATCGCTTTTTTGAGGGCGTGCTCGTCATACTCCGGCTCGGCATCGAGGATCTTTTTGCGCAGGTTGCGCAGGGCCGTTGAACGCTCCGTGCGCGCCATTTGAGCGATCGCCGCGGCGATGTCGCCGCTGTGCTGCTCCCTGACATACGCCATCAGATGCTCGTCGGGCTCCGCGGCGATGCAGGTCAGTTTGAAGGTCTCTTTTTTGAACGGGGCAAAGGCTTTCGCGTAGGAGACGTTCGCCGTCGCCAGCAGCTGCTGCGCTTCGGAGAGCAGGACGATGAAATCATCTTCACCCATCGCGTTGCTGCGGTAGCGGGCAATCGTCTCGGCGGCGAGAGCCGGATCGACAAGGGGGTCGACCATCATCGTATCGAGCAGTTCCGTCTCTACCGAACCCTGGACACGCATCTCGATCATCAGCAGGTCCGATTGCGTTCCCGCGAGAAAGAGGTCAAGGGTGCTGTTTTTGAGCTGCGGCAGGGTCGGGTTGAAGATGACTTCTCCGTCAACCTTCGCAACACGCACGGCGCTGACCGGGATGTCGATATCGATGTCGGAGACATACAGGGCCGCCGAGGCGGCGTTGAGACCGAGCACCTGGAGGTCGGCATCTTCATCCGCGCTGAGGACCATCACGGTAATCTGGACGGGGTTGGCGAACCCTTTGGGAAAGAGTGGACGCAGGGAGCGGTCGATAATACGCGAGGTCAGCGTTTCGAAATCGCTCGGTTTGCTCTCGCGTTTGATGAATCCGCCCGGAATCTTCCCCGCGGCATACGACTTCTCGATGTACTGTACCGTCAGCGGCAGGAAGCCCTCTTCGACGAATTCGGTCTCGTCGATGACGACAGTGGCCAGGACGACCGTGTTGCCGGCCTTGAGCCATGCGCTTCCGTTTGCCTGACGGGCCACGCTTGTAAGCGCATACTCTTCCGTCCTGTTCTCGACGGCTACCAGTACATCATAATCCATTTAGTCCCCTAGTATCTTGATAATCATTTCATCCGAAACATCTTCTAATTGTGAATAATAACATGATGTTTCTATATAATCCTCCAGCACGTGCGGGCAGAAGAGCGCGTCGCAGAGCGGTTCGATGGAAGCATAGACCTCTTTGGGCAGTACCGGCGCGCAGGCAAAGAGGGCGTCGGGCGAACGCGAAAGCACCGTTTTGATCGCACAGATCAGTTTCAGCCCGCTCTCCGATCCCTGGTCGACCAGCAGGACGTTTTTGCCCCGAAGACTCGTGAGGGGGCGCCCTTTGCGGTAGTGGTAGATCTTCGAGAGGATCTTCTCCTCATGCTTGCGGCGCGCCTCGCCGTAGACGTAGTCGTACTGCACGCCGAACGCTTTGACGAGGTCGTCGTTGATGACGATCTCCTCCATCTCGCTCACCCGCCCCAGTTCGCACTCTGGGTTGTGGGGCGCCATGATTGATTCGCCCATCAGCCAGTCAATCTTCAGTTTCATCCGGCCGTTGAGCTCCTGGCAGAGCGCGACGCCGCCTTCGGATACGGCAATGAGTATCCACGACTCGCGCTGCATCTGTGCCAGCGGCAACAGCTCCTTGAGCGCCGAAGCGGCCGCCTTTCTATCTTCAAACAGTATCATCATGAACCATCCAGTACATCGCTGAGTTTATAGTTCACCTCCGTGCCGCCGATCGGACGGAGCTCAACGGTAAAATAGACATACTTCTCGAGCACCGAATCGGTCTGGGCATTGGTCAGGATCGGCCGGTTGTTCTCGACGTAGCGCATCCCGAACTTCCAGCAGCGCTTCGTATAGTCAAAGCCGATCTCGGAGAGCTTCTTCGTATTCGTCTCCAGATCATAAGCATAGCGCCCGAAATAGCGGTAGTGGTCATTATAGCGGTAGACGGCATCAAACGTCAGGTAATTGACCCGGCTGGTGCCGTTAGCATCGGGCTGGTCTTCATAGAGGTCCGTCACACCGACGTTGAACGCATCATCGCTGTAGCGGATGCCGTTGAGCGTCTTGGAGACGCGGTGGTAATCATAGTTGTAAAAAACATCGGAGTAGAGCGAGAGTTCCGGCGTCAGCTGCCAGTCCAGCTCGTTCTCCAGCTCACTGAGCTGATCCTGGTAACGGTCAAAGGAGAAGCGCTGCGAGATGCGGTGGTAGAGAACCTGCTCCCCCTCGTCATTGACGAAGAACTGGCTGAATTTGAGGTCCAGCGCCTCTTCGATCTCGTTGACGGCGTAGAAATCGCACTCGGGGTAGAGCGCTGCATCACTCCCGGTGCAGAGCGACTGCTGGGTCTCATAATAGCCCGCCGCGTCATCGACGCCGGCCTTGGTATAGGCAAGGTCCAGCCCCGCGGTGTGGCTGAATCCGTCGAACGCCTTCGTCACCTGCGTGCCCGCATCGAAGACGTGGTAGATCCGGCCGAAGAGCCCCGTTTCGTACATCCCGCCCGTCGTGATCGCCGATACGCTCGTCGGTTCGTTCCCGAAGGTGATGTATTTCCCGTTGAGACGGGCACTGTAGGAGAGCAGCAGGTAATCCTCCAGCGCGGAGGTCTGCAGCGTGACCGGAAGGTCCACTTCCCCCTCGACCGCACGCATCCCCGTTTCGCGGAAAATATTGTTCCCGCGGAGATTGAAGGTGTAGTAAACGTGTTCGTCCAGGAAGGTGTCGATATAGCGGTGGTAGCGCAGGATCGGCAGGTTCTGCGGCGTGTCGGCGTTGCTCTTTTTGTTCAGGTCGAGGTAGTAGCGCAGGTTCATACCGTAGTAGGCATTCTCCTCGTTGTAGAAGAGGTTAACCCGGGAAAGCACCTGGTTTGACGTCGCGTAGTTGACGGTATCGTTGGATGAGAGGTTGATATAGTCGATATCGTTCATCCACTTGATATCGGCATAGAGCCCCGACTGTCCGTGAAGGTCCAGGCCGAGCCAGCGCTGCAGCACCGCCGTGTTGGTATAGAAAAAGTCGAAACCGTAATGGTTCGAGTTGGCCAGGTCGTAGGTATCGACATAGGAGGATTTCTCCTGGAAGTAGCCCGCGTTTAACGACCCCTTGGAGACGTTCGAATCGACAAAACGGAACTTCCCGTAAAGCCCCTCGCCCCGCTCCGTGCGGATCTGCGGCCGCAGTTCCACGTCCCAGGAGGGGTCGATGGCGATGTAGACGGGCTGTTCGACGAAGAAACCTTCCGTACTGGAGACCCCGAAAGACGGGACCAACAGACCGCTGCGCCGACGGTTGTCCAGCGAGTAGCCGAAATAGGGAAAGTAGAAGACGGGGATGCCGTAGATCTTCAGGTAGGCGTTATAGACGTTCATCCAGCGCGATTCGCTGTCGAAATCGGCGCTGGAGAAGTAAAGCACCCAGAACGGGTCGTTGGGGTCGCACCCCGACACCATCCCCTTCTCTACCGTGAAGTCCTTGTCTTCCGCGCCCGAACGCGAGGAGCTCATCCAGACATTCGTATGGCGGTCGAGCATAAAAAACGGGGAGAACTCCCGGCTCTTCGTGGCGACATCGAGCTTGGCGTAGTCCCCCATCGCGAAATAGTCCGACCCCTGCATCGCAACGATATTGCCGAAGAGTTCCAGCGTGCTGCTGTTGCGGTCGAAGTAGGCCTCGTTGGCACTGAGGTAGTAGCTTTTGTAGAGGACAAGCACATCCCCGCTGGCATGGACGACGCTCTGGTTCGAATCGAGCCGGGTTGCAAAAAATTCAATCTGGTTTTCCGCCCGCAGCGCGGTCAACACAAGCGTAAGAAGGAGAAAGAGCCTAAGCATCGACAACGACGGTGCGGGCGGTGCGATCATGCCACGCCTGGTTGTTGGGGTCGAACATCGCCCAGATAAAGCCGAGGTAGAAGATGATTTCACTCAGGATGCGGAAGACGGCGCGGTTGAATGCCGGCAGCCAGCCCGGGACCCCGCCGTCCTCCACGGCCACGACACGGATGCGCATCGCCATCTTCCCCAGCGTCGCCCCGTAAAGGGCGACGAAGAGCGTCTGGTAGAAGACCTTCATCCCCAGGTACTCCAGGGCGTAGGCGTTGGTGACAAACAGGAACGTCTCCATATCTTCCGCCTTGGAGATCGGACCCCAGAGCATGATCGTGAACAGCAGGCTCAGCAGGAGCTCGTCGATCAGAAACGCCACGGCACGCTTCGGGATGGAAGCCAGGTGCAGTTCGTACCGGTGCAGCAGCGTTTCGATCGTCTCGTTCACGGGTCAGAGGGCCTGGTATGCGATATCGGTGCGCAGTTTTTTGCCGGCGAAGTGGACCTGGCCGCAGAGCAGGTAGGCGCGGTCGCGGGCCTCGCGGATGCTTGCCCCCGTCCCGACACAGACGAGGACGCGCCCGCCTGTCGCAAAGAGCTTGCCGTCCTCTTCGCTGACACCGGCATAGGCGATGTGCGAATGCTCTGCCAGCTCCGTATGCACGATCTCGTCGACGACGATCTCCGCCGGCTCGCTGCTGCTGTAGGGGTAGTCGCGGCTCGCCATGACGACGCCGACGGCGTATTCGTTCTTGAACTTCACATCCAGGGTATCGAGCTGCTTCGTCGCGGCTTTGTAGAAGAGTTCGCTTGCCGGGGAGCTCAGCAGCGGCATCAGGATCTCGCACTCCGGGTCGCCGAAACGGACGTTGAACTCCAGGGTGATCGGTTCGCCGTTCACGATCATCAGGCCGATGAAGAGGACCCCCTCGAAGGGCGCCCCCTCCGCTTGCATCCCGTCGAGCGTCGGGCGGACGATGCGTTCCTTGACCTTCTCGTAGATTTCGTCGTTGACGAGCGGAGTCGGCGCGTAGGCACCCATCCCGCCCGTGTTCGGCCCCTGGTCGCCGTCAAGGAGACGCTTGTGGTCCTGCGCCGCCTGCAGGAGGATGAAGTCCTCCCCGTCACAGATGGCAAACATGGAGAGTTCGTAGCCGTCGAGGAACTCCTCGATAACGACCTTCTTCCCCGCGTCGCCGAAGGCCTTTCCGCTGAGCATCTCCGAGGCCGCTTTTTTCGCCTCGTCGTGGGTCGCTGCGATGATGACGCCCTTGCCCGCGCAGAGGCCGTCGGCTTTGACGACGACCGGCGTCGGCAGGGTCTCGATGAACTTGAAAGCCGTCTCGATATGGCCCGTTTCGATGTAGCGTGCCGTCGGGATGCCGTACTTGGCAAGGAAGTTCTTCATATAGACCTTGGAGCCCTCGAGCTGCGCCGCCGCCTTGGAGGGGCCGAAGATCGTCAGCCCCTTCGCCTTGAAGATGTCGACGACGCCTTCGGTGAGCGGCGCTTCCGGCCCGACGATGGTCAGCTCGATACTGTTCGCAATCGCAAAATCCGCCAGCGCGTCGTAATCCTTGATCGCGACGTTCTCGCCCAGCATCGGCGTCGCCCCGTTGCCCGGTGCGAAATAGAGTTTCTCAACCGCTTCGTCCTGCGCCAGGACACGCCCGATCGCAAATTCGCGTCCGCCGCTGCCGATTACCATTACATTCATATTCTGCCGATCCTTATCTGTCTGTTTTCATTCAAAAAGACGGCATCTTCTTGAATGAGAACGGAGAGAGAAACCCGAGTGGCCGTTCCGCAAGATAGCTTTGGTTCTCAAAGCCAAAAAAATACGGATTGAGCGCTTCATCAGGCGGCGGTCTCTCGGGCTTGCGCCCTCCAGCGAGATCACCGGCACACAAAAGCGACTACCCCATCCATAGTATAGATATGTAGAACCCCCTGAAATGCGAGAGCTCGCACCACCCAGGCTGCTAGTCAAATTATAGCCGATACGCCATAAAGAGGGGCTAAAAAACGGGAGGTGATTTCCCTATTCGTTGATGCGGGTTTTGATCGTTTTCGCGATCGCACAGCAGTGGTTGATCTTTTCGGAAAAAGAGAGGTCCTCGCGCAGCAGCACGTTGATAAACGCAGAACCGACGATGACGCCGTCGACGCCCTCCGCCTTCGCCTTTGCCGTCTGCTCGTTGACACCGAAACCGACGTAGACGGGGGTCTGCGTGTGGCGGCGGATCGAAGCGACGACCCCGCCGAGATCTTCGCTCTTGCCCGCCCCAGTAATCCCGGCGTAGGCGACAAGGTAGATGAACTTCTGTGCCGAACCGACGACCGTTTTGATCCGTTCGTCCGTATCCGTCGGCGCGACGAAGGCGATGTTGCTGATGCGGTGTTTGGCGAAGGCGTCGGCATAGAGGACAGCCTCTTCATGCGGCAGGTCCGGGACGATCAGGCCGGTGACGCCCAGATCGTTCGCCTCGCGCAGGACGTTCTCCATCCCGAACTGGTAGAAGGGGTTGAAATAGCCCATCCAGAGGGTATCGACACGGGGTGCCACGGCCCGGGAAACGTCCAGGACGTCTTTGAAACGGAAACCGTTCTCCAGCGCGACGTAGTTCGCCGCCTCGATCACCGGTCCGTCGGCGACGGGATCAGAAAAGGGGATACCCAGTTCGAGCGAATCGACACCGTTCTCTCCCAGGGAGAGTGCAAGGTCGATCGTAAAATCTTTATCGGGATAGCCCGTCGTAATGTAGCCCACCAGTTGTTTTTCCACCGATTACCCTTTTGCCGTATCGCCCGTACCCGGGCGCTTGCGCCCCCTGCAACGGGGCGGCGGCCTGCCATATTTATCCGCAATTGTAGCATTTTTGGATAAAATCGCTCTCAATTGACTAGGGCACCGGAGAGGGGAATCCCCCCTATTCCGGCATGCCCGCAGGAGCAATCAATGGCCAAAAAGCTGAGCGTCGGTGCCATCCGGAATGCCAAAGGCGGTACCCCGCTGATGATGATCACCGCGTATGACGCCCTCTTCGCACGCCTCTTCGACCCCATCGCCGACATTCTGCTGGTGGGGGATTCGCTCAACATGAGTTTCGCCGGGAAACCGGATACACTGAGCGCCACGCTCGAACAGATGATTTACCACACCCAAGCCGTCTGCAGCGGGGCGCCGGGCACCTTCGTCATCTGCGATATGCCGTTTGGCACCTATACGACGGCCGAAAAGGCCCTGGAGAACGCCATCGCCGTCTACCAGCAGAGCGGTGCCGACGCGGTCAAGATTGAAGGGGGCCGGGACAAAGCCGGTATCATCGCCCACCTCACGGCCAACGGCATCGCCGTCTGCGGCCACATCGGCCTGCTGCCGCAGGCGGTCCGCGGCGAGGGGGGCTACAAGGTCAAGGGCAAAGACGAGGCAAATGCCCTCTCCCTGATCGAGGACGCCAAAGCCGTCGAAGCGGCCGGGGCGTTCTGTATGGTCGTCGAAGGGGTCAAAGCCGAGGTCGCGACGCGGATCGCGGAAGCCGTATCGGTCCCGGTCATCGGTATCGGTGCGGGCAGCGGCGTCGACGGGCAGGTGCTCGTCTTCTCCGATATGCTCGGCCTCTATGAGCCCTTCGTACCGAAATTCGTCAAGCAGTACATGCAGGGTGCCGATGCGGTCAAAGCGGCGGTCACGCAGTACAAGGAAGAGGTCGCGGCGCGCACCTTCCCGGCAGAGGAGCATACGTATTGATCCCTCAAACTGTGTCTGTACTCATCTTGGGGGTACTGGCCTCCGGCTGCTCCAATGAAATGCGCTACGACATGGCGCATGACATCGCCAAACAGAACTGCCGCAATATCACCAGCCCCGATGAGCGGCGCGCTTGCGAGGCGCAGCACGACCAGCCCTATCAAGAGTACAAAGCTGCGGAACAATATCCGGAGGGACAGTAACGATGGAACGTATCGTAGAGATCGAAAAATTCAGCGCCGAGGAGACGGTGGAGACTTCCCTGCGCCCCGAGGGGTGGAAGGATTACATCGGCCAGGAACAGATCAAAAAGAATCTCGGCGTCTTCATCGAAGCGAGCAAAAAACGGGGCGAAGCCCTGGACCACACCCTTTTCTTCGGCCCTCCCGGGCTGGGGAAAACCACCCTGGCGCTGATCATCGCCAACGAGATGGGCAGCAGCATCAAGGTCACCGCCGCCCCGATGATCGAAAAGAGCGGCGACCTGGCCGCCATCCTCACCAACCTCGAGGAGGGGGACATCCTCTTTATCGACGAGATCCACCGCCTCTCCCCCGCCGTCGAGGAGATCCTCTACCCCAGTATGGAAGATTTCCGCCTCGACATCATCATCGGCAGCGGCCCGGCGGCCCAGACGGTCAAGATCGACCTGCCCCGCTTCACCCTGATCGGGGCGACGACGCGGGCCGGGATGCTCTCGAACCCCCTGCGCGACCGCTTCGGCATGAACTTCCGTATGAACTTCTACCACCCCGAAGAGCTCGCACGCATCATCATGCAGGCGGCGGAA
The DNA here is from genome assembly GCF_039645565.1 of Sulfurimonas sp. HSL1-2. Taxonomy (NCBI): domain Bacteria; kingdom Pseudomonadati; phylum Campylobacterota; class Epsilonproteobacteria; order Campylobacterales; family Sulfurimonadaceae; genus Thiomicrolovo; species Thiomicrolovo zhangzhouensis. Next base: position 2,032,158 of record NZ_CP147914.1, read on the forward strand.
AAGCTGGGCAAGCCGATCAAGCACGACGCCGCGCTGGAGATCGCCCGCCGCTCCCGGGGAACGCCGCGGATCGCCCTGCGGCTGCTGCGCCGGGTCCGGGACTTTGCCGACGTCGCCGATGAGACCACCATCACACATGAGCGCACCGCCTACGCCCTGAACGAGCTGGGCATCAACGCCCACGGCTTCGACGAGATGGACCTGCGGCTGCTGGAGCTGCTGGTCCAGGCCAAAGGACGGGCCATGGGGCTCAGTACCATCGCCGCGGCGCTCAGCGAGGATGAAGGGACCATAGAGGATGTCCTGGAGCCCTACCTGCTCGCCAACGGCTACCTGGAGCGTACGGCCCGGGGGCGCGTCGCCACGCCCAAGTGCTACGATGTGCTCCGGCTCACCCCGCCCGCCGAACAGAGCGGGCTCTTCTAGGATCGCGCCGTGAAGCCGCAGACGATCTTCGCCATCCTGCTCGCGGCATCGCTCTACTGGATGTACCTGCTCTACAGCCCCTACCTGATGAGCATCCTTATCGCCTCCCTGCTCGCCGTTTCGACCTTCTCGTTCAAACGGCGGCTGCGGGAGTGGTCCGGATCGGTTCTCGCGGCGGCGGCCCTCTCGACACTCGTGATGGCCCTGCTCTTCTTCGCACCGCTGGGCTACTTTCTCGCCAAGATCACCATCTACCTGCAGCACTTCGACCCTGCGAGCCTCGAATCGGTCATGGACTACCTGCAGGAGCTTGTAGAGCGTGCGCCGGGATTCTCCGGGCGCTCCAGGACCCACGTCTCGGACTTTATCACCTCGTACGACCCCGCCGATCTGACGAAGAAAGCGCTCGCCTACGCCGGCACCATCGGCAGTATCAGCGCCTCTTTTGTCAAGAACGCGTTCATGATTATCGTCTTCTACTTCTTCGCGCACCTCTACGGCCAGCGGCTCGCAGCCTATTTCAAACATGTCATCAACCTCCCGCCCGATGATGCGGCCCTGCTGGGCTCGGAGGTCTCTTCGGTGATGAGTATCGTCTTCTACTCCATTCTGCTGACCGCGGCCCTGGAGGGGGCGCTGTTCGGGATCGCCGTCAGTTTTATGGGCTACAACGGTCTGCTTTTCGGCATTCTGTTCGGATTCGCCTCGCTCATTCCCGTCGTCGGCGGCGCCCTGATGTGGGTCCCCTTCTCCCTCTACGAACTCTCCGTCGGCCATACGGGCAGCGCCGTTTTCATCGCACTCTATACGATCATCGTCATCTCCGTGATCGCGGACACCTTCATCAAACCGGTGATCATCAAGAGCATCGACAGCAAACTCTCCACGACCGAGACCAAGCGCAACGAGCTCATCATCTTCTTTGCCATCATCGCCGGACTGACGAGCTTTGGGTTCTGGGGCATGATCCTCGGTCCCGCCATCACCGCCTTCTTCATGGCGCTGCTGACGCTGGTGGAACGCAAAAACGCGATCAGCGAACGGGCGACGGATATCAGTTGAATAGCAGTCAGAGTTAAGCGTTAAGCGTTAAGCGTTAAGCGCAGCCTGTGACAATCCGTCCATTCTGTCAAGGCCGAAACGATCATTTGCGTGTCAGCCGGATCACCGAGGAATAGAGTATCCCGAAAGCGGCAGCTTGTTGCCCTTTCTTTTTCCCGGTTCGGCTTTTTCTTTGTGCATGCAAAGAAAAAGGGGAACAAACAATTGCAAATTACGCTGCCGGATAGGCACTTTCCAAAGAAGCATAAAGTTCCTCAGGCGTCATATCGCCTTTCTCTTCCCAAAGCCGCTTCATCACGACATTGTCCTCTTCCCCGTTCCAGACCTTGACGTAATGCCCCTCTTTGTAGCCGTGGTCCTGGCGGAACTGGTTGAGAATGTTCTTGCCGACGTAGAGGCGGTAGAGCGACGTGAGGTCGAGGTTGCTCATGCGGACCAGTTCGAAAAAGTCTGCGAGCAGTTTGGTCAGGTCGGGCTTGCTGTCGAGGGCGTCTTTCATCACCGACTCCACCTGGGCCATCACGAGCTTCTCGACGGCGAACCCTTCCGCTTCATCGTTGAGCATCTCGTAAAAAGGCATGATCGCGATCGCCTTCGCCGCGTCATCGAGGCTGCCGAGATCGCGCTGCTTGTACTCCTGCAGCACCAGGCTCATCACGAAGTGCCAGACGTCCACGACCTCGATCTGCAGGTTGGCCCAGTCCGGCTCGGCGGCGATGTTCTTCCAGTGCTTCCATGCGAACGAGTCGATCATCTCGGCGCACTCCATGTAGATACAGCGCTTCCAGTTGATCGCCTTGCCGTTCTTGGTCGTACCCGCTTCCCAGTCTGCTCCGTTCGTGGCATCGTTGAGCTGCTGTTGCAGCTGCAGCATCTGTAAAGCTCTGTTCATGGGTACGCTCCGTTTTTTTGTCGACATTTTACCGGGAATTGTATTCAGCCCCCCTTCCGTCCGGGGCCGTGAGGAAAAGACGAGTGTGCCGGTACGGCTACTTTACCGGCGCTGCGGCTTCCCAGAGCAGTTTCTTGCCGAAACCGAACCGGTTGTCGGTGAGTTTCATCCAGGAGGGCTCCAGCCGCCACAGTGTAGGAAGCATCGCGCGGGCATAGGGGAAACGGGCGTAGTAGCAGCGCGCGTCCGCTGCATCGGAAACGACGATCCGGCCGCGGCACTGCAGCCCCTGGATTTTACCAACCGTATCCGTTTCCAGGGCGATGCCCGCCGCCACGAAGGGGTTGGCCTTCATCTGGGCCGTGTGCTCCGTATCCTCCGCCGAGGCGAATACGAAGCAGTTGCGCACATCGTCATACGCGTAAAACAGGGGTGTCGCATAGGGGGAGCCGTCCCGGCTCGTTGCAAGGGTCAATACATGATGTTCCCGCACGAATGCGGCGATGGCGTCAAGTGCAGCGCGCATCGTGACGGCCGTGGAAGGTAGGAAATAGCATAAGGGATTATAGCGCGAAACGGCGCCGCATCCCTCAGGCGCAGCGTATCAGGTTGACATACCAGTCATCGCGCATGTAGCCGCGGTCAGGGATGAGGGAGAGCTGCATCGTTCCCTCACCGCAATGCACCTCGTTGATAAGCTCTTCGGGGACCTCGAGCTCTTCACACAGGTACTCCACCGCGACGTCGTCGCTGTCGATATCGGGCCAGCCCCAACCGTTTTCCAGATGACGGATCACAAAGGTCGTCTCTTTCATTGCTCACTCCGGATGCAAGATGGCGCTATGATAATGGCGTTTCATCTCCTCCCCATTACGGCAACGTCTCATTTCCATTTCAGAACGCTACGCATTATCATGCATAAAACGTTCTACTATCTCCGTCAGCGGTGCGGCGGCCGCCACGGCGCCCATCTGGAGAAAGTCGGTAAAGAACGCATCGATGGTCTGCTCGAAGGAACCGAACATCGTCACGTACTCCTCCCGCTTCGGGTTGACCAGGACGGAGTGTGCGAACTCCCGGGCGATGGGGACGATATCGATCACCTGGCCGCTGGTGCCGATGGCAATGAAGAGCTCCGCATCGTTCACCGCTTCGTAAATTTTGCGGTACATCGGTGCGCTTTCGCCGAACATGACGACGTTGTGGCGGACATCGGCACTCTCGCAGCGCGGGCAGCAGTCCGCTTCCGTCTGCTCATCATACCCGATGTCCCAGACGTGCCCGCAGCTTTCGCAGCGCAGGTCCCGAAGCGTCCCGTGCAGGTGCAGCACCTCATCGCATCCCGCCCGTTCCAGCAGGTCATCGACGTTCTGCGTCAGATTCCAGATCTGCCCGGGGTAGCGCCGCTGCAATTCGGCGATGGCCCGGTGCATCGCGTTGGGCTGCTTGTCCTCGAGATCGTGGCGGCGGGCATTGTAAAAACGGGTCACCAGGCCGCGGTCCGCTTCCCATCCGCGGGTCGAGCAGACCTGCATGACGTCATACTCCTCCCACATCCCGTCATGGTCGCGGAAGGTCCGCAGACCGCTCTCGGCACTGAGACCGGCGCCGCTCAGGATCATCACTTTTTTCATGGCCGCTCCTTCGAAAGCATTCCCAGGAAGCACCCCGGTACATTTCCGTCAGGATATCATGTAAGCTGTAAACAAAATGGAGCGGAAGCGCAGCGCCGGGTCAGTGCCGCTCGGCCAGGCGGGGGGCCATCATCTCGAACTGCATCTTGATCTTGTAGGTCAGCGGTTTCAGACGGCCTACATCGGCATAGCCGACCGCGCGGTAGGCAGTGTTCATTTCATCAAAACAGGCTTTGTACGCATCCAGGTACTCAAAAAGGGGCTGTTCCATCTCCTCGTCGAGGTAGAGTTCCGAAATCGTCACGGTGACCCGGGTCCATGCCCCCTCGAAGGCTTTGGCAAGCCGCGCGTCCGGCTGTTTGACGAAGCGCCCTTTGATACGGCTGAGTTCCCGCCAGCTGTGGAGAAGCTCCCGCAGACCGATACTGCCGAGGCGGCTGTTGAACGCCCCAAGGCCGTCGAGGAGCTGGCGGTAGTGCCGATGAAGGTCCGGCGCGCTTTTTTGCAGCTGTGCGCCGACGTCCGTGACGGTCGTTTTGTACGTATCCAGATCGTGCAGCAGCGCTTCGCGCTCCGCATCCGGCAGCCCCAGCGTCAGCACTTCCGAACGGATACGGGCAATGCCCTGCGCCTGTCCATCTATCAGCGTATATTCGCCGCGCTTCGTAATCGCGCTGGCATCGCTTGCATTCGCTTTGAACTGCTTCAGAAGCCCCATCTGGCGCGACGCCTTCTCATGGACATCCCCGTCGAAAAGCGCCGCCTGCAAACCTACAAACGTACAAACCGCCAGTACAACCAATCTCATCATGCCTCTCACACCCCCCGGAGCGCGCGAAAGCGCCCCCGATTTTTTCGCGAAGTGTAGGCAAAATAGATTACGTTTCCATTACAGTAAAGGGGCTTCTAAAGCCGTTGCAGTGCACCTTCCAGACGATACAGCGCCTCGTCCATCGTCGGCGTCGGGACGGCGAAATTGAGCCGCATAAAACCGCTCCCTTCCCTGCCGAATGAGATCCCCGGGCTGAGGCCGAGACGTGCTTCCCTGATAAAAAACTCCCGCAGGGCCTTATCGGACTCAAAACCCATCCGCCGGCAGTCCAGCCAGGCGAGGTAGGTCCCCTCGGGCGGCCGGAAAGCGATCGTCTCAAAGCGCGCAGTGAGATCGGCGAGCCTGTCGATATTGCCTTGAAGGTGCCCCAGCAGCGCTTCCAGCCATGCCGCTCCCTCCCGGTAAGCGGCTTCGAAGCCGGCATGACCGAACACCGTTCCCTGGGCAAAATGGATCGTGTCGTAGACCGCTTTGAACCTCTCCCGCAGCGCCGTGTCCGTTATCGCCACGGTCGACACGGCCAGGCCTGCGACGTTGAAGGTCTTGCCCGGGCCGATTGCCGTCACCGTGATCCTCCTGACTGCCTCTCCCAGCGAGACAAAGGGCGTATGCTTATGCCCGGCAAAGACCAGGTCCGAATGGATCTCGTCGGCAAAGACCGTGATGCCGTGGCGCAGACAGATCTCGGCAAGCGCTTCGAGTTCCGTACACTCCCAGACCCGGCCTACGGGGTTATGGGGCGAACAGAGCAGCAGCAGCTTCGTCTTCGGCGTGATCTGTTGCTCAAGCCCCTCCAGGTCAAAACGGTAGATCCCCTCTTCATCCTGCCGCAGCGGGTTAGAAAGCACCCTTCGGCCTCTGTGCCGTACCGTACTGACGAAGGGAGGGTAGATCGGGGGCTGCACGACAACCTCGTCCCCGGGGTCGGTAAACGCGGCGATGGCGGCGGAGATGGACGCGACGACGGAGTGCGAAAAGAAAAGCTCCTCCGGCGCCATGGTCACGCCGTGGCGGGTTGCCATCCATGTACACTGGGCTTCAAAGGCGCTGCGGGGCATCTCTTCATACCCGTAGACGGGGTGCTCCGCCCGCTTCATCACGGCAGTACGTACGCACAGGGGGGTCTCGATATCCATATCGGCCACCCACATCGGCAGGACGTCTTCCGTCCCGAAAAGCTTTTGGCGCAGCGCGTACTTCTCGGCGTTGCCGCCGCTGCGCACCGTGACGCGGTCAAAGATCGACATCGCTGCGGTCAATCCTTGCCTGTGTCTCGCACTGCGCTGCCAGCCACGCAATCAGCGCCGATTTGAAAGCAGTGACACCCTCGCTCCATCCGCGTACCGCACTCTGTGCACCGGCGTCGGCGTCCTGCTGCCGGTAGCTGAACGTCTTTTGCGCGAGGATCCGACGGCTGTACTGGTCCACCAGGACCGCGTAAAGCATCAGGTCTGTTTCACCTGCCCCCTTACTGTCGATCGTCTGCAGCATCTGTTCGATACGGACTTCAAGCAGCCAGTCGTTCTTGGCCAGGGATTTGTACGGAACCACCCCCTGGAACAGGCCGCTTTCGATGACGCTCTTTTCGATCAGCTGCTGGATCTGCTGCACCGGGGACTGCTCCCAGCGCGAGAGGGTATAGCGGTAGAAACGGTGGTCCGTCCCGGCGTAATGGATCGCCGTGCCTTCCAGCCACTGCGGGGCTTCGATGAGGGCGATGCGGATGACACGCTCCCTGCATCCCTCCGCACGCTCCGCGCTGATCGTCTCCCCGCCGTCAAGCCGGTAGCTCTGCACCGGCGGCGCTTCCCGCGTCAGGCTGCAGCCGCCGATCAATACCGCGACGACTATCGCTGTTATCCATTTCATTTCGCTTCTCCCGGTCCCACCTGCGGCGGTTGATGTTCAAAGAGCATATCCGAGGGGTTCTCACCGTAGCGCAGCAGCATCTGGTTAAGCAGCACGAGGCTCTGCTCCATCTGCCGCATCGTCACTTCAAACTGTGCCATGCCCGGTCCCATCGTCTCTTTGATACTGTAATCGCCGTTCTTGTTGCGGGCGTTGATCACCCGCAGCGTTTCGGCCATGGAGGCAAAACTCTCCTGCAGGGAGGCAAGCGAGACCTTGGCCTGCCCCATCGCGGCATCGCCGCTCTGCAGCAGCTGCGGGAGTCCCTTCGTCCGGGCATCGAGATCCGCCGCCAGCCGGCCCAGCTTCCGGACCGTATCGTCCAGATGGGCGAACCGTTCCGTGGTGAGCCCCGCATCAAGCTTCTCCGCGACATTGGCGCTGTGATAGAGCAGGCGGGAGACCTCGGCCTGGTTCTGCTCGCCGATCAGCTCTTTGAGGCGCAGCAGAAGCTCGGAAATGTTGTCAGAGGCCGATCCGAACGTACGCTCGAGCGTGACGAAGAACGAGGGTTCAAAAGGGATTGTCGGAACGCTCTCTTTGCCTTTGGGCTGCAGCAGCGGGGCCGCCTCGCTCCCGCGGCTCAGGTCGACGTAGCTCAGCCCCGTGATCCCCTGCGATTTGAGCATGGCAATCGTATCCGTTTTCACCGGGGTCGTTTTCCATACGTCGATCAGGACCTCGATCTTCTCGATATTGTTGGGACTGATGCGGATGGCGCGTACTTTTCCCACCGTGACGCCGCGGAACTTGACGGGCGAATCGACGTTAAGCCCTGAGACCGATTCGCCGAACTCGATGCGGTAGCTCTGCAGCTCATCCTTCTTGGCCGGCTGCAGCATCCAGATGACAAAAAAGGCCATCAGCGCCAAGGAGAGCAGGACAAAGATACCGACGATCGTCTCGTTCGTTTTGGCGTTCACGATACGTCACCTCCAAAAAAAGTACGGATGAACGGGCTCGCGACCCGCTTGACCTCCGAAAGGGTCCCCTCGGCGGCGATACGCCGCTCGTCGATGATCGCCATCCGGTCGAGCACCGTTTCGATCGAGGCGAGGTCGTGGGTCACCATTACTACGGTTAATTGTAGCATGTCCCGGAGCTTGAGAATCAGCGCATCGAACTCCCGGGCCGAAACGGGGTCGAGGCCCGAGGTCGGTTCATCCAGGAAGAGCAGCGGCGGATCGAGGGCCAGGGCCCGTGCCAGGGCCACCTTCTTTTTCATGCCGCCGCTGAGCTGGGAGGGGTAGAGCTTCCCCTCTTTGGGCGTCAGCCCCACGATATCCAGTTTGAAGGCGACGATCTCGTCGATCACCCCCGCCGGCAGCGCCGTATACTCTCTGAGCATGACGGAGATGTTTTCGGCAACGTTGAGCGAGGTAAAGAGGGCGTTGGACTGGAAGAGCACCCCCCATTTGCGCCGCAGGGCCTGTGCCGCCTCGAAAGAGAGCGTGTTCAGCGGTTCGCCGAAAAGACGGATGGTCCCGCTCTGGAGCGGTTCAAGCAGAATGATCTCGCGCATCAGCGTCGATTTTCCGCAGCCGCTGGGACCGAGAAAGCCGTAGATCTCGCCCGCGTTGATATGCAGAGACACTTCGTCGTGCACCAGCCGCTCCCCGAAACGCGTGACAACCTTTTCAACCTCGATCACCGGCCGCATCTCAGAACCCCAGCTTTGTGAAGACGATGGAGAAGAGCGCATCGCAGATGATCACGGCGAAGATCGCCTCGACGACGCTTTTGGTCGTGTTGATCCCGATACTCTCCGTGTCATTTTTGACCTGCATCCCGCGGTAGATCCCGATCGAGGCGATGAGGACCGCGAAGAAAGGCCCCTTGACCAGTCCGACCCAGAAGTGCTTGAGGGCCACGGCTTCGGTAAAGCGGTCGGTAAAGAGGGTGACGGAGAGGCCCAGCTCCGTATGGGCGATCAGCATGCCTCCTAGCATACCGAAGGCATCGGCGAAGAAGATGAGGATGGGCATCATGATGATCAGGGCGAAAAGCCGCGGCAGGACCAGGAAGGCAAAGGGGTCGAAGCCCATCGTCCGCATCGCGTCGATCTCCTCGGTCATCTTCATGACCCCGATCTGCGCGGCATAGGAGGAACCGCTTCGGCCGGCGACGACGATGGCCGTCAGCATCGGGGCGAGTTCGCGCAGGATCGAGATCCCCAGCGCATCGACGATGAAGATGTTCGCCCCGTAGGTTTTGAGCTGGACGGCCGACTGGTAGGCGACGACGACCCCCACCAGGAACATCGTCAGCGCAATAATGCCCAGGGCCTTGATGGCGCTCTCCATCATCTGGTAGCCGGTCTCTTTGTAACGGAATCCCACCCGCAGGAAGAGCAGGTTCACAAGTGCCTTGAACGTCCGCCCGACGAAGGCGGTGATGCCCATGCCGTTGGCAAGGACTTCGGCCGTCTGCCTCCCGGTCTGCGCCAGGAAGCCCGGGGAGGCTACCGCGAAATCCGTCCCGGGATGGCTGTACTGGCGCACCATCTCCAGCATCCGGGCACTGTCGTCATCGGCCCCCTGTATCTTGACCAGGTTACCCCCGGCTTCCAGTCGGCGCTGCGTATGCTGCAGCAGCAACGCCCCCGCCGAATCGATCCGTTCGACTCCCGAAAGCTCAAAAGTGATTTCGTAACTCCGCAGCGGGGCAAGCGACTCCCGGACGGTTCCGGCGACCTCATCGAGCGCCGTGGCCTGCCACAGGCCGCTGCAGTATACCGTCATCCCGCGTCCGGTCTCTTCGATCCGCAGCTGCGCCATTGCCCTTAACCGTCCTTCCACTCCCGCGTCTGCAGGGTAAACCCGTTTTGGTCGTTTCTAACGATAGCATAGCGAAGATTACAGGCAAATGCGTCAGGATTGAAATAGCGCAGACCTTCAAAGTCGTAGGCCATCCCCTGGTGGTAGTGCCCCTCGATAAAGACATCGGTACCCGCAAGTGCCAGCGGGGCGAGATGGCGCCGTACGAACCCTTCATAGTCCGTCATGGCGTGGCAGTGGTTTTTCCTGTTCAGGTGCGCCTCGAGTTTCGCGATGATGCCGTTCCCGGTCAGGCGGTTGATCCAGCCCAGCAGGTGCAGAATGACGCCGTTGCGGATCAGTGCCGTATAGAGGTTGTACTGCCACGGCTGGTTGAAATCCCCGTGCGCCAGCAGCAGTGTGCGTTCTCCGCATCGGCACGCAAAGGGCTGACGCGACAGCGGTACGACGGTGGCATCCGGAAAAAGTCCGGCGAGGTTGTAGTCGTGATTGCCTTCGAGGTAGAGGACGGGGATGCGGCGGCTGATACGCTGCAGCGTAGCAACGGCTTCGGCATTCATGACATGGGTCACTGCGATCTGCCCGAAAAGCAGGTCGAAAATATCTCCCATCAGCAGGAGCTGCGGTGCGTCAAGCTTCCCCGTGTCGATCGCCTGCAGCAAGGAGAGCAGCTGCGGGCGCGTTTCGGCGTAGTGGGCGTCGCTGATCAGCAGCGCACCGGGCAGCACCTCGTAGGGGTTACGGGACATAGGCGATGGTCGGGATCCCCGTGTTTTCGTCCAGCCCCATCATCAGGTTGGCGTTGACGACGGCCTGCGAACTCGCCCCCCGGAGCAGGTTGTCGATGGCCGAGGTGATAAAGAGCGTATCGCCGCTGCGCTTGGCGAAGACGTCGCAGAAGTTGGTCCCGGCAACCTGTTTCATCGAGACCGGTTCAGTCCGCACACGCACGTTCGGTTCGTCCGCATAGTAGGCCTGAAGTACTTCCAGCGGCTCGAAACTCCCCGTGACCTGCATGTAGACGGAGCTGAGCATCCCCCGGGTCACCCCGAGCAGATGGGGCACGAAATGGACCTGTCCCTCCTCGAGGGCAAGCTTCTCGGCGATCTCCGGCCCGTGGCGGTGCCCCAGCGGATTGTAGGCGAAGGCGTTGTCGTTGATCGTCACGAAGTGGGTACTCTCCGTACACTTCTTGCCGGCGCCGCTGACCCCGCTCTTGGCATCCACGATCAGCGGCGAACCCGGCTGCATGTAACGCATAAAGGGGAGCGCCCCGAGGATCGTCGCGGTCGGGTAGCAGCCCGGGTTTGCCACGAGGTCGGCCTTTTTGATCGCGCTGCGGAAAAGTTCCGGCAGTCCGTACACGGCATGCTCAAGGTTCTCCGGATCGATATGGGGAACATAGTGCGCCTCATAGGTCTCGCGCTTGAGGCGGTAATCGGCGGAGAGGTCGACGACTTTGACGCCGCGCTCCCGCAGCGCTTTCACGAAACCCATCGCCGTTTTGTGCGGGAGGGCCAGGAAGGCCAGCTCCGCCGCTCCGGCAACGGCGTCGGCATCGGCCTTGAGGACATCGCACTCGTAGACGCCCGCCAGCGAGGGGTGCAGTTCGGTCAGGCTGACGCCGCCTTCGCTCGTGGCGACATAGGCCAGCTCGAACCGCGGGTGCGTGATGAGCATTTTGATCAGTTCGATCCCGGTATAGCCGCTGGCCCCGATGACCGCGACTTTAATCATGGCACTCAAAAACAATCTCCTGGTATTTTACTTCGATGACTTCGAACGCTTTCATGCCGCCGGGCAGCTTGGCCTTGAGCTCGTCGCCCTCCTCTTTGCCCAGCAGCTGCTTGGCCAGCGGCGACGCGAACGAGATCAGCCCCAGCTGCGGATTGCTTTCGCAGCCGCCGACGATGGTATAGGTCACCTCTTCATCCGTATCCATGTCGCACAGTACGACCGTCGAGCCGAAACTGACGCGGCTGTGTTCCAGGGTGGAAGGGTCAACGATCTGCGCATTGCCCAGCAGCGCTGACAGTTCGTTCAGGCGGTCGTCGATCTGTCCCTGGCGCTCCTTGGCGGCATGGTACTCCGCATTCTCCTTCAGGTCCCCCAGCGCCACGGCCTCTTCAATCGCCTTGACGATGGCCGGGCGTTCGACCGTTTTGAGATGATTGACCTCCGCTTGCAGTTTTTCGTATCCGAAACGGGTCATCGGTTGTGCCTGGCTCAAAATCATTCCTCGTTTTTAGATGAATTATAGCGCACAATCAGCATCCGCCGCCAGGAATACCGCCAAAGGCGAAACGGCGGGTTAACCGATTTTATCCTACTATGCTGCTTTCAAGCGTATCCAAAACGTCCAACAAGCGGTCAGCACCCGACCCTACTATACCGGAGCCATCGTCATGAAATTTTCCCGCAGAGACGCCCTGAAATTCGGCGGAGCCCTTGCCGCCGCCGTCGCATCCGCCGGAGTCGCCGAAGCCGCCGAAACCGTCCCGAAAAGCCAGCCGGCCGACGGACCGGCCACGCTGCCGAAGCCCAAAGGGACGCGTGTCGTCGTCGTCGGCGGTGGCTGGTCCGGGCTCAGCCTGGCCAAGTACACCAAGCTCTTCGCCCCCGCGGCCGACGTCGTCCTCGTCGAACAGCGCGACGTCTTCATCTCCTGCCCCGTCAGCAACATGTGGCTGGTGGACAAGGTCGACCTGGAGTTTATCACCCATGATTACTACCAGGCAGCACAACAGCACGGCTACACCTACTTCCATGCCGCCGCGACGGGCGTGGATAAAGCCCGCAACACCCTGCACACCACCATGGGCGACATCGCCTACGACTACCTCGTACTCGCACCCGGCATCGACTACGACTACTCCTTCTGGACCAATGACCCACAGTTGGAGAACCGCCTGCGCCAGGAGTACCCGGCCGCCTTCCGTCCCGGCTCGGAGCATATGACCCTCAAACGCAAGATCCATGCCTTCGAGGGAGGGACCTTCCTCATGACCGTCCCCGGCGGTAACTACCGCTGCCTGCCCGCGCCCTACGAACGCGCCTGCCTCATTGCGGACTACTTCAAGCACAACGGGATCAAGGGCAAAGTCCTTCTGCTCGACGAGAACAACGACATCACGATCAAGGCCCACGGTTTCCACACGGCGTTCGAAGAGCTCTACAAGGAGTACATCGTCTACGAACCCAACGCCGTCATCGAGGCGATCGATCTCGACAAGAAGCAGGTCAAAACCGAGTTCGACACCTTCACATTCGACGACGCCTCCTTCTATCCCCATGTGCGGGGAGGGAAACTCCTGGAGGTGTGCGGGGTCGCCAAAGACACCGTCTACAACCGTCTCGAGGGGGACATCGATCCGATGACCTATGAGGTCCGCGGCCATCCCAACATCTACGTCACCGGCGACGCACGCCCCACCGGCTTCTCAAAGTCGGGGAACACCTCGCTCAGCGAAGGGCAGAACGTCGCGAAGATGCTCGCCGCGAAGATCAACAAACAGGTCCCCCTGAAGTGGATGTCGCCGGTCACGCTCTGCATCTCCGCCGTTTCCGCCTATCCCGAGCACGGCATCTTCATCCACTCCGAATACGCCTACAACCCGAAACGCAAACAGTTCGAGTTTGCCACCCCGGTCACCGATGAACATTGGAAAGGCGAAGAGGGGCTGGAGAACGCCCGGAACATCTACGGATGGGCCGAGGCCTGCTACATCGATATGTTCGGGGCCGCCAAAAGTTCATGATCAGCCGATAAACGGTGCCGTCTATGCCAGCAGGCGCATCATAACCGTCACCGTCACCATACTGCCGAGCAGGGTGGCAAATACCAGCTTTGACGCGAGCGGCACGTCACAGCCGTAGCGTTTGGCGAAAGCAACGCTCAGCATGGCCGAAGGCATGGCGGATTCGATGACCAGCACCTGGAGCTGCCACGGTTCCAGCGCAAAATAGTGGGCCGGCAATGCGATAAGGAGGGGGGAAGCGACCAGCTTCAGGAGAAGCACGACCGCAGCAATACCGGCGATCTCTCTGAGGCGGTCGAAACCGAGCGTGACCCCGACAAGCAGGGTCACCAGCAGCGTATTGGCCTTCGCGACGATCTGCACCGCGTCGAAGAGCGGTCCGGCCACCATGCCGGTCACGGACAGCCCGGCAATGCTCCAGGCACTCCCCGCCACAATGGCAATGAATATCGGCGAGCGGAAAAAGGCCGCCGCCCCGGCCGTCCCAGACCCCGGCTCTTTTTTGCTGCCGTAGTGCATGGCGATCATCGCCCCCAGCGTAAACAGCGGCAACCCGACCCCCAGCTCCGAGACCAGCGACGCTTCGGCCATTGCCTCCGCATTTTTCCCAAAGACCTCCGCCACCAGGGCATACCCCAGCAGCGCCGAACTCCCGAAGACGGCTGCAAGGATAAAACTGCCCGTTTTCGGCGCGGAGAGCCCCATCACTTTTCCCGCACCCCACGCCAGCGCGAAAAGAAGCAGTTCCCCCGCCAGCATCAGGCCCGTGACAAGCAGGTATTTCCACTCCAGCGCAGCATGCGAAAGCGCATAGAAGATCAGGGCCGGCAGCGTCAGCTGCGTGATCAGGGAGGCAAACAGCGTGCCGTTATCGGGACTGAACATGCCAAAACGGCGCAGGGAAGCGACGAGCAGAATGATACAGGTGAGCACCAGCATCGAGCTCAACGTGTTCACATAAATATCCATGCTCTCCTCCCCGTCTTTCAGTCGATATAAGTCTCGAAAGACATGGACGAAAGATCGTACCTTATGACGCGATGCGCCCCGCTCTCGGCGATATAGAGGCTGCACCCCTTTTTGCACAATCCTGCAGGTTCCTTCAGATCTTTCATCAATGTCATCATCCTGCCGCTTTGGGGATCGTACACCTTGAGCTTGCCGTTATAGGTATCGGCTATAAAGAGGCGCCCCCCGCCGCAGCCGTCACCGACCCGGCCGCAGGCGATACCCTGGGGGTGTTGCAGCAGAATCGGGTCACTGTCCGAATCGCCCCAAGTGAACAGTCCCTCACCGACGGCAGTATGCACATGTCCGTTCTCTATATAGCGCAGCGCGGAACTCTCCGCGTCGACGAACCAGAGTGTGCCGTCGTCGCAGCGCGCCACCCCCATCGGCTGGGCCAGCTGGGCCGCCTCCCCCGCCCCGTCGCGCAGCGCTTCGAAGCGGTTGCCGTAGGTCTGCAGCGGTCGCAGCGTCTCCTTGTCGTAGACCGTGACGGTATGCGCCCCCGCCTCGGCGACCGTGATCGTCTCTGCCTCCACAATCAGTGCCGAAGGGGAGCGAAGCTGCTCAAACAGCACCGTCCGCTCTTCGGTCTGCAGGTCGATGCGGCAGACGCTGCCGGCGGCGCGGTCGGCGACATAGAGCATCCCCTCCCAGAGGGCCAGGGCCGCGGGGATCCGGAAGGGGGTAAAACGGCGGACAAGCTGCCCGGCCACGTTGTATTCGCGGACATCGCCGCCCCCGCTGTTGGCTATGAACGTTTGTTCATCAGAGCGAATGACGGCTTCGGGAAAACGAAGCGGACCCGGCAGCGCCGTACTGTCGGCCGTTCCCTCCCGCGGGAACAGTCCCAGCTTCTGCAGTGCCAGGTCGATGGCGACGCCCTGCGCTTCCCCCCGGAAGGTCGCCGCGATATACCCCTCTGCATTGACCAGTACCATCGTCGGCCACGCCTTGACCGCATAGTGGTCGACCAGCCTGCCTTCCGGGTCGTTGAGGACGGGGTAGCTGATCCGCATCCGCGCAACGGCGGCACGGACGGCATCGCTCTCTTTCTCATGGGCAAATTTGCCGCTGTGCACCCCGATGACCTGCAGGGTGTCGCCGTAACGCGACTGCAGACGTTCCAGCACGGCCACGTTGTTCATGCAGTTGATGCAGCCGAAGGTGAAAAAGTCGAGCAGGACTACCCGCGGGCGGAGATCATGCAGCAAGAGCGGTCCGCCGGTGACCCAGTCGCCGCGGCCGAGCTCGGGGGCCCGGACCGTCATTTCGAACCGATGAGCCGCCGTACCGCCAGCGAGCACATGGTCAGGCCGAAAGCGGCGGTCACGCCCATGAAGCTCCCCTTGACCTTCACCCGCGGCGGTTCACTGCTGAAGATGACGGGGTATTTCTTGCTGAAACGCCGTTTCTTGAGTTCGTAGCGCAGCTTGGAGGCAAAGCGGTCGCCGTGGGCTGTCCAGATGGTTCCCACTTCGATCTTGCTGGGGTCCAGCCGTTTTGCCGAACCCGTCGCACTGATGAGTTTCGCGTAGCACTTCTGTGCCAGGGCCAGTTTCGCCTTCGTATCGTCAATGGCGTCGAGCACCAGGTCATAGGGTTCGAAATCAAAGGCCTCCACCCATGCTTCATCGATGCGCGTTTCGATCACGGTGATCTGCGGATAGTGCGTCTGCAGCGCTTTGACCTTCGACTCCCCGATATGGTGTTCGCTCCAGAGCTGGCGGTTCTGGTTGCTCTCGTCGTAGGTGTCGAAATCGACGATGGTGATGTCGTTCACGCCGGAGCGGATCAGGCAGTCGAGGCAAAAACTCCCGACACCGCCGACACCCAGCAGCAGCAGCCTGGCCCCCTGCAGCTTTTCGAAATCCTCCCCCAGGAGCATGCGGGAACGTTCATAGCGCATCCTTAGGCCCCCAGCCAGTCATCGAGCGTGCGCATGGAAGCATACGCACTCAGGTCCAGCATGATCGGCGAGACGGAGATGTGCCCCTGCATCACGGCTTCAAAGTCGCAGAGCTCCTCACGCCCCTCTCTGGCTTTGTACTCCAGGGGGTGCAGCCCCAGCCAGTAGTACTCTTTGCCCCGGGGGTTGCGGTGCAGGTGGGCGTCGTTGGCGTAGAAGCGGTGCCCCGCATAGGTCACTTTCGTCGCAGCAGAAGTGACGTCGGTCGGGATGTTGACGTTGAGGAACTGGCGCGGCGGCAGGGGGAATTCGGAAGCAAAAATCTTTTCGACCAGTGTGGAAACCGTCTGCTTGGCCAGGGCAAAATCCGGCAGAGGCTTTTCAAAATCCATCACCTGTGAGACGGCGATGGCCGGCACGCCGTGCAAGACAGCCTCCATCGCCCCGGCCGCGGTGCCGGAGTAGGTGATATCCTCCCCCATGTTCGAGCCCTTGTTGATGCCGCTGACGACGAGGTCCGGTTTGCGCCCCTCGAACATCGAGTGCAGTGCGAGGTAGATACAGTCGCTCGGCGTCCCGTCGTCAAGCTTGTAAAAATCGTCACCGACGCTGATGAAACTGAGCGGATGCGACAGGGTCAGGGAGTGGCCGCAGGCCGATTTTTCGCTCGAAGGCGCGACCACCGTCACCTGCCCGTGGGGCTGCAGCGCCTCCACCAGCGCCAGCAGCCCTTCCGATTCGTACCCGTCGTCGTTGGTGACAAGAATTTGCTTCACGTTGTTTTCCCTTACTATTTGTGATATTATAGTTTGCTATAAATCAATGGTAATCAAAACCGGAGTTCGTTCCATGATTCATACACATCCCCCTCATGAGGGTCTAGACGACCCGCAACCATTTTCACAGCAACAAGTTGACCTTGCGAAGGTCTTCCCGTTACCGGAGGGGTATGAGCGTCTGTTTCTCGGACTCTATTTTATCATTATCCCCTACGTCGTCGGCCTGCTCTTTCTGTTTATCTTTATCGCCAAGGGTAATTTCAACAGTTTCCTTGCGCTCGATCTCGCCATGTTCGCCGCCGTCTGGGCGATCGGGTACGAGATCTGCGCCTCTGTCGCCCTCTCCATCATCTTCTACATGATGATCAAGTACAACCGGACCCATAAAAGCGTTGTGCGGACCAAGAAGCGGAAAACGAAGCCGCTTCACGAGGTGTATGACCTCTCATAGCGCGGTGATGTAGAAGCGGTTGACCCCGTTGTCGTACGCATAGGCCAGCTGCAGGCCGTGGGCATGCAGGATCGCATCGACCAGGTAGAGTCCCAGCCCGAAACTGTTGCGGGCCGGGTGCTCTTTGGTAAAGGGCTCCACGTAATAGCGCAGCGGGTGGCGCAGTTTCTCCCCCCGGTTCTCGAAGACAAGTTCCTTGCCCTCCATCCGGATGGTCACCCGTTTGTCCGGCGAATACTTCACCCCGTTATCGATCATGTTCTTGATGACCGTCGCCATCATCGTGAAATCGCAGGCCATCCGTTCGCTGCTCTCAATATCGACAGTGATCATCTCCGGCTCCAGCATGGACTGGTCGATCGCCTCGTCGATCAGGTCTACCAGCCGGTAGGTCCCGATGTTCTTGTTGCCAAAGCCCGAGGAGGCCTCCTCGATCATCGCAAACTCGTTGATGAGCTGCTCGAGGCGCAGGAAAATATTGTTGAATCGTGCTTTCTGCTTGGGTTCGGCAAGCATCTCCGCGGAGATCCGCCCCTTGGCGATGGGCGTTTTGAGTTCATGCATGACGTTGCGCAGGAAAAGGGTCCGGGATTCGATCAGGGTGTTGATGTTCTTGCGCGCCTGTTCGAGCTCGTTGGCGAGAATGGCGATCTCGTTGTTGCCCTTCATCCGGAAGACGACGTTCCGGTCTCCCTCGGCATAGCGGATCACCCGCTTGGTCAGCAGGCGCAGCGGACGGATCCGGCGCCAGATGATGAAAACGGCCCAGACGACGACAAAGACGATCGTCAGGTACGCACTGAGCAGATGGGTCGGAAAATAGGGGCGGAGCTGCTCATCGAGCAGCAAAAACCTGCCCTGGGGCGTCTCCAGGAAAAAGTAGATCTTCCCCTGCGACTCCAGCATCGTCGCCCGAAGGTCGCTGACCCGGTCAAGGGCGTGCATCGCCTCGTTGGAGAAGTGCATGGTACGCACCACTTCCTGGAATCCGACACGCTTGAGGACATCGGCCTTGTCGAAAACGGCACGGACTGCTTTGTCCCCCTGGATGTTCGACAGTCCGTAAACGGCAAGGTTCGCCTCCAGGATCGCTTCGGAGGTGTGCTTCATCATATGCTCTCGGTAGATCTGCGTGATGACGGTGTACTTGTTGAAGATGTTGTCGATGTACTGGGCGCGGTTGTTCTTGTAAAACTCCCAGAAGACGAAGGTGACGCTCAGCAGCGTCACCGCGAAAGCGAAAAGGATGGTCAGTAAGACGGCATTGCGCCTCATTTGATAAGCTTGTACCCGATGCCCCGCACCGATTCGATCAGGGATTTGTCGCCGAGTTTGTTGCGGATCCGGCCGACCATAACATCGATGCTCTTGTTAGAGGAGTCCTCGTTGATCGCGTTAACGTTGAGAATGATATCCTCGCGGGAGACGACCATCCCCTCTTTTTTGATCATGAAGGCGAGGATGCCGTACTCCGCGTTGGTAAGGTCCAGCGCCCGCCCCTTGTAGCTGATCTGCATCGCCCCTTCGTCGAGTTTGAAATCGCTGTGGTGCTCTTCGGCCTGTCTCGCCTCCGTTTTGGCGGCGTAGCGGCGCAGGACCGAGCTGATGCGGGCTTCGAGTTCGCGGGGGTCGTAGGGTTTGGGGAGGTAGTCATCCGCACCCAGTTCCAGGGCGTTGACCTTGTCGGTGACGTCCGAACGGGCCGACGAGATGATGATGGGAATGTCCTGGCGTTCGCGGATCGCCTCGCAGACCTCAAGCCCGTCCATGCCCGGCAGCGTCAGGTCGAGGATGACCAGGTCATAGGGCTTGAGCTTGAGGATGCTCAGCGCTTTGAAGGGGTCGTCCTCCGTTTCGATCTCGTACCCGAACTGCTCGAGGTACTCGGTCAGGATCTCCGCGAGCTCCAGATCATCTTCAATCATCAGTATCTTTTTCATGCGAGCATTCTACCCCAGCAGCATTAACTCTTGGCTAACAGTCCCTAGTGCGGCAGGAGCGCCGGAGCGCCCGTCAGTGCCAGGGTCAGGTGGTAGGCGAGAAAGGCAAGCGTATAGGCCGTCGCCGTCGTAAAGAGAAAGAGGTAGAAGAAATATTTGATCCCCCCCGCTTCCCGGGTAAAGACGACCGATGCGGCCAGGCAGGGAAGGTAGAGCATGATGACGACAATGAAGGCGACGGCCGACGCAAAGGGGATATGCGTACGGATGGCGCTGATGAGGGTCTTGTCCGTTTCCGTCACCCCTTCACCGACGGCGTAGAGGACGCCCAGGGTCGAAACAACCACCTCTTTGGCCGCCAGTCCCGTCTGCAGGGCGATGGCCATTTTCCAGTCCAGCCCGATCGGCGTAAAGAAGGGTTCGATCGCCTTGCCGATGCGCCCAAGGTAGCTCTGTTCGAGCTGGGCGGCATCCTTCTCGACGATCAGGTGCGACGCCGCGCGCTCGTCTGCGGCCTGTTCGATCTTCGCGCTGTAAACCGCTTCGATCTCCCGCGAGTGGGGATAGCTGCTCAGGAACCAGACGAGCATCGACGCACCGGCAATGAAGGTCCCCGCCTTTTTGAGGTACATCAATGTCTTGGTCAGCACCGTGTGCCAGATGAGTTTCACCGAAGGGAGGCGGTATTTTGGCATCTCCATGACGAAGGGCTCGTCCTGCCCGCGGAACGCCGTCAGCTTGAGGATCTTCGCCGCAACCAGCCCGATCAGCGCCCCGGCGATGTAGATGGCAAAAAGGACATTCCCCGCCACGCTCGGCGCGAAGAAAGCCCCGGTAAAGAGGACGTAGACCGGCAGACGCGCACCGCAGCTCATAAACCCGATGATAAAGAGCGTCAGCAGCCGGTCGCTGTCGTTTTTGAGGATCCGCGCGGACATGTAGGCGGGGATGGAGCAGCCGAATCCGGTGACGAGCGGAATGAACGACTGTCCGTGCAGGCCGAACTTATGGAAGATGCCGTCGAGCAGAAAAGCAACCCGCGACATATACCCCGTCGCTTCGAGCAGGGCAATCCCGATAAAGAGGATAATGATGTTGGGGGTGAAGAGAACGACGGCCCCGACCCCGGCGATGACCCCGTCGACGACGAGGGAGCGGATATCCGCGTTGGGGATCGTCGCGCCCACCGTTTCGCCGAACCAGCCGAAGAAGGCGTCGATCCACTCCATCGGGATGTTCCCGATCTCGAAGGTGAGCTGGAAAAGCCCCCACATCAGAAAGAGAAAGATCGGGATGCCCAGTACGGGGTGGATGAGCAGATCGTCCACCCGCTCGGTGAGGCTCTTCTTTTCGGCGGGCTGTTCGGTATAGCGCACCGTTTCGGTGATGACGCCCCGGATGAACGCCGCGTACTCTTCGGCGAAGACCTCTTTGACGTCGTCGGTATCGTGATGCATCTCGATATGTTTGTCCGCCTCGATCAGCAGCGGCTGCAGCTCCGTCCAGAGCGGCAGGTCATGCAGGGTACGGTAGGTCTTTTTTTCGTTCTGAAGCAGGTTGATCGCGATGTTGCGGTTGGAGATCGCGGCGCTGAATCGGTGCTCGTCCAGGTAGGAGGCGATCAGTCCGATCTCCTCCTCGACCGCCTCGGAGAAGATGAGCTTCGGTTCCTGGTAGGGGGATTCGTGCACGGCGATCACGGACTCTATCAGTGTTTCGATCCCCGATTTGGCCGCCGCGGAGACCCGTACGGCCGTCACGCCCAGCAGCTGCGAGAGGTATTCGTAGTCGATGACGATCCCTTCGCGGTCCGCCTCGTCGCTCATATTGAGCGCCAGCACCATCTTCTTGTTCATCGTCATCAGCTCGGCGGTGAGCTGGAGGTTCTTCTCCAGGTTCGTCGAATCGACGACGTTGATCATCAGGTCGTACGCTTCGTTACAGAGGAAATCGTGGGTGACGCGCTCTTCGATGGAGTAGTCGGTGAAGGCGTAGGTGCCCGGCAGGTCCACGATGGTGAAATGGAAATCCTTGTAATCGAAAAAAACCTCGGATTTCTCGACGGTGACCCCACTGAAGTTGCCCACGTGCAGACGCGCATCGCTGATCGCATTGATGAGCATGCTTTTGCCCACGTTGGGCTGCCCGACGAGGGCGATGCGGATATGTTTTTCGGTGACGGGGCAGACAGGAACGTTATTGGGCATCGGCATTGACCTCGATCAGTTCGGCTTCCTCTTTGCGCAGGGCAAGGCGCATCCGACCCACCTTGATCTCCACGGTACTTTTGGCCGGGGCGAAGCCCATCAGCTCGACCCGGGCGCCCTTCATGACGCCGAAGGAGACAAGACGCTGTTTTAAAGGCCCCTGGGCATGCAGCTTGACGATCGTGGCGCTGCACCCTTTCATACACTCTGTCAATTTCACTGTTACCCGAGTCCCGTCCTGATTGGTTTCTAAATGATAATAAAAATCAAATTAATTTAGACTAAATTAGCGGCGCTAATCCATTGGCCGTATTATACCCTGCCCCGCCGCCGATTTTTCCGCTTCGTTTGCTATAATGGCGCCATGAAATTTCTTTACCGTGCCGACAACCATTTCAACCTCGCCAACCTCTTTACGATGGTCAATATCGCCAGCGGACTGCTCGCTGTCTATTTCATCAGCCAGAACAACTTCTTCACCGCCATCATCTTCGCCTGGATCGGCGGGGCCTTCGACATTTTCGACGGCAAAATCGCCCGGAAATATGCGCTCTCGAACGAGTTCGGCATCCAGCTCGACTCCTTCGCCGACTTCCTCTCCTTCGTCCTGGTACCGGTTTTCCTGATCTTCCAGGCGGTCTATTCCGGACTGGACGGGGCGGTGCTCCTGCTTTCGGGTGCAGTCAGCATCTACTATGTCGTCAGCGGCCTGCGCCGGCTGATCCAGTTCAACATCAACGCCGAAGAGGGGACCGTCGAAAAATATTTCACCGGCGTCCCCACCCCGCTGGGTGCCATTCTGCTCTGGCTGGCCTATCTCACCGCTGCCTATGATCTCACCAATGCTTATATCGTCATGGGTGCGATGCTGCTGATCGGATGGCTGCTCAACTCGAAGGTGAAGGTTCCCCACCCGTAACATCCTGCCGGAACCGGCATTCGCCCACCGTCACCGTCTTGCCCGTTTTCGTTGCTTCGAGGACGTAGGTGAGCAGCCCCTCAGGGTCCGCCCCGTCCATCTCCTCACGCAGAATGCGCAGCGCATCCTCCCGCCGGGTCGGGACCCAGCGCGTCTCTTTGATGAAACAGGTCAGCAGTATAGGTGTCTTCATTCCGTCTCCTCGGACTGGTGTTTGCCGATCTTCAGATAGAAGCAGGCACCTTCGTCGATGTTATCAAAGGCCAGCTCGCCGTTACAGTGCTCTTCGACGATGTTGCGCGCCATGTAGAGTCCCAACCCGGCCGAGCGGCTCTTCGTCGAAAAATAGGGTTCAAAAATCCTGTCGACGATGCCCGCTTCCACCCCGCCGGCATTGTCGCAGAGGCGGATGACGATGAACTGCCCCGTCTCATAACATTCGACTTCGACACGCGGCAGCGCGATGCGCCGTTCCACCAGGACATCCTTCGCATTCTGCAGCAGACTGATCAACACCCGTATGATCTCGTTGCGGTACAGCGGCAGAGTCTTGGAACACTCCAGGTGCGTTTCGGCACTTATCCCCGCATCGGCAAACTCCAGCGCCAGCAACGCCAGTGCGCTTCTGACGCTCTCACTGAGGTCCACCGCCTCACGCTCGGTATCGATGCGGAAGAACTCCTCCCACTCCTCAAGGCTCTGGAGCATCGATGCTGCGATCAGCGCCGCCGATTCGAGCTGCCCCGACTGAGCACGCTCTTCTCCCTGGAGCGCCGCGAGCCGCTGCAGCGGTTCACGCCAGCGTCCGGTAACAAGCCTGATCGTCTCATCCATGGCCTTGGTGACTGAACGCTGCATCCCCTGACGGTCCCTGCGGCGCTGCGCTTCCACGGCATCCTGCACCCTGGCTTCGATAGTCGCATTGAACTCCCGCAGGGCGTTGTCCCGCAGATTGATCTGCTCCCGGTGCCGTACCAGGAGGGCATACCCCCAGTAACCCGAAACAAAAACGGCAAGGAGCGTCATCAGGGCGAGCAGCGCCGCGCCCACGACCATCTCATCCTGCGCCAGCGTCTTTCCAAACACGACATAAAGGATGGCACCGGCGAGCAGCGCAAAGAGCACGGGGACAATGGCGGTGATCCATGGGATCAGGCCCTCGCGCTTCATTCCGCCTCCTCCTCGTCACTGCCCGGCAGTGCCTTTTTCGGGCTGAGGCCGAGTTTCTTCATCTGGTCCGCGCGGCGGATCAGGTTCCCCTTGCCTTTGGCCAGTTTGTTCATCGCGGCTTCCCACTGCCCCTGGGTTTTGCCGAGCTGGTCGCCGATACGTTCCATGTCCTCGACGAAGCCGACGAACTTGTCATACAGCGCTTCCGCCTGACGCGCGATCTCGGCGGCGTTTTGCTGCTGCTGCTCGGTCCGCCAGATATTCTCGATGGTGCGCAGCGTCGCCAGCAGGGTCGAGGGACTGACGATGATGATCCGCGCATCGTACGCCTTTTTGAAGAGGCCGCTGTCGTTCTGCAGCGCCAGGTGGAAAGCGCCCTCGATCGGCATGAAGAGCAGGACGAAGTCCAGTGTGCGCATCCCCGGCAGGTTTTCGTACCGTTTCTCGGAAAGCCCTTTGATATGCGCGTTGATCGAGAGGAGGTGCTGGCGCAGTGCGCGGCTCTTCGCCTCCGGGTCGTCGCTGCTCATAAACTGTTCGTAGGCGACGAGGGAGACTTTCGAGTCGATGATGACGCAGCGCTCCTGCGGCAAGAAAATGACGACGTCGGGGCGCAGCATATTCCCCTTCTCGTCCTTGTAGGTCCCCTGGGTCTCGTACTCGTATCCCGGCCGGAGCCCCGAACTCTCCAGCACCCGTTCCAGGACGATCTCGCCCCAGTTCCCCTGGGTCTTCGTTTCCCCCTTGAGGGCGTTGGTCAGGTTGAGCGCATCCTCCGCGATCCGCTCGTTAAGAACCTTCAGGCGCTCGATCTCGCTTTTGAGCAGGTGGCGCTCCTTGCTCTCCTCGACATACTGGCTCTGCGTCTGTTTGGAGAAGGCGTCGATCTGCTCCCGGAAAGGTTTGAGCAGCAGCTGCAGCTGCTGCTGGTTCGCGGCGTCGAAGGTCTTCGCCTTCTGTTCGAAGATGCGGTGCGCCAGTCCCTCGAACTGGGCACCAAGCACCTGCTTCGCCTCGTCAAGAAGGCGCAGCTGCTCCGTATGCTGCTTCTGCGCTTCCTCGAAGCGCGTCTGCAGCACCGCGAATTCGCGTTCGAGGCTCTGGTGGTCGCGGCGGGTCTGCTCAAGCTGCCGTTCCCGCGCCTCGACGCTGCCGCGCAGCCGTGCCTCCTCCTGTTCCCGCCATGCCAGCGTATCGCTCAGGCGGATATATTCCTGATCACGCTGCAACAGTGCCGCCTGTCTTGCTTCGGCGACTTCCTGCAGCGCTTCGAGCGCCTCTCCGCGACGGCGGAGCTGCACGAGCAGATACACCGCCGCACCCGTCAGCAGCAGGATCAGCAGAATAGGAACGATCTGAAGAGGGGTCAAGGTTTCTACGGACACGGCTTACTTTTGTGCTGGATTTTGATATTGATTATAGTGAGAAAATAATTAGGGAAGCGTAAATAGGGCAGCCCGGGGAGGGCTTATTCCGGCAAGAGGGTCAGCTTGATCACCTCTTCGATCCGTTCGACTGGCACGATCGTCACCACCTCTTTGACCTCATCGGGGATCTCGTCGAGGTCGCGGTCATAGTTCTTTTTCGGGATAAGCGCCGTGTGCATGCCCGCCTTGTGCGCGGCGATCAGCTTCTCTTTGAGACCGCCGATGGGCAGGACGTTGCCGCTGAGCGACACCTCGCCCGTCATCGCGATCCCCGCACGGACCGCCTTGTTGCTGAGAATGGAGGCGATCGCCGTGCTCATCGCGATCCCTGCGCTCGGCCCGTCTTTGGGCGTCGCGCCGTCAGGGACGTGGATGTGCAGGTCGTAGCGTTTGTAGACCTCGCTGGCATCGAGCACCGTCTGCTCCTCCTGCTCTTTGAACGTCTTCGGGATAATGGCGTGGTCTACTTTGACCTTGCCGTTGTCGATCAGGGTTTTGACGACGCTCATCGCGATACGCGCCGACTCTTTCATCACCTCGCCGAGGCTGCCGGTGAGCTGCATCTGCCCCTTGCCCTTGATCCGGATCGTCTCGATCTTGAGCACATCCCCGCCGACGGCGGTCCAGGCCAGACCGTTGACGACGCCCACACGGTTGACGTTGTCCGTCTTCTCGATTTCGAAGACCGTCTTGTCCATGAACTCTTTGAGGTTCTTGAGCGACACCGAAACCTTTGTGAGAGACGGATCTTCCAGGATCATCTTCGCTGATTTGCGGGCGATGTCGGCAATGCGGCGGCGCAGGTTACGCACACCGGCCTCGCGGGTATAGCTGTGGATCAGCTCTTTCATCGCCGATGCCGAAACCGCCACTTCCTGTTTTTTCAGGCCGTGTTTTTTCAGCTCCTGCGGCAGCAGGTAGCGTTTGGCGATCTCGTACTTCTCCTGGGGCGTGTAGCTGCTCACCCCGATAAACTCCATCCGGTCGCGCAGCGGGGCCGGGATCCGGCCGACGTCGTTGGCTGTCGCGATGAAGATCACCTGGCTCAGGTCGAGGTCGAAGTTGACGAAGTAGTCGCGGAAGTGGCTGTTCTGTTCGGGGTCGAGGATCTCGAGCAGGGCCGCCGTCGGGTCGCCGCGGTGGGACATACCGACCTTGTCGATCTCATCGAGGACGACAACGGGGTTCATCTTTTTCGCATCGATGATCCCCTGGATGATCCGGCCCGGCATCGCGCCGATATAGGTACGGCGGTGGCCGCGCAGTTCGTTGACGTCCTCAAGCCCGCCCAGGGCGATCCGCACAAGGGGGCGTTTGAGCGCCGTGGCGATGGAGTTGGCCAGGGAGGTTTTCCCCACGCCCGGAGGGCCTGCAAAACAGAGGATCGCGCTGCCGCCTTTCTGCGCGCTCTTGCCGCGCAGCTCCATCAGCTCCTTGACGGCGAAGAACTCGGCAATGCGCTTCTTCGGTTTCTCCAGGGAGAAGTGGTCCGCATCGAGCTGCGACTCGACGTTCTCGATCTTGAGGGCTTTTTTGGCGTACTTGCCGAACGGGATCTCCAGTACCCACTCCAGGTACCCCTGGATCATCCCCGCATCGGCGGAGTCAGGGTGCAGCCGCGCATAGCGGTCGAGCTGCTTGGAGATCTCTTTATAGGCGTCCGCGCCCATATGCTCCTTCATCCCTTCGAGCTGTTTGCGGTACTCGGCAATCTCCTCTTCACGCTGGTTGTCGACGCCCAGCTCCTGCTGGATCTCTTTGAGCTGCTCCTTGAGGAAATACTCCTTGTTGATCTGCTCCATCTTCGTATTGACTTTGGTGCGGATCTCGCGCTGCAGCTTGCTCGCCTCGATCTCTTCGATCAGGTAGTCGATGAGCAGCAGTAGGCGCCGCTCGGTATCCGCCTCGACGAACATCTCGTAGGCGCGCTGCTTCGGCAGCTTGACCGTACTGCAGATCAGGTCGGCGATGCGGTTGTACTCCTGGGTCTCCTCGATGGTGCGCAGCAGGTCCGGCGGAAAGAAGTTACTCACCTGCGACAGGGCACGTACCTTTTCGCGCACGACCTCGAGGATCGCATCCATCTTGATCTCGTTGACCGCCTTGGGGTCGATGGTGTCGACCAGGACGCGCAGCGGATCTTCCGCGCGCCCTTCCATCACCTTGCCCCGTGCCAGCCCCTGGAAGAGGACCTTCACCCGGCCGTCGGGCAGGGAGACCTTGCGCATAATGGAACCGATTACCCCGGCGTCATGGATGCTTTCGAGGGTGCGTTCGCCCTCGTGCCCCTCTTTCGTCGGGCAGACGATGACGAGGGAGTCGTGCTCGATCGCATGGGTGACGGCCGCGATATTCTCGTCGTCTTTGAGAAACAGCGGCGAGATCATGAACGGGTAGAGGAACAGCCCGTCTTCAAAGATGACCGGCAGTTCGGTCGGGAAACTTGCATAATGGTCCAGTTGCATTACTCTTCCTTCATATCGGTTCGGTTTTCATCCGCGGCATCGTCGTAGCGGTGGCGGGAGACGACGCTCTGGGTATCGGGAATGATGAAAGCGTACCAGCTTCCGTGCCCGTCGCCTTCGAAAATACTGCGGTACCACGCCGTCTGTGCCGGGTCCACTTCGTTCCAGTCGATCCACGGCTGGGGCTTCTTCTCGCGGTAGAAGGTCGCCCCCTTGGGTTTGTCCAGCCGGTCGTACAGCTCGGCGATCGATTCGTTCAGGGCCGCTTCAGCCAGGTAGAGCCTCGTGACCATCGTATCGACGACCGGGGCATAGGTCGAACGGGGATAGCGGCGCATAAAGGTCTCGCCCTCCGTAATCGCCTCGTTGATCAGCCCCTGGTCGCGGCGCGGGTTCGGCAGGGCCATGTACTTGGCCTTGACCTTCATATACTCGGCATATTCGCGTTCAGCCGGGGTCGCGTAGCGCTTGATGTACTCGGTCAGGAAGTGCTCGGCGAGCAGGTACTCCTCCGCCTGAAGGTGCGAGATCGCCATGATCATCGTCGCTTCGGGCAGCAGCAGCGAACCGATATGTTCGCTCTGCAGCGAGCTGTAGTAGTTGTCCGCTTTGTCCAGGTTGCCGTCGGAAACGGCCGCGACCATCTTCTCGTACCAGTACGCGGCCGGCTTGTTATATTCGTCAAGTTCTTTCGTACAGCCGCCCAGAAGGAGCAGCAGCGTAAACAGGGTTGCAATCGTTTTTTTAATCATTCTCTCCCACACGGGTTCCAAAAAGTGAAGCCATTTTAGCGAAAAAAGTTAAAGGGACGCGCCGCGGCGTCCCCATAATCCCGCACACACCGCAAAAGGCAAAAATTTCGCTATAATTGCATCAAAATTTACCGGGCCCGATCAAACTGTCTTTCCTGCTCTTTAAGCCGCTTCAGAAAATGCAACTCTTTTTTGATTCACTTCAGTCGCAACGATGGTTTAGCCGTGTCCGTTTCAAGAGAGAAAATGCAGACACCACCCATCGAAACACTCGACGATACCGCCGCAGCGACGGCCTCCTTTGACGACTTCGGTCTTCGCGACGAGATCCTCCAGAGCATCCGCTACGCCGGTTTCAAAGTCCCCAGCCCCATTCAGCAGCAGGCCATCCCCCTCATCCTCGAGGGGCGCGACGTCGTCGGCCAGGCCCATACGGGTACCGGTAAAACGGCGGCTTTCGGTCTGCCGACCCTGAGCAAGTTGAGCCTCGACCGCGGCGTTGAGGCGCTCATTATCGTCCCGACACGCGAACTCGCAAACCAGGTGAGCGACGAGCTTTTCAAATACGGCAAAAAGCTCGGCATTCACACGGTCACCGTCTACGGCGGCAGCTCCTACAACCGCCAGATCGGCCTGATCGAACGCGGCGCGCAGGTCGTCATCGCGACCCCGGGCCGCCTCAAAGACATCCTTGAACGCAACATGCTCAGCGATTTCGCCCCGTCCACCGTCATCCTTGACGAAGCGGACGAAATGCTCGACATGGGCTTCCTCGACGACATCAACACGATCTTCGACTTCCTGCCGACGGACCGCCAGACCCTGCTCTTTTCGGCCACGATGCCCAAACCGATCAAGGCTCTTGCCGAACGTATCCTCGTCGAGCCCGCCTTCGTCTCCATCACCCAGGAGGAGACGACGAACAAAGATATCGCACAGCAGTATTACGTCATCGAGGAGAACGAGCGCGACGACGCGATCATCCGCCTGCTCGACGCCGAAGAGCTGGAAAAGACGATCGTCTTCTGCCGCACCAAGCGCGAAGTCGACCGTCTCTCCAATGTGCTCTCCTCCGTCGGCTACAACGCCAAGGGGCTCCACGGCGACATGGAACAGCGCCAGCGCGAATCCGTCATCAGGGGTCTCAAAGAGAATGCAATTGACATTCTTGTCGCCACCGACGTTGCGGCGCGCGGGATCCACATCAACGACGTCAGCCACGTCATCAACTACCACATTCCCTTCGATCCGGAGAGCTACGTCCACCGTATCGGCCGGACGGGACGCGCAGGCCAGAAAGGGGTCGCCATTACCCTGGTAACGCCGCTGGAGTTCAAAGAGCTGCAGCGTATCCGCAAGATCGTCGGCACCCAGATGGCCCACTCCTACATCCCGACAAAACAGCAGGTGCAGTCCAAACAGATGTCCCGCCTTGTCGACGAGATCGAAAAACAGAAGATCTACGAAGAAGCGACCGAACTCTTTAACGCGCTGTGCGACGACATGGACCAGACACAGATCGCCTACCGGCTTATCTCCCTGCTGATGAAGAACATGAACGTCAAAGGACCGCAGACGATCGGTGTCCCCAAACAGCGCCTGGACAAAATCATGGAAGCGATGGAGCGCAACGAAAGAGGAGGCGGAGGCGGACGCCGCGGCAGCGGCAAACCGCGCCGAAACGGCGGCTTCAACAACCGCCGGCGCCAGGACGGCGACCGCAACCGGGGCGACCGCAACCGCGGCGGACGTCGCTCCTAACTGATATTCATCGAGAAGATCGGCAGCAGCATCGCGGTGACGATGAAGCCGATCACCCCCCCTACCAAAAGCATCAGCATCGGCTCCAGCAGGGAAAGGAAAAGCCCGATCTTATCCTTGTTCTCTTCGAAATAGAGTTCGGAGAGGTTCTGCAGGATCGCCGTCACCTCGCTCGTCTCCTCCCCCAGCGCGATCGCCTGGGCAAAGGACGGATCGATCTCAAACCCATCCCGTAGCAGCGCATTGGAAAGCTTTGACCCCTCAACGACCCGGTCCGAAGCATCCGAGAACTTCCGCTGCAGCACCTGGTTGTGCAGCACGTTCGCCGAGAGGTTGATCGTCTGCGCGAACGGCACCCCCGAACGGATCAGCACCGACGCGATATAGGAAAAACGCCCCAGCTCGGAGGTCTGAACGACCTGCCCGAAAAAGGGGAGTTTGAGCTGCAGCATGTGCACGGCATAGCGAAAGGCGCGGTTATACTTCATCGCCGAGGTGAAGAGGCCGATCAGCGCCACCAGCCCCACGGCTAGCCCCAGCCAGTGCGCGGTAAAGAAATCCCCAGTTGCGATGACGAACTGGGTCACCGGCGGCAGCTCCTGGTCGAGCTGGTCGAAGATCCCGGTGATCTTCGGTACGACGAAGGTGATCATGAATGCGACCATGAAAATCGAGACGACAATAATGAACGCCGGGTAGGCGAACGCGCTCTTGATCTGCTTGGTGATACGGTCCTGCTCTTTGAGGAAGATCGCCATTTCCAATAGCACTTCCTGCAGGATTCCGCTCTCCTCGGAGACGCGGATGGACTGTTTGTAGAACTCCGGGAGTGCCAGAATCTTCTGGCGCTCCAGGGCCTGGTAGAAGCTCTTCCCCTCGTCGAGCATCGTGATGATGCTGCTGAGGAAGTTCGTCATCCTCTTGTTCTTCGCATACTGGTTCCGGGCCAGTTTCAGGGCGTTGACGATGGAGATGCCAGACTTGATATAGATGGAGAGGTCGCGGCTGAGGATGGAGAGTTCGCTCGCCCCGGCGGTCTTTTTGCGGGAGAAGTTCAGACGGCCGACGGACGCGCTCTTCTCCACGTCGAGCTTGGTATAGAAAATGCCCTGGGAACGGAGGCGTTTTTTCGCCTCCTCCAGGTCGGCGGCTTCAAGGACCCCCTTGGTCTTCTTACCGTCTTGCAGCAGGCCCCGATAGGCAAATACCATGCTTCCCCCTTAAAAATCGTAGACCCGTTTGTCGTCGGGTATCAGTGCCTTGCGGCTGTAGGCCTCCGCCGCTTCATCGAGCGTCTCGAAGCGCCGCACCGGCTCTCCGAACGCCTCAAACAGATAGAACAGCGCTCCCGTTTCGACAATGTAACTCGAACTGCTGTCATTGTCGCGCAGCGTAAACGCGAAACAGACATTTACCGTATCGGCCTCCCCCCGGCGCACCGGTAGAAAAGTGTAGGGTTCGAACTGGCCGAACCGGTCTCTGCGGTAGACGGTGGGTTCCTGTTTGAAGAGGCTGATATCCGCCCCCTCCACCGCCTGGCCGTCGACGAAAACGCTGCACGTTTCGCAGGGCTCGGGACAGACAAGCGTCACGTCCCCGCGCTGCGGGCGGAAACGGGAGAGGTAGTCGCGGAGCGTCTCCAGCGTCACGGCCTCTTTCCCATCGGCCGGCCCTTTACCCGTTGAGAGTTTATTGATAAAAACGCCGTACAAAATGGCGATCAGCAGGACGACCAGCAGCAGTTCAAAGAGGGTAAACCCTCTCCTACTGCTTGATGCACTCGGCATAGGTGATATCTTTGCTCTCCGCGGTTCCGCCCTCTTTACGGTCCGCGCCCAACGAGATCAGGTTGATACCGTCCTCGCCCGGGACATAGATGTAGCGGTTCTTCCAGGGGTCTTTGGGCAGGACACCGTCTTGGAAATAGCCGCCTGCGCTGTAGTTGGGGTACTTCTCCGCATCCGGGTTCTTCGCGAGAGCCTCCAGGCCCTCTTCCGCGTCGGGATAGGTTCCGTTATCGAGCCGGAACATATCCAGGGCGTTCTTGATCCCCTTCATCTGGACGCAGACGAGCTTCTGTTTCGCCTCCTCGCTCTTGCCGATCAGGTTCGGCATGACCAGCGCTGCGAGCAGCCCCAGAATGATGATGACGATCATCAGCTCCATCAACGTAAACGCCCCGCGGGCAGCTCCCCGGTAGACTCTATTGCTCTGCATACACATCCTTGGATCCCTTCGAAGCATACGGTATCACTCCGCCTCACGAAAGATAATTTTTTCGGCGATTATAGTATACTTAAAATAAACAGAGATAAAATGCTGGGCCAAAGCACGGAAAGAGGTATGATTTGCACCGAAAAGGGATAGCGCTGCTGATGACGCTCGCGTTCGTTACCGCCATTGCAGCACTGATCGCCGTCGGGGCGGGCCTGCTCGAACGGGGCTACAACCAGACCGAGACGAAAGCGTTCCTCGTGCAGAGCAATACGCTGCTGCCGAGCATCTACACCATCCTGAAGCAGAACACCGGGGACATCAACGACTCCGATGCCCTCGATATCCTGCTGAGCATCCCCCTCTTTTTCGAGAACAAGCAAAACGGGATGATGATGGACATCACCTTCGCTTCGGATGCCGGAAAAGTCAATATCAACCACCTGCTCAAAAGTAACAGCGGGGTTACGGCGGACCCCTATACCCCCCTGCCGCTCGATCCCGCGGTGGAAGGCTACCTCGAGCGTATACTGACCGTTTACAATGTTTCCGATACCATTCTGCTCATTTCCATGGTAGCGGACAGTATTGATATGGACACCAACGAACGTTTTCCGGGCTCGGAACTCAGCCTGAAAAACCCGGATTTCACCCAGGGGCGCCTTTACGACATGCAGCATTTCAACGAAGTGATCGAGGGGTATAAAGCGCTGACGCAGGATTACAATGTCGACGAGATTCCCTGGGAGCACCTTATCAGCTTCCGCAACACGGCCATCGATTTCAACCATATCGAACCCGAAACCCTCCATTTCATCGATCCCTCCATCGATCCGGCGACGCTGGCCGAGCTCACGACCAAACGTGTCGCGACCTACGCCTCGCTCGACGCGCTGCCGTTTACACCGGAAACGAAGCAGATGATGCAGGATCTGGGCGTTTCCTTCTACGCACCGGATGTGGTCGGGTCCATGAACGTGATGAGCAAAACCCATCAGACCTCCTACACCTTCACCTACAATCTAGCCGACCAGAAAGTGAGCGAAATTGCAGTTTCCAATTAAATTCTCCCGGACGGAAGCCGCTGTGACCACCCTCTTCCTCGACCGGGAGGCACAGCCCGTAAGCGTCCAGGGGAAAGTCGACCTTATCCTCTCCCCGTCGCTGTACTGGTTCCGCACCGAGGCGCTTCCCGTCAAAACGGTTTTCCAGGCCAAAAAGCTCGCCCCCTCCGTCTTCGACGCCATCACGCCCGAAGGCGTCTACAGCTACCATGTCCTCAAGCGCGATGAGGGTTTCTGGCTCTTCGCGTACAACGAGGAGCAGATCATCGACGCGGTCACCCGTACCGGCATCCGCCCCTCCGACGTGCGGCATATCTACTTTGCCCAGACCGAATGCGCCGCGCTTGAAACACCGCTGCGCCTGGGCGCGACACGGATCCTCTCCAGCGTCGACGGTGTCGTCACCGAGCTGCCCGCACGGTATGCGGCCACGGCCGAGGAGGCAAGCAGCTTTTTCGAAACCCATGAGCGCAAAGGGCCTACGGTCGGTATCACCCTCTACCACAGCACCCTGCTGGACAAGAAACAGTTCAAACGCCTCAGCATCGTTGCCGGCATCTTCGCCCTGCTTTACGGGATTGAGTATTTTACCGCCCGCGCGCAGCTGGCAACGCTCCTCGAGGAGCAGGAGAAGATCGCGGACACCTACCGGCTTCCCCAGACCTCGTTCGAACGCGACGGCCTGATCAACGCCCTCAACAAGAAGCAGAAGCGCCAGACGCAGCTCCGTGCGACGGCCAAAGCCCTCTTCGCCCTGCCCGCCGACGAGGAGAACCATCTGGAGCGCCTGAGCCTGGGCACCCGGGAGCTCTCAATCGCCGCCGTCTTCAAAGACCCGGCGAAAGCCGACGCCTTCAAAAAGCAGCTCAAAGCCATCGCCACCGTCACCTCCGAGAAGCGCAAGGGCGACACCCTCTACCTGGAGGCGACGTATGAATAAGATCAATATCGTCTATGTCTTCGGCGCGGCGCTGTTTCTCGCCCTGCTGATGTTCGTACAGAGCGGCCGCACCGAACGGGCCATCAGCGACGCGGTGAAGGCGAATGCCGAAACGGCCCGCCTGGGCAAACAGATCCGCAGCATGCAGCAGCAGTGGGACGACACCAAGCAGATCCAGCGCCGTATTGACGCCATCTTGACGCAGGGCGAGTTCAAAACCTACGTGGACCGCAAGAACAAGAACGGCCGCACCTACCAGGTGCAGTTCACGCCGCTGCCGGCGCAGACCTTTGACCGTCTCACCACGAAACTGTTCAACACCCCGGTGACGATCTCGAAAATGACCATCAGCCGCAGCGGAGACCAGAACGTCAGTCTCAGCGTGGAGTTCGCCTTATGAAGCGCATGAAAATGGGCCTGCTTTACAGCGCGGCGTTCGTACTCTTCTTGCTCGTGTTCCTGCCGAAAACCGCCCTCTACCACGAAGCGGAAATGCAGATGAAACCCTTCGGCCTCGCCGTTGCCGCCGAAAGGGCCGTTGACCGCGGATTTGATTTCGTGCTCAAGGGCGGCGACCTCTATTTCGAGGATCTGCACGTCGCCCGGCTCGAACAGGTCACCGTGACGCCGTGGTTGTTTTACAACAGTGTCCGGGTGGCACCTTTCTCCCTCTCTGCGGACATGGAGAGCTTCGCGCCGCTCGACGTGGACGGGATCAGCGTGACCTACTCCGTGCTCGACCCGCTTCACGTCACCCTCGAAGGCGCGGGCGCGTTCGGCAGCGTCACCGGCCGGGTCGCGCTGATGGAACGCAAGGTTACGCTCGAGCTCACCCCCTCTGCCGCCCTGCGGGCCAAACGGCCCTTCTGGCTGAAGCAGCTGCGGAGCATCGAAGGGGGGGCTTACCGCTATGAAACAACGTATTAATCCGTTATGGGTACGGCGCTTCATCGTCCTGGCCATCCTCGCCGCCGTCGCCAAAGCGCTGATGCTCATCCTGGCGGCATGGCTGCCCCGCGAGGGCGTCGAACCGGCAGTCGCCTCGGGAGACACCGTCACCTACGCCCGTTACACGCCCTCACAGCTCTTCGGGATCGAACAGCGCAGGGCCGTCGCAAAGAGCGGCGGCAAACAGACCGAAGTGTACCGGCTCGACGCGCTGACACTGCGCGGGATCTACCTGGAGGAGGCCCACCCCTTCATCCTCGTCGAAGAGGGAAGCAAAACCGAACTCCTTTCCATAGGGGAGCAGTACAACCGCTATACCCTCGTCGACATTCTGCCGACCAAAGCCATTTTCGAAAAGGACGGCCAGCGCTACGCCCTCGCATTCAAAGAGGAGAGTATGGGAGGGGTCGAAACAGCACCGTCACCGGCCACCTCCGTCGTCACCCAGGACGGCTTCACCTCCATCAAGCGCAAAGAGATACGCTACTACACCGAAAATTTCGACGCCATCTGGCAAAACGTCAAAATCCAGGAGGTCTACCAGAACAAGAAGCTGACCGGCTTCGAAGTCAAGTGGATCAAAAAGGATTCCATCTTTGCTAAAATGGGACTGCAGGAGCATGACATCATCACCGGCATCAACGGCAAACCCCTCACCTCCGTGGCAGAGGTACTCAAACTCTACAAAAATATGGACCAGATCGATAACCTGACCCTGGATATCCAGCGAAACCATACAGAAAGGCAGCTTGACTATGCAATTTACGACTAAACTCCTCACCCTGGTCCTGGCAGGGGCCATGGCGTTCGGTTCCGCAGCGGCCGCACGCGAACAGGTCAATCTGAAACTTCATGACATCAAGATCGAAGAGCTGATCAAGATGGTCGGCAAAGCCAACGGCAAGAACATCCTGCTCGACAAACCGATCCCGGGCACCGTTAACTTCGTCTCGTCGACGCCGATCTACAAGGACGAACTCTTCAGCATCCTCCTCTCCGTGCTTGACAGCAAAGGGTTCACGATGGTGCAGGAGGGAAGCTACCTCAAGATCGTCCGCCAGAACGTCGCGGTCAAAGAGAACCTGCCGATCAACCCCGGCACGAAATCGGTGCTGATGCAGACCCGCTTTATCTCCGCCAAGAACGAGAACATCGACGTCATCGCGGCGAAGGTCCGCCAGTTCCTCTCCCCCGCCGGCAAACTGCTGACGATCAAAGAGAACAACATGATGATCGTCAGCGACACCCCGGGCAATATCAGCGTGATCGAGACGATCGTCCGCAAGATCGACCGGGATCAGGCGAAAGACGTCAAAGCCGAATTCATCCCGCTTGCCAATGCCAAGGCAAGCCGCCTGGCCGCCTCCGTCACGAAGATCGCCAAGGCGATCATCAACCAGAAAGTCGAGAACAACAAGGTCGAGATCCTCAGTGACGACGCCACCAATGCCATCATCATCCTCGCCACCCAGGAGAACATCGACAAGCTGACCCCGCTGATCAACCGCCTCGATGAAAAAGACGACTCGACGAACCAGCGCCTGACCATCATCCCCCTTGAGAACAGCGAGGCCAAAAACGTCGTCGCCTCCCTGCAGGCGGTCCTGGACAAAAAGAAATACGCCAAAGAGGCGGACAAGCCGACGGTGAGCGTCTATGACGAGCTCAACGCCCTCGTCGTCTCCGGGCTGGAGTCCGACATCAAGGACATCCAGGCGATGATCAAGATCCTCGACGTCGAGAAACCGCAGGTCTTCGTCAAAGCGCGCATCGTCGAGATCAACCAGAACATGGCCGACAGGATCGGGGTCAAATACGGCCTTGCCGGCGGCGCCGTCACCGATGCCGGCCTCTTCACCTTCGCCGCAGATCTCGGCGGTTCGGCTATCGCCTTTGACGGCGGCGGGCTGATCAACCTCAGCAGCGCCACCTTCGACTCGGGCATCGCCTTCGGTGCCACGATCGACTTCCTCGCCAGCAACGGCGCGGCGAACACCCTGTCGCAGCCGACCCTGCTCTGTGTCAACAACCAGGAGTCCTCCATCTACGTCGGGCGCACGGAGCCCATCGTCACCTCGACAGCCCAGGCCGCCGATACGACCTCCGTGGCGCGCAACACCTACACCCGCGAGGATATCGGTCTGACCCTCAAGATCAAGCCGCGCCTCTCCCAGGGCAACAAGGTCACCCTGATCACGACGGCCAA
Source organism: Sulfurimonas sp. HSL1-2 (assembly GCF_039645565.1). Lineage (NCBI taxonomy): Bacteria > Pseudomonadati > Campylobacterota > Epsilonproteobacteria > Campylobacterales > Sulfurimonadaceae > Thiomicrolovo > Thiomicrolovo zhangzhouensis. Next base: position 2,069,604 of record NZ_CP147914.1, read on the forward strand.
GCTCGAGGACATTCTCAACAGCTCCGTTCCCGGCCTGCCCAGCACGACCAAACGCGAAGTCGTCACCACCGCGATTGTGAGCAACGGCGAAAGTGTCATCATCGGGGGGCTCATCTACGACAAGAACCGCGAAGAAGCCCAGGGGATTCCGCTCCTGCGCGACATCCCGCTCATCGGCGGCCTCTTCGACTGGCAGTACACCACCCACGAAGAGATCAACCTCGTCATCGTCCTCACGCCCTTCATCGTCCGCAACAACGAGGATATGCCGAAGGTCCGTAAAATGCTGCAGGAACTCGACGCCATCCAGGCCAAGTATGAGGAGCTGATCGAAGAGAAGCTCGAAGAGCGCAAAGAGCAGCTGGACAAGCAAGATAACGACAGCAATGCAACCGAAGCCGCCGTCCCGGCATCCGGGGATGCCCTCTCCGTCATCAGCCCGGCCAAGCGATAACGCATGCTGAACATTCCCGAACTCGAAGGGGTCGACCTCAAGCCCCATCCGCTCGAATCGGTAAACCTGAACCTCAGCCTGCGCAGCTACGTGCTTTTCAGCGAGATCGACGGCGAACTGCATATCGTCCTTTCCCGCGCCCACCTCTCCCAGGCCTTCGACTTCCTGGCCAAGTTCGACATTGACCTCCCCCTGGTCATCGTCGATGCGGACTCCTTCGACCGGCTCTACAACAAGTTCCTCGAGATCCGCACCGACTCCGAACTCAGCGGGATCGAACAGGAACAAGAAGAGATCGAAGAGGAGGAGATGTCGCTCTCGGACTTCCTGCACACCTCCTCGGACCTGCTCACCAGCGAAGAGTCCGCGCCGGTCATCAAGTTCGTCAACGCCCTCTTCTACCAGGCGGTCAAACAGCGTGCCTCGGACATCCACGTCGAGGTGCACGAGTACAAGGGCGAAGTGCGTTTCCGGGTCGACGGGGCATTGACCAAACACGCCGACATCGAAAAACGGGTCGCGAACCTCATCATCAGCCGTATCAAGGTCATCTCCAACCTCGATATCGCCGAAAAACGCGTCCCCCAGGATGGCCGGACCCACGTCAAGATCGCCGGCAAAACCCTCGACGTCCGCGTCTCCGTCCTGCCGACCTACTACGGCGAACGCGTCGTCATGCGTATGCTGATGCAGTCCGAAGATATCCCGCACCTCGAGGGGCTCGGCTTCGACCACGCCCTTACCAAGCACCTCGACGAAATCCTCAAGCACTCCCACGGCATCATCCTCGTCACCGGGCCGACGGGAAGCGGGAAGTCGACGACGCTGCACGCCTTTTTGCAGCAGGTCGCCACCCCCGATATCAACATCATCACCGTCGAGGACCCCGTCGAGTACAAGGCCGACAACATCAACCAGGTCCAGACCAACGCCAAGGCGGGGCTGACGTTCGCTTCGGGGCTTCGCTCCATTCTGCGCCAGGACCCAGACGTCGTCATGGTCGGGGAGATTCGCGACAGTGAAACAGCCGAGATCGCCATCCAGGCAGCCCTCACCGGCCACCTGGTCTTCTCCACGCTGCACACCAACAACGCCACCGCTTCCATCACCCGTCTCGTCGATATGGGCATCGAGCAGTTCCTCATCAGCTCTTCGCTGCTGGGGGTCCTGGCCCAGCGCCTCGTGCGCAAACTCTGCCCCGAGTGCAAGCAGCAGACCGTCCTCACCGACGAGTACGCCGAAGAGCTTGACCTGCCCAAAGGGGCCGTCGTCTTTGAGGAGCAGGGGTGCAAAGCGTGCAACTACACGGGCTACGCCGGGCGCCAGGCGATCGGAGAGTTTTTCGAGATGACCGACGATCTGGTCGCGATGCTCAAAGACCGGGTCAATGACCATGACCTTCGGGCCAAGGCGATCGCACTGGGGATGACCCCGCTCTCCGACCAGCTCAAGACCCTGCTGCTGAACGGGACGACCTCCCTGCACGAGATCATCCGTGTCGGGGTCAAGGACGCCTGATGCGTCCCGCTTTTACCCTCGTCGAAGTGCTGGCCGCCGTTGCGATCGCGGTCATCGCGGGCGCGGCGATGCTGAAGATGAACAGTTCGAACCTCTTCTTCCTCGGTCAGCTTGAACAGACCTCCCGTATGACCGAGAACCTTGCCGTCGCCGCCTTTCATGCCGACAAAAGCCTTCACCGCAGCGACAAACCCCTTTACGACCTGCTGCGTGACAGTTACCCTATTGAGAACGACGATCTGCGTGCCTACCTCAAATCCCAGCGTTACCGCTATACGGAGACCCTGGTCGACACCGTTTCGTTTGATACCGGGATGCTGACGGAGGGGGCAGAGAGCGGGGAGGAGTTCAACGCAAGGGACATCGAGGCCGCAGGCGCCGTTCCGCCGATCCAGTTCGAACTCATCCAGGTCACGCTGAGCGCAGAGCGCCGTCACGGTTCCATCCTTACCATAAGGCCGATGGCCCAATGAAACGCACCGCTTTCACCCTGATGGAACTGCTGATCTCGGTCGTGCTGATCGCCATGCTCGCGCTCTTCCTCTACGGGGCGCTCGGGGGCACCCGTGCCAGCAACGTCACGATGAAGAGCCATGCGGACGCACAGAGCAAGCGGCTCAAGCAGTACGCCCTCTTCTACCGTGACTGCGTCGAATCCTACGCCTTCGGCGTCCTTGCGACCAACGACAAGCACTACCAGGTGCTGCAGCTGCAGACAAAGAACTCCCTCTACGGCATCGCCGCACCCTACGTGACCTACTTCGTCCATGCCGAGACCCTTCAGCTCGTGCGCCTGGAGGCGTCTTTCCCCATCACCCTTCCGGTCCCCTACGATGACCGCGAACGCATTCACGTCAGCATCATCGACAGCGACGTGACGGACTTCAACATCTATACCGGGAAAGTGAAAGAGGCGGTGGAGAGCAATGCAACGGCGTTGGCGCCCGGCAGTGCCGTTCCCTCAGATGCGGGGGCGGGCGATACGACGCAGAACCTGACGTCAGGCCCGCGTACGATCAAAACGCATCTGCTCTACCTGAAAACGAAAGCGGCGCAGCAGCCGCTGCTGATGGAACTGGCTTTTTAGGGAAGGAAGCGCTAGAAGCTTTCGCGGATGCGCTCGGCCAGCTGTTCGGGACGCAGCCCCAGTGACGCTTCCACTTTGAGCGTCGCGCCGTGGGTGATGAAGGCGTCCCCATATTCGAAGCTCTGAAGACGGATATCCCCGATCCCCTCGGATGCGAGCCACTCCAACAGGGCGCTGCCCACCCCGCCGGCCGCGGCGGAGTCGCTGAAGACGAACCAGCGCTTATGGCGGCCGGTGAGCATACGCAGCAGTTCCGTATCGAGCGGTTTGACGAAACGCAGGTCCAGCAGGGCCGCCGGCATCCCCAGCTGCTCCAGGGTCTGCGCCGCACGGCCGACGCCGTTGCCGTACCCGATCAGCAAAATATCACTCTGGGCTTCGATCAGCAGCTCTGCCTTGCCGTATTCAAACGGGGTGGATTCCGGCAGTCCCGCTGTCAGGAAAGCACCCCGGGGGTAACGGAGCCCAAGCGGACGGTCAAAGGCCGCCGCGAAGGCCACGGCCTGGTGCATCGACTTTTCGTCGCGCGGCGCGCAGAGCGTCATATTCGGGATCGCGCGCAGGAAGCTGATGTCGAAGACGCCCTGGTGCGTCTCGCCGTCCTCGCCGACGATCCCCGCCCGGTCCATCGCGAACACGACCGGGAGGTCCATCAGGCAGACGTCGTGGATCACCTGGTCATACCCGCGCTGCAAAAAGGTGGAGTAGATCGTACAGAAGGGCTTGAACCCCTCTTTGGCCAGTGCGCCCATCGACGTCACGGCGTGCTGCTCGGCGATCGCCACGTCCCAGAAACGGTCGGGGTATTTTTCAAGCAGGGCCGAAAGCCCGGTACCGCTCGGCATCGCCGCCGTCACGCCCACGACTTTCTCATTACGGTCCGCCTGATGGAGCAGCGCCTCGGTGTAGATCTGCGTTGCGCTCTTGGCCCCGCTTTTTTTATGTGAGACACCGCTGTCGAGATCGAAGGGGCCCACGCCGTGCCACTGCTCGTGCTGCCCCTCGGCGATCTTGTACCCCTTGCCTTTGATGGTCTGGGCATGGATGATCACCGGTTTGCCCATCGTGCGGGCGGTCTCGAAGGTCTCAACGAGGCGTTTGATATCATGCCCGTCGACGGGGCCGATGTACTCGATTCCCATCTCTTCGAACATGATGCCCGGCGTGATCAGTTTGAAGGACTCCTCGAAGCGCTTGGCCAGGTAGTGCGCCCCCTCGCCGAAATGGTCCACAAACATTTCCGTGCCGCGTTTGATCTTCTGGTAGAAGGGGCTCGCCATCGCGGAGCTTAGCATCCGGCTGACGGCCCCGATCGGCTTGGCGATACTCATCTCGTTGTCGTTGAGGATGATCACCATCGGGTATTCGCGCTCGCCGAGCTCGTTGAGGGCCTCGTAGGCCATCCCCGCACTCAGCGCCCCGTCACCGATCATGACGACAGGGATTCGCTCGTTTTGCTCCCCTTTGAGAGCAATCGCTTTTGCGGCACCGACCCCGAGGGAGATGGAGGTGGAGGAGTGGCCTGCGACGAAGTAGTCGTGCTCGCTCTCCTTTGGCTTCGTGTAGCCGCTGAGACCGTCGAACTGGCGCAGGGTGGCAAAGGCCTCCCAGCGTCCCGTCAGCAGCTTGTGGGCATAGGCCTGGTGAGAGACATCGAAAATGAAGGGATCCTTGGCCGAATCAAACACCGCATGCATCGCCACGATCAGCTCGGTCGCTCCCAGCGTGGAGCTCAGGTGCCCGCCGTTGGTACTGACCACGTCCAGGATCCGCTCCCGGATCGCGCGGCACTGTGCCTCCAGCGCTTCATAATCGTGTAATGGTTTTTGGTTCATCCTGTCCTCGTACAATGGCCTCTCCCTGAAAAAGGGGAAAAAAGGTGAAGCATATTAGCGAAAAGGGGCTATTATCAACCTTCTCCGCCCCGATGCGACTGCAGCGCTTCAGCTTCAAGTAATCTGATAATCCCCTCTTTGGGATGGCCCCGGCGCAGGGCCGCCAGCAGCGCCTCGCGCGTCTGCGGCGTGAGCCGCCGGTAGATGGCGACCATCTTCTCCGTCGTCTCCGCCGGCCGTACCCTTTTTTGCAGCGCTTTCATTTTCCGGGCAAAGAGTTCCGACAGACGTCGGCGCAGCCCTTCGTCGCACTCCCCGCTGCATGCCATCCGCTCCCAAACCCGGTCGCGCTGATGCACGTCCATCGCCTCCATCGCCGCGGCGGCTTCCGCCGTCGCCAGCGTCAGGAGGTAGACCGCGACGGTCTGGGGATGTTCTCCCTCGTAGAGCCGCTGCGTCCCGGCGGGAATAGGCGCCTCGGGAACGGTTACGGACCGTTGCGGCACCGTTGGTGTTTCAGCATGAGGTGCGGTCACGGCCGGTGCCGGGCGTAGCGGCTGCAGCAGGCGCGCTAAGCGCCGTACAACCGATGCGACGCCCCCCGCCGTCGCCAGCAGCAGCAGGATCAGCAGGGCTTGGCCCCTCCTGTCGGGCTGCGGGCGTACCTCGCCCAACGCAAGCCCCTGGCGCTGCAGGCGCGCGGCATCGCCCTCATCTACAAGGATACGGCCGTCCTTCCGGACACGGTAATCCGCATCAAGCAGCTCCAGACGCTCTATCAGCCGCCCCGTCATAACAGGGTCGGCGATGGAACCGATAGCCATCTCCATGTGCATGAGCGAACGGTAGAGCATGCCGCTGAGCAGCAGGAAACAGAGCAGCAGCAGGGAGAGTAGAATAGTGGTCTTCGGCAGGGAGGAGAAAGCGTCCGCGATCTTCACCCCGCCCTCCGATCAGACCAGCTCCGCAGCCAGGGCGAAAAAGCGGTCGTTCTCTTCGGGCTTTCCGACGGTGACCCGGATCGCGTTGAGCCCGTAACCGGCGAGGTTACGCACGATCATCCCCTGCCGCAGCAGGGTGTCGGCGATCGCAGTGGAGTTCCTGCCCTCGCCCAGGCAGAGGGTGACGAAGTTCGTATAGCTATCGATCGCACGGATACCGTGCGCTTCGGCAAAGGCCTCGTAGCGCGCCATCTCCTCAAAGTTCTTCGCGATGCTCATCTGCACGAATTCCTCGTCCTCCAACGCCACGGAGGCCGCTTCGAGGGAGAGGGTTGTGATGTTGAAGGGGGGACGGAGCTTGTAGAGCGCGGTAATGATATCGCGCTGCGCGATACCGTAACCGACGCGCATCCCCCCCAACCCGTACGCTTTCGAGAAGGTCCCGAGGTAAAGCACGTTCTCATAGGTCTCGATGAGCTCTTTGGGCTCCAGGGCCTTGGCGGCATCCTTGTAGCGGGCGTACTCCATGTAGGCGCCGTCGACGATGACCAGGGTCTCCTTGTCGATTTTCGAAAGGAAAGCTTTCACCTCCGCCGCGTCCGCGCTGTCGCCGGTCGGGTTGTTCGGCGTACAGAGGAAGATGATGGAGGGTTTGTGCTCCAGGTAGAGCGCGTAGAACTCGTCGAGGTCATGTTCGCGCGAAGCCGTGCGGATCACCTCCGCACCGACGTGGTGCGCGTAGATCTCGTACATCGCGAAGGTGACGCTGTTGACAAGCACCTTGCTGCCCGCACCCGCCTTGGCATGAACGGCAAACTCGATCACCTGATCAGAACCGGCACCGATGACGACTTCGTGCGGATCGACGCCGAAACGTTTTGAAAGCCCCGCTTTGAGCTTGTGCATGGAGTCGTCGGGGTAGAGGGCCATCTTGGAGACGATCGCGCCCACGGCCTCCTGCACTTTCGGGGAGCAGCCGAACGGGTTCTCGTTACTGGCGAGCTTGACAATATCCTTCGGCGCGATCCCGAATTCGCGAACGACAAGCTCGATCGGCTTGCCCGCCTCATAGACGCTGATGGCATCAAGTACTGGATTGAATCTCATTGTTCCCCTTCGACGTAGCTTCCCAGCCACGTCACTTCTTCGGTGTATTTTTTCAAAACGCGTTGCACGTTTTTGTCGTCGATATGGCCGTAAAAATCGATAAAGAACCAGTAACCGAAACCGGAACCGCTTTTGGCCGGGCGGCTCTCGATCTTGCTGAGGTTGATCTTCGCCTTGTCGAAATCGTGCAGGAAATGGACCAGGACACCGGCACGCGTCGTCTTCTTGAGTTTGGCCAGGATCGAGGTCTTGTCATGGCCGCTCGGCACGTTTTTGAAATCGCTCAGGATAAAGAAGCGCGTCGTGTTGTCGGTGACGTCCTCGATGTTCTCGAACAGCATCGGCACCCCGTAGAGCTTGGCGGCGATATGGCTGCAGATCGCCGCGGCCTCCGGGTCCTTTGCCGCGAGAATGGCGGCCTTCGCCGTCGACTCGACGGGAATCTGCTCCACATTGTGAAGCCCGTGTTCGTCCAGGAAGGCGCGGCACTGGCCGAAGCCCTTGTCCTTGGAGTAGATGCGCTTGATCCCGTCGAGGTGCGGCGCCTTCGTTGCAAAGGTCATGTGGATCGGCATGTAGAGTTCCGCCACGATCTTCACGGGGCTCGCCGCCAGCAGGTCGAGCGTCTCGCCGACGACGCCGTCGCGCCGGCTTTCGATCGGGACGACCCCGAACTTCGCGCGCCCGCTCTCGAGGGCCTTGAAAACGCCGCTGATCGTGCCCATCGGGAGGTATTCGCTCATCGCGCCGAAACGGCTCTCCGCCGCCTGGTGGGTAAAGGTGCCTTCCGGCCCGAGGTAGGCGATGCGTTCGGGGAGTTCGAGGTTGCGTGCGACGGCGAAGATCTCGAGGAAGATCGCTTCGATCGCCCCGGCATTGAGCAGTCCCTTCTGCTCGATGTTGAGCGTCTCAAGCCGCTTCAGGATCGCCCGTTCGCGTTCGGGGCGGTAGATCGGCGCCCCGCTTTCGTTCTTGATCTCCCCCACGCGCTCCACCACGGCCATCCGCTCGTTGATCAGGGCCAGCAGCTCCGTATCAATCGCATCAATGGCATCGCGGCACGCCTCGAGGGTGTCCAACGCTTGTATCGCTTCGCTTTTCACTTCACACTCTTTCCGGACGGTATGTCAGTGACGTCATTATACACCACCGTCCCCGATTCTTCCCTTCGCAGCCGCGCTGTAAGCGCGTCTTCGGGGCGCACTTTTCCGCTGAGGACCAGGGCCGTCCGCATCCCCAGTGCCGCCGCACCGGTCAGATCGCCGGCGTAATCGTCGCTGATCATCGTCACCCCATCATAGGCGGCATCCGAACACTGGGTACGCAGCAGGCGCAGCGCCTCGCCGTAGAATGCTTCGGAAGGTTTGCCCACGACCGTAAACGGGACGGCCGCGGCATAGGAGAGCATCCGCAGCAGCGCCCCCACGCCGGGGAAGCGCTGTTCCTGCGTCGCATAGAGCGTCGTGTCGTGCATGCCGACCAGGCGTACACCGTTCATCAGGAAGGTGATCATCTGCGCGAAATCATCCGCACCGTAATCGGCCCGGACGGAGAGCAGGAGCGTTTGCGGCGCGCTGTAATCGCGTACGTACCCCATGGCATCAAGCTGTGCCAGGAAAGTCTCGCTGCCGTAGGCGGCTACCCCCTTCTTCGGGACCTCGCGTTCCAGAAGCATCAGCGCATCAAGGTAGCGGTTCTGGGGGATGGCAAAACCGAGCGATTGAAGGTAAGCCAGAAACTCGCTACTGGCGCGTTTCGTGTTATTGGTGACGACAAGGTAGGGGGTATGGTTGCGGTTGAGGGCGTCGATGAAGTCGATCGCCCCGGGGATGGGCGCCTGGGCCCGGTCATCGATCAGGGTGCCCTGAACGTCGACGAAGTACATGGGATCAGCCGAGGTATTTCAGCTCCGGTGCGACCAGGTCTTCGAAAGACTCCCGGTCCCGGATCAGGCGGTCCGCTCCCGCTATGAGCGCGACTTCCGCCGCGCGGCCGCGGGTATTGTAGTTGCTGCCCATGCCGAAGCCGTAGGCCCCGGCGCTGTGGACAACAAGCAGGTCGTTGTGCGCCATCGGCGGCAGCGGGTAATCCTTGGCCAGGAAGTCCCCGCTTTCGCAGACGGGACCGACGATGTCCGCCGGCGTCTCGTCGCCTTCATGGGCCGTGGCCGGGGTGATGCGGTGATAGGCGCGGTAGAGGCTCGGGCGGATCAGGTCGTTCATCGCACCGTCGACGACGACAAAACGCTTCGCACCGTTCTGTTTCTCGTACAATACCCGTGTCAGGAAATAGCCGGCGTTCGCCGTCATGAAACGGCCCGGTTCGCAGACGACAGTAATATCCATCCCCGCCAGGGTGGAGAGCACCGCCTGGGCGTAGTCGTACGGCGTGATCGTCGTTTCGTCCTTGTAGCGGATGCCGAGCCCGCCGCCGATGTCAAAGAACTTCAGCTCGATCCCGATGGCCGCTTTGAGGGAGCGCACGAGGTCGGCGACGATCTCGCTCGCCTCGCGGATCGGGTCGAGTTCGGTGAGCTGGCTGCCGATGTGGAAATGGATCCCGACGGGTTCAAGCCACTGTGACTTGTTGGCGCGGATATACATCCGCTTGGCCGCATCGATCTCGACACCGAACTTGTTGTCGTGCAGCCCCGTGGAGATGTAGGGGTGGGTCTTGGGGTCGATGTTGGGGTTGACACGGATACTGATCCGCGCAACCTGCCCCAGCTCCTGCGCGATCATCTCGACGCGCCCCAGCTCCGCCTCGCTCTCGAGGTTGATGTAGAGGATATCCCGTTCGATCGCCTCTCGGATCTCGTCGTCACGCTTGCCGACGCCGCTGAAGATCACCTTGTATTTGGGCACGCCCGCCATCATCGCACGGCGCACCTCGCCGATAGAGACGCAGTCCGCACCGGCACCGAGATCGGCAAACTGTTTGACGACACTGAGGTTCGAGTTGGCCTTGACGGCGTAGGAGATGAGGGATTTGCGCCCGCGGAACGCCTCTTTGAGCTCCTCGTACTGCGCGCGCATCGCGTCGAAATCATACACGTAGAGCGGTGTACCGTATGTGTCTGCCAGGGCATTGAAGTCCATTGACATGCTTCCTTCTTTCGGGGCCGGGGTGACGCCTGCAGCAGCACCGTGCCCGGGAAAATTGTTGCGCGATAATAGCGAAAAAGGGCTAAAGGGGGCGTTAGGAGTGTGCGTCGACGCCGTGCCCGTGGTTACGGTACCAGAGGATCAGGGCCGCCGCGAAAAGCGCGAGCACCGGCATCACGATGCCCACTTCACTGGGAATGGTCTTGTTGTTGGAGAGCTCGGTGAGCATAAAGAGGAATGACCAGGTCATCATCGTCGCCAGGATCGCAATGAAACTGAACAGCGTGATATTGAGGAAACGGGGGCTGATCGGGACGAAAAAGAAGATCAGGATGATCAGACTCGGCACGAACAGCGGCGTGATGAAAATGCGGTAGAGCGCACTTTTGATCTTGTCGATATTGAGGTTTTCACTTCCCAGCAGCAGCAGGGCATCGATCGCATCGAGGATGGTGTAGTTCACCTTCCCTTCGTAGACCTGGTCGAGGATCTTCGGACGGAACCCCTCGAGCATCATCAGATCCTGCAGCTGTGTCACGGTGATCCCTTCACCCTCCAGGCTCAGTGTGTCGGGTTTGCGCAGCGATACGGCGTGGCTCAGGTGCCAGTGTTCGTCGGTATAGTAGGCCCCCTCGGCGGAGAGCACCTGCTGGAGCTGTCCGTTCTCATGGGTGAAGATACGGATATCTTCGGCCCGCTCCTGCAGCGGGTAGAGTTTCCCGAAATAGACGTAGCGGTCCTTGAACGTGAAAAAGAGGTTGGAGGTGGGCTGCAGGTACTGGGCGGAGCGCCGGATATTGTTCGCATACTCGTCCGCACGGGCGAACGAGGTCGCATGCAGGGCGATGTAGAGGGTCATGATCACGACTGCCACCCCGACGAAGGGCTTGATAACGTCTGTTTTGTTGTAGCCCAGCGCATAGATCGCCACCAAAGCGTTGGAGCGGATCAAGAAGATCTTCGTCGCGATCATCGCAAAGACCAGGGAGAGCGGCAGCAGCATATCGACGGCAAAAAAGGTTTTGTAGGTGAGGTAGATGACGATAAGGTTGGCCGACTGCAGTTTGTCCGCGCTCTCCATATAGTCAAAACCAACCATGAAAAAAACAAGGGCAAAGAGAATGACGGCGATGTATTTGAGATAATGGTAGGCAATATAGCGGAACATCAACATCGCAGGCCCCTGAAGAATATCGGTTATTGTAACGGAGTTTTTTTGACGGTGTACTTAGAGGCGACCTCGTCCATGCTCATCCGCATCAGCGCCTCGACCGCGTCAGCAGTCCGGTCGATCCAGGCGGGAAGGTGCTCCCGTTCTGCCGGGGTGAAGGCACTCAGCACATAATCGGCAACCCGGTTGCGGTCTCCCGGATGACCTATGCCCATGCGCACGCGGATATAATCGGGGGAGATCGCCGTATCGGTCGATTTGAGGCCGTTATGCCCCCCGTGCCCGCCCCCGCGCTTGAAGCGCAGCGTCCCGAACGGCAGATCAAGGTCGTCATGGATGACAATAACTTCATCGATCTTGTAAAAACGTTTGACGTTGGCGATGGAACGGCCTGAGAGGTTCATAAAGGTGAGCGGTTTGAGGAAAAAATGGGTGGAAAATTTATAGAGGTCACCTTCAAAAACGGCCTTTTTGACGGCATCGCACTGATGGCGCTTTAAGAGCGCATCAACGACCATAAACCCGACGTTGTGCCGGGTCTTCTCATACGCCGAACCCGGGTTACCCAGTCCGACGATCAGCAAAATTATTTCGCTTTGATGATGGAGAGAACGGAAACGCGGTCAGCGTCAGTAAATGTAAACGCTTCGGATTTCTCCAGGTCGCGGATCAGGATAGAGTCACCGAGGTCGAGCGGAGCGACGTTGACAGTGATCGTATCCGGGATCTGATCGATGGCACCCTTGACGCGCAGACGTTTCTTCGCGACATACAGCATACCTTTGTTCTTCAGACCGACCGGTGAACCTTCCGTCTTGACCGGAACATTGTAGTGGGTAACGACACCCGGCTGTGCGACCATCAGGTCAACGTGCAGCAGGTTACCGGACACCGGATGAGACTCATACGCCTGAACGACAACGTTCATCTCCTGGTCACCGACTTTTACCGGGAACGCCAGGGTGTCTTTGTTGCGAACTGTACGGATGAACTCATTCATCTTGAAAGCGGCGTGAACGTTTTCAAGCCCCTTTCCGTAGATGTTGGCAATCAGATAACCATCGCGGCGACACGCTTTTGTAGCGCTTTTACCGGTACTCTCTCTAACAATACCTTCCAACATAGGTGTGTCCTTGTAATAAAATAGGACGGAATAATACTTAAATATACTTTAAAAACAGCTAAAACTGATGCTACTCGCCTTTGAGCTGGAAGATCTCATCTTCGCTGAAGCGCGGTTTGTCATCCTCTTCGTGCTTGGGCTGCATCGTACTGCCGTCTTTGGCGGTCACGCGGCTGGTGAAGCCCTCCATGCGAAGTTTGAGGTCTGCCGGCGAAGTCGCATATTTGAACGCCTGCTCTGTCGAGATCCGCTTGGCATGCCAGAGGTCCAGGATCCCCTGGTCGAAACTCTGCGATCCGTAGATATCCTTCCCCTCCTCGATGGCATCGCGGATCTCGCTGTCGCGGTCTTCCATGATGAGCTGGGCAATGTAGGGCGTATTGACGAGGATCTCCAGTGCCGCGGTCCGTTTGCCGTCCACGGTCGGGATGAGGCGCTGGGAAACGACCCCCTGCAAAACGGCTGCCAGGGTCATGCGGACCCGGTTCTGTTCCCCTGTCGGGAAGATGGAGATGACACGGTTGATCGTCTCCTTCGCATCCAGGGTGTGCAGCGTGGAGAAGACAAGGTGTCCCGAGTCCGCCGCATGCAGCGCCGTCTCGACCGTCTCGATATCCCGCATCTCCCCGACGAGGATGATATCCGGGTCTTCACGAAGTACGGCACGCAGGGCGTTGGCGAAGCTCTTCGTATCCTGCCCGACACTGCGCTGGTTGACGATACATTTGCGGTCCTTATGGACGAATTCGATCGGGTCCTCGATGGTGACGATGTGTTTGCGCTGCGACCAGTTGATCTCGTTGATGATTGCCGCAAGCGTCGTCGATTTACCCGAACCGGTAACCCCGGTCACCAGGACCAGCCCCCGCTCGGTACTGGCAAACCTGTGGACGACCTTGGGCAGACCGAGATCGTCGATGGAGACGATCTTGACGGGAATGACACGGAAAACAGCGGAGACCCCGTCCATCTGGAAAAAGATGTTGACACGGAAACGGGTATTCTCGTCGAAAGAGTAGACAAGGTCGAGCTCTTTTTGCCGGACGAACTCAGCAAAACGGGTTCGCAAAAGTTCTTTCGCGAAGGTGAGCGCCTCCTCTTTTTTGAAGATTTCGCCGCTAAGCGGCGTAATGTCACCGTTGATACGGGCACGTACGACGGAATTTGCCTTGAGGTGGAGGTCCGAGCCCCCGGCATCCATCATCCGTTTCAGGTACCCGCGCACCCGCCGCAGCGTTTCAAAGGTCAGGTTCTCAATATTGATATCGGTATCGACTTGATTTGTACTCATAAATTACTCCAATTCCGCCAGGATTTCGGCAAATGCCGTTTTGAATGCTTCAAGCCCCTCGTCCATGAGCTGGGCGCAGACCGCCTCGATATCGACGCCCGCTTCGGCGACGGCGTCGAAATGTGCCTCGATCCGTTCCGCGTCAAGCGGCAGCTTCGCCTCAGTGTCCCCGTGCGCCACGAAGGCCTCGATCGTCTCGATCGGTGCCGTGTTGACGCTGTGCGCCGCCAGCAGTGCATCGACATAGTAGGAGGGGCGAAGTCCGCCCCCCTTGACGCCGGTCGACGCGAAGAGTGCGCGGCAGCGGGGCAGCTCCAGCGACTCGACCGCCTCGTAAATGGCCGCGGCGTTGTAGACGCCAGCCAGGGCCGGCTGCACCCCTTTGGCTTCGAGCGTCGCGTCGATGGCGCGGTCCAGGCGGCTGACGAAGATGCTGATCACCGTATCGACCTGTACCGAACCCTTCTCCAGCCCCCGTGCGAAGGAGTTGGCACAGGCCAGCGCCTGCGCCTTGGAGAAGATCAGCGTCGCGTTGACGGGGATCCCCTCGCTGACCAGCGTCTCCATGGCCACATAGCCCGCGTCGGTTGCCGGGACCTTGATCATCACATTGGGACGTTCGATCGTCCTGAAAAGGCGGCGCCCCTCCTCGATCGTTCCGACGGCATCGTCGCAGAGGTAGGGGTCGACCTCGATGCTCACATAGCCGTCGTCGCTTTGATCAAACAGCGGCCGCAGGGCATCCGCCGCTTTCTGGATATCCGTGATCGCCAGGGCTTCGTATTTGGCCTTTGGGGTGTGGTTCTGCAGCGTCTCCAGCTGCATCTGGTAGGCCGGTGAGGTCAAAATGGCATTTTTGAAAATCGCGGGGTTCGACGTCGCCCCGTTGACAACGCCCTGCTCGACGAGACGTTTTAGGCCCGTATCGATGAAATCGCGTTCGATGAAATCGGCCCAGAGGGAAAACTGTATTTGCGGAATGTACATCGGCTCTCTTCTACGTTGATATCGTGTAACGATTATAACCGATTGCGGCACCGGTGTCTATAAAGGCATGTTAATAATAGTGTACGAATGCGGCACTGAAACTGCGCTGGGGGCCGTCGGTTTTCTCCGTGTAATCAAAGAAGAGCTTCAGCGCGTTGTTCTGTGAAATGCGGCTCGTATGTTCCACTCTTCCCGTCCACTGGCGCATCCCGTCGGCATAAAAACGGTACCCGCCCTCCCCGGCCAGTTTGGAACCGCCGCCCGTTTCAAAAAGCACCCCTGCCGTCGTGTTAAATGCGCCGTACCCTTTGTCCGTGATGAAAATTTCCGGCTCCGCCAGGAGATACCCGTACCCCCATCTGCCTCCGGCGGCGAAACCCGCGCCGACCGTCGTGCCGAACACCGCATCACGGCTCAGAAACGACTGGTCCCACCCCGCACGCATCCGCCAGGAGAAGGGGCTGAAAAAGGCGCTTTGCGGGGCGATGGACGTAATGGAGACGATTGTCGCCTTCTCCACGGCAGCGCCGTCGCGGTCATAACGCGCTTCAAGGTCCAGAAACTCGATCTGTGTTCCGGGCATGAACCCGACGTCGCTGTCGCTGAGATCGTGATAGGCCGGCCGGATGCCGATGCGCTGGTAAGGGTTGCCGTCACGCCATCCCGTTGCGGCGAGCGCCCGCGTCGCGCGGTGCCCCTCATCGGGGTTTCTCGGGCGTGTCACGGGCAGTGTCTCCCCCTTCCCGAGGGCCGCTCGCGCGGAAAGGATTTTATGAAATCGCTCCGAATAGGCCGCCTTGTCGACCTTCCCCTTCATCAAACGGTACTCGGCAAGCTCCGACGCCGCCTCCAGGGTGTAGCGCTTCATCTGTGCATCGCGCACCGGATCGTCCAGCACCTCCCGGGGCTCAAGCACGCCGTCGGCCAGCGCGAGGGCTTCCGTTTCGCCGCGCTTGTCCAGCACCCTCTCATAGGCCAGCAGCAGTGTCCGCTTCGACGGCCGGTAGTGCTTGGCATGCACCAGCCCCTCCTCTTCGGTCGCATGAACGGTCTCCATCGGGATGATGTGGTAGATGAAATGGCCCCGGACATCAACGTCCGGCCGGGCGATCTCCATCAGCCAGAGCATGTTGTACGAACAGTTTTCGTCGAAGAAGTAGTACCAGTTGTACACCCCTTTGAGTTCCCAGATATGGCGGATCATCGCCATCACCTCGTCATGGTTCAGGTCCAGGTCGTACTCCCAGACGTCGCGCTGTTCCGTATCCCGGTACTCTTTGAGTTTTTCATAATAGGGCAGCAGGGAGTAAAACCCCGGGTAGCCGCCGAAAAGACCCTTGATCGCGAAGACGATCCCGTTCTCTTTGTCCGGGTCCGCGCCGGCGGCGTAGTTGACGGCATAGGAGAGCATCTTCGACTCATAGGAGGAGTCGATGCGCAGAAAGGTATGGCCGAACATGGAGGCCGGGGAGTTGATGTGCGCCGAGGAGAAGACCAGCGTCACCGACTGCGGGTCCATCTTCCGCACCAGCGTCTCGTAGGCGGTGCACTGCAGCGCTGGCAGGCCTTCCAGCCCGAGACGCTCCTGCAGCCAGGCGCGGCGGGCGGGGAAACGGCATCCCGTCGCGTTGTCGTCGAAGCGGGTCTCCCCGTAGAGCGCCGTGATCGTCGCATTGAGTTCGGCCCCTGCGTTCTCCCTGCCGTCCGGCGCGAGGAAGAATGCCGGGTCGTCGACTTCGCTGACGTCTTTAGGCATATGCAGCAGCAGGTGCCAGTACCGGCTCTCTGCCAGCGCCAGATCTGCCGCCTTATCCAGGGCGTTTTCCACTACGTTTGCCTGCACGACAGACGCCAATATCATCAGCATAATGAGGAAACGGTACAAGAAAAAACCCTTTTGGGGAGATGGGAGGATGGGCCGGGAACCCGGCCCGAGAAAAGTAGGGTCAGCCCTCGACGGTTGCGATGTTGTCGAGAACGTCAGCCATCTTGACGTCGCCGGACGTGTAGATGCTGTTGTAGTTTTGCTGCAGGGAAGCCGCGAAAGCCGCTTTGTCTTCGACTTTGAGCAGTTCCGCAAGCGTATCGACGGATTCACCGCCGCCGATCGCAGCCTCTTTCGCAATCTGATCCATGTTGGACGCGACGAATTCGGCAGCACGGTCGTTCATAACCAGCGGCATGCGCTTACAGCCGGACGTACCGGAGGTGATACCGAACGTCTGGTTTGCAGAGGTACCGTTGGTGGTCGCCTGGAGTGCGAGCATAATCGCGGAGCTGTCATCTTTGATGATCATCGCACCGAGACCGCAGCCCGTCTGGCTGTTGACACCGGCGAAAGCCGCCGAACTGAGCGCCGCAACCGCAGCAAGACTTACAAGTACTTTTTTCATTGTGACTCCTTCATCGTTTGATGATGGTTCAGTATAAGAATTGTTTCCTTAAACCGGTCTAATGACGCACCAAATTTCACCCCTGGAGACAGCGGCTATTCGTTCAGCTCATCATCCTGCCAGTACTTCGTCCCCTGGATCGTTGCCTGCAGCGCCAGCCCCGTCTTGGTCAGTTGGTAGAGTCGGATACCCGGGGCGACGGTCACCGCCCCGCCGAAGGCAGCCCCTTTGTCGTCCGCTTTGGCGGCGGCATCGGCCTGGGCGTTTGCCTCCCACCCCTTGTTGATGAAATCCTCGTAGACTGTTTTGTTCTCGAAAAGGAAGACCCCGCGGAAATCCTTGATGCCGAGCCCGAGCCCCACACCGACGGTCCCCATATTCATATAGGTATCTTTGCCCGTTTCATTGTCGTGCGCCACCCCTGAACCGCCTCCGGCAGAGACAAGAATGAGGTTAACGCCGATATTGCTGAACACGGCGTAGCCGTACGCTTTCTTGATGATCGCTTTCGCCTCCGGCGCCTCTTTGTAGAGCATCGCCAGCGTTTCCGCCTTCATCTTCTGTACTTCCTGGCGCTTCTCCTCTGCTGTCTTTCCGCTCCAGAAGCCCGAAAGCAGAATGACGCCCAGCAGTGCCGCAACGGCTGCCCTGATCGTTTGCAGTTTCATGCCCACTCCTTTTACGCTTGCATGAAACCCATTATACCTTTATCGCGCAGCTGTTCGAGACGCATCAGGAAATAGTCGCGGCTCACCTCGATGGCGCCGAGGCTTTTGAGATGCTCCGTCGGCACCTGGGCATCGATCATCTCGAAGCCGCGCGCCTTCAGGTGCTCTACCAATGCGGCAAAGGCGGCCTTGGAAGCGTCGCTGACATGGGCGAACATCGATTCGCCGCAGAACATGCCCCCGACTTCGACCCCGTACAGTCCGCCGACGAGCCGCCCCTCCTGCCACGCTTCGACCGAGTGGGCGTGTCCCATCGCGTGCAGAACTTCGTAGGCCTCGACCATCTCCGGCAGGATCCAGCTCCCCTCCTGTCCAGGACGGGGTGTCGTCGCACAGGCGCGGACTACGTCACTGAAGGCAGTGTTGAAACGGATGTCGAAATGTTTGAGGCGCTTACGGAGCGAACGGCGCAGCACGAAGTCCTCAAGATTGAGAATGAACCGGGGATCGGGGGACCACCACAAAATGGGGTCGCCTTTGCTGTACCAGGGAAAAATGCCGCTGCGGTAGGCCAGCAGCAGCCGTGAAGGTGACAGGTCGCCGCCGAAGGCGACGATACCCGATTCGTCGGCATCCCTCGGGTCGGGGAATGCCAGTTCATAGCGGATCTGCTGCGGAATCACACCGCCGCCTCTTCCTCCGCATGTTCGTCATACGTGAAGACGATCTCGTTCTTGTAATCGACATGGACCTTCCCGCCTGCTTTCAGACGGCCGAAAAGCATCTCGTTCGTAAGCGGGTCCTTGATCTTCTCCTGGATGATCCTTCCGAGCGGGCGGGCCCCCATCGCTTTGTCGTAGCCCATCTCCGCGAGATAACCGCGGGCTTTCTCGCCCAGGGTGATCGCAATGCCCTTCGATGCCAGCTGCATGTTGAGTTCGGCGATGAATTTGTCGACGATCCCCTCGACGATCTCGCGGTCCAGCGGGGCAAACTCGATGACGGCGTCGAGGCGGTTACGGAACTCCGGCGTAAAGAAGGCCTTGAGCGCTTCGCCGCGGGCCAGGCTGCTGTCGGCATTGAAGCCCATGACGCTGCGTTCTGTTGCCCCGACGTTGGAGGTCATGATCAGGATGACGTTCTTGAAATTCGCCTTGTAGCCGTTGTTGTCCGTCAGCGTCGCATTGTCCATCACCTGGAGCAGCACGTTGATCAGCTCCGGGTGGGCCTTTTCGATCTCGTCGAGCAGCAGCACCGTGTAGGGGTGTTTGCGGATCGCCTCGGTGAGCAGACCGCCCTGCTCATAGCCGACATAACCCGGAGGGGCACCGACCAGGCGCGAGAGCGCATGCTTCTCCATGTATTCGCTCATGTCGAAGCGCTCGAAATGAACCCCCAGCGTCTCCGCCAGGGACTTGGCCAGTTCGGTTTTCCCGACGCCCGTCGGTCCGGCAAAGAGGAACGACGCGATCGGCCGCTCTTCGGGGTTGAGCCCGGCGCGGCTGCGTTTGATCGCCAGCGCGACCTTCTCGACCGCCGCATCCTGCCCGATCACCTTGGCGCGCAGATCGCGCTCAAGATATTCAAGCCGCAGGGTATCGTCTTCGCAGACCTGCGAGGTCGGGATTCCCGTCATCTTCGCGATGACGTTTTCGATATCAAGCGCCTTGACGACGTTGCGGTCATGTTTTTTCAGATGGAACGATGCCCCCGCCTCGTCGATAAGGTCGATCGCCACGTCGGGCAGGAAGCGGTCGGAGATATACTTCTTCGACAGCGATACCGCCACTTCGAGTGCTTTGTCCTCGTAGGTAAGCTTGTGATGCTTTTCGTATTTGGGACGCAGCCCCTTGAGGATCTCGATGCTCTCGGCCTGGCTCGGCTCATCCACATCGATCTTGGCAAAGCGGCGGCTCAGCGCGCGGTCTTTTTCAAACACATTGCGGTACTCGGCATAGGTCGTCGCCCCCATACACTTCATCGCCCCCGACGCGAGGGCCGGTTTGAGCTGGTTGGAAGCGTCCATGCTGCCGCCGTTGACGGCACCGGCGCCCACGAGCGTATGGATCTCGTCAATAAACATGATGGCGTTCTTGTGCGCCGTCACCTCATCGATCACCCCCTTGAGGCGTTTTTCGAAGTCACCGCGGTATTTCGTCCCCGCCAGCATCGCACCGAGGTCCAGGGCGTAGACGGGGGCCTCTTCGAGCAGTTCGGGGACCTCCCCGTCCGCAATGCGCAGGGCCAGGCCCTCGGCGATGGCTGTTTTGCCGACGCCGGGTTCGCCGACGAGCAGCGGGTTGTTCTTTTTACGCCGGCAGAGTGTCTGCACGACCCGCTCGATCTCGTCCTGGCGCCCGATGACGGGGTCGATGCGGCCGGCGCGGGCCTGCGCCACCAGCTCTACCGTATACTTCTCGAGGTAGCTCTCCTCCGCATCCGAAACGGACTGGGGCTGCACATCCTTGTGCGAGATCACCTCCAGGACGTCGACGCGGTTGATATCGCTCTCGAGCAGCACCTGGCAGGCATAGGTGTGCTTCTCTTCGTAGATCGCCGCCACGAGATCGCCGACCTCCGCCTGCTGCTTCTGCGCACTCTGGATGTGGCGGATCATCTGGTCGATCATGCGTGACAGCGCAACGGTCTCGAAAGGCTCCTGGGTCACGTCCTCGGGCAGGGGCTCCATCGTCATGGAGAGGTAGCGGCTCACCGCAGCGCGCATGGACGCGACGTCGCCGCCGCACTCCCGGATAATCGCGATCCCCTCTTTGGAACCGAGCAGAGCATAAAAGACATGCTCGATCGTCAGGTATTCATGCCGCTGATCCTTGGCATACAGCAGCGCTTTTTGAAAGACGGCATTAAGTTCGGCACTGATCATTACGCTTCCTCCATCGTTGCCTTGAGCGGATACCCATGCTCCCGCGCCAGACGGCTGACCTGCATCACTTTGGTCTCTGCCACTTCGTAAGTGTAGACACCGCAGATCCCACGGTCCTGGCGATGGATATCGAGCATGATCTGCTCCGCTTCCTGATAACTCTTGTGAAAAATACTCATCAAAACCTCGACGACGAAATCCATGGAAGTGTAATCGTCGTTGAGCAAAATCACTTTATATTGTCCCGGCTCCTTGAGCAGCAGTTCACCCTCAAGTTCAAGCTCTCTTTTCGTACTCAAACATTGTCCTTAACACGTGCATACCACTGCTTCTGCAGTGCAAAATGCATAAAACAGTCTTGTTCATTACTAACGTCAGTTAGATTAGCAGGGATTGTGTAAGCAACGACTTAAAAATGCAGATTAACGGCAGAGGCCCCGAGAAGGCCTGCCGTCTGAAGTGTATCAGAGTTTGACGATGTCGCGGGTATAGTCGCGCATGGGCACCGTGACGGCATGTTCGCCCACCTTTGCTTTTGCCTGGCGCTTACTGCCGAACTGCTCTTTGAGCTCGCGTCGGAAGCTTTGAAAAAATTCGTGGAACTTGTCTTTGCCCAGCACGCCCACCGCCCAGAGGGTGTTGTCGCTGCCGACCTCGAGCACGATCGCCGCCAGCGGCTGCGGCGCTTTACCCTCCTTGACGCGGCAGCCCCGCTCCGCATCGTAGACCGAGGTATGCCCGTCACAGACGATATCGCCCTCAAAACGTTCGCCGGGGTTGCGAAAGGTGATGAAACTGTCGTTTTTGTTGATGTGTGTCAGCTGGTGCGGGCAGATCCCGCTGAAAGCGACGATCGTCCCCCCGCTTCCGACACCCCCTTTCCAGATGTACTCATTCCCGAACTCATCCGTCAGTGCGACATCCTTTGCCGTCGGTTTCGGCAGATTGACCAGCAGGCAGCTCGTACCCGCGTAGGGGTAGTTGAAAACATAGTTCTCACCCGTTTTCAGGGCATCGGCCTTCAGCGGTGCGCCGCTGCCGTCGACGAGCTGCACTCTGGCATAACGTTTGTAGAGCGATCCGTCCTTGGCCATCAGCGTCTGGCCGATCGTTGAGGGGTCGATCGCGATCACGGCACCGGTAGCACCGACCACTTTTAAAAAATTTCTGCGTTCCATTCGTCTTCTCCTATGCGTTGAACATGTCGCGGTACATACCCTTGGCCCATTCCATAAGGCCCCGACCGTTATTGATGCCGACGCGGCCGTCCCACGTCTCATTGGCATAGACATTGGCAAAGGCGAAACGCTTGGCCTTGGCATCGTAGGCGTAGGCGGCATTGATCGAAATGGCCAGGACCGGGTCGCTGGAAACCGCCGAGTAGCAGATCGTCAACGGGGATTCCCAAGGTGTTTCGCCCCCGCCGTTGATTTTGGCGGCGATGCGCTTGGCGATATAGACCCCTTCCGTATTGGCCGTGTTGCCGGATTTGCTGAAGCCCATCGGCCGGACATCACCGGCGCAGTAGATCTCCGGATGGCCGTTAACTTCGTAGGTCAGCACGTTGATATCTGCCTCCATTTTGTTGAAGATACTGTCCTTCGCAACCCCGGCGACTTCCAGGATCTTGCCTCCGCGCACGTGCGGATAGAACGCCGCATCCGCGAAAGGGATGACATCGTCGTATTCGGTCGTGATCTCTTTTTTGTCCAGATCGAACGCCGTGATCTTCGTACCGGGGATATACTCGATGTAATCCTTGTAAAGCTTTTCAAAGGCGGAGTGGAACCCCTCGGCCTTGATCGTGACATCTTCGTTCTCATCGATCAGGACGACCTTGCCCTCGATCCCCTCTTTTTTGAAATAATCGGCAATCAGACAGGCACGCTCATAGGGAGCAGGAAGACAGCGGTAGTTGCCGCCGGGCACCGTCAGAATGAAATTGCCCGCTTCGAAATCGAGTACCTTGCTCCGCAGGGAGAGGTGTTCCGAGCCCGGCTTGAAACCGGCCGGGTACTCCGTCCGCAGCCGGCGTTCCAGCAGCGTATCTTTCGTCCATCCGGAATAGTCGTAATCGACCCCCGGTGCCAGCACAAGG
Source organism: Sulfurimonas sp. HSL1-2 (assembly GCF_039645565.1). Classification (NCBI taxonomy): domain Bacteria; kingdom Pseudomonadati; phylum Campylobacterota; class Epsilonproteobacteria; order Campylobacterales; family Sulfurimonadaceae; genus Thiomicrolovo; species Thiomicrolovo zhangzhouensis. The sequence continues at coordinate 2,092,265 of NZ_CP147914.1, forward strand.
TAATCATAGGAAAGATCGCCGTCGCTCGTCATCACGACCCGCTTGGCCTTGTCGACCCCGACGACCGTCGCGTTAAAATAGGTGTAGCGGTTTTCCCGTGCGGCCTGCAGGTAGTCATGCATCAAAAAGTCCAGTTCGACGGCATCTACCAGCCAGAGATTGCTGACCGGGCAGGACATGAACTCGCTGCGCTGTTCGACCAGGACCACATCCGCATTCGGCGCATACTTTTTGACGTATTTGGCCACCGTCAGGCCGGACCAGCCGCCGCCGACAACGACCACCCTCGGCGCATCGCTTTTGGGCAGCGGGGCTTCCGTACCGATCCCGACGCTTCCCTCGTTTTCGGCCGCACCCTCTTCCGGCGACAACCCCATTTGCGAACACCCCGCAGCCCCCATCGCTACAGCAGCGACTCCGGACAGTTTGAGCAACTCTCTTCGTGACAATCCCATGCTTCTCTCCTTACAAAGTGTGATGGCATTCTTAACCGTTTCCGGTAACGCCCCATTGTCACTTCTTCAACCTTAAAAAACAGATAAACTATTATTGAAAGTAATATATTACATTTTTAGTATTATATTTTGTTTATATATATTATTTTTGATTATTCATGTTTTTTGAGAGCGTTGCGTGGCGGTTTTAGGACTCGAGAATGAGCCTGAAGCCGACCATTTCACTGCGGTAGGTAGGAATATTGGAATCGCGGTAGGAGGGCGAAAGGCCCTCATCCCGGCTTTTGATGGAACCGCCGCGGATGATTTTCATGGCATCATTGTCCGAACCCGTTTTCGCTGCTTTGGACGGGGCGCTTTTGTAATCGGGGGTTGCCCCGTCCAGACACCACTCCGCCACGTTCCCAGCCATATCGAAGAGGCCGAAGGCGTTGGGCTGCAGCAAGCCGCGCGAGTGCACGAAGCCGTGTGCGTTCGTCGCCATCCAGGCATACTGTGCGGCATTGGCGGCACTGTCTCCCCACGCATAGAGGGTATCGCTTCCGGCACGGGCAGCGTATTCCCACTCCGCCTCCGTCGGCAGGCGATACGATTTGCCGGAGACCTGGCTGAGCCAGGCGGCGTAGGCCATCGCTTCTTCCCAACTGACGTAAGCCACAGCGGCGCTCTCGTTTTTAAGCAGTTTTTTCTTGCGGTACTTCGTCCCCGTTGCTTTCAAAAAGGCGCTGTACTCCAGATTGCTGACTTCATAGGTACTCATTTTCAGGCCGGCCTGGACCGTGACCATATGGACGGGCTTACTGTTGTCGAAACGGTCCGAACCCATCAGGTAGATCCCCTCCGGTATGGCCACCATCTCTGTCGGCTCATAATAGAGCGGTGCCGCTTCAGCTGTCTCGGTTCCATTTGAAAGCGCCTGCTGCTCTGCTTTGAGGCGCGCCAGCTCCGCCTGCTGCACTTTGAGCTCGGCTTCCACCTTCTCAAGCTCCTTGTTCTGGGCGGAATCTGCAGCAGCGCTCTTCTCCTTGACCTTGAGCGTATTGATCCGGCCTGTTGCCGTCTGGGTGTATGCAGAATCGGGGTAGGCGATCAGGAAGGCTTCGTACCCGACGACACTGTTTTTGGTCTCCGCACGCTGCCACGCTTTGTCCGCAGGCGTCAACAGCTTGGCAGGGACGTTGAAATAGAAGTCTGCGGCGGCGATCCGGGAGTGGACGCCCGCTTTGGAGAGTTTGTCGGCCAGGCTGTCCATATCGTCATGCCCGTTCCCGACGTCCCCCGCCACGTGACCGAAGAGCGGTGAGCTTGCCGCTTTGCCGTTCCAGCGTACCAGGGAATCGGCCTCTTTGACATCCTTGATCGCGTCAAGGATCAGTTCGCCGTCCGTCGTATTGGGTTTGCCGCCATAGGCAAAGGCGTCGATGAGTCCGATACTGACACGGGGGGTGTGGCGCTGCAGTTTCTGCAGCAGAAAGTCGAAACTGACCGCCGATAGACGCAGCTGCGGCAGCCCCTCCAGCTTCATCCGCGCCGGCAGGATCCATGCCTGCGCATCATGGACGACCATCCGCCCGCTGTAGACAAGCGTAATGACGGCATTCGGAGTGAGCTCTTTGTCAAAGCTGCGGAAGGTCTTAATGAGCTCCCCGCGGTCGAGGTTGAAAGCCGTGACCGTCTTGAAACCCTTGGATTTCAGAAACGACGCCAGCGCCTGGGCCGATGCCACCGCCTTGTCGTCACCCGTTTCGGTGACGAGTCCGTTTGCGATCACCAAAGCATAACGCTTCTCACTCTTCATCTGCTCTACGGTGGCGGAAAAGAGTAAAGAGGCACCCAGGAACAAAAAGAGGAAAAAAATACGCATCATAAGCCTTGAAGGGAGTATCGAGTGGCCTATATTATCATTTCCTTAAGCTTACAACCTAATTAAATTTAACAACGCATGCCCACTAACGGCATTTGTGATACCCACCCCGCACTTTCCAGGCCGTTACTCTGCCGCGGCAATAAAATCCCGGATAAGATCATCAGGGTTTTCCAGCCCGATCGATACGCGGATCAACCCCGGTGTAATACCGAGAAATGCCCGTTCATTGTCGCCGAAATCGCTGTAGATCGTCGACGCCATATGCAGCGCCAGGGTCCGGCTGTCGCCGATGTTGGCCGTGATCGTCACCAGTTTCGTTTTGCGCAGAAAGGCATAGGCGGCCTCCGCGCTGCCCATATCGATTGTCAGCAGCGGCCCCGTCCCGTTTACAAACTGTGTCGTATACCGGTCATGGTGCGGATGATCCCTCAGCGCCGGGTGGTTGACGTTCAAGCCGGCCTCTTTGAGCGCATGCGCCACCGTTTCGACGCTTTCGACGATCCGGTTCAGACGCAGCGGAAGCGTTTCGAGGCCCAGCAGCGTCAGGTAGCTGTTGAACGCCGACGGGCTCATGCCGAAATCGCGCATCGCCCGTTTTTTGCCAACCGCGACAAGGGCCATCGCCCCCATTTTGTCGATGAACTTGTGGATCGACGCGTAGCGTGACGTTTTGAATTTGTCTTTGCCTTCGCCGATCGCACGGAAGACGGCGGCGCCGCCGAGAGCCGAAGCGTTGCCAGCGATCAGTTTCGTCGTCGAATAGACAACGATATCCGCACCGAGTTTGAGCGGCTGGATGCTCAGCGGCGTCACGGTGTTATCGACCATCAGGGCGATCCCGTGGGCGTCGGCGATGGCCGCAACTGCCTGCAGGTCCGGCAGCCGCATGTTCGGATTGCCGACACTCTCGAGGAAAATCAGCTTGGTCTTCGCATTGATGACGGACTCCACCTCTTCGAGGGCATCAACGTCAAAAAAGGCGGTACGGATACCAAAACGCTGCAGGGTCTCCTCAAAAAAGGAGTATGTCCCCCCGAAAAGTCCGCCGATACTGATGATCTCGTCCCCGCTCTCCAGCAGCGACATTACGGCCAGGGCCGTTGCGCCCATCCCCGAGCTCGTCGCGATGGCACCGACACCCCCCTCCATCTGTGCCAGGAGCCCCTCAAGCTTGCCGGATGTCGGGTTGCCCACCCGGGCGTACAGCGGTTTTTTGACGCTGCCGTCGAAGATCCCCTCTGCCGTCTCCGGATCCCCATATGCAAAGGCCGCCGAGTTGGCGATCACGGGCGAGATCGCGCCCTCTTTCGCTCCCGTTCCCTGCACGAACTGTGTCGTAAACGCTTCAAAACGATTCATTGCTTTAAACCTGTTGATTGTAGAATTGGGCACATTATAGCTGAAAGAGGTTTAGGTGGCGCAACACATTTTTATCACGGCGACCAACACGGAGATAGGCAAAACTTATACGACCCGAAAGCTGATGCATGCACTGAGCGCACGGGGAGTGCGCGTCGGCGTGATCAAGCCTATTGAGACCGGTGTTCAGAATATTCCCGAAGACGGCGCGTTACTGCTGCAGGACCTCAAACAGCTCAACCCCCAGGCGTGGGCGCTCGACATCGACGATATCGTTCCCGTGCAGTTTGCCCTGCCGGCCGCACCCTATGTCGCGAAAGGGGACGCATCCATCGACTGGGACGCCATCGACCGTGCCGTCGAAGCGATGGACGCGATCTGCGATGTCTGCCTGATCGAAGGGGCCGGCGGACTGCTCGTGCCCGTTGACGCCGAGACGGATATGATCGACCTGATCCCCCGCTACAATGCCAAGGCGCTTCTCGTTGCCCACTGCCGTCTCGGCGGTATCAACGACCTGCGTCTCAGTCTCGAAGCGCTCAAGCAGCGCGGTATCGCAGCCGAATGGGTGTTGAACTGCCGGCAGGACGATGTGGGCTTCGATGAGACCTCCCGCCCCTGGTTCGATACCGCCGTGCCCGGATGGCACACTCTCGAAGACGATATTGAGCGACTTTGCGACGCGCTTTTGCTATAATTCTCCAAAAATAAAGAGGGTCCATGCAGCATCTCATCCGTACCGACGACTTCAGCACAGAAGAGATTCTTTCCCTCTACAACGATGCGGATCTCTACGCCCAGGGCGGATTTCACCGCATTCTGCAGGACCGCATCATCATCACCCTTTTTTTTGAAAACTCGACACGTACCCGCAGCTCCTTTGAGATCGCGGCCAAGCGGCTTGGGGCCGAAGTCGTCCACCTCGATGTCGGCAAAAGCTCTACGAAAAAAGGGGAGACCCTCGTCGATACGGCCATGAACCTTGATGCGATGGGCCCAGATGCCATCATCGTCCGTCATGCCAATGCCGGGGTCCCAAAGATCCTCTCCAATCACACCCGTGCCGCCATCATCAATGCCGGTGACGGGGCCCATGCCCACCCCACACAGGCCCTGCTCGACCTCTATACCCTGCGCAAGCATTTCGGGGACGTCGACGGCAAACGCATCGCCATCGTCGGCGATATCAAAAACTCGCGGGTCGCGAACTCCAACATCGAGCTTCTGCAGCGCTTCGGCATGAAAGTCACCCTGGTCAGTCCCCCGCAATTCATGCCGCAGACCGAACTGCCGTCCACCTACCATCTGCACGACGTGATGGACGATGTCGACGTCATCATGAGCCTGCGCACCCAGACGGAGCGCCACTCCCAACCCAGCTACGCATCCCTACAGGATTATGCAAGCGACTTCTGCATCACCAAAGAACTTGTCGGTGACCGCGACATTATCATCCTGCATCCGGGGCCGGTCCACCGTAATATCGATATTGATGACGACCTCCTGGCCGATCCCCGTTGCAAAGTCCTTGAACAGGTCTCCAACGGCGTCTCCGTGCGTATGGCTGTGCTCAAAAAACTGATTCTTGATGGCAACCGCTAGTCTCAATTCCCTCTGCGCAGACGCCGTTCCCTTCTTTTTTCTTTCCGATTTCGAAGGGAAAGATCTCACCTGCTATCCACTGGATACTCTTTCGGATGAAGACATCGAATTCTCCTTTCATGCCTCAGGCATGCCACATTGTTCTGCACTGGATAAAAAGCCTGTTGATTATGAGATCTACAAAGCAAAACTGGACAGCGTGCAGGAGTATATTCGTCGCGGAGAGACCTATCTGCTCAATCTGACCCAGCCTACGCCTATAAAATGCTCTGAAACCCTGCATACAATCTACCAGAAGGCCAATGCACCCTTCAAGCTCCGTTATAAGGACAAGTTCGTCTGCTTTTCCCCGGAAAAATTCATTGAAATCATCGATGACAAAATCTATACCTACCCTATGAAGGGTACGATCGACGCTTCTCTTCCTGAGGCTGAAGAGACGATCCTTGGCGATGAAAAGGAGATGGCGGAACACCTGATGGTCGTCGACCTCCTTCGAAACGATCTCGGCATCGTGGCAACCAATATACGTGTCGAAAAATTCCGATACATCGACAGGATAAAAGCCGGATCTAAAGAGCTACTGCAGGTCAGCTCCAAGATATCCGGACAGTTGGAGAGCACATGGCCGATCCGGTTCGAAGAGATCCTGCGGGCTCTTCTGCCGGCAGGGAGTATCAGCGGCACACCAAAAAAACGCACCGTAGAGATCATCAAAGAGGTGGAAGGGTACGAACGCGGCTATTTTACAGGGGTATTCGGCTATTTTGACGGCAAAAATCTTTATAGTGCCGTATCGATCCGCTATATCGAACAGACGCCGAATGGGCTTGTATACAAGAGTGGCGGCGGAATAACAATCGACAGTGATGCGCAAAAAGAGTATGAAGAGCTGATCGACAAGATCTATATCCCTTAAAATGTCAATTGAAACAGAGATCTGGAGTAGAGGCAGTAATAAGGTCATTTGGTTGATATATTGTTTTTGTTTGTAAGTAAGAATGTCAGGATTGTTTTAATAAGTAGAGGGGTAAATCCGAGAACCAGGCGGCGACCTACGTTCCCAACCCTGCAAGGGTCAGTATTATCAGCGATGAGAGGCTTAGCTTCCGGGTTCGGAATGGGGCCGGGCGTTTCCCTCTCTCTATAGCCACCTGGACAATCGGATCGAAAAGCTCCGGTGAGCTCTTGGATCCGACTGCGTGTCGGTATTATGTATGTTTTATGCCAAGTGTTAGCATAAAATATGATTGTTAAAGTCAACGGTTGCAACTACGGCTATTACAGCTCATACTGAGTAAGGCAGTAAGACACTAATTTTAGGGAAAAAAGACGAACGGACTATTAGTACTGGTCAGCTAAACAGATTGCTCTGCGTACACACCCAGCCTATCAAGCATGTAGTCTTCATGCGTCCTTCAGGGAGAGTTCATCTTGGAGTTGGCTTCCCGCTTAGATGCTTTCAGCGGTTATCACATCCGAACGTAGCTACCCGGCGGTGCCCTTGGCAGGACAACCGGTGCACCAGTGGTTCGTCCAACCCGGTCCTCTCGTACTAGGGTCAGCTCTCCTCAACTCTCCTACGCCCACGGAAGATAGGGACCGAACTGTCTCACGACGTTCTGAACCCAGCTCGCGTACCGCTTTAAATGGCGAACAGCCATACCCTTGGGACCTGCTCCAGCCCCAGGATGCGATGAGCCGACATCGAGGTGCCAAACCTCCCCGTCGATGTGAGCTCTTGGGGGAGATCAGCCTGTTATCCCCGGCGTACCTTTTATCCTTTGAGCGATGGCCCTTCCACACAGAACCACCGGATCACTATGACCGTCTTTCGACTCTGCTCGACGTGTATGTCTCACAGTCAGGCTGGCTTATGCCATTATACTCTACGATGGATTTCCAACCCATCTGAGCCAACCTTTGTAAGCCTCCGTTACTTTTTAGGAGGCGACCGCCCCAGTCAAACTACCCACCAGACATTGTCCTGACAGAGGATAACTCTGCGCAGTTAGCTATCAGAATATTCAAGGGTGGTATCTCAAGGGTGCCTCATTAGCAACTGGCGTCACTAAATCAACGGCTCCCACCTATCCTGCACATGAATATCCCAATAGCAGTGTCAAGCTATAGTAAAGGTGCACGGGGTCTTTCCGTCTTTCCGCGGGTAGGAGGAATTTTCACCTCCACTACAATTTCACTGGATCCCTGGTTGAGACAGCTCCCATCTCGTTACGCCATTCATGCAGGTCGGTATTTAACCGACAAGGAATTTCGCTACCTTAGGACCGTTATAGTTACGGCCGCCGTTTACTCGTGCTTCAATTCACCGCTTCGCAAAGCTAACGGATCCTTTTAACATTCGAGCACCGGGCAGGCGTCACACCCTATACATCCACTTACGTGTTGGCAGAGTGCTGTGTTTTTGGTAAACAGTCGGGAGGGACTCTTTGCTGCGACCCGCTTCCGCTCCACCCGCAGGGGTTTCACGTACAACGGGCACACCTTATTCCGAAGTTACGGTGCTAGTTTGCAGAGTTCCTTAACCAGGGTTCTTCCACGCGCCTTAGAATACTCATCTCACCCACCTGTGTCGGTTTACGGTACGGGCGACTGTAGATATGCTTAGAAACTTTTCTCGGCACGACGGCATCAACGATTCTGTTTCTGCTCCGAAGAGCGTCGACAGCCTGTCAGATCTCGGTCTCATGTAAGGCGGATTTGCCTGCCTTACAACCTACATCCTTCGAGCCACTATTCCATCAGTGACCTCGTTTAGCCCTATGCGTCCTTCCATCACGCTCTACAGTCGGTATCGGAATATTAACCGATTTGCCATCGTCTACCCCTTTCGGACTCGACTTAGGTCCCGACTAACCCTACGATGACGAGCATCGCGTAGGAAACCTTGGGTTTACGGCGAAGCAGATTCTCACTGCTTTTATCGCTACTCATGCCTGCATGCTCACTTCCATCCGCTCCAGCACTCCTTGCCGGTATACCTTCAACGCTGAATGGAACGCTCTCCTACCACTTAGTAAAACTAAGTCTAGAGCTTCGGTGTACATCTTAGCCCCGTTATATTTTCGGCGCAGAATCGCTAGACCAGTGAGCTGTTACGCTTTCTTTAAAGGATGGCTGCTTCTAAGCCAACCTCCTGGTTGTTTCAGCAACTCCACATCCTTTTCCACTTAGATGTAACTTAGGGACCTTAGCTGCTAGTCTGGGTTGTTCCCCTCTCGACGATTGATTTTATCACCCACCGCCTGACTCCCGAGGTTACACATACAGTATTCGGAGTTTGATAGGGTTTGGTACCGCGGTGAGCAGCCCTAGCCCTGTCAGTGCTCTACCCCTGTATGCTAATGCTCGAGGCTATACCTAAATATATTTCGGAGAGAACCAGCTATCACTGAGTTTGATTGGCCTTTCACCCCTATCCACAAGTCATCCGGGGGCTTTTCAACGCCCATCGGTTCGGTCCTCCACCGGCTCTTACACCGGCTTCAACCTGCTCATGGATAGATCACTCAGTTTCGGGTCTGCAGCATCTGACTAATCGCCCTATTAAGACTCGCTTTCGCTACGGCTTCGCGTTCGCTTAACCTTGCCAGATACCACAACTCGCAGGCTCATTATGCAAAAGGCAGTCCGTCACCCCTCATAAAGAATGGGGCTCCGAATGATTGTAAGCTATAGGTTTCAGGTTCTATTTCACTCCGTTCACCACGGTTCTTTTCACCTTTCCCTCACGGTACTGGTTCGCTATCGGTCTGGTAGTAGTATTTAGCCTTGGAGGGTGGTCCCCCCATGTTCAGTCAAGATAACACGTGTCCCGACCTACTCGAATAACATGCAGATAGTTTTCGCTTACAGGGCTATCACCTTCTATGGCTCCTCTTTCCAAAGGATTCTGCTAACACACTACACGCTTTAGGGCTAGTCCCATTTCGCTCGCCGCTACTCTGGGAATCTCGGTTGATTTCTTTTCCTCAAGGTACTGAGATGTTTCACTTCCCTTGGTTCGCTCCCCGCAGGGTGACACGACTCTCGCCGTGCCGGGTTGCCCCATTCGGAAATCCCCGGATCAAAGCTTCTTGGCAGCTCCCCGAGGCTTATCGCAGCCTAGTACGTCCTTCATCGCCTCTACCAGCCTAGGCATCCACCTATAGCTCTTAATATCTTTATTCTAATTAGCGCTTACTGCCTTACTCAATATGAATAAGACTGTAATATTTAATTGTAGTTGCAATACTTACGAAGTAATCTTCATAAATATTTGTTGACTTTAACAATGATAATTCAATGAACGTTTTAGACTCTTATACACTAAGAAGTCTAATATCAGTACTTCTAAAAGTACTCGTATTAGGCTTCGTGGTGGAGAATAGCGGGATCGAACCGCTGACCTCCTGCGTGCAAAGCAGGCGCTCTCCCAGCTGAGCTAATTCCCCACATAGTGATCCTGGTGGGCCTAGGAGGACTTGAACCTCCGACCTCACCCTTATCAGGGGTGCACTCTAACCAGCTGAGCTATAGGCCCCTTCTCGGCATTTCTAATTCAATAGAACACAGATCACTGAAAACTAAGCAAGCAAGCGGACAGACACAATCTGAAATGTGAGATTTTCTCTTCGGGCCACCAAACGAATGGTGCCCGGTTACTCTAGAAAGGAGGTGATCCAACCGCAGGTTCTCCTACGGTTACCTTGTTACGACTTCACCCCAGTCGCTGATTCCACCGTAAGCGGTAGCTACTTTAGCTTCCCGATTTCGGGTGAAATCAACTCCCATGGTGTGACGGGCGGTGAGTACAAGACCCGGGAACGTATTCACCGTAGCTTAGCTGATCTACGATTACTAGTGATTCCAGCTTCATGCACTCGAGTTGCAGAGTACAATCCGAACTGAGAGACGCTTTATGAGATTGGCTCCACCTCGCGGTATCGCAACTCTCTGTACGCCCCATTGTAGCACGTGTGTAGCCCTGGCCGTAAGGGCCATGATGACTTGACGTCGTCCTCACCTTCCTCCTCCTTGCGAAGGCAGTCTCCTTAGAGTGCCCAGCCGAACTGCTGGCAACTAAGGACGAGGGTTGCGCTCGTTGCGGGACTTAACCCAACATCTCACGACACGAGCTGACGACAGCCGTGCAGCACCTGTTTTCAAGCTCCAGTAAACTGGCACTTCCGTATCTCTACAGAATTCTATCAATGTCAAGGCCAGGTAAGGTTCTTCGTGTATCTTCGAATTAAACCACATGCTCCACCACTTGTGCGGGTCCCGTCTATTCCTTTGAGTTTTAATCTTGCGACCGTACTCCCCAGGCGGAATGCTTAATCTGTTAAGTGCATCACCGAAGTAACGAGTACCCCGACGACTAGCATTCATCGTTTAGGGCGTGGACTACCAGGGTATCTAATCCTGTTTGCTCCCCACGCTTTCACGCCTCAGCGTCAGTTATGTCCCAGCAGATCGCCTTCGCTTTCGGTATTCCTAGTGATATCTACGGATTTTACCCCTACACCACTAATTCCATCTGCCCCTTCCATACTCTAGGTTCCCAGTTTCAAGTGCAGTTCAATGGTTGAGCCATTGGATTTCACACCTGACTTAAAAACCCGCCTACGCGTCCTTTACGCCCAGTGATTCCGAGTAACGCTTGCTCCCTCCGTATTACCGCGGCTGCTGGCACGGAGTTAGCCGGAGCTTATTCATTAGGTACCGTCATTTTCTTCCCTAATAAAAGGAGTTTACACACCGAAATGCGTCATCCTCCACGCGGCGTTGCTGCATCAGGGTTTCCCCCATTGTGCAATATTCCTCACTGCTGCCTCCCGTAGGAGTCTGGTCCGTGTCTCAGTACCAGTGTGGCGGATCATCCTCTCAAACCCGCTATGTGTCATCGCCTTGGTGAGCTCTTACCTCACCAACTAGCTGATACAATATAGGCCGATCCCATAGCGAAAAACTTTCCCTGCGAACAGGAGTATCCGGTATTAATCACCGTTTCCAGTGGCTATCCCAGACTATGGGGCACGTAACCTATACATTACTCACCCGTGCGCCACTCGTCAGCAAAGTAGCAAGCTACTTCCTGTTACCGTTCGACTTGCATGTGTTAAGCACGCCGCCAGCGTTCACTCTGAGCCAGGATCAAACTCTCCATAATTGAAAAGACACTTCATAAATGAAGCGATTACTGATCCAGCCCAAGATATAAAATCATTGGCTGTATAGTGTCTATACTTAGTTTCCCAAGTAATAGACGGTTATTGTGTCTTATCTAAGTAAGACTTCCAGACCTTGTCTGTCCATCCCACTTGCTTAGTTTTCAATGATCTCAAACTTTCGCGATCTTCAACCCGAAGTCCCGCTAGATAGGCCTCTTTTCGATGCCTCTCATCGTTTGTGGACGGGAATTATAGGGGATTTCAAAAGCAATGTCAAGAGGTTTTTGCGCAAATTTTCAAATTTTTTGGAAATTCCCAAAATACACGCTTTTACAGTGCTGTTCCGTCAATATTTGCTACTTTGACAAAGCCCGTTTCTTTGGTCACAAGCACATCCGCAGTATGCCCATCGCTTGTGGTCAGATGGACGGTACAATCATTTGCCAGCAAGTTCATCGTATTGCCGCTGATCTGGCCGGCTCTGCCCAGATGGTCAAAAGCCAGATTCTTGATACCGCCGGATGATGTCGCCACGCCGCACACCGTCACTGAACTGATGCCGAAGCTCTTCCATAGCAATACATCATCATTCGTCCCATTACATGATGATCCGCCGAACAGACCTTTTTTTGTCATTGGATCAACTGCCCACTCATCTGATCCCGGCGTCCCCCCATTGCCGTTTCGGTCTGCATGTACCTGGTAACACTCGCCGCTTGTGCCACTCACAAAGGTGATTCGCCAGTTTGTTTCTTTCCAGTCAACACCGGCAGGTGCATCATTAAAGCGGTCTTCAACCATTGCATGGTGTTGCGTCAATCTGATATGTCTGGCAACCTGATAAGCGGCTTCAGCGATATTATCACGTTCAAATCTTGGAATAAACACCGCTGCCAGTATGCCGGCAACAACAATAACAAAGACCAGTTCGATCATCGTAAAAGCTGATTTTTTCATCGAGGTTCCTATCTTTCTTTGGAGGATAGGTCATTATAACATAAGAAAACAGTAGTGGGGAAGGTGAGAAAAGAGGAAAGTCGAAGACGGATAGAGCTTAGAGCTCTTACCTGGAAAACTGATTTTTTCCAGGCAGTGCTTTTTAAAGCTCTTCCGCTTTTTCGACGTTGTAAAGAATGTCGTCCATCGGGTGGCGGTACATCGGCATTCCGAGACGTTTTTCGTCAAGGATGTGGCCGATGAAGCCGATGGAGCGGCCGACGACGAAGAATGCGTTGAGCGCACCCGCGTCGATGAAGCCGTCGATCTCTTCCTCGGAGTAACCGAGCGCACGCCACATGTCAACCATGAGGATACCGATCGTACCGTCGACGTTCAGGATCAGGTTGTCCTTCTTGGATGTCGTCAGCTTCTCGACTTCAAGAGCGAAGTCAAGGAGCGGAGTCGCCGGGAAGTTTTCAGCTGCAAACTTCTTCAGACCGGAAACACGCAGGTCCGGGTTACGGACGGACTTGATACGGTGACCGATACCGGAGATCGTCTTGCCCTCTTTTTTCATGTAGGCGATGAACTCTGCCGGACTCATACCGTTGTCGTTCGCGTACTTGAAGTAGCGCGCCGCGTCGTCGATCGCACCGCCGAAGCGAGGTCCGATTGTCAGAAGGCCCGTTACCAGCGCAGAGATAACGTCTTTGCCGGCACGTGCAGTGACTTTTGCGTTGTGTGCACCGGAGACCGCCGGACCGTGGTCCGCAACAGTTTTCATAACAGTTTCGATGTAGTCCGTCGCCCATTTCGGGTAGCGTTTCTTGAACCACAGCAGTGAAACAACGTCACCAATGCCGAAGCCGGTGTCAGGCGTTGCAACAGAGCTGATCGGGTAACCTGCGTACGTCGCTTCGTCGCCGCGGTCGTCGGAGATCGTACAGATGAACTCTTTCTTGCGGCGGACTTTCGGTACTTCGCGCAGTGCAGGCTCTTCGATTTCGCCGATGACGCCTTCCGCTTTCAGTTTATTGTAAACCTCATTGATCTTGCCCGGAAGATCGTTGAAGCTTGCCGGTACATAGATACCCGCTTCTGCCATTGCTGCATTTTTAGCTGCAGCAGTCTCAGCATCGGCATTTGCGGATGCACCCGCGTGACCGAACTGAACACCGGAGCTGAAGTGTTTTGCGATCGTACCGATACACCATGCGATGATCGGCTTCGTGATCTTGCCGGACTTGACCGCTTCGATCACTTTATACTCTTCCGTACCGCCGACTTCGCCGAGCAGAATCATGTATTTGACCTGCGGGTTGTTCTGCATACGCAGGAGGTTGTCGATGAAGACGGAACCGACGAAGCGGTCACCACCGATCGCAACACCCTCTGCAATACCGTCGGCATTGATAGAGATGATGTTGGAAAGTTCGTTGAACAGACCGCCGGAACGTGTCACAAGCCCACAGGAACCTGCACGGTGCAGTTTGGAGTTGATGATGTTCTCGATCGTACCGCCGACGTTCGCGATCTTGAATGCGCCCGGTGCGATACCGCCGACCGTCGCAGGCCCGATAACGGTAACACCGGCATCACGTGCCGCCTGGTTCATACCACGTGCCAGACGCTCCGGGATACCTTCTGCCGTAACCATGATCGTTTTGAACTGGCCCTTGAGACCGATCGCTTCCATCGTGACGTCATACGCCGTACGGAAAGAGGCGAAGTTCAGCAGAACGTCTGCCTTCGGGAACGCGCTCGCCGCATCGGTCGTGTTACGGAAAACCGGGACCATAATTTCGTCCGGTCCATAGAAGAACTTCTCGAATTTATTGCTGGACGTCGGTGCGACGATCGCCGCAACTGACGGCGTTGCACGGTTGATGACATAGTCATAGTCCAGCATACGCTGGATCGCGCTTGCGTTGTTATTCCAGAAAATTGCCTGTGTGTCTTTTGTAAACAGTGCACCCATTCTTCTCTCCTTACTTCTCAAGTGCCATACGCACGATATCGGTTACGTGTGTTTCCGGCCCATAGACTTCGATATACAGGCCCAGACGGTCTGCCGCTTCTTTAATGTCTTTAAGACCTTTTTCGTAGTTCGGTCCGCCGCGGCGTACATAAATACGCGTGTTGTGTTCTTTCATCTTATCCGCATACTCTTCGAATGACTGGATGATACCTGTAAAGGTCTTCGCAACGTCGGTAAAGTTTGCAATCGCACCGCCGATGATGAGGATTTTGTCACGGCCCTGGGCATCTTTGTGACGTGTCATCAGGTCAAGGAGTGTGTCGGCGTAGAACTTCGTTTCACCCGTTGTCGGACCACCGGAGTATTCTCCATAGTTTGCGAGGTCTTTGACGTCGCCCGAGAGGTCAGCAATGGTATCTGCATAAACAACAGAAGCACCACCGCCCGCGACCATCGTCCAGATGCGGCCGAGCGGGTTGAGGATCGTCAGTTTCAGGGATGCACCGGATTTCGCATCGGCTTCAGCAACCGCTTTCTCTTCCGGGGACTGGTCCTCCATACCGAATGCCGTCGGGTACTCTGCACCGCACCAAGCGTCACCCATCATGAAGCCTGCGGTATCGTCCAGGCGTGCTACGAGGTCAAGAATAGCCATTTCGTTGTTGGCGAGCATGACGATCGGGTTGATTTCAAGGTAAGCAAAGTTCAGGTCACGGTAGAACTTGAAGAATGCGATCGCGAAAGAGGTGAATGCCTCTTTATTTGCAGCCGGAATATCCGCAGGCACGTTTGCACGGACGGCATGTTCCATATCCGCATCGCTCATGTTGATCGGGATATGAACCTCGTTGACCTTCTCGTCCCAGCCCTCTTCGACTTCCATACCGCCCTCTGCGGACATGTAAAGAACATCGTCTTCGCCGACGGTCGTCGCGGAGATGTAGTACTCCTGCTCCTGCGTATGCGGTGTGAACGGCTCGACGACGAAGTGTGTCAGGCGCCCGTGCTGACCGGAAAGCAGTGTCACGTCATGTGACATTTTCTCGTCGATCCATTTGGCGGCATCGTCCAGGGTGACGTCGCCCGGCTTGTTCGTCTTGAAGAGAACGAGATCGTTTTTACCACGCTTACCGAACAGCATATCCGGCTTGGCGACGAGCGGCTCCTGCTTCAGCCACTCGAAACCGTGTTCCTCGGCTTTCGCTTTCAGTTCCGCACCGCTGGTGACAAGAACTGATTTGAATCCATAGTGAAAACCGCTGAAATATTTTTCCCAGTGGCGGGCAAAGATGGCTTTACCGTCGTATTCACGAATCGCTCTTTGAGCCATTTCAACTCCTTGAAAATCTTTTGGTTTGGATTATATCACGGATGATCTCTCACCCCTGCTTGAGACTTTCGCGGGAGGTCGTGGAATTAATTTTTGGGTAATTTAGTAACATAAAAAACCGCTGCCGGCACATTATAGTAACGAATTGTTACACTATTGTGTCCCAAAGGCCCCTCTGAACGCAGAACCGTCTCTTCACACTCCCCGATCCCGTAGAAACGCAGCCGCAGCTGCATGGCCCGGTTCTCCGGGAGCGTCGCGCAGAAGATATTGCGCGCTTTCAGCTCTTCAGCCAGCTCCTTGGCGATGTGTGTGCGGTAGGCAAAATAGTGCGACGGTTCATCGATAAAGAGATAAGCCGCTTTATTAAAGAAGACGGCAGCCGCATTCACGACCAGCAGCGCCATCGCCAGCGTAAACAGCAGACGGTAACGCTTGCGGAAGGGCCGGAGCCGCACCCGGTAGGAGTGATAGAAGGTCTGCATACCGAGCGGCAATGCCGCCATCAGGAAAGGAGCAAACTGCTCGATCTCGATGCGCTGCCTGAAAGAGAGCAGCAAGGAGAGGACCAGGGCCGACGTCGCAATGGCCAGAAGAAGGTCCAGCTGACCCGTCACGTAACGACGGTAGAGCACGTAGACCAGGTAGACGAAGACGACCGGGGAAAAGACCGCCGCATAAAGCCCCATCATGTCGAGGAACTGGTTCTGCGGCACGCCCCCCGTATTGAATCCCAAGGCCCATACGGTGACTACGGACAACAGAAGGTAGGCACCAAAGTAGCGGTAGCGTTTCGCATGGAAAGCCTGCAGTGCCAGTGCCATGAACAGCAGGGTAAAGGCCACATCGCATAACGCCAGCAGCGGGAGCAGCAAATCCGCCCTCCTTCCGAACCGCTGCTCCAGGAAAAGGTAGACGAATAGCCCCAGGGTCACCAGCGCGGCATTGTCCACCAGAAGCGAAGAGCTGATCACGCCCGGTAGCAGCAGGAAAACGGCAACAAGCCAGACCCGTTCTCTCCCATGTTTCCCATAGGGTTTTGCGACCTTGTAGAGCAGCAGTGCGCTTGCCAGGTTCATCAGGATCATCGGCAGGCGCAGCGCCACGTCATTCTGGCCGAACAGAGCAATCGAGCCCTGGATGATCCGCGTCATGACGGAAGGTTCATAGTCGTAAAGCAGTTTGGCGCCGTGGTAGGTCAGGGAGAGCGAGGAGGCCTCAAGCAGCAGGATGACGGCATCGATCCCGAGCAGGAGAAAGAGCGCCAGACGGGGGGTCATAGTTTGAGGAAGTTATCCAGTATTTCGTGCCCGAACTCGCTCATGATGGATTCGGGGTGGAACTGCACGCCGTAGATGGGCTTGTCTTTGATCTGAAGCGCCATGATCTCATGGTCGTCCTGGCTGTAGGCCGTCGGCACGATCGTCTCGGGCAGACCCGCCTTTTCGACGATCAGGGAGTGATAACGTGTGGCCGTAAAGAACTCCGGAAGGTGCTTGAAGATCGCACAGCCGGTTTCGCACTCCATGACCGACGTCTTGCCGTGCATCATTTTTGCTGCGCGCACGACGTTCCCGCCGAAAACCTGTGCGATACTCTGATGCCCCAGGCAGATACCGAGAATAGGCACCTCATCTTTGAAATGGTCGATGACGGCCAGGCTCACTCCGGCTTCATCCGGGGTTGCCGGTCCCGGTGAGATGATGATCTTCTCCGGCTGCAGCGCAGCGATCTCCTCCACCGTCATTTCGTCGTTCCGGATCACCTTCAGGTCCGCCCCCAACTCCAGGCAGTATTGCACAATATTGTACGTAAAACTGTCGTAATTGTCGATCATCAAGACCATGGCGGAACCTCTGCTGCGGAAAGTATAATGAAAGCCATTATATCCAACGAACGCAAAAAGTTACGGGGTGGGCACCGCAAGTGCCGCCACCGCCTGCTGCGCCACATCGATGATACCGTCTGCGCCGGGGACGAACGGTATCAGGCTCGTACCGATCCCGCCCCAGATGATCAGTACGGCCATCACGGCAATGAGTGTACTGCTCAGATTAACCCTCAGTTTCTGCGCCTCCCCCTCTCCCGGGTAAAAGTACATCATGGCAATCAGCCGGAAATAGTAATAGACCGAGATAAACGCCGTCAAAATCCCAAGCCCCGCCAGCAGCAGCTGTCCCGACTCTATCGCCCCGCTGAAGATATAGAACTTGCCCAGGAAACCGATGGTCGACGGAAAACCCGAAAGCGACAGCATGAAGACCGCCATGGTGAGCGCCAGGTAGGGGTGGCGGTCGGCGAACCCTTTGAAATCCTCGTAGGTCATCTGCCGGCGGCTTTGAGAAGCGATGGAACTCAAAACGCCGAACGCACCCACGGCACTGAGGAAATACGCGATCAGGTAGAACATGATCGCGGGCGCCGCCACCTGCGACCCCATCCCGGCCGACGTGAGGGCGATCAGCAGGTAGCCGCTGTGCACGATGCTCGATCCCGCCAGCATCCGTTTGACAGTCTGCTGCGATATCGCCAGCCACGATCCCCCGAGCAGGGTGAGCACCGTCACTGCCTGCAGGACCGGCGTCCAGACCGTTTGCACCGTCGCAAAGTCGACCAGATAGAGGCGCAACGCAATCGCGAACACGGCGATCTTGAACGTCGACGCCATGAACATCGTCACCGGGTAGGGCGCACCGTGGTACACATCGACGACCCAGGAGTGAAACGGCACCGCCCCGATTTTAAAGAGAATGGTCACGATAATAAAGGTCCCGCCGACAATCACCATCGTCTGCTCCCCTTCACCGGCGTGCTGCATGAACGCGGCAATGGCCGTCAGGTCCGTCGCGCCGACCGCCCCGTAGATCAGCGCCGTTCCCAGCATGAAGAAGACGCCGGTCATGGAACCCAGGACCAGATACTTCATCATCGCCTCGGAACTGATCAGGTTGTTTTTGTGGTACCCGACCAGGGCATAGATGCTGAGCGACGCGGTCTCCAGCGCAATAAAGGCACTGACCAGTTCGTTCGTATGGGCCAGCATCATCATCCCGAATACGCTGAAAAGGATCAGGGCGAAATACTCGCCGTTGTAGTAGCGGCGGCTGCGGAAGTAATCGGTGTTGATCAGCAGTGTCAGCATCGCCCCCGCGGTGAACATCAGATCAAACAGTCGCGCGAAATCATCCACGATAAATGCCGGTCCGAAGGTTCCCTGCCACAGCAGCCGGGGAGCGCTGCCCCCGTACTGCAACAGCCCCAGCAGGAACGAAACGGCCAGGAAGGCGACGGCGACCAGGTTGAAACGCCCCAGCCCGAAGGTTCGGGTCCGGCTCAGCAGCATCATGACGAAGGCGCCGGCAAAAATGACGGCCAGCGGCAGGGCCTGCAGCAGCATCTGCATCATCGGGCACCTCCCAACATGGCAAGCATTGCGGTGAGCTGCGGTTCGAATATCGGCGTAAAGAGCGACGGGACGATCCCGGTGACGAGCAGCAGCAGCGCCAGGGGGATCAGCATCGCCAGCTCCCGGGCATCAAGGTCCCGGCATGCACTGCTGCAGGCTCCCGCCGAACCAAAGACCGTCCGCTGCAGCATCCAGAAGACGTACAGCATGGCGGCCAGCATCGTCGTCGCCGCGAACATGCCGATAAGCGGGTCCGCTTTGAAGGCGCCGACGATGATCAGCAGCTCACCCACAAACCCGCCGGTTCCCGGAAGCCCCGCGATACTGAGAGCAAAAAAGACGAAAAAGAGGGCGAACCTCGGGGCCTGCTGCGCCAGACCGCCCAGCGCACCGATACTGATGGAACCGACGCGTTTATACAGCAGACCGATCATAATGAAGATCCCCGCCGATGAGAGGGCGTGGGTCGCAATGAAATAGAGGCTGCCGCCCCAGCCGTACAGGTTGGTGACGAAGACCCCCAGCGCAATCAGGGAGAGGTGCGACCCCGAAGCGTACGCGAACATCCTGCGCAGATCGTTCTCCGTGACCGCCCGCACCGCGAAATAGAGCATCCCGATGATCGCCAGCGCCATGATAAAGGGGGCATAGAGTTTCAGCGTCGGCTCAAACAGGCCGTACCCGAAACGCCAGATACCGTAGGCGCCGAGCTTGGCCATAATGGCCGAAAGAATCACAACCGCCGGTGTCGGCGACGAACCGTAGGCCGGGGCCATCCAGGTGTGAAAGCCCACCAGCGGAATCTTGATGGCGAATGCCAGCAGGAACCCGGCGGCCAGCCAAACGGATGTCAGCGGGGAGAACCGGAGCGTTGAAAGGTTTTCAAGGTCGAAACTCCACCCCCCCGTCGCGGCAAAGTAGCTGTACCCGAGGTAGAGGATCGCCAGCAGCATGCTCATCGACCCCATCACGGTCATCAGCACGATCTTCATCGCGTTTCGTTGACGATCGCCGCTGCCGTAGCGGCCGATCATGATGAACACCGGCAGCAGCATCGTCTCCCAGAAGAGGTAAAAGAGGATCAGGTCCAGCGAAAGAACGGCCCCGGTCACCCCGGTCTGCAGCAGCATCATGTTGTACCAGTACCCCTTGCGCTTCTCATGCCACATGTACAGGTACAGCAGCGGTATCAGAATCGCGATGAGCAGCAGCAATACCAAAGAGAGTGCATCCACTCCGACGAAATAGGCGATCCCGTAGTTGGCGATCCAGGGGAGATGGCGCATGTACTGCATCCCGCCGTCCGGATCGAAGCCCGCCGTCACGGCCAGTACGAGGGCAAGGACCCCGAGGGAAGAGAGAAGCGCGCCCAGGCGCAGCCAGCCAAGCGGCGCACGCAGCACCCCCAGCAGCAGTGCCGCCACAAAGGGCAGGAAAATGATGTCGGTCAGCACCTTCTCCATCATCGTACCTCCAGGATGCCCAGCATCGCGTACGACATCGCCGCGACCCCTGCCAGGATATAGAGGGCGTAATAGCGCACCTTGCCGTTTTGCAGGGCCGCAAACCGGCGGCCGGCAAAGCGGTACCCCCGGACATTCAAGCCGATAAAACCGTCGACGACGCGGCGGTCGACGACCGTATCCGCAAAGCGGCTCAGCCGCAACAGCGGCCGCACGAAGAGCCGGGCGTAGAGTTCATCGACATAAAACTTGCCGAGCACGGCCCGGCGCCAGGGCGTATCGGGACGCGGCGCTTCCGCCCCCGCGGCGTAGCGGCGGTAGGCCAGGGCCATGCCCCCTACCCCCATGATGACGTTCAGTGCCCCCAGCAGGTACTCCGTCCGGTGCGACAGTGCATACACCCTGTCCGGAAGCGCGGCAAAATGCGCAAAGAGGTCACTGCCGCCGTACGCTTCGTTCGCGCCCAGGAAGCCCGCGCCCGTACTCCCGAGCGCCAGCACTGCCAGCGGCCAGGTCATCGTGCGCGGCAGCGTCGCAAGCGATGCATGGGTGCCGGGGGCGTGGAAAACGATGAAAAGCATCCGGAACATGTAGAATGCCGTCAGAAAGGCCGTGAAGACGCCGATGCCCCAGAGCGTATAGTGCCCCGACGCGAAGGCCGCCGCGAGGATCGCATCCTTGCTGAAGAAACCGGCAAACGGGGGGATGCCGCTGATGGCCAGCGTCGCAATCAGCATCACGGCGTAGACGTACTTCATCTTCGCCTTCAGCCCGCCCATCTTGAAGATGTCCTGTTCATGGTGCAGCGCGATGATCACCGCCCCTGCGCCCATAAAGAGCAACGCCTTGAAAAAGGCATGGGTGAAGACATGGAACAGCCCGCTGCCGTAGGCCCCCAGCCCCACGGCGATGAACATATAACCCAGCTGCGACATCGTCGAGTAGGCGAGGATCTTCTTGATGTCACGCTGGTAGGAGGCAATCAGCGCAGCGAAGAGTGCCGACGCCGCTCCGATGACCGCGATCCCCTCCCCGATTTCGGGAATGCCGCTGTAAAGGAAGGCGAAACGCGCCACCATGTAGACCCCCGCCGTCACCATCGTCGCCGCGTGGATCAGTGCCGAAACGGGCGTCGGCCCCGCCATGGCGTCGGGCAGCCAGACGTAGAGCGGGATCTGCGCCGATTTGCCCATCGCCCCGACGAAGAGCAGCGCACCGATCAGCAGCGCGGTGCCCGGCTCCAGCATGCCGATATGCGTCCGGATGGCGTCGAAGGTATACCCCTGCCCCTCCAGGGAGACAAAGAGCAGCACGAGCCCCATGACAAAGCCGAAATCCCCGACGCGGTTGAGGATGAACGCCTTGTTCGCAGCCGTGACGTTGGCCGCATCGCGGTGATAAAAGCCGATCAGCAGGTACGACGACAGCCCCACCAGCTCCCAGCCGATGAACATCATGATCGGGTTGTCCGCCAGTACCAGCAGCAGCATGCTTCCCATAAAGAGGTTGAAAAAAGCGAAGAACTTCCCGTAACCGGGATCACCGCGCATATACCCCGCGGCATAGACGTGGATCAGCGTCCCGATCACGGTAATAAAGGCGATCATCACCGCGCCGAGCCTGTCGGCGGCAAAGGCGACGGGAATTCGGAATTCCCCCAGGGCGATCCATTCAAAGAGCGTCGAATGCAGTGCGGCGTCAGCAGGCATGGCAGCGAGCTCACTTCCCGCAAAGAGCGCCAGGACGGCAGAAATGCCCGGTGCGGCGATGCCGACAGCCGCATAGAGACGCTCCCGGGGCCGTGTCGGCGCAGCCAGGTAGAGCAGCCCCAGCACGGCGGCGGAAACGAAGGGAACCAGTACGATCAGGCTAAGCATCACGCCCCTCCTTTTCGCGCTGTGCCAGTGCGGCGAAGGCATCGCTGTCGAGGGTTTTCCGCCCCCGGTGCAGCTGGATGATGATGGCCAGGAAGAGCGCCGCCTCGGCAGCGATCACCGCGATCATCAACAGTACCATCGCCGCGCCGTCCCCGCTGCCCAGCACCCGTCCGAAGGTGGCAAGCATCAGGCTGACCGAAGTGAGCATCAGCTCCGCCGACATATAGACGACAAAGAGGTTGCGGCGGCTGACGATGCCGACCAGCCCCAGACAGAAGAGCAGCGTGGCGAGGGCGAGAAAAGGTTCGGGGCTCACGGCTGCTCCTTCCGGGCGATCACGATCGCGCCCAGCATGGCCGCCAGCAGCAGGACCGAGACGATCTCGAAGGGGAGCACCCACTGTTGAAACAGCGATGCTCCCACCGCGTGCAGGCTGCCGAACCCCTCTGCACTTTCGGCGAATCCCCGGTGCAGGTACGCCAGGGTGCGGTAGAGCAAAATGCCGAAGGGAAGGGTCAGCGCGGCACTGAACAGGATCCAGCGCAGTTTATAGGGCTCATGGGGAAGGTTCTCATCCTTCGCGTTGACCGAGACGATGACCATCAGGCTCAGCACCACGACCGCGCCGACGGCGACCATGATCTGGGCGAGAAAGAGGAAACCGTTCTCCAGCAGCGCGAACATCCCCGCCATGGCCAGCATCGCACAGAGAAAGCCGAAGGCGCCGTAGAGCGTCTGCCGCAGATACACCATCGCGACAGCCCCGCCCAGCATGATCAACGCCAACACGGTAAAGAGGCTATTTTCCAGCACGGCTGTCCTCCTCCCCGAAAGCGCCCCGGAATGAGAGCAGCCGCTCCTTCTCCAGGACGAAATCCTCCCGGTTCCGGCCCGTCAGCGAAAAGATCCCTGTATCCATCCGGATCGCGTCGCAGGGGCACGCTTCGACGCAGTAGCCGCAGAAGACGCACTCGAGCGTATCGATCGCGAAGCGCTGCGGCATCTTCTCGTCGACCCCGTCGGTGCGCTCCGTCGCCTCGATGAATATGCAGTTCGCCGGGCAGGCGGTCGCACACATAAAACAGGCGACGCAGGCGACGCTGCCGTCGGGGCGGTGGGTGAGGCGGTGTAGACCCCGGTAGCGCTCCGTGATGTCACCGGGCTGCTCCTCGGGGTACTCCAGGGCGTCCACCGCCGTGATGTCGTTGACGTTATCGAAGAAGTGGCGGAAGGTGATCTTGATCCCTTCATAGATCGCCGGCAGGTAGAAGCGGTCCTTCGTCTCCCGGCCATGGCGCGGGACGACTTTGACGTTGCGTGGCATCAGGCACCTCCTGTCACGACCAGTGCCGTAACGAATAGATTGAACAGGGCAAGCGGCAGCAGGTAGTACCACCCCAGGTACTGCACCTGGTCGAAGCGGAACCGCGGCAGCGTCCAGCGCACCAGGATGAAAAAGAGGTTGAATGCCATCAGTTTCGTCACGAAGACCGCGATCTGCAGCAAAGCGACCGCCGTCGCAACCGCCGCCGTCCCCTCTGGGAGCAGTGTAACCCAGAGCAGTGCGCCCTCGATGAGCAGCGTCATGATAATGAGCGCGCCTGTCAGTACCTTCGTCTCGAACCCGCGGCCACCGTCGGTGGAGACCGTTGGGCGTACCCGGTTGTTTTTGCGCATCCAGCGGATCACCCCGAAGACGATCAGCGGCAGCACAACCATATATCCCCAGGCGTAGTAGTCAAAATGCGTCAGCATCGACGCCGTACCGACCCACGGCAGCTGGTAACCGCCGAAAAGCATGGTGATGACCACGGCGCTGGCGGTGTTCATCGCGACATACTCCCCCATAAAGTACATCGCGAACTTCATCGCCGTATACTCGGTAAAGAAGCCCGCGACGATCTCGCTCTCCCCCTCGGCGACGCTGAAGGGGGCGCGGTTCGTCTCGGCAAAAAGCGTGATGATCAGGATCACGGCCGCCAGCGGCTGCACCAGGATGCCCCAGGCGGGCAGGAACCCCAGCACCGTGCCGCTCTGCCACTGCACCATCGCGTTGAAATCGATCGTATTGTAGGTGAGGATCAGCGCCACGACCGAGAGTCCAAGGGGCAGTTCGTAGCTCACCATCATCGACCCGGCGCGTACCGACCCCAGCAGCGCATACTTGTTGTGGCTCAGCCACCCCCCGAAGAAGATCCCGACGACGCCGACGGCGCCCACCCCCAGATACCACAATACCCCAAAATCAACCGGCAGCGGCTGGACGCGCAGCGCTTCGCCGCCGATATAGAGGGTATCCGCAAAGGGGATCACCATAAAGGCCAGCAGGGCCGCGGCAAAGGTGATGACGGGGGAGAGCATCAGCAACCAGCGCCCCGTTTTGATATGCGCCGGGTAGTACTCCTCCTTGAGCACCAGTTTGATCACGTCGGCGAAGGACTGTACGACCCCGCCCAGGCGGAAGCCGGCAATGTTCGTGCGGTTTGGCCCCAGGCGGTCCTGGATGAGCCCCGCGACGCGCCGCTCCAGCCAGACCAGTACCGGAATCATCAGCAGCGCCAGCAGCGCCCCGAGGACGAACGATCCGAGTGCGACGATGATCGCGGCCGGGCTCATAACGGCGCCTCTTCAAGCCGTTCCACCCATTCGACGGCCGACGGGATCGGACGGTTGCGGTGCACGGCCTGCGGGCAGAACTGCGCGACGCCCTGCTCGTTGACCAAGGTCCCCGCACACTCCGTAAACACCGCCAGCGGCAGGATCAGGTCGGCGTCCCGACCCACATGCGTCTGCAGTTCGATACGCATCTCGGCTTTGAATTTCGCTCCGTCGGGGTGGTTAACATTGATCAGCAGCCCCGTTTCGAGCGCATCGGGCAGCGTACGTTCGATCCCCAGTTTTTCCGCGCCGCCGAGATTAGCCGCACGGCAGGAGGAGCGGAGCCAGTCATCGCCGAAGGCGGGATCGTCGTAGCTTGCCGCCGGACAGTAGAGCGCGGCGCCGTGGCGTTCGGCGAACACCTTTACCGCCTCCATCTCTTCGCTGTAGCGGTCCGCGTCGACGAGGATCGTAACGGCACCTTTGTGACGCTTCAACGCATCACGGAAGTACTCAAGGGCCCGGACCTCATCGCACGCTTCTTTGTTCAGAAGCATATCCAAGCGGCGGTTCTCCTGCAGCGCTTCGTAGCTGAGCCGCCCCGCGTCGCAGATAAACCAGCCGTTCACTTCCCTGTTGACGCGGGGGCGGAAGCGGTAAATGCGGTCGTCCTTGTACTTCTCGCGGTTATGGTCCACCCAGATATTGCACCCCGCCGCGCAGCCGTGGCAGACCGACGGCGTCGAGGTGAGGAACCAGACCCGCTGGTGAAAACGGAAATCCTTGCTGGTTAACGCCCCCACCGGGCAGAGATCGATCACGTTCATCGCATAGGGGTTCTCAAGGCTTCTGCCCGGCATCGTGCTGACCCGGGCATGGTCGCCCCGGCCGATGATGCCCAGCTCGTGGGTCTTCGTGATCTCGGAAGTGAATCGGGTACAGCGTGCGCAGAGCACGCAGCGCTCCTGGTCGAGCATGACATTGGCGCCCAGGTCGACGTGCTTTCGGTGCGTTACCTTCTCGCGCTTTTCGATCTTCGCGTCGTGCAGGCCGTAGTCCATATAGAAATCCTGCAGCTTGCACTCCCCGGCCTGGTCACAGATGGGGCAGTCAACCGGGTGGTTGAGCAGTTCGAGCTCCAGGATATTGCGCCGAACGGCATCGATATTTTCCCCTTTGGTACGCACCGACATCCCCGCGCGTACCAGGGTATCGCAGGCGATCTGCGGCCGCTTCTGCCCCTCTATTTCCACCATGCACATCCGGCAGTTGCCATCAGGCCCCAGTGCCTCGTGGTAGCAAAAATAGGGGATCTCTATGCCGTTTTTCAGTAGAACCTCGATCAGAAGCGCATCCGCTTCCGCCGAGACCGTCCGGCCGTCTACGATGATCTCGACCCTGCTCATCCCGCCGTCCTTGCTTCGAATTCGCTCCTGAACTTCGTCAGGAAGCCGGTGATGACATCCGCGACCGCTGGGGCGAATACGCAGATCGTCTTGCCGTTCATTGTCTCCGCCAGCTCCAGCAGGGTGTCGAGATCCTTTGCGCTGCCGCGGCCCTCCAGGACCCGCTGCAGCAAAGCGTCGCTCCACCCCGTCCCTTCGCGGCAGGGGGTACACTGCCCACAGGATTCGTGGTGGTAGAACTCCAGCAGGTTCTTGAGCACTGCGACCATATCGGTCGTTTCATCCATCACGATCATTCCCCCCGTTCCCAGGGACGAACGCATCGCGCGGAGCGTTTCGTAATCCAGCGTCGCCTGCGCCGCCTCGTCGGCGGTCAACACCTTTGTCGACGCCCCACCGGGGATGACCGCCTTGAGCTTTCTGCCGCCGCGGATCCCGCCGCCGAAGTGCTCGATATACTCCAGCATCGGCGTGCCAAACTCCGCCTCGTAAACCCCGGGGCATTCGACGTGGCCGCTCATCGCAAAGAGCAGCGTGCCCGGACTCTGCTCGGTCCCGAACGCGCGGTACGCCTCCGGCCCCTCATAAACGATAAACGGTACAGTAGCAATGGTCTCGACGTTATTGACGAGGGTCGGGTTGCCGAAGTACCACTCCGGCTCTTTCTGCTTGGGCTTAAGACGCGGATGCCCCCGTTTGCCCTCCAGCGATTCGAGCATCGCCGACTTTTCGCCGCAGATATAGGCCCCGGCGCCGCGGTGGATCGTAATGTCGAGGGGATAATCGAAGCCGTCCACCGTTACGCCCAGATAGCCCGCCGCGTAAGCCTCGTCAACAGCGCCCTGCAGGATCTTCTGGAAGGAGGCATATTCACCCCGAATGTATATGTAGGCGTGGTGCGCGCCGATGGCGTAGCAGGTGAGGATGATCCCCTCGATGAGGAGATGCGGGTCTTTGGAGATGATCTGGCGGTCTTTGAAGGTGCCCGGCTCGCTCTCGTCGCAGTTGACGGCGAGGTAGGAGGGACGGGGGTCCTCCCTGGGCATCAGCTTCCATTTCGCCCCGGCCGGGGCACCCCCGCCGCCCTTCCCGCGCAACCCGCTAGCATCGACCCGCGCGACGATCACCTCCGGCCCCATCGCGAAGGCCTCTTTCAGACGCGTGTAGGCCCCGTCGGCTCTGGCGGCTTCCAGGGTGTGGCTGTTCGGTGACTCAAAGCGTCGGCTGACGATGCGTGCGTCTCTCATGCGAGCCCCTCCAGTATCCGCTCGAGTTTCTCGACGGTGAGGTTTTCATGGTTCGTCTCGTTGACCTGCAGCATCGGGCCGCAGCCGCAGGCGCCGAGGCACTCAACCTCGGAAAGGGTAAAGCGGCCGTCCCCGGTCGTTTCGCCGACCCCGATGCCAAGCCGTGCTTCGAGCGCCGCCAGGATCTCCGCCTGCCCGCAGAGCTTGCACGACAGGGTCTTGCAGACCTGGATATGATAAGTGCCGACGGGCTCGAGGTGAAACATCGTATAGAAGGTGGCGACCCGGTAGACCTCCATCGGTGCCGTCTCCGCCAGGGCCGCGACCGCCTCGAAGACGCCCGGTTTCAGCCACCCCTCCTGTTCCTGCGCCAGCCAGAGCAGCGGCAGTACCAATGCCTGGGGCTGCGGGTAGCGCTCGCGCAGTGCAGCGATCTTCTCCAAGGTCTGGTCATGAAAGGCAAAACTCATCGGTCCATCTCTCCGGCGATGATATTGAGGCTGCCCAGGGTCAAAATGGCGTCGGCGACCTGGTACCCTTCGATCATCTTCGGGTAGGCGGCCATATGCACGAAACTGGGCGGTCGCACCTTCACCTTGTAGGGCGTCCCGCTGCCGTCGCTGACGATGTAGAAGCCCAGCTCCCCATTGGCCGCCTCATAGGCGCCGTAATACTCCCCCGCGGGGACCTTGACCCCTTCGTAGATCAGCTTGAACTGGTTCATTACCCCTTCGATCGTACCGTAGACCGCCGGTTTCGGCGGCAAGACGATGCGGTGGTCGGGGATGCTGACCGGTCCGCCCGGCATCCTTTTGACCGCCTGGCGGATAATGCGCATGCTCTGGAGCATCTCTTCGAACCGTACCATAAGCCGGTCGAAAGTATCACCGACGGAGCCGACGACGACATCGAAATCGAAGCTCTCGTAGAAGTCGTAGGGTTTCGCGGCCCGTAGGTCGTAGGCGACGCCGCTGGCGCGCAGATTGGGGCCCGTAAAGCCGAAATCGACCGCCTGCTCCGCGCTGACCGGGGAGATATCCTGCAGCCGGTCCTGGAAGATGCGGTTGCGCTCCGTCATGATCAGCGTCTCCGAAATCCCCTTGTCGATCTTCTGCAGTACCGCTTCGAGCTCCGCTTTCCAGCCGTCATGCAGATCGTGCGTCATCCCGCCGACACGCATGTAGCTGTTGGTAAGGCGCGCCCCGGTCAGGCGGCTGAGGAAATCATAGGCGTCATTGCGCGGGTTGAAGAGGTACCAGTAATTCGTCTGCGCTCCCATGTCGAGCAGCCCCGCCGCCAGGCAGACGAGGTGGTCGATGACCCGGGAGAGCTCGGCGATGATTACACGGATAAAGACCCCCCGATCAGGCAGCGTCACCCCCAGCATCCCCTCTACCGTGCGGGCGAAGGCGATGTTGTTCATGATCGCCGAACAGTAGTTGAGACGGTCGGTATAGGGGATGATCTGGTTGTAGGTGTGGTTTTCGCAGCTCTTCTCGAAGCCGCGGTGCAGGTAGCCGATCTCGCTGGCGCCGGCGATGATCTTTTCGCCGTCGAGGGCGGCGAGGGTCCGGATGGTGCCGTGGCTGGCCGGGTGCGAGGGGCCCAGGTTGAGGATCATCAGTCCGTCGCGCTCCGCCTCCAGCCCCTTTGAAGCGAGCAGCGGGGCCATCTCATCCATCATGTCCTGGGTCTGGGTACAGTACTGCCCCTTGGTGATCTCGTAATCTTTGCGCAGCGGGTGGCCGACAAACTCGAGGTGGTTCAAGATACGCTTGAGGTTGGGATGCCCCTCGAAACGGACCCCGTACTGATCAAACACCTCCCGCTCGGCCCAGTCGGCGCTGGAGTAGAGCGCAACGATGCTGCGGACCGCTTCGTGCAGCGCCGGGACTTTCAGCGCCAGGGTCCGGACGAAATCGCGGTGGCGGAAGAGGTAGACCAGGTCGAAGCGCGCCCCGCCGGCACGGGGACGGTAGAGGTTGTCCACGGCGGTGATGTCGAGCAGAAACGTAAACCCGAACTCCCGCTTCAGCGCCTCGGCAACCCCGTAGAGCGATGCGGCATCGCACTGCAGCACCGGGGTGTCCCCCATGGGCGGCAGAAAATGCAAGGCATCGAACCGCGCCAGCAGCGGCCGGAAGAGATCGGGTTCAGGCATCGTCAAGCTTCCCTTTGAAGTCGGCGTTGCGCGGGGAGAGCGTCGGCTCCCGCCACAACCGCTGCTGGATCTGCATCACTGCCTCAAGAATCCCCTCCGGGCGCGGCGGGCATCCGGCCAGGTAGACATCCACCGGGACGATCTCGTCGATCCCCTGCAGGGTCGTGTAATTGTCGTAAAAACCGCCGCTGCAGGCGCAGGCCCCGACGGCGATCACCCAACGCGGTTCGGGCATCTGGTCGTAGATCTGCTTGAGGATCGGTGCCTGCTTGTAGCTGACGGTACCGGCGACGACCAGCAGGTCCGCGTGGCGGGGGGAGAAGCGCAGCACCTCCGCGCCGAAGCGGGAGATATCGTATCGGCTGGCCGCCGTCGCCATAAACTCGATGGCGCAGCAGGCCGTCCCGAAGACAAAGGGCCACAGCGACGACTGCCGCCCCCAGTTGATGACGGCGTCGACCCTCGTTGTGATCACGGCATCGCCGAGGAGGTTTTCGCTCAGATCCATCGCAGTATCCCCGCCCGGTAAACGTAAATCAGGCCGCCGGCCAGCAGGCCGATGAAAACGAACATCTCCGCCACGCCGAAAAACCCGAGGTCGCGGAGGTTGACCGCCCAGGGGAACATGAAAAGCACTTCGACATCGAAGATCAGGAAAATGATACCGACCAGGAAAAACTTGACATTGAAGACGTCGGAAGGATCCTCGACGGTCTTGCGCACGCCCCCTTCATAGGGTTCGTTTTTGCGCGGGGAGTCGCTGACGGCACCGAGATGACGCGTCAGATGAAACAGCAGCGGCAGTAGGATCACCAGCGCCGTGACCAACCCTGTTGCCAATAATAACGATCCGGACATCCTGACCTACTTTTACGACGTTATTAGCCCGCGCTTGCAGGCCTTCCACGTGTCATTGCAACTATGATAACAAAAGTTGATTATGAATCTGTTACGGGTGTGGACAAATATCGCGCAGCATCATGCCCAGGGCTTGATCTCGTTGTAAAGGCTGTCGCGCTCGACGGGGGTGAAGCCGCTCTCTTTGATCAGGTGGACGAACTCCTCGAGGTTGACGCCGTTGGCACTTTTGGCCCCAGCGGCGGAGTTGATGGACTCTTTTTCGATCGTACCATCGAGGTCGTTCGCGCCGAACTCCTGCGCCACCAGAGCGAGGTTTACCGTCGACGTCACCCAGTAGGCTTTGAGGTTGGGGACGTTATCCAGGACGATACGGCTGATCGCCATCGTCTTAAGGATCTCGTTGGCCGTGATGAACTCTTTGACGTTCAGGAAGTTGTTCTCGGACTGGTACACGAGCGGGATGAAGCAGTTGAAGCCGCCGGTCTCGTCCTGCAGATCGCGGATACGCATCATGTGGTCGATGCGGTGTTTGCGCTCCTCGACATGGCCGAAGAGCATCGTCACGTTGCTCTTTTTGCCCCGTTCGTGCCACTTGCGGTGGATCTCCAGCCACTGTTCGGAGGTCACTTTCCCCTTGCAGATATAGTCGCGGACCCCCTCGTCAAAGATCTCCGCACCGCCGCCTGGCATCGAATCGACACCGTTCTCGACCATCAGGTCGAGGATCTCGTCGTAGCTTTTGCCGTACTCCTCGGCGAGGAAGTGCACCTCCGCCGCCGTCAATGCCTTGACGTGAAGCTGCGGGTATTTCTCCTTGATCTTGCGGAAGATGTCCAGGTACCACTGCAGTCCCGTTTCGGGGTTGTGCGCGGAGACGATATGCACCTCTTTGATATCGCGTAAAACGATGTCGTCGACGATCCCGAGGATCTCTTCATGGCTCATCGTGTAGGGGTTGGGGTTTTTGCGGCTGGCGCTGTAGGCGCAGAATTTGCAGACGTCCTTGCAGACGTTGGTCGGATTGATATGACGGTTGATATTGAAGTAGGTCTTCTCGCCGTGCAGCTCGCGCCGCAGCGCATCCGCGCGTTCACCCAGGGCGAAAAGATCTTCGTCGTACAGCGCCAGCGCCTCTTCAAAGCCGACCCGGCGGTTTGCGATTTTCGTCATGCTTACTCTCTGCTTTTCTTTTCGCGCATTATAGCCAGATGAGCGCCTCCAAAGGCTAAAGCGACTATAATAATAAGATTTCATCAGAGGAACAGCCCCCTTGAAAACACTTGTAGAAGATATTGAAACCCTTATCGAGAAGAATGCCAGCGACTTCGAGATCTCGAAACGGTTCAAGCAGGCGATCAGCGTCTACCTCGACTCGCTGCCCGATCTCTTCGAACAGACCCAGGGGAAAGACTTCCTCGTGCGCCACACCAAGGCCCTCGACCAGTTCATCACCCAGATGTACAAAACGGTGCTCCGGCGGATGTTCGGCAACTACCTGCCGATGCGCAACGCCATTCCCATCTCCCTGATGGCCCTGGGCAGCTACGGGCGCGAACAGCTCTCCGTCTACAGCGACATCGACCTGATGATCGTCTACGTCCCCCTGGAGGGGTACAATACCGAGGCGATCATCGAGAAGTTCCTCTACCTCGCCTGGGACGCCGGCCTGAAGCTCGGCCACCGGGTCCACAAGGTTTCCGAACTTTTCGATGCCGCCGACGAGGACATCACCATCCGCACGGCGATGATGGAAGCCCGCTTCATCGTCGGCTCGACCTACACCTGGCACGCCACCCAGCGTGAGCTCGGGCGCATCCGCCGCTATGAGCCGCGCCGCTTCATCGAGGCGAAGATCGCCGAAGCGCAGACACGCCGGGCGAAATACCCCGTCTCCATGCAGCCCAATATCAAAGAGGGCGTCGGCGGCATGCGCGATGCCCAGCTGCTTTACTGGGTCGCCAAAACCCGCTTCGACGTCACCAGCCTCAAAGAGCTAGACGGCTCGATCTTCAGCGAGGAGTCCTACCGCGCCTACCGGATCGCGCTGGAGCTGATTTTCCGCGTGCGCAGCGCCCTGCACCTCGTCTCCGGCAAGCAGAACGACCAGCTCAACCTCGAGTATCTGCCCAAGGTACGGAAACTGCTGGGCTTCTCCGACGATATGAAGCTTGCCACCCAGGTCATCGAAGCGATGTGGCGGATCCACAACTTCAGCAGCATCTTTGTCACCAAGATGATCAGACCCATGTTTTACGATTCCACACGTCTCCCTTCATTGCGGGGCCAGAGGGTGCATCGCGGTATCTTTGTCTCTGATGACAAAGTGTTTGCCTCCTTCCGTCTCAAAGCACAGCCGATCGAATCCCTGCTGAGCATCCTGATCAACCTGGAAGACCGCCCCTACTGTTTCGACGACAGCTTTGTCAGCCAGTTCACCTACACGTCGGTCCCGCATCCGCGGAGCAAAACCGTCAAGCAGCTGCTCCGCAAGCTTTTCGAACGCGAACACAGCTACGGTTTTCTCCGCCTCTTTTACGACGCCGGGGTGCTCGCCGAACTGATCCCCGCCCTGAAAAAGGCACTGTTTTTGCCGCAGTTCGACGGCTACCACCACTATCCCGTCGGCCTGCACTCCATCCAGTGCGTCAAGGCCTTCGAATCCATCGATGACCCCGATGTCAAGGCCCTTTACGACACGATCAGCCTTGAAGACAGGACCATGCTCAAAATCATCGTGCTTCTGCACGATGCGGGCAAGGGAAGGAAACTCGACCACAGCGAGGTCGGCGTCAAACTGATCCGTCCCGTGATGCAGAAGATGGGCTTCAGTGCCGAAATGACGGACGATGCCACCCTGCTGGTCCGCCATCACATCCTGATGAGCATCATCGCACAGCGCCACAACATCCACAGCGAAAAAACGCTCTATAAATTTATGTCCATCATCAGGACACCGCGGTTGCTGACCCTGCTCTACATTCTCACCTACGCCGACATGAGCGGTGTCGGGCCCGGGACCTACAACGCGTTCAATGCGAAACTGCTCAACGAGCTCTACCACTCTTCCCTGGAAGTCGCCCAGGAAAAAGAGCGGATTACCGATGCCGCACGGCGTCTCAAGGTCGAACAGCGCATCCAGCGGCTCGACGCTTTCAAAGCCCTCCCCCGCCTGCTGCAGAAAAAAATCCTCGCGGTCGAATCGAACATCTTCTTCTTCCTCCACGGCCCGGAAGAGGTCCTGCAGATCGCGCAGCGCGCCCGCGAGGTGAAAGAGTACCAGTACGCGCTGGATTTCAGTACGGGACTCAGCGTCGAGATCCTGCGCAAGATCCCGTTGAACCTCACCTATCTGCTGGGGCGCCTTGGGTACCTCGATGTCGTCTCGATGGAGGTGTTCACCCTCTTCGACGACGTCAAGTATTTCAAGCTCGACTTCCTCCAGACACCGACACCGGATATGTATGAGAGCATCCGTGAGGTCGTCGAAGAGTCTTTTGATATGCAGCGAAGCGTTGCCCTCGAGGCGCCGGTCATCAAACCCGAAGAGATCACCATCGACTGCGAACACTCCAAGAATCTCGCCGAACTTGCCGTCCACACGGCAAACCAGCGCGGGCTCCTGGCCTTTATCATCCAGTGCCTCGATGCCCTGGACATGCAGATCGTCACCGCCAAAATCCATACGACGAAACGCCGTGCACGCGACCATTTCTTAATCGAGAAAACACCGCATATGTGTAATAATGCCGATCGATTAATCCCCCTTCTCTGCAAAGGAAATACGTAATGTGCGGCATCGTCGGCTACCTCGGAAAACATGATACGAAAGAAATTCTGCTCGACGGTCTCAAAGAGCTCGAGTACCGCGGTTACGACTCCGCGGGGATCGCCGTCCTGCAGGCCGATGAATTCTCCTATTTCAAAGCGGTCGGAAAGCTGGCCAACCTTGAAGCCAAAACGGCCGACTTCAGCACCAGCGGGTTTGCCGCGGGAATAGGCCACACCCGCTGGGCGACCCACGGCAAACCGACGGAGATCAATGCCCACCCCCACCTGGGAGAGACTTCCTACGTCGTCCATAACGGCATCATCGAAAACTACCAGGAGCTCAAAAATGCCCTGGTCGCCGGCGGGGTACACTTCCTGAGCCAGACCGACACGGAAGTCATCGTCCACCTCTTCGAATCCCTGATGAACAGTGGCATGGAGCCGATGCAGGCGTTCCGTGAAACCATCAGCCGTCTCAAGGGGGCCTATGCGATCCTCCTCGTCACCAAGCAGATGCCCGATACGATCTTTTTCGCCAAGCACGGCTCGCCGATGATCGTCGGGGTGAACGAAAGCGATGAGAAATTCTTCGGCTCCTCTGACGCCGCACTGATCGGCAAATGCAGCCGGGTCATCTACCTCGAGGACGGCCAGCTCGGTTTTGTTTCGCGTACAGGCATTCACCTTGAAGATACGACCGGCACCGCTGTCGTACCGCGCTTCGCCCCCCTGCCGGAATCGAAACTCTCCGCCCAGAAAGAGGGGTTCCGATTCTTCATGGAAAAAGAGATCTACGAGCAGAGCGAAGTTCTCTCCGACACCCTGATCGGGCGGCTTGCGGACGAAGCGATCGTCTTCGACGAGCTTAATCCCTCCCTGCTCGACGGTATCAACGAAATCAAACTCTGCGCCTGCGGGACGAGCTACCATGCCGCCCTCGCGTCAAGCTACCTCTTCGAACGCCTGGGCAAAATCCGTACCTCCGTCGAGATCGCCAGCGAGCTGCGCTACAAAGAACCGCTGCTCTGCTCCGATACGCTCTTCGTTGTCATCAGCCAGAGCGGGGAGACTGCTGACACCCTCGAGACCCTCAAGATGGCCAAGACGGCGGGCTTAAAGACCCTTGTCATCTGCAACGTCGACAACTCTTCCATGGTCCGTGAAGCGGATGCCGCCATCCTGACCCGTGCCGGGATTGAAAAGGGGGTTGCCTCCACCAAAGCCTTCGCGACCCAGATGGCCGTACTGTGGATGTTCTCCCTCTACGTCGCCCAAACCAAAGGGGCTATCGGCACGGAAACAATGCGCGAACAGATTGCGCTGCTGCGCGAAACCCCGGCTGTCGTCAAAGTCGACGACGACCTGCACGAACGGATCCGCCGTCTCTCCAAGCGCTACCTGCACGGCCACGGTTTCTTCTTTATCGGAAGGGATATCTTCTTCCCCCTCGCCCTCGAAGGGGCCCTTAAGCTCAAAGAGATCAGCTATCTGCATGCCGAGGGGTACCCCAGCGGCGAAATGAAGCACGGACCCATCGCCTTGGCGGACCCGGAACTGTTCACGATTGCCCTGATGCCCAAGAACCTGCTCTATGACAAAACGAAGAGCAACGTCGAAGAGCTGAGCGCCCGCGACGCCACGATCTGCGCCATCAGCGATGAACCGTTTGAGAAGGCGGACGACTTCATCCCCATTGCCGTGCATGCGCACTATATGCCGGAATTTTTTGAGATGATGGTCGTACTGCAGCTGCTCTCCATGGAGATCGCCATCCGCCTCGGCAACGACGTCGATATGCCGAGAAACCTTGCAAAAAGTGTAACGGTAGAATAACTTAGTACTTAGTGAAGGATGACGGTTTCCGCTTCTTCTGTCAAGTCAGAAACGGTATTAAGCGTGTCAGGCGGATTTGTGATGAATGGAAGCTCCCGCAAGCGGCAGCCTTTCACACTTTCTTCTTTCGGGTTCGGTTTCTTCTTTGTGCGAGCATAAGCGCTAAAGCGCAATACATGCGAGGCACTAAATGCCGAGTCGTAAAGAAGAAAGGGAACAATGAACGCATTAGTAATTGTTGACAACACTCAGGGGTGAAAGATGCAAGGACAGGAACAAGCCTTCTTCCCCGGGCCGAAACCCGAGAGTGGAATCAGAATGCTCTTTTGAATTCCGGGTAGGCCTCAAGACCGCATTCGGTGACGTCAAGCCCTTCGACCTGTTCATCGTCTCCGGCACGGAACGGCAGGAATTTATTGATGATGTAGATTGCCGCGTACGAAACGGTAAAGACGAACACCGCGACGACAGCGATCCCTTTGAGCTGCCCAAGAAGGGTAATCCCCGCTTCGGGCTCGGCGGCAAAGATACCGACCGCCAGGGTTCCCCAGATACCGTTTACCAGGTGGACCGAAAGGGCACCGACCGGATCGTCCAGTTTCAGCTTGTCAAACAGCGGAACGGCGAAAACGACCAGTGCACCGCCGATGGCACCGATGAAGATCGGGGTATGGGTATCATACAGGTCCGGGCCGGCCGTGATGGCCACAAGCCCGCCCAACGCACCGTTGAGGATCATCGTGATATCGAACTTGCGGTAGCGCAGGTACATAAAGATCCCCGCGATCAACGCCCCCGCCAGACCGGCGGTGTTGGTATTCATGATCGTCAAGGCCACCGTATCCGCATTCTCTTTGCTGGCAATGGAACCGACGGAACCGCCGTTGAAACCGAACCAGCCAATCCACAGCAGCAGCGCCCCCAGGACGACCAGAGGAATATTTGACGCCGGGATGACGTGGATCTTGCCATCCTTGTAACGCCCTTTACGCGGTCCCATGATCATAATGGCCGCCAGCAGCGCCCAGCCGCCCGTCGAGTGAATGACGGTCGACCCCGCCAGGTCGTACATCTGCAGATCCAGCATGGTTCCTGCCAGCAGGTCGGCACCCCAGGAAACGTTGACGACAAGCGGGTAGATCAGACCGCCCATCAGAACGGTAAAGAGCGCGATCGGCAGGATGCGCACCCGTTCGCTCACCCCGCCGCTCATGATATTGACCGTCTTCCCGACGAAGGCCATCTGGAACAAGAAAGCGGCATAGATGCTCATCCCGCTGTTTTCCCAGCTGCCGAAAGCCAGTTCATACCCCACCAGCAGGAACATCATCGACGCCACGGCATAGATCATCGTATTAACGGTCAGGACGGACGTAACGTTTTTCGTACGGACCAGCCCCGCTTCGAGCATCGCGAAACCGGGTACCATAAAGACGATCAACGTCATCGCAAAGAGGGCGAAGAGCGTGTCGACAATATAACCGAAATCTTCCATTACACCGCCTAGATCGCTTCGGAACCGGTTTCACCCGTACGGATGCGAATTACCTTTTCAATGCCGCTGACAAAGATCTTGCCGTCACCGATTTTGCCGGTACGGGCCGCTTCGGTAATCGTGTCGAGCACCTGCTCAAGCTGCTCGTCGTCAACGACCAGTTCCACTTTGATCTTCGGAAGGAAATCGACGACGTACTCCGCACCGCGGTAGAGCTCGCTGTGCCCTTTCTGGCGCCCGTACCCTTTCACTTCGCTGACCGTCATACCGGTGATCCCGATCTGCGCCAGCGCATCCTTTACCTCTTCAAGACGAAACGGCTTGATGATCGCTTCTACTTTTTTCATGTATTCTCCTCATAAGACTAATGCAATCTTATCAAGAAAACCATGATCTTTTTTTAGACACATGATTATTAATTAATCATCAAAGCCTTGACAATGGTAGTCGATGTACACTTTCAAGGCAGGAAAAGCCTGCCCCGAGGAGAGGCTTAAACGGCTTCGGAGCCGGATTCGCCGGTACGGATACGGATAATCTTTTCGATATCACTGATGAAGATCTTGCCGTCACCGATCTTGCCGGTGCGGGCCGCTTCGACGATCGTATCGATGACCTGGTCGACCGATGCCGCTTCGACGACCATCTCCATTTTGACTTTCGGCAGGAAGTCAACGACGTACTCCGCACCGCGGTAGAGCTCGCTGTGCCCTTTCTGGCGCCCGTACCCTTTCACTTCGCTGACCGTCATACCGGTAATACCGATCTCAGCCAGGGCATCCTTCACATCCTCAAGCTTGAACGGCTTGATGATCGCTTCTACTTTTTTCATTCTGACAATCCTTTTGTGCTTTGTATTGTAACACTGTTCGGAAGCCGAAGCCCCCGAGCCGTTCAATTAGAGGTTGAATCCGCGTTCGCCATGGATGGACTCATCCAGACCCATTGTTTCTGTCTCTTCGTCAACGCGTGCACCGCCGGTGATCGCAGAGGAGATCAGGTAAACAATAACCGTACCGACCAGGGTCCACAGACCGACGATCAGGACAGACTCGAACTGGACGAAGAGCTGACCCATACGGTCGCCGCTTGCTTTGAGCGGACCGTCCCAGAGGAGGTCCTGATCGTTCAGCGCGAAGATACCCGTAGCAATCGCACCCCACAGACCGGCGAGGAAGTGGATACCGAATGCATCGAGGCTGTCGTCGTAGCCCAGTTTCTTTTTCAGGATCGCGACACCGAAGAAGCCGATGAGTGCACCGACGATACCGACGATGAAGGCACCGCCGACACCGACGAAGCCGGCGGCCGGAGTGATCGCGACGAGACCGGCAACGATACCGGAAGCAACACCGAGCAGGGTCGGTTTCTTGAACATGAACCATTCAACCAGCATCCAGGTGACACCGGCAGCTGCCGTAGCGATGGTTGTTGTCAGAACCGCAAGACCTGCAACCGCGTTCGCACCGAATGCGGAACCGCCGTTGAAGCCGTACCAGCCGAACCACAGCAGGGCTGCACCGGCAGCAGTCAGAATGATGCTGACCGGTTTCATCGCTGTTTTCGGATAGCCTGCACGTTTACCGAGCATGATCGCCAGGACCAGACCGGCCAGACCGCCGTTCATGTGGACAACCGTACCGCCGGCGAAGTCAAGTGCACCTTCGTCGAAGAGGTAGGCACCGTCGCCGCCCCATACCATGTGGGTAATCGGTGCGTAAACCACCAGACCCCAGAGGACAACGAAGATCATCCATGTGGAGAACTTCATACGCTCGATCGCGGAAACCGGATGCGATGGCAACGGTGATCGCTGCGAACGTACCCTGGAAGGCGATGAAGACGAAGGTCGGGTAGCTGCCGGACAGGTCAGACCAGTTGATACCGGAAAGGAAGACGTTGCCGAAGCCGCCGAACACGTTCTGCAGTGCTGCGCTCTCGCTCGCACCGAAGGCGATGGAGTAGCCTGCAATGACCCAGACCACGAAGGCAACGACAAAGGCACCCATGACCATTGCATAGGTATTCAGTACGTTCTTTGTACGTGTCATCCCGGCATAAAACAGTGCCAGGCCTGCCGGCGTCATCAGCAGTACGAATGCGGTTGACACCATCATCCAGGCCGTATCACCTGTATCGAGCGTTGGAGCATCCTCTGCCAGCGCAAGCGTCGGCAGAAGCATCATCATGGACAAAAGCCACTTCTTCATTGGTTAATCCTTTTTTCGCAGCCTTGACTGCGGAAGTTTCATGAAAATAGTATACAATTTTGTCGGCTTTTTACTCGATAGTGGTGGTTATTTTTTAGGCAGTGTCCTCCTGTTTTATCACCGCCATCCCGCCCCCGTCCCGTGTCCGTCGTGTTTAAGTATATATAGGTTAATATAAGCGCCAAAAATCTTAGAACACGGGGCCTGCAGGCTCCTGTACGAGGTGGGACAAGCAATGAGCGAACTGTTGGACAACAGCGAAATCGAAAATATCAATATTGAAGAGAGTCTGCAGAGCAGCTACCTCGACTACTCCATGAGCGTCATCATCGGCCGGGCGCTTCCGGACGTACGCGACGGTCTCAAACCGGTTCACCGCCGTATCCTCTACGCTATGGACAAGCTCAACCTCTCCGCCGGGGCGAAATACAAAAAATCCGCCCGTATCGTCGGGGACGTCATCGGTCAGTACCACCCCCACGGCGACACGGCGGTCTATGACGCGCTGGTCCGTATGGCGCAGCCCTTCTCCATGCGGATGACCCTCGTCGACGGCCAGGGGAACTTCGGTTCCATCGACGGCGACAACGCGGCGGCGATGCGTTATACCGAAGCGCGTATGACGAAGTATGCCGGGGAACTGCTCAAGGACCTCGACAAAGAGACCGTCAACATGATCGACAACTACGATGCGACGACACAGGAGCCCGAGATCCTGCCGACCCGCGTCCCCAACCTGTTGATCAACGGCTCTTCCGGTATCGCCGTCGGTATGGCCACCAACATCCCGCCGCACAACCCCAAAGAGGTCCTCTCCGCACTGGTACACCTCGTCGACAACCCCAAAGCGACGCTGACGGACATCATGCACTATATCAAGGCACCGGACTTCCCGACCGGCGGAACGATCTTCGGCAAGAAAGGGATCATGGATGCCTATGAGACCGGCCGCGGCCGCATCAAGGTCCGTGCGAAGACCCATATCGAACAGACCCGCAAAAAAGAGATCATCGTCATCGACGAGCTCCCCTACATGGTCAACAAGGCGCGCCTGATCGAGAGCATTGCCAACCTTGTCAAAGACAAGCAGATCGACGGAATCAGCGAGATCCGCGACGAATCCGACCGCGAAGGGATCCGTGTCGTCATCGAGCTCAAACGCGACGCCATGAGCGAAATCGTGCTCAACAACCTTTTCAAATCGACCAACATGCAGACGACCTTCGGGATCATCATGCTCTCCATCCTCAACCAGGAGCCGAGAGTATTCCCGATCCTGGAGATGCTGAACCACTTTATCAACCACCGCAAAACGGTCATCATCCGCCGCACGATCTTCGACCTCGAAAAAGCGAAGGCGCGTGCGCACATTCTCGAAGGTCTGAAGAAAGCGCTGGATCACATCGATGCGATCATCAAACTGATCCGAGCCAGCAAAGACACCGAAACCGCCAAAGAGGGGCTCATCTCCGAGTTCGACTTCAGCCCGGTCCAGGCCCAGGCGATCCTCGACATGCGTCTGCAGAAGCTGACCGGCCTCGAGCGCGAAAAGATCGAGAACGAGCTCAAAGAGCTGCTCGAACTCATCGAATACCTCGAGAGCGTCCTGCGCAGCGAAGAGGTGCTCCGCGGCATCATCAAAGAGGAGTTCAACGAGGTGATGGAGGTCTATAACGACCCGCGCCGTACCGACATCGAAGATGACTACGACGATATCGATATCGAGGACCTGATCCCGAACGAGCCGATGGTCGTCACCATCACCCACCGCGGCTACATCAAACGCGTGCCGCTGGTCAACTACGAGAAACAGCGCCGTGGCGGCAAAGGCAAAACCGCCGTCACAACCTACGAGGACGACTTCATCGAAAGCTTCTTCACCTGCAACACCCACGATACGCTGATGTTCGTCACCGATCGCGGGCAGCTGCACTGGCTGAAGGTCTACCGCATCCCGGAAGGTTCCCGTACGGCCAAAGGAAAAGCTGTCGTCAACCTGATCCAGCTCCAGCAGGACGAAAAGATCCAGTCGATCATCCCGACGACCGACTTCAGCGACGAAAAGTCCCTGGTCTTCTTTACCGAGAACGGTATCGTCAAGCGGACAAACCTCAGCGAGTTCTCGAACATCCGTAGCAACGGGGTGCGCGCCATCGTACT
Organism: Sulfurimonas sp. HSL1-2; assembly: GCF_039645565.1. NCBI lineage: Bacteria > Pseudomonadati > Campylobacterota > Epsilonproteobacteria > Campylobacterales > Sulfurimonadaceae > Thiomicrolovo > Thiomicrolovo zhangzhouensis. Next base: position 2,134,453 of record NZ_CP147914.1, read on the forward strand.
CGACGACGACGATACGCTGATAACGGCGAAAATCGCCACCGCGGAGACGAAGTATCTCTTCATCCTGACGAAGTATGCGCAGTGTATCAAGTTCGAGATCGACAAAACCCGTGATCAGGGACGCAGTACCCGCGGTGTACGCGGTATCAAGTTCAAGCATGACGGTGACCGTGTCGTCGACGCGAACATCATCGACAGCGACGAGCAGGAGATCCTTACCATCAGCGAGAAGGGGATCGGCAAGCGGACGACCGCGGGCGAATACCGCCTGACCAACCGCGCCGGCAGCGGGGTCATTGCCATGAAACTCAACGCGAAAACCGGCCAGCATGTCGTCGGTTGTGTGATCGTTAACGAAAATATGGACATGATGGCGTTGACAAAAGGCGGCAAGATGATCCGCGTCGATATGGAGAGCATCTCCAAATCGAGCCGCAACACGAGTGGCGTCTACATTGTCAAAGGCGATGATGTCGTCAGCATCTCCCGCTGTCCGAAAAAAGAACCCGTGACAGACGAAGAGGATGACGGCGAAGAGGGCGAGATGGAAAATGTCCAGATCGAGCCCGAACAGCAATCATTTGATTTAGAATAATTTTACGAGGTAGCAAACAGTCATGAAAAAATACAACGTAGCCGTCGTCGGCGCCAGCGGTGCCGTCGGCGAAGAGATCCTGCGCATTTTCGAAGAGATCGACTTCCCCCTGGCCAAACTCGTACCGATGGCCAGCAGCCGCAGTGCCGGCAATACCGTCGAATTCAACGGCAACGAACTGGTCATCAAGGAGCTGACAGAGACCGTCTTTGACGAAGAGGAGATCGAGATCGCCCTCTTCAGTGCCGGCGGTTCCGTTTCGGCCAAATTCGCTCCCTTCGCCGCCGCGGCCGGTGCCGTTGTCATCGACAACACCAGCCACTACCGGATGGACGAAGAGGTTCCGCTCGTTGTCCCGGAGGTCAACCCCGAAGATATCCGCGACTGGAAGAAAAAAGGGATCATCGCGAACCCGAACTGTTCGACCATCCAGATGGTACAGGCTCTCAAGCCTCTCGACGACGCTTTCGACCTGGTGCGCGTTGATGTCAGTACCTACCAGGCGACTTCGGGGGCCGGCAAATCGGCCATGGAAGAGCTTGTCCAGCAGATGCAGGACTTCTTCGCCTTCCGCCTCGGCGAGAGTGAACACAACAAGTTCCCGCACCAGATCGCTTTGAACCTCATTCCGCAGATCGATGTCTTTACCGACAGCGGCTATACGAAAGAGGAGCTCAAAATGGTCAACGAGACGAAGAAGATCATGCACAAAGGGATCGAACTGAGCGCCACCTGCGTTCGCGTCCCGGTCCTGCGCGGCCACTCCGAAGCGATCACGATGACATTCGACAGCGCCGTCGACGCCGCCGAAGCACGCGAGATCCTCTCCAAGGCCCCGAACATCATCATCCAGGACGACCCGCAAAACAGCGTCTATCCGATGCCGGCAGCCTGTGTCGACCGCAACGAGACCTTTGTCGGGCGGATCAGAAGCGACCTCTACCGCGACAATATGCTCCACATGTGGGTCGTCGCGGACAACCTCCGCGTCGGTGCCGCGACCAATGCCGTACGTATCGCGCAGAAATGGGTAGAGATGGGGGGTGCAGATGTTTGAGAAGCTGTTTGAATCCGGCCTCTGGAACAGCCGCCTTTTCACCCTCTTTGCCGTTGTCTTTTCGCTGATCGGCGCCATTATCCTCTTTGTCGTCGCAAGCCTCGACATCTGGGGCGTGCTAGTACTGGTATGGGACGTCGTTGCGCACCACGTCCATCCCGAGCACCTGCATGAAGACGTCGTGGCGAGCATCATCGGGGCCATCGACCTCTACCTCATTGCTATCGTGCTGCTGATCTTCAGCCTCGGGGTCTACGAGCTCTTCGTCTCCAAGATCGATGCGGCCGAAGATGAGGACGGAAAAAGCTCCTCGGTGCTGCAGATCCACTCCCTGGACCAGCTCAAGGACAAGATCGCCAAGGTCATCGTCATGGTCCTGGTCGTCAACTTCTTCCAGCGTGTCCTGCACACCCAGTTCAACGGGGCGCTGGAGATGCTCTACTTCTCGGGGTCGATCCTGCTGCTGGCGCTCGCCCTCTATTTTCTGCACAAAGGCGATCAGCACTGATCGCCCGCAAAATCCAACACCCATAGGAATATAAATGAGTAAAATTTTCGTCGATGCCTGCCTCGGAAAAGAGACACCGTATACCCCGGTCTGGATGATGCGCCAGGCGGGCCGCTACCTGCCCGAATACATGGAAGTCCGTGCCAAGGCAGGCAGCTTCCTGAATCTCTGCCACGATCCGGAAAAAGCGGCGGAAGTCACGCTCCAGCCTCTTGACATTGTCGGCGTCGACGCAGCGATACTCTTCAGCGACATCCTCGTTATTCCCGATGAAATGGGTATGGACCTCTCCTTCGTCAAAGGCGAAGGACCGAAATTCAGCGACCCCATCACCTCTCAGGCGGACGTTGACCGTCTCCTCGGCGGCGAGGAGGCAGCGGACAAGCTCACCTACGTCTACGACACGATCAAACTGCTGCGCAAACAGCTGGACGCACGCGGTGACGAGAAGGCGCTGATCGGCTTTACCGGTGCCCCGTGGACCCTGGCGACCTACATGATCGAAGGCCAGGGGACAAAGACCTACAACATCTGCAAGAAGATGATGTACTCCAACCCTGAACTGCTGCACAGCGTGCTGAAAAAAGTCACCGAAGTCGTCAAATACTACATGGAGAAACAGATCCAGAGCGGCGTCGACGTCGTGCAGATCTTCGACTCCTGGGCCGCGGCAATCGAACCGGGCAAATATGACGAGTTCTCCTGGCAGTACATGGTCGAGATCGCCGAGTACCTCAAAGAGAAGTACCCCCATATCCCGGTCATCATGTTCCCCAAAGGGATCGCGGCCTTCATCGAACGCGGACTCGTTTACGGCAACTTCGACGTCATGGGTATCGACTGGGGCACGCCGATGGCCCTGGCCAAGGAGAAACTGGGCGACAAGTACGTCCTGCAGGGCAATATGGAGCCGTGCCGCCTCTACTCCAAAGAGGCCACGACGGCGTGCATCGAAGTGATCCAGAAGACGATGGGCGGCAAGCGCCACATCTTCAACCTCGGCCACGGCATCCTTCCCGACGTTCCCGTCGAAAACGCCATCCACTTCGTCAACGAGTGCCACCGCGTCAGCACCAAAGCCTGACGCCTAACGTATCGGTCCAAACGATGAGCGCTATCTTCGGTCCGGTCAACTCCCGCCGTTTCGGTACCTCCCTCGGTATCGACCTCTCGCCCGGTCTCAAACAGTGTAATTTCGACTGCCTCTACTGCGAGCTCGCCCCCGCCGCACCTGTCACTACACAGACACAGCGCAGCGGTGTCGATGAAATCGTTGCCGAACTGCGTAGCGCCCTGGCCGAACATCCCGGCATCGACGACATCACCGTTACCGCAAACGGCGAACCGACCCTCTACCCGGACCTGGACGCCCTTGTCGAGCGCATCGACGCCGTCAAAGGCGATACGAAGACCCTGATTCTCACCAACAGCGCCACGCTGACCGATCCAAAGACCTTTGCCACTTTGCTCAAGTTCGACCAGGTCAAGCTCTCCCTCGATGCGGTCACCCCGGAGGTCTTCCGCAAGATCGACCGCCCGGCCGAAGGGATCGAAATCGACGCGCTCGTCAATGCCGTCAAATCCTTTGCAAGAGAGTACCGCGGCGACCTCTACCTGGAAATCCTCTTCGTCCACGGCCTCAACGACACCGACGAAGAGATCACTGCTCTCAATGCGGTCCTGCACGACATCCCCTGCAAACGGATCGATATCGGGACGATCGACCGGCCCCCGGCCTACCCCGTACAGGGGCTCAGTTACGGTGAGCTTCACGAGGTTGCTTCGAAGTTCGACCCGGAGCTCCCGGTCCACATCGCCTCACGCACCCATGCCGAGTCTTGCCAGGGACGCTACAGTGACGATGCGATCCTCAACACCCTCGACAAGCGCCCGCTAAGCATGGAAGACATCGCCCTGCTCTTCGACAATGAGAGCCAGGCGCGTTTCCGAGCCCTCGTTGAGACGGGCCGGATCGTTGCCGAAGACAGCTCGGGGATCACCTTCTACATCCCGGCCGGAAACCTCCACCGAAAACGCACCAAGAATTCTTGACTTTTCAGGAAGTTTCTTTTATAATTTCGGCCTCTTAACGATTCCGGATTAGCTCAGCGGTAGAGTAGGTGACTGTTAATCACTTGGTCACTGGTTCGAATCCAGTATCCGGAGCCACTTTTTCTGTAACCCCCAAACACCGGACTTTCAAAGAAACAACTTCAAGCACTGTGCCCGAATTGTGCCCATAAGTGCCTAGAGCACATCCGCCAAAAACACAGCCCTTTTCTTATCTTTCTGCTTGCGATACTTCGCGTACATCTGCAGGGTCATAGACGTGTCCGTATGCCCAAGCATATGCGAGACCCAGAGAATATCTTCCCCGTTTTCGATCATCACCGTCGCGAAGGCATGGCGCATCTGGTAGATGGTACGGTATTCAATATCAAGCTTTTCGAGCAGCTTTTTCCAGCGGGTGTCACGAATGCGCTTGATATCGTAGTAGTGCTCACCGTTCTTATTGAGAAAGACATAGGTGCCCTGCTCTCCCGTCCGCTCGTACTGCGCCCTGAGATAAGGCAGCAGCGGATCGAGGATATCAATGGTACGGATACTGCTTTGCGTCTTCGGTGTCGAGACGACACCCATCTTGATCGCCCGCTTGATGGAGATCTCTCCTCTTTCGAAATTGACATCTTCCCATCGCAGTCCGATCATCTCTCCGCTTCGCATCCCTGTAAAGAATCCCAGGGCACTGAAGGTCTGAAGATCGCCTTCGGCGTTTTCGATGATTAGCTTCATCTCGTCCATCGTGAACGGGGCAACATCCACCTTATCGATTTTGGGAAGCTTCACTTTCGAGACCGGGTTCTTGTCGATGATCTCGTCGCGTATCGCATCCTCGAAGAAGGTGTTGAGCACCGCCCGGACATTGCGCACCCGTCGCGGCGCAAGCGTCTGAAGCAGCTCATTCTGCCACAGAGCGATATCCGAAGGCTTGATCCTGTCCAGCCGTTTCTTGCCCAAACGGGGGGCGATATGCAGACGCAGTGAGGTTGCGTAGTCATACTTCGTCGAGGGCTTGCGGTGATGCTCGTGCAGCGCGAAGCTGACCTGGGCGTATTCGCTTACCGTCGGTATGGTTGTTTCTTTTTCAAAGAACGTTCCCGAGTTCAACTTGTAGATGATCTCGGGAAGTATTTTATTGGTCGCTAGTGCGCGATTTGCCTTGTTGTCATCCAGTCCCAAAGAGCGTCTATATCTCTTTGATTGATGATAAAACGTTATCCACAACTTGCCGTTGCGTGTAATCAGTTTCACGGTCGTCCTTTCCGACCACCCAAGAGTCAATCGCAACTCTATCAAAGAGTATTTTACCCGTTCGATTGTGAAAGTGCACTCCTTCTATGAAATGCTCATCTTTCATCTTGTAGATGCGATCCTTGGAGTAGCCAAGATATTCGGCAACTTCTTTGACGTTCAACCACCGTTTGGTATTCGACGTCTCTAGCTTCATAGAGAGCTCGTCTATTCTTTTTAGTAGCAGTGGAATGAGGTTAATGTTTTCCAGTGACAGTTCCATTGCAGACTCCTGATTGGCGATTTTCGTCAACGAAGTAAGAAAAAGCCGACTTCGTGTTTCGATACAACCATTGTAAGAAGTCGCTTTTTAACCAGTGCCTAGGGATAGTTGCGTTTTGTACTTCAGACGCTTAATTATCGTTGCGTTTTGCCTGGTGGTATTAGAAGACGCTCTTTTGAAACTGGTCAATGCAAAAATACCCACACTCCTTGACAAAAAAATTTTGATGGCAAATACTCTTTCAAGCCGCACGGGTTCCAAGACGACCGTCCTAGGAAAACCCAAACCGTATGGCCTTTAGAAGGATTGATTATGAACAACGAAACAGTTAAATCGAACCAAGAATTTTACTGGGCAACGACTGCTCTGGAAAAAGTCGCTATGGAGATCGTCGGTTTTCAAGCACGTATGACAATCCGGATGATCACTGATGGCAGCAATTACCATTTTCGTCTTGATATCGATGGCATCGATTCAGCCGACATGGTAAGAGCTGCACACTATCTGAATCATAAGATGAAGGTCAGAATTGCACAGAACCATGAGGCATTACTCCCCATAACGAACGAATACCTTCGTATGAATACAGAAATGGCTGCATTTTTCATGGATGACCTTTTAGAAGACTGGTTGGCAGGTGAATTTGTAAAACATAAAGATGAGATGACACGAGAATATCGGCTCTATAGCCGCTCGCCCTATATGATTCCGAACTGGGAGGTTTTAAATGTACCGCTTACAGAGGGAAACATTCTTGAATATCAGAAGATGGGGGATAAGGATATAGGTGCAATGATCCTGACCCCCGGACCCATCACACTGAATGATGAAATGCAAAAACTATTGAATGAGAACGTCAACTATCATGCCGGAGTACATCTCAATGAAAACTTTCGCAGGATTACATCGGTCTATTGTGCAAACGCGAGAGGAAGTGAAGATGCCGTACTGGCATCTGTTGGCAGTCGGATTCGCAGATCACTTGCAAGAGGCATTGCAATAATCTTGTTTTTTGAGAGCAAAGGGGGAAAGGTTAAGTACCGCCCTTACGCATTTGATGTGCTAGGGCTGTAGAAAACAGGTCATACAACCCTGAAAATAAAGGACCTATCCTCACAAATACAGTCATCACTTGATTTACATGTCCTAAGAAGCATCGAAAATTTTTTCAGGGGAAGCCATTACCCAGTCAAAGATTCTCTTATTTTTCTTGTATAACCCTTTGACATTTGCACAGAGCAGGTGCAATAGTGCATATTCATTGGCTTTGACTGGGTCAGTTTCTTCTAGGGATAGCCTTGCGTAATCTTCTTTTGATTCCATGAGTGCCTTTGAGGTAAGACCTTTTTGTTCCAACTCGAAAAAAACATCTTTGTTCAAAAGGCTAAGATTGTCACTGGTATGAAAGCCTAGTGATTCTTTCAACACATAAACAAGTGCAAACTTCTTTTCAATGTCACATCCATCTTCCAGACGATTAAAAATCACATAGACATTCGATGCAGGGACCCCAATGTCACAGATTAATGTATTCAACATTTTACAGGTGTCAAGGATATCTTTCATAGTAGGAACCACAGGGAGGATGAGTTTATGATATGACTCGTGTACACCTGTATATCGTCTCATTTCACGCACAAATTCCGATACTTCCTTATCACTCACGTCGATTATGTAATCTTCCACTTCACCTCTCAATAAAAGCTCTTTGTTAAGTTCCAAAAACTTGTAAGCAGGAATTCGGCGGTATGATCCGAAATATTCAGAATAATACTGGTTCCCTGTGTTTGACGTTTCTACTTCAAACATATGAGCCTTTGGCATATTGGCACCAAGAATCTCTCGTGCAATCATTGACTTGCCAGAGCTTCCAATTGAATTTAGAAGAACATTAACCATCATTTGCTCCTTCGAAAAATATGTATCATCCCGTATTTAGCCATGACACTCTTTACTTTAAAACCTGGTCATCTCCTAACTCTTCAAGTGTATGGATCAGAACAAGTGTAAATCATTTCCACTTTGGGGGATCGAATTGCATTGTAGCTAACTACCCCGACGTTTTTTTATCCCCCCATTTTTTGATTTTTCATACATCTTTTCAACAACGACAATCGGTTGAAATACATTGATTTTCAGCTTTGCACCATGTTCAGAGACTTTTACATACCATGGCAGATGCTTTTTATACTCCTTCAGCATAAGAGGGTTTTGATAGCTGAGAATTTCAAATAACTGTTCTTTAGTCTCGATTGTGACCGAACCATAAAGCTGGTTGATTGCTGGAAGTTTGAATGGTTTCATAGGGCAATTATGCATGAATCTATAGCATGGGCATTAAAATATTACATACATGACTTTCCACTCTTTGCTACAATGAATGCTAATCATGCAATGGCTAAAGGAGCGCTCAATGCAAACAAAAAAGATTAAAGTAGCATTCCTGTTTAGCATTTTGATATTTACGAACTTGGTATTTGCAGATGTCAACGCTTCTACATTCAATGTCAAATGGATCGGATATTCGAGTAGTCGTGATAACGAGGGAATTGCGAAGTTAATGTCCGAAGGACATAGGGATGTTGTTTTCATTCAAGAGGTTGTTTCGCCACCTACTGATATCAATATTACAGGAGAACCAGGCTGGGCCATCAGTGGAGATGCAGAGTCAGCAGCTTTTTTTGATGCGATGCAGCAGCAGGGGTACGATTACGCACTATCAGAAGAAGATACCGGCACTGGTGACAGTATTCATTCCAACTCCGCCTCAACGGAATGGTTTGTCGCATTTTACAAACAAGACAAGCTTACATTGATCGATAAGGGATATCTAGCCGAAGATCGTAGCAATAATGATGATTATGAACGCGTCCCATACTATTTTACATTCAAAGATAAGAGTGGGATGGATTTTACTGTCATCTCAACCCACTTGAATCCCGGTAGCAGCAATGCAGATACTGACCGCCGCTATCACGAGTTGAGTTCTATTGTCTCTTGGGTGTTTAAACAAGCTTCCATGGGGTCAGAGAGGGACTTCATTATTGTGGGCGATATGAATGTATATGACTGTGATGTATTGGACCGAAGAGTTGATGCATTATTTTCACGTGCTAATCGTGAATGCCTAAACTCCAATTTGAAAAAATCAGAGCCATACGATCAAGTCTTGTACATCAAGAACTATACACGAATCGACAATTATGAGGTGCTTGATCTTTACGAAATATTTGAGCTCCCTACTTCTACTCCAAACGATGAAGTGAATGCAAAATACAGCGATCATCACCCAATCTTTTTCACTATTATTGGTAATGGAGACGATGATTAAGGGCAATATGACGATAATCGTCAAAAATGCGGCTAAGGCCCTATTTTAGGGAATTTCAGAGCACCGTTGACAACTTGTCAACGGTGCCCTCTAGACTACCGATCAACACACTTTGCTTAAATTCGCTAGTCGCCACAGCCGTTTGGCCCTTAGTATCGGCATTTGGAGCATGGTCGCCATTCGCGAAAAACATTGTGTGTGTAGATCAGGTATAGTCCCAAAATATTTTTGGGACAAATCTTAACTACTTCGCTATCGCGAAGTTATGATCAAATAGTATCAACTCTTTTGAGAAAGATGCTGCAGTCTTTTAATATACATTCGTAGAAAAGGATTCCAATCAAACTAATTTTTCATTTCCATTAATCTCAGTGCAAGTTTAATCATTTGTGAAACGTATCCAACTTCGTTGTCTTGCCAACCCATCAGTCTGACAAACTTTCCCCCCACATTCACCGTCCGCTTTTTTTCAATCGTGATCCCGTGAAGGTCACCGATAATATCGGACGATGCAAGGACATTTTCCGTCACGGCCAGAAGTTCTTTATACTCATTGTGTGCTGCATGTTCAAATATCTTGTTGAGATCTTCTGCATGTATCGATTGTATGAGCTGCATACTGAAATCGTAAAGTGTCCCTGCAGGTACAGGCACCCGAATACTATGGGTTTGAATACGGCCATCGAGTTGCGGCAATAACTTCTCCACGGTAACTGTAGCCGAACTAGAAAGGGGTAATATATTTGAGGAAGCGCTTCTGCAACGAAGCAGTTCAGAGGTATTCACTAGCACATCGAGCAGCTTCTGTTCTGCAGTATAGCTATGGATCATGGATACACTTGCGGCTTCCACACCGGCATATTCATTCAGCAGTTTTAGCACGGGGGCAATAGCATTCGCGCTGCAGCTCGCCGCTGATACTATCCTCTCGCCCTGATACTGATCATCGTTGATGCTTCCGATAAACATCGGCATATCATCCAGTGGCGGTGCCGACACGATGATCTTTTTCACACCGCTGTTAAGAAAAGGCTGATTGGCCCTGCAGGTGAGATGTATCCCGGTACACTGAAAGAGAATGTCAATATCCAAGTCGTACAGAGCCTTTGACTCCACCTTCTCTTCGTTAAAAAGTGGAATTATCCTGTCCGCGACCATGATGCGGTCATTTTTCTGTTCAACACCATATCGTAGCCGGCCATATACCGAATCAAACTGCAATAGATATGCAAACTGTTCCCGCATATAGATATCGTTTATGCCGACAATTTCAAAGCGGTCATCTTCAAGCAATCTGCGCATGAGCGCCCGCCCTATCCGCCCGAATCCGTTGATAAAGACATTGATTTTTTTCATAGTGAGATTATAAACCAGTCGGCATGTGCATCATTCGGGTAAGCAGTAACTGTTCTGGTGTAATTGGAGTGTTGTGAATCGAATGAAGTTGCAAGGTTTCTTTCGCACAGTTACTGCTTACCCGAACCGCCCGAAGGCGATATTCATATTGGTTAGTTGTGTATATACAATTTACCTGCCCACTAATATCTTTCGAACAGGTAGTTCGAAATTTCCCGTAATTCTTCCTCGGTGAAAAGCGACTTTTGTGAAGGCATAATCCCGCCGAAACGCGCGATAGTCTGTTTAGGAAAAAGCATCTTGTCTTCTGACGGATTTTGCATATACTCCACCATGAACTCTACTGCTTTCTCACGTTCCGGATAAGCCGCTTTTACTTTTTTCATCACGCCCCACATCGGTGGCGCTTTCATTGTAGCGACTCGCTCCGGAGACAGGTTGCTCACCAAATGACAGCTTGCACACCCACTCTCTACCTTTTGTTCCAGTGATGCCATTGGTTCCGATGCGTAAGCAAACGTTATCAGCAAAAGAACAAACAATATATTTTTCATTGGAATTCCTTTTCACGTTATTGTATCGCGAATCGAGGGGGACGACTTGGTCAGGCAGCGGCTTGATGAAACTCTCGAGTTACATAGGAGTGAATGAATCGGTTACGCTTTGAAATGCTGCCTGGCCAAACCGCCCGAAGGCGGGAAGGCGACTTACTTCGTTGAGAATTTATAGTCGAGCTGTGCCCAGACCTTGGTGACGTCGTTGCCCGTGTCGCCTTTGGAGTAGAAAGCCGCTTTCGCCAGGAACGCGAGGTCCTTGACGCCCGGGACCTTGTTCGCGTAGAGCACGTCAAACTCGCTGCCGAGGTCCTTGTTTGCGCCGGAGAGGGCGTCAAACTTGTGGTAGACGCCCAGCACTTTCCCGAAGCCCGCCGCGGCATATCCCAGCGTACCGCTCAGGTCCGCCAGACCGTCGTTGTTGCTTCCGGACGTGCGACCGAGGAAGACGTCCGCCCACCCCTGGAACTTGTGCAGGGTCGCCAGCGGGGTCGTGAACCCTTTCGTGCTGTTGCTTTCGGCATCACCGAGCACCTCATACTCCGCCCCGACAATGAGGCCGGAGATGTTCGCGCCCAGGGCGACGTCATAGTAAGCAGCATCGATCTCCGGCGCATCATCGAGAGCGTAGGTCAGCGAGGCGTCGCTCTGCTTTGCATAGGAGGCCGCATAGTTCAGCGTCACGCCGTCCAGGGCGATATCCCCGGAGACGCGCAGACCGTAGGTGTCGTGAATGTCTGCAAGCATATAGCCGAACCCTGTGACGGAGAGCGCCTTGCCCGCCGAGTACGTAGCGTGCAGGAGCAGCGAGCCCGTATCGGTCGTCGGGTTGGCGTTGACCCCCTGGTAACCGTAGATCCAGGAGGCCATGAGGGAGAGGCCCTCGATGGAACCGTTGGTCAGCGTCACCGTGTCGTAGGCACGCTCCATCTGGCGCCAGCCGACGGTACCCACAAAGCGCTGGTCGTCGAGGTTGACGAAGGAGCGTCCCGCGAGCAGCGTCGTGTCCGCCGCCGTATAGGCCAGGTATCCCTCGGTCAGGATCGCCTGCTGCGGGTCGAGGATAAGGTCATAGGTCGCATCCTGCGGCGCGTAGTCGTTGTAGCCGAAGTTGTTGACCGAGGTCATCCCCACTTTGGCGGTGAGCCCTTCAAGGCCGAGGAGCGTCCCTTCGACCGCGAGGCGCGTCCGGGCGGTAAAGGCGTTGGCCGTATCGAGGCCGTTGTCTTTGACGTCCGCCATCTCGTAGCGCGGGCGGATCTCGCCGCTCATTTTCATTCCGTCCAGGAGGACGATCTCTTCGGCCGCCGACGCGGCCACACCCATACTTCCCACAATAACCGGCACGGCGGCCAAAGACAACATCACTTTTTTCATGTTCTACTCCTCAATTTGGCTACTTACGCCTTATTTCCCGACCATGTCAGCAATCGACTGAATATCTGCATCCGAAAGGCTTGCTACCTGACCTTTCATCATCGCTTTCATCGGGCCGCCGTAACTGCCATCTTTATATCCGCTCAACGCTGTGACAATCTCTGCTTTTGTCATCGTATTGATCACCTTGCTTTTACCGAGCGCCGACTTTTCTCCGGTTGTACCGTGGCATGCCGAACATTTTTTATAAGCAGCAGCACCGTCGGCAGACAATGAACATGTCAAGCCAAACGTCACTACCAATGCCGTTACGAGTTTTGTCATAATCTTCTCCTTGAATATACGGTTATGAAGATTATAAGAAAACAACAAGGGCGTCGTCTTTGACCTAGGTCAAGCGACAGAAAAACTGCTGAGTAAAAAGGGGGTCAGGGGAGAGACCGGCGCAGGAGTCTGCGTCGGATTCGGAAGCACTAGTTTAACTGATTTGCAAGCCACTCCTCGGGGGAGATCCCGGCGTCAGAGGCAGCCTGTAACATCTTTTCGTATGTTCTTGTCGGAAAGTAGCCGACAATACGTACACTGTCGCCCTCTTTTTGCCGCATCGCATCGTAGACATTTTGCATCTCATAACGTTTGCTGTGAGGAACATAGGAGCGAAGCGATTTGTACTCTATGAGTTCACCGTTTTTAAACACACCGCTGACGCGGGCGTACACCCAGTAATAACCGTCATCTTTTCGGCGGTTCTTAACGTATCCCTCCCATGCTTTACCTGCTTTGAGCGTCTCCCACATATGACGGAATGCGCTCTTGGGCATATCGGGGTGGCGCAGAATATTATGTGGCTGGCCGACCAGTTCCTCCGGAGTATAACCGGAAATGTCGGCAAAAGTATCATTCGCATACGTGATGATGCCTTTGAGATCCGTACGGGAGATAATAAGCTCGTCTTCCGGCACTTCAGTCTCGCGGAACATCGCAAACGACGTCTGCATATCGGCTCCTTTTAAAGCTTCTTCTTCAGATCGCCGTTGTACTGGATATCTTTATACCTGGCATCGGGATCATCGAGCCATTCAGGTATATCCGTTCCTTCGATCTCCAGTTTGTCCCGCTCTTTGTCCAGCTCATCTTCACTGTAGGCAAATTGCATATCGGCGGCGACAACGTGCGGCATTTCCTGAATCGTAGTCAGCTTTTTCACCTCTTCTTCAACCCCATCACCTTCAATTGTGACAATGATGCGTCCCTTTTCGTCATGGAAGTGATAATCACATACATCCGAAGCTTTGAGCGCTTCGACCAACTCTTCGACAAATTGCGGTGTCGTCTGAACGACAATACTTGAAATGTTCATGTTCATCTCCTATTTGATGGTTTCAATGTCCCAGTAAAGGATTCTGGTCTCTTCGGCCGATGAGAAAAAATGGTCTTCATCCACAAATGCGAAATCCGTCAAGGTTGCCGTATGCCCTTTAAGCTCAGCCAACTTTGTCCGACCCGCTATGTCGAAAAGCGCTACATCGTTTTCAACGGTTGCCGCGAATATGCCCCGATTTGCCGAAGGCGTCAGCGCTGCGGCATAGATTAGGAAATCACCCTCCATGTAGTAAGCCGTGCCATCCGGTTTATAGACGGCACAGCGGCGGTCCTGCCCCGCGGTGATGATGACGCCTTGGCGATAATCCACCTTGTATATATTGTCAACGTTCTGTCCACGCAGGAGTTTCATATGGGAAAAGTCCGATACCCTGAAGACATTGACATCCCCGCTTTCATCCGCAGTGACGACCGTCTTGCGGTCCTCGCTTAGCGTCATGTCCCCGAATGCGGATCCGCCGCTTTCCTCATCCTTGATCATTCGGCGGTAAACAACTTCTTCGGTACTGATCCGATACAGAATGATTTCAGAACTCAACAGCCCCAGAAGCATATGGTCTTCGTCAACAAGCACCCCTCTCTTTATCGGAAGGGCATCGCTGCTGTCAATCACTTTTTTCAGTTTTTCATTTTGATAAAGGTAAACGTTGCGATAGCCTGCCTTCCCTTCGGAGACCAGCATCAAAACATCACCGAGTTTGTCGATCGAATATATTTTTGCCGGGATTTCATCTCCCATAAAATCAATGATATTCGGAATCGTAATGACGGCCTGCTTTTTCCTGCCTGCGATGTCGAAAACATCGACCTTGCCGCCGTAGGTTGCGGCATAAAGCTCACCGTTCTCGACAAGGATGTCTGTCACCAGCCCATCTGCCGTCAACGCTGCAGCCGGACCGATTTCCCGACCGATCAACAGTGCTGCCGACAGCATGAAAAGCAGGCTGATTTTTTTCACTCGTTCCCTTTAAAGAATGTCGTCTCAATGGCTTCAGACGGGCACCTGCCGATGCAAAATCCGCACGATGTGCATCGGGAGGCATTTATTTCCGGCTTGTAAAGCCCTTTGAAATCGATCGCATTGTCCAAGCAAGGTTCTTTGCATGAAAAACACATCACTCCCTGCCAACTAACACATTTTAAAGGGTTGATCCTAACGGCAGCATGAATGGGTTCTTCCGCATGGGAAAGCACCCCGGGGCTACAGCCTTCCAGGCACGCTCCACAGTAGGTACAGCCACCCTTGGAAAAGTCAAGATGAGGAGTACGGTCTTTACCGATAATGATGATATTCTCTTCGCACGCATTGCTGCACATTCCTTCGCATTCAGGACAAGTTTGCCCGAAGCGCGAAAGATCCGCCGCGTAGGGAGGCCTGATCTGCTTCCCTTTATTCATAACGGCGGCACCGAGTGCACCGAAAAAACCGCGGCGGCTGATGTCAGACACGTTATTGCACCCCTACGTTAAGGACATCAAGCAGATCGGACTTGTTCTTCATCGTCTCATCCTGATAATCGGGTTTGAACGTGTTGGCAACTGCCGGCGCGATATTCGCCTGCGGCGCATGGCATTGGGAGCAGTTAAAGCGGCCTTGGTAAAGGTGATCAGATTTCTTTACGATCATTTTGAAATCACCTGTATTGTCAACCTCTTTCCCCTCTTTTGTGATCTTGCCGTCGGCGGCCAACGATGTATCGGGCCGGAAGTTGGCAAAGTGTGAAGCCGGAATTGGCGTTGCCCCCATCGCCTCTGCGATATCCGGCATATGACAGCCGAGGCAGGCATTGTTCTCCTTGGTAATCGGCAGAAGGCCCTCAACGTCATGCGGGATCATCGGCGGCGCGTTGTCGTAGGCGCGCTGAATCCGCTGTGACGTTCCAGGAGCCTCCGCGGAATAATCCGCCATCGCCGGTTTCGTTCCCTGCTCCGTATAGAGATCAGTCTTCCGAAGCCCCAGGGACTCTTCCGATACCGTCGGTTTCACTTCGGCTGTCTTCGCCGGCTCCACACTATTGCTGCATCCAATCATCAGCAGAGCAGCTGCAATGCCGCCCGTTATCACTCTCATTTTCATGACTTCTCCTTTGCTTGTTTCGCAAGCTTGCGAATTGAAAAGTTCAGTGCATCATCCTCACAGACTTCAACACACCTTCCGCAGTTTGTACACTCACCCATCACTACACTTTCGCTGCTTCTCGCAACCATATGCAGCACCTCTTTTTCAGGGCATATCTCTTTGCACTTCATACAGGCCGTACACTTCTCCGCGTCATGGAAGACCCGGATCAGAGAGAAACGACTGATCAGCGAATAAAACCCGCCCAGCGGGCAGATATGACCGCACCATCCGTGTTCATGGACGAACAGGTCGAACAGAAAGATCACCAGAAGTGCTGCACCGCCGAACCCCATACCGAACACGATGCCGCGATGCGCCATCGAGATCGGACTGATCATTTCAAACGCTGCAACGCCTGTCAGCGCAGAGAGTATCAGGGAAATCCCGAGTACCCAATAACGCATGTTCCGGCTCATATAAACCCGCTTCTGCACCTGGGATATCCCCAGTTTTCTCCGTGTCCAGTTGGCCGCGTCCGTGACCATATTGACCGGACAGACCCAGCTGCAAAAAGCCCGTCCGCCGATCACGGCGTAAAAAACAAAAATGATCACCGCTCCGATGAGTACGGTCGTTGAAAGCGCCGCACCCGCCGAGAGCATCTGCAATACCGCGAACGGATCGGAAAGCGGCACACGCTGAAGCAGCAGTGACGCACTCAGATTTCCCTGCAGGATTGCCGTGTATCCGTACCAGTTGGCCGCACCGTAAAGCGTCAGCAGACCGACCTGGAGCATCCGGCGCAAAATCAGATATTTCATTCGAGCAGATCCCCCATATCGTTCAGCGAATCGATCGCTTTTTCCTGACTGCGTTCCGTTACCGTCGTGCCGCCTTTAGCCGATTTGACGCGTTCCTGGTCCTTTTTATCCCAGCCTTTGACGTAATGACTGCCGGCATGTCCTTCGACAACACCTCTCGGTAGGATGGTAATCGCCGCCTTTTCCGTAACGCAGGCATGTTCGCACATCCCGCAGCCTGTACAGACGTCTGGGACAACAACCGGTTTTAAATAGGCATGTTTCCCCGTCCGTTCATTTTGCTCATATTCCAGCTTTATGGCCTGGTCCATTAATGGACAGGCCCGATAGCAGGCATCGCACTGGATTCCCCAGAAGGCGATGCAGGCCTTCGGATCGACGATGGCAACCCCGATGTCGATCTTCTTGATGTCCCAGAACATCTCTCCCTCGAAGTCACTTTGAACTTTGTTTGCGTCCAGCGCGCCCGTGGGACAGACCGGGACACAGGGGATGTCTTCACACATATAGCAGGGGATCTCCCTAGGGGTGAAAAACGGTGTTCCCATCGGTAATGTATCACCGGGAGCTGCCAGCTTGAGCGTATCGTAAGGACACCCCTCGACACAGAGGCCGCATTTGATACAGGACTTCAAAAAGTCGGCTTCATTCTGCGCGCCGGGAGGACGCAGCACCAGCGGTGCCGCTTTGACTTCTTCCACATAAGCAGTCCATACCAATGCACCCATCGCGCTGAGGCCTACACCCCGCGCCATGGTCAGAAGAAATTTACGACGGTCGCTCAGCTGTTCGTTTTTCATTGCTCTCTCGTTATGCTTTCGTGATCTTGACCGCGCATTTCTTGAAGTCTGTCTGTTTTGACATCGGACACGTCGCATCCAGACAGACTTTATTGATGAAGACCTTTTCATCAAACCACGGTACGAACACCAGGCCTTCCGGCGGACGGTTACGGCCGCGCGTCTCTACGCGGGCCTTCACCGAACCGCGACGCGATTCGACGTTGACAAGTTCGCCGCGCTGTACACCGCGTTTCTTGGCGTCATTCGGATGCATGTAACAAAGCGCTTCCGGTACCGCACGGTACAGTTCCGGTACACGCATCGTCATCGTACCGGAGTGCCAGTGCTCGAGCACACGGCCGGTTGCCAGCCAGACATCGTATTCGCTGTCCGGCATTTCCGGTGGATCCATGTAAGGACGGGCAAAGATTTTTGCCTTGTTCTCAAGGCTTTTTTTCTCCGCGACTTTGACGCCGCCCAGGTCGCCGTATGGCAGCGCCTTCGCCAGCTTTCCGTAGAACGCGTGCGTGCTGTCCGAACCGGACTTGGCGACCGCTTTGGCCGCATATGGATCGTATTTGACATTGAAGCGCCACTGCGTCTCTTTCCCGTCGACGACCGGCCATTTCAGGCCGCGGACCTTATGATAGACATCAAACGGTGCCAGGTCGTGGCCGTGCCCGCGTCCGAAGTCCGCATACTCTTCAAACAGGTATTTCTGAATGAAGAATCCGTAGCCCTTGAAGACCTCTCCGTCGGAACCGACAACGTTCCGGCTGTCACCCAGACACTCAGAGTTGTCGAAACCGGCCTGAACTGGGTCTTTGTCATCCAGTTTGTATGAACGGGCCTTGTCATTCGCAAACAGGATGTCGAACATCGTCGTATCTTCGTTATAGCCCATTTTTTTGGCTTCCGCGATGACATCAGGCATTTTCGTGCCATCACGCAGCGTCGATGCGCCCCAGAGATCTTTGACGGTGAACCGTTTGGAGAGTTCGACCCACTGCCAGGTGTCGGACATCGCATCGCCGACCGGGAGCACCTGCTGACGCCAGTGCTGTGTCCGGCGTTCGGCGTTACCATACGCCCCCCATTTCTCGTAAATCATCGCCGAAGGGAGGATCAGGTCCGAGACCTTCGCTGAAATACCCGGATAGCCGTCGGATGTCACGATGAAGTTGTCCATTTCGCGTGCGGCCTTGATCCAGTGTTTCGCACTGGCGGAATCCTGATAAGCATTACAGACGCTGACCCACGCGAATTTGACGATACCATCCTCGATATCGCGGTGGATTTTCATGATGTGCTGGTTCCCGACCGGGTTGAGCGTCCCTTCCGGAATCATCCATTTATGCTCGGCGATCTTGCGGTGCGCCGGATTGGCGACCATCATATCCGCCGGTAAACGGTGACAGAATGTTCCGACTTCACGCGCCGTGCCACACGCTGAAGGCTGGCCCGTCAGCGAGAAAGCGCCGCTGCCCGGTAACGCCTGCTTGTTCAACAGGAAGTGGACGTTATACGAAAGCGTGTTATCCCAGGTACCGCGCGTATGCTGATTCATCCCCATCGTCCAGAAAGAGACGACTTTGCGCCCTTTCTCAATGTAGAGATCTGCCAGCGCCTTGAGTTTACCTTTGAAGGCCTCGAGATCCTCATTCGGGTCACCCTTGACAATCTTCGCAGTGTAGTCAAGTGTATACGGCGCGAGGGATTTCTTGTATTCTTCAAACGAGATCTCCCAGTGTGCCAGGGTACCGGGCTGATTATTCATAACTTCGCCCTCTTTATAGCCGTAAGGCTCCAGGGCCGGTGCTTCCTTGGCAGAGACGGGTTTGCTCATCTCTTTTGAAATCGTCTCCATCTCAAGATCGGTGTATTTGCCCTCTTTGACCGATTTCTCGTCACTGCGGCGCATACCGTAGCCGATGTTAACCGGACCTGTCGCAAAAATGATATTCTGTTTGACGAAGTCCCAGTCAATCGCTTCGGGATGGTTGTAAACGATCTCGTGTGCAATGTAGTTCCACAATGCAAGGTCCGTGTTTGGCGAGAAAATAATCTCGATATCCGCCAAGTCGGATGTTCTGTGCGTGTAGGTCTGAATGGAAACAACCTTGACACGGTCGGGATCGGAGAGCTTGCGGTCTGTGACACGCGACCAGAGGATCGGGTGCATTTCCGCCATGTTCGACCCCCAGGCTACGACAGTGTCCGTCAATTCGATATCGTCATAACAGCCCGACGGTTCATCGATGCCGAACGTCTGGTAAAAGCCGACGACGGCCGATGCCATACAGTGGCGGGCATTCGGATCGATCGCATTGGAACGGAATCCCGCCTTCATCATTTTCTGTGCCGCATACCCTTCCATGACTGTGTACTGCCCGGAAGCGAAGTTGGCAACGCCTTCCGGGCCGCTGTGCGCAAGGGCTTTGCGGATATTTTTTTCCATTTCATCAAAGGCGCGCTGCCAGCTGACCGGCGCGAACTTGCCGTGCTTGTCGAACTCCCCCTTGCTGTTGATGCGCAACAGCGGTTGCGTCAGACGGTCGGCACCGTACATGATCTTCGCGTTGAAATACCCTTTAATACAGTTCAACCCGCGATTGACAGGTGCCGCGGGGTCTCCTTTGACCGCGACGATCCTCCCGTTCTTGGTCGCGAGCATGATCCCGCATCCCGTACCGCAGAAACGACATGCCGCCTTGTCCCAGCGCCAGTCTTTCTGGGCATCTGTCCCCGCGGCCTCGACATCTGTCGGAATCGTCATTCCAATCGCGCTCGCTGCCGAAGCGGCCGCTGCACTCTTGAGAAAACTTCTTCTGTCCATACCCATCGTATCCTCCTTGTTGATTACCGATGGCCGCCGTCTGCAAGGGAGAGCGTCTATCAGCTTTCAGGTTACGTTATCATTGTATCGGGACAAGTTGTCAGGTGTCTTTGACCTAAGTCAAGAAAGCATTGCATCGGATTCACCCACGCGGTTTTGGTTCTGTTTTGGTGACGATGCTGTTGAGGTTTTCTTGCAGTTTTGTCAACAGTCTTGATGTGCCGGAGAGCTCTTCAAGCGTCTGGATGACGATATCTTCACTTTTATCTATTGTACGATCAATATCTTTTTTGGATGCCTCATCTATCCCTAATCCCTCAAACTCCTCATCCATAGTTTCAGTGACAGTGGCCAATTCATTAGCAGCCTGTTCGGACTCATGGATCGCCTGCTGGGCATGCTGAAGTATCGTGTTGATCTTGTCCACAAAATGACTCATATGCATCGATGCCTGAGAAAGCTCATCGGTCTGGACCGTCTCCATTGTCGGTTCGTACCGTACCGTCTCTTCTGAAAGCTTCAACGAATCCGCCATCGACCTGGAACGGTCAAGGAAAAGCTCGAAGTCTCCCTGGATCCTTCGTGTCAGATACACGGCATACACCATAAAAAGCAAAGCGATCAAGCTTGCGGCATATTGGAAATATTGTAAAAAGGCACGCTGCTCTTCCGAATAGGCACTGTAGGCTGCTACCGCAGAGTCCATAGTCTCAAGCAAAACAACATTAAGTTCCTTGATATGCAGCACGGCTTCATTGAGCTGCTTCTGCTTTTCCATCAGTTCAAACATATAGGTGGAATATTTCTGCCACTGTTTATCATTTTCAATCAGCAGTTGATGCAGGTCAGGCCGCTGGTACCAGACCCGGTTCTCCTCAAACCGCTTGAGCGTGGCACCGTAGAGCCCGTACGCCTTCTGGAACTGCGTAAAATAGTTGGCATCTCCTGTGATCAGATACTGTGTCGCACTGAAACCGATACGCTGTGTCAGCATGCGCTGTCGCCCCGCATCGTCAATGACCGCTCCTTCAAGCCCTTCAACGACCATCTGCTTTACCACCCGGTCCGAGATCATCAAGATCGCCTCGTTTTCAGAAGGGAGCGACTCTTTCAGTTTGTTCGTCTCCGCCAGAAGCTCTTGGAATCGGACTACATGATCATCAAATGTTTTCCAAAGTGAAGAGACCTGCAAAAGCCTTTCCGTAATGCACTGCTTGGGTGGTGCATATATCCCTCGTTCCGGGGCGCCGTTCATGAGATCTTCCAGGCTTGCATCGAACTCGGCACGAGCAGTATCAAGCGCTTTAAAGTTTCCCTCGTTACGGTTTTGGAGCCATAGCACCTCTTTGGCGATCTGCTGCGTCAGCATCCGTTGCTTACCCGCGATATTGATCACCACGGAGTCCTGTTTTGATGCGTGGTTGATATACACAGTGATACCGACAATTGAGGCGATGATCAGCGAGAGCATGCCGCCGATCAGTTTGATTTTGGATGTAATGGTTCTCATCACGATCCTCTCTTATTCAAAAATTTCCCGCAATGTTGCTTCATCTTTCAAAACTGTTTCACCGTCAACAGTATCGATCATGCCACTGCGTGTCAGTTTTTTCAGAATGCGTGAAAGTGTTTCAGGCTGAATATTCAGCATATAGGCTATCTCCTGCTTCTTGAGCTGGTTGAAACTCCGAAGATCGTTGATCAGCATAAAGGCGACTTTCGCCGTGCCGTCAAACACGATCTCCCGGTTGATGATGCATTGCATCATTTTACTCTTCTTGGCGAACTCTTTCAGCAGTTTCAACATCAGGTTTGGACTGTTCATATACATCTGCTGAAAATGCTCAAAGTCGATAACCAGTACATCACTGTCAATGGCGAATTCCGCATTGGCAAAGCACCCGATACGGTCGAAATCAGTGATCTCTGATATCAGCGTATCGCTGAAAAGGTTGTACATGAACACTTCATTGTCGAACCTGTCTACCTTGTAGATCTTGATCAGCCCCTCTTTCAGATAGTAGATCTCATTGTGCTTCTCTTTTTCATAATAGAGAATCGCGCCCTTCGGGTATTTGCGCAGCGACACAATCTTTATGAGCTCCGCCAGCTCCTCTTGTGACAAGTCCGAGAATAAAGGAATGGTCTTTAGATATTCCTCCGTGACACGCTTGGTCATCGGCAGTGATCCTGATTCATAATACCTCCATTCTATCAAAAATATATATCAACCTATACACCCTTGTCCTTGACCTCGGTCAATGCATCATGCATATGGAAAAGACTATGATGTCCATAATACAAGCAAAAAAAGGATTTACCATGCTGCGCGACCAATTCGGCAGAGACGTGACCTATCTGAGAGTCTCGGTCACCGAACGGTGTAATTTCCGCTGCCAGTACTGCATGCCCGAAAAACCTTTCAGCTGGGTTCCCCGTGAAAATTTGCTCAGCTATGAAGAGCTCTACTCGTTTATACGCATCGGGATCGACCAAGGGATCACGAAAATACGTTTAACGGGGGGCGAACCTTTGACACGTGACGATCTGGACCACCTGATCGCCATGATCATCGAGTATGCACCAGATGTCGATATCGGGCTCACTACCAACGGTTACCTACTGGAACCGATGGTTGAACGGCTCAGCAATGCAGGATTGAAACGGATCAATGTTTCCCTCGATTCCATGCAAAAAGAGACATTGCATGCCATTACAAAAAAAGATGTTTTAGACAAAGTCAAGGCTGGGATTGAAGCCGCTGTACAAGCAGGCCTGAAAGTCAAGATCAACAGTGTCATCATGAAAAAGGTAAACGAGGATGAAGTCATTGCCCTTTTCGAATATGCCAAAGGGCTTGGGGCGCAAATCCGTTTCATCGAATACATGGAGAACAGTTTTGCCAGCAGCCATGTGCAGGGGCTGACAAGTGATGAGATTCTGGACATTCTGGGTAAGCATGTCAGTTTCAGCCCCGTGCTGATCGGCAGTGATGGTCCGGCGACACTCTATGAATGCACAGACGGGTGCCGTTTTGGAACGATCGAACCGCATAAACACGATTTTTGTGCCACTTGCAACCGCATCAGACTCACTGCGGAAGGCGATCTCATTCCCTGCCTGTACTTCGATGAGGCCATGAGTGTCAAAGATGCTTTGCGTGAAAATGATCTTGATCAGGCTGAACAGGTGTTGAGAACCGTCGTCTTCAACAAACCCGAAAAAAACCGCTGGAACGCCAATGACTCCGAAGTCTCGACGCGGGCGTTCTACCAGACGGGTGGATAAAGGCTCACCGACATGAATTACCCGACTTTTTTCGACCAGGCACCTACGATCACCCTTTATGATCCCCTCGCCGACCTGCTGGGTGCGATTGGTGACGGGATCATCACCTACAGCTACCTCGATGCCGTCAAGCTCGCCGGCCACTCCTGTCCGACAGTTGCCGGCGCGTATCTGATGGCGCTCAAAGGCATCGATGCCCTCTACCCGGACAGTGTCCCGCAACGGGGAGATATTGCTGTCACTATCCGGGGCAGCCGCGAGGAGGGAACAAATGGCGTCATCGGGAATGTTCTAGGACTCATCACCGGTGCAGCAGGTGACGAAGGATTCAAAGGGTTGCAGGGCAACTTTGCACGAAACGCACTTCTACACTTTCACCGTGTGCTGCCGGAACCAGTCATGATGACATGCAAGAGAACGGGAGACACAATCTATTTAAACTATAACCCTTCAGCCGCACCAACTGCGCAGATTCCCCCGGAACTGATGAAGGCTGTCGCCATGGGCACATCTTCTTTTGAAGAGAAGAAAGCATTCGGCCGCCTTTGGCAGCAGAACGTTGCGGCTATCCTTGCAGACCGGTCAAACCCCGATTTGATCACCATACATAAGGAGTAGCTGAATGATTACCGTACATTGTCTGGGCCCAATAGGCAATCTTGTCCTTGAAATAAAAGCTGCGAACCTGGCTGAAGTCGCAGACCAGATACGTTTGAACGAAACGATACGTCCTTGGCTGGAAACGTGTGCCGTTGCCATCAACGATACACTGGTTACCGCTTTGGACATGCCGCTGAAAGACGGGGACAGGGTCTCGCTGCTTCCGCCGGTATGCGGAGGCTGAAGATGCTGGAAATCCATCACGGACCACTAAACGTCCCGCTCATCCTCAAACGCTGGTATGAGGAAGAATCCCTTAAAAACTATGGGGCCTTTATCCCCTTTATCGGCACAGTCAGAGAAGAAAACGGCGTTGACGGCCTGAGCTTTGACATCTATGATCCGCTCCTGAACCGGTGGTTCACCGAATGGCAGCAAAGAGCGAAAACGAAAGATGCCCTCGTGAAAATGGCGCACAGCCGTGGCGATGTTCCCGTACACACGTCGTCTTATATTGCTGCCGTTTTCTCACCGAAGCGCCGGACAGCACTCGAAATGATTGAAACATTTGTCGAAAGCTTCAAGGCTAGCGCCCCTATCTGGAAATATGATCTCGTCAATGGGCGGCGCATCTATGCCGCCGACCGCTCCGCACCAATTGAGGGCAGTGGAATACTCGTCTAGTCAGCAGCTCTTTTTTCTCCGATAGCATCAATCTGACGCTGCAATGCACTTTTTTTCAGTTTTATGCCTTCCAACATCGGCAGTGTCAGGTCCGGATAGGCCCCGCCCATCCCTTTGCCATCACTGCCATGACACCCCGAACAGTTACCGGCATAATAGAGACTGCCCTCCTGAATGTATTCCGGATTGACGGGGCTTTTGCCCGCGATAGAGACAACATATGCAGCAATTATCTGAGCATCGGAAGGATCGGAAAAACCTGCTGCCATACTCCCGGCCGGAAGCCCAAGCACATCGGAACCTTGATTGATGACGTCCACGACATACCTTTCCAGATAAGCAGTGCTATCAATTTCATTGTATTCACGCTGCATAGCTATATAAGCTTTTCCCCTGCTGTCTTCTTTCGCCAGGGTATGGCTATTGCTATCGCAGGGTTCTTTATCCATGACAGGGTTTGATTCACATCCATGAAGCAAGATAGTCACAAGAGCGAAATAAACAGGGTAATGAATTTTCACCGTCTCTCCTTTATTAAAAGATCAAACTCTACCTTCCAAAGCATACTCCCCTTTTGGGCAAAACCCATTGACCCGCATCATGCATATCACCTGAGTAAAACAGGTAAAATAGTACCAATTCAACGAAAAAAAGACTCATATGGCAGGCCGTTAATATGGCGCTAACAAGGTGATGGAAAACTGTTATTCTCACTAAGGAGACGATATGGCGGACATCTTACTACTTGAGGACGATGTCACACTTGCCGAATCCCTTATCTTTCTACTTGAAGATGAAGGGTACGAGGTTTCTTGGGTCCGGGACGGCACTGCAGCTATAGATGCTACCGCAACCACCTCGTTCGATTTGCTGCTACTGGACGTCAATGTTCCCGGGACAGATGGCTTCACTGCCCTACGATCTCTACGT
The DNA here is from genome assembly GCF_039645565.1 of Sulfurimonas sp. HSL1-2. Taxonomy (NCBI): domain Bacteria; kingdom Pseudomonadati; phylum Campylobacterota; class Epsilonproteobacteria; order Campylobacterales; family Sulfurimonadaceae; genus Thiomicrolovo; species Thiomicrolovo zhangzhouensis. Next base: position 2,160,191 of record NZ_CP147914.1, read on the forward strand.
GACGCCGCAATCGACACCCCGGCCATATTCATTACCGCTTTGCAGGATATACGTTCACTATCACAGGGGTTTCAAAGCGGTGCCAACGATTACCTCAAAAAACCCTTCGATTTCGACGAACTGATGATCCGTATCAAAGCACTGATCCGGCAGTATTATCAAGGCATCCTTGAGACCATAGAAATAGGAGACCTTTCATTTCACATCGATCGCGGTGAACTGTACAGAAAGAGTGTATTCATCCCGTTGAGTGACTACGAACGTCGACTGGTCAGGCTTTTTTTCAGGCACTCCGGCACCACATTGACAAAGGAGGACATCCTTTTTGAAACAGCGCATGGTGAAGAGGCCAGCGAAGGCGCATTACGGGTAAGGATCAACAAACTGCGCAAAATCGGCCTTCCCATTCAGACAGTAAAAAATGTAGGGTACCGGCTTGAAATCAAGTGAAAAAAGGGCTTTCTGGAAGTTTTTCCTCACCTACTTTATAAGTGTTGCTCTTCTCATCCTGACAGCAGGTCATTTCTACTATTCCCAGATGCAGCACCAACTGCTTGAAATGGAACATTTTTCCCTCATAGAGTACGCCAAACGGCTCAAAGTCGGCGAGAGCACTGAAGGTCTGGAAGGCTATACGCACCGATATGAGCAAAGAACATTTGAACATTTCAGCATCGACAATTTCAACCAAAGGAACGATCAATTCGAAAAATGGGTACCTGGCAATGAAAAAGGTGTTTATATCTTCATTACCAAGAACACCACGCATTTTGAAGAACAACGCAACAGGCTCTTTTTCGTTGTCGCCGGAACGCAGTTTCTTCTACTGCTCCTGTTCGCAATCATCAGCTTTATTCTCGCACGAAACGCTATCGCACCGCTGCAAAAAAGCATACGCGAGCTCGATCGCTTTGCCAAAGATTTGATCCACGATCTCAATACACCGGTAACATCAATCGGGCTGAACCTCAAAGCATTGCGCAAAGAACCCTTGCTGCATAATCATTCCGCACTGGACCGTCTTCAAAAAAGTGCTGATGCCATTTCCGATCTGCACAAGAACCTGAGGTATCTTCTACACGAGGGGTCCTATACGCCCGAGCTGATAGATCTTGAACAGATGGTTGATTCCCTGCTCGCGGAATATCGGCAGCTCTATCCTCACCAGCATTTTGAAGTAGCAATCCATGAAAGAAATGTTCAGGCAAACGCAGCAGCCCTGCGGCAGATTCTGGACAATCTGCTCTCCAATGCATGCAAATTCAGTGCAGATTCTGGCAAGATAACACTCACTTACAAAGATAAAAAACTGACAATTGCAGATGAAGGAATCGGGATCAAGCGTCCTGAACGTATTTTCGAGCGCAGCTACTCCGAGCAATACGGTAGTGGTATTGGGCTTGATATTGTCAAACGCCTCTGTGATGCCATGCAGGTCCACATCGATGTTCTTTCAACAGAACGCGGCACCTCGATCTCATTAACATTCCGCTAACAGCGTCATTCTACGATATCGCATTCCAATAGACAGTTGAATGCCGATGTTGTTTAAAAAACTTTTTTACCTCCTCTTGCCAATCAGTTCGCTCCTCTATGCAATGAGCATGGAGGAGACTGTTGCTCTGGGACTTACTTACAATCAGCAGCTTCAATCAGCTGACCTGCAGATATCGCTGGCAGATGAACAAAAGCGAGAAAGCGCATCAAGGCATTTCGGGAAGATCGAAGCAGTAGCAAATTACTCGCATTACAATACTCCCAGAACGCTTTTTCCGCTCACTCCCGCCGCCATTGCAACAGGTGCGTCTAAAATCGCGACAACCCAGGATCTTTTCTCGGCAGGGATTCACTACCAGGCTTCGCTATTCAGTGGATATGAACTGCAGGATACTGAAGCGGTCGCCGAGCTTCAAAGAAAGATTGCTTCCTTGAAATATCGTCTTGCGCGTGAAGAGCTCATTTTCACAATCCGCAGTGCATATATTGACGCCCTTGGCGCACAAGCCAATGCAAAAGCATGGGAACACTATTCCGAAGCAATGGAAACCCTCTATAGCGCTACGAAAAGAATGGTATCTCTCGGGAAAAAAGCGGAGGTCGAACTTCTAAAAGTCGATGCGGAACGCCTCGGCAGTGAAACCAATGCCGAGCTTTTCGCGGCTCAGAGAGAATCCATGGTCGGTCTTTTAACCGTACTGACCGGGGGAACCCGTCCTCTTATACCACTGGAAGATATTCCAATCGTTCCGTCCTTGCAATCCCTGAGGGATGCGGCAAGCTCTTCGCGGATACAGATCAACGATCTTCTCATTGACCAAACTGAGAAAAATGAGCACAAAAGCCACGCGTCCTCACTTCCGCAGGCGGGGATAGAAGGCTACTACGGCTACAGTTTCGGCCCCAATGACCCGACCAATCCATACAGCGGAAACTGGGAACATCAAGAACTTTGGAATATCGGCCTCAATCTGCAGTGGAACATATTGGATTTCGGGACCAGTTCAGCCAAGCAACAACAAGCCCGTATCCTGAAAATACAGCAAAAACATTCCAAAGCGCATACCGTACTACAAGTCGAGCAGGATCGCCGTGAAGGGACCATCAGTTTCAATACGGCAAAACGACGGTACGAACTGGCGAAAAAAGAGTATGCACTCGCACAAAAAACAGAGGAGATCGAGACGCTCCGCTACCAGGAGGGGGAGATCAGCATGAACGATTTCCTGTTACAGAAAGCGAAAACCCAAATGATACTGAGTGAAATGCTTTCATCGCGATATGCCCTTTTAAAGGCATATTACATCCTCGAATACCTCTATGAACAAGGAGATACACAATGAAAAAATACGTTTTCTTGCTTATCGCTCTCGCGTTCCTCATCTCGGGCGCATTACTGTTGCTGAACAGAAAAGCGGAAATTACCTCACTGCCAGTTCCGCAAAAACACATCGCCAATGTTGACATATTTACACCGGTTGACCGTGAGATTATCACTTCATATCCAACACTGGCCCATATCCAGTCAAAGCAACTCTCTAAACTCGCGACTCGCTACAGCAGTGTCGTCGTCGAAATACCGGTCCATGAGTCGCAACGAGTCAGAAAGGGCGACCTGCTTGTCCGGCTTGATTCTGGCGACGTGCAAAAAACAATTCGAGCACTCGAAGGCAAAAAAACAGCACTTGAGAGTGAAGTGGCAGTACTTTCAAAACGGTTTCATTCAGATGCACTCCTCTTCAAAGCCGGAGCCATATCCGAAGAACGCTATGATACTTCTCGCCTCTCGCTTGTAAACAAATCCGCCTTGTTGACAGAACTCGATGCCACTCTTCAAATACAGAAACAGCAGCTCCCCTATTACGAACTCCGTGCACCGTATGATGGAATCATCGGCACGGTTGATATAGAAATAGGGGATGTCACTGTACCCGGGAAAGGGCTTATAGAACTGCACTCGGAACCTAAAATCGCCCGAATCGCTTATCCAACAACCCTTTCCATACCCCAAAATGCCGCTGTACATAGCCATGGCATCTTTATTGGGAACGTCGTTTCCCGGTATGCCGACGCACCGCAGGGACTTTACGAGGCCGAAATTGCACTGGATCCGAAATCTGCATTTGTGCATGGAGAGGCTGTCCCGGTGGCAGTCGAACTTCAAAAGATTATGCATTGCAGTGTCCCGGAAAAAGCATTGTTCAAAAGCGGGAAGTCCCAGACAGTCTTGGAAAACCGCAATGGAGCATTTGTGCCGTTGGCAGTCGACGTGCTTGCGCGTGACGGGTCTTATGCAGCTGTAGAACCCTGCCCCGAAAGCAGTGTCGCTGTCGCATCTGCGACCAAATTAGCAGCGCTGGCCCTACAAAACAGCCACGAGGCGACAGAACATCCATGACATCGAATAGCTTTACGGAACGCCTGTTGCGACGTCCCTATTTTATATACTCATTCCTGGTGCTCTTTGTCTTTCTGGGACTGGTCGGCTACGGCAAGCTTGACCGCAAGCTCTTCCCCGATTCAAACTATCCGGAAATCGCTGTAGTGATCGCTTCACCCGGTACGTCTGCCGAAGATATGGCAGCCAATATCGCCGTCCCGGCAGAACGGAAGTTCTATACCATCGACAACGTCCGACGCGTGTACTCCTCAACGATTGACGAGGTTACAGTCATCCGTGCGGAATTCGAATATGACAAGGATTTGGACGACGCACTGAACGATGTCAGTGCCGCTTTCTCAAAAATCCGTGCAGTACTGCCGACGTCTATACAAGATCCGCAGTTCATTAAAATAACGGCTGCCACGGCCCCGATCGTTACTTATGCGCTGCATTCGAAGGATGATACGATTCCCTTGGAAGAGATCCGTCGTCTGGCGGAGCGTACAATCAAAAACCGCCTGCTGAAACTTCCAGGTGTTGCCAACGTTGATCTTTTTGGCGGACATGAAAAAAGCGTCCGGATTTCGCTCGACAGGCACAAGATGGAACGTTTCGGACTGAAATTGGACAGTGTCATAGGTGCACTCAAAAGCAATGACGCTGATTTCGCCATCGGCTTTTTGCAAAACGAGGAAACGCGTTATCTTCTGCGTTCAAGCGGGCAAAGAGAGGAAGTTGAATCGCTGAAGGCACTCCCCATCTCCGCAAACATTTCCCTTGGAGACATTGCTGAAATCAACTTCGGACACGGCGACAACCGCGCCCTCTATTATGGCAACGGAAATGCGGCGATCGCGCTTGCGGTACAGCGCAATGAAAACGCCGATGTCATCGCCGCTATCGAAACCGTCGAAAGAGAAATGCAGAAAATCGCAATTGAGTTCACAAACCTGCAGATCAGTGTCACGGATACACAGAAGGATACTATCGTACAGAGTACGACCAATATGTTCGAATCGTTGCGTGATGCGATTATCCTTTCGACACTCGTCGTTTTTCTGTTCCTCGGAAGTTTCCGACAGATTCTTGTCGTTATGGCGACCATCCCTCTGGTTTATGCCAGTACCGTCGCACTGATGTGGCTCGTCGGGATCGAGATCAACGTCGTTACCATGACGGCGATCATTCTTGCGCTCGGTCTCCTTCTGGATGATACGGTCGTCGTAATGGAAAACATCGAACGCCATTTTAAGACGCTGCACGACACCATTGATCAAGCCGTAATTACCGGGACAAAAGAGATAATGTTCGCCGATCTTTCCGGCACGATCACTACCATGATCGCCCTTTCCCCGATGCTTTTTGTCGGCGGCTACCCGCAAACCGTATTCCAGCCGCTCGTCGGTACGCTTCTGCTTGCTCTGGTCGCCTCCTACATCATCTCCATTACCGCGGTCCCGCTACTCTCTTTGAAAATATTGGCCATAAAGCATCCACGGCTGGAAAGAAGTGAAGCTATATTTAACCGCTTCATCATGCGTTTCAATGACCATGTCCAATACTTTTTTGCCTCTGCAGTCAAACTCGCCCTTCGCTCAAAGCTGGCTGCGATCGGTTATGTCATCGTACTGGTTTTGCTTTTCATCATTAGTGCTAGAGGTGTTATGCCGACTGTCGGGCGTGAACTGATGCCGCCTATGGATACGGGTGCGCTCAAAGTAAATATGATCATGGATGCGAACCTCCCCATCGAAAAGAGTGAAGCTGTCATACAGCGCGTCAATACCATTCTTGAAAGCAGCGGGGAACTGCGCTATCTCTCCGCGTCAATCGGTTCTGAAGCAGGTGTTCTCAGCATCGGCAGCGGAGGCAGCGAAGACCAGCTGTCCGTCACGGCGACGTACGTTGACCGGTTCCATCGTGAAGAAAACATCTGGGAGATCGCTCGCCTGATTCGATCAAAACTGCAAAAACTGCCCGACGTCAAACAGTTTGACGTCGTCGATTTTGGCGCAACGGCGCTTGCGAATATCCGCGCCAATGTCGATGTTACACTGTTCAGTGATGACCTGAATGCGCTCGTACAGGCTGGTGATCTTGTCGCAAAGGCACTGTATCAGACGCAAGGGCTGGTATCTGTATCAAAAACCTGGGAACGTGACAAGAAGGTCTTCGACCTGAAGCTCGACGAGCGAAAAGCACATTATTACGGTACTGACCGTGAACAGATTGCATCTCAGCTGCAATCACAAATCTATGGTTCCGCTCTTGCTTCAGTACCGGAAAGCAATATCGAGGATTTAACAGTGTGGATTCAGCTGAAACCGCACCAGCGGGCTTCCTCAATCCAACTTGCCAGTTGGATTATTGATACGCCAAAAGGCAAAATCCCTCTTGGTGCTGTCGCTGAAGTTACAGAGCATATCGGTCCATCCCTGATTACGCGTGAGGGGCTGCAATACACACTCAATATTTACGGATATCGCGAAAAAGCAGCCATCTCTCACATTATGGATTCCCTGGAAGCGGCTCTCATGAAAATCACTCTCCCTGAAGGTGTCACGATGGAGCAGAGTGGTGATATCAAGCAGTTCAAAGATTCTGCAGGACGGATGGTCGTCGCCATAGGGTTTGCAGTTATCCTGATTTTACTGACACTTGTTGTTCTTTTTGAGTCCCTGAAGCTTTCTTTCATTGTAGTCCTTTCCATCCCGCTGACAATCATAGGAGCATCGTGGATGATGCTATTGATGCACTACCATACTTCTATGCCCGCCATGATGGGCTTTATTCTGCTTTCGGGTGTCATCGTCAATAACGCGATATTACTGATCCACTTTGCAAAAGAGAGGATGATGGCAGGGATGAATGCTGCAGAAGCGATGCTGGAGAGTATCCGAATCCGGACCCGACCGGTATTAATGACTGCTTTTGCCGTCTCGGCAGGAATGCTGCCCATCGCCGTGGGGAATGCCATAGGCCTGGAACGGCTTGCTCCACTGGGTGCCGTAGCAATCGGAGGTCTGATCGTCGGCACATTTCTAACACTGCTCTTTATTCCACTGGTTTTTATATGGACCCAAAGCAAAAAGGCACAGGGCTGATGTTTTTCATTTCGTTATAATAATTGCAAACCGAAATGACGTATCAGATACGCAAGAGAGTGAAGTTACGATTATCCTATGAACCCATTAAGATCACTGCCACTTTTTGAAGATCTCAACGAGGAGACCTTCTCAAAACTGACCGAAATCGCAAGACAATGTAGATTCCGAAAGGGGGAAATACTCTTTTTTGAAGGAGACGCTCCGAATGATCTGGTGGTCCTGACCAAGGGAATCCTGAAGCTTTTCAAAACCTCCAGCAGCGACAAAGAGATCATCCTTCATCATTTTACGCCCGTCTCATTGGTGGCAGAAGTCGCCGTGCTGCATCGCATCCCCTACCCGGCCACCGCCGTGTTCGAAGCCGACAGCGAGGTGCTCTTGATCAACTACGACGCTTTCGAGTCAATGTTTCTCAGCAATCAGGAACTTGCCCGTGTTCTTCTGCTTTCACTTAGTAAGAAAATACGTATGCTTGAATCAGTCATTGAACGTGGCCTGGTCATGGACGCATCCGAACGCGTTATCAACTTTATCCGGAAATCTCCTGAGCTGCTTAAAACAATGCGTCATTACGAAATTGCGAATATTCTGAACCTGACACCGGAGACCTTCTCGCGAACACTCAAAAAGTTGCAGCATGAAGGTAAAGTCGTCAACAGTGTGGAGGGGTGGGAGGTTCTCCCATAGAAGACACTCCTTTACGCCGCAGCGTAAAGCTCCTTTTCGCGGGCGATCAGCAAATCGCCCAAATAGAAATATGCCTCTTTCCAAGCTGTAAGCACCTCGTCGGTAGCAGCATCACCAAGTACATCCTTTACGGCGCCCAGCAGTGAAACACCGACCATCGGATAATGTTCCGGCTTCACACCGGTACGCACATGCGCCTGCGCCATCTTATCCAGTGCATCACCCAGGATATCGAGGCGCTCGATATTGGCGGCATATGCGCCAACTGCCGCCGCCAGTTTTTTGTGCTGATCAGGAGAAGCATCGCTAAACAGTGCTTTCGTCTCCGGATGGGACTCAAATAAGATCTCGTACATTCTCGCCGTAATCGCCTCTGCATTTTCTGCGACCGGTTTTGCGGTTGCTTTTACAATCTCAATTGTCTCTTTTGATAGACTCATGTCAAATCCTTTATATGTCAAAATGTAGCATCGATGTTTGATGATTTTATCAGTGATGGCTGTATTTTTGTGCAATAAAATTGTATATATTTTATGCTATAATCTTAATATTTTCTTAAAAAATGCCAAGGGAAAGCCTGGCGCGAATGTCAGTTGTTGAAGTTAAAAAATGATGGGCACCGTCCGACAGATAAGCATTTAACTGCAAGGGGCCTAGCCCCTATGCAGCACCTTGCTGAAATAGATTTTTCTCGTTGTATCATAGAGAATGACCAATCCTCCAAGTATCATCGTACCGTCTGGAAGAATGCGGAACCACATCCATCCGCTGAGCGCCTCTATCGTTTCACGGCTGCGTGCTGCGTAATAACCAAATTCATGTGCAGTTGACGTCTGTTCAAATCCTATGATCAATGTCGGCAGCGCATAAAGCACCACCCCGACGGTCAACAGCCAAAATCCCCAAAGGCTAGGCCGATCATCCCATTCAAGATTCTTTGCCAGTGCATTGGCGCGTGCCGTCATATAGATAAACGCTATCGCTATGTATCCGAAGGCCCCGAGCAGTGCCACATGCCCATGCGGCATGATCAAGTAGGTGCCGTGAGAGTAATAGCTGATTGTGGGCGTATTGATGACCATACCCAAAAAGCCAGCACCAAACCAGTTTAGAAATGCCGAACCCGCAAGCCACAGGAATGGTACATTGAAGACGAATTCCTTTCCAAGGCTCTTAATATGACTACGCTCTTTGATTGCCTCAATCATCAGAAGCGCTAGCGGCAGCGGCTCCATCGCCGAAAAGATGCCCCCTACAGCAATCCAGTATTCGTCAAGTCCCTGCCACCAGTAGTGATGTCCGACCCCGAGCGTACCGCTCATCATAATCAGTCCAAGCTCAAAAAGCATCACGCGTTCTGCCGTACGTTTCGAAACCAGCCCAAGCGCTACGGTCAAGAATGCCAACACACCCGCTGCGAAGAGTTCAAATGTCAATTCTACCCAGAGGTGAACAACCCACCATCGGTAATAATCGTCAACAGTGTAGTTAGGCATGATATCTGTTAATGGCATCATCCCCGCGATATAAAGTGTTGCAATTCCGAAAGCCGACCAGATAATGGTTCCGACCAACAAATTATTTTTACGGGCCTTGCGAACAGTAGAGTAGACCATACCGAACCAAAGTACGAGACCGATAACAAGTCCGATATCCCAGACCCGTCCCAAATTAAGTAGCTCTCGCCCTTCGTTTCCGAACCAGAACCAGACATCACGCATCTGGCCGGTCGCACCAAGATATATCCCTATAAGACCGCCACCGCCGACAACTAGCAAGGCAACCCATAACACGTCCACGAGTCTGGGGAATTTCAGGTCTTCTCCGCCGACAAGCGGCGCGATCAAGAGACCGCCCACCAACCAGCCAACGGCTACCCACACAATGGCGAGATTGGTATGCAGCGCACGCATGACATTAAACGGAAGAATGTCCTGGGATAGAATAAAGTTTTCCGTCGGATCAACATAAATATGTGCCAAATACCCGCCGAGGACAAGCTGAAGCAGGATAAAGAGCGCCACTATCGGGACGTACTTGAGAAGTTTTTCCTGCGATGGAAACAGCTTCGTGATCTTAAGCGCCGGCTCGAGATGTTTCTCTTCATCCGCTTCGCCTTTGAACAAAAATTCGTATGCCAGATAAATGACACCGATCGTCATTGCCCACAAGATCAAAAATTCCCAAAGTGAATAAAAATGCGATACCCATTGAACATCCTGATCAATGAGCGGTTCAGATGGCCAGTTATTTGACCAGGTCCGGTCCGTACCCGGGCGCAAGGAAGATGCGACTAATTGCGACCAGTCGACAAAAGCGGCAATTTTTTTCGCTTCATCTTGGCGGATAACGCCCGCACGCCATGCGCGTTCATGGTCACCGTTGACAAGAAAGTTCACGAGGTAATCTACGTTATGTTCATAGGCTTTGGCCGAAGCCTCCGTATAAACAACACCTGCTTCATCAAGCAATGTCTGTTTTTTGAAGTCGCGTATGGTACGTGCTTTTACACCAGCCAACTCCGTATCATCAAGTCTATCCAATGGCTTCCCGAACAATGAACGCGCATAGGACCTATATAGTGATTCAGCCCGCTTATGCATAAACTCCGTCGAGAAATCCGGACCGAGATAGGCACCCATACCAAGCAGCGTGCCGTAATCCATTAAATCAAACTGCTGAAAGTAGCCTTTGCCGGCGACGACGTCATCATAGGTATAAAGTACTTTTCCGCTCTCGCTGACCACCTGTTTGGGAATCGGTGGCACCTCTTTTTGCAATGTAGCCGTGTAATAAATCAGTATCGTGACCATGAAGGTACCGATAATCCAGAAAAAAGCATACAAACTCTTTCTGCTCATCAGTTTTTCCATAAACGATGTTTCCATCATCAACTCCTTAAATCATACCTTTAGGTAGTATTTAATGGAACTATAATGCTTTGCCAATTTCACTGCATTGATATCGATCAAGATCGGGAATGTTTTATCTAGGAGATACTGCTAAGCGTTGTTTCTTGAAGCATTCTGCGGATCTGCTCTCTGGGCTTTGCCCATTGCTCATGAAGAGCACACGGTTTATCTGAATCACACCTGTCACGGCCCATGATACAGTTGACGTAATTATATCCAGGCTCCACAGCTTCAACAATGTCGCTGAGCATGATCGTTTCGGCCGAACGCGAAAGACGATATCCGCCCTCTCTTCCCTGCTCGGTGATTACCAGATTGGATCGGTACAGCATTCGAAGTGTTTTGGAGGTATATTGAAATGGTATGTTCAGGCGTTCATGCAATGTCTTCACACTGACAACACTTTTTGCACTGGCGAGCTGGGCCATGATAGACAATGCATATTCAGCTGTTTTACTCAGTTTCATGGTTTCTGATTATACCGAAGAGATTCACCTGCATATAATCTTTTTGCTTTTCCTAACAATCACCTATGCTGCAGCGTCGCAGGCTCTTCTCACGATTTCATACTCATGTCGGAAAATGCGGAAAGATCCATCGGGGTACCGGACTTTCGCTTCCGGCGGTAAACATTCGCTGCACTGAGCAGATTCATCCCCAGCAGCATAAAACTCAATAACATGGCGAGCGCAGCCCATGGCAACAGCACATCAAATTCAAAGCTGCCGAACAAAAACAAAAACGACATCAAGGCAAGATAGACATGGAGCTTTGCGCGTTTTGGCGATATGATCTCCGTCATGACAGGCGCATCGAAATATCCCTGGCTGTTCAGATGAAACCAGACCAGGAATGGTACGATCTTGTACATCATCCCGAAAACCACACTGAGTGCAAATCCCCCATAGGCGACCAGCATCATAGGAATGAGGGCCGACTCACCGCTTACGGTATAACAAAACCACCCCAAAACCGCTAAAAGCAGCAGCGCCATGCCCATTCGCCAGAACCATACCGTAGCATCCGCTACGGGACGTTTCCGCTGCGACAGGCGCCGGAATGTGATCACAGCAAATCCTAACAATGTCACTGCAATGAATGTATCGAAAACAGCTGCATACGGCAATGAGAAGATTAACCAGATCATTTTCAGCATGAGTGACGCAAAGAGTATTGCCCAGGCCCACTTTTTGCAGAATCCTGGGTACGGGGGTGTCACATAGAACATCTCGATGACCTGGAATGCCACCGCTATGATGAGCATCCCCATCCATCCCACCAGGGCAAAACTATAATGGGAGGCGCGGATTGCCTCATGCGAAACAGACATTTCTCCCTGTGCAAACATGTAAAGCATTGCCAATGCCAAAAGTACTGCTACTGCAAAAGAGGCAAGTGCGATCTGCATCCCGCGTACGGTATCTTTGGCATCTCGCTGCCGTAGCAGGGGAGGAAGCATCAGCAGTGCCAGCCAGAACACGGCACTCCCCAGCAACAAGCCTGCCAGAGCGTATGCCGCAGGTTCAAAGCTTATGAACGCCCAGACAAGCATCATGGTCCCCGTGGTCAGCAACAGATGAACCGCAGTGGCATGGCGAGTCGGTACTTTGATGACGACCCCGGCGAGTACCGGCAGCATCTGGAAGAGTGATCCCGTCATTGCCATAGCGATGACGCCAAGGAATAGCAGATGGACTGCCGCAGCTGCCGACGGGCCGTGCGGCACGAGCATATCACTGCCGGAATAGAACATGAAAAGCGAGAAGAGCACTCCGAAGAAGGGCACCATGAGGAAAAAACGCAGGATGACGCCGATCGGTGGCGCCTGTTCCAAAGAGAGCCCCTGGCTAAACATCCAGAGACTCCAGGTCGACCGCAGGATCCCTGGCAATCAGAATATGCCAAATGCCGTTTTCATCTTCATAAGAGCGGTAACGTCCCCCCTGCTTCCCGAGAATATCAAAAAGTGGCAGCGGGTTTTTTCGATGAATCATGTGGAGCACTTCGCCCTGTGTGAGTGCGGCAAAAGCCGCAATCGCCTTTTCCAACGGCACAGGATGTTCGAAAATCCGCACATCCAGTTCGATCACATGCATTACAGCGCTTTCATCTCGTCAATGATCAGCGACGCATCGCCTTGCAGGGTATGGTCGCAGGCTGGGTAAAGCATCTGCTCCTCTTTCATGTTATGCTGCTGCAGCAGAATCATCATCGACTCCGCCATCCCGAGAAAACCATTCGAATCTCCGTTATCCAATGCCGTACGCATCCGCTCCAGAAGCCCACGAACCTGCTCGTGTTCCATACGCATCACATGTGTCGGGCCGCCCTGCATACCGGAACGCTGCTCAAATGCCGGGAAGAGAATCTCCTCTTCCATGGCGAAATGGTGAAGGGTCTCGCTGTTAAATCGTTCAAATGCCCCTCTGGCCGCTGCCAGATCGCCTTTGGCAACAGCTGATTCCGTCTCGGCAAACGCAGAATCACATTTTCGGTGGTCATCTCGCAGAAATTCAAGAATCATCATACATCCTTTTTTACTGCGATCTTACCCCCTTTTGGACCTTTCGCTCATTGATGTGAATCAAGATGCTCCGTCATGGCCGCAAACAGCACCCCTCGATCTCTATGCCGTCTTTTTCCGCATCTTCAGCCATGAGCCGATCGCAAAGCGGATAGAGCAGCTGCTCTTCTTTCATGTTATGCTGCTGCATCAGTATCATGAAAGACTCTCCCCACCCTAGAAACGTCGAAAAATCTCCAACTGCGAGCAGCTGCTGCATCTTCTCGAGCAACGCCCTGATCTGCATATGTTCAAAACGGATCGGATCCAGTCCCGCCTGTTCTTCCGCCTCGAGCCTTGAAAAGACACGAAGCTCCTCATGTTCCATATGCGAGACGGTCTCTTCCACAAACTGTCCGAACAGTTTTTCGGCCCTTTCTATGTCGCCGCCGACAACCGCCCTTTCAGCTTCCGCATAGAGCGAATCACACTGTCGGTGTTCAGCTTTGAATTCATCCATGATCATACGTTCATCCTTTTAAATCTCACAACTGTCATTTGAACAGAAACGGCTCTCAATCCCGTCGCTGTCGGAAAACAACCTCCAGTCGATCCGTGGCATTGCTGCCAGCTTTTCGTCATAGGTCTCTTTGCTGATCCCTTCGTAGGGCATCTGTTTATAGGCCCCGGTCTCAGAGTGCGGAAGCATGGAAACCGATTTAATGACCGGGGCGAACTGCGCCAGCATATGCTCAACCTGATGCGCTTCGGATTCGGGATCAAAATAGACGGTACAGCTCACCATGTTGTCACTCCACTCCCGCTGCAGCATGGCGAGAAACGCAAACTGCTCCCAGGCGGAAACTTCGGTGGCCTTTCGTGTCTTTCCCTGGTCTATCGGAAATTCGAAGACGGTCGTGTTTTCACTGTAGACGTCAGGTTCATGCGGAATGCCCGCTGCTTTGAGTACACGACAGACGGCGGAATCATTCCCGACGCGCATCCGGCGCAATGCATACTGGAATGTCGGGAAATGCATGCCGGAACTGACTCCGGCCAGTTGCGAGATTGTGCCTGATGGTTTGATTGTCGTTACCCGAATCGACGGCGGCACACCGGCATCCGAAGCCAGCTTACGATTTATCGACCGCACAATCTTGTATCCTTTGCGCAGACGGCGGGTCAGTTCGGTTGCCCCAAGATCATCGAGCATGTCTGCTACGCCGGAAAGGCTCACCCCAATACGTCGGTTGCGAACGACAATAGCATTGGTTTCGGAACGATGTGTCGGCATCAATGCTACCGTTGAAGCATAAAATGTCGCGTATTCGAGCACCTTGAAAAAATCGTTTTCTTCTGCGCATCGGGATGGAAAAACTTCTGCAAGGTTGCAGAGCTCATAGCTCTCAAGCGGGATTTCACTGCACGGATTGGCCAGCCACGCCTGATCATCTGACTCTTTACCGTAACGAGCATACTTCTGCACATTGATCAGGTTCATGATTCCCGGTTCTCCGTTGGCTATGATATGCTTGGCAATCATCGGAAGTTTTGCGAAATCCTCGGTTTTTTCCAGGACTACCGTATTGTTTGACATCCATCCGATCTCGGCGCGTTCGGGATAACGCTCATAATCCTTGAGCTCCAAAAAACTCCCATCATCTGCCGATCCCAAAGCAATTTCAGCGCTGCGGCGCACGTTGCCGGCAACGACACAGGCACCGATTGCGTTGAAGATGTCCGCCGTACAGCGCGTCGTTTCCGTTTCCCCCGAGCAATACGCGTCCAGGTAGCTTTCTATCCTTCGATGCAGTGTACTTAACGGTTCCGGCCCCGAAGCGGTACCGCCGAAACCCTTGATCGATGAGCCTGCCGGGCGGATCGAGTCGTAATCAAATTTGAACCAGGCTCCTCCTTTGGTGTAACTTTCGATCAGCAGCCTGACCGACGCAACCCACCCTTCACGGCTGTCGGGAATGACAAAAGGTACCGGGCGCGATTTGTCTGGCAGCGCGACGTTTGCACCATCCCAGGCCGTATTGAATCCGACACCAACACCGCACATCAGCATGTCCATGGTCCAGTCAGCGGCCGCGGAAAGATCTGCAGTGTCCACAGCGCCGCAGTTGTTAAGCGCGGCACCGCCGCGGGTATAGACGTATTCCGTTCCCATCGCCCAAAGTCCGCGCCCCGGAGGGAGCCATTTCATCTCGAACATCGCTGAAGCCATTTCCGCCGCATACGCCTGCCAATACCCCTCATCCCAATGCAGTCGACTGTTCACGTAATGCTGTTTTCTGACAGACATCACGCCGTTCATCACCCGGATGACCGTATCGGCCCAATGTTCCTGCGATCCGTCTTCTTTACGCCTGCTGTAGGTACGGTAATAGGTAGCCTCCCCAAAACCGCCGAACCCGAATGCCGGCGTTCTTTGCTGAAGCATATCGATGATCTGTTGTTTGAGTTCGAACCGCTCCGAAATCATGATCTCATTTTCACTGTCTTGCATCTCTCTTCTCCCTGAATGATCACCGGCAAGTATATTTTGATTCACAAGATCACTCCATGACTTTCGTCAAGTCAGATTGACGCATGTCAAAGCGCTGCCCGTAAACAGTGGTTATACTAAATTAAAAGTTGAAAGGTTCCTATGCAACAACTGCTCATTACCGTGGAAATCCAGTCTGTCGGCGATCAGTGGCAGCTCGATGTCATAAACACCATTACGCGAAAGCATTTCATTTGCCACAACCTCGACGAAATGAACGAGAATATTCAGATGCTATTTGATCTGTATGAAGGATACGAACTACAGGTGGAGTGGCTGAAAACGCCATTGGCAAGACCGGATCATATTAATGAAGTGCGACAGGAGATCGACAAGATGCAGCATTCACTTGAACAGGCTGATTAGCAAGAGTCTACATACCTTATCTGCCCAAAAATAGTGTGCTAAATCGTCATCCCTCCTGCTTTACAGTCTCATCACCACTGTCGTATCTTCTGATGGCATCCAACACATTCATTCAGTATATGCGCATAGTAGGCGGCAGTATTACTGTAGTCTTTCGGCCCGCCTAGACTCGAAGAAAGTTTGTCGATATTATCCCGAATTCTGAGCGCTGTATATTTGGCGTAACTTCGAGCAAATTTTGGGTCGTCAGGCATATGATAAACGAGTGCATCCCCATGCCGTTCCACAAAATCCTTAGAGCTTCTGTCAAGCAACTGCGCACCTTTGCGCATCTCCCAAGGTTTGTTATATAAAATTCCGTGCTGGATCAATTCAAGCGCCGATGCAAAGCTTTGCATCGCTTTTTTGAGTTCTTCTTTTTGAACATCTTTACTTTGTTCACCGTATAACATGCTACACACCAATAGTATGGCTACTACGCTCCACAATTTCATATCAACCTCCATTGATAATAATTATTAATAGTAGCCGCATTGCTTTTAAGGGTGTCTGACACAAAAATCATAATTCTATTAGTTGAAATATTTTCGTTGGGAAAGATTCAAAATTATCGGGAGAAAGGCTTTTGGCTATATCCATATACATTTTACATTAGAAATTTATCTCTAAGTACTTTTGATATCCATGTCATAAATGTGCCCATATCGTGCCAAAGAATGACCACTTTTGAAGAAATGTGAGAGTAAGTGATAGAGCTGCAAAAGCCCTTTGTCATGGTCTTTTGTAGTTTATTTCATTTCATTCGAGATAATCCAGTATCCGGAGCCACTTTCATTAGACGCTTTTTCCCAAACTCATCGTTGTCATGGCACTCACGTACATGAGTACGCTTCGTACTATTCCGCCTTGATTTTAGAAAAAATCGCCTATGAAAGTTCTACTGTGTAGAACACCCTCTTTTTACAGACTTTCTTTTCTACCCGTGATCCATTTCGTATCGTTTGCCCGTATGCGGTAGACCCCGCTTAAAGCTCGCAGGTGTCGTTCGAGCAGAAACGGCTCTCGATCCCGTCGCTGTCGGCAAAAAGGTTCCAGTCGATCTGCGGCATGGCGGAGAGCTTCTCCGCATAGGTTTCACGGGAAATCCCTTCATAGGGCATCTGCTTATAGGCGCCGGTCTCGGAGTGCGGCAGCATGGAAACCGACTTTATAACCGGGGCGAACTGCGCCAGCATATGCTCGACCTGGTGCCCCTCCGTTTCGGGGTCGAAATAAACGGTACAGCTGACCATGTTGTCGCTCCATTCGCGCTGGAGCATCGCCAGAAACGCGAACTGCTCCCAGGCGGAAACCTCCGTCGCCTTACGCGTCTTCCCCTGATCGATCGGGAATGCGAAGACCGTCGTGTTGTCGCTGTAAGCGTCTGCTTCGTGGGGAACCCCCGCCGCTTTGAGGACACGGCAGACGGCGGAGTCGTTTCCGACACGCATCCGCCGTAAAGCGTACTGAAAGGTCGGGAAGTGCATCCCAGAACTTACCCCCGCCAGCTGTGAGATCGTGCCCGACGGTTTGATCGTCGTCACGCGGATCGAAGCCGGCACCCCCGCATCCGCCGCCAGTTTCTGGTTGACGGTGCGCACGACCTTGTACCCCTTGCGCAGCCGCCGTGTCAGTTCGGTCGCCCCAAGCGCATCGAGCATATCCGCTACGCCGGAGAGACTGATGCCGATGCGACGGTTGCGCACGACGATGGCATTGGTCTCGGGCCGGTGCGTCGGCAGCAGGGCGACCGTGGACGCGTAAAACGTCGCGTATTCGAGCACCTTGTAAAAGTCGTTCTCGTCCCCGCAGCGCGACGGGAAGACCTCCGCGAGGTTACACAGCTCGAAGCTCTCCAGCGGAATTTCGGAACAGGGGTTCGCCAGCCAGGCATTGTCGTGTGCGTCTCTGCCGTAGCGTGCGTACTTCTGCACGTTGATCAGATTCATGATCCCCGGCTCCCCGTTGGCGATGATCTGCTTGGCAATCATCGGCAGCTTTTTGAAATCGTCCGTCTTTTCCAGGACGACCGTATTGTTGGACATCCATCCGATCTCGGCACGCTCGGGATGGCGTTCGTAGTCTTTGAGCTCCAGGAAGGTGCTGTCGTCCGCCGAGCCCAGGGCGATCTCGGCGCTGCGCCGGACATTGCCGGCGACAACGCAGGCACCGATGGCATTGAAGATGTCCGCCGTACAGCGCGTCGCGTCCGTCTCCCCCGCACAGAAGGCATCCAGATAACTCTCGATCCTTCGATGCAGCGTCTTGAGCGGTTCCGGTCCCGAAGCGGTGCCGCCGAAGCCCCTGATCGGCGCACCGGCAGGGCGGATCGTATCGTAATCGAACGCGAACCATGCCCCGCCCCTGGTGTAGCTTTCGATCAGCAGCCTGACCGATGCGACCCACCCTTCGCGGCTGTCGGGGATGACAAAGGGCACCGGTCGGGACTTGTCCGGCACGGCGACACCGCTGCCTTTCCAGGCCGTGTTGAAACCGACGCCGACACCGCACATCAGCATATCCATGGTCCAGTCGGCCGCGGCGGCGAGATCGGCAGTGTCCACCGCACCGCAGTTGTTGAGCGCGGCACCGCCACGGGTATAGACGTATGCCGTTCCCATCGCCCAGAGCCCCCTCCCCGGCGGCAGCCATTTCATCTCGAACATCGCTTCGGCCATTTCGGCGGCATAGGATTGCCAATACGTTTCATCCCAATGCAGCCTGCTCGTCGCATAATGGTGCTTTCGAACGGACATCGCCCCGTTCATCACCCGGATGACCGTATCGGCCCAATGTTCCTGCGACCCGTCCTCTTTTCGACGGCTGTAGGTCCGGTAGTAGGTTGCCTCCCCAAAGCCGCCGAAACCAAAATCCGGTCTACGCTGACGCAGCGCGGCACAGACCTTTGCCTTCAGCTCGAATCGTTCCGTGATCATCATCTTATCGTCACTGTCGTTCATCCCATCCCTCCTTGCAAGCATCTTTCACAAGTATAGTAGGATTTTCATACCACTGCCGTTAGTTCAGTCACAATGTCAGACAACGGCTTATGCCGACGATCGTCAGGCTTGGCAGTTTTAAAGAAGAAGGGGCTTAAATAGGGCAAGAGAAAAGGTCGGGTACAGCCGGGCGGAATGCTGTCGGGACTACCCTTCGTAGCTGCGTGCGATACGCTGGAAATCCTCCGAACGCGCCATCAGCTCCGTGAAGCTTCCCGTGTCCGTGATCTCGCCGGCTTTAAAGAAGTAGAGCCTGTCGGCGTGCTCTACCGTCGTGAGGCGGTGGGCGATCATGATGGTGATTTTGTCTTTCGAATAGGATGCCAGGGCCTTCTGGATGCGGTATTCGCTCTCATTGTCCAGTGCACTGGTCGCTTCATCGAGGATCAGGACCGATGCGTTCTTGTAGATCGCCCTTGCGATGGCGATACGCTGGCGCTGGCCGCCCGAAAGGTTGACACCCCCCTCTTCCATCGGGGTATGTATCCCCTCCGGCAATCCCTGGGCAAAGTCGTAGGCGTCGGCCAGTTTCAGCGCCTCGATGACCCGCGCTTCGTCCAGTTCCAGTCCGTACGCGACGTTTTCGGCAAGGCTGTCCTGCATGACGTAAACGCGCTGGGAGACGACGGCCATCTGCCTGAGCAGGGAGCGGTGATCATACTCCCGTACATCCCGGCCGTTGATGCGCAGCACCCCTTCGGACGGGTCGTAAAACCGCAACAGCAGGTTGACCAGCGAGCTCTTCCCGCCCCCGCTGTCGCCGACAAGGGCGATCTGCTCGGAGGGGTGGATTGAGAGCGACACCCCCCGCAATGCGCGCTTCTCCCCGTAATCAAGCGATACCTGGCTGAATTCAATCTCCCGGATCGGCTCTTCCAGGAGCGCTGTTCCCTCTTCGATCATGCTTTTGCGGTCAAGCACGTTGAAGATCCGTTCGCTGGCGGCAATGGCGTTCTGGATCTTCCCGTAGATGGAGCTGACGCGCCGCATCGGCTGGAAGGTCAGCCCCACGGCCGTCAGAAACGCCGTGAACTCCCCTACGGTCATCTGGTTGTTGAAGACCTGCTGCCCGGCGATAAAGATGACGGCGGCCAGCCCCGTGGCCCCCAGGACCTCCATCATCGGGGAAACGATTTCATTCGTATAGACCGCCTTCATGTTCAGCTTGAAGAACTTGTTGTTCTCCGCGTCGAAGCGCCCCATCTCGTAGGCTTCGGTCCCGTTGGCCTTGATGATCTCGGCGTTGTTGAAGACCTCTGTCAGACGGGTGACGACGTCGGCGTTCTTCTCCTGCGAACGGTGCGAAAGGCGGCGCAGGCGCTTGGCGATGAGGATCAGCGGATAGATCGCCAACGGGAGCACGACCAGGGAGTAGAACGCCAGTTCGGCATTGAGATAGATGACGTAGACGACGAGGCCGACTGCCGTCAGCAGCTCCCGAACCAGTTCGGGCAGCATGTTTGAGACGAAATACTGCACCCGGTTGATATCGTTGGTGATGCGGCTGATCAGCTCCCCGCTGCGGTTGGCGTGCAGGAAGGCCATGTCCAGGTGCAGCATATGGTCAAGCAGCTGCGAACGCAGCCGGGTGATGATATGCTGGCCGATATAGTTCATGAATACGGCCTGCAGGTAGCGCCCGACCGATTTGACGACGTAGATGACGATCATCATCAAAGGGATGTAGTAAAGCATCTGCGGGTCTTTCTCGATGAACATCTTGTCCATCAGCGGCTGCATGATCTGTGCCGTCGCCACCGTGGCGAGTACCGTCATAATGATCCCGATGAGGACGATGACGTAGTAGCCTTTATACCCCTTGATATACGGCCAGAACCGTCGGAACGTCTGTTTCATTCACTCCCCTTTTCCCATACGGGTTTCGCCGCTTTATATGCCTGCCGCACCAGGTACTCGGTCACCGCGAGTGCGGCGTTGTACTTCTGTTCGCAGGCACGCTGCTGTGCGTTGGCGGCATGGCCGGTTTTGAACGCTCCCCCGGCCGAGACGATGACCCCCGCGTCGTTATAGCCGCAGTGCAGCGCCGCAGGATCGTAGAGGTCCTCCCCGACGGCTATATAGGCCGTGTTGGAAAGGGTGCGGCCGTAAAGCGTCGGAAAGAGGTCGTTATGCGATGCACTGACGTTGCGGTCGAACGGTTCGGCCTTCAGATACGGCGGCAGGTAGAGGTAGAACGGTACCTGCTTGCCTTCCTGCGGGGGGTTGTCGTAATGCATGATCCCCTCGATGGTGTTGTTATCCGCGGTGATCGCGACAACGGTCCGTTCCCCCAGATCGGAGGCTTTGACCCCGTCCATGAAACGCCCGGCCATATCGAGGGCGTACTGGTAGTCCTGCAGCCGCCGGTGCGCCAGCTCCATATCCCCGGTAATGTGCGCCTGCAGTGCTTCCGTGAACTGCAGCGGCTTGGAGTCGTAGCTTTTGGAGAGGATATAGGGGGGATGGTTGTTCGTCGTCAGAATGTAGACAAACTGCGGCTTTTCCGCCTGCTCCAGCTTGTGCAGCACGAAGTCGTAGGTGTACCGGTCGTAGACGCCGTAATCATGCTCCTCCGCCCCGGGATAGAGCGCTTCGATGTCGCTTTTCCCCTCGACACGGTCGAACCCCTGGCGTTTGAAAAAAGTGCCGACGTTACGCCACGAGAGGTCCCCGCCATAGACGAAGTTCGTCTCGTAGCCCGCCGCTTTGTAGACCCTCGCTGCCGCCTGCGGGAATGCCGTACCCTGGTAACGGCTCTGCCCGTAGGCGATGCTGCCGGGACGGGCGACGACGTTGAGCAGAAACGGTTCCATCGATGCGATCGTCCCATTGGCACCGGAGATGAAATCGGTAAAGAGGATATCCTCGTCAAAGTGTTTTTTGAGCCGGCGCAGGATATCGAAATCAGGGCTCTGGTACTGCAGGATCGGTGCCCCGAAACTCTCCACCATGACGACGACGACATGGGGCGGTTTCGCTGCGGCAGCGCTATTGTTCGGCGTCGTACGCCGCAGGTTCGACACGAGATCGGCCGTATTGATCTGCTCCCGCCCGAGATAGTCCCTGAAGGCCTGCGGAACATTGCCTTTGTAGCCGCTGCGTTTGATCAGGTCGTAGCCGCCGTTTTTGTCTTTGAGATACTGTTTGAGCGCTTTCTCGAACGCAAAGACGCCGCTGCGCGGGATGGCGTTTACAAAGACGTCCGTCGAAACCTCCGGGATGTCTTTAAGCAGGGGGAAAAGCCCGAGGCTGCCCCGCGCACCCACCCCGACCAGCAGCAGCAAAATCAGGTAGACGGCTGCCGCGCTGAGCGGACCGGCCGCCGCGCCCGTCGGGCGGACATCACGGAAAAAACGGCCGACGAGCCAGACCAGGGCCACGGCGTAAAAAAGTACCAGGCCGATGATCAGGGTGACGTTGTAGTTTTTAAGGCCGATCTGCACGAGGGCCCAGGTATCGTCGTCGAAGAAGCCGAAAAGCATGATCGTAATGTGCTCGCCAAAGTAGGAGTAGAAGCCGAAATCAATCCCGACCAGGGCGCTGACGATCAGGTAGGTGAGCGTAAAGTAGCCCCGGAAGAGCCGTCTCAGCCACGGCAGCGGTACGATGGAGCGGGCCAGGTGGTTGAGGATGATCAGCAGCAACGGAAGGGCTGAGAGGTAGCAGACGAGCACCAGGTCAATACGCAGGCCGAGGAAGAATGCTTCGGTCAGTTCCTGCGCGGGGAAAGACACCTTCGCCGGGGAGAACTGCCAGAAAAAGAGCAGGCGGAAGAGGGAGAGCAGCCCCAGAAAAAGGAGCTGGAGTTTCACCGTCTGCCGCAGCAGGCCGAAATAGTATTGCGTCGGCGATTCGTTCAAGCGTCAATACCCTTTTTAAGGCGTATTATACAGTGTTGCACCGCTTTGGTATACTTTCACCAAAAAGCGACACTATGACACCGCAGCATCTCTCCCTTTTTTTCAAAGCCAATCTGCTCCTGACCGCGCTGCTTTCACTGGCCTTTGCCCTTTTTAACAGCCACTATACCGCATCCGCCTTCGTTTTCACGCTGGCTGCCCTGCTCTCGACGACGGCGACACTCTACCTCATCTACTGGCTGCTCCTGCGGCTCTTTTTCCGCTTTGCCCGTGTGACGGCGATCCTGCTGTCTGTACTGTTTTTCCTGACCGATCTGCTGCTCATGACCGACTTCGCCATCTACCGTATCTGGAATTTCCATATCAACGGCATGGTGCTCAACATCCTCTTTTCCCCGGCCGCCTACGACAGTCTCCAGATGACGGGCCAGGCCGTCGCGATCGTCCTCATTGTCATCGCTGCCCTGGCGGCGCTGCTGCTGGTCGGACTGAAACGGATCGCTCGGATTCCTGCGCAGAGGGCTTTGCAGGTCAACCGCCGGCTGAACCGCACCCTCGTACCCCTGCTTTTCCTCGTCATCCTCGGCGAAAAACTGACCTATGCCGTCGCCAACCTGCACCTCAATGGCGACATCCTCGAACGCACGAAGGTCGTTCCCCTCTACCAGCCGCTGCTGATGGACGACCTCCTTATCGGCACGTTCGGGATGGAAAAAGCGCAGAACGAGGGGATCAACGTCAACATCAAGAAGATCACCAACATCCGCTACCCGCTGCACCCCATCAGCGTCACCCACCCCAAAACGCCCAATATCTTCATCTTCGGGGTCGATGCCCTCCGCCCCGACGTTGTTAACGACGACAACATGCCGAACATGGCCGCTTTCAAACGCGACGCCGTCGATTTCGAAAACCACTACAGCGGCGGCAACAATACCCGTTTCGGCTTCTTCTCGATCTTCTACGGCATCAACTCCAGCTACTGGTTCGGCTTCCTCAATGCCAAAAAGGGGCCGGTACTCTTTGAGACCCTCAAGAAACTGGACTACCAGATCAGCATCGACTCCAGTGTCAACACGGCGTGGCCGGAATTCCGGCAGACGATCTTTTACGACGTCCAGGACGCCATCAAGGATGACTACAACAGCAGCAAGACCGAAAACGACCTGGCCACTGTTAACTATTTCAACGAGTGGCTGGGACGCCAGGAGCTGGGCAAACCGATGTTCGCCTTCGTCTGGCTCGATTCGGTCCACAGCCGCGCCTACGATGACGCATTCCGGAAATACACCCCCGACCAGGTCAGCAGCCAGTACCTGACGGCGACCGCCGAGGAGCGGACCGAGCTCTTCAACATGTACAAAAATGCCGCCTACGAGGTCGATGAGCGCTTTTCGCGCTTCATTGCCGCCCTCAAGGCAAAGGGACTCTACGACGACGCCGTCATCATCGTCCTTTCCGACCACGGGCAGGAGTTCTTCGAGCACGACCACTACGGCCACAACTCCGCCTACGACCGCGAACAGGTCGGAACGCCGCTCTATATCCGCCTGCCGGGCACGGCGCCGAAGAAGGTGACCCGCCTCACCTCGCATCTCGATATCGCCCCGACACTGATGGCGATGCTGGGGGCGGACAACCCATCAAGCGACTATGCACACGGCTACGACCTTTTCGCCCCGGACTACCACCGTGAATGCGCCTTCGTCGGGAACTGGAACGAAAACGCCATCATCTGCGAAGACGAGACTTTCGTCATCTCCGACGTCCTTGCAAAGGCATTCAACAACGAGATACGCGATACGAAGAGTTACGAAAAAATCAAACTGAAAGAGAAAAAGCGGATGAACGAGGTCCTGATCAGGAGCCTTGAGGAGAACCGGCAGTTCAGCCGGTAAAGTCTCAGGACACGTCCGGCAGATCGCGAGCGAACAGCACCCCTATGCGCTCGGCCTCCGGCAGGGAAAGAAAGCGCTCATAGTGACGCATGACAGCCTCTCTGTCCCGTGAACCAATCCTGTTGTTCCCGACGTAGATTCCCCACGGTTCCAGATCCTTGGTAACCACCGAACCCGCACCCACTGCGGCTCCCTCACCGATCGTCACCCCCGGCAGGATAACGCTGTTGCCCCCGATAACGACAAACTTGCCAATATGGATCTTACCCGTCTTCACATTCCTAAATTCATTCGCAATCGTCGAATTTCCAAAACCCCACTCCTTGAAGTCGTCCGTTCCGGTAATGAGACGGCAACCTGATGAAACCGCGCTCAGCTCCTCCATCACCAGCTCCCCACCACCGCTAACCGATGTAAAAGAGGCGATATGGACATAATTACCGATCCGTACCCGTTCTTTCGCATAGATCAGGACGAAATCATCGATGATCACGTACTTGCCAAAGTCAATGTTCTCAATCCCAATGATTTTGGTAAACTCAAATGTTTTTACGAAAGGAATCTTATACTTCCCCATGACTACACTTTCAGCGTCTTTTCGATAAGAGAAATGATACGTTCCTGATCTTGTAATTCCAATCCCGGATAGAGCGGTAGACACAGGATACGGCTAGCGATATCCCGTGAAACCGGCATAACCTGATGATTCGAAATGTAATTCACTGTGTCCAGGGAAGGATAGAAATATCTTCTTGGATAAATCTTCGCTTCGTTCAATGCCTTTTGTAACTCTAAAGTCTTCGCTTCGCTTTTCATGACAATAGGAAAATAACTGAAATTTCTGCTGCTCTGTAGATTTTGTTCCTGAAAATCGACTAAGCCCTCCAAAGCGTTCTGGTATCGGTAATGAACCTCTTCTCTTTTTTCCAGAATCAAATCAATATCATCCAGAACACACAGACCCATCGCTGCTTCGAGTTCATTCATCTTCGCATTCGTCCCCAATGCCTTGATTGAATCAGGACCGTCAATACCGAAGTTGATAAGAAAACGGGCCTCTTCCACTAAAGAATCATCATTGACAATAAGTGCACCGCCTTCAACAGTATGAAACAATTTGGTAGCATGGAAGCTAAGTGTCGAAACATCACCGTGCTTCAGGAGGCTTTCCCCTTGATACCGGACCCCAAAAATATGGGCCCCATCGTAGATGACTTTCAGATTATATTGTCGGGCAATATTATTGATCGCTTCAACATCACACGCATTCCCAAAGACATGCGTGGGGACAATGGCAGAGGTCTGATCGCTGATCACACTTCCAATCTTCCCAGGGTCAATGTTAAATGACCGCGAACCAATATCCGCAAAAATCGGCTGCAAGCCATTGGATACCAGGGAACTCGTCGTAGCAACAAAACTGAATGGTGTCGTCACTACCTCCCCTTCAAGCTTCAAAAGCCGGTATGCGATCTCCAACGCAATCGTTCCATTGGCAACGAGGATCATATTTTTCACACCTAAATAATCTTCCAGCCGTCTTTCAAGTTCCTTAACAAGCGGCCCATTATTCGTGACCCACCCACTCTCGTAAATTTTGTCGATGTACGAAATATACTTCTTTTTATCCGGTAACCATGTTTTCGTTACATTAATCATTCAAAGGTGCCTTTAAAACATTTTTCCACTGGGCAATACAGGCTGCTTCCGAAAAGTGCGCCTCCACTTCCCGTCGGTTTTGTGCTTTCGCCGCCTCGTCGAGGGGCTCGAGATTGACCTGTGCGATATCGAACACCTCTATGCCCTTGTCGCGCAGCATCTGCCAGGTGGTTACATCCCGGCGCAGATAAACTTTTTTCCCATAACCAAGCAGGGCGATAATGTTTCCAAGCGCCTGCTGCCTGCTGTGGTCGAACAGGGCGATATCGATCTTAGCGAGAAGGTCCATATAGGCGTCGAAGGGCATAAAATCCACGAGGGGGACGAATTTGTCGCCGAACAGTTCCCGGCCGCGGGCAATGACCCTTTCACGATACGTTTTATTGCCGTAGGAGAGCGGGCAGACCACCTTGATTTGCTGCGAAGCATAGGGGACCAGTTTCGCAAACGCTTCGAAGTGGTGATTAGAAGCCGTCGCCGAATTCCCCACCTGGATATAGACAGTATCTTCTGTTTTTTCCGGCAGCTCCATCGGCTTATAGACCGGGTAGAAGATGCAGTCGTGAAAGCTGCCTGTCGCCCCGTACCACTCACGGGCCAGCTCGTATTCGCCCCGGTTAAACTGGACGATACCCCCCAGCCGGCTAATCACCTTCTGCTTTTTGTAAAGATGAAACCTCTTCATTATCTTCCGTCTTTTCGCATGGTAGTCATAAAGATCACCACCCCAGATGATCCAATATGTTTTACGCGAAAAGCGCGGATGAAAAAACAGGAAATCGATGATCTGCCTCACAAGCAGGCTATGCAGAAAGACTTTTTCCGCCTGCTCAAAATACGGAGTCAGTTTTCGTGAAAGCAGGAAAAGATTGTGTTTGTGTGCCAAGGAACGTTTCAGAAGCACGACGTTCTCCGCATCAGGGAGTGGGTGTTTAGCCTCTGAAACGCCTCCGAGCACGACAAACAAATGCTCCTGCGGGTCAAAGTTTTGGTTGATCAGTTCGATAAAGGGTGCGATGAACTTCTCGTTCTTCATGATATGCAGATACTTCATCTGCTCTCCCCGGCTTTTTCCTGCAGTTCCAGCAGCATGACATATTTCATGTACGTGTGGTAGCCTGAATTGATGGAGACCGTCCAGCCCGGGATGCCGTGGAACATTCCCCCCTTCATCACGAGCTTTTTGAAGCAGTTGGAAAAGCCGTGTGTGAAAGGGTCATACCAGGATGCCCGCTTCCCTTTCTCGTAGAGCATCTTTGCCCCCCGCGCGGCAAACTTCTCCGTCGTGCGCATGAGGTGGGCATAATCATCAAAGGAGTAGTGCAGCATGTCCGCATCCAGCTCTTTGACGTTTGATGTTTCGACCCGCGCATGTCCTATCGCCTGCGAATAGCCGCACTTCCTCCGGTCGTAAAGCCGGGCGACGCGGTCGGGGTACCAGACCTTGATGAAGTGCTTCCCTACGAAGGTCTTGCGCTTGAATGAAAAGGCGTCATAGGGGGTCTGATCGAGGTCAAGTGCCGCAATCGCCGCGACGGCATTCGCGTCCAGACGCTCATCCGCATCGATGCTGAGGATCCAGTCATTCGTCGCCAGCGGGGCGCCGAAGGCTTTCTGGGGACCGTCACCGAGGTAGGGCTGCACCACGACTTTCGCACCGAGGCTTTCGGCGATCTCGCGGGTACGGTCGCTGCTCTGCGAATCGACGACAAGCACCTCATCGCACACGGGCAGCACCGAACGGATTACCGCTTCAATGTTGTTTTCCTCGTTGAGTGTTATAATATTGGCCGTAATCTGTTTTTTCATCGTGTCCCCGAAAATGATGAAAATCTTAACCGAATCACTATTACACCGTCATAAAAAGGGGTCTCGGTTGCCTGTTAACTACACCATCCATTCCGACTATACCGACTTTGAAAACGAGCTGCTCGCGGTCAAGGAGCAGTTTGCCTCTTCCAGTGAAAGCATCCACAAAGCGCGCAACGAACTGCGCATCGTCCCCCTGCACGGCATGCAGACCGTCATCAAGGCGTTCAAGGTCCCCCACCTGCTCAACCGTTTCGTCTATGCCTATCTACGCGATTCGAAAGCGAAGAAGTCCTACAACAACGCCGTCCGGCTGCAGGCACTGGATGTCCCGACCCCCCAGCCCATCGGCTATATCGAATTCTTCGAGCGCGGGCTCTTCGCGCAAAGCTTCTTCATCTCGAAGTACGAGCCCTACGATTTTACGATCCGGGAGGTACTGCATCATGAGGTAAAGGATAAGGATGTGGAGGCGATCCTCCGTGCCTTTACGGCCTTTACCTGCAGCCTCCACGAAAAAGGGGTCTGGCACGAGGATTACTCCCCCGGGAATATCCTGATACGTAAAGAAAACGGGGCCTACACCTTTATGCTCGTCGATATCAACCGCATGCAGTTCCGCCCCATCGGCCCTCTTGAAGGGCTGAAAAACTTCAGCAAGCTCTGGGCTCAGCCCGATGACCTCGCCCTGATGGGGAGGGTCTACGCCGAACTGCGCGGCATCGACGAGGCCCTGGCGCTGAAAGCCATCGCCGCTTTCGACCGCAAGACCAAAGCCGTCGTCAACTTCAAAAAGCGCCTCAAAGGGAAGAAGTAGGCCCTTTTATACCCCGAACAGCGCCGGGACCGGACGGACGGCGCGCCGTCTCCGCCCTGCACTCCGGCGTTCCGCCTCCAGCTGCCCCGAACGCTCAAAATACTTCTCCAGTACCGAAACCGAAAGAATAGCCTCACGCGCTCTGTCCCGGAACCGGGCCACGTGGCGGTGGGCGTTGGCGATGATGGCCTTCGCCTCCTCGGGATGTTCACTGTAATAGGCGATCTTCTCCTCCAGGTCGGAATAATCATCTTTGAGCAGGACATAGTGGTAATCGGGGATGAGGGTGCCTTCCATGAACCAGGTCTCGTATTTGGGCCGGGCCATAAACGCCAGCGAGTTGGAGGACATGATCCATTTGAGGTTCGAGGCGACATCATTGCCTTCGATGGAGACGATGAATTTGTACTGCAACTGCTCTTTGAGCGTCATTCGCCCCTTCTGCCAGGGCACGTCCCGCTCGAACTTCGTATTCGTCTGTCCGATATCGCAAAACGGGTGATCGTAATAACGCTGCACGAACGCCTTGCGGTGCTCTCCGTACGCCTTGCCGCGCCAGACAGCCATACTCTTTTTCGCCTCGAACGGCACCCTGTCGTTCACGAAGACAAAGTGACGTACTTTGTTCAGGTTCATCAGCACCGAATTGCGGTTGTCCCCGTCGATAGGGCGGCTTTTGACCAGGGTCGGCTGCGGCGGCACGTGGGTGATATCCCCGAAGAGGTAGGCGCTGCGGTACTCGGGGCGGAAATAGCGCCACCAGCCGTAAAGATCGAAAAAGTAGGTCTTTTTTTTCGCCTTTCTGAAAGCATCGAGTGTGTCGGCGTCGCTTCCCAGACGAAACGGCGTGTCGCAGCGGTTATAGTAGTGCAACCGCTCCTGCACTTCCGCATCCGCTTTCCCTCTCTCCAGCAGAGAATCGCGGTGCTGACGGAAGAGGATACCCGGAAGCGGGTAGGCGAGCACGTTACGCATATAGTAGGTAAACTTGCTGTTTCTGTCTGCATCGATCCGGAGGTAACGGCGGTTAAGCATCACCAATCATCCTTCATCCCCGGCAGCGGGGCATTGTGATTTTTGGCAATGTTACAGTACCATACGACATCCTTACGACACGATCCGGTTACCCTTCGGATACGTCCGGAATATGCAGTGAGAGAGGACAGTTACGATGGAGCATCCCGGAGCGCTTATCGCCCACGCCAACTTTGCCAAAGGGTTCCGCGGGGGCGAGCGGCAGACGCAGCTGCTGATCGAAACGCTCGCAGCGCGGGGCTACCGCCAGCGGCTGCTGGTACGCAAAGGCTCGGACCTGGGGCGGCGCTGCCGGGGCATCGACAACCTCACCGTCATCGAGATCGGCAAGCCCTACGCTTTTCACCTGGCCCGTCTCAAAGGGGCGGCCCTGCTGCATGCGCACGAGACGAAGGCGGCGCAGTTCGCCCTCTTCGGCAGACGCCTCCTCGGCATTCCCTACATTGTCACCCGCCGGGTCGACCACGCCATCAAAAACAATGCCTTCAACCGGGCCATTTATGCCCATGCCGCGCAGTGCGTCGCCCTTTCCGGAGCCATCAAAACGGAGATACATAAACTCGTTCCCGACACCGACGTCGCGATCATCCCCAGCGCCTGGAGCCGCCTCGCATTCGACGGGGAGAGTGTCAGCAGACTGAAACGCCGGTTTGAGGGGAAATTCGTCGTGGGGCATATCGGCGCGCTCGTCGATGCACACAAGGGCCAGGCCGTGCTCATCGAAGCGGCCCGTCTCCTGGCGCAGACACACCCGGACGTCCAAGTGGTGCTGCTTGGCGGTGGTCAGGACGAAGCACAGCTGAAAGCAGCGGCGGCCGACCTCGCAAACGTCACCTTCGAGGGGTTCGTCAACAACGTCGGCGACTACCTCAAATGCTTCGACCTCTTCGCCTTCCCCTCACGCTATGAAGGACTGGGCTCCATTCTCTTCGACGCCATGCAGTTCGACGTCCCCATCGTCGCCTCGGACGTCGGCGGTATCCCCGACATCATACACCATGAAGAGAACGGGCTGCTCGTTCCACCGGGCGACGCCGATGCGTTGGCTGCCGCCGTTGAACGTCTCTACCTGGATGCCGCACTGCGGGAGCGCCTTGTCGAAGCGGCACGTACTCAGCTTGAGCATTTTTCGCCCGGCGCGATGACCGACAGGTACGAGCAGCTCTACCGTTCCTGCTACAATCAGTAGCCCCTCAGCAGCACAGCAGCTGCTCGACGTTCGCCACGACCTCCGTAACGGGAATCGTATCAATCGGAGCGCCGGCCTCGCCGATCAGGGCAACGGCCCTGTCATGTTTGTGAAACCACTCATCGATCGTCCCTTGCGCCGTGTATGACTCGTCGCTGTAAAGAATGACACTCCGCTTTTTGTAGACCTGTGCAATGTGGGAAGGACCGCAATCGTTCGCGATGACGCACTTTGCGCGTTTCACTTTTTCGACAAGAGGCCGGATCTCCAGATTGTCATAGACCGCAAAACCGCTTTGCTCAATTGCCTGCCGCATCCCTTTTTCTTTGGCGCCCAGCACAAAAGCAATTTTGAGAACGGGGTGGCGTGCAGAGAGCACCCGCGCTGCATCGAGATAGTTTGCAAGCGGCCAGATCTTGTGTTCACCGCCGGCACCGGGCATGATCAGGATCTCATTCCCCTCGCTAAAATGTGTCTCTTCCATCGCCCTGTCGAGCAGACGCAGATAGTTCTGCGCCCGGTAAACGCCTGTCTCATGCGTCCGTGTCCGTGTAAAGAGCTTCGTGCTTATCGGGGAGGCAAATCCTATTTTCGTCTGAACACTCCCGAGGCCGACAAGGGTATTGACGAAACCCGACTGGCGCCGGAGATTAAGGGTGATCTCCGGTGCCAGCGCAAAGTAGCGTGATGCGAGTTCCAATTTGCCCGATTCAAGGATCACCTCATCCGCCAACCCGAGTTCTTTTAACAGGTTGGAGATCTTGTGCTTCGAAACAAGATGGATCTTCCGGCCCGGATAGACCTTTCGTAACGCTTCCAGCAGCGGGATATGGCAGATCTGCGCACCGAAAAAATCCCGGTTCTGCAGAAAAACCACGATATTTTTCGCCCGCGAAACGGATTGACGCTGTTTTCCGTCAGCCGGACGGTACGCCTGTGTTACGCTCTCAGCCGTCGGTGCCGTGAAGAATTTGAAAGGTTCCCGGAAACCGTTCCGGGCGAAAGGGGGGAAGTGCATTGCCTCTGCTCCTGCCCTGCCCATAACGGCGGGACATTTTAGAATAGGCAATACTACAGGAGCAAAGGACATGCTCCCGTCACGAAACGGTTACGCTTCGGTAACGCTCATCACGCCGTATCTTAGGCGTTTTCCGCTTGACCCAGTGTTTTCACCAGGGTGTCGAAATTCTGCTGCAGACGCGCCAGCTGCCGACGGATACGCATGCGCGAGAGCAGACGGACGTTGCGGTAGAGCCAGAACTTCGGCCCGCAGTGCCTTGAGCCGAGACCGTCAACAATGATCAGTTTTCCCCCCTCCGCACTTTGCCGGTAGATGATATTGCTCAGTGCGACATCGGCGAAGAGGATGGAATTCTCCAGCAGATAGGCCCCCAGCGCTTTCAACATCTGACGCCCCTCCTGCTCGGTAACGGCACCCGAACGGAGCGCTTCGTCAAAGGTGACAGGCGCCGTACCGTCCGCATTGGTGATACGGTCGAACATCAATCCTTTCCCCTCGGACGTTTCGATCCATCCGCGGCATTTGGGGAGATGATGGAAAGAGACTTCCCACCACCGCAGGTTCCGGTAGTATACCGCCTCGATACGGTTCTGCTCCCTTCCCTTGACCCCTTTGCGGTTGACCTTGATGACCTTCGACGGGTCTTCGGGGTGGACATAGCACAACCGTTCATTCCCGCTGCCCAGGAGCTGGGCCCGGCTCAGATCAAGCTGCTGCGCGTTGCTTTTTTTTTTGACGCCGACGCTTTCCATGGCCTGCATCAGCGTCTGCGAACAGTGCTCCAGAGGACGGGAGGTATTCAGGTAAAGGTAACGCGCCGACGGTTTTTCCAGGTAGAGGCGGAACATCAGCGTCCGGTAGCGATCGATATCTTCCGCTGAAAGCTCCTCCTTCCGGGCATGGATCACGGAAGCGGGGGCGTCAAGCTGAACGAGCAGCCCCGGCGTCGGCAACAGACCGAGCCACCGCTGCCATCCCTCCCGCAGTCCGCTATCATGGCCTTCGAAACGGCTGTTTTTCAGCAGAAAGTCAAAATAGTACCGGTCGGCGAGCAGGTAGCCTTTCAGCTGTGTCTGCAGCCACAGCAGCGGATAGCGGAGCAGTGCGATCCCCAGTACCACGCCGCCGCAATAGTCGTCGACCTGGTTCTTCTCCGGCTTCATCCCCATCGCTTTTATCGTCCGCAGGCGCATCACGGGCAGGGCCGCTTTGTAGAGCAGCGACTTCCGGAACATCTTTTTGAAGCGGTAATACGAGGTCTTGCCTGTGGCGCCGCATGCCGCTTCAATCAGTGTGGTCTTGCCGACGCCGTCAGGTCCGATGAACGGGATCAGCCTGCGGTTGGTGCGTTTTTTCATCCGGAAACGGTGCCACTCTTCAAAGAAGCGTGCGCGTTTCTCCTCCCAATAGCGTGTTTTATCACCTCGAGCCCGCAGAATGCCCAGCGCCATCAGTTCGCGGTTCGCCTCATGGGCGACGGCCTTGATGCCCTGCGACGGCAATCTCCGGAAGAGTGCCGTGATAACGTCCTCTCCACGCGCTTCCGCTTCCTGCAGATAATAGGCAACGCGCCGCGCCACCTCTTCCGCATCGAGGCGCTTGTTTTTGGTGTAGAGGTGCGAAAGGTAGTAGAGGGCTTCTATGGGAAAAGGAAGTGTCATTCTTCCCGCTTCCACTGCACCGAGCATATGTGCGAGATCCTCCCAGAATATCCGCTTGAGCGATGCGCCTTCGGGGTCATGGACCTGCAGGTGGTTCCAGATCTCCAGCGTAATGAACGCGGGCGATTCCGTATCGTAAAGAAGCAGTTTCAGTTTCCCGCTCTTCGTCTGGTCAATACCGAACGCGATAGTGGCTTCGCTCGCCATCTCAAACAGCAGTGTCAGGAAAGCTTTGCGCTGCTCCTGCGGAAGAATAAAGTCATAATCACCGTGAAATGCGTACTCCTCGCTGATGGGACGGTGACGCAGCTGGACCAGCGTCAGCCCCTGGCGTCTCACCTCATCCAGCACTTCCCGGAACAGTTGCAAGGTACTATTTTCACTCACAGCACTCACCTACTGCCAGCCGGTCCATATCAGCTTTAAACACCAATCTGGAAGTATTCGAAGCCGAGGCGCGCCATGCGCTCTTTGTCGAACTGGTTGCGGCCGTCGAAGAAGACGGGGCTTTTGAGGCGCTTGTCGATCTCGTCGAAGTCGGGGCTGCGGAACTCCTGCCACTCCGTGACGAGGATCAGCGCGTCCGCGTCTGTAAGGGCGTCGTATTTGCTGTCGACGTATTCGACGCTTTCATTGCCCTTGAGGTAGTGGCTCTCCGCCTCGTGGCGGGCTTTGGGATCGTACGCTTTGATCTTTGCGCCGCGTGTTGTCAGGGCATTGATGATCGTGATGGCGGAGGCTTCGCGCATGTCGTCCGTCTCCGGTTTGAACGCCAGGCCCCAGATGCCGAAGGTGAGGCCCGAGAGATCTTCGCCGAAACGCTTGATCACCTTGTTCGCAATGACCATTTTCTGGTCATAGTTCACGGCCTCGACGGCGTCGAGGATGCGCGGGGTATAGCCGAAATCCTTGGCCGTTTTGGCGAGTGCCTGGACATCCTTGGGGAAACAGCTGCCGCCGTAGCCGCAGCCCGGGTAGATGAAGCTGTAGCCGATGCGGCCGTCGCTCCCGATACCGTGGCGCACCTTGTTGACGTCCGCGCCGACGCGTTCGCAGATGTTGGCCATCTCGTTCATGAAGCTGATCTTCGTCGCGAGCATCGCGTTCGCGGCGTACTTGGTCATCTCGGCGCTTTTGATATCCATCCCGATGAAGCGGTCGCTCTTCTTCATGAACGGCGCATAGAGGTCATGCATCACCTGCATCGCCTGCTCGCTCTCGGCGCCGATGACGACGCGGTCAGGGTGCATGAAGTCCTCGATGGCCGCCCCCTCTTTGAGGAACTCCGGGTTGGAGACAACGTCAAAATCGATGTCGGCGCCACGTTTATCCAGCTCCGCCTGGATCGCGGCTTTGACCTTCTCCGCCGTCCCGACGGGCACCGTTGACTTGTCGACGACGACCATGTAGTGCTGCATATGCTCGCCGATGCTCTTGGCGACGGCCAGGACGTACTGCAGGTCCGCGCTGCCGTCTTCTCCCATCGGGGTACCGACGGCGATAAAGGCGACATCCGTCGAGGCGATCGCCGCTCTGATATCGGTCGTGAACGTCAGCGTCCCCTTCTCATGGTTCTCCAGTACCATCGTCTCCAGACCCGGTTCGTAGATCGGAATGATCCCCTCGCGCAGTTTCGCGATCTTCGCCTCATCGATATCCACACAGGTGACGCTGTTGCCCATCTGTGCAAAACAGGTCCCGCTGACCAGTCCGACGTAGCCCGTTCCGATGACGGAGATTTTCATGAGTGTCCTTGCTGCTGTTTTAATGGGGGATATTTTATCTCATCCCCGGTTAGAAGCCCATTGAGGCGATTACTCCGCGGTTACGAAGGCAGGGCAATACACGATATAATGCCGGCATGAAACCGCCGTACGCCTGGGATTTCCACTCCGACCAGCCCTATCAGCTCAAAGACCGTGCCCTCAAACGCCGCCTGCGCAAAGCGCAGCGCGCTTCCCTTGTCAAAACGGCGCTCTCCGGCCTGCTCTGGCTGCCGCTGGCGCTGCTGGCCATGCCTTTCCTGCGCCGCCGCCCGGTCGAAGCCTCCCGTTTTACGGGCCTTATCATCGACCCCCTCCGTGAGCCCGAAGCCACACTCGGTGCCGTCACCGAGCTTGATGTCAACGAGCTGCTGATCCGGGTGAAACTCTGGGAACCCGACGCGCTGGAAAAGATCACGGCCTTTGCCCGGAACCTCGAAGGAAGACGGCTGCTCTTCGTGCTGATGCAGGACCGCGAACACATTGAGGATGCAGCACTCCGCCGCCGGTCGCTCGAGCGCACCTTTGCCGCCCTTGCCCCCTTCGGCGACCGCTTCCAGATCGGCACGACCATCAACCGTGCGAAATGGGGATTCGCGAGCGTCAACGAATACCTGGAGTTCTTCAAAACGGCGCAGCAGCTCCGCGACGAGCGTTACCCGGAGCTGAAACTCATCGGCCCCGGTGTCATCGATTTTGAATACCACTTCGCCGCCCACGCCTTTTTCAACCTCCGCGGCATCCGCTTCGACGCCGTAGCCGCCCTCCTTTACGTCGACCGCCGCGGGGCCCCGGAAAACACCCAGACGGGGTGCGACCTCCCCTGCAAGATCAATTTCCTCTCCTCACTGGTAATGCTCTCGCCCCGGGCGAAATACCCCCTCTACCTCACCGAGACGAACTGGCCGCTGAGCGGAACGGCCCCCTACGCGCCCACCAGCGAAAAGGAGTGCGTCGACGGGGAGACCTACGCCTCGTACATGGTGCGGTACTACCTGCTCGCCCTGGCGACACAGCAGGTCGCCACCGTCTACTGGCACCAGCTTGCCGCCCCGGGCTACGGTCTTGTCGATACCCGGGAGGGGTGGCATAAACGCCCCGGGTTTAAGGCATTCAAGACCATGGCGTCTCTGTTGAAAGAGGCGCGGCATATCGCCCTGCAGCAGCGCCGTGACCGCTTCGAGATGCTGCTGCAGCGCCCCGAGGGCCTGCTGCGGATCTTCTGGACGAACGGGACCGAGTATACCCAGCACTTTGCCGAGCCCCGCCACTTTATCGGCCGTGACGGCAATACCTTTACGACGGATGCCCTGACCGTCTCCGGCAGCCCGGTCTATCTGATTGAAAAGGACGAAGCGTGAAGCTGCTGATCATCCTGCCCAACTGGCTCGGCGACGCGGTGATGGCTACGGCCGCCATCGAATCGCTCTGCGAATGCTACCCCCGGGCGCGACTGACCCTCGTCGGCTCCTTCGTCTCCGTCGAAGCCCTCAAACACCACCCGATGTGTGTCAATGCCTATGTCGACGAAACGAAAAAAGGCGGAAACCGCCTCGCTAACACCTACCGCTTTGCCAAAATGATCGGCCGCCATGACGCCGCGGTCAGTTTCCGCAACCAGCTGCACGCCTCGCTGCTGCTGCGCTGGACGGGGACCCCCAAAACCGTCGCCCGCAAGAGCTGGCATGCACAGCTGCTGCTCAGCGACGCGGTTGCCCTCTCCCGCGGTGAGCATCTGACAGCGCAGTACCAGCGGCTGGCCGACCGCCTCTGCGGCGGCGAAACCGCACCGGGACCGCTGCGCCTTTTCATAACACCGAAAACCTTTGACAGACCGACGCTCGGCATCAACCCGGGAGCGACCTACGGTTCGGCCAAGCGGTGGTACCCCGAAAAGTTCGCCGCCGTCGCCGCCCATTTTTCCGACCGCTACGACATCGTTATCTTCGGGGGTCCCGGTGAAATGGCCATGGCGGAAGCGATTGAAAAGGATCTGCAGGCACGGGGGGTTGAGAACTACCGCAACCTCGCGGGAAAAACGACCATTCCCGAACTCTGCGCCGCTATCGGGGGGCTGTCGCTCTTCGTCACCAACGACAGCGGCCCCATGCACGTCGCGGCGGCCTACCGCGTGCCCACCGTCGCGATCTTCGGGCCGACGCGTCACAAAGAGACCTGCCAGTGGGGCAATCCCAAAAGCGCCATCGTCCGCCACGACATGGCGTGCGCCCCCTGCATGAAACGCGAATGTCCCCTTAAACACCATGAATGTATGAAATCGATCGAAGCTTATGAAGTGATTGAAGCGGCGGAGCAGCTCATCGTCTGAGCCCGCCGGTGGCGGAAAGGTTTAGAAGCGGAACTTGACCCCGGCGAACCAGGCCTCGTTGAAGGTGAAATCCCCCCCGGGAAGGTCGAAGTCCGTATCGATCTTGCGATACCCCGCCGTCACCGCGGCGCGTTCGATGATCCGGATATCGAGCGACAGGTCATACTCCAGGTAGTTCTTCGCATCCTGCCAGGCAAGCACCTGCGGCGCGTAGTAAAGATCGGCGCCGACGACAAAGGGAATCGCCAGGTTCAGCGGCAGCGTATAACGTGCAAAGAGTCCGAGCGGCATGGCGTAATAGTCATACCCTTCAATAGAGGTGTAAACGAGTTTTGCCCCGAGCCCGAGCTTGAGCGCGCGGTTGGCATCCAGGTGCTCCCCGACGGCAAAGTGCAGGTCGACAAGATCGTGATCCTTGTCGCGGAGTTCGTCGCTGTGATGGTAGGAGCCGTGCAGATAGCGTGCACCGACAAAGACGGTGTCCGGATCGACGGCATCGTTGAACTGCCCCATATCAAGATCGAGTTTCAGATTGAGATCGTAGTTGTTCAGGTTCAGTTCCGCTTCGTGCATCGCGAACAGCGAGCAGCCCAGTGCCAACGTGGCGACCAAAGTTTTCAGCATGTTGTTCCCTCCTGGATTTTGGCTATGGTCTTCGTCGTACTTTTGCCTTCGACGAAATCGACGAGTTTGAGCTCACCTGCAAATTCGGTTCCGACGACGGCTTTGCCTTCGTAATCCCCCCCTTTGACAAGGACGTCGGGGCGGAGCATCTTGATCAGCTCGTAGGGCGTATCGTCACCGAACTTGACGACATAGTCCACCGACTCAAGCGCGGCGAGGATATAGGCGCGGTCATTTTCGCTGTTGACCGGGCGCGACGGCCCTTTGAGCGCACGGACGGAAGCGTCGGAATTGAGCCCGACGATCAGGACGTCGCCGAAGCTCTTGGCCACCTGCAGGTACTTGACGTGGCCGACGTGCAGGATGTCGAAACAGCCGTTGGTGAAGACGATGCGTTTGCCCCCCGCACGGCAGCGGTTGACGATCCGGTCGATCTCTTCGAAGCTCTTGATGTGCGCATCGGAGCTGCTCTGGTGCAGCATCGCCTCGTACTCTTCGATCTCGTCCAGGGTCACCGTCGCCGAACCGATCTTGCCGACGACGACGCCGGCGGCAAGGTTCGCGAAGCGGGCCGCGTCGTCGATGCTGAGGCCCGAACTGAGGCCGAACGCGATGGAGGCGATCACGGTATCGCCCGCCCCCGTCACGTCGTAGACCTCCTGCGCCACGGTCGGGAAACGCTTGAGCTTCTCGTCGAAGATCGCGATCCCGTCCTCGGAGAGGGTGATCATGGAGCGGTCGAGGTCACATTCGTTCTTGAGCCACAGCAGCGCGGCCTGAAGGCTTTCACTGTCCGTGATCTCGATGCCGGTCGCCTCGATCGCCTCTTTCTTGTTGGGGGTCAGCAGGTGCGCCCCGCGGTACTTCGAGTAGTCGCGCCCCTTAGGATCGACGAGCACCTTCTTGCCCCCCCGGCGTGCGCGGGAAATAATCCCCTGGGCCAGCGCCGGGGTCAGGACCCCCTTGCCGTAGTCGGAGAGGATAATGATGTCATAGAGGAAAAGGTCCTTCTCCACCGCGGCGAGGATTTTCGCCTCGGAGCCCTCCGTAATGGCGTCCTTGGACTCCTTGTCGTAACGGAGGATCTGCTGGTTCGCGGCGATGACGCGGCTCTTTTTGCTCGTCTTGCGGCCCGCCTGCGTCACCAGTCCCTCCGTCTTCACCCCGATGCTCTTGAGCATCAGCGTCAGCTCTTTGCCGTTGGCGTCGTCCCCGATGGCCGAGGCGACGCTGACGGAGGCGCCCAGGGCGATCAGGTTGTTGATGACGTTGCCCGCCCCGCCCAGTACCGTCGTCTCGTTGGCGACGTCGACGACCTGCACCGGTGCCTCGGGGGAGATACGTTCCGCCCGGCCCCAGAGGTAGTGGTCGATCATCAGATCGCCGATAACGAGAATATTGGGACGGCTGTTACGCAGGATCGGGATCATTTGACCTCTTCTTCAAAAAGGCGCTTGATCTCGGGGATATAGGCTTTGATCCCGTCTTCGAGTTCATAGCGCGGCGCATATCCCAGCCCCTGCTTGGTGCTCTCGATATCCGCCTCGGTGTGGAACTGGTAGCGCCCGACGAAGGGGTTCGGGATATACTCGCACGGCATAGAAGTCCCCAGCTCTTTTTGGAGCGTGTCGACGATGGACTGGAAGGAGCGCGCTTTGCCCGTACCGACGTTGTAGATCCCGCTTTCCTTGGGGTGCATCGCCAGGATGTTCGCCTGGATGATATCCTCGATATAGATGAAGTCGCGCACGATCTTGTCCGAGCCTTCGAAGAGACGCGGGTTCTTGCCGGCGAGGATCTGGTGGCCGAACTGCACGACCATCGACGCGGTCTTGTTCTTGAAAAACTCCCGCGGCCCGTAGACGTTGAAGTAGCGCAAACCGACGATGCCAATCTTCTCGCGCTTCATGTAGTCACGGCTGAGGTGGTCCATCATCAGTTTGGAGAAGCCGTAGACGTTCTGCGGCGCCTCGACCCCGACGCGCTGCGGTGAGGGGGCGTCACCGTACGTCGCGCCCGACGAGGCGTAGATCATGTTCGCCCCCTGGCGCACCGCCATGTCGAGGAGGTCCTTGTAGGCGTTGAGGTTGGTGCGGATCATCAGGTCCTGCTCCAGCGCCGTCGTGTCGGAGATGGCCGCTTCGTGGAAGATGTAGTCGAAATCGTAATCTTTTTCCAGTTTGGCCAGCAGCGCCTTGTCGTTGATGTCGCCGCTGATCACCTCGCCGCGGAAGCCTACCAGGTTCTTGAAGTGGCCGAAGCTTTTGAGGTTGCCGTTGCTGAGCGTCTCGCCGCTGCGGAAGCTGTCGAGGACGACGACATGGGCACCCGGGTGATTCTCCTGGAAATAGAAGGCCAGGTTCGCACCGATAAAGCCTGCGCCCCCCGTGATCAGAATCGTCTTGTCTTTCAGGTCGTCATCAATATAGCGCATCGTTTTCCCCATGTTAAAAATAATGGGGATTTTACCATTTAGAACGTAACAACCCTCTAAGAGCCCCTTTTGTTCAACAGAAGTGAACATCTCGTTAAGTGAAACTAATAGGAATGATTAACAATGTTTAAGACTCTTCCCAGTATAATGAACCCCGAAATTTTCACTTGGAGACCTACTAATGAAAAAAATTGCTCTGACTCTGCTTGTTGCAAGCGTTTCTCTGATGGCGGCTGACGGTGCTGCTCTGTACAAAAAATGTGCTGCATGCCACGGTGCAAGCGGCGAGAAAAAAGCCCTCGGCAAATCTCAAGTCATCCAGGGCTGGGACGCAGCTACAACTGAAGCGGCTCTCAACGAGTACAAAGCCGGTACACGCAACGTTCACGGTATGGGTGCACTGATGAAAGGTCAGGTTGCTCCGTACTCTGAAGCAGACATCAAAGCTGTTGCAGCTTACATCGCTGGCCTGAAGTAATTCCGGCCCCGTTCCGCATTCCTGCGGAACCCCTCTTTTCTACACACCATTTTCCATCCCATTCCGCTTTAACGAAACAATCAACCGATACGAACGTCACCCATCATCACGTCATACCGTCAGCAGTTCATACCGCAGCGGCTGCAACGTTAAAAGCCTAGCGCAGCCACTGGTCCAGGATGATCAGCACCAGGAAAACAATCCCGAGATAGCCGTTGACCGTAAAGAAAGCGCGGTCGATCTTCGTGAAGTCCTTACGGACGAGGTAGTGTTCGTAACCCAGCATCAGCGCACTGACCGCCACGGCCATCCAGGCAAAAAATCCCAGACCCGCCGCCCAGACGAACATCCACCAGAACAGCACCGTATTGAGATGGAAAAGGGTCGAGATAAAGAGGGTCGCTTTCGGACCGTAGACGGAGGGGACGGAGTGCAGCCCGTGGAGCTTGTCAAACTCGATGTCCTGCAGCGAATAGAGCAGATCGAACCCGGCGACCCAGAACAAGACCCCCAGGGAGAGCAGCACCGACCACTGCGGTACGCTCTCGCTCACGGCGATCACACCCGCCAGCGGTGCAAGCCCCAGGGAGACGCCCAGCACGACATGAGCCAGCTCGCTGAAGCGCTTGAAATACGAATAGCTCCCCAGCACCGCCAATACAGGGATCGCCAGCGTAAAGGCCAGCTCGTTTACCAGGTAGGCCACGATGATAAAGACGAGCGCATTGACGACGGAAAAGAGCAGGATCGTCGTGCTGTCCAGCCGGCCGTCGGCATTGGGGCGCCCCTGGGTCCGCGGGTTCTGCGCGTCGATATCGCGGTCGGCGTAGCGGTTGACCCCCATGGCGAAGTTGCGTGCCGAGATCGCCGCAAGGATCCCCAGCAGCAGCAGCGAAAAGCCGAACCATCCTTCGGCGGCGACGATCATCGCGATAAAGATGAAAGGGAGCGAAAAAAT
This sequence comes from Sulfurimonas sp. HSL1-2, assembly GCF_039645565.1. Lineage (NCBI taxonomy): Bacteria > Pseudomonadati > Campylobacterota > Epsilonproteobacteria > Campylobacterales > Sulfurimonadaceae > Thiomicrolovo > Thiomicrolovo zhangzhouensis. The sequence goes on from NZ_CP147914.1 coordinate 2,202,770, forward strand.
GGAGTGCTGGAACATCACCAGCTCATTGAAATCATGCAGTTTAGCGACGATGCGTTTCACCCGGCTACTCACTTTTTTGTTTAATTGTATCAAAAATCAGCATAGCCGAGGCATCCGGATCAAAAGCCGGACGGCGCAGAAAGGCGAGAAAGCGCGCCCGGATACGGGAGTCGTTGAAAGCGGCGATGTGTCCTGCATCCTGTACGAGCCAGAAAGCGCGCGGCCGAGCCGAGGCGTCAAAGAGCTGCCAGCTATGGTTGGGGGAGATGATGCTGTCCTTTGAGCCGGCGAGGTAGAGTTTCGGCACCGCCAGCGACGGGGCGATCCCGATGGGGTCGTAGCGGTCCGTCAGGGTCAGCGACGCGCCCCACTGCAGAGGCCAGCCCACAATAGAGCGGTCAAGCGCCTCCCTGCCCGCCTGGGGGAGCGAAGCGAAGGTGCTGTCGAAGACGGCCAGCGCGATGCGCTCCGTCCCCTGCCGCGCCAGGGCATTGAACAACAGCGCGCCCCCCAGCGACTGCCCGATAACAGTCACCCTGCCCCTGCGCTGTGCCTGCACGTATGCCAGGGCCGCTTCGGTGTCCTCCACCGCCCCCTCCAGCGCCGGGCTCCCCTCCGAGGTGCCGTACCCCCGGTAATCAAAGATGAACACCTCGTATCCCGCCCTTACCAGCCAATCGAACCCCAAAAAATGCGCTGAGATATTCTGCGCGTTTCCGTGCACGACCATCACCGTTCCCCGCGGTACGTTGCCGGGTTCGAGCCACCAGCCCGACAGCCGTGTACCGTCCCGGGAGTCGAAATGCACCTCCCGGTAACTGAGATTGAGATCCGCCGGCGTCGCGTAGAGCCGCGAATCGGGCTGGAACACCATCGCTTCGCACCCCCACAGCGCCAACAATACCGCGATCGCAACCGCATACCCCGCCAGTTTCATCCCGCTTCTCCTTGTGCCTTTATACACAACTTTAACAGCGATTGTAGCGTATACTGTCGTCATGAAAACGATCGCCCTCATCGGACCCACGGCCTCGGGCAAGAGCGACCTTGCCCTTCAGGCCGCCGCCGTCACGGGCGCGCGTATCCTCTCCCTTGATTCCCTCAGCCTCTACAAAGGGATCGACATCGCCTCGGCCAAGCCCACGATCGAAGAGCGCGGAGCGATCATCCACTACGGCATCGACGTCCTGACACCGGACCAACCCTTTGACGTCACGACCTTTATCGACCTCTACCGGCAGGCCCATGCCGACTGCGCCGCCGCCGATGTCCCGCTGATCATCGTCGGCGGCACCTCCTTTTACCTCAAAGTCCTCTTTGAAGGGATCTCCGAGACCCCCGTCACCGATGAGAACACCCGCCAAAAGGTCGCAGCGTTGCTGCAGGAACATGCAAAGGCCTACGGGATGCTGCAGCGCGTCGATCCGGACTATATGGCCGGAATCGACGCCAACGACCGCTACCGTACGGAAAAAATGCTCACGATCTATCTTCAGACGGGGATGCCCCCCTCGGAGTGGTTTGCGGCCCACCCCCCCGAACCGGTCCTCACCGATGCCCCCCTCTTTGAGATCGACGTCCCCCGCGACGTATTGCGTGAGCGTATCGCGCGACGGACAGAGAAGATGGTTGCCTCCGGGCTGATCGACGAAGTCGCCCGGCTGGAGCAGCGGTACGGCCGCACGCCCAACGCAATGAAAGCGATCGGCATCATCGAGGTCCTGGACTACCTTGACGGGAAATCGACCAAAGCGGAGATGACGCAGCTGATCATGACCCACACGGCACAGCTGGCCAAGCGGCAGCAGACCTTTAACCGGAACCAGTTTGCCGCCAAGACCCTGCTGCCGTATGAAGCGTTACTCCCGTACCTCACAGCCGCGCTTTCCGACTGAAAACACGGCCGCTCCCTTTCGTTCCGATCTGCGATATAATCTATACAAATAGATAGATCAAAAGACCATTAGCCGACAGGGAAAAAGATGCTTGGGAAGATCTCGTTGCTCGCGGGAGGGTGGATACTCGTCGTTCTCTTTTCATGGACGTGGGAGTTTTATCACAACAAAAAGCTCGATGAAAACACCATGCTCAAAACCGCACGGGCCTTCTTCCAGCAGATCCTTCTCACGCGGGAGTGGAATGCACGCCACGGCGGCGTCTACGTCTTCGCCGACGCATCGACACCGCCCAACCCCTACCTCAAAGGTGTACTGCGGGACATCCCCCTCGAAGACAACCGGTCGCTGACCCTCGTGAACCCCGCCTATATGACGCGCCAGCTCTCCGAACTGGCGGAAAACTACGACGGAGTGCAGATCCATATTACCAGCCTGCGCCCGATCCGCCCCGGGAATGCGCCCTACCCCTGGGAACGCACAGTGCTTGAGTCCTTTTACGAGGGGGAAAAAGAGTACGGGGCCTTTTTCAAAGACGGGTACCGTTACATGGCACCTCTGTATACCAGGAAAAGCTGCCTTCAGTGCCACGGTGTGCAAGGCTACAAGGTCGGTGATATCCGCGGCGCCATCAGCGTCACCATCCCCCATGTCAGGGCCCCCCAGCTTCCGCTGGGAGGCGGTCACCTCCTCATTGCCCTGATCGGGCTTGTCATCATTCTACTGGTCGGCTGGCGTCTGCGGCGTGCCTACCGGACCGTTGAGGAGCAGAGTATGATCGATCCGCTCACCGGCATCGCCAACCGGCGCCATTTCATGAAACGTCTGAAAGAGGAGTACCAGCGGGAGCGGCGCGAACAGCAACCCCTGACGCTGATTATGGCGGATATTGACGCTTTCAAAGCCTACAACGATACCTATGGCCATATTGAGGGGGACCGGTGTCTGCAGAGGGTGGCCCATACCCTGCAAAAGGCCCTCAAACGCCCCGGTGACTGTATTGCCCGGTACGGGGGCGAGGAGTTCATCATCATGCTTCCCAATACGCCTCTCACCAATGCCGAGCATTTTGCGGAAGCGCTGCGCCGCCGTATCGAGGCACTGGCAATCCCTCATAAAAGCTCTCCTGCCGCCGGGGTCGTGACCGCCAGCTTCGGGGTCGCTGAAATCGATGTGAACGATCCAGACTATGAAGCCATTATCCGGCGGGCCGACGCTCTGCTTTACGAGGCAAAAAAGGCGGGACGGAACCGCGTCACCGCTTCCGTTTAGTAATGCGCCGCACCCAGACCACCATCGCAACGAAGGCGATAAAAAGCGCACCGTAGAGGGCATAACGGTGGGCCTCGGCGAAAAACAGCGTCACGGCATGCCCCAGCAGGTAGCCTGCCAGCGCAACAGCGACGGCCCAGAGCGCCGCACCTGCGGCATTGAGCAGCATGAACTTGCCGGGTGCGATCCCGCTCGCTCCGAGCAGAAAGGGGGTCACCGTCCGCAACCCGTAGAGGAAACGGAACCCTACGATCACGCTGTTCTGACGACGCTGCAGCAACGCACGCACCCGTTCGGATTTTGCCTGCCACCGGGGGCGTTTCTCCAGCAGTGCCGTCCCCTGCCTGCGCCCGATGAAAAAGTAGAGCTGGTCCCCGGCAAAACTGCCCGCAAAGGCGGAAACGATCACCCACGGAAGCTCCAGGTAGCCTGCATGGGCCAGGTAGCCGCCGATCACAAGGACCGTCTCCCCTTCCAAAAAAGTGCCCGCGGCGATCATCGCGTAGCCGTACGTCATCACCAGCGCTTCGAGCATGACCGCCCCCTAGATGAAAAAAGCGACCCCTATGGTCGACAGCCCGAGCAGCAGCAGCCAGAGCGCGGCGATCCGGCCGGCGGCAAAGCCCCCGAACCAGACGGCATAAATCGCCTTGAGCAGGTTGTTGCTCCCCGCCGCGATCATCACCGATGAGACGATCACCGGCGTTTTCAGCCCCTCATGGCCCGTCAGCAGCGACAGGACAAAAGGATCGATATCGGTGAAGCCGACGGCAAACGAGAGCAGCTGCAGCCCGCCCGTGCCGAAATGGGCCGTCACGAGCTGCGTCACCGCCATCATCACGACAAAGAGGGTGGCGAAAAGGAACGCCGTCCCCAGTTCCAGCGGATTCGTATCAACACTCCCTTCCACCGGTACCGTCTCCCCGCTTTGACGCAGGGCATACGGTGCCGCGATCGCAAAGGCCGCCAGGGCAAAGAGCATAAAAGGGAGCAGAAGCGCCTCGGCCACCTCCGGGGTGAAAATCACGGCGATCACGATCAGGCGCAGGTACATCATGGCCGAGGCGGCGACGATAGCCCCCGTCATCAATCGCCGGTTCCCGATCTCGGCGGCCTTGCGCGAGAGCACGACCGTCGTCGCGGTACTGGAGTAGAGCCCGCCGATCAGCCCGGCAATCAGGTAACCCCTCTGGCGGAAGATATATTTTTGGGCCAGGTAACCGCCGTAGGAGATCGATGATACTATCACGACCGCGCTCCAGAGTTCGAAAGGCGACAGGGGCAAAAACGTCCCGATAGGCTGATGCGGCAGGAGCGGCAAAATGACGGCCGAGAGCAGTACCATCTTGCCGACCGTTTCCAGCTCCTCGGCGTTGAGGCTTTTGGAGAGTGCCTGCAGACGCGGCTTGGCGTTGAGCAGGAAGATCATCAGGACAAACACCAGAGAGGGGAGCCAGATCGCGAAAAGCTCCGACAGCGGCCCGATGGTATAAACGAGCAGCGCCGCGAGGTAGAAGAGTATGGAGGGACGCCCCTTGTTGAGCTGCTGGACGTAAAAGAGCGCAAAAAGCAGGGTGACCCCCGCCATCGCGACCAGATAGGGGGCCGTACCGAGCAGCCAGCAGAGATAGCCGAGGATGCCGAGAAACGTATAGGTCCGTGCCGAACCGAACGTATGTTCCTGGTCGGTGGGATGGAACCGGAGCCGGTAGGTTTTGATCTCCAGGCCGATCAGGAAACTGAACATCGCCGTCAGGGCGAAATGTGCCAGCCGGCTGTCAAAATACTGTTCCATCGCTTGACTCCTCAAAAAAGCATCGCCATGTCTTTCGCCTCTTGACCCCTCAGATCACCGCGATGCCGAACCGTTTACGATAATAGCGCAAAACCGCCATTTTGACGACATCGTTAAAGATGAACCAGACGAAAGCGTATGCCCCGACGGCTGCAGCGGCACTCCATCCGATCGGTACCATCACACCGAACCCGTAGACGCCGACAACGATCCCGGCGGCGGCGCTGAGCAGCGATGCCGACAGCAGCGGTGCCGACGGAAAGGGACGACGGAAAAACCATTCGTCGATACGGGTATTGAAAATCGTGCCGTGCCCGGCGACGATGAGCTTGACGAAGAAAAGCGACTGCACGAAATCGAGCGGCAGATGCATCAGTGACATCGTGACCCAGAACAGGGTAAACGAGGAGAGCACTCCGGCAATCCCCAGCCAGCTCGCCAGGACGAACACCTCCCGCATATCCCAGCGCACCGGTCTCTGCCTTACTTTGGTATTGTCATAGGCGATAGTCATGATCGGGATGTCGTTGAGCAGCGCCAGGATGATGATCATCAGCGCCGTCACCGGGTAGAAGTCGTAAAGCACGATGGCCAGCGTCATAAAGATGATGACGCGGATCGTCTCGGCGATACGGAAGATCGTATAGCTCTTCATACGCTCGAAGATCTGTCTTGCCTCCTTGATCGCATCGACGATCACATACAGGCCCGGCGCCGTCAGCACGATATCCGCCGCGGCGCGCGCCGCATCCGTCGCCCCGTCGACCGCAATACCGCAGTCGGCCTTTTTCAGTGCCGGGGCGTCGTTCACCCCGTCGCCCGTCATCCCCACGATATGGTCGGCCTTCTGCAGCGCATCGACGATGAAATACTTGTCTTCCGGGTAGACCTGGGCGAACCCGTGCGCCGCCTCGATCAGGGCGATGATCTCCGATTCGTGCTTCTTCACCGCCCCCTTCGGTATCGGCATGTTGTAAAGCTCGCGCTGCACTTTCTGCAGGATCTCCCGTACTTTCGCATCCACTTCGGCCGGGGCGGCATGCGGCATCACAGCCTCGGTGATGGCCGAGGTCAGCACTTTCGAGAGGTAGAGGTACTCCTCGATCGATTCACCCTTGAGCGCGCGGACATCCTCGATCTGCTCCCCGATCGAGAGCAGCCGGGCGATATAGGTCGCGACGGCGATATTGTCTCCCGTCACCATCTTGACGTCGATCCCGTTCGCCTCGGCCTCCGTTACGGCCAGCTTGGAGTCGCTCCGAGGCGGGTCGAAAAAGGGGAGCAGGCCCACGAAGTGGTAGACATCCTCTTCGCATTTGCGGAACGCGACCCCCAGGGTGCGGAACCCCTTGTCCGCAAACAGCTGGACCTGTTCATTCGCCTTTTGGCGGTCGAACTCGTGTGCATCGCTCTGCTCGATGATGATCTGCGGCGCCCCCTTGGTGACGATCAGTTCGCACTCCCCGTCTTCATAGATCCCCTCGGTGCGTTTATGGACGGGGTCGAAAGGGAGGAACTTCTTGAGCTCCCACGGTTTCAGCCGATCCCGCAGCGCCCGGGTGTCGATCATGTCGAAGATCGGTCTCTCGATCGGATCGCCGTTCTCCTCCTTGCTTGCCAGGGCGGCATAGACGTACAGGGCCTCTTCATCGAAACCGTCGGCAACGTAGGGATCGGCAAGGCTCATGCGGTTCTGTGTCAGCGTCCCCGTCTTGTCCGAACAGAGCACATCCATACCGGCAAGTTCCTCTATCGCGGCAAGACGGCTGACGATAGCCTCTTTCAACGCCAGGACATGCGCCCCTATGGCCATCGTCACGGTGAGGACGGCGGGCATGGCGACGGGAATGGCCGAGATTGTAAGTACCAGCGCAAAGATCAGCAGCTCGACCGTCGGTTCGTTGTTCTGCACACCGTGGTAAATGATGACGGCGATCATCGCCAGTGTCAGCAGTATGAGGAAATTCCCGACGCGCACGACCATTTTCTGGAAATGGCTCCGCCCTTCGCGCTCCGCCTTGGCAACGAGCCCGACCGTTTTGCCGAAATAGGTATGCGACCCCGTACCCGTGACATGGGCGACCATCTCCCCCTGCCGGACGATCGCATTGGCATAGAGGTCGTCTCCGACCTTTTTGTCGACAGGGAGGGACTCCCCCGTCAATGCGGACTGATCGACCTGGATATAGTCGCTGCCGCTGAGCAGTTTCGCATCGGCCGGAACGATATCGCCGATTTTGATCTTGATGATGTCGTCGGGGACGAGGTGTGAGGCATCTATCGTTTGCCATGCCGCGTCGCGCAGTACCAGCGCCCTGCGGGCCAGCTTCTTCTTGAGCACCTCGATCGCATTGAGCGCCTTCGACTCCTGGTAGAAGTCGACTGCCGCATTGACGAGCAGCATGACCATGATGATGGCGAACTCTTCCCACCGCTGCACGCTGAGCGACAGCACCGCTGCGGTTTCAATCATCCAGGGGATCGGACCCCAGAAACGTTTTAAGAGCCGGGCGGCCCAGGAGACCTGCTTCTCTTCGATCGTATTGGGCCCGAACTGTGCGAGACGGGCTTCGGCCTCTTTGCTGCGCAGGCCGCGCTGTAGTGAGTCGGATGTGTCCGTTTCCATCGTGGCTCCTTTTCAGGAATTCCGTTTGCCCTGTGTATGCCCAACGGCACGATCAGAGCCTCATGGCATCATTGTAGCACTTTAATAAAATCGCTAGTAAACGGAAACAGAACGACGAAGCGCTGGAAAAGAGTTAGAAGAAAAGGCGACGGCAACGCCGCCCCGGGATCAGTACCCGGAGTTGTAGACGAGGGTCGCGATGAATTCGATCAGCGGGTTGACCGTAATGACCGCGAAGATCGTTGCGAATGCCGCGATCCCGATGATCGTCTTGAGCGAAAGGGAAGCATTCATCATGTAGTACTCGTGTACGCCATGGATAACCGGCTCTTTCATGAACATGAAGATGATCAGTTTCAGGTAGTAGTAGCCGGCAATGGCGGAGTTGAGCGCCATGATCAGGGCCAGGACCGTATAGCCGCCCGTGACGGCGGAGCTGATCATATAGAGTTTACCCCAGAAGAGGCCGAACGGCGGGATACCCGCCAACGAGAGCATAAAAAGCCCCATCAGGACCGCCGCGAAAGGCATAATCTTGACCATGCCGGCGAACTTCTCGTACGGATGGTCAGAACTCTGGCCCGGCAGCAGGTGCTTCTGGCGGTTGACCCACAGCATCGTAAAGGCGCCGAGGTTCGTGAAGCTGAACAGCACCCAGTAGAGGAAGAGCGCCGTATTCGCCTGCGTCGTCCCGATCAGGATCGCCGCAAGGACGAAACCGGCGTGCGAAATAGAGCTGTACGCGAGCATCCGCTTGACATCGGTCTGGACCAGCGCCCAGATGTTCGCCGCCGTCATCGTCACGACGACACCGCCGTAGAGGATCACCTGCAGCCAGACGACTTCGCTGTGGACCATGAACTCGAACAGACGCATCACGACGACGAAGCCCGCGATCTTCGGTACGATGGACATGTAGCCCGCCAGTGCAGCGCTGGAACCTTCATAAACGTCCGGTGTCCAGGTATGGAACGGTACAAGGGAGACCTTGAAACCGAGGGCTGCGAGCATGAAAACGCTGCCGATACTGGCATAACCGATGTTGCTGAAACCGTCCGCTGCCATCACTTCGGCGATCGTATGGATCTCGACGGAACCGCTGATCGCGTAGAAGATCATCGCACCGAAGGCGTAGAAGCCGGCGGCGAGTGCCCCCATCGTAAAGTACTTGACCGCCGCTTCAAAGGACTTGGAGCGGTTGTGCAGGGCGATGAGCGTATAGAGCGCCAGCGACGCCGTTTCAAGCCCTACGAAGACGAGGATCAGGTTGTCCGTCGCGACCATGAACTGGAAGCCCGCAATCATGAACAGGAACAGTGAGAAGTACTCCGGGTAGTTGTACTCGTGGAAACGTTTCGACGTCAGGGCCAGCGGGATGAAGAGCATGGAAGCCCCGACGATGATCAGCTGCGACAGGATGGAGATCCCGTCCATCAGCATGACGTTGAAGAATCCGAGCATCGTGCCGTTTTCCGTGAAAATGCCGGCAAAATCGACGAGGGAGCCGAAGTCCAGCAGCAGGAACAGCAGGGAGACCATAACGTAGAAGGACTTGTGCAGCCCGCTCTTCGCCAGGTCGACGACCAGGATTGCAAGTGCACCCGTGATCGCGATGAGCATCGGGGCAAGGGTGGCGAGGTTCAGCTCGCCGAAAGATACATTGACAGCTTCCAACATTATTCTGCCTCCCTTTCAACGTCCACTTCGACTTCCGTGACGGAAGCCATGGCGATTTTTGTTTCGGCCGGGTTAGGGATCGCCGCTTTTGCCTCCGGCGAGATCGCCTTCTCATGCATCAGCTGGACGATGGATTCGACCGAGTTGTTGATCGGCGTCAGGACCGGTTTCGGGTAGACCCCGAGCCAGACCGCAAGGATGACCAGCGGGATCAGCGCGACCAGCTCTTTCTTGTTGACGTCTTTGAGGGTCTTGTTCTCCTCTTTGGTCACGTCGCCGAAGAACGCTTTCTTGTAGGCGGAGAGCATATAGATCGCACCGACGATGATCGCCGTACCGGCGAGCAGCGTCATGATATGCGACTGGGAATAGAAGCCGAGCAGGCTCAGGAACTCGCCGACGAAGTTGATCGTGAGCGGCAGACCGACGGAAGCCATCACCATGATCCCGAAGATCGTCGCATAGCGCGGCATCACCTGGGCCAGGCCGCCGAACTCGCTCATCAGCTTCGTATGGCGGCGGTCATAAATGACGCCGACCAGAAGGAAGAGCGCGCCGGAGACGACCCCGTGCCCGATCATCAGGAAGACCGAACCGCTGATCCCCTCGACGTTCATTGCGAAGGTACCGAGGATGATGACACCCATGTGGGAGATGGAGCTATACGCAACGACCTGCTTGATGTCTTCCTGTGCATAGGCGACCATCGCCGTGTAAATGATCATGATGATCGCGAGCACCGCGACCGGAACCATAAAGAAGACGGAAGCGTCCGGGAACATCGGCAGGGAGAAACGCACGAACGCGTAGGTCCCCATTTTCAGCAGGATCGCCGCCAGGATAACCGAACCGATCGTCGGCGCCTGCCCGTGGGCGTACGGCAGCCAGGTGTGGAACGGGAACATCGGAACCTTGATCGCGAAACCGATGAAGAAGGCCACGAAGAGCCACAGCTGCAGGTTCTCCGGCAGGACCAGACGGTACCACTCGAGGATCGAGAAGCTCCACTGGCCTGTCGCCTGGAAGTAGAAGTACGCCATGAAGAGCATACCGACGAGCATGATCAGTGAACCTGTAAAGGTGTACAGGAAGAACTTGATCGACGCGTAGATACGCAGCGGTCCGCCCCAGGCACCGATGATATAGAGCATCGGAACAAGGGAGAGTTCCCAGAAGACGTAGAAGACGATCGCATCCAGGGCCGCGAAAACACCGACCATCGTCATCTGCAGGAACAGCAGGGTGATGATCATGTCCTTGACACGGCGGGTCTCCGTCAGCGACGCGATACCGATCAGCGTGAAGAACGAAGCCAGGATGATAATGAACAGCGAGATCCCGTCAATCCCCAGCAGGTAGTTGATGCCGAAGGCCGGGACGAGAGCGAACTGTTCCATGAACTGCATGCCCGCAACCGCCGGGTCGTAGGCGTACCACAGTACGAGAGAGAGCACGAACTCGATGGCGCTGACCGTGATCCCGTAGGCGCGGATGCTCTCTTTGGACACGATAAAGCCCAGCATACCGGCCAGTGCCGGGAAGAAAATCAGAATCGAAAGAATATGATCAAACATCGGTTAAGCTCCTAAACCTGGGAATACCATCTGCATCAGCGCCAGAATGTCATAGCGTTTGACGTAGAGGACTGCAAGCACGAGGAGGCCAACGGTACCGATGACCATCCAGCGCAGCATGGATGAGAGGTTCCCGTTCTGCATCGTGTGCGTCCCCTCACCTGTTTTGTAGATCGTTGTCGCAATGAAGTCGACAGTGGCGTCAACGACCTTGAGATCGACCTGTTTCCAGAAGATCTTCGAGAGCTCCGCGTACGGTTTGGAGAAGAACTCGTCGTAGAACTTCGGAATGTAGTACTGGTTGAACAGCAGTTTGTAGACTGCCGTCTGCTGCAGTTTCGGGTTGAGCAGACCTTTGCGATAGAGCAGGACTGCCACGACGATACCGCCGATGGCCATCAGCGACGTGACGGCGATCAGCATCATCTCGACGTGGTGCGTATGGAACGTAAACGTCGGCAGCAGTTCCGTGACGAAGTGGACGAACTGGTGCTCGAACCAGCCGGCAATGACGGCCAGGACCGCCAGCGGCGCCATCGCCCACAGCATGAACTTGTATGCCTCGTGCGGGTGGAAACCGTGCTCTTTGTAACGCTCTTCACCGGAGAAGAAGGTCAGCATGATCAGACGGAAAGAGTAGAACGCCGTCAGACCCGCCGTGATCCAGAGGACCGCCCAGATGATGTAGTGCTCGCTGCTGAAGGCGACTTCGAGGATCTTGTCCTTGGAGAAGAAGCCCGCCAGCGGCCAGATACCGGCCAGGGCGACGGAAGCGAGGATCATCAGGATCGCCGTCCACTTCATCACCTTGTAAAGACCGCCCATCTTGAACGGGTCGAGCTCGTCGCTCATCGCGTGCATGACGTTACCCGCACCCAGGAAGAGGAGCGCTTTGAAGAAGGCGTGCGCCATCAGGTGGAAGAGCGCAACCCAGTAGGCACCGAGGCCCGCCGCAACGAACATATAGCCCAGCTGCGACAGCGTCGAGTAGGCGATGATACGTTTGATATCACGGTTGACCAGCGCCATCGTGGCCGCGAACATCGCGACAAAGGCACCGAGACCGGCGATGAAGTAGCCGACTTCCGGGATCAGGCTGTAGAGCGGGTTGGCGCGGACGACGAGGTAGACCCCCGCCGTAACCATCGTTGCCGCGTGGATCAGCGCGGAAACAGGTGTCGGACCTTCCATCGCATCTGCCAGCCAGGTGTGCAGCGGGAACTGCGCCGATTTGCCCATCGCACCGATGAAGAGGAAGATCCCCATCAGGGTAACAATGGATGTTTCCAGGTGCGGTACGGTCGCGAATACGACGTCATACTGCAGGCTGCCTGTGTGCCAGTAGAGCAGGAAGATACCGATGAGCATGCCCAGGTCGGCGATACGGTTCATGATGAACGCCTCGTTCGCCGCCCAGGTCGCAGACTCTTTGTGGTACCAGAAACCGATCAGGGCCCAGGAACAGAGACCGACGCCTTCCCAGCCGATGAACATGCCCGCGAAGTTATCGCTCATGACGAGGATCATCATGGAGAAAACGAAGGCGGAGAGCCACGCGAAGAAGCGGTTGAACGCCTTGTCGTGGTCCATGTAGCCGATAGCGTAGACGTGAACGACCGTCGAGACCGTCGTGACGACGATCATCATCGTCGCGCTCACCTGGTCGACGACGAAGCCGAACGGGATATAGAGGCTTCCCGTCTCCATCCACGTCATCAGTTCCGTATGGATCGGTTCACCGCCCTGGAGCAGGTAAACAAACAGTGTGACGCTGGAGACGAACGATGCAAAGAGCAGCGCCGAGGTAACGACCCCGGTCCAGAGCGTTTTCGGTGACGCACCGAACAGCGCCGCGAAAAGCGAGCCGACAAACGGTGCGAACAGTGCAATATAGAGATACATTTCCATTCTTATTACCCTCGCATCGATGTCATAGTATCAAGGTCGATCGTACCGGTACGCTTGTACCAGATGATCAGCAGGCCGAGGCCGACGGCGACTTCGGACGCCGCGATGGCGATGACGAAGAACGCGAACATCTGCCCCGTCAGGTCACCGTAGTAGTGACCGATGGCGGCAAACGCGACGTTGACGGCGTTGAGCAGGATCTCCGACGCCATAAAGAGCATCAGGAGGTTCTTGCGGCGCATAACGCCGACGAGACCGATCGCGAACAGTACCGTCGAAAGTACCAGGTAGTGTGTCAGTCCGATTTCCATCATAATGTCACCTTCTTCTGGGTCTCTTCTTGATGCATCATCGCGATCTCCTCTTCTTTCATTTTCGTGAGGCTGCGGTCCATCTTCTTACCGGCCATGACGATACCGGCGATCATCGCGACGAGCAGCATGACGGCAGCGACCTCGAAGGGGACGAGGTACTTCGTAAAGAGGACGATACCGACCGCTTTCGGGTTCTCGACACCCGCCGGTTCCGGGAAGGCCGCACTGATGTTCTCGGCCGCGATCGGCATGGTGAAGATCGTGATAACGAGCAGCGTCGCCAGGACGCTCAGCGTCAGGACGATCACCTTGGAGGTGTTATGCTCTTTGACCGCACGCGTCGTATCGAAGAACATCATACCGAAGGCGTACAGGGCCATGACCGCACCGGTATAGACGATGATCTGGACGACGCCCAGGAAGTCCGCGTTCAGCAGGAAGAAGAACGCCGAGATCATGATCATCCCCGCCGCCATGGAGCTCAGCGCGTAGAGGGCCTGGCTGCTCATAACGGTGTAGGAGAACATCGCGATGGTCAGAACCGCGAAAAGGTAAAATGCAATAGCTTCCATTCAGGCTCCTTAATACGCCAGCGGCGTCTTCTTGACGCGCGCATCTTCGTTCGGGGTAACGGCACCGAATCCCGGGTACTCTTTCTGCTCACCCTTGATCGCCATATCGATCGGGGTCAGCATATCCTCGAACAGGATGAAGTGTTCGCGCTGCTCGGAGGTGTTCTCGTAGCGCGGCCCGTGGACGATCGCCAGCTCCGGGCAGACTTCGGCGCAGTAACCGCAGAAAATACAGCGGCCGAGGTTGATCGTATACTCGGTCACCTCTTTACGGCTGTTCTCGTCGATGCGCGTGTCCATGCGGATACAGTCGGAGATACAGATCTTCTCGCAAAGCCCGCAACCGATACAGCGCTCGGTACCGGATTCGAAGAGGCGCTGCATCTCATGGACGGCGCGGTAGCGCGGCCCGATCGGCAGCTTCTCTTTCGGGTACTGCACGGTATGGATGTCAAATTTGATCATCTCGCGCATGACGACCCAGAGGCCGACGAAGAGCTCGCCGCTCGCCGCCCGCTTGACCACCTGTTTGAACCGGTCCCATCCCGTTTCCGGATAGTCCTCGATATCGACCTTGAAGTAGTGCTGCTGCACGTTTCTGTCAGTAAATTGTTCCAGACTCATCACGACCCCTTAAAACATCATCACAATGCCGGTAATAACGACATTGATAACCGCGAGCGGCATCAGTACTTTCCAGCAGAGCCACATCAGTTGGTCCGGACGGACATCCGGCCATGCCGCACGTGTCCAGAGGAAAAAGAAGAAGAAGAACGACACTTTGAGCAGGAGGCCCAGTGCGCCCATCACCGTACCGTCACCGTATCCGCCGAGGAAGACGATCGCCATCACGAAGGAGATGAAGAACATGTTCGCATACTCCCCGATAAAGAAGAGGCCCCAGCGCATTCCCGAATACTCCGTACCGAAACCGTCAATGATCTCGTGGTCGTTGGCGACGAGGTGGAACGGCGTACGTCCCGTCTCGGCGAATGCCGCGATCCAGAAGAGGATAAAGGAGATGAAGCCCATCGGGTGTGCGAAGGCCATCCAGCCGTTGGCCGCCTGGTACTCGTTGAAATCCAGCAGGGAGAGCGAACCGATGATCATCAGGGGTACCAGCAGCGCCAGCCCGGTGACCACCTCGTAGGAGATGAAGATCGCCGCGCCGCGCGCCGCGGAGATGAGCGACCATTTATTGTTCGACGCCATACCCCCCAGCAGCGGGCCGTAGAGGCCGATGGCCATCACACCAAGGATATAAAGAATCCCGATGTTGACATCGGCGATGATCGGGTGTACCGTGTAGCCGAAGAGCGTGAACTCCGGCAGGAACGGGATCGCCGCTGCCGCCATGAATGCCGTCGCCGCCGTAATGACCGGTGCGATCTTGAAGATCGGCCCGACGACGCCGGACGGAACGATGTCCTCTTTGGTAAAGAGCTTGATCCCGTCGGCAGCGATCTGCAGCAGACCGTACGGACCGACGTGCATCGGCCCCAGACGGCGCTGCATAAACGCGAGCACTTTACGTTCGAAATAGGTTCCGAAGCCGGCCAGTGCCGAGAAGACCAGCAGTACCACGACGATCTTGACGAGCGTCTCGATAATGAAAGCTGTATCCATTTACCCCTCCTTATGAATGGATGCTGTCGCAAAGCGGTATGCCCCGAACAGCTCCTCTGTTTTGATGTTTGGATCGAACGTCGTGACGCACATGACGCTGCCGTCGATCTTGTTGTCTTCGACCACCTTCATGCTCTGCTCGCCCGCAGCCGTTTTGACGCGGACCGTGTCGCCTGCGGCAATGCCCATCGCTGCAAGCTGTGCCGGAGAGAGGTAGATACCGCTCTCTTCGTTCAGCTGGTGCGGCTTCATCGTGAAGGCCGTGAACTGGCGTACCGGGTTGGCCGCGTAGATCACGTTTTCGCCTTCGAGTGCCAGGGCTTCGTCGATCTTTTCCACCGCTTCGTTACCTGTTGCAACGGCAACGTTGTTCAGCGCGTAGCCGCGGACTTCCGTACCGTCGTTCTCGAAACGGTTCGGCAGGCTGTCGAACTCGCGCGCCTCGAAACCGGCTTCAACCGGAAGCTGCGCCGTGTAGTTGATGGCGTACTTCGCATTCAGGCCGAGGGCGTTGGCGATATCGTTGAGTTCATACCCGCCGTACGGCAGCGCCGCATTGGTCGGGTTGACACGCTTCTCGATACCGGTCAGCGTCCCCTCCTGCTGGTTCATCGCCGGCATATCGAGGTCGCCGTCGCCCAGTGCGCTGAGCACAAAGTCACCCTTCGTGTTGTAGCCGATGCTATAGTCGCCGGCTTCGCTGTCGAGGTCGCAGATCAGTGCCACACCCAGGGTATTGCTGAGCGGCGGGATCATCGTCAGCTCGAAGTCCGTGTACTTCTCGACAAGCGCACAGAGGCGCGCCAGGTTCTTCGCATTCGGATGCGTATAGAGGTCCGGACCTGCGATCAGCGCATAAGCGTCTTTTTTCGCAAAGTTCTTCTCCGCGAAGGCATTCCATTCGTCGGCGTCGATATCGAGCAACGCAAGCAGGCGGTTCTCGTCGACTTCGACCTCTTTGGAGACCTTTTTGGGAACCATGGTCGTCTTCTCTTCCTCGACCTCTTCCTCTTCGCCCGTCTCCTCGTTGACCTTCTTGACCATCACCTTCTCGACGACCTTCTCTTTGATCGTCTCTTCGACCGTAATCGTTTTGAGCGTGTGGAAAGATGCCAGGTACTCCGTGACGTCGGCAGGCATTTTCTCCTTGTCCCCGAAAAGATCAAGGATCAGGTAGAGCGCCGCCTCTTCGCGCAGCGGTTTGTGGTAGGCCGTAAAGACCCCCTTGCCGATGCCTTCGATGACCGGGTCCGCAAGCGGATGGAAATAGATCCCCGCGCCCTTGTTCATCTTGATGGCGTTGTTGAAAGCGTAGCGTGCATTCGGGTTGTCCGATTTGAGCGCCGTACCGACGGAGACGACGAAGTTCGCATCGTGCGCTTTTTTCAGGTCGCCGCCGTAGAGCTGCTGGCCGCTGACTTCGGCGTAATCGTCGAGGAACGCTTTGAAAGTACGCGCTTCCTCGTTGATGAGACGGTACCCTTTGAGTTCCTTCAGCTTCTGCAGCATCAGCGCCTCTTCGTTGCTGATCGTGCTCGTAAAGCGGATCGTATCTGCCTTTTCGAAGGCCGCGAGCGCCGCGCCGAAGGCCGCTTCGTCTTTTTCGACACCGCGGTTCTCGAAGTCGTAGCCGTAGCGTCCCGCACCGCAGAGGGAGACGTAGTTCCACTCGTTGCTCGTGCGGTAGATCTTCTCTTCGTTGCTGTCGACGGAGGTGTGCTTCACTTCGTAATTGAGCTGGCAGCCCGCCGAACAGTGTGAACAGGTCGCCGGGATCTTCTGCTGTTCCCATGCATTGGTCGTGTAGACGAAGTCCGTATCGACCAGGGCACCGACCGGACAGACCGCCGCACACTCGCCGCAGGAGGTACAGTCGAGCATCTCTTCGCCGGAAGTAAGACCGATGACGGATTTGTTGAGCTTGTTCCACATCGCGTAGGCGTCTTTGGGCATCGTCTCTTTGAATTCCGCATCGATCGCGTCGCCGCCGCGGGGAACAGTCTTGAGCGAGTTGTCGCCGATCATATCCTTACAGACGGTGACACAGCGCTCACAGACGATACAGAGGCCCGGATCGTAGTGCAGGTGTCCCCAGTCTTTGATGGGGCGCTCGACGTCGGCGATGGAGTAGCTCTGCGAATCGACACCCAGTTCCAGGGTGTAGTTCTGCAGTTCACACTCGCCGGACTGGTCGCAGACCCCGCACTGCAGCGGGTGGTTGACGTCGTAGACTTCCATGATCGCACGGCGTTCCGTCGCGATGTTGTCCGTCGTCGTCGTAATATCCATCCCGTCCTTGGTCTTGGCGTTACAGGCGTAGACCTGCTTGCCGTCGGCCTCTACCAGACAGATACGGCACGCCAGCGTCGGGCTACAGCGCGTCAGGTAACAGATGGCAGGAATGAAAATGCCGTTGGCCCGCGCCGCGTTGAGGATGTATTCGCCCTCTTCGCACTCGATCGGCCGGCCGTCGATGGTGATAGTGATTTTACTCATCGTTACTCGCTTTCATAATATTGACTTTCTCAAACCTGTACGCCCCCGGGTTGACGGAAAGACCGCGGTCGAAGGTCGGTTCAAGGGCAATGGTCCCTTTCAGGCTCGGATCGATGACAAAACGGCGTTCACGGGCCGCGTCGCCGCTGCCGATGACGACAAGGTCGCCGTCGCCCAGGCGCGCCGCCACGGCGAACTGTTCGCTGCCGCGCAGTTCATCGTCTTTCTCCAGCTGTGCCGTACGCGCGGTAAAGCGGTTGAACTGCAGAACCGGGTTGCAGGCGTAAACGACCGTCCCGTTGAACTCCGGCAGCTCCTCGACCTCGTCGCACTTCTGCGCCGCGGGCTTTTTGGCCTTCTCCAGGCGGTAGCCGCGCATATCCTCGCCCAACGGAGAGTAGAAGTTCTCCAGGGCGTCGAAAGCGACGGCCTTGAAGCCCTTCTCCGCCGGAAGTTCCGGCGTGAAGTCGATGGTGTAGCGCTTGCCCACACCCAGGGCGTTCGCCAGGTCGTTGAGGACGTAGCCCTTGAAGCCTACGGCGACGTTCATCGGCAGGAGCCGGCGGTCGAGGTTGACCACCGTCCCCTCCTGCTGGTTCATTGCCGCCACGGTCAGATCCGCATCGGCGTCCGCCGCGATCACGAAATCGCCGGCGGCGTTGTAGCCCACGACGCCGGCATTGCTGCCGCTGTCCGCATCAAGATCACAGACAAGTGAGACCCCGACCGTATTGACCTCGCTGGCGGCGACAATGACTTTATAGCCGCCGAAGCGTGCCAGGAGCCCGGCCAGTTTCGCGATGTTTTCCGCACGCGGATGGGCAAAGAGATCGCTTCCCAGGACGAGGGTTTTCGCCTTGGCGCGTTTGAACTGCTTGCCGATCAGGGCCAGTTCCTCTTCACCGACGTTGCTCTCCGCGCTGAGGTAGCCGTCGTCGAGTCCTTCGAGGAACGCTTCGGTCGTCTTGTTCGTTTCGACGCCTGCAAGCAGTGCCTGCGCCAGCAGCGCCATGACACCCTCTTCGGTCCCGACTTCGTACTTGATGAACTGCGTCACGACGTTCTGCATCAGCGCATCCTCGAGCGGATGCATGTAGACGATCTTCGCCCCGCGGTGGCGGGCTGCCGTCGTCATCGCATAGCGCAGCGCCGGGTTGTCGGTCCCGATGCGGCTGCCGATCACGACGATGCCGTCGCTGGCCTTGAGGTCGGCCATGGTTGCCAGTTCCGCCTTGCCGTCGGCCGTAGAGCCGAAGGCGTCGACGAAGGCGCCGTAACGGCGGGCATCTTCGTTATAGAGCTTGAGGCCCGTCTTTTCCTTGAGGCGCTGCAGGATCAGCGCCTCTTCGTTGGTGATGACGGAGGAGAAGCGGATCGCCTCGGCGCCTTTGATGGCATCAAGGGCAGCGACAAACGCTTTGCCGTTCTTTTCGCCTTTCACGTCGAAATCGAAGCCGAAACGCCCCGCCCCGCACAGGGAGGCGAACTCGAAGTTGTTCGTGACGCGGAAGATGCGCTCTTCGCCCGGCTTGGCGGCACCGGAGGTCTTCACTTCGTACTCCAGCGCACAGCCCGCGGAACAGTGGGCACAGGTGGAAGGGATACGTTCCAGTTCCCAGGCGTTGGCCTTGTACTGGAAATCCGCACTCACCAGCGCGCCGACCGGACAGACGGCGATACACTCGCCGCAGAACGTACAGTCGAGCTGCTCGCTGTTTTTCGGAATGATCGTCGATTTGTAGCCGCCGAACTTGAGCTCGATGGCATCGTCGCCGATCACTTCGTTACAGACGTGCGTACACTTCTCACACATGATACAGAGGTTCGGATCGTAGTTGATCAGCCCCCAATGCTCGATCTTGCGCGACTGCTCCTTCGCCGTAAAGTGCTGCGCAGCGACATTGAACTCCAGCGTTTTGTTCTGCAGGTCGCAGGCGCCGGACTTGTCACACACCCCGCACTCCAGCGGATGGTTGACGTCGTAGAGACGCATGATGTTCGTGCGCTCTTCGTGCAGGACGTTGTTGTTGGTAATGACGGCCAGCCCCTCGGTCGGGGGTGTCTGGCAGCTCAGGACCATCCCGTCGACGCCCTCGGCTTCCACTACGCACAGACGGCATGACGCCGCCGGGTTCGTTTTTTCCAGGTAACACATCGTCGGGATATAGATCCCTTCGCGACGGGCGACCTTGAGGATCGTTTCGCCCTTTTTCGCGCTGACGTTGCGGCCGTCAATCGTAAAGTTGATCATTTCACTCATCCGGCCTCCTTATTGCGCGACCATCGCGATATAGTAACAGCGCATACAGCGTTCAGCTTCGGCGATCGCCTGCTCCTGGGTCAGACCGAAGTTGACCTCCATGTTGTTGACCTTGCGGATATCGACGTCGAGGACTTCACTGTGCTGGCGCGGCAGACCCGGCAGCCACCCCGTGACCTTCTCGTTCTTGTCGTAAACCCGCATCTTGCGCAGCTGATCTTCCATGACCTCGTCGTCGCTCAGCGTCACTTCGCCGCTCACGACGTAGCGCGCCATGACGGAGGCGGCGCGTTTCGCCTGCCCGACGGCGTTGACGATGGTCATCGGACCGTATTCGCAGTCGCCGGAAGCGAAGATGCCTTTGCGCGAGGTCATATAGTCCTTGCCGTTCGTCTTCAGCGTCGCCCAGGAGGTCATCTCCAGTTCCCACTCTTCGGGAAGGAACTTCAGGTCCGCGCTCTGGGAGACCGCCGGGATCAGGTAGTCGCACTCCATCTCGAAGGAAGCCCCTTCGATCTTGACGAGCTGCGGACGCCCGCCGTCCGGATCGGGTACCAGTTCGAACTTGTCGACGGTGAGGGACTTGAGGATGTCATCCTCGTCATTCATCTTCTGCACCGCAGAGTGGAAGATGAACTCGACGCCCTCTTCGACGGCCTCGTGGTACTCTTCGTAGGTCGTGTTGCGGATAATCGTCTTCTCATCGCGGCGGTAGAGCATGACGACACGCTTCGCACCCGCACGGATGGAGCAGCGTACGACGTCCATCGAGGTGAAACCGCCCCCGACGCAGACGACGGTCTTGCCGGTGAGGTCGACGTAGTCCTTGTCGATGGCGTACTCTTTTTTCTGCTCTTCGGTCAGGGTGATCCCGAACTTGACGTAGAGGTTGACGCGGTCGAGGAAGTCGATCGCCCCCCAGTAGCCGGTGATTTCCGGACGCTCGTTGTCACAGTAGACCTTCTTGGAGATCCGTGTACCCGAGGCGATCATGACGGCGTCATAGTCCGTTTCGAACTGGCGCATCATATCCGCCGTGACACGGGTGTTCAGGATGAAATTGACGCCGAGGTCCTTGACGGCCTCGATATCCTTCTCATACTTGTCCCACGGCATGCGGTACTCCGGAACACCGACGGTGACTTCCCCGCCGAGGACCGGCAGCTCTTCGTAGACGTCGCAGTGGACCCCTTCGAGGGCCAGATAGTACGCCGTCGTGAGGCCCGCAGGACCCGCGCCAACGATGGCAACTTTTTTGCCAGTGGATGGTTTCTGCTCTTCCGGGTGGAAGAAGCCGAAACCGTGGTCGGTCTCGTAGTCGGCACCGAGGCGCTTGAGCGCCATAATCGAGATCGGCTCGTCCAGGTTCGTACGACGGCACTCGTCCTCGCACGGATGCGGGCAGACGCGGCCGCAGGTGTGCGCCAGCGGCATCGTCTGGCGTGTTGCCATCAGGGAGTCGTCGAAACGGAGGTCACGGACACCCTCGATGTAGGCCGGGATGTCGACGTGTGCCGGACAGGCATCCGTACACGGCGCCGTGATCTTGGCGATGTAGCCGACTTCCTCGTTGTAATGCTTCGAAGGCTTCTGCCCATCGATGCAGGCACGGAAATCCGCTTCGAAATGCGTCATCAGGTCCAACAGCGGGTTCGGCACGGTTTTACCGATCTCGCATTTGGACGTCAGCTGCATATTGCGCGCAACCTCTTTGAGGTGATCCATGTCACTGAGCGCGCCTTCGCCCCGGGCGATCTTGTCCAGAAGATCGTACAGGATCCGTCCGCCCCAGCGTCCGGGGGCACAGCGCCCGCACGCCTCGGAGTAGACCTGATACTGCGCGGCATACTCGGTTGCCAGGCGTACAACATCCACGTCGGGATCGTACAGCGCGACGCCGTCCCAGCCGATAAAGGCCTTGGCGTCGCTGTGCTCGTTGTACTGCATCGGCAGCTTGTATGCACTCTCTTCCCACGCCTCTTCGGATTTGCCGATATTGTTAATCTGCTCCGATTTCCACGTGGAGAAATAGACTTTACTCAACTTTTCTTCCTCTTATTTGCGGACAACAAGGGTCCAGTCGACTTCGTTGAACTTCAACGAATTGAGCAGTTCGTATCCCTGCTCTTTCATCAGGTCGGCACTGCGCTGTACCGGCGAGAAATCACCCACTTCGAACAGGAAGATGATCACTTCGCCCGCAGGAGCCGTTTGCATGATCTCCATCATGCGGCCATCAAACTCATTGTGCAGATGTCTAAGGTCGTAACGTAGCATTCATGCGCTCCTTATTAACGGTCGACTTCGCCGAAGACGATATTGGTCGTTCCGATGATGGAGACGACGTCCGGGATGTAGTGGCCCGGGAGAAGATCCGTGAGGATCCCCGTGTGCCAGAACGACGGCGCGCGCAGCTTGAGGCGGTACGGGTACGGTCCGCCCTGGCTGTTGATGAAATAGCCCAGTTCCCCCTTCGGAGACTCGGTCGGGACGTACACCTCGCCGACCGGCGGGCGCATCCCCTGCGTGACGAGGACGAAGTGCTGCATCAGGGCGTAGTTCTGCGTCATGATGTCGAGCTTCGGCGCGGAGATGTACTGCGGCGCGTGCGCCATCAGTTCGGTCTGGTTGTTCTTGACCGTCTCCTCGTACATGTCGATCGTCTGGTAGAGGATCTTCGCGGATTCGCGCATCTCGGCCATGTAGATTTTGTAACGCGCGTAGTTGTCGCCCTTGTCTGACCACGGGACGTTGAACTCGACTTCGTCGTAGAGTTCGTACGGTTCCTCTTTACGGATGTCCCACTGCACACCCGAAGCGCGCAGCATCGGCCCCGTACAGCCCCAGGAGAGGGCCATCTCCGTCGAGATCGTTCCGACGTTCTCCATACGCATCTTCCAGATACGGTTCTGGTCGAGCAGGTCCTCGTAGTCTTTGATGTTCTGCGGCAGTTTGTCCAGGAACTTCTTGAGGTCGCCCAGGAAATTGTCCGGGATATCGAGCGGCACGCCGCCGATGCGGATCGCTGCGTGCGTCAGGCGCGCCCCGCAGTAATCCTCGACGAGGTCCATCAGGTATTCGCGCTCGCGGAAGGCGTAGAGGAAGACCGTCATCGCCCCGATGTCGAGTGCCGTTGTCGCCAGCCAGAAGAGGTGGGACATCAGGCGGTTGACCTCGAGCAGCATCATACGGATGACCTTCGCGCGGCGCGGCACTTCGAGGCCGATGAGCTTCTCAACCGCCAGGGCGAAGCCGTAGTTGTTGGAAGAGGAGGCGATATAGTCCATACGGTCTGTCGTCGGCATGAACTCGTTGTAGATCATGTTCTCCGCCATCTTCTCCATCCCGCGGTGCAGGTAGCCGACGTCCGGGTGCGCCTTGACGATCTGCTCCTGCTGGAGGTGCAGCATCAATCTCAGCTGTCCGTGCGCGGAGGGGTGCTGCGGCCCGAAGTTGAGCACGAGTTCGTTGTCGTCACGCTCAAAGGTGATATTTTCAAAAAACGGTCGTAATCGGTTCGTCTGTTGCATAGCTCGCCTTATCTGTCTCTGTCTTCAATAACGACAGATTTTTCTTCGTGGAATTTCGAAATCATGAAGACGCCGCCCTCTTCCTGGTAATCGAGATTCTTCTTCGTTTCGCCCTCGGAGATATCCGTACCCTTCGGCACTTCGTGGCCCAGGCGTGCAAAACGCGTCGTGTCGTAGCGGTTGACTTCCGCCGGGTCGCGCAGTTCCGGCCCGATGATGTCGCGGTACTCTTTGCCGAAGATCTTGTCGACTTCGTACCATGCTGCGAACTCGTCGCCCTGCAGCGGGTAGGTCTTGCGCAGCGGCCAGCCTTCCCAGTCGTCCGGCATGAGGATGCGTTTGGGGAACGGGTGGTTGTTCAGCTTGATGCCGAACATGTCGAACATCTCGCGCTCGCTCCAGTCGGCACTGCGGAAGAGCTTCTCGACGCTGTTGACCGCTTCGTTCTCATCAATGAACATCTTGATGCGCAGGCGCTTGCGCTTGGACATGCTGAGCATCTGGTAGAAGACCTCGAACTGCCCTTTTTCCGCCAGCCAGTCGATGGCGCTCAGTTCGGAGAGCTGCGTATAGCCCAGCTCGTCACGGAGCAGTTCGAGGACGCCGTAGTTGTCCTCTGGCTTGATGTAAACGACCATCTGCTCGACCTGAATATAGGCCTCGCTGACATCGAATTTCGCTTTGATCGCTGCGAGGTCCGCCGCGAAGACCTCGTCTTCGCTGACGTCGCTTTTGGCGACCTGCGGTGCGACCCAGTAGCGGTCCGTATAATAGGGTTTAGCCTGTACGTCGTCTTTCGGGGTATAGCGTCTCATTACAGCAGCCTTTTCGGTTTCTGGGCTTTGATCGCCTTTTCGCTGCGGATCTTCTTCTGCAGCATCAGGACCGCGTACTGAAGAGTCTCCGGACGCGGGGCGCAGCCCGGCAGGTAGAGGTCGACCGGAATAACGCGGTCACACCCCTGCACGGTGGCGTAGGTATTGAACATCCCGCCCGTATTCGCGCAGGAACCCATGGAGATGACCCATTTGGGTTCCGTCATCTGGTCGTAGAGGCGGCGGATAAACTCGGCATGCTTCTTCGTCAGCGTTCCCGCGACGATCATAACTTCCGACTGGCGCGGTGAAGCGCGGAAGATCGTACCGAAACGGTCGAAGTCGTAACGGGAAGCCCCCGAAGCCATCATCTCGATCCCGCAGCACGCCAGACCGTATGTCAGGGCCCAAAGCGAGTTCGAGCGCCCCCAGTTGACCACCTTGTCGACGGTCGTCAGTGCGACGGGAAGCCCGCCGTCTTGCATGAAATTTACTTGATGTTGTGCCATTCAAGTGCTCCTTTCTTCCAAGCGTACACGAAACCGATGGCCAGCAGCAGGATGAAAAGCATCATCTCCGCAAAACCGAACCAACCGAGCAGTTTGAAGTCGATTGCCCACGGGAACATGAAAACGATCTCCACGTCAAACAGCAAGAACAGCAGCGCGAACAGGTAGAACTGCGGCGAGATTCTGTTGGGCTGTTTGGTCACTTCCGGTCCACACTCGTAGATGGAAAGTTTGATCTTTTCCGTATCTTTTGCCGCCATAGCGCGGCTGGCCCATCGTGCCAGGACCGTCGTGCCGTAGAAGGCGCCGAAAGTCAGCACGAAGAGGATAAAGACCCCGAAATAGGGGTGAGCAACATCTACATGTTCCATGCATCCTACCTTTTTTAGTGGTATCAGACCGGGGAAATCCCCGAAATTCGGGGCTTTCTCCAGGCGAGATTCAATATAAAAACAGTTGATAGCAATATAGCGAAAAGGTCATTAAATCCCCTAAATCCGGCCTTCCCAATTGGGAAGCATGTCACCGAAGGAAACAGGTCAAAAATGAGGGTGCGAGAGGCGTTGTTTCATTTTGTAGCAAAGAAAAGCAGGGGGTTGATGAAATATTCACCCCTGGAGGAATCCCATCGCTTTTTCCGTATCGAAGGTACCCCGTTTCTCTTTTTCGATCTCCTCGACAAAGGCTTCCAGGGTAAAGAGCGGCTCCTCCATCGTCGCGACGTTGAAGGCGGTGTTCTTGATCACTAGGCTGATCTGCCCGCCGCTGAGATCGTACCCGGCGAGTTTTGCAATGTCGAAATCCGGCGCATACGGGGCTTTTACCGGCAGCATCTTCTCCCAGAGTATGCGGCGCTGTTCGCGGTCGGGGCGCTTGAACTCGATCTTGTAGTTGAACCGGCGCGAAAAGGCGCTGTCGATGTTCTCCAGCAGATTCGTCGTCGCGATCAAGATCCCCTTGAACCCCTCGATCTGCTCGAGGAAGATGTTCTGCATCTGGTTGTGCATCTGCTCGGCGCTGCTGCCCGTACCCGAGGAGCGCGCGCTCAGGAACTGGTCGGCCTCGTTGAGCAGCAGCACCGGCTCCGTCTTCGTCTTCTCCGTCAGCTCTTTATAGGTGTCGAAGATCTTCCGGACGTTCTTCTCGCTCTCTCCCACGTACATGGAGAGGATCTTCGAGCAGTCGAAGCTGAGCACCTGCCGCTTGAGCGACTTCGAGAGCGAGTAGGCCGTCATCGTTTTCCCGGTGCCCGGAGGTCCGTAGAAGATGATGCGCGCGTCGACACCCTGCTTCTTGCTCTTGACGCCCCACTCGACGAGCCGCTGCACGACCCGCTTGTCCATCTGGTGCATCAGGTTGTCGAGCACCCGCCGCGTCGAAGGGTTGAGGACGACGTCGTCGAGGGAGGTGGTGGGGTCCACCAGTTCGAAGATCTCCTGCTCCTTGATCAGCATGTCGAGTTTGAGCTTGTGCACCTTCTTCTTTTTCTGCGGGTGCATGATGTTCTGCAGCACCTCGTCGACGATGTAGAAGGCGCGGGCAATCCCGCCGAAGGGGTTGAGCATCTCCTCGTAGTCGATGATCTCCTCGGTGAGCAGCTTGGAGCCCTCTTCGAGCAGGGAGCGGTTGCGGATACGGTCGTACTCGTCGCTGCTGATCAGGTCGATCAGCGCCGTCATCTCGCGCAGGGAGTTGTCGCCGGCGCTGTACTCCTCTTTGAGCAGGGCCAGGAAGATCACCTCTTCCTTGCCTTCGAGTTCACTGGTACGGATGTACTTCTCCAGGGCGATCTCCGACGTCGTCTGGGCGATCCGCTCCCCGATCCGTTTCTCCAGGATCTCCAGCTTGTTCTGCAGCCGGTGGATGGAGAGCGACTGTTCGTTACCCTGGTGGCGCACCGTGCTGATCTTCTGGTAGAGCTCGATGCGGAAGAACTGGTCCTGGAGGTACTCCAGGTGGTCTTCGTAGGGTTTGATCTCGGGCAGCGTCATCTCCAGCGATCCCAGTTCCAGCAGCCGCAGGAACGGGGTGCTCAGCGCAACGGAGGTGTTGAGCAGCTCCAGGTTGCAGGCCTCGCTGACCTTGAGCGGCGTGAAGCTCTGCTGGGCGATCCAGCCGAGCTCCAGCAGGTTCTTGATCTGATCGAGGTGGGCAAGGAAACCGTAATCCTCCTCCCCGAAGAGCTCCTGCAGCAGCTCCAGCACCCCGCTGTCCTCCTGCCCGGTAATATAGCGGCGCGCCATCGCCTGAAGGATCTTGGCCTCTTCAACACCGCACTTGAGCTGGGCGAAGATGGTGCTCTGCTCCACCTCCCCGCGTTCAACGAACTCCACCAGATATTTCACTTCAGTCACTTCCTTTGTTTTGCTCGGGGCCTAGAAACGGTACTCCGCACCCAGTGTCACCAGGATGGCGGCCGTATTCGTGAAGGTCCCGTCGATTTCGTTGTCATTGACGGCGCCGTCGATTCTGCGGTCCTCTTTATGGTCGTAGAGGATACCGCCGCCGAGGTTCCACGCCTCGTCCAGACGGTAACGCGCCCCGGCGGAGAAGATGACGGCATCGGCATCGGGCAGCTCGAAATTGAGCGTCTTCTCCGGGACCGGGGTCTCGTCGAGCGCGATGCCCGCCATCAGCGTCCATTCGTCAAGCCCCTGCGTCACGCCGAGACGGAAGACGTTCGTGTCTTTCCAGTTCTTCGGGATGGGGTCGTCAAAATACATGGCCAGCGCCCCGATATCGGTGTCGTAGTCGAAATCGAGGTCCTTGAAGGCGGACCAGTAATCTTTTTCGTACATGAATTCGACCGTCGTGGAGTGCGCCGTTCCCTCATTGAAGGTGTACGCCGCGGCCACCTGCAGCACCGCCGGCAGCGGCAGGCTGACCGACCCCCCCACATCGTAGAGCAGCGTACCGTTGTAGGCGCCGTCATCGGGGAAGTAGAGTTTTGCATCCCCTTCGATATCGAATTCAACGCTGCTGCGGTAGGTCGCCGCCAGCTTCAGCGCCGGTGTCGGACGGTAGCTCAGCGCCAGGTTGTACCCGAATGCGAAGCCGTCGCCCGCCATGTCCCGCGAGCCGATGGAACCGCTTTTGACGACGCCCTGCACGTAGAGCGCCCGCAGGCCGCCCCCGACGGAGAGCTCCGGCGTGATGCGGTAGGCCACCGTCGGATTGAACTCGATGGTCTGCACCGTCACCTCCCAGGCATAGCTTCGCGCCGGCTGGTCGTTCCAGCGCTTGGAGAGGCCGCCGGGAGAGAGCATGGAGGCGCCGAAGCGCCAGTCGCCGAAAGCAGGGGAGACGTAGTGCAGCGTCGGGACGAGAAAGTGCTCAGGCTCCGCATCGGAGCCGCTCGTATCCGTCCCGACAAGCCCCGCCTGCGGCGCGGACCCGTTGAAATGTACCCCCGTGAGCCCGATGTAGGTCAGGGCCGCCTCCGCCTTCTGCGCGGCATCGCCGAAGACCATATTCGCCGGGTTGTAATAGGTGGCATCCGCCCCGTTGGCGTTGGCGGCATAGGCCGCGGCCAGTGCCAGGCTGTTGATTGAGTTTTCGGGAATGCGGTATCCCCCGGCCGTCAATGCCGTAGCCGCCGTCGCCAACAGAAGCGCTCTCTTCATCTATCTCTCTCCTGATCCACAGAGTCTAACTATATGCTTATGGTATCCAATTGACGCCTAGAATTATCATAATACCGTGGCGTGCCGCCATCTATCGTGGCTACCTGTTCCGATACGTTTAATCTCATTTTATAGCGATCTCCTCTATAGTAACAGCTGCACTAACAACGAAGAGAGGGAATGACCTATGGGAAGCATGCGTCTTCATCCGTTTTACAGCGCCGCGGCGCTGCTGCTCGCCGCGGCGGGCGCACACGGTGCCGGGTTCGGCATCATCGAGAACTCGGCCTCGGGCATGGGCACGGCCTATGCTTCGGGCGGGGCGGCAGGCGAGGATGCCTCGACCGTCTGGTTCAACCCTGCCTCGATGACCCTGCTGAAGGGCCAGAACGTCGTCGGGGCGATCAACGCCATCTTCCCGACGGCCGATTTCAGCAACAACGGCTCCACCTTTGCCGACGGCACTGCCCTGAGCGGTCCCGATTCGAGCAGCAACACCCCCGCCCTGATCCCGACCTTTTACTACAGCGGCCAGATCAGTGAGCAGCTCTTCGCCGGGATCAGCATCAACGCCCCCTTCGGGCTGGTGACGCAGTATGACGACGACTGGGTCGGACGCTACCACGCCGTCGAGTCGGACCTCAAAACCGTCAACATCAACCCCGCGGTCGCCTACAAGATCGACGACCGTCTCAGCATCGGTGCCGGGGTCAGCCTGCAGCTGCTCGACATCACCCTCACGAGCGCCGTCGATTTCGGTGCCCTGCTCGGGACCCCCGGCAGCGCGGACGGTTTTGCAAAACTGACCGGTGACAACTACAACGACCTGGCCTTCGGCTGGAACGTCGGTATGCTCTACAATGTCGATGAACATACCCGGATCGCCCTCGCCTACCGTTCCGCTATCGACCAGCATGTCGAGGGCGACGCCGACTTCCGCGTCCCCGCGGCGGCCGCCCCCATCGTCAGTACCGGCGCCTTTACCGATACGACCCTCAGCGCCGACGTCACCCTGCCGGCCTCCGCCTCGCTGAGCCTCTTCCACAGTTTCGGGGTCCTCGACCTGATGGCCGATGTAACCTGGACGCAGTGGAGCACATTCGAGGAGCTGCGTATCAAGTACGACAACCCGGCCCAGCCCGATTCCGTCACTACCGAGGATTACCAGGACCAGTGGCGCGTCGCGGTCGGCGAACGCATCCATATCAGCGAAAAGCTTGTACTCCGGACAGGGATAGCGTATGACCAGAAGGCCGTCAAGAACCGCTACCGCCGCACCCCGCGCATCCCGGACAACGACCGTTTCTGGCTCTCAGTGGGGGCGGGTTATGCCATTAGCAGCATGCTCAGCATCGACGCGGCCTACAGCCACCTCTTCGTCGCAACCACGAAGATCGAGAATACCTTTGAATCCGGTCTTCCGGAGCTCAACCACACCCTCAAGGGAACCTACAGTTCCAGCGTAGACATCCTCAGCGCCCAGCTGAGCATGAAATTTTAGGAGGCCACCATGCGCTATCATCACCTTACCCTCACCGCGGCCGCCGCGGTACTGGCACTGACGTTCGGCGGCTGTAACGGCGACAAGAGTACGGACCTGCAGGACAGCCTGGACGGCAACACCGTCGACGACCTCATCGCCGGCTACACGGTATTCGACCCGACGACGGGGACGATCCCCTATCCCAACAACATCCTCTTCGCCCCCAACAGCAGTACGACGAACGATTACGACTTCGGCCAGACGCTCAACATCCCCTACGAGCCGACCGATGCCGACGCCAACGTCAAGCGCCAGCTCAATACCCTGACGGGCTTCTCGACGACGATGCCGATCACCGCGCCGATCAGCGACGGGGTCACGCTCGACGCCACCTCCCTGCCTGTGGGCGTGCAGCTCTACAAGGTCGACGTCAATGCGACGACCGGGGCGGTGACGGGTATCAATACCTCCCTCGTCTACGGGGTGGATTTTGCCGTCGCCCAGAGCGGCAGCAAGGTCGCCATCGTGCCGATGAAACCGCTGGAGTCGCTGACGAACTATATGGCCGTCCTCACCAGTGACCTCAACGATAGCGAGGGCCGAATCCTCGCCCCGGACTATGCCACGGCCCTGACCCTTTCGCCGAACCCGGTCGAGGCCGGCGGCGCCCTGGACGAAGCGACGGCCGCCGCGCTCGAAGCGATCCGCCAGGGCAACCAGGCCATGCTCTATGCACTGGCCATGGCCGGCAAGGACCCGACCAAAACGGTGCAGATCTGGACCTTCCGCACCCAGATGATCGGCGCCGTGCAGCACAGTATCGCCCAGTATGCGCAAAATGACACCAACGCCGCTCTGGCGATCCAGGATGTCAATGTCACGACCAAAGCCCTTTTTGCACAGCTGGGAATGGATACCAGCCTGATGACGGGTAGCGCCGAGATCTATGCCGGGACCCTCTCCAACCTCCCGCAATACATGCCGCAGGGCTCACCGATGAACCCCCTCCCCGTCCTGGCGGGCGCGTTCAGCTACAGCGCACCGTTTACGCCGGTCATCGAAGCCAACGTCACCGTGCCGGTCGTCGCGACGGTGCCGAGTGCGGCTTCGGGATGTACGAAACCTGCCGCCGGCTGGCCGGTCGTGATCTACCAGCACGGCATCACCCGCGTGCGTACCGACCTCTTTGTCTACGGTGAAACGCTGGCCTCGGCCTGCTACGTCGGTGTCGCCATCGACCTGCCCCTGCACGGTGTCACGGAGTCCAATACGACGCTCAACCCCTTTTACATGGGAGCGCTGGAGCGCACCTTCAACGTGGACCTGGTCACGGAGAACCCCTACGGCACCGTTACAGGTTATGCCCCCGACGGCGTGATCGACTCCACGGGGATCCACTTCATGAATCTCGCCAACGTCACAACCACAAGGGACAATCTGCAGCAGACGACTTCAGACCTCATCGAACTGACGAACAGCATCGCATCTGCCGTCGTTTTTGAGCTCAACGCGACACTCTCCAACCTCGACGGATCGCGCATCAGTTTCCTGTCCCACTCCCTGGGCAACATCGCCTCCATCGGCTACCTCAACCAGACCGATGCGCTGCAAAGCGCCGTCATGATGATGCCCGGCCAGCAGATGATCCCCTTCCTGATCAACTCCCCCGTCTTCGCACCGGAGATCAATGCCGGCCTGTCCGTCTACGGCATCATGCCCGGCACGGAAGAATATGCGGCCTTTATGCTGGCGACCCAGACCCTGATCGACGATGCGGACCCGGCAAACTACGCGGCAGGCATCGGTGCAGCCAATACCTTCCCCATCCTCGAAATGCAGGCAATAGGCGACGGAACCGAGGGAAGCGGCGACCAGCATATCCCGGCCGTCGTACCGGGCTACCCGCTGGCCGGCGGCAGCCCTTTTATCGCCTTCACCCAGGCGAAAGATCTCAACACGAGCGCCCTGCTTCCGGGCAACATCTACCTGCCCGATACAAACAGGACCGTCACCCGGGTCACCGAGGGCGAACACCGCTCCCCGCTTGACCCGCAATACAGCCTCGACGCCTTCCTGGAATACCACACCGAGCTGATCTCTTTCATCTACAGCAACGGTACGGCGATCCAGGTCAACGACCCTGCGATCATCAAGTAGCAGCGTGCTATCCCCGGGGGGAACTTCCTCCGGGACGAGTGCTAAGTGGAGATGTCAGTATCCGCATCTTGAGTCAACTCAGAAACGGTCATTAGCGTGTCCGTGGGAGCACCGGAGAATGGAGTGTCCCGAAAGCGGCAGCCTTTCGCACTTTCTTCTTTCGGGTTCCCTTTCTTCTTTGTGCGAACAAAGAAGAAAGGGAACAAAAAACCCCTACTTTTCTTCCAGGGAATAAAGCAACTTGATCTCCTCCGCCCAGATCGTCTCGTCGATCGTCTCGAGGATGAGCGGGATATCGTCCATGCGCGGGTCGTTCATAATGTAGCGGAACGCCTCGAGCCCAATCTTGCCTTTGCCGATACTGTCGTGGCGGTCGACATGACTGCCGAGATCCGGCTTGGAGTCGTTGAGGTGCATCCCGCGCAGGTACTTGAAACCGACGATATTCTCGAACTCCGCCATGGAGACGTCATAGGCCTCCTTGGTGCGGATGTCGTAACCGGCGGTGAACATGTGGCAGGTATCGATGCAGACGCCGACACGGGACTTGTCCTCAACCTTGTCGATGATGTGCGCGAGGTGCTCGAACTTCCAGCCGAGGTTGCTCCCCTGTCCCGCCGTGTTCTCCAGCACAAGCGTCACCCCCTCCGTGCGCTCCAGTGTCCGGTTCATACTCTCGGCGATACGGTCCAGGCACTCCTCTTCGCCGATCTGTTTGAGGTGCGATCCCGGGTGGAAATTGAGGCGGTCGAGCCCCAGCTGCATGCAGCGCTCGACTTCGTCTACGAAGGCGTCGAAGGATTTTTGGCGCTTCTCATCTTCGGGGTGACCCAGATTGATCAGGTACGAATCATGCGGCAGCACGTGTTTGGGCGCGATCCCGCTCTCGTCGAGCAGGCGCTTGAAAGTGTCAATCGTCTCCGTATCCAGCGCTTTCGCGTTCCATTGGCGCTGATTCTTGGTAAAGAGAGCGAAGGCCTGCGCCCCGATCGCCTCGGCATTCGTGATGGCGTTGTAGACCCCGCCCGAGGCCGACGTATGTGCACCGACAAATTTATTGCTCATGATAAAAATTCCTGTTTTTTTGCGCAAGCATAGCCAATCGCGCGTTAAACCAGACGAAAGGGGCGCAGGTAGTATCAGGGGCTAAGTGCCATTGGTGATGTCTCAATAACTAATTAAGAAACGGCACGCTTCGGGAACCGAAGCTCTGTTTTCCCAATAGCTTCGGTTCCCGAAGCGCATCAATAAAATAGACCCTTGGGCCTTGAGGGCGATCCTTATAAGCCATCCCGGAGGCACAAAGCCGGGAGGGATGAGCGATTCGCGAGAGGCCGCTTTTTGTGCTACTTTTTCTAAAAAAGTGGCAAAGAACTATTATCTTCATTCTTTTCTTTTTCATAAGAAAAGAAACAAAAGAAAATCGTCGTTGCGCGAATCGCTCGCCCTTCTCGGCTTTATGCCTTCAGGGCGGCTTTCAAGGCACGCTTAACGACAGGTCGCCTATCGATTTTATGCGCTTCGGGAACCGAAGCTCACAGCACTGTTGATTTACTGCAACCGTTTGAACTTGATCAGGATCCCGTGCTCGAAATCTTTGAAATAGATCTGCTCCGACGTGACCCGGTAGACAATCCCACCGATCTGCTGCTCGAATCCGTCATCGGTATGGATAAGGTTTTGGCGCTGCAGGATCGCTTCCCCGCGAAGCAGGTGGTAAAAGAGGTCATCGGGGTAGTCGGCGCTGAGGTATTTGGCATTGAAAGCCGACTTGGAAAGACACCCCTCGCCCTCCGTACAGACCAGGGTTTCAACCTGAAGCCGCAGAATACGCTGGCCCGCCTCGAAGACTTCCAGCTCCGCCACGCCGTCGCCCTTGCGGATATAGCCCGTGTCGGCAAAGCGCCACTGCGGTGTTTTGAACACGACGACGTAGGCCTCCGTCTCCGGGGGTTTTTTCATGGCGCAGCCGCCAAAGAGGACAGCCACAAGCGCGGCGAAAAGCCACGACCGCAATATCGTCATGCTCATCTGATCCTTCTCGTCGTCCAGTAGTGCCGTTTCCAGTAGGGCTTATCCATGCTCGAGATCATCACCCCGTACCTGGTGGAAACATGCATGAACTTCCCTGCCTCGAGATAGATGCCGACATGGCGGTCCCGCCCGCTCGTACGGAAAAAGACAAGGTCCCCGGCCTGCAGCTCCTGTCTGTCAACGGCACTGCCGCAGTTGGCCTGCTGCCGGGTTGTACGGGGCAGCGCGATGCCGAAAAGGTCCCGGTAGGCACGCTGGACAAACGCGGAGCAATCGATCCCCCGCGGGCCAGCACCCCCGTAGCGGTAGGGGGTACGGTGCCACTGCTCCTGAAACGGATAGAGCTTGGAGAGAACCGGGTCCTCTTCGGCAGGTTGCGGCTGCGAGACCGTTTCCTCTTCCTGCAGCAGCCACACCTCTTCTGTCGGCGGCAATGCCGCGAAGGTCCTGTCAGCGGCGTAGAGGGCCGGAGCCGGGAGCGGCCTGTGGTCCGCATAGCGCGTAGAGCAGCCGCCGAGCAACAGCAGCAATGCGATGCCAAGGCCTCCCGTTTGCCATGCTGCGCCCCGCCTCATTCTCCCACCGCCCCTGTCAGCCCATCGGGTAGAGGATATCGGCGTGTACCGCGTCGCAGGCCGCCATCACCTCTGGTGAGAGGGTCAGTTCCATCGCCGCAAGCGACGCATCAAGCTGCTCGGGTCGCGTCGCCCCGATGATCGTGGACGCGACAAAGTCGTGCTGCTTGCTCCAGGCCGCCGCCAGCGTCACCGGGTCCAGTCCCGCATCGGCGGCAATCTTGAGATAGCGCTGCGTGGAAGCCAGGGTCTTGTCGTTGACGAAGCGCGCGGCCATCAGGCGCTGGCGGGCGTTGGGAGATTTGAAATAGTCCGCGAATCGCCCCTCACCTATCTCGGCCTGGTTGTACTTGCCGCTGAGTACCCCGCCGCCGAGCGGGGAGTACGGCAGCAGGGATATCTGTTCTTGACGGCAGAGGGTGGCCAGTTCATCCATGAAACGGCGGTTGAGCAGGGAGAAGTTGTTCTGGATCGACTCAAAGCGCGCGAACCCCTTGTAGTGGCTGGCGGCCAGGGCCTTCCCCGTTCCGTAGGCCGTGTCGTTTGAGGTACCGATGTAGCGGACCTTGCCGCTCTGCACCAGGCGGTCAAAAGCCTCCATCGTCTCCTCGACGGGTACGACGGTATCGGGCCAGTGCATCTGGTAGAGATCGATATAGTCCGTTCCGAGCCTTTTCAGCGACCCTTCGACCGCCCGCTCGATATGAAAGCGGTCCATGGCCGTCAGCCCGTGACGCACCGGGGGTACGAACCAGCCCGAGGCCGCCCCGGCGACCTTGGTGGCAAGAATGATGCTCTCCCGCGGCTTCGTTTTGAGCCAGCGGCCGACAATCTCCTCGGTCTGCCCCGCCAGGTCACTGCGCGGCGGCACCGGGTAGAGTTCAGCGGTATCATAGAAGTTCACCCCCGCCGCATACGCCTTGTCCATAATGGCGAAGGCGCTCTTCTCGTCGCACTGCCCGGGGAAGGTCATTGTCCCCAGGCAGATGGGGCTGACCCGCAGGCCGCTTCGGCCGATATAACGGTATTGCATCTTTTCTCCTCCTAAAAGCGTTGCGTTCCCAGCACGCTACTCAATCAGTTCCTTCATCTCTTCCGCGCAGACAAGTACCAGCGTATCGCTGCGCATCGCCTCGAGCTCATTGGAAAAGCCCCGTTTCGCAAAGAGCCAGATCTGCTCCGGCTCGAGCCCCACGAGGGCGCACTTCTCCTGCAGCTTCTGCAGTTCACCTTTGTTGACGTTGGTATTGGTCCATTTGCACTCGCCGACGATGAAGCCGCCGCCGGGGGCACGCGCCAGGATATCAAGCTCGATCACCCGGTCCCAGTAGCTGCCGCAGCGCAGAAAGGGGTCATCGCCCAGCTTCCGCCGCAGGTAGAGTTGGGAGATCTCCTCGAAGACAAGCCCCGTAAACGCCGTGTCCTGTTCCTCGAAACGTGATAGGACGCTTTCATAATCTCCCCGTTCGATGCGGCGGTGCTGCGGGGAGACGAAGCGGAACCAGAAGCGCAGAAAAGGCGATCGGAAGCGCAGCTTATGCGAGATACGGTGGCGGGCGACCTCGCGCTTGAGCTTCTGTTTCGGGTACTCCTTTTTCGGGGGCGCTTCGCGGGATGCCTCCAGGTCGAGGATGCCGAGGGTACGCAGGTGGTCGACGATCTCACCCCCCTTCGCCTCGCTGATGTGCGCCCGTCGACAGGCGGAGTGGATGCGGCGGTCCCCCTTGGCAACCGCTTGAAGCAGCGCAATCACCTGCTTGTCCTCGAGAAAGCCTGTATGAATGCGGTTGTAGTGTTCGCCGTAGTGGTCCAGTATCTTCGTTTCGATCAGTTCGGGAAGCGGTACGGTGGTATCGATCTCGATGCCGCTCTCACCGAAAACGGCGAAATATGCAATGAGAATCTCCATCGATTCGGGAAACGTCTCATTGTAGAAACGGCGTAGTTGGTTCAGCAGCAATTCGGGCCCTCGGTCAGCATGGGGGCATTATAGCACAGGCCATGGCGGAAGCATGCCCTCAGCGCTCCTTGCACACCTCGCCGTACATCGACGGTCGGCGGTCGGCGAAAAGCGCCCAGTAGTCGCGCTGTGCGGCAATCGCTTCGAGATCGTAATCGGCATAGATGACGCCTTCGCTCTCCCGGTCGGCTTCGGCAATTTTCTTTCCGGTGTAGTCCGTCGCGAAGGAGGAGCCGTAAAAGGTGAGTGTACAGCTCTCCCCCGCCTCCTCGCCGATGCGGTTGGCCGCGATGACGGGGACGGTATTGGCGGCGCTGTGCCCCTGCTGGACGCGCTGCCAGTGTTCTTTGGAATCGACGTTGATCTCAGGTTCGCTGCCGATCGCCGTGGGGTAGAAGATCAGTTCGGCACCCATCAGTGCAAGCGAGCGCGCTGTCTCCGGGAACCACTGATCCCAGCAGATACCGACGCCGATCTTGCCGAAACGCGTCTGCCATGCTTTGAACCCGGTGTCTCCCGGCACGAAATAGAACTTCTCCTCGTACCCCGGACCGGAAGGGATATGGGTCTTGCGGTAGTTCTCCAGCACAGACCCGTCAGCGTCGATCATCACCAGGGAGTTGAAATAGCGCTCGCCGTCGCGTTCGAAATAACTCAGCGGCAGTACGACGCCGAGCTCCTTGGCGAGCGCCGCGAAGCGTTCGATCAACGGATGGCCGTCGCGGGGCTGGGCCCAATCGAAATACTTGGCGTCCATATCCTTGCAGAAATAGAGCCCTTCGAAAAGTTCCGGCAGCAGCACGATCTGCGCCCCTCCTGCCGCCGCTTCGCGTACCAGGGCTTCCGCCCGGTTTCTGTTAACTTCCTGATCCTCACCCATTCGCATCTGTACTGCGGCGACTCTGACCATGGTTTTCTCCCAATCAAACTGAACCGAATTATACCGCTTTCAAGCACGGCTATCCTGTAAGAGTGATTCGTGATACCTGAACAGAGCTTCGGCATGCCGAAGCGCATTGATCAATAGGCAGATGGTCGTTAAGCGTGCCTTGAAAGCCACTGCGGAGGCCCAAAGCCGGGAGCAGCGAGCGATTCGCGCAACGACGATTTTCTTTGGTTTCTTTTCTTATGAAAAAGAAAAGATAGAGAAAAATACATTTATGCCACTTTTTTAGAAAAAGTAACGCAAAAAGCGGCCCTTCGCGAATCGCTCGCCCCTCCCGGCTTTAGGCCTCCAGGGCGGCTTACAAGGAGCGCTCAGGGCCAATTCTTGATTTGATTGAATGCGCTTCTGGTGACCGAAGCTAACAGGGAAGAAGGAGCTTCGGCATGCCGAAGCCGCTGGTCATGACAAGGAAAGTGATTGGGGTGAATGGTCTGTCGTTGTAGGTGGCTGTGCAGGAAAAGGGGCAGCTCTGAAAACCCTGCACGGTGCGGAGGTTGGCTGACATCGGCCGACGGGGAGAACGGTTCCGCCGACCATGCCCTCGCACACCGCACAGGGTTTTCACAATTGCCCAAAAGCCTTCTGCCGGGCTCATCCCGGCAAAGGAAGGGTCAGACCTCGAGTTCGTCCTTGATCTGCAAAAACGTTTTTTCGCCGACGCCTTTGACATTCATAATGTCCTCGATGCTGTTGAACCTGTGTTCGTTCCGGTATTCGATGATCTTCGCCGCCGTCGACGGTCCGATGCCTTTGAGGCTTTCGAGCTCTTCCGCCGTCGCCGTATTGAGGTTGACACCGGCGAGCAGCGGCATACTCATCACCAGGGCAGCCAACATGGCTGCCACTCTTTTCACGAATCCCATTTGAACTCCTTTTTACTCAAAAATTCCAGGTACCCTTCCGTAATCCTACTCAAATAGTTTTAAATATATTTTAACTGTATATATTTCAATATGCAATATTATAATTATTTTATGTTTTATACAGGTATTGTATATTTTGAAATATCTTGAGATGAGGAGCGACCATATGTATCAGACTATGACCCAGATCGGTAAAACCTACGGCGTCGATGCCAAGATCGTCGGCAAGATTCTTTACGCACTGAAAATCCGCGATCCGGATCACCCCGAGCAAAAGGGGTTCCCTTATGAACAGGCTGTCGTCCACGGGATCGCCAAAGCCTACACGGGCCGTACCGGGGAGCCCTACTACCGTTACGACATCGAGCGGGTCAAGGAGGAGTTCGAGGCGGAACTACACCGGCTGCAGTCCGAATCGCAGGACGATCAGCCTCAAAAAAACATGACGGGAGATTTGTCGGTGAACGTGACGATTGAAGCAAAACTGCAGCAGATGCTCTCCACGCTCAACAGCGTGCTTGCAACAGGGGAGATCGGCGGGGTGTACCGCCTCAAAGGGGATATTGCAGATATCTATTCGATCCTGCGTGCGGGCTAGAGTGCCGCTCTTGCCTCGGCAATAAGGTCGTTGAGCGCCTTTTCGTAACGCTTCGCATCTTCAAGATCAGGCGATTCGAAACGGGTGACGAGAACCGGGGTCGTGTTCGACGCGCGCACCAGCCCCCAGCCGTTTTCAAAGATAACCCGGACGCCGTCGACCGTGATGATCTCGCGGATCGCCGGGAAATCCGCCGGCGGGTGCTGCAGCATCTCCCCCAGTTTCGCCATCAGCGGGAACTTCTCCTGCTCGGTCGTCTCCACCTGGATCTCTTCAGTCGAAAAGACCCGCGGGAGTCTGTCCAGCTCCTCGTCAAGGTCTATTCCCGCCTGGACGAGTTCCAGCATCCGCAAGGTGGCATAGATAGCATCGTCGTACCCGAAATAGCGGTCATTGAAGAAAAAGTGACCGTTCATCTCACACGCCAAATCGGCATCGAGCTCCTTTATCTTCGCCTTAAGGTTGGAATGCCCCGTTTTGTACATTACCGCTGTTGCACCACGGGCTTTCAGTGTGTCAAACATCACCTGCGAACACTTGACGTCACCAATGACTGTAGGATAGTTCATCCCCATGGAAAAGAGCAATGCCATCTGGTCACCGTTGATTTTGCGCTTCCTTGTCAGCACAACGACACGGTCGGCGTCACCGTCGTAGGCGATGGCGACATCGCCTTCCGCCTCCAGGGCCGACTTGACGTCGGACAGGTTTACCTCGATAGAAGGGTCCGGGTGGTGGTTGGGGAAGGTTCCGTCGGGCTCAACGTAAAGGCCTCCGGCATCAAGCTCGAGACACGCAAAGATTTCCGGTACGATGACACCGGCCGCCCCGTTGCCGCAGTCATAGACGATCTTCTCTTTCATCCCTTTGAGATGGGAAAACTGCTCGACCATATAGTCGATGTAACGCGCCTTTACATCGATCTCGATGATCTTCGCTTCCGACTTTGGTGGCAGCTCCATCGCGGCGACCTCATCACCCAGGGCGTAGATCTGTTCGCCGAAGAAGGGGGCTTTGGTAACGGTGATCTTGAAGCCGTTGTATTCGATGGGGTTGTGCGACCCGGTAATCATGACGGAAGCGGAAGGCGTCACCCAGTCATCCTCCAGAGGACCTTCTCCGCCTCCGGCATTCACCTTGAACTCCTGGTAGTTGGCAAAGTAGTTTACCGGCGTCGGCACGAGTCCCATGGCAAGCACCGTTTTCCCGCCGGCATTAAGCCCTGCGGCCAGGTATCCGAACAGCTCCGGCGAATGCGTCCGTGCGTCATACCCCACGGCAACGTACTCGCCGTCGATTTTCCCGGCCAGCGCAAAGCCGATCTTCGTTACCGACTCCTCATTCAGTTCCCCCGGCACGATGCCGCGGATGTCGTACTCCCTGAAAATGCTCATGGTGCACCTCTTTACGCTTGCGTCTTTTTATCAAAACAGCCCCGCGGCATCTTCAGTGACTCTCGGTCTCCCGGGGAATACGGAGTGTAAGAAAGATATAGAACACAAAAAAAATCAGTCCAAAAATCAACAGGTTTAAAAAGGGTTCATTGTCCGCAAGGTTGACGCCAATCATAGAAAAAACAAGCTGTATCGAGGCGATGATAGCAACGGTCAACGGAACATTGTTATTTTTGAGACGCATAATGATGTGATGGATATGCGTCTTGTCGGGGGCAAAAGGTGAGCGTCCCCAGCGAATGCGCCGTACC
The DNA here is from genome assembly GCF_039645565.1 of Sulfurimonas sp. HSL1-2. NCBI lineage: Bacteria > Pseudomonadati > Campylobacterota > Epsilonproteobacteria > Campylobacterales > Sulfurimonadaceae > Thiomicrolovo > Thiomicrolovo zhangzhouensis. The sequence goes on from NZ_CP147914.1 coordinate 2,243,583, forward strand.
ATGACGACGACCGTATCGAGGATCGGTACCATAGCGATAAAGAAAATCGTTGTCGCATCGACATAATTCAATGCATGCACAGAGAGCATCGAGATGATGAAGCCAAGCGTCAGTGCCCCGCTGTCCCCCATAAAAATACGCGCGGGGTGAAAATTGAAGACCAGAAAGCCCGCGATCGCCGCGACGGTACCCAGAGACAGATGCATCATCAATTCATCATTATGAATGTAACCGATGTACGCCAGGGTCAACAGAATGATAGAGGCGACAGTACCGGCAAGCATATCGATGCCGTCTATGAGGTTAAGCGCATTGGTAAAACCGGCCACAGCGAACAGTGTAAAAGGGAGTGCCAGCCACCCCAGACCAAGCGTCGTACCAAAATAATGGCCGATGTCCGTGATCCTGAAACCCTCCATGAAGGTGATGAGGGTTGCAACGAAAATGACAACAAATTTCATTTTCGGACTGGCCTCAAATCGATCATCCGCGATGCCGACCAGAAAGACAAAAGCAATCGCGACAAACAGCAGCGGATATTGTGAAAAAAGCTCCGGTTCGAAGAAAATCTGACCGATCATCAAAGCCGTAAATATTCCTATGCCACCGGAATGCGGCGTAGGATGGACATGAGAGCTGCGACCGTTCGGGTGGTCCACCAAACCCAGCGTCTCTGAAAAACAAACCAGGGCATAGGTAAAAATCGTCGAAACAATAAAAATAGCAATAATCTCAGCAAACATGAATATGGCCTTCTATAAAACGGAAAAAATAATAAGTATGAATCAATATGCATGTAATTATAGAGTTTTCATATGAATACAAACTAAAATATCATACAAATAATCATATAAAACATCTTTTTTGATTACAGAAATGTTCCATCCCATTTACTTTCTTGTTTTTTGGCGGACACGACGTATTCGGGGAGAGTCGTGCCGTCTGCAAATTCCATACCCACTGCTATAATAGCGCATGCATACCGTTCTGTCCCAGAAGCGCCCACATTCCGATGCCCTCCGTTTCCTCATCGCCTGCTGCCAGGCTGAACCGTCACAAGAGGAGATCGACCTCATCGCATCTTTTACATCGACAGTCCCGTCCGACCGCCATGACCTGCTAGCGGTGGCAAGTGCCCACGGTCTCCTTCCGCTTGTCTACAAATCTCTAAAAAACCTTGTTGAACAAAAGCGTTTCAGCACTAAACTCGCGACAGCCACTGCCCACTTACAAACGCTGATTGCAGATCTGCAATCAGCCTATATGCAAATTGCACAAAGGAATATGCTGATGTCTGCAGAGCTTCTGCAGATCACAAAACGTCTTGAAGAAAATGGGATCAAAGCAGTGACCTTCAAAGGGCCTGCACTCGCGCAACTGCTTTACGGCGACATCACCTTGAGACAATTCGGAGATCTGGATTTACTCATCCATCGAAAAGATATTGATCTGCTTAAGCACCATCTGGGCCTGGAAGGCTATAAAGATACGCTCCTTATCCCGACCGGGCAGGAGCAGCAGTGGTACCGGAATGCCAAAGACATGGTGTTGTACCATCCTCAAAAACATCTGCCCCTCGAACTCCATTGGCAGTTGCTCGATACTGACTATCCGATCCGTATCAATCTCCATTCAATCTGGTCTGAAGCACAACCGTTACAGATCAACGGACATGCCATCCGTACGTTTTCAAATGAAGCCCTGCTGATCTACCTGTGTGTGCACGGATCAAAACATTTATGGGAAAGAGTTGGCTGGATCAAAGATATCGATGTGTTAATCCGCACCCAACCCATTGACTGGCACGGCGTGTCCGCACAAATGGCGGGCGGCAACTTCCGTCGTCTTCTTCTCCTCGGTCTCCATCTGAGCAGCCGCCACTTTGACACTCCCCTGCCATCTGCCTTCGAACCATGCCCGAAAGATCGTCACTGGCTCGTTCCACTTACACGTTTTGTCGAAAGCAACTGGGTACGCCGCGCCGGCATGTTCTCCAACACCCGGGCCATGCTCCAACTCTTCCCCACGCTTCCCATGAAGCTGCGCTACCTGAACAAGGTCCTCTTCAAACCGTCAAAAAACGAATATCGAACACTCAACCTTCCCCGTGAACTGCACTGGGCCTATTTTTTTCTCCGCCCATACCTGCTGATCAAAAAATACCTGCGGCCAAACAGTCAATAGCGCTGCTCATTAAAGAACCTCTCCAGAAAAACACGCCGTTGTACCCCCAGCCGGGCGTTTTCATACTGCCGTGCCACGTCAAAGTTCCGCTTTGCCGCCTGCCTCATTCTCAGCCTGTCATTAAGCAATGCGATGATCAGCGATACCAACTGCTGCGGTGCAGTATGCCGGAACAGCACTGTCTCATCCAGCAGCTCAGGGATACCTCCGACGTTAGCACCAACGGCGGGGCATCCCCTGCTCATCGCCTCAATAAGCGAGCGGGGGAGTCCTTCGGTCAGACTGGGTTGCAGATACAGATCAATCGCGTCCAACCAGCGGTAGACAGCGTCGCCGCCCGGCACATTGCCATCAAAGTGAACATCTCCATCGATACCGAGACGGGCTGCCAACGCACGGTAACGGTCAGGATCTCCGCCCCCAAGTACCCTGTATTCTATGTCGATTCCCCGGCTTTTGATCACGGCCATAGCCCTGATGGCCACATCAACACCTTTGTACGCCAGGCCCAAATTGGCGATCGTGCCCAAAACGGGCTTGGCTTCGGGGTGATTGATCTTTTCGATCCTACCTCGTAGTACAGCCTCGTCGGCATCGGGCAATATGATATCCGAGATTGCCGCGGTCATCGCATTCGGTCCGGGCGGATACCGATGCTGCAGGAATCCCTCGGTCACATAGCTGACATAGTGCACTTGTCTGACAGCGCGGCGCATTCTCACATACAGAAGAGGAGCATAGAGTCTGGCTTTGAGACTTCCGTAGTACCACATCGCATCCCAGGCGCATCCGACGACTTCAAGCAGACACGGTTTGTTCAATCGCCTGGCAATCGCCGCCGCCATTAATCCGAATTCGCTCGGCACGCGCGCAATCACGTAGTCGTGTGTTGCAACAAGAGTTGTCAGCCGCTGCCGCTGCCGCTGTCTCGCGCCGAAAAACGCCTTGAACGAGGCGATGTTCTCCAAAAAAACGAATGATACACCGCTGCCGGAAGCAACAGGGAGTTCCGGCGCCGTTCCCGTTTCCCTGCATCGCGCCACGACTGTCACTTCGAGCCCCATATCGATGTAACGTCTCAATAATTCATAGGGGAATGTATTGGAGTAGACTTTCCCGCCCCCGGTCACAAAAATATGATCATGTACGAAAAGCAGTTTCACACTCTACCGCCGAACATGTTCAACGCTGCACTGCCCCCGCGATCGCCTCGCGGTATCGATCAATCACAATCTGTTCATCAAATTCCCTACAGACCTTCTCACGCCCCTTCTGCCCCATGGCACTTCTCTGCACCTCTGTCAATCGAAGCATTTTCATCATCGCCTCTGCCAGGGACCCTGTGTCCTTCACCTGACACAGGTAACCGTTTACACTGTCGTCCACGACTTCCCGGCAACCGGGGACGTCCGTCGTTACGATAGGCTTTGCCATCGCGGCGGCTTCGAGCAGCACACGTGACAATCCTTCACGGTATGAAGGCAATACGACACAGTCGATGCCGGCAATGACCGATGCAACATCATCGCTCGTACCAAGATACTCAACCGTTCCTTCCGCCTCCCATGCTTTCATCTCGGTCTCGGTGATGGCCGTCGGGTTCCCCGGGTAGTAGGCCCCCAGGATCATGAATTTGACTTTTTGCGCATTGAACTGCTGATTTATCATTTTTGCCGCTTCGGCGTACTCCATGATCCCCTTGTCTCTGACCAGGCGTGCAATGAAAAGAAAACGGACAATTCCGTCGGAAACGCGTGCCGGCCTAGGTGCAAAGCGAGTGGAATCGATCCCCGATCCCGGCAGCAGGCCGGTCTTTTCTGCTTTGACCAATTTCGAGTGGATGAACAGCTCCCGGTCCTGTACGTTTTGGAAAAATACCTTTTTGGGTATGCGCAATGCCGTTTTGTAGAGCATTTTCGCAATTTTTGAAGCGAGATTATCATTGATAAAAACCGTGCCAAGTCCGGAGATATTGCTGATCACGGGGATACCGAGCAGCCCGGCCGCCATGGAACCGTATATGTTCGGCTTGATGGTATACTGCAGCAGTACGTCCGGCCTGACCTCTTTGAACAGCCGGTAAAAATCCCTGATCAATCTGGCGTCTTCAAGCGGGTTTGTCCCCTTGTTATTCATAGAGATCTCACGATACGCGCACCCAAGTGCCTGCAGCTTTTCGGAGTAGTCGTCACGCGGCGCGATACAGACGATACGGTGTCCTTCTGCCTGCAATGCCTTCACAAGTCCCCGTCGGAAATTATAGATGTTCCAGGAGGTATTGATAACGATGGCAATAGTCAGGTGTTTACTTGGCTGCATGATTTTCCGTGTACGTAAATTGCGCAAATCTTAGCATTTCGCTGCTGAGCCGATGGACTCGGTTTTCATCTTTCAAGCCGCAACAGCTCCAAATTCTTAGCGCTATGAACCTATAATGCTCTTCATGTTTGTACTCAAAAAAATCATCGCCTCCTTCCTAATGCCCCTGCCGATCTTCTTCATCCTTTTCGGTCTAGGCCTGTTCCTGCTGTATATGAAGAAACGTCAAAGGGCCGTACAAATGCTGACGGTCGCGCTGATCTGGATCACGCTTCTGTCCTACACCCCTTTTTCCGGTCTGCTGCTCGCCCCGCTGGAAAATATCTACCCCAAATGGCAGCCAGGAAGCGAACAGCCTGCCTACATTCACGTTCTGGGTTCCGGTCACGACTCTGACGCCAGATTGCCGCTTTCATCACAACCCAACCCCACGGGATTGATACGGACCATCGAAGGGGTAATGATCTACCGGCAGTCGGAAAATGCCAAACTGATCTTCAGCGGGTACGGCGGAGACGACCCCGTCTCCAATGCCGAAGTAAACGCCGCGGTCGGCATGGCCCTCGGCGTTCCGCGAAAAGACATTATCGTGCTGACAACACCGAAAGACACGGACGAGGAAGCTGCCGCAGCCGGAGCTGTCGCAGGCGACAAACAAGTCATCCTCGTCACTTCCGCCATACACATGCCGCGGGCCGTAGCACTGTTTAGGAAAGCCGGTGTCAACGTCATCCCCGCTCCGACTGATTACAAATGCAAAGATACCCGCTGGCTCCAGTGGCCTTCATCAGCAGGGTTGCAACTCTCGGAGCATGCGTTCCATGAGTACCTAGGAATATTATGGCTAGCAATCAAGCATTGAGTTTCTGCATCGGCAGCATGGGGGCTCGCCGACCCGAATACTTCCTACTTTACACTTACCCAAACATACTAAAGATCAAAAAATTCTTGTACGGTAACCACCACTTTGAAAAACTACCCAGGGTCAGCCAAACGGTGAGGACAGTAAAATAGAACAACAGAATCAGGAACGTCGTTATCTGCTGGGAAAGCGTATCGCGCATCAAAAACGGCAGGCGGGCAAAAACGACGATCTGAAGCGGCAGGAAATAGAGCGCCATCCTGTCCACTGCCGTCGAAGCCAACACGACAAGCGGAATGGCAGCCAGTGAAGCCAGTGCGATCATTGACCAGAATCCATAGTCGTTGAAATGCTGCTTCCACTGTTTGCGATAAAGCATCAGCAGCATCGCCGGCACAGCATTGAGCAATACACGGATCATCGCACCCCCCGACTGCATTCCGGCTTCAACGTAGTTTACGTATAGCGTTTCGGCAGCATCACCGACAAAAGCGCTCCAGACGCCAACCCCGGCAAAAAGGATTGCCAGAATCTTGAATATCCTTCCTTTTCCCTGCTGAAACACACCGAATGCGATCATAAGGATCGCCGATTTATGGAAAGTGACCGCCAGTACGACCATCAAAACGAAACGTACGAATTTCCCCCGTTCGAGGAAGGTGATCCCCCACATGACGAGACCCAGTGCCACCCCTTGTCGCATATATCCCATGTACACGACAATATACAGATATGGGACTGCCACGGCCAGTCCCAGCCACGGATCGACCTGGCGTCGTAGGAATATCATCAATCCCGTGACGGAAATCACTGCGCAGATCATCGTGACTGCGTAAAATCCCCAGTCCCACTGGTACATATAGTAACTGATGAGCTGATACCCCGGGTCTTTGATGCCCAGTGCCAGATCAAGCGTCAGGTAACGCATCTCATCAAATCGCGACAGATAGTTATACCAGTCACCGCCACTCATCCTAAACCCAAGCAGGAGCGTCAGAAGCATCCCGGTAGATATCCATACGGCATTGTTTGGGCGCACCCCTTTTCCGGCTGTCATGATGGCGGCCAATGCCGGCACCAAAAACATCAAATAGTAAGCCAGCATAGTTTCAATCCTTACCGATCGTCATACTTCCCCACGTTTCACACCACATCTCGAACATCAGTATGAACCATATCTCGTTGATGTTGACGTACCGTCCTTCATAATAATCTTCCAGTGTTTTTTGCACTTGTATAGCATCGAAGATCTGCCCCTCTTCCAAACGTTCTTTTGCAAGGTAACGGTCAAGCAAAGGCCTCAGATCATTTTTCAGCCACTCATACAACGGGACCTGAAAACCGGATTTTTGGCGCTCAAAAAAACTTTTGGGTATGTGATTGTAGAGCACTTTTTTCAGCAGGTACTTCCCGCTATCGTCTTTGTATTTCAGTGCTATGGGTACCCGTGCAATGAACTCGGCGACCTTGTGATCGAGCAACGGTTCGCGCCCTTCCAGGCTGACACTCATCGTTGCACGGTCGACTTTGGTCAGGACATCATCGACCATAAAAGTCTGAAAGTCGACAGCCATCATCCGTTCCAGCGGTGCGATATCCGCCAATGTTTCAAAACTGCCGAAGCCGGTTTGCGCCGGAAGGCCCGCTTCACCCCCCAAACAATTCTCTATGGTCTCCGCATCGACATAAGAGCTTGCCTCGATGAACATCTGCTCCAGCGTATCGGCGTTGACAGCCCGTTTAAACTTCTGGAATTTGTCACGGATATTGGTCTGCCGTTTCGAGCGGGGGAGCATGCCGTTCAACCGGTAGACCGCTTTTTCGTTTAGCAGGTTGACCGCCCCTTTAAGCACGTTCTTTTTCACACCCGGTACCAGGAGCCTCATGACCCTGTTCAGGGCAAAGTACTTGCTGTAGCCGCAAAAAAGCTCGTCTCCCCCGTCACCGGAAAGGACGACGGAGACCTTCTCTTTTGCCAGCTTCGAGACCAGGATAGTCGCTATTGCCGAACTGTCCCCGAAAGGTTCATCATAGATCTTCGGCAGCTCCGGGATGACCTGTAAGGCATCCTCTTTGGTGCAGTAGTATTCGGTATGTTCCGTGCCCAGGTAGGCCGCGATCTTCCTGGCATGCTCCGCTTCATCGTAGCCCTCTTCGTCAAACCCGATGGTAAAAGTCCGCAACGGCTCCTTCGAAGCTTTTTGAAGCAGTGCCGTTACAAGTGAACTGTCGACACCTCCGCTCAGAAAGACACCGACAGGGACATCAGAGACCATGCGCAGCTGAAAAGCCTCCATCAGCTCTTGCTCCAGCGTGTCAAGAACGGCCTCTTCGGAAAGATCCAGCTTCGCTTTACTATAAAACACATTGACATTCCAATACTGCCGTATCTCGAACTGCCCCGCCTGCAGATCGTACTCCAGGTAATGGCCCGCTTTGAGCTTGTAGGTATTCTCGAAGATGGTATAGGGCGCCGGAATGTACCCGAAACGCATGTACACAGGGATGACCGATCTCTCGATCGTCTTTTCAAACCTTTCGTGTTCCCTGAACGCCTTGAGTTCGCTGGCGAATAGAAAAAGTCCGTCCTTTACGTAGTAATAGAACGGCTTTACACCGGCCCGGTCACGGAACATAAACAGTTTCTCCGCCCTGCTGTCATAGATGACGAATGCGAACATTCCCCGGAACCTGCCGACGCACTCCTTTCCCCATGCATGGAACGCTTTGAGAATGACCTCCGTATCGGAGTGGGATGCGAAGGCATACCCCAGGGTTTCAAGCTCACTTTTGATCTCGCCGAAGTTGTACACTTCCCCGTTATAGACCATGCTCAAATGTTCAAAGAACATGGGCTGATGCCCCAGTGCAGAAAGGTCCAGAATGGAGAGCCGGCGATGCCCAAGACCGATCTGGGCGAAATCGGTACGCTCAAAAGATGTTCCGGAATCATCCGGGCCCCGCAATACCATAGCATCCGTCATCGATTTAAGTACCGCCTCTGACGAGTGCCCCCGGTGATCAATAAACCCTGCTACGCCGCACATAAATTATTCAACATTATAAAGATCAATATTCATCCTCAATGATATATGTTGGTCTTCTTTTGGACTCCATATAAATACGTCCTATGTATTCCCCCAAGACTCCAATACCTATAAGTTGGATTCCGCCCAAAAAGAGAATAGTAGTCATTGTCGATGCATAACCAGGCATATCAACACCTAAAATGATAGTTTGTAGAATAATCACTGTGCCATAGAAAAATGCAAGAAGCGAAATGATCAAGCCGAGATACAACCAGACTTTCAAAGGAAATGTACTGAAACTTGTAATGCCTTCCAATGCGAAATTCCATAATTTCCAACCATTGAAACTTGTTTTCCCTGCTTTTCTTTCATCTCTTTTGTAGTCGACCACTGTGGCTTTAAAACCCACCCAGGCGAAAAGGCCTTTCATGAAGCGCTCGCTTTCCGGAAGTTGTTGCAATGCATCGAGTACTTTTCTCGTCATAAGTCTGTAATCACCGACGTTCTCCGGAATGGCAACCTTGGAAATTTTATTGTTGAATTTATAAAACAGCCTCGCACTCACCCTTTTTGCAAAGCTATCTGACGATCTGTCAATCCTTCTGGCCAAAACGACATCGCTGCCGTTTCTCCAATGAAGCATGAATTCCTTGATCATCTCAGGTGGGTCCTGCAAATCCACGTCAATCGGTATGATGACGTCGCCTTTTGCCTGGTCCAGCCCTGCCGTCAAAGCAGCTTCTTTCCCAAAATTTCTTGAGAGGTTAATGATTCGCATATTTTGAAAAGTCTGCTTTGCAGAAACCAATGCGCCCAATGTGTTATCTCGACTCCCGTCATTGATAAAAACCAACTCATAGGTTTCGCCGATTTCACCCAATACTTTCGTAATCTCGCGCAAGAAGATGTTAATGACATCTTCTTCGTTATAACAAGGGCAGACTACAGAGATGACCGGACGTATGTTTTCATCACCCATATACAAAACCTTTTCTGGCAAAATAATTAAAGAAAAAGACAATACCTATGGCGATTGCCCTGGCGGAATAATCGTCCAATGCAACTTTTTTCAATCCGTAAACGATCAAAATATTTAGAATTAGCCCCACAAACGTAATAGCCGCGACCACCAAAAATTCATGATGCATCTTCTCCATTTTAATCGTTGAAAACACATATTTGCGTGTCAAAAAGAAACTGACAAAAAATCCTGCCGAATACCCTACAACCGTTGCAAGGACATACTTGAAGACATCGAACCCCACCAGCAGACTGTATAATGAAAAGTCAACCAAAGTCGCCGTAATCCCGACATACAAAAAATCTCTGATCTGTTTCATTGATTTTCAAACTTTATCTGATTTTTCCTTTGCAAAACCGTCAAGACCACCTCATCGCCATCTCTAACCTGATAATAAACTTTGAAGTTTTTCAGTGACATTTCATCTACTTCTTTGGGATCATTCCTTCCATTCCTGTAATAGTTATTCAAAATATAATTAGCCTTTTCGACGCTCTTAACATAATTTATTCTGTCTCTATCCTGATAGTTTTTTAGCAAGAAGAACAGAAAAAGGTTCGTATGGGATGCGACATAAATGTTGACTTTAGGGTTTTTATCATTTGCCAGAATGTATTCGACTGCAGCGAGGTTGCCGAGGCCCCAATAATCCACAGGCCATTTCGTTGTCCAATCTTTGCCCGCAAAGGCATTGAAATAAATATTTTGCATCGGGTGCATTTTCCACATCCAACCGGAAACGGATATCAATACCCCTGCGAGTACAACGGCAAGAATACGTTTATAAAGGACACCCAGCCTGTTCCATACCAGAATGAAGCCGCCTGTCGTCAGCAGAATAAACATGGGGTAAATAAAATAGAGTTGTCTCCACCCGTTATAAAGTACCGAATGCAAAACGATGACGGCGAGAACCGGCGCCCAGAAAAATGCAAAAAATATATAATCCTGTAATTCGTGCTCGTTTTTCCATAGTTTCAAATGATTGACCGCAGCCAAGAAGACCGTATAGCCGGACCCCACAATAAAAAAGAGCAGATAGATAATAGGCGTCGTGATCCCGACCCATATGAAAACATAATACCAGGGAAGCTCCGTAGCTTTGATATATGTGCCAAAAAAGAGTTCGCTTCCGTACCATCTGAATTGGGACATGTTTTTGAATGCTTCAATGAAATGACCGACGGGGTCTGTCCACAACCATGGCCACATAACGACAACAAGTAGAGACGCTGTAATGAGATAGAGGCCCAAACTGATCAATATATTTCGAACGACCAACTCTTTTTTGAACAATCTGATTGCGATGATGACGATAGTTGCCGCCAAGACGACGATACCCATTATTCGAATATCGATGGCATAGGCGGTCACCGCCGCATGTATCAGCGCATTTTTGATTGTCGGGGAAAGCACATAGATGATCAACGTGTTTACGGCCAACGCGTATGCTGCCATGAACACGATATCTTTACCGTTGTAAAATGCATCTGCGAAAATCCGCGGGGACAAGATCAGCACCAAGGCGGAAAGCAACCCTATCCACTCGCTTTCAAAGCGCCTGGCCGACATTTGGTAGACTGCAAACACGCCGACAACAAACATCAAAAACGTCAAAAGGTGCCGTAAATAAAATATGTCTTTATCGGATTTGATGCCAAGGGCATATTCCAAAATGACGGCCGGCAATGAAAAAGCTACGCCGTAATCCCTGTCTTTATAAGTTCCCAGTGCAGGGACATCTTCTTTGACCCGGGACGGCGCAAACTTTTCTGCAAGATAATTGGCCGTAACGGTCGCCGTCACCCGCTCTCTCCATTCATCAGTCGACATGCCGTAATCTTTGTATATCAGGTTACCCAGAACAATCAATACAATAAAAAAAAGTACAACAGCACTTTTTGTTTTTTGCGCACCAATCAATGAAATCAAATTTTCCTCCGCTATTCACTCAAAGTATAAATTTTAGTTTACTGTTAATTTTGATCAAGAAAAAAGAGATGAAAAGTGATGTCGCAATAACTGCCAATGTCAACTCTATACTGTTTAGATGCATAAATTTTCTATATGCAAATAATATTATCAGATGAACGAAATAAACTCCAGAGGCATATAGTGCAAATTGTTTACTCCCACCTTTGAACTCGAAATTCATAAACAAAATAAATAATATGGGACATAAAATCAGTAGTGAAACAAGCATATCAAAATCCTTATCATTAATTGGAGATAATAAATTCAAATAAGACTCGCCCAGTACTAAAATAAAGCCTATGACAGTTACTATCAGAGAAAGTTCAAAAGATATTTTTTTGTGTACATCATATTTGTTTATAAAAAATCCAATGCTAAAAAAAGGGAAGGCAAAAAACAAAAAATTTCTATAAACCCATTTTGTATTAGCAACTCTGTCTAACAAAGGCATGTCGAAAATATGATAATTTCCTGCATACTGTATTGCCGTTCCCGACAAAAAAGTGATTAGGATAGCTGCCACAAGTGTTTTTGCCGAAAATTTTTTCACTATAATCATTATCAGAGCAGCGCCTAGTAATGCAGCAAGATACCATAGGTGCAAATAACCAACAAGAAAAATTTCAAGTATGGCCAACAATGTCTCTAGAGATATTTCAAATGGCTTCCACCAGAAATACGAGTAGACCATCATCCAAAATAGGTAAAGGAATAGAACTCTTTTAAACCAGTGAATATATTTTTTTTCGCATGCAAAAGAATAGAAATAGAACCCGTTTATTAGTAAAAACATCGGAACTGCTATTCTGAAAACGCCATTACATGTTAAAAAATTTCCAACCTTGGTAAAATCATGCAAAAATTGTGTATGTAGTCCAATGACTATGAAGGCCATCACAAGTTTTAAAATGTCTAAAGCAATATTTCTACTCAAAGTATTCATCTTTGATAAATCCCTTTTTTCACTAGTAACCAAGCTGTTATTCTAAATAAAAAAAAGTACACTGTTGCAACAACAATAATCCTATTCTCTTCGCTAGATCCCGGAAAAAAAAATAAACAAATTGATACTATAAAAAGTAAAAAATAGTACTTTACTCTAAAAGTATCATGGCTGCCAATCAACGCTTGGTAACTCGAAAATTGAAACTTCTCGCTGGATGCATATTCCATTGTTCTGACAATCGGATAAATCAGCAACAAAGTCGCCACCGCCCATACCGAACCGCACGCCGAAACGAAGAGCAGAGGAAGCGCAAGGTATTTGGTCGCCTGCAAAAAGGCGAATGTGATGATATTGCGCCTGTCCCTCCAGCGATTATGCAGAACAAAGGCGATCCTTGAAACCAATAAAGTCGAAGCATTTTGGAAAATATACAGATCAAGCTCATACCAGGACAAAACAATCAGTATCAGAAGAACAGAAAAGACGTAAAAATACCTAATCCAAATCAGTTTTCCAAACTGCCGGGTAAAAAAGTCATGGTCTCCCGCACGGATTCTATTCGTGGGTTCTTTTTCCTTTTCTGTTGTCGTGAGATCATTTTGAAGATAGCCGATCTCGTAAAGGGAAACATACCCCACCATCGCAAGCAATGCTATTCCAAGCGTTTGCAGCGTTCCCATGCTGGAGACGACGGCCGAAAAGAAAAGTACGGGAATAACATAGATGATGACCCACGAAATTTTTTCGGATTTTGCGGACAACCTGCTGTAGAACAGGTAACTGAAGGGCAGGAAAAGTCTATTCATCGTAAGTTTCCAGATAGCGTACTTTCGACGAATCGGGGAAACGCTGCTCCCAAAAATCCCGGTCTTTCTTTTTGTTGCATACGACATAGGCTTTGTCCGCCGTACTCAACAAGTCATAGTCCGTTTTATTGTCACTGACCACGACAAGCTCATCGATATTGGGATAAACGCTTTCCATACGCATTTTTTTCGTAAACAGCTGGTCAGCGCGGAACTCACCCGTCAATCGCCCCTCAGCACTCGCAAGCTCCGAGGCAAAAAAACCGTCGGCGGAAAAATAGTCGGCGACATGTGCCACGATAAAACCGTAAGAACCGGACATTAGAACTATCCTGTATCCCGCTTCTCGCAGTTCATGCAGCAGTGCTTCCGTTTGCGGGTTGATCTTATTCACCAAATGGTTAAATACGAACTCCCGGGAACTCATCTCAATTTCCCGTATGTCTTCACCGGCCAAGAAGCGTGTTGCCGCTACTCTCACCAAATCGTATTTCATCCATTTGTAAAAAGGGTAGTTGATCAGTTTTCCCGGGAACGATCTACTGAATTTTCGGAAAAGACGATATCGACCGTTTCCGGAAAAATAGCTGTCGAGAAATGCGAATGACGTATTAACGCGGTATAAAGTGTCGCATACGTCAAATATTGCAATTTTCACACAACGCTCCGCTACTCTGCATTCAACGGTATCGAAGCAAGAAAACCGACGATCTTTTTGGAAGTCGTACCGTCCCCATACGGGTTATCCGCTTTTGCCATCCGATTGTAGCGCTCTTCAGAGTTTTTAATATCATTGAATGCTCCCAATATCTTTTCGGCATCCGTTCCTCCCAGCACGCTGCAGCCGCTGGTAATACCCTCGCTGCGTTCCGTCGTGTTTCTCATCACAATCAGCGGCACGTTCAGCGTCGGTGCCTCTTCCTGGATACCGCCGGAATCCGTCAGGACCATCCACGACTTCATCATGAGATAGACAAGCTCGTCGTAAGGCAGGGGTTCGATCAAGCGAATGTTGGCGTATCCATCCAGCAAACGGTAGACCACTTCCTGTATATTCGGGTTAAGATGCACCGGGTAGATGATCTGTATATCTGGGTTCTGCTCGGCGATCGTAGCCAGCGCGAGGCAAATCTGCTCAAACCCCTTTCCGAAACTTTCTCGCCGGTGCCCCGTCACCAGGATGGTCTTTTGTCCTTCCGTAATCGACACGAACTGCCGTTCGTAGTGTCCGATATCCTGCTCGATTTTCTGCTTGGCAAGCAGCAGGCTGTCGATGACACTGTTACCGACCAGCACGACATTTTCCGTGATATTTTCGTTTTTCAGGTTTTCGACGGCGGGCAAGGTGGCGGCGAAATGGATGTCTGCTATGCTGCCTATCATCCTGCGGTTGCTCTCTTCCGGAAAAGGAGCCCATTTGTCGTGCGTCCGCAGTCCGGCCTCCACATGAACAATCTTATATTTGTAGTACAGTGCGGAAACTGCCCCGACAAACGCGGTCGTTGTATCTCCCTGAACCATGACATAAGCATACTGATGCTCACTGAAATGCGCGCCGATTTCCCGAAACAGTTTCGATGTCAATCCGGACAGCGTTTGATTGGGCTCCATCACATTGAGTTTAAAGTCCGGCTGCACGGCAAAAAAGTCAAAAATCTGCTGAAGCATAGATTCATGCTGTCCGGTGGAGATTAGTACAGGCTCGAAGTTCTCACTCCTTTTCAGTTCGAGATAGATTGGAATGAGCTTGATCGCTTCCGGCCTTGTTCCCAATATAATCGCAATCTTATTTTTCACCTGCAACCTCCCTGAAAATTTGGCCTAAACGTTCTACATTGTAGTCGGCTGCATACATATCATCCGGTGAATCAAGCATAAAATACGATTCGTCCTTCCTTTTCCATGCATGCCATGCGTCAATCAAGGCAGTACTGAGGCCTTCGGTATCGCCATGAGCGAAACAATTCCCTAATTGACCCTCGATAATCTCCCATGACATACTGCCCCGATCGGTCAGTGCAATGATCCGTCGCTGCATCAGCATATAGTCGAGAAGCTTGGAAGGAAAGAACTGTGCATCTTCGGGATTGTGAAACGGCGAATCTATGACGAGAAGCATGTCGGCCTGCCGCTGAAGCTTGAGCGCATCAGGAAACGAGAGACTGCCGATATGCCTCACCCCCATGATTTCCCGGTCGAACAACGCCCGGTTTTTACGGTCCAGTGCGCCGGCAAATACAAAATCGAAGTCCCGGAGGACTTCTGGCCGTTCACGCTCCATGTTTGCGATCGCTTCAAAAAGCTTTTCGGGGCTTCTTTCGCCGACCAGGCCGCCCGTGTAAACCACCGTCAGTTTATCCTTGAGCTTATACGTTTGCGGGGTTTTATCCTCAGGGTCGAAAACATTCGGGGAAAGCCTGAATTTCTCCGTGAAATCCGGATATTTTTTTCGATACAGTTCCATGGTCTTCGACGACGAAAAAGCAATGCATGCGGCATCCTCGAAACAGGCTTTTTCCATCGACGCGTTCCATCGCCCGGCTTTTCCGAAATCATGCAGCGGGTTCAGCGTCCAGGGGTCGCTGAGATGCAATACCCAGGGTACTTTGTAATGCTTCTGCAGATAATACGCCATCAGCGTCGACGACAGGGGATATGACCGGGAATAGATCACATCTGGCCTGTTTTGAAGCCGTTTGACTACCTTCTTCCACTGTCTGTAAAATCTAAATTTCGAATCGGGATACTTCAGAATGTCGGGATGAATTTTTCTAAGCAGAAAACTGACATACCTGTTTTCAAAAAACCCAGCCTGTATCATTTGCCGGTATCCCTTGCCGTATCGGACAAGACTCTGATCGGCCGGCATGTTCACCGTGTCGTCCGTCGATGTTACCACATCTATTTCGAAGCCCTGATCCCTGACAAGATATTTGAAGTACTTGGCCGTTTGCAGACACTCCGGATCGCTTTTTGGCGGAAAAGCAATACTCACAAACAGAAGATTGATCTTTTTCGGCATTATTCCGTCTCCGTCAGATAGTGCAGCGCCTGGGCAAAACGCAGTTTCAAACGGCTGTAGCCGCGGTACTCCAGGCCCACCTCGCGGCAATGTCTCCGCAATGCCGCATCGTCACGTGTCAAATACTCTCTGATCTTCGGCCATGCCTTTTTGATCTCTTCTTTGCTGAAATCTTCCACGACGACCCCGACATCCCTTTCTTCGGCATAGATGTAATCTTCCGACACCCCGCGCACGACCAGAAAAGGGAGACCGGAGCACAGGTACTCTCCGACTTTGATACTGGAAGTAAACTTTTTGGAAGGGCCCGGCGGAACGGAAATGATTGCGAAGTCGCCGGCACTGTTGTATTTGTGGATATCCGCATAATCGCTATGGGTAACGGTGTAGTCCTCCGGGGGCACCCCCGCTACATCGAACAGTGTTTTCACCTCGGCATCCGTATGCGGTGTTACAATCAGCAGATGCAGCCTCTCATCTTCCTCTTTTAACCATTTGTACATCCATGCAAACTCTTCGCGATAATAAAGGTCGCCGAATTTCCCAGGGTAGTACAGCACCCAGGCATCTTCTGGAATATTCAGTTCTTTTCTTACTGTTGTCCGATCCTTTTCATTAAAAACAAACTTTTCGTCATTTGCAGCTGTAGGCAATTTGACAAATTTTGCCTTTGACTTCCATACTTTCTCAAGTCTCTCCTGCATAAAAACCGTACCCGACCCTATTACTGCAGCGGATTTTGCCGCTTTTTCTTCCAGAAAATGGGTGATTTTGTATTGACGACTCTCTTTTGTCCACCATCCGCTGTCAAGGCCGTATTCGCTATGCGGTTCGAATGAATACATAAACAGACGCATGCGAAGCGGCACACTGTATACATATGCGTACGTACCAGCTATCGATGCCAGCGTCGCGATATATTTATACCCATGTATACGTAGCTTTGTGACGACCATAAAGCCGTTGAACAGGTCGATGAACTTTTTGCCAAGCTCTTTTCCCCGGTGCCAGGTCAGGGGCGTCCACCCCAGTCCGAGACTTTTCCAATATTCCACCAGTGCTTCCTGTTCGTCCGTCAGAGGATATGCGGGGTCCTCATAACTGACGACGTGAAAGCGGTAGTGACTGTTTTTATCTTCCAGAAGATCTTTTATGTACAGCCAGAAATTGGACTGGTTTACCTGATCGAACAGACGGTTATAAAGAAAAATAACGATCTTGCGCCTGTTCCTCATCACTCCGGACCTTGTTAGAATTTCAAATTATGTTTATTTAAAATTGTGATTATACGGTCAAGCTGCTTAGGATAGGTGTTCTCCTGTGCAAAAGCTCTGCGTACAGTCTGTTTTGTATTGCTGTTGTAATCATCAATATTCGAAACGACATCATAAAATTTCTCAATATACTTTCCCGGTCTATCAACCATTTCAAGCAGTCCGGGTTTGTCTTTGTACTCGTCCGTATAGGTCGCGACGACGACTTTCCCGCTGGATAAATACTCCATGAGCTTATGTGGACTTGCCATCTGCTCTTTCTCCCAATCACTTTCGACTTTGTACGTCAAGAGCTGAATATCGCAATACAACAGGATCGAAGGAATCATTTCACTCTTAACTGCCCCCCACCATCTTATGTTTTCACTATCCTTGCATTGCTTGTACAAGCTGCCGTCTTCGCTATATTTGCCTATAAAATGGAACCGGATTGCCGGGAATGCTTTTACGAGTTCGCCAAGAAGCTTCGTATCAAGGTATGGAATCTCAAGGTTTCCTACATACACGGCATTAATGCCATTCTCAAAAAAGCGACCCTTTTGTTCTTCCGAGAGTGGAAGTAGTGCGGAAGGCATGGAAACACCATGATGGATTTTATATGTCCTGTCACTGTATGGCAGGATCTTACGCAAGATCGCATCTGTATTTGCAAGACAAATATCTGCCGACGATGCTGCATCAACAACATGGAAGTCCTGGTTCAGGTCCACCTGGTGGTAGATCTTTAGCCTATTTTTTGCAAATTTCATGTCGAAAAAACGGGAGTTTTCAAATAGCCAGATCGCAGAAAACCTTCTGCCCGCCTTTTTTTCAAGCGCTCTGAGCCATCGTGCTTCCAGCCGGCGGCGCACAGCGGCCGGGTAAAACCGCAGTCCCTTCGCAACCATCGGTCCGGATACTTCCCACAGGTTCGCATGATTTGTCTTCTCGATTCTAACCCCGGACAGGGATGCATCGGGTGGGTTCAGGAAATAAACCCCGTAACCTCTCGCAGCGAGGTTAACCGCGTAATGATGTTTACTGACGAAATGCCCTTTCCACGGTTCAGGGGATATAATCAAAATAGCGGACATTTTATCTAATTCTATCATCACATAAATGAATCAAATACAAAATAAACTGCCTATAATTTTCAGAAGCAAGATATTTATCTTTAAAAACTTTATAGGCATTTTCCCGTATAGCTGTATCTTTAAAAAAAGAAAGATCCGTAAAGGCAATGAAATATTCATCTACCTCTGACTTTTCACTCAGTAATTTTCCGTTGTATCCATCCTCAATCATGTCGGAAATACCGCCGACATCTGGAGCCACAACAGGAATATGGCAACTCATCGCCTCCATCATCGAAACTGGAACACCTTCGGACTCGCTAGCATTGATAAATACATCAACTGCATGACTTTCATAATAACTATAGACATCTTCATTAGAAAGCATTCCAAGCAAGTTGTATTGAACATTCTCTTTCCGAGAAAGTTTTGTAAAAGCATATTCTTTAATTTGCTTTTCTAACGGACCATCACCAATATGTGACCAAACAAAAGACACTCCAGGATATTGCTCAGAAAGCTTCCCCAAAAGATCTATGATTTTATCTACCCGTTTGACTGGCCTTAAGGCCGAACATGAGACGATATGAAATATTCCTGCTCCCGTCGCATTTGCATTTATCTGCTTATCATCAACCCCTAGCCTAGATGTTGTTATGTTTTTTTTGTCAAACCCATAGGTAGTTGAAAGATAATCTATCCCCGAATCCGTGATAGTAAATATATGGTCCAGTCCTCTAACAAACTGCCGCCTCAAAGGCATGTAATTATGTAATGTAGTATCTTCATAAAGATCAAATCTATGCGTTCTTGTGATTAACTTGTTCCTCGAGCCTTTCAGAATTCTTTGTAAAGCATATGTAACTTCTGTGTGCCAATAGGTATAATAAATTGCTTCAGGATATTGTTTTTGTAACGATCCAAAAAAATGCTTATACACAAAGTATTTTCTCATTGAAAGCATAAGATCTTTTATTTTGGCAATATCAAAAATCTTTTGTGCAAATATTTCTGTCCAAAACATAGTGGTAAATAAAACTCTTATTGCATAAAGGATTTTATAAAACTTACTACTAATTCTATGATTGCCATGTTTATTAAGATAATTGGCAAATGACTGATCCACTTTTATGCTACTCGGAAGCTGCCGACTGTCATCTCCCACTTTCATTGGCATAATTATTAGTTCAACATCTTTACGTTCAGCCCAATACTTAACTTCTGACTCCAAAAATGTTTCCGTTGCAATACCATAGGGGAAAAATTCAGGGATGAGTATAACTTTTGTCATCATCAGTCTTTATTCATTTTATGTTTATACAACTCGTATATGGGTTTTAGCCGATTACGAAGACGATGGCTAAGTTTCCTGTTGTTGATATGGAGCTTGAATTTTTGTTCAATCAGCTCTTTATTATCATGTAAAAAAAAGGAAGTATTGGTCATGTATTCTTCTCTCACCCTGTCAAACGCCTGTTCAAGGCCCGGATCGCCTGCAATAAGTTGCAGGTAGAGTTCATTGGTTTCCTGTACAAATATAGGTACAGGAGAGACAAGAGAGTTGTCCCCGTTATAATGTTTAAGCCCCTTTTCCACGAAAAGCGCTGCATGATCTATCTTACTATCCATATCTTCAACGTCGACGTAAAGTCGTTGAAATATTTTTTTAACGGTTTCTTTTGGCTCTCCAAGCAGATCATAATAGGCAATGGCAACCCGTGGATATTTGCGGGAATAATATTCAGCAAGAAGAACATATTTTACCCACATTAAAAATGTTTTTTCCCTACTGAAACCGTCGCGCTTCTGCAGTGAGCGATATATTTCCTCCGGATTTCTATATGGCAGAATCACCTTTATTTCTATATTCAAGTCACGGAGAACTTTTTCCCAAAATGGGAATAAAATGCAAAGTCGCGGGTCTTTGACACCGAAAAGTTTCTCATGTGAGTAATCATCCCGTATGATCTCTTTGGCAATCGAATAAAGACCTCTTACCTCCTCATGTTCCTCCCATCCTTCCGGCAGAAGCGATAGATCATCCCATGTATGTTCCAGTATGGGGAAGAGCACGTAATCGTTAAAATCTATAATCTTCTTGTTTTCGAAGTAGCCTTTCGGGTTATGTTTCTTCGCTTCTACAAGCGTCTGCCCCATTGAAATACCAAGCGCGTGCAGCACCCCGCCGAGTGCCGATGTCCCGCTTCTGTGCATCCCCAGAATTGCTATACATACCTGCAAACCCATACTCCTTTAATAATGGTCGTCATCATTTTTTGGCCTGCTCTCTTTGTTCAAGGTCTCTACCTTCTAACAGATACCATAATAAAGATGAAGGATATTTTCCCGCTTCGAAACCTTTATATGTCAGTTTGAACATTGGGGCATCACTTTCATCCACAAGTTTTTTGTGCTCTTCGCTCAACGGAGTCAGTAGCCCAGCAAACTGCAGCGCGTGCGGACCATCAGCACTTATTTTTTTTGTTTTTTGCCAAATAATTCTGCTTTCTGCATCATTGGAGATCAACCTCTCAAACAAGAAATGCATTACAGCATAAGGGTAAATTTTAAAGACCTTCGTAAACAGTGGCAAAAACCAATACTTTGTTCGTTGGCAATCACCATTGAGATGAAGGCCGACCCTTTTAACCAGTTTTTGTCTATACCTGCCAGGTTTCGGAAAAGTGTTTCTATCCCAAAATTCATGTAATAACCTATGCCATTTGGAAATAATCCTATTGTGCTTTTCTGCAGCCAAAAACCAGTTTGAAAGCAATCGCCCAGGCCCTGGTCTGTCAAATGCAAAGAAACCTGTTCCGGACACTCCATTAAGCCAAGAGTCCAAAGGCTTCATGCAATACGTCGTTGCATCAGCCCAAACTCCACCATAGGCATCAAGCAGCTTCAAACGGATGAGATCAGATTTGTGTGCCAAAAGAAGAGAAGAGATCTTTTCTTCCGGAAGATCCAGTTGGACGTATTCAGTCAAACTGGTTTCATCCAAGAGTCTAATGTCCCATTCTGGGTTGAGCCTTTTCCATGATTCAACACATTTTTTGACAACCAACGGTGCATTTTCGAACCCTTGTTCCCAGTACATCCAGATAGTTTGCGGAATAGTAAATTGATTATCCATTAAAACTCTTTTAATGAAATGGGATATTTATTGAATCTTTTGTCTATAAACATTTTTAAGCTTCCAAAGTAATCGAGTTTTCTCTACTTAAAACAACATCTAAAATACTGTAAATATTTCCAATTTTTGTTAACTTTTTGGAATTTTTCCACAGCTGTATCTGAAATGTTATTTAGATATTCTTGTTCTCTTTTTTGAACTTCTTGAAATAAAATCATATCAAGCCAGTTCACTGCTTCAATATCTTTTCGAGTTTTTGGAGAGAGTTTATCCTTTGACACTTTCGAAGAGGCATTAAGCCAAATATAATAAGGCTTTTTTCTCCAGGACAGCTCAGAATAAAGAAATAAAAGGGCACTATCAAAATTATCCGTAGTGAATACATAATTAATGCTATTGAGCCTATCAAACAATTCTGCTATTAATTCATCTTTATCGACTTTATTTAAATCAAGTTCAAGATTCTCTGGATTAAATAGTGGTAATCGCTCCAATAGATGTCTGCTTTGTATGTTGTCATAATATTCTTCCTTTTGGAATAACAACCATTCATCCATACTCATATTCAAAGCCACATCATGAAATCTATTCAACTGCTGCTTTCTAACATATGTATAGTTAGAAACGAACCATTTAACAGGATCACGAAAAAAACTGAAAAATGTAAGATCTTGATCTTTCAGAGCTGGATGTTTGCGCATTGAAAAAGTCAAATGCCCTTGAACACAGTCAAATTCTCTCATTGATTCTGCATCCATTTCAACAAGTTTTTGTAAGGTTTTCTCCTTATCACGCCCATTGATTGTAAATATTTTTTCATACTGTTGTTCTAAAATTCCATAGAGAGTCGTTCCCGCTGTTTTTGGAATGTGAAAAAAGACTACCATGATCTTGTCCTTCTATTTAAAAATAAAAAAATTTCATCTATCTTCTATTGCATTAATGGATTAGAATAAATTTTGAAAACCTTATTAAACAGGAATGTAGCCCAAAATTTTGTTCTTTGACAGCAACCATTTAAAGAAATCGATTTGCTCAACTGCTTTTTGTCTAAATCGGCCAGGCCTCAATAAACTGTTTTTATCCAAAAGCTTAATGTCCCAAATCGGATTCCATTTTCGCCAGGATTGAATATAATTTTGGACAATCAAAAGGAAGTTCCCAAATCCTTGCTCCCTATATGTCCAAATAATCTTAGGAATGCGTTCTTCTTTAATACTCAAATCTACCCTTTCCAAGTATCATTTTAACGGTTGGCAACTTTAATCAGGAATTTCATCTATCTTTAAACTGGTGACGCGCGTATGAAATCCTCTTGGTGTCAAAACTATCGCTTTAACGTATTTCAAGGTAGACAAGAACTGAAAAGCTTCTCGTCCATATTTTTTGCCTTTGAAAAGTGAAAATAATAATAAAAGCAAACTTTTAATCGTTCTGAAAAAAACGTATATTCCAAGAAAATAATTGCCCTGTTTTTTCAGATACAGCATATAAGAAACTATCGATTGCTTGGACATGAGACCGTATTTGTCCGTTTTGCCGGAAAAATGGACCAGGCCGACTTTCGGATAAACCATGCTTTTATATTTTTTGTAAAACCTGTTCCTGAACAATTCAATATCTTCCGCATACATGAAAAAGTCGGGATCAAATCCGCCCACGTCAAAAAAAGCAGAACGGCGCATCATCACAAAAGGCCCATGAAAACCGCCCACTTCGAACGGTTCGCTCTTTTTTATGAGTTCTTCCAACTCCCCCGACCTGTCTTTGGAAATCAGTTGTTTTACTCTGTACGGCAAAAGGCCCCTGACCATAAATTTCAGGAACCTCATTTTCGCAATACCCTTCTGCATAAAAAAAGTATGTTGCCGCGTCCCGTCATCATTGTTAATCAAGCAGCTTAGTGCGCCGACGTCATCCGGCAATGTTTGGAAATAACCATACAACTCATCCAAAATGTTTCCCTGCACCAATTCCATATCGGGATTTACCATGCAAAAATAATCATATTGGGAATTTTCAACGCCTTTGTTTATAGCGCGTCCGAATCCTTCGTTTCCATGATTGTTTATAATTTTAATATTGTATTCATGCTGATATTCATCCGTCCACTGAAATGCGGGAATACTGTTACTGACAATAACGATTTCAAGGTTCTTCAACTGCACGTTCGACAAAACGCTATCGACCAACTTTTCGATATACGTTTCACAAAAATAATTGACAATAATAAGAGATAGTCCTTTTTTCATCCGCTATAGATTCTCCTCCGTCTTTTGTAATTTCACTTTCTTTAAGACCTTACCCGTACGATCAACTAGATCTATGTCTTCTTTATAGTAATTTGAGACAAAATCCAGCACGTAATTACTTTGGAAAATATCCTTGAACCTCTTATCGCGCGGTACATATACAAAAGACCTAATATACTGTTTTACCTCTTCAGAAAAATGTTTGGTAACCATATCAGACAGAGGTCTGACGAAATCAAGTGTAGTTTTCAATGCTTGATTTTTAACAACGACCATTTCATTGATTTTGTCATCATTTTTGTGGAATAGAATATCCAAACCAGTGTTTTGTTTAAATACTTCTTGACAGGTATGGAGATCGTCTATTAAGAATAAAGAATCAATGATTTTTTCTTCTTCGAAATAAATGTAATCTTTCTGTTTTTGAAAATGTATATATTCTGCAGGCAACTGCTTTTGATCTCCATACTGACTGAGATAACTTATTGCCTTATCAAGACTTCGTGTGATTTCTTTTCTTTTTAAATTATATATCCGTTTTTTCTCATACATCAAAACATGTTGAGAAAATGAGGATGGAAAACGTTTATATGGGTCTCTAACTATTACAAATGACCAATAGTTTTTTATCTTGGCATATTCTTCCGGAAAATATTGTTGCAAAGTACTTAGAGGTAAATGAACATAATCAAGCAACCCCAGGTCTTGATGATAAGCGACTCGCTTTGTGAACATGCCATTAGTATCATCATAAGCAATTAATTTATCTCGGACATAACTACCTGCACATTTTGGTATGTGCACAAAAACAAACTTATACTTGTCACTTATTATCATTATGAATCACTTCCTTCCCTCTGTATTTTTCTTCAATAAATTATATTTTGAAATTGGACCTTCTAAAAAGACAAATGAAACGTACGCAGCGAGAGTAGCTGCCAACAGAACTATCCACGCACTTAAATATGAATTCATCTTTAATCTGAGAATAATCTCTATGAAAACTGGATGAAACAAATAAAGGCTAAAGCTCAAAGCTCCAAAAAAACGCAAAATCGGCAATGTAAAAAACTGCTGCAACATTCCTTTCACATTGACAGATGAAAGTAAAACCAGGGACCAAAACAATGCATATAAAATAAATTGTTTATGAAAATAATTGCTTGGCACAGGGTTTACAATTGCCGAATAAATCAGTGGCGTCATGACAACAATACCAACTACTCCTAAATATCCCAAATATTTCATAATTTTTTCGAATGCTTTATTGACTTGTCTTCTCTGCATATAATTTTGAATTACGGCGAGAAAAACGCCTAAAACAAATATTGGCATATATGGCAACAATCTTATATCGTTTACTTCAGATGCACTTTGCGGTGATATTACTTGAGTCATTGACAAGATTAATAAAAAAAATAATGTAGTAACAAATAATCCGTACTTTTCTATCAAAACGATCACAAACACAAAAATTGGAAGTACAAAATAAAATTTGAACTCTACAGCGATACTCCAAGTCACACCTTTGCCAGCGGACAAAAACATTTGTTGAAAAAAGCCTTGCCAGTCTAAACTAAAAGGAATTCCTACACCATGTTTACCAAAAAATACAGTGATACCCCATGTACTTAGTAAACCAACTGCCAAATAGATAGTGTAAAGTGGATAAATACGTAAGACCCTTCTCTGCCAGTAGTGGAGCATAACTGGCAAAGTAAAAATCTGCTTGCCTTTATCTAATAATTGCAATGTGAGCAAGAAAGAGCTTAGCAAAAAAAACAAGTATACCCCCGATTTACCAATACCACTGAAATTCAAATAGGGGAAAAAGAATAGCCCATAATTGCTCGTATGGCTCAAAACAACGATCAAAACTGCAAAGCCACGGAGACCGTCCAAAGAGTCCATTTGAAATTTTCGATCTGATATTTCTCTATGTATCATCGTGTATACCCTTACATGTGTCTACGAAATATCTATCGACATTCAAATGGACTCTGTTGTTGAACTACAGACCTGTATATAAGATCCGTATTCGACAACTTGCCCTTCCGACAATCTGCAGACCGAGTTGCAACCTTTTAATGTGCTCAAACGATGTGCGATCATAATAATTGTCACTTCATTACCAAGAGATTCTATGGCTTCAATAACGACAGCTTCAGTTTTACTGTCAAGAGCACTGGTGGCTTCATCAAAGACAATCACGGGTGTCTTCTTATATAAAGCACGGGCGATTCCTATACGCTGACGCTGGCCTCCGGAGAGCTGTACCCCTCGCTCACCAACATAGGTATCGTAACCATTAGGAAGTTTTTCAATAAAATGATCTAGATGTGCCTGCCTGGCAGCTTCTCTGACTCTTTCAAGATCAATTCGATCTTTTGAAATACCAAATGCGATATTTTCTTCAATTGTTGCGTCAGACAAATAAATGCTTTGAGGAACATGGGCGACTTGTTTTTGCCAACTTTGTGAATTATTTTCGTCTACAACAACATTGTCTATTACCAGCTGCCCATCAGAAGGTTTAAGTAATCCCATCACTATATCGAGCAATGTACTCTTTCCGCAGCCTGTAGGACCAATAATTCCCACACGCGAACCTTTCGGTATAGTGATCGTCACATTGTTGAGGGTCTTTATTTTTGATCCTGCATATCTGAAACTTATATTTTTCAGTTCAACTTTTTTATTAAATTCAATTGGATTAGACGTGGGCTCACTGATATTCTTTGTTTCCGGTACAATATCCAAATAAGACACGACGTCGTTTATGACAGCCTGATTACCTATAACAAGTGACCAAGAGTAATAGACTTGCTGTAATGAAGGTAAGAGACGTTGTGCACCCAGAGCTAATGCACCTAGAATAGGTAATGCCTCTTTCCCTTGCATTTGTATGTTATAAGCCAAGCCTGCTATCAATATAATACCTGTAAGTTCCAATATCGATTTTGGAAGCTGGGACACGAAAGCATTATTACTCCCGGCCCACTGATTTTTTTTGACATAAGCAGTGTAATTTTTTATGTATTCTTCCTGTGAATGATCCAATATAATATCTCTAATGCCTCCTATTCCTTCTTGGAGTTGTTTAATTGCGAGAGGTTGATTTATAGAGAGAATTTGACCATTACGTTTGAGTATGTTTTTTGAAATACTTCCAATCAGAAAATAACCACCTCCCAAAACCACAAAGGATACAAGAGCAACATCGCTATTAATAATCAACAGAGCCACAGCAACACTGATTATTGACAAAAGAGATGTTGTCATCATAAGTACCTGCATAATTGCAGCACTAATTACTGCCCCAACTTTTTCAGTCACAATACTAATCAGTTTACTGCTATTTTCTGCTATATGAAACTCATAGGGTCGATATAGTGTGCGTCGATATATTTCAGAACGTAGGTCTAAAGCCATACTTGCCGCTAAACGAGTATTTACTCTAAGCAGAGTGACTCGAAGGCCTGTAGCAAAAACAGCAGCTGCAACAAAAGCAATTGTCATAGGCAGCAAAAGTGCCTCAGCTGAATCAATTTTCATTTGCTGTATTGCCGGTTGCAGCCATTTATTGTCCATAACCATCTGTGGATCTGTCAAAGCACTCAAAAAAGGAACAACTGCACCCAGACTAATCATTTCTGCAAAAACAGACATAATCAGTAAAAAAATAAGTCCTGCAAACTGCCAACGCCGTTTGCCCCCAAGCAATGCCCATATATATATAATATTTGATAATGTATTTGATTTACTCATTAATTATTATACTTCCTTAGATACCACTGTAGTGTCTTCACGATCCCACTCTCAAAGTTTTCACACCCCAGGGTGGTCTCTCTTGCTTCGTAATTCACTTTCTCCGCCTTTGTGGCAAACTTATTCATCTTAATCTCTATACTTTTCAAGATACCATGAAACCGTTTTAATAATACCTGACTCAAAAGTCTCGTTTGCACACCAGCCCAGTTCCGTCTCGATCTTCGTCGCGTCTATCGCGTAACGGCGGTCATGCCCCGCCCTGTCCTCGACATAATTGATCTGCGCTTTATAACTTCCGCCCTCTTTGGGTTTCAGCCCATCGAGGATTTCACACACCTTGTCGGCAATGTAGTTGTTCGTCCGTTCGTTTCGGCCGCCGATGTTGTAAACCTCGCCGCTGTTCCCCTTGTGATATGCCAGATCAATCCCGGTACAGTGATCACGCACATAGAGCCAGTCGCGGATGTTCTTGCCATCACCGTAGATCGGGATGGCTTCCCCATGAAGTGCCTTGCGGATGATCGTCGGGATGAGCTTCTCGTCGTGCTGCTTCGGGCCATAGTTGTTCGAACAGTTGGTGATGACCGTATCCATGCCGTAGGTATGGTGGTAGCTGCGGACCACCATATCGCTTCCCGCCTTGGATGCGCTGTAGGGCGAGTTCGGAGCATATGGCGTCTCTTCGGTAAAGAGCCCCTCTTCTCCTAATGTGCCGTACACCTCATCGGTCGAGATGTGATGAAAACGGCACCCCTCGTAGCCTTTGTTGTAGACGAAGGGCTTATGCATCCACTTTTTATAGGCGACGTCGATCAGGGTAAAGGTCCCGTTGACGTTGGTCTCGATGAAAACGCCCGGGTTTTTGATGGAGTTATCCACGTGGCTCTCCGCTGCGAAATGGATAACGCCGCGGATATCAAAATCGTCGAAGATCTTCCCAACCAGTTCGCGGTCGCATATGTTTCCCTCGATGAATGCATAACGTGGGTGTTCCTCAACTTCCTTGAGGTTCTCTGAGTTGCCTGCATAAGTCAGCAGATCGAGGTTGACCAGGTTGTACTCCGGATATTTCTCCAAGAAATAGGGAACGAAGTTGCTCCCGATGAAGCCTGCACACCCCGTGACCAGAATGGTTTTGTTGTTATTGTCAAACATTAATGCGTCTCTCCTAATTTTTCCAAACAACTATTGAGGCTGTCCCGCCAGTACGGTATCTTCAATTCAAAATCGCTTTTGATTTTCGCTTTATTCAACAGGCTGTAGTGCGGCCGCGTCGCGGGCGTCGGGTATGCTTTGGTCTCAATCGGGTTGACCGTACAACCAACCCCGGCCAATTCGAAAATCGCCTTTGCGAAGTCGTACCAGCTGCAGACTCCCTCGTTTGAATAGTGGTAGACCTCGGTGCCTTCACTCTCTAAAAGCGGCAATATATCGAGAATAACCCGGGCCAGGTCACGGGCATAGGTCGGCGTACCGATCTGGTCAAAGATCACACCGAGTTCGTCCCGCTCACGGCCCAGCCGCAGCATCGTTTTGACAAAGTTGCTCCCGAATTCGGAGTAGACCCATGACGTGCGGATGATCGCGGAACGGGGAGGGTTGATGGCCCGCATCGCCTCCTCCCCGTCAAGTTTCGTCTGCCCGTAAACTCCCTGCGGATTCGTCGGTTCGTTTTCCGTGTAAGGCTTGTAGTTGCTGCCGTCAAAAACGTAATCGGTAGAGATATGAACGAGCGAGATCCCTTTTGCCTTGGCAATATGTGCCAGTGTCTCGACTGCCCGGTGATTGATTGCATTGGCCATTTCCGGTTCGCTTTCCGCTTTGTCGACAGCAGTATAGGCTGCACAGTTAATGATGACGTCAAAAGTTTTCCCGTCAAAAAAACGTCCGATCTGCGCCGTATCCGCGAGATCGGCATCGGCGCGATCGATAAATGTAAAATTGAATTGATCCGTCTGCTCGCTCAATACACGCAGTTCGCTGCCGAGCTGGCCGTCCGCACCGGTCACTAGTATGCGCTTAGGCATAATAGTCTACTCCATATTCGAAGTACTCAGCTTCTGTAAAAAAGGGCTGCTTCATGTCTTTTTCGGAGAGTTTCAACTTTGACGCATCAATCTGCCAGTCGATGCCTAGCGCCGGATCGTCAAATGCCATTCCCCGATCGTTTTCGGGGGAGTAGTAGTTATCGACTTTGTAGGCGAATGTCGCCTCATCCGAGAGGACGACAAAACCGTGTGCAAAACCGCGCGGGATAAACATCTGCCGCATATTCTCGCCCGAGAGTTCAACGGCGACATGTTTGCCGAAAGTCGGACTGCCTTTGCGGATATCGACAGCGACATCGAGAACCCGTCCCTGAATGACCCGTACCAGCTTCGTCTGTGCGGCCGGCGCCAGCTGATAATGCAGCCCCCGCAGTACACCGTAGGAAGATTTCGACTCGTTATCCTGGCAGAAGTTTACTGTGTACCCTAGAAACGCTTCCAACTTCTCTTGCCTGTATGTCTCGACAAAATAACCCCGTGCATCGCCATGCACCTTCGGTTCGACTATGATGACGTCCGGGATTTCTGTACGGATAAATGTCATCGCTGCACCATCCCGCTTTCGGCACGGCGCAGCAGGTACTGGCCATACTGGTTTTTCATGAGCGGTTGCGCCAATGCAATGAGCTGCTCGCGGTCGATATAGCCCATTTCAAAAGCAATCTCCTCGATACAGGCAACCTTGAGTCCCTGCCGTTTCTCGATGGTCTGGATAAAATTGGAGGCATCGAGCAGGCTCTCATGGGTACCCGTATCGAGCCAGGCGTAACCCCGGCCCATCAGCTCAACTTTCAGTTTCCCATGCTCAAGGTAGGTCTGGTTGACCGTGGTGATCTCCAGTTCGCCGCGTGCGGATGGCTTGACGCCTTTCGCGATCCCAACGACGGAGTTGGGGTAAAAATAGAGTCCCGTTACCGCGTAGTTCGATTTGGGGGCCTCCGGTTTCTCTTCGATACTGACAGCATTACCCGCGTCGTCGAACGCAACCACGCCGTAGCGCTGAGGATCGTTGACGTAGTAGCCGAATACCGTCGCCTTCCCCTCCTCTTCGACATTTTTAACGGACTGCGCCAGCAGCTTCGTAAATCCCTGACCGTAGTAAATGTTGTCCCCGAGGACGAGACAGACATCGTCTTCCCCGATAAACTCTTCCCCAAGGATGAACGCCTGTGCCAGGCCGTCGGGAGAGGGTTGAACGGCATACTCGAACCGCATCCCGATGTCATGCCCGTCCCCGAGAAGCTCTTCAAACCGCGGCAGGTCGTTCGGGGTTGAGATGATGAGGACCTCCCGGATGCCGGCAAGCATCAGGACGGAGAGAGGGTAATAGATCATCGGCTTGTCGTAAATAGGCGTGAGCTGCTTGCTCACACCGCGTGTAATGGGATAAAGCCGTGTGCCGCTGCCCCCTGCGAGTATGATCCCTTTCATCGTTCCCTCCTCTTTTCAAAGTCCTTGATATACCATTCGATCGCCTGCTGCATCCCCCGGTAGATATCATGTGTGGGCTCAAACCCGACCAGCGTCTTTGCTTTGGTAATATCAGCGTTCGAGTGGCGAATATCACCGGGACGGAAATCGCGGTAAACCGCTTCTTTACGTTGGAACCCCTCCACATGTTTCATCAGCTCTTCGCTGATCAGATCGTAGAGTTCGTTCAGCGTATTTCTGCCGCCGACGGCAACGTTGAAGGCTTCGCCGAAGGCTTTGCCATTGTCGGTGAGGCCCGCAAGAACGTTCATCTGGATCACATTGTCGATGTAGGTAAAATCACGGCTGGTCTCTCCGTCGCCATTGATAAAAACATCTTCGCCTGTCAGCAGCGAACCGATCCATTTCGGGATGACAGCCGCATAGGCCCCGTCGGGGGTTTGACGGCGTCCGAAAACGTTGAAATAACGAAGACCGATCGTCTCAAGCCCGTAGGTTCTCCAGAAAACGTCACCGTACAGCTCGTTGGTTTTCTTCATGACCGAATAGGGTGACAACAGGTTTCCCGTTCGCGCTTCGACCTTGGGCAGCTCTTTTGAATCGCCGTAAACCGAACTT
The DNA here is from genome assembly GCF_039645565.1 of Sulfurimonas sp. HSL1-2. Lineage (NCBI taxonomy): Bacteria > Pseudomonadati > Campylobacterota > Epsilonproteobacteria > Campylobacterales > Sulfurimonadaceae > Thiomicrolovo > Thiomicrolovo zhangzhouensis. The sequence continues at coordinate 2,275,328 of NZ_CP147914.1, forward strand.
GAACTCGCGTAGACGAAGCGTTTTATCCCCGCATCCTTGGCAGCCGTCATCATGTTAAGAAACCCTGTAATGTTGGAACGATTCGACGTGATGGGGTCTGCAATCGAACGCGGTACGGACCCGAGTGCTGCCTGGTGCAGTACAATGTCAACCCCATTACAGGCTTCCTGGCATGCGGTAAGGTCCGCAATGTCACCTTCGATAAAACGGAAACGCTTAGCGGTTTCCGTGCCAACGCAAGCCCGGACGTCGTCGAGATTGTGCTGGAAGCCGTTTGAAAAGTTGTCGATTCCGACAACGTTTTGATGATGCATTAACAGAAATTCGGTCAGATTCGACCCGATAAAACCGGCACACCCGGTCACCAGCCAGGTCTTTTGCTCCTGCTGCAGCCGCAATTTCAACTGTTCAAATGCCGTCATCTTTTAAAGCCTTCCATCGACTAATTTTTCATCGACAAACGACTTGATGTCAAACAGGACGCTCTTGTCGGTCTTGTGAAGATCGAGCGTTCTAAACTCATTGTGGGCGACCGCCAATACGATGGCTTCATAACTGTCATAATCAAATGCATCGATCAGCTCTATACCGTATTCATGCCGGACCTCCGCCTTGTCCGCCCAGGGATCATACACATCGACGCTCGTACCGAATTCCCGCAATTCGCTGACAACGTCAATAACGCGGCTGTTACGGATATCCGGGCAGTTTTCCTTAAAAGTAATACCCAGCACGAGCACTTTTGAGCCTTCAATCTTGTGCCCCTTTTTGATCATCAGCTTGATCACCTGGTTCGCGACATAGATACCCATGTTGTCATTGAGACGGCGGCCTGCAAGGATAATCTCGGGATTGTAACCGACGGCCTGTGCCTTGTGTGTCAGGTAATAGGGATCGACGCCGATGCAGTGACCGCCGACAAGGCCCGGACGGAACGGCAGAAAATTCCATTTCGTCCCGGCGGCCTCGAGCACGGCCTCTGTATCAATGCCAAGCTTGTTGAAAATGATGGCGAGTTCATTGACGAAGGCAATGTTGATATCGCGCTGGGAGTTCTCGATCACTTTTGCTGCCTCAGCGACCTTGATGGAAGGTGCGAGATGCGTTCCCGCCGTAATGATACTCGCATAGAGTGCATCAACCCGCTTGCCAATCTCCGGTGTGGAACCGGATGTTACCTTCAGGATCTTCTTGACCGTATGTTCCTTGTCCCCCGGATTGATCCGCTCCGGGCTGTAACCGCAGAAGAACTCCTCGTTAAACTTCAGGCCGCTGACACGTTCCAGTACCGGTACGCACTCCTCTTCCGTCGCCCCCGGATAAACGGTGGATTCATAGATGACAATATCGTCTTTTTTGAGGACCTTCCCAATGGATTCGCTGGCTTTGATCAGAGGCGTCAGATCGGGGCGCTTGTATTCGTCAATCGGCGTCGGTACCGTAACAATATAGATGGTACAGTCGGCAATTTCATCAAGCACGTTCGTGAAATGCATCCCGTGTGCGATCGCCTCCTTCACCTGGCTTTCGCTCAGTTCGAGCGTGCGGTCTGTTCCACTTCGTAATTCGTCAATCCGCCACTGAGCGATATCGAAACCGGTGACACTGTATTTTTCACTGAATGCATGTGCCAGCGGCAGACCGACGTACCCTAAACCTATGACAGCTATCTTATCTTTGCTCATTGCTTACCCATTTTCATTTATGAAGTTCTTTCACCACAAACCACGGATTCAAAAGATCGGCTTTATTGTAGACAACCGGTACTTCCTCAGACATGTCAAGGGTGTATTGATACGTCATTTTTCCGCTTTCACGTACGATGGCATCCGCTGCTGCCGTATCCCACTCCATCGTCGGGGCGAGACGGGGGTAGATGTCGGCTTCACCCTCGGCGACCATGCAGAGCTTGAGCGAACTTCCCTTGGAGACCTGGTGGATCTCATTGGTCGTTCTGGCCAGCGCGACAATGAAGGCCTGCGTCTCCTCGGAAAGGTGTGACTTACTGGCAACGACATGCAAGGAAAGTTCCGGCGTCAAGTTTTGCTTGGTGGGGAGCTTTATGCCATTTTTGAAAGCACCCTCCCCCTGTTTCGCCTTGTACATGTCACCGAGGGCCGGGGCGTAGACGACACCGAGAACCGGTGTGTCCTTATGGATCAGCGCAATATTGACGGTGAACTCGTCGTTTTTCTTGATGAACTCCTTGGTTCCGTCAATGGGGTCGATGCACCAGTAGTACTCCCAGCTCTTGCGCTCGTCGTAGGGGACGGCTTTGTTCTCTTCCGAGAGCAGCGGGATCTCCGGGTAGAACTCGCCGAGCGCCCGGCAGATAATCTCGTTGGAAAGCGTATCGGCTTCGGTCAGTGGGGATTTGTCGTCCTTGTATTCGATGATAAAATCTCGCTCGTATATTTCCATGATGGCCTTACCCGCTTTCTCGGCAATGGCGACAACGGTCTCAAGATCAATCTTCTCAAGCATGCAGGTATCCTTTGGTTTGCAAGTAATCAATGACCTGCTGCGCAGCGTCATCGATGGGGACATTGTCATTTCTGACATGGACTTCCGGAGCTTCCGGAGCCTCGTAGGGCGAATCGATCCCCGTAAAGTTGGGGATCTCTCCGGCGCGCGCCTTCTTGTAGAGCCCCTTGGGGTCGCGCTGTTCACAGGTTTCCAGTGGCGTATCGATGAAGACCTCGACAAACTCGTCCGCTTCGACCAGGGCACGCACCCGTTCCCGGTCCTCGAGGAAGGGCGAAATAAACGCCGTCAGAACGATCGTGCCGGCATCAACAAAGAGTTTTGCGACTTCGCCGATGCGGCGGATGTTCTCGATACGGTCTTCGTCCGAAAAACCAAGTCCGCGGTTAAGCCCGTGGCGGATGTTGTCACCATCAAGCAGATAGGTGTGCTTCCCCATCGCCAGGAGCTTCGTCTCGACGGCATTGGCAATGGTGCTTTTGCCCGATCCGCTGAGCCCGGTAAACCAGAGGATGCAGGGGCGCTGTGCCTTGAGCTTCTCGCGCTCACTTTTTGTAACGTGATGATCATGCCAGACAATATTTTCCGTTCTCATCTCTAAAACTCCTTTGATCAACCGCTGAAAGGGAAAAACAGCGGTACCAGCGTCAAAACGACCACACTGTACAGCAAAGAGACCGGCAGCCCGATACGGACGTAATCGCCGAACTTGTACCCCCCGGGACCGTAGACCATCAGGTTCGTCTGATACCCGTAGGGGCTGAGGAAGCTTGCGCTGGCCCCGTAGGCGACGGCCATCACGAAAGGCATGGGGTCGGCGCCGAGCGATACCGAGGTCGCATAGGCGATCGGAAAGCTGAGGGCCGCCGCCGCGTTGTTCGTGATGATCTCCGTCAGCAGGAAGGTCATCAGATAGATGGCTGCAAAACTGCCGTAAACACCCATCCAGTCGGTCGTTGCCGTGATAAACGTCCCCAGCATACCCGCGACGCCGCTTTGCATAAGTACCTGCGCTATGCCCAATGCGGAACCGATGATCAGCACGAGCTCGAAGGGAAAAGTCCGTTTGATCTCGGCCAGGTCGAGGAATTTCATGAAGAGGAAAAGCCCCAGCAGGAACAGCAGCCCTTTGAGGAAAAGAATAATTTTCATGGCGCTCAGCACAATGACGCCGAGAAACAGCATCATAATGGTCAAACTGCTCTTGGCATCGAACTTCTTTGTCAGGGGGCGGTCCGATACGAAATAGAAATTCTTTTTCAGGTTGTCACGCTTGGAAAAATCCTCCCCGGCCGCCAGCAGCAGGGTATCGCCGGCCTGCATACGGATATTGCCCAGTTTGCCGGAGAGCTTCTCGTTCCCCCTCCGGACAGCGACAACCGCCGCGTCGAATTTCATTCTGAACTCAGCTTCCTTGATCGTTTTGCCGACAAGGTTCGATTCATGAGACACGACGACTTCCGTCAGGTTCGTTTGCAGCGTACAGCGGCTGTCATCGAAGATGGAGAGTCCTTTGAAGCGGTTGAGCTCATGGACGTCGCGCATGTTCCCGGTAAAGATCAGCACGTCCCCCGCCTGCAGCACTTCGCGCGGCGTCACCGGCGAAACAAGCTCTTTGCCCCGGAGCAGTTCGGCCACAAAGAGCTGTTCCATGTTACGCAGTCCGTTCTCCTGGATACTGCGCCCGATCAGCGGGGAGCCCTCTTCGACCCGCGCTTCGAGAAAATACTGTGCTTCCTCTTTCTCTTTTTTCGCGTCGTAATCCGGCAGAAGCGCCGGACCGGCGAGACTGAGAAAGAGCGTGCCGACAACGACGATGGGCAGCCCCACATACAGAAAATCAAAGAGACCGATCGGCTCCAGACCCGCCTCGATAACGAACCCGTTGACGATCAGGTTTGTAGAGGTGCCGATCAGCGTCATCGTCCCGCCGAAAATGGCCGCATAAGAGAGCGGAATAAGGATTTTGGAGGGGAGCATATGACGGTTGTTTTTGGCCATCCCGAGCATCGACGCGACGACGGCCGTATTGTTCAGAAAAGCCGAAAAGAGCGATGTCATTCCCGTGAACCGCAGCAGGGAAGCGAAACGGTTCGTCGAAAAGGCGAAACGGGCCATCCATTCGACGACGGCCGTCCGCTCGATGACGCTGGAGAGAATGATCAGCAGGACCAGTACCATCAGCGAAGGGTTGACAAAGTTCTGCAGCATCGTTTTCGTCTCGATCAGGCCGGCGAAATAATACAGCGCCAGCAAGCCGCCGAACAGGACCGCAGGCCGCCCGGTGCCGCGCACCAGTAAGACGACCAGCAGTACCAGTGAAGCCAAAACCCCCGTTTCCAGCATTACGCCTCTTCGGAAAAGAATTCGCGCATGTCCCGCGCGCCCCAATGCGGGAAGTGTTTGCGGATGAGCTGGTTGAGTTCCAGTTCGAATGCAGAGATAGACGGAGTCTGCTCAACTTCTCTTGAGGCAACATCGACGATCATCCCCGCCCCTACCGTGTTGTTCGTGACGCGGTCGATCACGATAAAGCTACCGGTCTGGCGGTTGTCCGTATAGTGGTCGGCGGCAATGGGACGGTTCAATACAAGCTTGCATGAGGCGATATCGTTGAGGGCGAGGGTCCCGACCTGCTCCCGTTCGTAAGTGTTGACGTCGACTTTATAGTTGATATGTTCGAATTGGCCGGAAGCGAGGGAAGTCGCTCGTTTGATGTCGTAGGAGTGCCCCGGTTTCATCGGGGCCTCATCCATCCAGACAAGCATGACCTTCAACGCGTTGGAGACCCGCGGGACGGCTTCGGTATGCACGATCATATCGCCGCGGCTGATATCTACTTCCTCCGTCGTCGTGATCGTTACGGCCATCGGGGCGCATGCCTCTGACGTTGTAGCATTCCGATCCGCTTCGGTGATGTCGCCGGAATTAATGATACTCTTCACCGTCGTCGTCTTGCCCGAAGGCAGCACGGTGACGGCGTCACCGACACGCACCATTCCCGAAGCGATCGTACCGCAGAAACCGCGGAAGTCGAGATTGGGACGGTTGACGTACTGGACGGGAAAGCGGAAACTTTCCATCCCGCCGTCATGGGAGAGGTCCATGGTATCAAGCTGTGCGAGCAGAGGCTTCCCGGAAAACCACGACATTTTTTCGCTTTTGTCGACGACATTATCTCCGTCCAGGGCGCTCATCGGAATATAGATCGTCTCCGGGCGCTTGCCGCCGCCCATCGGCAGCTGTGAGAGAACCTCCTCTTCATACGCCCGCTTGATCTCGTCGAAGCGCGTTTCGGAGAACTCCACAAGATCCATCTTGTTGACGGCAACGATGATGTGCCGGATACCGAGCAGGTTGACGATATAGGTATGGCGGCGCGTCTGAGTCAGAATCCCCTTCCGGGCATCGATCAAAATGATCGCGACGTCCGCGGTCGAGGCGCCTGTGACCATGTTCCGCGTATACTGTTCGTGGCCCGGGGTGTCGGCGATGATGTATTTGCGCTTGTCCGTGGCGAAGAAGCGGTAGGCGACGTCGATGGTAATCCCCTGCTCCCGTTCGCTCTGCAGCCCGTCGACCAGCAGCGCCATGTCGATCTTTTCGCCGGTCGTACCGTACTTCTTGCTTTCGCTCTCCGCAGCGGCGAGCTGGTCCTCGAAGATCATCTTCGAATCGTACAACAGGCGGCCGATCAACGTACTCTTGCCGTCGTCGACGCTACCGCAGGTCAGGAAACGGAGCATATCCTTGTTCTCGTGTTCCTTCAGATAGGCTTCGATGTTTTCTGCCGGTGTATGCGCCATTAAAAGTACCCCTCGATTTTTTTCTTTTCCATCGCCCCTTCCTGATCCTTGTCGATCAGGCGCCCTTCGCGTTCGCTGCTCTTGGAGAGGAGCATTTCGCGGATGATCTCCGGCAGGGTGCTCGCCGTCGAATTGATCGCCCCCGTCAGCGGGTAGCACCCCAGGGTACGGAAACGTACCATCTCATTTTTTGCCTTGGCCTTCAGTTCTTCGGGCACCCGTTCGTCGTCGACCATGATCTTGGTCCCTTCATACTCGACGACCGGGCGCTCTTTGGCGAAATAAAGCGAAGGAATGGGGATCTGCTCAAGGTAGATGTACTGCCAGATATCCAGTTCGGTCCAGTTGGAGATCGGGAAGACACGGACGCTCTCTCCCTTCTGGATCGCCGTGTTGTAGACGTTCCACAGCTCCGGACGCTGGTTTTTCGGGTCCCAGCGGTGCTGCTTGTCGCGGAAGGAGAAGATACGCTCTTTGGCCCGCGACTTCTCCTCGTCCCGACGTGCCCCGCCAATGATAGCGTCGTAGCCGCCCATGTTAAGCGCCTGCTTAAGCCCCTCCGTCTTCATGACATCGGTATGAACCTTGCTGCCATGCGTGAAGGGGGAGATGTCCATCTTCTCCCCTTCTGGGTTGGAATGCACCACCAGGTCGAATCCCAGCTCCTTCGCCCGGCGGTCGCGGAATTCGATCATCTCGCCGAACTTCCATTTCGTATCGACATGCAACATTGGAAAGGGGACTTTGCCTGGAGCGAACGCCTTCATCGCCAGGTGCAGCATCACCGAGGAGTCCTTGCCGACGGAGTACATCATCACCGGATTCGTAAACGCGGCGGCAACTTCGCGCAGAATGTATACCGACTCGGCCTCCAGCTGTTTGAGGTGTGTCAGACGTTTCTCATCAATCATACTATCTTTCCTCTAGAGAAATTATTCATATTGTTATCACTTACTTGCGTAGAACATATATTATTCATCAATTTTCCCTTCCCACGCCAAAGCCGACTTGCAGATAAGTGCCAGATCATCGTAACGCGCATACCATTTCAACACATTCTCGATACGCTGATTGTCCGCAATAAGCAGTGCCGGGTCTCCAGCCCTCCTTTTGCCCTTTTCAACGGCAAAATCAACGCTGCTCACTTTTTTCACGGTCTCGATTACCTGGCTTACGCTGAACCCGTGCCCGTAGCCTACATTGAAAATGTTAGGCTCGTCCCCTTGTGCCAAAGGTAATCCAAGATACTCCAGCGCACGGAGATGTGCCGCTGCAAGATCCTCGACATGGAGGTAGTCGCGGACGCAGGTTCCGTCTTCGGTATCGTAATCCTCGCCGTAGACCGTAATGCTGTCGCGTTTGCCGAGGGCCGTTTTGACGACCAGCGGAATTAGGTGGGTTTCCGGTTCATGCCACTCCCCGATGCGCGGCACCGCATCACTTGCCATTACATCTGCACCGGAGACGTTGAAGTAACGGAGAATGACATAGTCGAAATGGTCATTCACCACCGCCGTATCGCGGATGACCGTTTCGCTCATTAGTTTGCTCATGCCATAGGGGTTGATGGGCTCAGTCGACGTTGTCTCTTTGACCGGGACCTCCTGCGGCTCGCCGTAAACTGCCGCGGTGGAGGAGAAGATGAACTTTCCGATGCCGGCTTCGGTGCAGCAGCTGACAAGGTGTGCCGTGTTGACGGTGTTGTTCATATAGTATTTGAGGGGGTTTGCAACCGATTCGGAGACGATACTGCTCGCTGCGAAATGCATTACGGCATCAAACTTCTCTATCATAAAGAGTTTCGCCACGGCTTTGAAATCGGCTAGATCCATCTTGTAAAATCGCAGTGCACCTCGGCCCGCTTCCCGGGCAATGGTTTCAAGCGTCTCGACCGTTTCGAGGTGCCCCGTAGAGAGGTTATCAAGAATGCAGACATCGTGGTTCGTCTCTTCAAGCAGCTGCTTGACGACGTGCGAACCTATGTAGCCGGCACCGCCGGTGACCAAAACCTGCATTACATCCCTTTAATTTTGTCTTGCAATAATACCCCTCAGGAGGTAAACCCTCTATTAAAATGTGTTACATATTAATAACTTTTTTGAAGTTTTTCAAACGCAAAAAATGCCGTCTGTAAATATTTTATACCGCATTGAAAAAATATTCTGGGATTTTGTACAAAAAAGTGGTGTCCCCACGAGGACTCGAACCTCGAGCTAGGCCTTAGGAGGGCCCTGCTTTATCCTGTTAAGCGATGAGGACATACCGGATGGAAAAGAAGAAAGATATTGTATCGAACGGAGCTTTCAATACTGGTAGACGCACTCTTTGTAGATGATGTTGACAATGGGCTGAACATTGTTTACGCGCCACTGCTCCTCGATAACGCTCTGACGCAGCCCGCTGCGCTCCCGGTCTGCCGCGCGGAGCTTGCGCACGATCTCCGTGTACCTATAATTGCGCGGATCGTTGCGGCACCAGGCCATCAGCTCGCTCCCCTTGGCGATGTAGCGGTAGTAGTAGTCGTAGCGCGACGTCGGGGATTGGATACGCTTCGCGGCGCGGTACTGCTTATCCAGCGCGGCGAAGTCGCTCTCAAGCTTTGTGCATGAAACCGCGCCAAGCAGCATCGGGATAAGCAGAAACACACGAATGAATATTTTCATGACCGTCACCTCGGCAATGGGTGGATACCCTGCCAGATCGTGCCGCAACGTACTTCGGTGACAACCGGCGGATGGGTGATGGCGTAGCGCGTCAGCTCTACGGCGCTTTCCATGTGAAACGCAGCGATATCAGCCTTTTCCGGTGCGATCTTCTTGCCGAGCATATACCACTTTGTCGTGCTCATCCGGTCTTTGCACGCTTTGTATATCTTCCCCCCATCGCTCCTGAACTGCCGTATTACTTTTTCGCTCGTCGGGGAAGGTATCTCGGCTTCTAGAACAGCATCATATGCCTTTTCAACCGGTGCAAAAGCTTCGAGCATCCGGGTGCACTCCTGCCGCGTTGCGGCAAAGAGCAGCACCGGGACCAGCCCAAGAAGAAAAAGTTTCATAGCTCCCTTCTTATCGAATAAAGGATGAATGCAGCACCGTACTTAACGTTATAATGCCGTTATGTGGTACACCTTCGATAACGACGACCTTATTCTCTCTTTGCGTATTCAGCCGAAGGCGAGTTCCAACGAGCTTGCGGAGATCATGGGGGAGGAGCGTAAATTGCGCATTACCGCCCCGCCCGTCGACGGCAAGGCCAATAAACACATCATAGCACTGCTGGCGAAAATGTGCAAGGTGGCCAAGGGAGACGTGACGATAGAGTCGGGAGAGCTGGGGAGGAATAAACGGGTACGGATCAGAAGCCCGCGGCTGCTCCCCGACGGCGTCGAGCCGCCGGCGTCAGCGTAATTCGCGTTATAAATAAGAGCTTCGGTTCCCGAAGCGCATTCAATTAAATCAAGAATTGGCCTTGAGTGCTCCTTGAAAGCCGCCCTGGAGGCATAAAGCCGGGAAGGGCGAGCGATTCGCGAAAGGCCGTTTTTTGCGCTACTTTTTTTAAAAAAGTGGCAAAGAAGTATAACCTTCATTCTTTTCTTTTTCATAAGAAAAGAACCAAAAGAAAATCGTCGTTGCGCGAATCGCTCGCAGCTCCCGGCTTTTTGCCTCCGCAGCGGCTTTCAAGGCACGCTTAACGACCTTTTGCCTATTGATGGATGCGCTTCGATAGATCGAAGCTAATAAGAGAAAGATAATAGTAATTAGTGAGTGGCGAAGTAAGCCCGAAGCTTACTTCTCGTCGGCGACCATCCGGTCTTTGGCTGTGATCCCCATTAGGGAGAGGCCGGTACGGATGGAGAGGGCGACCATCAGGAAGAGTTTGAGCAGTTTCGCCTCTTCTTCAGTCCCCAGAACTCGGTAATCGTAGTAGAACTTGTGCAGACGCGCCGCGAGGGACTTGAGGTACTCCGGCAGTTTCTGCACCTGGCGCGATGCAAAGGCATCCTCGATCACTTCCGGCAGCAGCAGCGCCTCGAAAAGCAGCGCATCGGCGTCGGCATTGAGCCCTGTGAGCTCCGCCGCCATGATCTGCTCCTCAGTCAACTCGCTCTTGGAGAGGATCGTTTGGATCCGTGCATGGGCGTAGTTAATGTAATAGACCGGGTTCGAGTTGTCCTGCTTCTTGAGCGTCTCCACATCGAACTCCAGCGCCGTGTCGCTCTTCTTGCTCGCGAAGATGAAGCGCAGGGCGTCCGCGCCGATCTCCTCGACGATGTCGCTCATCAGAATGACGTTTCCGGCACGCTTACTCATCTTGTACGGTTCGCCGTCCTTGAGCAGGCTGACCATCTGCGACAGCAGGATCTCGAGTTTTTCCGGATCGTACCCGAGGAAACGCGCCGCCGCTTTGACGCGGGCGATGTAACCGTGGTGGTCGGCGCCCCAGATGTTGATGTAGTGGTCAAACCCCTGCTCGAACTTGCGGTTGTGGTAAACGATATCGCCGGCCAGGTAGGTCGGGCGCCCGTCTTCGCGCACGACGACGCGGTCTTTCTCGTCCCCGTGTTCCGTCGAACGGAGCCAGAGCTTCTCTTCGCCTTCGTAGACACCCTCGCCGAGTTTCTTCATGACCCGGTCCCAATCGTCGTAGAGAGACGCTTCGCTGACGAAGGTATCGAAGTGGATGTTCGCGTCGCCCAGGTCGGAGACGATGAGATCCATCACCTTGTCCTTCGCCCAGAGCGCGAGCTCTTTCTGGCGGTCGGGATTCGTGAGAATATCGCTGCCGAATGCCGTGAGCGCCTCTTCGGCAAGAATCGTCATGTATTCGCCGCGGTAGTACTTCTCCGGCCACTCGACTTCCATGTTGAGGACGCTGTGCTGCCCTTCGAGCTGCAGGCTGACGCCCAGAAGGTCGATCTGGTTCCCGGCGTCGTTGACATAGTACTCGGCCGTGATGTCGTAGCCCAGGCGGCGTCCGAGACGCAGGAGCGTATCGCCATAGACTGCGCCGCGGGCATGGCCGATGTGCAGCGGTCCCGTCGGGTTGGCGCTGACGAACTCGAGAAGGATCTTCCCTTCGCGGTCGGCATGGCCGAAAGCGTCCGGATTGGCAAGCGCCCAACCGGCATACTCGTCCATAAAGGCTTCGGAGAGGCGGAAGTTGATATAGCCTTTGGTCGCTTCGACGGCGGAGAACATCGCATGCTCGCCGAAGGAGGAGGCCAGTTCATCGGCAATCACCATCGGCGATTTGCGCAGCTCCTTGGCCAGTGAGAAGGCAATGGGGGTGGCGTAGTGCCCGAAAGAGCGGTCTTTGGGCTTTTCGAGCACGACCTCGCGCTCAAATTGCGCTTTGAGAAGCGCCGATACACGCTGTTTCAAATCGATTACGCCTGTTTTTCGGATTCTTTGGGTGCTTCGGAAGCCGCCGTTGCGTCACCGCCCTCGACTTTTTTGGGGGCCTCGCTGCTTGCAACCTCTTCCGGTTCGTCTTTCATCTCATTCTTGAAGTTCTTGATTCCCTTGCCGATACCCTTGGCAAGATCCGGAATTTTTTTCGCACCGAAGAGCAGGACGATGATCCCGAAAATCAACAGCAGTTCAGTTCCGCTTGGCATACCCATAGTAATTCCTTAGGTGGTTTTTTTGGAAATGTAATAATAGCGAAAAAATGCGGGGATATTGGTTAGTAAAGCCGTTTTGCGGCAGGGAGAGCGGTGCTACTGCGCTTCCCAGGCCTGTACGAATTCGTTGATCGTGAGCGTCGGGACTTTCAGGCGGGCGGCCCTGGCGACGGAAACGAGTACTTCCGCCGCTTCGTCGAGGTCATCATTGATGATGATGTAATCGTATTCGCACATGCGCTGGACTTCGCGCTTGGCCATGTCAATCCGGCGCTCGATCACCTCCGGCGCATCGGTGGCCCGCGACCGGAGACGCTGCTCGAGTTCGCTCAGGGTCGGGGTCGTAATGAAGGCCGAGGTCGTAATATCGCCCATGCGGTTCTGGACGGCGTCGTGTCCCTGGACGTCGATGTCGAAAATGACCAGCTTCCCCTCGGAGAGGGCCTTTTTGACGGGTTTGAGCGACGTACCGTAATAGTTGCCGTGGACGACGGCGTACTCCAGGAAGTTCTCCTCGTCGATATCCCGCTTGAAAGAGGCTTCGTCGACGAAGTGGTAGTGCACGCCGTCGACTTCCCCTTCGCGCATGGGACGCGTCGTCGTCGAAATGGAAAAGTAGTGGGGCCCGATCGCCTCGGCCACCTTTTTGATCAATGAACTCTTCCCCGCTCCGCTTGGGCCCGAAAGCACCAGGATCGCTCCGCCGTTTTTGTTCATGCCTTCTCCCCGAATGAAATATCGATGCGCACACCCATCGCCTTGAGGGCCTGTGCAACGGATTCGTCGCTGAGGATCGCCATCAGGTCCTGCAGCGCTTCGACGCCGCGGGCATGCAGGTCGATGTCGCTGAAATCCGTTCCGTTCTCGGCGGTTTCCGGTGCATCGGCGTCATACAGCACCTCCTCTACGGGCCGTTCCCACTCCCGCCGGTCCAGGTGCTCCATCGCCGCCTCGATCTGCTCTTCGTACCCTGCACCCATCTCCTCGTCGCCTTCTACGGCGTCCAGGAGCTCTTTGAGCTCGTCGATCTCCGCACTGTTGAAGACCGGGGCAGCCGATTCCGCCTCCCACGCTTCCGCCGCTTCATCGGCATCGAAAACGTCGCTGCGTTCGACCAGGGCACTCACCGCCAGTTCCGCATCGTCGAGAGCATGGCCGAGCTCTTCGGGCAGAAACGGTTTGCCGAGCACGGCATCATACCCCTGGGGCATCGTTTCAAAGCGCGATCCGATAAAGATGGCATAATGCCCTTCTCTTTTTGCAGCCGCCGCGTCATAGCGCATCGCGACGCTGTCATCGACGATCACGACATCCGCCCGCTGCCCGCCCGAGCGCTCCGTATTCAAAAAAGTATCCCCGCGTTTTTGGGCAAGGCGCTCGACCAGTTTAGCGACGATCGGTGTGGTGTTGAGCAGCGCGATGGTCATAACGTCCCTTGATTGCGGTATGAGAATACCCGTAAAAGTGTGTTAGCATTGTAACAAAAAAGCATCGTGATCCGAATGAAACACCTCCTCTTTGCCGGCCTTTTCCTCATGCCCCTCTTCGGCAGTGAGGCATTTTTGCTGCCGCACCGCTGGCAGGATGCCCGGCATGTTCTCGGGGTCATGATCCGCAGCGATGAGACCCCGCTCACCATCGTAACAGGATGCCTGGACGACCCCTACTTGCGCCGCACGCTCCGTCGTGCCCTTGAAAAGGAGAAAGCGGTGACGCTCATCACGCCCTCGCAGGCAACGGCATCGCAGTGGGCGATGTATCGTTCCCTTCATGCCTGCCTCCTGCCCCCGGACAGCAACATAACCTTCACTCTCGTCCGTTCGTCCAGGCGGGGCTGTATGCTGAGCCATCCCCTCGATACGGAGTTGCTTCGAAACGTCCCGGGCCTGATGCTCTGCGATGACGGCACCGTGTTCGGTGAAACACTCAGACTGCTACGGCAGGAGTGTAAACCGTATTTCGCCCCTTAGCGCCTATTTGACCTGTACCAGCTTTTGGTCTTCAAGCTTGTAGACTCGCTGGCAGCGGTCCGCCAACTGCAGTTCATGCGTCACGAGCAGCAGACCGGCATCGTGTTCTTGTATGTAGCGGTCGAAAAGGTCCATGACCTCGCAGGCCGTCTCCAGGTCCAAGTTCCCGGTCGGTTCATCGGCAAAGATGAGACGCGGCTTCTTCGTCAGCACCCGGGCGACGGAGAGGCGCTGCTGCTGCCCGCCGGAGAGCTCCGTCACTTTCTGGCCCACAACATGCTCGATCTTGAGGGCCTGCAACAGCCCCGGTTCGACCGGTTGGTTGGAGAGGATGGAAGCCACCTCGAGGTTTTCCGCACCCGTAAACCCTTTAAAGAGATAGTGCGACTGGAAAATGATCCCCAGCTGCCGCCGACGCAGCTCCACCAGCCCGCGGTTGGAGAGCCCCTGCATCGGTTCGCCCATCAGCTTCACGCTGCCGCTGTCGGGGGAGAGCAGCGTCGAGAGAATGTGCAGCAGGGTCGATTTACCGCTGCCGCTGACGCCGATGATGGCAACGGACTCGTGGCTCCCGATCGAAAGGTCGACGTCGGAAAAGAGCGGATAATCGAAATGGTGGGCAATGCCGCTGGCTTCAAGCAGTTTCATGAATGCAATAGTAGTGCGTTTTGGGTTAGTTCTGGGTTAGTTTTAAGGGATTGTGGGGAAAAGCGGGTGACGACGTCACCCGGAAGAGGGCAGCAGCCGGCTTACGCCATCTGTGCTGCGACTTCGGCAGCGAAGTCGTCTTGTTTCTTCTCGATGCCTTCGCCGACTTCGAGACGGACAAATGCAACGACTTCAGCGGTACCGCCGGCAGCTTTCGCCGCGTCAGCAACCGCCTGGGCAACCGTTTTCTTGTCGTCAAGAACATAGTTCTGGTCCAGGAGACACTGCTCTTTGTCGAGGGTAGTGTTGTCCTCGATATAGCGTGCAAGTTTACCCGGCAGGATGTTCGGGATGATTTTCTCCGGTTTGCCTTCGGCGAGGAGCTCTTCTTTCATCTTCGCTTCGGCCGCCGCCAGGACATCCTCAGTCAGCTGTGACATGGAGATGTACTCCGGAACGTTTTTGAGCGGCTTTTTCAGGCGAGAGAGCTCTTCGTTCTCTTTTTTGATCGCTTCGATGCGGCCTTTTGTTTCGGCAGCAACGAAATCAGCGTCGAAGTCTTTGTAGGTGAGCGTCGACGGTTTCATTGCAGACGCGTGCATCGCGACCTGCTTGGCAACCGGTACCATCGCGTCAGCCGTCTTTGCGGAATCACACTCGATCGCAACGATGACACCGATGCGCGTGTTGGAGTGGATGTAACCGTTGACCGCGACGTTCTCGCTGCCGCTCAGTGCTGCGATGCGGCGCAGTTCGATCTTCTCGCCGATCTTTGCGACCGCTTCGTCGAAGTAGACGCTGAACGCCTTGCCTTCGAGTTCAGTTTCGCGCAGTGCTTCCGCTGTATCGGCTTCCGTCGTGAATGCCTGCTCGACGGTTTTGGAAACGAGATTCTGGAACCCGTCGTTTTTCGCAACGAAGTCCGTCTCGGAGTTGACTTCAACCAGAGTCGCGCGTTTGAAATCTGCAGAAATTTTCAGGCCGATAGAGCCCTCGGCAGCAACGCGGTCCGCTTTTTTCGCCGCCTGAGCAATCCCGCGTTCACGCAGCCACTCTTTGGCTTTGTCCATGTCGCCGTTTGACTCGGTGAGCGCCTTTTTACAGTCCATCATCGGTGCGTCAGTTGCCTGACGCAGCTCTTTTACCATTGCTGCTGAGATTTCTGCCATGATTATGCTTCCTCTGTCGTTGTTTCTTCTGCTGCGGCTTCTACAGTTTCCGCCGCTTCAACTTCTTCGCCTTCCGCTTCCGCGTTGTCGGCGATCATCGCTTTACCTTCGTTGACTGCTGCCGCCATCTCTTTACAGAAAAGCTGGATAGAGCGGATTGCGTCATCGTTACCCGGGATCGGGAAGTCGATCAGGTCCGGATCACAGTTTGTATCGAGCGGTGCAACAACCGGAATACCGAGGTTGCGTGCTTCTTTAACGGCGATGTGCTCTTTGACGGCGTCAACGACGAACATCATGTCCGGCAGTTTTTTCATATCGCGGATACCGCCGAGGTAGGACTCGAGCTTCTCTTTCGTACGTGCCATCATCAGCGCTTCTTTCTTGGTCAGAAGGTTGATCTGGCCGCTCTCTTGCATCTGCTCGATGACTTCAAGCTTGCGCAGAGACTTCTGGATCGTCGGGAAGTTCGTCAGCATACCACCCAGCCAGCGGTTGTCAACATACGGCATGCCGCAGCTCTCAGCCGCTTCTTTGATGGCAACGCGTGCCTGCTTTTTCGTACCGACGAACATGACAGTTTTGCCTTCGGCAGCAGCATCAACGACGATCTGATACGTGTTGCGGAAGTAGCGAAGCGTCTTCTGCAGGTCGATGATGTAAATGTTCTTGCGGACACCGAAGATGTATTTTTTCATTTTCGGGTTCCAGCGGCGTGTCTGGTGACCGAAGTGGACACCGCACTCGAGAAGGTCTTTCATAGTTACCATAATAATGGTCCTTTCAGCATCGTGCCCCGGAGGCACGATTAAATGTTAAAAATACCGGTTCGCTTCAATGCCCCCGGCAGTCCTCTTCTATTTTTTCAGACGAGGCTGCACCGGTTTTTGGGTTTGGCACCTGAGATCTTGTTCTCCGACGGTATAGTCAAAACGCATGGAGAAAATCGCGGAATTTTATCTTATAAAGACTTAAGTAATAGTTAAGCATATAGATTGCCATCTCCTGCCGTTTCGCCCCTGTTAATTTCAATTGCGCTTTATATTTATTCTGGTAGGCTGTGTAATACTATTGTGATTAATTCGTTTTTCTTATGTTAAGGATTAGATGTCCGGAAAAACGATACACATGTTCAAGGAGATAATAATGAAAACACCGTTGATCCTTTCCGTTGCCGCTGCGGCGATACTGAGCGTCGGCCTCCAGGCCGATGAAACCACCGACCGTATGGAGGCGATGGAAGCCCAGATCGAGGCGCTGCAGGCAGAGCTATCCGCCATGAAAGATGCCAAAACCGATAAAGCGGCAGTGGCTGAAGATGATGAAGCGGCAGAGGCTGAAGATGATGAAGAGGGCAGCGAAGAGGAAGGCGATGCGACCGATGAGCGTCTGACCGACCTTGAGGAGCAGGTCAGCGCGATCAACAAAAACACCTCGGGTAGCCACCTCAAATTCGGCGTTGACTTCCGTACGGCCGTCGACAACCTGAACTACAAAATGGCCGGAAAGGCCTACAACCCGGACACGATGTCCTTCGACGGCGACGACACCCAGAGCAACGACGCCTTCCTGACCAACCGCCTCTGGCTCAACATGGAGTGGCTGGCAACGGAGAATATGAGCTTTACCGGTCAGCTCGCCTACAACAAAGCCTACGGCTACCGTAGCGGTTTTGCCGGCGGCTACCCTGGTTTCGAGACCTTTGACTGGATCACGAACGAGAATGCCTATGACGATGTCGTTCGCGTCCGTTCCGCCTACTTCTTCTACCGCAACGACACCTTTCTCGGTGCGAGCATTCCCTGGACCTTCAGCATCGGTCGCCGCCCCTCCACGAACGGCCACCTCATCAACCTGCGCGACGATGAGCGCCCTGCGTCACCGATGGGCCACAACATCAACGTCGAATTTGACGGCATGAGTTCCAAGTTCAGCTTTGAAGATCTCACCGGCATCGACGGGATGTACATCAAGTTCTGCGCCGGTCGCGGCGGCACGAATGCCAATGCGAAGTTCTTCACGGTGAGCATGGAGAACAACAATACGCTCGGTACGGCGGCACCCTATGCCAAGAATGACGCCGACCTTCCGGATATCGACCTGGGCGGCCTGATCTTCGTCCCCTACGATGACGGTCAATACAGCCTCGGCACGCAGTACTACTATGCCACGCACCTCATCGACGCTTCCGTCACCCCGACTCCGGGCGGGTACGTCTTTAACGGGATGGAAGACGTCGGGAGCATGCACGCCGTCACGGCGAACTTCATGATCAACGGTATCGGCAACGGCTGGAGCGACTTCCTCGACGATACGGTCTTCTTCGCCAGCGGTGCGATGAGCATCACCGACCCCAAAGAGAACGGCCAGGGCATGCTGGGCTCCACCGACAGCAAAACCGGTTCTTCCTACTGGGTCGGTCTGCAGATCCCGACGCTGTTCACCGATATGGGACGCATCGGGTTCGAATACAACCACGGCGACAAGTACTGGCGCTCCATTACCTATGCCGAGGACACGAACATCGGTTCCAAAGTCGCCGCACGCGGCAGTGCCTATGAGGCCTACTATACGGACTACCTCATCGAGGACGTCTTCAGCTTCCAGATCCGCTATACGTATATCGATTACGACTATACCGGTTCAAACGGCTTCTTCGGTACGGCGACGGGTGAGCCGCTCAAGATCGACGATCTCGCGACGACCAATCCGGGACTGGCCAGCGTCACTGTCGACAAAGCCCAGGACATCCGCTTCTACCTGCGCTACCGCTACTAAGCGCCTCCCTTCCGGGCGGTGCCTCGTAACGTTTTACCTCACCAACGGAAAAAAATCCTTTAGCTGTTCTGCAGCTCCGCCAGCTTCTTCTTGACCTCTTCGACATGCACGATCTCGTACTTCTCACCGTTCTTTGAACGTTTCTGACGAACTTTGACGTTCCCCCATGCCGCGGCAACCTTTCCTTGCGGATCGATAATGTATGTCGTGCGCACGATGCCCATGTACTCTTTGCCGTAGTTCTTTTTCAGCGCCCAGACGCCGTAATCTTCCATCATGGTGTGCTCCGGGTCGCTGAGCAAGGTGATCTTCAGCGACTGTTTCTCGATAAAGCTGCGGTGGACCTTCGGCGAATCGGCGCTGACGCCGAAAATGGCCGCCTTCAGCCCCTGGAATTCCGGCAGCTGTTCGGTGAAGTCGCACGCTTCGGTCGTACAGCCGGGCGTATTGTCCTTGGGGTAGAAGTAGAGCACGATCCATTTCCCTTTGAGATCGCGCGAACAGATCTCCACCTCGTCCTGGTTCTCCAGGCAAAAATCCGGTGCAACGGTTCCGATTTCAAGCATTATTTTGTCCTTTTCATTTTTGGGGAATCATAGCATAGGTGCCAAGTGCAGCAACCGTTCCTTCCCTGCAAAACCAATCGAAAGAGCTTCGACACGTCGAAGCGCATTCAATCAAATAGGGCCTTGGCCTTGAGCGTTCCTTGAAAGCCATCCCGGAGGCCCAAAGCCGGGAGGGATGAGCGATTCGCGAAAGGCCGCTTTTGCGCTACTTTTTTTAAAAAAGTGGCAAAGAAATACTCCGCTCATTCTTTTCTTTTTCATAAGAAAAGAACCAAAAGAAAATCGTCGTCGCGCGAATCGCGCGCTGCTCCCGGCTTTGGGCCTCCGCAGCGGCTTTCATGGCACGCTTAACGACCGTTTTCCTATTGATTAATGCGCTTCGGTGAACCGAAGCTCTCTTATTCCACTGTCTTTGGTTGCGTGTCTTTGTAAAAAGAAAGGAAAAGAAGAAGTAGCCCTAAAAAGTATTCTCGTCCGAAATATCAATGTCTGGAAACGCATGCAGCAGCATGTCCGCCGCCACGCCGTTACCTTTGGCGATCTCGTTGCCCGCCTCGTCCAGAACAGGCGTCGTGCCGATGCCGCAGCTGGGGGATTTCGATTTGAGGATAATCTTCGTCGCGTCCGGATGCGCCTTGATCAGCGCTTCGGTCTGTTCGACCAGCGCCTCGGTCACGTCCGTACCGTCCGCATCCTTTTTCACGCGCAGGCCGTGATCCTCGGTCGCGACGACGCTGATCCGCCCGCGGGGTGTCCCAAGGACCGGGGCTTCGGGGCAGAAGGGGGTGACTTCTTTGTCTGCGAGAAAGGCGAGAACACCCTCATCTTTTTTGGAGCAGCCGTCATACCGGCATGCTTCCCCCACCAGACACGCGGAGACGATCACCTTCTCTTTTTGCATGACACTACGCGATGACGACCGATTTGAGTTCCGTCATCTCCTCGATGGCGAACCGCGGCCCTTCGCGCCCGACGCCGCTGAGCTTGACCCCGCCGTAGGGCTGGATGTCGAAACGCAGGGTCGGCATGTCGTTGATGACGATCCCGCCCGCCTCCAGCTCGCTGATCGCACGCTGCGTCAGGGCCAGGTCGTTGGTAAAAAGGGAAAACTGGAGCCCGTAGGGTGAATTGTTCATCCGAGGCGCCGCGTCGTCGAACCCTTCGACCTTCACCAGGGAGACAATCGGTGCGAAAACCTCTTCGCAGACGATCGCCATATCGTCGGTGACGTCCGCCATGACCGTCGGGTAGAACATCGTCCCTTCGCACTTCACCTCCGTCATCGGCCGGGCCCCTTCGTCGATGGCGCTCTGCACCCAGGAGAGTGCCCGCTCCGCCGACTCCTCGTTGATGAGCGGTCCCATAAAGGTATCGTCTTCGTAGGGTGAACCGACCGTGAGCTTCTGCGTAGCTTCGGCCATTTTCTGCGCAAACACGTCGTAGACATCGGCATGGACATAGATGCGCTGCAGCGAGATGCAGACCTGCCCGGAGTTGACGAAGGCCCCGAGCGCACAGCGCTGCGCTGCCAGGTCAAGGTCGGCGCTCTTGTCGATGAAGGTCGCCGCGTTGCCCCCCAGCTCCAGGCTCACCTTTTTGATCCCCGCGCTCTTGGTAATGATGTTGCCGACCGGCACGGAACCGGTAAAGCTGATCTTGCGCGGGATGTCGCTGCCCACCAGTGTACTGCCGACTTCGGCATCACCGTAGACGACGCTGAGGGCGTCTTTGACCGCGTGAGGGCTCTCGATGAAGAGCTTGGCGAACTTGTAGGCCGTCAGCGGCGCTTCCGGTGTCGGCTTGAGCACGACCGTATTGCCCGCGACGAGGGCCGGGGCAAGCTTGTGCGCCACCAGGTTCAGCGGAAAGTTGAACGGGGTGATCGCCGCGATGACGCCGACGGGTTCGCGGAGATAGAAGGCCGTCGTTTTGCGGCCGCTGGGCATCGCATCAGTATTGATCGTTTCGCCGTGCATGGTACGCATCGTCTCGGCGGCGAGGGTGACCGTCTCGATGCAGCGCTCCACTTCAACCCGGGCGAAAGTGATCGGTTTACCGACCTCGTCCGTGATTGTCCTGGCGATATCCTCTTTCTGTTCCCGAAGCTTTGCCGCCACGTCGTGTAACCAGTCACAGCGCTGCGACAGCGTCGACGCTTTGGCCGCTTTGGCAGCCGCTTTGGCGATCTTCAGTGCCTGCTGTGTCTCTTCCGCACCGCAGTGCGGCGCTTTCGAGACCACCCGGCCGTCAAAGGGGCTGCGGCGCTCCGTCCAGCTCCCCGTCACCGCTTCGCTTGAACCGAAAAAGACCTTTGCTTCCATCGTACGCTCCCGTATTTTAAAGAGTGTTTCCATTATACAAAGCGCCCCGTTAAGCCATGGATTCTTCCCGGCCTTTACGCTGATTTTAGAAAAAACCTTTTACAATCGAAACAAAAAATGCGGCATCTCCCGGATGCCGCCGATAGGAATACGATGCTTAACCTTGAAATCATGCCCGGCCAGCTCGGCGTCCGTCCCCCGGTAACCAAACCCCATCCCGGCTTCTACCCGCAGGTCGGCGAAGCGCGCTTCCGCAAACTCGTCGACGACCACTACGAACTGATCCGCGACAGCGATATCGCCTTTTTGTTCCCCGTCAACGACGAGGACGATTTCCAGCAGGCCAAGAACAATGCCGCGGATTTCTTTATCCAGATCTGCGGCGGTCCGGACTACTTCAACCAGCACCGCGGCGAACCGAGAATGGTCGGCCGCCACGCGCCGTTCCGCATCGACGAAGCGGCCCGCCGCCGCTGGCTGGAGTTTTACGCCCAGTTGCTGCCCCAGCTCGTCGAAGAGGGAATCGACGAAGCCTACGTCCAGTCCTTCTGGGACTACATCAACGTTTTCTCCGGCTGGATGATCAACACCCCCTCCGCCTAAGCGCTAAGAATACCGCTTCTTTATCAAATCCGAAACGGTACTTAGCGTGTCAGCCGGACCACCGGGGAGTGGCATGTCCCGAAAGCGGCAGCCTTTTATCCTTTTTTCTTCCCGGTTCGGCTTCTTTTTTGGATAAGCAAAAAAGAAGGGGAACAAAACACCAATAAAAAAACGATAACGCCCCAAGTAATCCCCCCTTTATCCCATCTATGCAAAAATGTATTCGATTGAAAAGAGGTGCAAAGCCATGGTCATCGAATCCAACTACGTCGATATCCGCCGCCGCGAGATCTACCCCGCCAAAGTCATCATTGAAAACGGCGTTATCGATGCCGTTACCAAAATCGACACCCCCTGCTCCACCTACCTCCTCCCCGGCTTCATCGACGCGCATATCCACATTGAAAGCTCCATGCTCCCGCCGAGCGAATTCGCCCGCCTCGCCGTCCTTCACGGTACGGTGGCAACCGTCTCCGACCCCCACGAGATCGCCAACGTTCTCGGCATCAAAGGGGTGGAATTCATGCTGGAAAATGCCGGGAAGGTTCCTTTCCACTTCGCCTTCGGGGCCTCCCCCTGCATCCCGGCGACCCCCTTTGAAACGAGCGGTGCGCTCCTCGGCGTCGAGGAGGTGAAAACACTGCTGGCAAACCCGAAGATCCGCTACCTCAGCGAGGTGATGAACTTCCCGGGGGTTGTCGCCGGCGACGCGGAGATGCTTGCAAAGATCGCGGCTGCAAAGACGCTGGGAAAACCCGTCGACGGCCACGCCCCCGGTCTGCGCGGCGACGACCTGAAACGCTACATCGCTGCCGGCATCACGACCGACCATGAAGCCTTCACCTACGAAGAGGGGCTGGAAAAGGTTCAGGCGGGGATGAAGATCCTCATCCGTGAGGGCTCCGCCGCGAAAAACTTCGAAGCCCTTGCCCCGCTGATAAAAGCGTACCCCGACATGCTGATGTTCTGCAGCGACGACCGCCACCCCGACGACCTCCGCCGAGAACATATTGACGCCCTCGTACGGCGCGCCGTCGCCAAGGGGTATGACCTCTTCGACGTGCTTCGCATCGCCTGCCTCAATCCCATTGATCACTACGGCCTCGGCGTCGGTACGCTGCAGCCGGGGGAGAGCGCCGACCTCATCGAAGTCAATAATCTGGAGGATTTCAGCGTCCTACGGACCGTTATCGGGGGCCGCATTGTTGCCGAAAAAGGCAGAAGCCTTATCCACTCCGTACCGCTGCCGGAGCTCAACAACTTCCATGCAGCGCCTAAGCGGCCGGAGGATTTTGCCTTTCCGCCCTGTGACACCGTGGAGGTGATCGAGGCCGTCGACGGCGAACTGGTCACCCACGAGATGATCGCCTCGCTGAAAAACGTCCCTGCCCGCCGCATCGGTGACCCCGAGCACGACATTCTCAAAATTGCCGTCGTCAACCGTTACGAAGAGGCCCCGCCCGCCGTCGCCTACGTGAACGGTTTCGGACTGAAAGAGGGGGCCATCGCCTCCAGCGTCGCCCACGATTCCCACAACATCATCGCCGTCGGCTGCAGCGACGAAGCGATCGCCGAGGCGGTCAACCTCATCATCGATTCCCGGGGCGGTATCTGCGCATTGAACGCCGCGGAACAGCATCTGCTGCCGCTGCGCATCGCCGGGATCATGAGCGGAGAAGACGGTTTCAAAGTCGCTGAACAGTACGAAATGCTGGACCGCTTCGCAAGATCGGCGCTGGGTTCAAAATTGCACGCACCGTTTATGACCCTCTCGTTTATGGCGTTGCTCGTCATCCCCGAACTCAAACTCAGCGACAAGGGGCTATTCGACGGGCGGACCTTCCACTTCATCAAAGGGTGCAGAACAGAACCATGAACCCTTTTCAACTCCGCGACCACGGCACGGACGTCCGCACCGAGATGACCGCCGGCTTTACGACCTTCCTCGCCATGCTCTACATCGTCCCCGTCAACGCCGCGATCCTCAGTGCAGCAGGCCTTCCTTTTGATGCCGTCATCACGGCGACGGCGGTCATGACCATCATTGCCTCCATCCTCAACGGCCTCTGGGCCAACACCCCTATTGCCATGAGCGTCGGCATGGGGCTCAACGCCTACTTCAGCTTCGGGCTCGTCAAGGGGATGGGGCTGGCATGGCAGACGGCGCTGGGGATCGTCTTCCTCTCCGGCATCCTCTATATCCTCATCAGCATCACTCCGCTGCGGCGCTGGATGATCACAACGATCCCCGTCGATGTCAAACGCGCCGTCAGCGCAGGTATCGGGGCCTTCATCGCCTTTATCGGGATGGAGCAGCTTCACCTCATCACGGACAGCCCGGCGACCCTGGTCACCCTGGGCAACCTCAAAGACCCCCACCTTCTCATCGGCCTCTTCGGCCTCGGCCTGGCGATCTTTTTTGTCATCAAAAAGGTCCGTGGAGCCTTTATCCTCTCCATCACGTTGACCGCCCTGCTCGCCTGGGCGACGGGGGTGGAGCCGATGCCCGAGAGCTTTTTCTCCCTGCCCGCCTCTATGGCACCGATCGCCTTCGAACTCGACATCACCTCGGCGCTCAGCCTCTCGATGGCGCCGCTCATCCTCATCTTCCTCATCACCGACCTCTTTGACACCCTCGGCACCCTGACGGGGGTCGGGATGCGCGCGAACCTCTTCCACGGCAAGGACTCCGTCCCCCTGCAGCGCACCATCGAGGCCGACGCCGCGGCGACGATGCTCAGCGGCCTTGCCGGGGTCACCAGCACAACCGCATTCATCGAGAGTGCTGCCGGGGTAGAAGCGGGCGGGCGGACGGGACTGACCGCCGTCGTTACCGGGCTGCTTTTCATATTGCCGCTCTTCTGGCTCCCCTTTTTCCAGGCCATCCCCTCCAACGCCGTCTATCCCGTTCTTATCGTTATCGGCGTCATGATGTTCGGGGAACTGCAGCACATCGACTATTCGGACGCGGCGGTCAAGTACAGCACCTTCTTGATCGTCCTGGGGATGCCGCTCACCTACTCCATCACCGACGGCCTGCTGCTGGGCTCACTCGCCTACGTCTTTATCCGCCTCATCCAGGGGCGCTTCAGGCAGATCGATATCGCGATGGGCGTCCTCGCCGCCGTCGCCCTGCTCGTCTTCTTCGTTCTTTGAGCTCAGCCGAAGATGCGTCTGAGCTCCTCATCCGTATTGGCGTTGAGCGCCACCTTCGGATCGTCGACGTCAACGGCCTCTGCGATGCCGGTCGCCTCGATCCATGCATCTAAACGCCCCGCGTCCGAGGCGAGCAGATCGCTTTTCATCACGGCGCTGATGCGCTGCGGCGGCCTGCGGTGTCCCTCGTAAAAAGCCGTCGCCACTGGGCTTTCGCTGCGGGATAGCGCTTCGAAGACGCGCTTGTCCGGCACGGGGCGGTCCACCTGGCAGAAGTAGAGCTCCGGGGCATCGAGCGTCTCGAACGCCCTCTTGACCGAGGAGAACATCCCCTCCCCATACGCTTCGTTGCGGATCACCTTCACCCCATCGGGAAGGACGGCGCTGATCCGCTCATAGGCATATCCCAGAACGACGGCGACATCGTAGCCGTAGCTTTGCAGCTGCCGGATCTGCCGGTTGATCAGGTACTCCCCCTCCACCCTGTACAGTGATTTCAGATCAGAGGTGCGGGAGGATCTCCCGGCGGCGAGCAGGACGACCGTCATCTCTCCTCCGGCTGCGAAAGGGCTTCCTTGATCATGTTGAACGCCACCCGGAGCCGGTACGCTTTCGTCGAACGGTGCCCGCCGGAGGGGTCCGTATCGCTCTCGAGGGCTTCTTTGATCGCCGCGTCGTCGTACACACCCCCATCCAGCAAGGCTTCGAGGGTCCGAAAGCGGACGGGAGAAGGCCCCAGCGACGCCCCGCTGATACGGAAACCGCCGTGGCCCTGCGTCAGGGCGATACTCACTTTCGCGATGTTGAGCCGCTCTCTCATCCCCGCCTTTCGGTAGTACCACTCTCCCGTCTGCAGCGGAACGGTGACGGCGGTAATGAGCTCATGGTCGAGTTTCGTGCATTTGTAGCCGCAGTAGAACGCTTCAAGCGGCACGCTCCGCTCCCCCTCCTGCGACGCCAGCGTCACCGTGGCCTCCAGCGCCACGAGCGCAGCCGTCAGGTCCGCGGCGGGTGAGGCGTTGGCAATATTGCCGCCGACGGTGGCGAGGTTGCGGATCTGGTGCGAGCCGAAGGTTTCGGCACAGGCCGCCAGCAGCGGCAGGGAAGCCCGGACCACATCGCTGCGGAGCAGTTCGTTGAGCGTCACAAGCGCGCCGATCCGCATATGGCCGTCTTCCACGCTGACGCCTTTCAGCTCCTCCAGGGCGTGGATGTCGATGAGGGTGGCGGTGGCAGCGGCATGCCGCAGCTGCAGCGCCGCATCTGTGCTGCCGCAGAGCAGCAGTGCCTCCGGATACCGCGCCAACAGTGCCGTCGCCTCGCCGAGATTCGTCGCACGCAGATAGTTCATGACTTCACCTTTACGATGGCCTCGACGATCTTCCGGTAGCCTGTACAGCGGCAGAGATTGCCGTCCAGGGCCGCCTTGATCGCCTCTTCACTGCGTTCACCGCCGTGACTGAGGTAGTCGTAGGCGCGCAGGACGAAGCCCGGCGTGCAGAAGCCGCACTGTACGGCACCGTGTTCGGCAAAGCTTTCGCGGATCGCTGCCGTCTCCTCCTGCAACCCCTCCAGCGTCACAACCTCCGCGTCCTGTATCTGCGGGGCAAGCAGCAGGCAGGCATTGACGAGTCTGCCGTTGACAAAGAGGCTGCAGGCGCCGCACTCCCCTTCACCGCAGCCCGCCTTGACCGACGTCATTCCCGCCTCGCGCACCAGGTCGAGCACCCGGCTCTCCGGGGCACAGTCAAACCGGTGAACTTTGCCGTTGATCGTACACGTTATCTGCATGCTTCCTCCACCGTTTCCGGGGTGATCGGCAAAGCGTCAAAAGCGTTTCCGAGGACATGCCCAAGCGCGTTTGCGACGGCGGCGGCCGGACCGTCCATCGGCAGCTCCCCAAGCCCCAGCGAGGGACCTTCCAAACCAAGGAAACGCACGGAAATTTTCAGCAGGTCGGGGGCCATCGGCAGCGTATAATCACTGAAACGGGGACTTCGTACGCGCCCCGTTTCATACACCAGGCGCTCGAAAAGGGCATACCCGATCCCCTGGGCCACACCCCCTTCGACCTGCCCCTCCGCCATCATGGGATTGACAACCTGACCGACGTCGTTGTAGGCGTCAAAACGGACGACCCGGACGCGGTAGTCGACGGGGTCAACTTCCACTTCGGCGATGTAGCATCCCAGCCCGTACGCCTCATAGCCGTTGCCGTAAAAGAGGTCTTCGTCCCAGAGAATGTCGGCGGGTTGTTCATAGGAGGCTCCGAACTGCTGCGGAGCGCCACTTTGCCGGTAGCGCGTCACCGCCTCCCGGTACCCGTCTGGACTGTCATAGTCCCCAAGCGCCGTTTTCAGCTTGCTCGCCGCCTGTGCGAGCAGGCGCCCGACGATCATCACCGTCCGGGAAGCGACCGTCGGGCCGCTGTCGGCGACCTCGGCGGTATTCGGAGTACGGCAGGTGACCATCTCCACGGGGAGTGCCAGCGCATCGGCGACGATCTGCGGCAGCGCCGTCAGCGTCCCCTGCCCCATCTCCACGCTCCCGACACGGATTTCGACGCTGCCGTCCGATTCCAGGGCGATCGAAACGCTGGAGGCCAGCATGCTCTCCCCTACGCCGGTGTACCCGGCACCATGCATAAAGAGCGCCATTCCGACCCCTCGGTGCGGTGATGGGACGTCGTAAAGGGCATCAAAACCGCTCTCGCGCCGTGCGGTCTCGAACAGGGCACGCAGCCGGGCATGTTCGGTGATAGGCACCCCCGAAACGCCGACCGAGTCCGCACCGGGGAGGTTGCGTTCGCGCACCGCCGCCGGCGAAAGGCCGAGAGCGCGGGCGATATCGTCCATGTGGCGCTCGATCCCGAAAAGGACCTGCGGGGCACCGAACCCCCTGAAAGCCCCGTTGGGCGGGGTATTCGTCGCCACGGCGCGGGCGTCGATCCTGAGGTAGCCGCAGTCGTAGAAGCCCGCCGCATGCAGGACGCAGCGCGCGAGGACGACGGGCGAGAGCGTCACATATGCCCCGCCGTCGATGATGATCTCCACTTCCAGCGCATACAGTTTACCCATGGAATCAAAGCGGCTTTTGTAGCGCAGTTTTGAGGGGTGGCGCTTGGTCGTGTAGGCAATATCCTCTTCACGGTCATAGACGATTTTGACATCCTGCCCTGCCTTCTTGCAGAGCAGGTAGGCGTAACCCGCGATCAGGGAGGGGTAATCCTCCTTGCCGCCGAAGCCGCCCCCCGTCGGGGCCTGTTCCACCTCGATCTTCTCGCCGGCCAGCCCCTCCAGCGCCGCCTCGACGAAGAAAGGGCACTGCATCGAGCCGATGATCTTGACCCGCCCGCCGTTGTAGCGCGCCACCATGCTTTGCGGCTCCAGGTAGGCCTGCTCCTGATGCGGGGTCGTGTAGGTTTTGTCCAGGCTATGAAGCCCCTCCGCTTCCGGGACGCTGCCCTTGACCGTATGTATGGCTTTGAAGACGTTGTCCTCGCCGTAGAGCCGCTGCTTGCACGCCAGGGACTCCTCCATGCTCAGTACCGGTTCCTGCGCGTCGTAGTCGATCGTGATATGGGCCGCCGCATCGCGCAGCCGCTGTTTCGAACGGTGCGCCAGCAGCAGGATCGGCTCCCCGATGTGCCGGACACGCGTTGCAGCGAGGAAGGGCTGGTCGTCGGTCAGGACGACGTTGGCATTGCGCCCCTCGATATCGCTGTGGTCAACGATGACAATGCCGGAAAAATCAAAGGCCGGGTCATAGGTGATCGACCGAATCTTTCCGTAGGCAATCTCGGAGCGCACGACCACACCGTACAAGCCGTCAAAAGCGAGATCATCCGTATAGCGCAGCGTCCCGTCCGCTTTCGCCGCGGCATCGACACGGACAACGCTCTCTCCCACCACTCCCATCGCGGTCTCCTTCCCCGAATTGCTCCCTCCGGAGCCACCTTAAACCATTATGCCGAAACATTCGCGAAACCCCCATTAACACAGCCTTAAACACCTCTTGGATAAAATATCCGACTTTCGTAGAATTACCGATAATTTGGAGAACCAATGAACGAAGCCAAGTACATTTGGATGAACGGCGAATTCCTTCCCTGGCACGAATCAAAAGTCCACGTACTGTCACACACGCTGCACTACGGCAACGGCGTTATCGAGGGGACCAAGGCGTACAAGACCGACAAAGGGTACGCCATCTTCCGCCTCAACGACCATACCGAGCGTCTGATCCAGTCGGGCAAAATGGTCCTGCTGAACATCCCCTACAGTGCTGAAGAGCTCAACGCTGCGCAGATCGAGCTGATCCGCAAGAACGACTTTACGGGTGACAACGTCTACCTGCGCCCCTTTGCCTTCCTGGGTTACGGTGTCATGGGCCTCTATCACAAGGACGCCCCGGTCGAGACGGCCGTCGCTGCGTGGGAGTGGGGTGCCTACCTCGGCGAAGAGGGGATGCGCAGAGGCATCCGCCTCAAGATCTCCTCGTTCACCCGCCCGGCCAACACCTCCAACATGGGCAAGGCCAAGGCCGTCGCAAACTACCTGAACTCGCAGATGGCCAAGTATGAAGCCGTCGAGTGCGGGTATGACGAAGCCCTGCTCCTTGACGACCAGGGTTACGTCGCCGAGGCAAGCGGTGCAGGCTTCTTCATGGTCCGTGACGGCAAGCTTATCTCGCCGCCTAATGACAACTCCCTCGAGTCGATCACGCAGAAGACGATCATCGAGCTGGCCCAGGACATGGGCTACGAGGTGATCCGCCGCCGCGTCACCCGCGAAGAGGCCTACATCGCCGATGAAGCCTTCCTGACCGGCACCGCCGCAGAGATCACCCCGGTCCGCGAGATCGATGCCCGCATCCTCGGCAACGGTGCCCGCGGTCCGATCACGGAGAAACTACAAAGCGCCTACTTCGACGTCGTCTTCGGACGCAACCCGAAGTTCACCCATTACCTGACATACGTCTAAAGGAAAGCAAGCATGGCAACAGACATGAACGACTACTTCAACAAGAAAAAAAGCAGCTCCGGCGGCAGCGGCGGCGGTTTCACCCCGCCCAAGCCCCCCAAGATGGAGTTCAACATGGGCAAAGGCAAATCGGCACTGCTCCTCCTCGGCGTTGTCATCGTCGTTTTTCTACTGATTGCCAAACCCTTCGTCATCATCACCGAAGGTGAACGCGGTATCCTCGCGACCAACGGGAAGTATGAGCCCAATGCCCTCCTGCCGGGCCTGCACTTCATCATCCCGGTGATCCAGAAGGTCTACCTCGTCGACACGAAGGTCAGAATCATCAACTACGCCAGCCGTATCGAGCGCGCCGGGGCCGAAGGTGAAGGCCTTGAAGTCCGTCCGGCGATCACCGTCCTCGACAAGCGCGGTCTGCCCGTCTCCATCGAACTGACGGTACAGTACCGCCTCAACGCGCAGTACGCGGCCCAGACCATCTCCAACTGGGGCTTCAGCTGGGAAGAGAAGATCATCAACCCCGTCGTACGCGACATCGTGCGCAACGTCGTCGGCCAGTACGAGGCGGAATCCCTGCCGACGAACCGCAATACCATCGCAAACCAGATTGAACAGGGCATCCGCCAGAGTATCGAGGGGCAGGAGAACTCCCCGGCCAACTTCCAGTCGGTCCAGCTGCGCGAGATCGTCCTGCCGCAGAAGGTCAAGGACCAGATCGAAAGCGTCCAGATCGCCAAGCAGCAGGTCCAGAAAGCCGAGCAGGACGTCCAGCGCGCCAAACAGGAAGCCCTCAAACGGGCCGCCGAAGCCCAGGGTAAAGCCAACGCCGTCCGCATCGAAGCAGAGGGTAAAGCCAACGCGATCAAGATCGAAGCCGACGCAACCGCCCAGGCCAACAGGGCAATCAGCGCCTCGCTCACGGACAAGCTGCTCCAGATGGAACAGATCAAGGTACAGGGGCAGTTCAACGATGCCCTGCGCGAGAACAAGGATGCGAAGATCTTCCTGACCCCCGGAGGCTCCACGCCGAACATCTGGGTTGACATGAAGAACCCGCAGCGCCAAAGCGCCATCAAGTAACCCTCCTCCCTTTCGGAGGGTTGAATCAAGCCGGACAAACCTCCGCTTTGATTCAATCCTTTTTCCTGGAAAAAACATGCAAGAAATTCTCAATCGGGTCGACTGGCAAAAACAGGAACTGCTTCCCGTTATCGTACAGGACGTCCATACGAACGAGGTCCTGATGATGGCCTATATGAACCGCGAAGCCCTGCAGCTCTCCCTGGAGACGAAGCTCGCCCACTACTACTCCCGCTCCAAGCAGCGGCTGTGGAAAAAGGGCGAGAGCAGCGGCCACCTGCAGCACATCAAGCAGTTCCTCATCGACTGCGACGACGACACCCTGCTGCTCAAAGTAGAGCAGGAAGGCGTCGCCTGCCACACCGGCCGCAAGTCCTGTTTCTTCACCGAGCTCGACAGCGGCAGCGAGACGATGGCCGTCGAAGTTGACACGGCAGCCGCCTACGGCGTCATCGACACCCTCTACCACACGATCCTCGAGCGCAAGAACGCCGACCCGGAGACCTCCTGGACAGCCAAGCTGCTGAGCAAAGGCGAAAACACGATCCTGAAAAAAGTCGTCGAAGAGGCCGGGGAGTTCAGTTTCGCCGTCAAGGACGACGACGAGGAGGAGATCGTCTACGAGGCCGCGGACCTCACCTACCACGTCCTCGTCGCCCTGGGCTACAAGAACATCTCCCCCGACCGCATAAAGCAGGAGCTTGCCCGCCGCTTCGGCATAAGCGGCATTGCCGAAAAAGCTTCCAGGCCTTCGTAGATCAATGCGATTCTCGGGAGGAACATCTTCCGGGGTGAATATTAAGTTCTATAATCCGCTTCTTTTATCAATTCCGAAACGGTAATTAGCGTGTCGAGCGGACAACAAAAGAATGGCATGTCCCGAGAGCGGCAGCTTGTTGCCCTTTCTTCTTCCCGGTTCGGCTTCTTCTTTGGGCACACAAAGAAGAAGGGGAACAATCTCCCCTAGTACTTCAACCCGATCTGCTTCAACGCCGCATTGATATGCCGCACCTGCGTATTCCGGTCCCGGCACCACGACGGTGCGATAAGCGTGTCATTGTCGATCCCCGCGGTTATACGCTGTACGGAGACATACTCAGGCTTCATCTCGATCGCCTTGAGCAGCGTATCGAGGTACTCCTCCTCCGTAATCGGCGTAAACTCGCCCCGGGCATACTCGTTGGCCAGGGCCGTGCGCGTCACGACGTAGAGGGGGTGGTACTTCACGGAGTCTATCCCCCACTCGTACGCCTTCGCCGCCGTCTCCAGCATCATTGCCTGTGTCTCTCCCGGCAGGCCGAAAATAAGGTGGCCGCAAACATGCAGGCCGGCAGCCTTGCTCTTCTTGATCCAGTATTCGACATTGGCGCTGTCATGGCCGCGGTTGATCCGCTCGAGGGTCTCGTCGTAGACGGACTGGATGCCGTATTCGACCCAGATCTCCTTCGTTTTGGCCAGCTTTGCAAGGTAATCGAGCGTCTCGTCGGTGATACTGTCCGAACGCGTCCCGATACTCAGCCCCACGACGTCATCAAACGAGAGTGCTTTGTCGTAGAGTGCCTTGAGCGTCTCGAAGGGGGCGTAGGTGTTCGTAAAGGACTGGAAATAGACGAGGAACTTCGTCGCCCCGTATTCGCGACGCAGGCGTTTTGAGAGAACATCGAACTGTTTTTCAAGCTGCTCGAGCTGTTTGGGAAGATAGGGGTTCTCTTCGCTCTGCAGGTTCAGGTGGAAGCCCTTGAGCGGCTGGACCTTGTCCAGGCTCGGGCTGAAGGAGTCGTTTTCGCAGAAGGTACACCCGCCCCGGGCGACGGTACCGTCGATATTGGGGCAGGTAAAGCCGGAGATGGAGATGGAGACTTTGAAGACCTTCTCGCCGAATTTCTCCTGGAGGTAGGTCCCGAAAGTATAGATCTGCTTCGGCTGCAAACGCGTCCCTAGACGATGTACTCGCCGGTAAAGCAGGCGGTACAGTATTCGCTGCCCTCGGCGCGTACCGAACGCATCAGCGCCTCGGTGCTGAGGAAGCCCAGGGAATCCGCCTCGATGTAGTGGCAGATCTCTTCGATGCTCATATTTGCCGCGATAAGCTTCTCTTTGTTCGGCGTGTCAACGCCGTAGAAACAGGGATCCGTCGTCGGAGGGCTGGAGATACGCATGTGCACCTCGGCCGCGCCCGCCTCTTTGAGCATCCGTACGATACGGCGGCTCGTCGTTCCCCGTACGATGGAGTCGTCGATGACGATGAGGCGTTTCCCCTCGATCAGTTCGCGGATCGGGGAGAGTTTCATCTTGACCTTGAGATCGCGCATCTCCTGCGTCGGTTCGATAAAGGTACGGCCGACGTAGTGGTTGCGCATGATCCCCATTTCGTAGGGGATGCCGCTCTGCTGGGAGTAGCCGATGGCCGCCGGAACGCCCCCGTCTGGGACCGGTACGACCATGTCCGCTTCAATGGGCTGTTCTTTGGCAAGCTCCACGCCCATGTTCTTGCGCTTCTGGTAGACGTTTTTACCGAAGACTTCGGAGTCCGGACGCGCGAAGTAGACGTATTCGAAAATACAGTGTTTCGGGGTGGCGTCGAAGATCTTGAGCGACTGCGGCGCTTTCCCCTTTTCGAAGATGAGCATTTCACCCGGCTCGACGTCACGGATATAGGTCGCGCCGATCAGATCAAAGGCGCAGGTCTCGGAAGCGACGACATAACCGTCACCGATACGCCCCAGCGCCAACGGTCTGAAACCGAAACGGTCGCGTACGGCGAACATCTTGGTGCGGCTGAGGAACACGAGCGAAAAGGCACCTTCGATCTGCTTGACGGCATCGATGATGCGGTCTTTGAGCTTGCCCTGGTTGCTTTTTGCGATCAGGTGGATCAGGTTCTCCGTGTCCATGGAGCTCTGGAAGATCGCGCCTTCCTTGATGAGCTTGTTGCGGACCTCCTGGGCGTTGGTCAGGTTCCCGTTGTGGACGATGGAGATCTGCCCCAGGTCGTAATTGGCATGCACCGGCTGGGCATCAAGAATGGAGTCATCCCCGGCCGTCGAATAGCGGGTATGCCCGATGGCCATGTGCCCTTTGAGGGTGGCCAGC
Source organism: Sulfurimonas sp. HSL1-2 (assembly GCF_039645565.1). Lineage (NCBI taxonomy): Bacteria > Pseudomonadati > Campylobacterota > Epsilonproteobacteria > Campylobacterales > Sulfurimonadaceae > Thiomicrolovo > Thiomicrolovo zhangzhouensis. Next base: position 2,309,607 of record NZ_CP147914.1, read on the forward strand.
TTCTGTTCATCGAAGACCTGCGTGACAAGGCCGCGGTCCTTGATGGTATGCAGGCGTTCCCCGTCACCGGAGCTGATCCCCGCCGCCTCCTGGCCGCGGTGCTGCAGCGAATGCAGGGAGAAATAGGCGAGCTTGGACGCTTCGACGTGGTTAAAGATACCGACGACGGCACATTTTTCATTCAGAGATTGACGCATATGACTCCTTTTACTTACAGCCCGAGGCAGTCGGCGATGGAATAGAGGCCGCTGGGTTGGGTATGCAGCCACTTCGCCGCACGGATGGCACCTTTTGAGAAGGTGTTGCGGCTGGTGGCAGTATGGTTCAGTTCGATAAACTCCCCGTCGTTGTAGAAACCGACGGTGTGGCGTCCGACGATGTCGCCGCCGCGCAGCGCCATCACGGCGATCTCGTCACCGGTGCGTTCGCCGATATTGCCGTTACGGCCGCTGACGCGGACCTTGTCGAGGTCAAGTTCACGGCCCGCCGCCGCCGATTCGGCCAGGGTCAGCGCCGTACCGCTCGGGGCATCTTTCTTGTGGCGGTGGTGCATCTCGACAATCTCGATGTCGAACCCTTCCAGGGTCTTGGAAGCGAGGTTCACGAGCTTGTTCAGCAGCGCCACGCCCAGGGACATGTTCGTCGCATAGAGGACCGGCGCCACGCCGCTGAGCTCTTTGAGCAGGTTGAGCTGGTGGACATTGAGCCCCGTCGTTCCGCTGACCAGCGGTTTGGGCGTTTTCAGCAGGGCTTCGAGCAGCGGCTGGGCCGCTTCGGGGAGGGAGAAGTCGATAATGATATCCGACGCCGCGACAAAGGCATCCACATCATTGGTCACCAGTGTCCCCTCCGGCAGGGAAGTCTCCAGAGTGTTGCGGACATAGACCGAAGAGAGCTTCAGCGTCTCCTCCGGCACCAGATCCTCGATCAGCAGTTTGCCTACACGGCCGGTCGCGCCGTAAATTCCGACATTCACCATTCTCATCCTCTATGCGTTTTGCTTTTCATCAACGTACGTGATCACCTGAAGTGCCGCCGTCGCTCCGTCGCCTGCGGCGCAGACCACCTGTTTCGGCGCTTCGATGCGCAGGTCGCCCGCAGCAAATAGCCCCGGCGTACTGGTACGCATGCTGAGGTCCACGATCACCTGCCCCCATTCGTTGACATCACAGAGCCAGCTGCCGTCTTCTTGTTTCAGCACGGCGTTGTTGACGTTGTGGCCGACGAAAACGAAGACCCCCGGGATTTCCAGGTCACGGCTGCCGCCGTCGCGGAAACTCACCCGCAGCCCGGTCACGCCCATCGCATCACCGTAGACCTCTTCGGGCACGGCATCAAGCAGCAGCTCGATATTTTCCGTGTTCATGATCCGCTCGATCGTACTCGGGGCGGCACGGAAACGGTCGCGGCGGTGCACCAGATAGACCTTGGAACAGATCTTGGAGAGGTACAGCGCCTCTTCGAGTGCCGTGTCACCCCCGCCGATCACGGCGACTTCCTTGCCCTTGTAGAAGAAACCGTCACAGGTGGCACAGCTGCTCACCCCGCGGCCGAACAGCTCGTTCTCGCCGTTGAAGCCCGCACGCTTGGGCGTCGAACCGGTACAGACGATGACGCTGAGCGCTTCGTCGACCTTGCCGTCTTCGCGGGTGATGCGGAAAGTCCCCTCTTCCGTACGTGAAACATTGGTGACTGCGACCATCTCGTGTTTGAGTCCGAAACGCATACACTGCTCCGGCCACGGCATCATCAGGTCCATGCCGGAGATCTCACCGGTCACACCGGGGTAGTTTTCGATTTCGCTGCTGCCCGTGATCTGGCCGCCGGGCATGCCCTGTTCGTACATGACGACATTTTTCAGGCCGCCGCGCGTGGTGTAGAGTCCGGCTGTCAACCCGGCAGGTCCGCCTCCGATAATGGCACAATCGAGCATGGAAAACCCTTTATTCCCTTACGGTAATTAATGGAGAAATAATATCGCTAACATACTAAAGATGGACTTTGACACAGAAGCAGTGAGAAGTTTAAAGTTGGGGTGCAGGCGAGCGCCTGCAAAGTATTAGAGGTGCGCGTTGATTTTTTCTTCGAACGCCTGCTTGGAAGCGGCACCGATCATCTGATCAACGACTTCGCCGTTCTTGAAGATCATGACAGTCGGGATGGAGCGGATACCGAATTTAACAGCGATGTCCTGCTCTTCGTCCGTGTTCACTTTCGCGATAGTTGCTTTGCCTTCGAAATCTTCAGCAAGCTCTTCGATTACCGGAGCGATCATACGACAAGGTCCACACCACGGTGCCCAGAAGTCTACCAGTGTAACACCCTCTTTTACAGTTTCCTCAAATGTAGCCGCCGTCAGTTCAACATATTTTCCCATTTTGAATTCCTTTCATGAATATCGTGTCTTCATTATACCTGCAAAATTTATAAAGTAAACTTCGCATGATAATTTTTATTATGAAGCTTTGTCTCCGATATGTTTTTAAATCGGAGAAATATTATCCTATTTAAAATAAGCGGATTCTGAAGGAAGTTTACAAAGTAATATTTTCAAGAAGTTCACATGCGTTTCCGCTGACGATGACGGCATCAAGCACGTAGTCAAGTTCCAGGCGGTGCTTCTTCATGTACGCCTCCGCCGTCATCAGGATTTTGCGTATTTTGGCCGGCGTGATGTTGTTGGCGGCCTGCTCGAATGTCGGCGCGCTTTTCACCTCGACGATATGCAGCACCCCCTCTTTCATCGCCAGGATGTCGATCTCGCCGAAGCGGCTGCTGACGTTCCTGTCGATGACCGTGAAGCCGCGCGCCCGCAGAAATTCGACGGCCAGCTGCTCGGCGGCGTCGCCAACGGCCCGGCTCATACCGCTTCGGCCCGGACCTTGATCGATTTGAACGCCGCGGTGAGGATCAGCTCGTCGCGCTTGTCCCCGAAGAGGGCATTGATGCGCGAGCCCGCGTGGTGGAAGGTCGCAAAGAGCGTTCCCGGCTGCACCTTGTCGGTGATCTTGACCCGCAGCGGGGCCGAAGAGCCGTATTCGGTGTGCAGCACCGCCATCTCCGTCGGGAAAGCCGCCGCATCCGTTTCACTGACCAGCAGGATATCTTCGTCATAACGCTTGTTCAGGCGCTCGGAGGCTTTCGTCTGGGCGGCATTGTTGTAGTGCGCCAGCGTACGGCCAGTCGTCAGATAGAAACCGTCTTCCACCCGTTTTTTGGCGATCAGCTCGGGGACCATCCCGCGGGGCTGGTACTGGTGGTAGTGGAACTGCCCCAGACCATCGGGGGTGCGGAAGTCGAGCAGGTGAAGCACCGGAGTGTCTTCCGTGTAAACCGGCCACTGGAGACCGCGTTTGCGGTGGCGTTCGAGACGCATGTAGGAGGCGCCGCTGAAACGGCGGTGGGCGACTTCGCGCACCTCGTCCCACACCTCGGAGCTGTCTTTGTAGTCGTAGCTACCGCCCATCTTGTTATCCAGCATCTGGATCACTTCCCAGTCGTCGGGGAGATCGGACTGTACCAGCGGCTGCGAGAGGTGCAGACGGCGCATCGCGTTGACGTAAACCCCCGTCTTTTCATAGGCGGACTTGACGCCGACGACGATGTCCGCGCGGTTGGCGACGTCGTTCATCATGATCTCCTGCACCATCAGCAGCTCGAGCTGTTCGAACGCTTTGTCGATCTTGTTGAGGTTGGGATGGATGTGGGTGATGTCCTCGCCCATGTTGAGCACCGCCTTGATCTTGCCCTCGAGCATCGCGTCGACAAGCTGCGGCGTCATCAGCCCCTCTTCCTTGGGTTTCTGGTAATCGGGGTCGTAGTAGGGAAGGCACCCCATGTCGCAGGCGCCCTGGACGTTGTTCTGGCCGCGCAGCGGCATGAGACCCGCCCCGGTCTGCCCGATGTTCCCTGTCAGCAGCGCGAGGTGGGTGATCGCCATAACCGCGTAGGAACCGTCGAGGTGCTCGGTGATCCCCAGCCCCCAGAAGATCATCGACTTCTTCACCGCGTACTCGCGGGCGATGTTCGGGATCAGCTTCGAGAGGTGTTCGAAACCGCTGACCTGCTTGAAATAGTCCGGGTCCGTATAGGGGTCTGCGAGGATCTTCTCTTTGTATTCCTCGAACCACTTCGTGCGCACCGCGATGAACTCTTGATTGTACAGCTCCTCTTCGATGATGACGCGGGCCATCATATTGAGAATGAGCAGGTTCGCTTCGTGCGGGATGATCGCCTTGTGCTTGGCGAACTTCATCAGCTTGATGTCGCGCACATCAATGACGGCGAGGTTGTGGTGCTTCTGCGCCGCCTCGACGATGCGGTTGGCAACGATGGGGTGCGCCTCGGTCGTGTTCGAACCGATGACGACCATGAACTCCGTCTCATAAATATCGTTGTAGGGGTTCGTCGCCGCCCCCTCGCCGATCGTCGTGCGCATCCCCTTGAGGCTGGGGCTGTGGCAGACGCGGGCACAGTTGTCGACGTGCGGGGAGTTCATCGTGTGTCGTGTGAACTTCTGGAAGAGGTAGGCGCTCTCGCAGCTCGTACGCGCCCCGCCGATCGCACAGAAACTCTTCTCGCCGTGCTTGGACTGGATCTCGCGCAGCTTCATCGCCGCGGCGCTCACCGCCGTGTCGACGTCGCACTCGAACCAGGTCTCATCAAAATCATGCAGTTTCCCGCCGAACGCCTCGGCGATGGCCGGGTTCTTCGCCAGGAAACTTTTGCGGATACGCGGTATACGGAGGCGGTTGGCGTCCGTAACGAAGTCATACCCGTATTTGCCCTTGATGCAGAGCTTGCCCTGCGAGACATAGCCGTCCGCCGATGCGCCGATCTTGACGATCTGGTTGTTCTCGACGTGTCCCTCGATATCGCAGCCGACGCCGCAGTAGGTACAGACGCTGTCGATCACTTTGACCGAATTGCCCATGTTCATTCCTGGAAAGCAGACGCCGATTCTGACAAACGGCGCATGCCTGAAATTTTTAAAAAAGTCTATCGGTTAGGCGCTTAATCTGCTGTAGCCTGACCTCTTATGGCATATTGTTTCAACATAGTATAATAAATCAAAAAAAAGAGATACATTCGATGAATAACAGCCTGCAGGAACGTCACAAACTTCTGGAGATGGGGGCCTTCGCCTATGCCGTCGGCATCGCCAGTCTTGCCGTCGTGCATCTTCCCCTCATACGCTACGGCGCGCTGCCGCTTCTCGCCGTTTCGCTGCTGGGGATCGGGTATGCCATGCTCTTTGTCGCACGGCAGGCAAGCCGGCAGGCAACGCTCTTCCAGGGCGTCGCCCTGGTCGCCCTCGTTGCCCTCAGCGGCGTCCTCTACGCCTTCGGTGCCGAATTCGACCAATACAAGACACTGAAGCTGCATCACTCCCTGACCGAAGCGGACCGGGCCGCCCATATCAAAACCGTCTGGATGCTTTTGGCAGCGCACACCGCTGCTGCTCTGCTCTTCGTCGCGGCGCTCTGGGCGCGCACCCGTTCGTTCACGCGCACGCTCATCCCGCTCTTCGCCATCGCCTGGCTGAGCCTTCCCGTCGTCTACCTGCTGATCCAGCTCTTTGAACGGCTCCTCCCCCTGCTGGAACAGAGCAGTACCCTCTTTCTCTTCCTCGGCTGGCTCGCCGTCACGGCCGGTGTCGGCTACGGCAGCCACCTGATGACAGGCGGCAAAAAGCTCTATGTCGGCCTGCTGACGCTGCTGAGCTTCGTACTGCCGCCCGTCGGTGCGGTTGCCTTCGTGATTTTCCTGTTTGTACGCGGGCTGATGCTGCTCAAAGAGTCGTGAAGCATAAAGAGAGGTGGAGGAGAAGCCGCTTCGGTTCGAAGCGGAGGAGCGGATGCCGAAGGCGGATCAGACGATCCGGATCATCACCGGTTTGGATGCGACGAAGGAGAGGGCTTCGATCTGTGAAAGCACCTCTTTCATATTCCCCTCTAGCGCATTGTGTGTCGAGAAGAGCAGGTTTGCAAATCCGCCCGAAGCAGGACGCTGCAGCATCGTCTCGATGGAGATCTCGTATTCGCCGAAGAGCTGGGTAATCTTCGCCAGTACCCCCGGACGGTCCTCGACCCGGATACGCAGGTAGTACTTGGTGACGATCTCATCGCTCGAACGCAGTTTCAGCCCGTGTTCCAGCGGCGTGTTGTAGCCGAGCATGGGCGAACGTTTTCCGCCGGCCCGGGCGATGTCGATGATATTCGCGACCACCGCGCTCGCCGTCGCACTGCCGCCGGCCCCCGGTCCGTAGTAGAGGGTTTCGCCGACACGGTCGCCGATGACGCTGACGCCGTTCATGACGCCGTCGATCTTCGCGATCATCTGCTCCTTGCTGATCAGGGCCGCATGCACCCGCAGTTCGACCGCGTCGCCGTCGCGCTTGGCGATGCCCAGCAGTTTGACCGCGTAGCCGAACTCTTTCGCAAACGCGATGTCATCCTGGGTAACGGACTCGATCCCTTCGATCAGGATATCTTCGGGTTTGACGTCGATCCCGTAGGCGATGGAGGCGAGGATCAGCAGCTTGTGCGCCGCGTCGAAGCCCCCGATATCAAAGGTCGGGTCCGCCTCGGCGTAGCCGAGTTCCTGGGACTCTTTGAGGATCGCGTCGAAGGCGACACCCTCATCCGTCATTTTCGTGAGCATGTAGTTGCAGGTACCGTTCATGATCCCCTTGATACTCTCGATGTGGTTGGCGGAGAGGCCGTCGCGCAGCGCGTTGATGATGGGGATCCCCCCGGCGACGCTCGCTTCGTACTCGAAGGCGAGGTCCCCGGCGAGCTCCTGGAGCTCATAGCGGTGGTACGCCAGGAGGGCCTTGTTCGCCGTGACGACCGCCTTGCCGTTCTCGAGCGCCTTCTTGACGATGTCGAAAGGGCCTTCGACCCCGCCCATCAGTTCGACGACGATATCGATCTCCGGGTCGTTGACGACCTCGTACGGGTCGCTGGTGAGGGCGATGTCGATCCCCCGCTCTTTGTTCAGCGTCCGGACGACGCCGGTCTTGACGACGACTTCCGTCCCGGCCCGCGCCGTGATCATCTCCTTGTTGTCTTCAAGGATCTGCACCACCGCGGTACCGACGGTACCGACACCGATGACACCGACTTTAAGCATCGGCGTTTTCCTCGAACTGCTTCAGGAACTGCTTGATGTTCTTTGCCGCCTGGCGGATACGCTTGTCGTTTTCGATCAGGGCGATACGGACATACCCTTCGCCGTATTCGCCGAAACCGATACCCGGTGCGACCGCGACCTGCGCTTCGACCAGGAGACGCTTGGCAAATTCAAGCGAGCCCAGGTGCGCCGCACAGTCAGGGATCTTCGCCCAGACGAACATGGAGGCGCGGTTGCGGCGGATCGGCCAGCCGGCACGCGTAAAGGCGTCGATCAGGACATCCTGGCGGACATCGTACTTGCGGACGATCTCGTCCACGCAGCTCTGATCACCGTTGAGCGCCACGGTCGCGGCAACCTGGATCGGGGTGAACATCCCGTAATCCAGCCAGCTTTTGATCTTCTGCAGTGCGCCGATGAGCTTCTTGTTCCCGACAAAGAAACCGACACGCCATCCGGCCATGTTGTAGCTCTTCGAGAGCGTAAACGACTCGACGGCGACGTCCTTGGCCCCTTCGACGCTCATAATGGAGGGCGTCTGATAGCCGTCAAAAGTGATGTCACCGTAGGCGATGTCGGAGATGACGTAGAAACGTTCCCGCTTCGCCATCGCGACGATACGCTCGTAGAACGCCGGCGTCACCGTTGCCGTAGAGGGGTTGTGCGGGAAGTTCACGACGACGTATTTCGGCTTCGGGAAAGCGTCCTTGAAGGCGGTCTCCAGGTGCTCGAAGAACGCGTCTTCGTCCACGTTGTAATCTTCATCGAAGATCAGCGGCATCTTCTGGACGCTGCCCCCGGCGAGGATGAAAGCGTAGGAGTGGATCGGATAGGTCGGGTCCGGGACGACGGCAACGTCGCCGGGATTGGTGATCGCATAGGCCAGGTGGGCGTACCCCTCTTTGGATCCCATCGTGGCAACGGCTTCGGTCTCGGGGTCGAGGTCGACATCGTAACGGCGCTTGTACCAGTCGCAGATGGCCAGGCGGAGCTTGTAGATCCCCTTGGACTGCGAATAGCCCTGGGTCTTCGTTTTCATCACCGACTCGATCATCTTGTCGCGGATATGTGCAGGAGTGTCACCGTCAGGATTGCCCATGCTGAAATCGATGACGTCCGCACCGGCACGGCGCTCCGCCATTTTCAGGTCGTTCACTTCTGCAAAAACATATTTAGGGAGACGGCGAATGCGGTCAAACTGGATTTCGTCAAACATTGTTTTTTATCCTAGATGCGACTATTGCGCTTTCACACTCAGGCCCGCATTCATGTTTTTGCGGCTGTAGAGGTCCGCAATCTTCACATAGGCGCAGCCGCTGGGAAGATTGATGGTGATCTGCCGGGTTCGCTTGTCCCTTTTGTAGAGCTTGAGCAGGCGCAAATCGTCGTCGTAAAATGCGATGTAAGGATACCAGTTATTTCCTGACAGGCTCCAAAGGGTCAGACTGCCCGCTTTGGAAACATCCAGCCAGCGCGGATAGACGAGCCGTTTCATCCGGATCTTTTTTCCCACTTCCAGCGGGGTGAGCTCCAGATGCGCGCCGCTCATATCGACAAAGTAGCGCCACTGTGTATCGCTTTTGCGCTCGATATCGAGGATACCGCAGCCCCGGCGCGAAAGCGCCTGCTGCAGGGCGGTCGGGTCCGTCGCGTATTCGGACTGCATCTTGATCCGCCAGCTGTAGCCGGCGTTGGTCAGCATCGCCGAATCCGTCAGATAGTGGGTGTACCCCATCCCCCGCAGCGTTTCGCTCATCAGCATCATGAAAAACTGCGGACTCCCGTTGGTTTCGAAGGTGAGTTCCAGCGTTTTCGGATGCTTGTAGAAGAGCGACAGCAGGCCGTTTTCCTTGAGGGTCTCCACCACGCTGACCACGTCGATCCGTTCCCCTTTTATATAGCGGCTCCGGTCGGCGAAGATGATCTTGACAAAGGCCTCGTTGCGGCTGTAAGCCTGCTCCCCGATCAATGCGCGCACCTTGTCAAACAGCGGCGACTGCCCCCACGCCGACAGCGTGACAGCGAGCAGTATAACGATCTTTTTTACCACACCCGTCCCTTGTTGCGCGCTCTGAATTCCGTCTCGTCAAGCTGACTGCACACCCCGCCTTCGTACGCCAGCAGGACCCGTTCGCTCTGTTCGAACTTCTGCTCTTTTCCGCCGCAGTCGAGGGAGAAATAGCCGTGCCCCGTAACGATCAGCCACGCTTTCGTTCCGTCGAGGCGGACCGGCTCCTCGGTCGTATAGACGCTGCGTTTATGCGTCTTGGCATCGATGACGCCGACCCAGATTGAGGTCGATGTCGGCCGCAGGATGACATCCTCGAACGCACTGTTTTCAACCGGAACGGCGGCGGCCACAGCGGCATCCGTACCGTTGGCTTCCGCCACGGTTGCGTTCGGTTCCGCCGCGAGTTGCACCCCGGTCTCGGCCTGGTGCGCCTCCTGGATGGCATCGGCCTCGTCGCGGGTGCTCGGAGACGCCGTCGTATTCATGGCGGCCATGGTGGCCCGGGCCTGGTCAATCGCCGTATTGTTCACTTCGAACTTTTCCGTTTTCCCGCCGGTACCGAGGACAATGTAGGTCACGACGATCACGACCAGCAGCGCTGCCACGAGCGCCGCCACCGTCAGCCGCTGACGGCGCTTGGACTTTGCCGCGTTGGCGAAAGGGTCCTCATCGGATGCGGCCAGCGGCTCCTGCGGTGCAGGACCGGAGGCGGCAAACTGCTGCCGCCACTCGGTCAGATCGACATCAAATTCCCGTTCGATGATCGTCACGAAACCGTTGAACTGGATGGCCGAAAAGGCATCAAATTCCCCCTCCAGCAGTTTGTGCATATTGTCTGGCGAAATGTGGGTCCGCATACTGAGATCGGGGACACCGATCCGTTTCAGCGTTTCAATCACCGATACCGTGCTCATACCGTGCGCATCCTCTCCATTAAAATTGCGCCCGCCGCGCTGACGTTGAGTGAATCAAACCCGTGCGCCATCGCGATACGGACCCCCTGATCCAGCCGGCGGACGGCCCGTGCCGGGATCCCTTCCCCCTCATTGCCGAGCAGCAGCGCCCGTTTGCCCTCGAATGCGAGTGTGCGGACATCTTCGCCCTCCATGACGGCGCCATAGAGACGATGCCCCCTGTTTTTAAGCTCGGTGAGCACATCATAGAGATTCGTCGTCACATTGAAAGGGAGGTCATAAAGCGCCCCCGTCGAGCTCCGGACGACCGGTTCGAGAGCGAGGGATTTGATCCCGGTCGCGATGATGCCGTCCGCGCCCAGTGCATAGGCACTGCGGACAATGGCACCGATATTGCCGACATCGGTTATGCCGCACAATACGACGACAAAATCTTTCTCGGCAAGGGTGTGCAGCGGTGTCGGCTCAAGTACGGCCGTTTCTGCCAGAAAACCCTGATGATTGCCGCTGCGGCTCATCTTCTGCGCCGCCTCCGGAGGAATGCGTTTCACCTCAAACCCCATGCGCATCAGCCGACTATACTCTTTCGCCTCCAGCTCCTTGGCGAGGTACAGCGTCTCGATCTTTTCGGGATGCCGGGAGATCAGATAATAGACCGGTTGTTTTCCATATATCAACATGCTCTGATTGTAACCAATTTTCTGTTAGATAACGATTGAAATGTACGCAGGAAACCGCTTCGAGAGGCTCTGTGTTATTTGTCGGTTTCCAATAACCGTTGATAACAGCTTTTCGGCGTTTCTCCCGTCAATTTTGCGATCAGCTTCGCCGCTGCCTTCTTCGGAAGGTCAAGGGCGAGGATCTCCTTTTCGGAGAAGGTCGCATCGCGTACCTCCCCCGCCTCGATGACAACGACCCACTCGCCTTTGTAATTGCCTCCGAGCGTTTCGAGCACTTCGGCGGCCGTACCGTGCAGGTAGCGCTGATGCATTTTCGTCAGCTCTTTGGCGGCGAAGAGACGGCGCGATGGTTCCGCGTCGGCGATTTCACCCAGGAGCTTCTCCAGGCGGTGCGGGGATTCATACAGTACGGTCGTATAGCCGCTGTAAAGCGCGCGGCCGAGTGCCCCGGAACGGTCACTGCCCTTGTGGGGGAGAAAGCCGAAAAAGAGCACCTGCGTCTCGACGAATCCGCTGGCGGCAAAGGCCGTCAGAACGGCATTCGCCCCCGGAAGCACGTCGTAGTCGATACCGCGGTCGATGCAGTAGCGCACAAGCATCTGCCCAGGGTCGCTTACCCCCGGCATCCCCGCGTCGCTGGCGTAGACAACGTTCTGTTCAAAAAACGACGGATCGGTCTTCTCAAGAAAACGGTGTTCGCTGTGGGAGTGGACGGATATGAACGACTGTTCTTTGTCCGCCTCTTTGCCGTAGCGCTCTTTGAGCAGGTGCAGCAGTTTCTTCGTCACGCGGGTATCTTCGCACAACAGCACGTCCGCATTGACCAGTGCATCCATGGCACGCAGCGAAATGTCGGCAATATTTCCGATCGGGGTGGGTACAAGCGTCAGCATATTCAGGACCTTTATCAGGTGAGCAAAAAGAGGGAAAAGCGCCAAAGGCGCGCCCGAAGGAAGTCTCCTCGGGGTACCGGGTCCACCGCTGCGGTGATCCCGGTGTTAACGTCGCTGCAGAGCGTAGGCTCCTGCAACGGCTTATTTCATATTGTAGCGCTGCTTGAACTTCTCGATACGTCCGGCAGTGTCTACCTGGCGCTCGGAACCGGTGAAGAACGGGTGGCACTCGTTGCAGATGTCGATACGCATCGCATCTTTCGTGCTCTTTGTCTCAAAAGTGTTGCCGCAGGCGCAAGTGACTGTACAAGCCATGTATTCCGGGTGAATACCTTTTTTCATCGTTAAGCCTTTTGATACACGCTCTGTACGTATATCGGTATATTTTTTAAATCCGTACGGGTGCGGATTTTAAGACCGCAATTATAGCGGAATCTCGGTCGTCGATCAAGTTTTCAACGGTTTAGAGCAGGATCTTGGCCGCTGCGGCGACGGCGGCGCTCTCCGAACGGAGGATCAGCGGCGTATCGAAACGGAGCGTCCGGCATGATGCCAGCAGGGTGCGCTCCGCCTCGCTGAAGCCCCCTTCGCAGCCGATCAGCACCGTCCCTATTCCGGTGGTATCGCGCAGTGTCTCTTCGGTGAAATCGAGCACCACCGTCTGCGGGTTCGCCGCCAGGAATGCTTCAAGTGAATCCGCGATCTCCAGCCCCATCCATTCGCTGCGGCCGCACTGCTGCATTGAGGCTTCGAGAATGCGTCTGTAGCGCTCGAAATCGGGTTTGAACTGGCGCTGGCTCCGGTCGCAGGCGATGAAAGTGATCCCGGCGATCCCCATTTCGTTGAGCTGGGGCAGGACTTTTTCAACGGATTTCGGATCGACAAGGCACCAGCCGATGTGCAGCGGCCGCACTGCCCCGATACGGAGGGACTCCTCCGACATCAGCATCAGCTCCGCGCGCCGTCCGTCGCTCTGCGCAAGGCGATAGGTGTAAAGCGTGCCGCTCGCCTCCGGATGGCGAAGGGCCACGCTGTCGCCGACACCGTGGCGCCTTACTTTCACGATATATTTGTACGCCTCCCCTTTGAGGGTGACCTCCGGCGCACCCGCTTCGTCGTGAAAGAGAAATCTCACAGCAAAGACATCCAGACCGTCATCAGCATCGTCAGAACCAACTCCGCGCCCAGAAGCTTCAGTGCGTAGGGGCGGTAGAGCCCGAGAGCCTCGGGCAGTTTTGTCCGCAGGCGGCGTACCGTCTTGTAGCGACGCGACTCTAGGACGATCAGCACGACGGTGAGAAGGATCATCGCGATGTTCTCAAGGGTAAACTCGAGGTGCTTCGCCGCCATCATCACGGTCCCGGTAAAAGCCATCGCCGCGATCGCCATCACCGAAAAAGGCATGGCGACACGCGCACGCCGCACATAATCGGGTGCCTGAACCGCGAACTGGAGCATCGCGCCGTTGAAGACGATAATACCGAGCCACACCAGGACAAAACCGAAATGTAGCTGCAGGCTCATACTGTACATAGTATCCATAATCCGGATTTTACCCCACTTTATCTATAATCGAACCAAAAAAGAGTCTCTCTATGCCCGTTTCCGTCGAAGAAGCCCTCGCGCGCATCCACGCCCACCGTCCGAAGCTGCGCCGCGAATTTGTCCCCATTGAACATGCCATCGGCCGGGTACTGGCGCAGGACGTCACCGCCCGCCACAACCTTCCCCCCTTCGACAACTCCGCGATGGACGGGTACGCCGTCATCTGCGCCGACGCCGGCAAACGCGTTCCCGCCGAGCATACGATCTTTGCGGGGGACCGCGAACAGATCCGTATCGTCCAGGGCCAGGCCGCCCGGATCATGACTGGGGCGCGGATCCCCGAAGGCACGGAGTGCATCGTCCCCATCGAGGAGGTCACCGTCGACGGCGCGCATGTCACCCTGCCTGCGATCCTCAAGGCGGGCCAGCACATCCGGCTCTGCGGCGAGGATATCCAGACTGACGATACGCTGCTGACCCTGGGGGAGACCCTTTCGGCCTACCATATCACCCTGCTCGCTTCCCAGGGGATCACCCATGTCTGTGTCTACCACCGCCCGAGGGTCGCCATTTTCGCCTCGGGAAGCGAACTGAAGATGCATCACGAGCAGGTGGCGCCCTACCAGCTCTACAACACCAACTCCCCGACCTTCGCGGCCCGCGCGACAGAGCTTGACTGCGACGTCCATTTCGTCGGGACGGCGGCCGACACGCTCGACGCCCTGCTGGAGCATATCGACAGCGCCCTGCAGAGCGACCTCATCATCACCAGCGGCGGGGTCAGTGTCGGCGATGCGGACTATACGAAAGAGGCCTTCGCCCACTTCAGCTTTGCCCCGCTGTTTGAAAAGGTCGACCTCAAGCCGGGGAAACCGACGACGGTCGGCACCATCGGCGACACGCTCGTGCTCAACCTCCCCGGGAACCCGATGGCCGCAGCCCTCTGTTTCGAACTCTTCGGGCAGGCCCTCATCGCCTGCCTGAGCGGAACCAATACCCCGTACCACAACAGTATCGGGGCGAAGATGAAGCATGCCTGCAGCGTCCGTCCCGGCCGGCGGACACTGCTGCCGGGCTATTACGACGGTACCCATTTCAGCGTCTGCGAGAAATTCGCCCCTGGCATGATCACGCCGCTGGCCCTCTCCAACGGTTTCATCATGCTCGATGAAGCCTGCCATACGCTCGGTGAAAATGACGAGGTACGCTTCATCCCGACCCGTTTTGTCTGGCGCAGCGGCACCCCCGTCTCCCTCATCAGCACGACTGAGGGGTAATGCTTCAGCTTTCCGGAGTCGCCTCCGGCTTCGTCCGCTTCAGCACCGCCGAAAGGTAGAGGGCGCCCACGATCCCCGATACCAGCGAGCCCATCAAAATCCCGATCCGCTCATCCACCAGCGAGAAACAGACCCCTTCACTGCATTCAAAGGCCAGAGAGCCGATAAAGAGACTCATCGTAAACCCGATCCCGCCGAGGATGGCGACCCCGAACAGCTGCGCGTTCGTCACCCCTTCAGGCAGTTTTCCCAGCCGCAGCATCACGGCAAGACGGCTGAAGAGAAAGATCCCGATGCTTTTGCCGATGAAGAGCCCGGCCGCGATCCCCATCGTCACGGAGTGCGCAAAGTCGCTCGCCGAAACGCTGCCGAAGCTGACCCCCGTGTTGACGAAGGCAAAGAGCGGAAGAATGATGTAATTGACCGGCGCGTGCAGGGAGTGTTCAAGGTTATGGAAACTCTCCCGGTTGCCCTGCAGGGGGATCAGCAGTCCCAGCACAACCCCGGCAATCGTTGCATGAACCCCCGATTTCAGTACGGCGGCCCACATGATCAGCCCGATCAGGATATAAAACGTATTGTTCGTGACGCCCCGCAGATTCATAAAGAGCAGGATCAGCGCCATCGTCATCGCCGTCCCGAGTGCGGCGAAAGAGAGTCCGTGCCCGTAAAAGAGTGCGATGACAATGATGGCGCCAAGGTCATCAATGATTGCCAGCGCCAGCAAAAAGACTTTCAGCGCGGGCGGGACACGGTTGCCGAGCAGCGAGAGGATCCCTAGCGCGAAGGCGATATCCGTCGCCATCGGGATCGCCCACCCTTTCATCGCTGCGTCGTCACCGGCATTGAGCCCCCAGTAGATCAGGGCCGGCACCAGCATCCCCCCGAGGGCGGCAAAAGCCGGCAGGGCGACCTTGGAGCGCTCCTGGAGGCTGCCCTCCAGCACTTCGCGCTTGATCTCAAGCCCCACCATGAAGAAGAAGACGGCCATCAGGCCGTCGTTGATCCAGAGCAGCAGCGGTTTGGCGATGGCAAATTCATCGAAACTGATGACCACGGGAATGTTGAGAAAATAGCTGTAAAAACTGTGCAGCGGTGAGTTGGCCATCGCGATGGCCATCACGGTCGAAACGATCAGCAAAACGCCGATCGCGGATTCGCGCTTTAAAAATTGCAGCAGGGTCTCATGTCGCATCACTGTCCTTTCGCGGCAGATCCAGCATGAAACAGGCACCCGCCCCGCGGTTGTGGACGCTGACGCTGCCGTTCATACTCTTCTCCATAATCGTTTTGACCATATAGAGTCCTATCCCCGTTCCCTGGGACTTGAACTTTGTCGTGAAATAGGGGTCGAATACCCGGTCGATGATGTCATCGGCGACGCCACCCCCGTTGTCGCACACCGCCACCATGATCATCTCCCTGGCCGTCTGCACGCGGATAGTGACCTGCGGCTTTTTGGTCCCGTGGTCGAGCATCGCATCCTTGGCGTTGTTCAGAAGGTTGAGCATCACCTGGGAAAACTCGTTCTCATGCCCCAGTGTCACCGGCCGTCCCTCGCATTTGAGATCGATCCCGATATTGTACCGGTTCAGGGTCGGCCGGAAGAGCTCCAGCACCTTTTCGATGGCGCCGCAGATACAGAACTCCTCGCGCTCACGGTCCGGCATGAAAAAGGTCCGGAAATCGTCAATGGTGTGTGTCATATACTCCATCAACGTCTCGGACTGCTCCTGGTAGGTCTGCATCTTCGCCTCACTGAGGTTTCCGAGCTGGTATTCAAAGAAGATGTTACTCTGGATCAGGGAGAGCTGGTTCAGGGGCTGCCGCCACTGGTGGGCGATATTCTCGATCATCTCCCCCATTGCCGCCTGGCGCGACTGCAGGATCATAATGCGGTCCTTCTCGCGCAGCTCGTCGACCTTGAGGGCGATCTTTACCTGGAGTTCGTCGTTGAACTCCCGCAGTTTCGCCATATGTTCATGTTTCATCATGTTGATCCGGTCTGCGAGGGCAAAGGAGAGCAGGATCATCTGGATCAGCGAACCGGCCTGCTGGGTATAGAGCATCACCGGATGCGTCGGTACCACCCCGAGCTGGTTCAGCGCCACGAGGATCGTCGCCAACAGGAAAACAATCCACCCGGCCAGGTAGTAGCGGGCCGCATGGTAGTTGGGCAGCACCTTGATCCCGGCGTAGATCAATACCCACGGGATGATCGCACTCCAGACGGCCGCCGCCGTGATCGCCGTATGGTAATCGAGCAGCAGCACCGCAAGGACCCCGAGAAAGGAGATGAACTCCGCAAAGGCGATGACACGTTCCGCCTGCGGGGCATGACGCTTGAGCATCAGGAAGTAGCGCGCAAAGCGGAACCCGAACATGGCCGAGAAGAAGATGAAAAAGGCCAGACCGCTGTTGGCCATCCATACATTCCCCGGCCAGAGCCACTCCGGCCCCAGTCCGTCGAAATTGAGCTGGAAAAGCATGTAACTCGCCAGGAAGGCCAGATAGTTGAAGTAGTGGATCTCCCGGACGAAGATGTAAAGCACCATGTTATAGACGAGCAGCAGCAGCATCACCCCGTAGAACAGCCCCAGGAGCAGGTTGGAAAAAGACTCCTCACGATAGGCGCCCGAGAGCCGTTCGACGGTCAAAGGGATCTGCAGCGCCCCCTGCGTCTTGACCTGGAGCAGGTAGGTGGTTGTTCCCTCCGTGGGCGGCAGCTTCTCCCAGAACATGCGGCTTGCATAGGCACGCGGGGCGTTCACGGTATCGCCGTCGCGGCTCAGCAACCTCAATCCCTCTCCCTCCAGACGGTAGAGGCTGTATTCATCGATGTGCGAATTCCCGATGCTCAGAATCCACTCCGTCTTGTCGCCCGCGGGACGGGTAAGCTCAAAGCGTATCCAGATGGGTTTATCGACGAACCCGAAATTATAGATGGTCGATTCCGCCGCCCTGAAACGTGGCATCCACTCCGGGATCATCTCCGGGGACACGGGCGTTTTGTCTTCAATCAGATAGGCACTGTCCGGGACGATGTTGATCTCGCCGCTTTCCGAGGGCTCCAGCGTGACCGTGCCGGCAGCCGCATACAGTGACAGAAGCAATACGATGATAATTGTACGAATCATGCGTCCCTTCCCGCGTTACATTGGGGACTATTATAGGGTGAAATGTTGAAAAGGGGGGTAAAGGCGCCCGGAGGCACCGGAGATCAGGAGAGCTGTGCGGCGATCGCGTCGGCCGTGAAGCCGAATTTTGTGAAAAGTTCGCCGGCCGGTGCGCTGGCACCGAAGGTGTCCATGCCGATGACCGTTTCGGCAAAGCGGTACCACTCCATCCCGCGGGCCGCTTCAATGGCGACGGCCTTCGTGCCCGGCTTGACGATTTCGGCGATGTAGGAGGCATCCTGCTCGAGAAAGAGGTCGAAACACGGGACACTGACGACGTTCGCCTTGATCCCTTTGTCTGCAAGCTTCGTCTTGACCTCAACGGCCAGGCCGACTTCCGAACCCGAAGCCATCAGCGTCATTGCCGCATCCGCTTCTTCGCTCAGCAGGTAACCGCCCTGCGCTGCGCTTCCCTTGGCCGGGGCATCGAGCAGCGGAAGGTTCTGGCGTGAACAGACGAAGGCCGACGGGGCGTCGGTTTTGGCCAGGGCCCACTTCCAGGCTTCGATGTTCTCGTTGCCGTCCGCCGGACGCCAGACGTAGAAGTTCGGCAGGGCGCGGAACTGCCCCAGGTGTTCGATCGGCTGGTGGGTCGGGCCGTCTTCGCCGACGCCGATGCTGTCGTGCGTCCAGATGAAGAAGTGCTGGATACCGCTCAGCGCCGCGATACGCGCCGCCGGTTTGAGGTAGTCGCTGAAGACGAAGAAGGTCGCACTGAACGGCATCAGCGGGCCGTAGAGAGCCATGGCGTTCGTAATGGCCCCCATCGCGTGTTCGCGGATACCGAAGTGGATGTTCTTGCCGCGCGGGAACTCGCCGAGGTCTTTGAGCTCCGTTTTGTTGGACGGTCCGAGGTCCGCCGAACCGCCGAGGAAGCCCGGGATCGCCTTGGCGACGGCATTGAGGATCTTCCCGTTCGTGTTACGCGTCGCGTCGGCCTTGTCGAATACCGGCCACTGGATGCGGGAGAAGTCCGGGGCAGTCAGGGCGCCCAGCGCTTCGTTCTGCTCGACCAGCGGGAGGGTGGCCAGGCGGTGTTTCCATTCACGCTCGGCCAGGTCGCCCGCTTCGACGGCGCAGCGGAAACGGGCCAGGACGTCTTCGTCGACCTGGAACGCCTCGTTCGGGTTGAACCCGCAGTTCGTCTTCGCTTCGCAGATGATCTCCTCGCCCAGCGGCGCACCGTGGGAGTGGTGAGAGCCTTCCATCTCGCACGCGCCCTTGGCGATCGTCGTATCGGCGATGATGAGTACCGGTTTCATGCGTGTTTTGGCTTCGGTGATGACGGCGTCGATCGCGTCGTAGTCATGCCCGTCCACTTCAAGAACGTCCCACCCCTGCGATTCGAAGCGCTGCGCGACGTTTTCGCTGATGCTCAGGTCCGTCGAACCCTCGATCGTGATGCGGTTGGAGTCGTAGATGAGGATCAGGTTGTCCAGCCGGTTGTGGCCGGCGATGGAACACGCCTCGTAGCTGATCCCCTCTTCCAGATCGCCGTCGCCGCAGAGGCAGTAGACGTGGTGGTCGATCACTTTGGCGGTCTCGGAGTTCACCTGTGCGCCGACGTACTTTGAGGCCATCGCAAAACCGACGGCGTTGGCGACGCCCTGGCCCAGCGGGCCGGTCGTGATCTCGATCCCTTCCGTGTGGCCGTACTCCGGGTGGCCCGGCGTCTTGGAGTCGAGCTGTCGGAACTGCTTGAGGTCCTCGATCTCGAGGCCGTAGCCCCAGAGGTAGTAGAGCGAATAGATCAGGCCGGTCGCATGGCCGCCGGAGAAGACGAGGCGGTCGCGGTTGAGCCACTTGGGGTTTTTGGGGTTGTGGCTGAGGTGCTCGGAGAGCACGACGGCGATATCCGCCAGGCCCATCGGGGCACCCGGGTGGCCGGAGTTCGCCTTCTGGACCATGTCGGCCGCAAGGAAGCGGATCGTATTCGCCATTTTGGCGCGCATCGTATTGTCGCTCATTATCATCCTTGTTGAATTCATTTGTGTCGATTGATATAGCTCAATGTTTATCTACTTTACACGTCACCGGAGCAAAACAAGGGTACCGCTCGCAAAGCGATGTTTCCTTGAAAGCCCCGGCGACTACGCTGACGCTGTGTCCGCTTCGGCAGCGGGCCCTCGCGCAGATAATCCGCGCTAACTTTGCATATGTCACTTATGCCGATTGATGTAATGCAAAAGCATCGGTGAGAGTTCGTCGTACAAACGCTCATCGAAACTTTCAAGCTGCGTTTCGAGTTCCGCGGCCAGTTTGTCGGCCTCCGCCACGGCACCGTCGAGTCCCAGGAGGGTGACGAAGCTGTTCTTCGCCTCGTCGTTGTTCGTCGTCTTGCCCGCCTCTTCGCTCGTCTGCGTGACGTCGAGGATGTCGTCCTGGATCTGGAAGAGCAGCCCCAGGTCGATCCCGAAGTCGTAGAGCGGCTGCTCCAGGGTTTTCTGGCCGGCGATGACCGCCCCCATCTGCAGCGCACACGCGATCAGCTTCGCCGTCTTGTTCGTGTGCAGGAACTTCACCTCGTCCAGGGCGAGTTTCGTCTGCTCGAACGTGCAGTCGATCGCCTGTCCCAGTACCATCCCGTCGCTGCCCCCGTTCTTGGCGAGCAGGTTGATGAGCCGTACCCGTGTCCGGTCCGAAAACGGTGCCTCGGAGAGGACTTCGAAGGCATGGGTGTTGAGCGCATCGCCGACGAGGATCGCGGTTACCTCGTCATAGCGGGTGTGCAGGGTTGGGAAACCGCGGCGCAGGTCCGCGTCATCCATTGCCGGCAGGTCGTCGTGGATCAGCGAATAGGTGTGCAGCATCTCGATGGCCAGCGCCGCGTGGTTGGCCGCATCGATGAGCAGCGGGTTGAACGCGCGTACTACCCCCAGCAGCAGGGCCGGACGGAAACGTTTCCCGCCGGCGGTCAGCATCAGCGAGAGGGCCGTGTCGTAGTGGGGGTGAAAACTCTCCGCACGGGGCAGATTGTCCTGTAAAAAGCGTTCAAACTCTTCCATGCTTCTTCCGTGCGGTTTAATCGTGAAATGGTAACATGAATTTGTACAAAGGGAGGTTATGCCGGGTCAGTTGCCGGCGAAGGGGTTCATGCCGCCGAGCATCCCCATTGCGGAGTGTTTTTTGTTGTCTTCGACCATCTTGACCGCATCGTTGATAGCCGCGATCAGCAGGATCTGGAGCGATGCTTTGTCTTCGAGCAGCGAATCGTCGATCTCGAGGTCAACGGCCTCGCCTCTGCCGTTCATTTCGAGCCGTACCATGCCCCCGCCCGTTTTGACGGTAAAGGTACGCTCGGCGAGTTCCGCATCGAACTTGGCAGCCTGCTCCTGCATCTGCTCGAGCATTTTGCCCATGTCGCCCAGATTCATTTTGTCAAACATCAGATCTCGTGCAGTACATCCGTGATGCCGTTATCGTCGTCAACAAGGACGACGGTCGGCTTGTAGGTTTCCAACTCACTCTCGTCAAAGGTCGCATAAGCGACGATGATCACCTTGTCCCCTTTGTGCACCTTGCGCGCCGCCGCCCCGTTGAGGCAGATGTCGCGTTTGCCGCGTTCACCAAGGATGATGTAGGTTGAGAAGCGCTCGCCGTTGTTGATATTGAGGATCTCCACTTTCTGGCCTACCCGCATGCGGGAGGCTTCGAGCAGCTCCTCGTCAATCGTGATGGAACCGACGTAGTTGAGGTTCGCATCCGTGACGGTGGCACGGTGAATTTTGCTGTAAAGCATTTCGATCGTCATGTATGTTTTATCTTCCCATCTGCTGCTGCATTGTTTCCGGCGAGATCGGTGCATCCCACAGTTCGCCCGGAATGATGTACTCTTCGACCGGCGTCCCGCCGATGATGTGTTCATCGATAATGCGCGTGATTTTGTCTTTGTTCAGACCGGCGTACATAAAATGTCCCGGTTCGACCAACATCACCGGGCCGACGTTACAGCGGTTAAGACACGCCGTACGGACCGGTTGTACTGTCGCAATTATACCCTTTTGCATCAAAGTCTGTGCTAAATGCTGGAAAAGATCCTGTGTCTGCGGGTTTACGCAGGACGGTTTGGGCATTCCCGGAGGGGAAGATTGCTCGCATTTGAAAATATAGAAAGCCGGCTGTGGTACACCCATGGTATTCTCCGTGTTGAATAGAATTTGAAAAAACTCGCGTATTATAGCCAACGGTCAAGCCGGCCGAATTTAGCGAAAAAGTTAGTGGGAAGGCTTAAGACAACGCCGAAGGCGCTGCTTACGGCGTGACAGTGACCGTCAGCGAGGCATTGACGTCGTAACGCGTCACGTTGATATCGAGGGTGCCATTGGCATCCCCCGTATAGAGGGTACCGTTCTGCTCCAGGGTCGCGTTGCTCTCCCCGGCATTGCCCAGTATCCACGTCATGCTCTCGGTCACGTCCAGCGTCGTATTGTCGTCAAAGGTTCCCAGCGCCTGGAGTTGCAACGTCTGTTCCTGCGAAAGGTTCGTCTCGTTGTTCTCGATGGAGAGCGTGACCGAGGTGAGGGCATGGACGTGGATGACGGCCGTGTCGAAGAACTGGTTGTAGCTGCCGGTGATCTCGACATCACCGCCGTCGCTGCCCCCCTCGACAAGCCCGTTGATGTCAACCGTCGCGATCGAACTGTTGGATTCGCTCCAGTCAATAAACTCTGTGACGTTGCTGTCGGGAACGCCGTTCGTGTAGGAAGCGACGGCGTTCATCTGCACCTTCCGGGTCGCGTAGAACGTCGTGGCGTTCGCCTCGACGGCGATCGACGCGATATCACCGGCCAGCGGCGTGTTGCTGTTCTCGCCACAGCCGACGAGCAGCCATGTGGCGGCAATAAGTATCCCTCTGCTGTACATGCCCTCTCCTAAAAACGGTAGTTGATGCCGATGTACGGCTCGAAGATGGACGAGGCCGTCTCCGTCTGGTTGCTGATCATATCAGCATCTTCCCAGCTTTTGGCCCGGTAGATGACGGAGGCCTCCAGGTCAAACCCGAGTCCCAAGGGCAGATAGGAGCCGAGACCGGCGAAAAAGCTGCCCGAGCTGACCGATTTCGTCAGCGTGCGGCGCACCTCAAGCTCGCCGGCACCGAACCCGAGTTTGAAAAAGGGGTAGAAGCCCATATCAAAATCGAAGGCCTTGATGAGGCTGATGTCGAAATAGATGTAGTCGGTATCGCGTTCCGAGAAGATATTCTTATCGTAGCGGCCGTACCCCAGGTCGACTTCGACCGCGTACCCGCGGATGTCGCCGTAGCCCGCCTTGAGCTGTACGCCCTGCAGCGTTGCCGACGTTGTACGGTCGGACGTTCCGGGGTTCTCGACACGGAAATCCTCGCTCCCCGCAATGCCCCCGAGACCGACATGCAACGTCGCGTCGGCATGCAGTACCCCGAGGCACAGCGCCGTAATAACCAAAAAACGTTTCACCCTACCGCCTTTTTTAACCGTAATGATAGTCAAACCTCACTTAACAGTGAACGAATGACCTCACGGTCGTCGAAAGGAAACTGCTTGTCGTAGATGATCTGGTACTGCTCGTCCCCTTTTCCGAGGACGACGACGACTTCGTCCCCGCTGCGCGTTTCGAGCGCCTTGGCGATTGCCGCTTTGCGGTTGGGTTCGACCACGGCCTTCTCCGGGTGGGTCATCCCGCCGAGGATATCCGCGATGATCGCATCGGGGTCTTCGCTGCGCGGGTTGTCGCTGGTGATAAAGACCTTCTTGGCAAGGTTCTCCGCCACCCGGCCCATCAGGGGGCGTTTGGAGCGGTCGCGGTCGCCCCCCGCCCCGAAGACGACCAGCATCTCCTTCTCTTTGAGGGCATTGAGCACCTGCGCCATCCCGTCAGGGGTGTGGGCGAAATCGACGATGACCAGCGGGGATTCGCTGACCACCTCCATCCGGCCGCTCACGCCGGCGAATCCGCTGACGGCGTCGCAGACCGCTTCGAGGTCCTCGCCGGTCACGAGGTGGACCGCTGCGACGGCTGCGGTCAAATTATAGACGTTGAAAAAACCGTGCATCGGGCTGTGGAAGGTGTGGACCTTCCCGAAGTGCTGCACGACGGCGCTGATACCGTCGTTGAGCGAATAGGCCACCACCTTGTAGGTCGCCGGGTTCTCCGCCCCGTAGGTAAAGGCGTTTTTGATGTTGAAATCCGCTTTCGCTTCATCCTTATTGATCAGTTTCTTCCCTTCGTCGGTGAAGAAGCTGTTTTTGACGCGTATGTACTCCTCGAGCGTTTCATGGTAATCGAGGTGGTCCTGGGTGATGTTGGTCAGGATCTTCAGCGCGAAATCGATCCCCTCAGCCCGCGCCTGGACGATGGCGTGGGAACTCACCTCCATGACGAAGTATTCACATCCCGCGGCGACCGCCTGGTAGATATGGCGGTAGGTCTCCAGCAGCGTCGGTGTCGTGAGGCTTTTCCCCTCCACGACGGCATCGTTCATGAAAAAGCCGCGGGTCCCCTGCATTGCCGCTTTGTGACCGAGGTCCAGCAGGATGGAGTAGACGGCGCTCGCCGTCGTCGTCTTGCCGTTGGTACCGGTGATCCCGATCACCTTGATGCGGTCAAGACCGAAGAGGGAGGCAACGTCGGCGGGGGAGATGATGGAGTGGGCGCCGCGTGCCTTCGCATCGTCCAGGTAGCGGCGGTTAAGTCCGGTGAGAACGAACGCCGTCTCAGCGTCGCACTCCGCGGAGTTTTCCGTTACAAAACGGAACGGCTGATCAGGAAGCGCTATCTTCAACCGGGCGGCTCTTCAGAATGTCGCGCAGCAGGGCGCGCAGTTGGTCGTCGTTAGGGTACATGGAGAGGGCCGTCTCGATGTAATTCATGGCCATCTTGTGGTACCCGTGGCTGTTCAGCTGGCTGAGGAAGTCGATGAACTCCTCTTTTTCGGTGATCAGCACCCGTGTGGAGAACATGATATTCTCGAAAATCATTTTGAAATCCCCCTGCTCTTTGACGAGCTGGCGGAAATCGTCGTAGAGAATCCCGTCTTCGTAATCCAGGCGCTGGCGCATCGGTTCGGTAAAGAGTGAGGTGAGCTGGTCGACCGTCCCGTCCATTGTCTGCAGGATCTCGGCGATGACCGTATCGGCCTGTTCCGCATCCTCTTCACGCAGGACTTCGTAGTAGTCGAACAGCGCCTCGGCCGCCTCTTCGCCGCTCATCGCCATCTCGGCGAGAATCGCGCCGTTAAAGGCCTCTTTGGATTCGGGGTAATCCTGGAGTACCTGCGCGTATTGACGCAATGCCTCTTCATAATTTTCCTGGTTGAAACTTTCGTTAGCAAGGGCAAGCGTTTTATATTTGTTGACTGGTTTCATGCTCTTCCTTCTTTCAAAAATCGTATGCATTTCTCTCTCTAGAGATAATCTATTATAACGTATTTTTTGTTATCTCTCGACGGGCGCCTACACGGCGTCCATCTGGTTTTCCATGCCCATGGGCAGGTTAACGACACTCAGCTCGGGGTGGATATCCATGCGCAGCTGGCGCTCGACCCCGTATTTAAGGGTATTGCCCGAGCTCCCGCACCCGACACACGCTCCGCCGAGCTGCACGTAGACAACACCGTTCTTGACGCCCAGCAGTTTGATGTCACCGCCGTCGAGCGCCAGAGAGGGGCGTACCTTTTCGATGACGTTTTTCACCGGATCATACAGTTCTTCATCTGTAAACGGAATCATATATGATTGTCCTTTTTTCGACACCTGTCGACAATTTTATGATCATAAAATAGGAAAAATGCGCTTAACAAGTCATAAATTTAACGAGGAGACGCCGATCCCTCAGTCAACGGGAAAGGCTTCGAGTATTGTGGCTACATAACGCGGTTTGCGCATGCCCAGCAGGACGACGTCAATTTCCGGCCGTTGCAGCAAAAAAGCCAGCGCGCACTCCTGCAGGGGACGCTCACACGTTTCGAGCTGCGGCCCTATGGCATCGCGTACTTTCAGGCTGCACTCATGGGCTACGGCGGCGCCGTAGGCCTCCAGGAAGAGTACCAGCTGCTGTGCGAGTGCACCGCGTTCGGCCTCGCCGAGCTTTTCGAGCACCTGGCGGATGTGCGGCATCACCTGGCCGTAGAGGAACGACTCGTATTCGCCGACCCAGCCGAAACGGTGTTTGACTTCGTCGAGCTGCTGAATCAGGTTCCCAAGCGATGCCAGGGCTTCGTGATCGCACAGCTGCAGCAGTTCGTTGAGGTGCGCATCGTACGACGGCGAAGGGGGATAGTCCGCCAGCCGGTACATCTGCGTGCCGTGCTGGGCGTTCAGGGGACGGTTGGAAAGCACCCGCAGTCCGTGTTCCTTCGCCCATGCCGCACATTTGAGCCCCTCCGTTTCCAACAGGTTGAGCGGCAGCTGCACCGTCGTAAAGTGGTTGTGCTCGTTACCCGCACTTTCCGCGGCGTGGATCGCCAGGGCGACCAGATCCTCGTAGGGGAGGAATTCCGGGTCAGACGCTGCTTTGGCGAAGCTGTTCGAACTGACGCCGTAGCCGTCGATCTTCCCGGCAGCCGCCGCTTTTTCCAGGGCAACAAAGGCGCGGTAGAGGCGGTCGTTCATCACATCGAGCACCTCGCTGCGCTCCTGCCCTTTGTTCAGGGCATCCAGCAGGAAGTACTCCGGGTTGTGGATCAGGTAGCACTCCAGCGACGATGCCTGCAGCCGTTCCAGCGAACGTTCCAGCTGGTCCCACATGAAATCGGGGTGGATGCAGTGGAAAACGTGCGGGGCGTATTCGACGACCTCTTCGAACTGCTCCCCCGCTTCCAGGCGCGCCATCGTGCTGCCCTGGATATAGCCGAATTTGCTGACGATCTGCACACGCTCCCGGGCGTCGTCCTCCATGAAACGCAGCGCCTTGGCGATGGCGCGCTCCGCCCCGCCGTCCATGTAGTTGGTCGAGGTATCGATAAGTCTGACCCCTGCGCTCACGGCCATACGCAGCGCCTCGATATGTTCGGGGTTCTCATCGCTGACACGGTAGGTGCCGAAACCGATCTCTGCCATTGCTTCTCCCTTTGAAACGGTGCCGCGCATATCCTCTGGATGCCGGGCAGCCCCTGCTTTTGATTACCGAAGGATGCCATAGCCCCCTTTAGCCTTTCCTGCCTAGCCCGCGACCGCCGCTTCGAAATAGGCGCCGACGTCGCGAATCCGCCCGCCGCTGCCGTCCCGGACATCCAGACGCGTATGATCCAGCTCCCCAAGCGAATGCACCCCCATAACCGCCATCAGTCCCCGTATCCCCTCCTGCAGATGCCGGTGGTAGTTTGCGACCCTGTGCGCCTTTTGTGCAATGAGGAAAGAGGCGCGTTTTTTACGGTCCTGCGTGGCAAGCCCGACGGGGCAGTGACGCCCGTTGGCCCCCGAGCACTCCCGGGCACGGATACAGCCTGCCGACATCATGAAGGCGCGGGCGATCGCAACATAGTCCGCCCCGAGGGCCAGCAGGAGCGTCGCATCGTCCGGCGTCAACACTTTCTCGCTGGCGATGACTTTCACCTTCTCCCGGGCCCCGATACGTTTGAGGTCGCGGTCGACGACATAGAGGGCTTTTTGCAGCGTCATACCGACACTCATCATCATTTCCAGCGGCGCCGCGCCGCTGCCGCCGTCGGCACCGTCGACGGTGATGAAGTCAGGGAAGGCCTCCGATCCTTCCGCCAGACGGGTCTCGATCAGTGCTGCGTACGGTTCAAACGACACTGCGGAGGCGAGCACGATCTTGATCCCGACCGGTTTCTCCGAGAGCCGTTTAAGCTCCCCGATGAAATCGAAGAGCTCCTCCAGGGTCCTGGCGTAAGGGAAACGGTTTGGACTGTTGATATCCCTGAAGGGTTCGATACCCCGGTAGTAGGCGACGGCATCGGTGACTTTCTCCGCCAAAAGCTTCCCGCCCGTCTGTTTTGCCCCCTGGGCAAGTTTAATCTCCGTCATCCGGCAGAAACGCATCACCTTTCGGTAGCGTTCCGCATCAAATTTCCCCTCGTTGTCACGGACGCCGTAAAGCCCGCTGCCCATCTGGAAGATGATGTCGGGCAGGTCCCCCGGGACGGTTTCCGGAAACGCCTCGAGCGGTGCATTCCAGTCGATTCGGTAGCAGTTCAGCGATACGGGATCGAACAGATAGGTCTCCTCCTCTTTGGGCTGCAGCACCATGTGGCGGTAGACCCGTTCGGCGATCGCCGGATTGACAAGCAGCCGCATCAGCCGGTAGACGCCCCTCGCGAAAAGGGTTCCCCGCTTCGCCTGCATGTAGCGGCAGTTTTTGGGGTCGTAACGGTGTGTCATGAGAAAATTGGACGTCAGACCGCCCTCCCCCGTGTTAATGGGAAAATTGCCCAGGAACGCGCCCCAGGCAAACGCCTTGGTCCCTTCGGGCGATATGGCGCCGTCACTCATCGCCGAGCGCCCCACGACCGATGCGGCCGTGAAGGGAAACCGCACACCGCTGCCGAAAGTGACACTGAAATGCTCGGAGACTTCCTCCCTGTTCAGGACGATATTCGCGTTTTTCAGTACCAGGCGCGTGCCATGAAGAGGCTGGCCGGGCGAGAAAGAGGAGACAAGCCCCTTGTTCTCCGCCGCATTGTAGACCCATCTGACCTTGTCGAAGGAGTCAAAAAACTCCTCGTCACCGAAATACTGCCGCATCGGGTCGCGCAAGGCGTAGAAGACGTAGCGCATCCGTCCGATCAGCGGGTAGTTGATGAGCAGCTGGTTTTCACGCTGGATATAACGGTCGTAGATCAGGACGACTACGGCCAGCAGCAGCAGGACCGTCCCCGTACCTTGAAGCAGGAAAGTCAGGATGGGAAACGAGTGCTCACCCTGGATAAAGTCGAGAAGCTGGTCCATTTCAATTGCCTTTGAAAAGCAGGTGATCCAGACTGTACCTTCCCGGGCCGTGGCTGAGGAAAAGACCGAGGAAGATGAAATAGTAGAGCGGGATTTCGAAACCGCTTTTGCTGCACTCGAACCCGTTGGGGAGGTGGACCGTAATAATCGCCGTCACCATAATAATCATCAACGGTACCGAAATCAGGCGTGTCAAAAACCCCAGCGCCAGCAGTACCACCCCGATAACCTCGACCGACGAGACAAGATAGGCGGTAAAAAGCGGAAGCGGGTAGCCCAGCACACCGAACCACTCTGCCGTTGCATCGATCGCTTCCCATTTGAGGTGGGCGGCTTCCGTAAAGCCTGTGGCCACCGCCAGCCGCGCCGCCAACAGGAACAGGCTGGAACCGTATTCGCCCAGCCGCGAGAACTCCCCGTAGAACTTTCCGAACTGCATGAGCGCTCCTTTGAAGCCTTCTGCTCCATTGTAGCAAAAAGGCTCCCAAATGCTAAGACGTTCGGATCATTTGGCATAAATGCCCCGATACCGTAAGGGGAATGGCGGCGGGGACGGGGAGCGGCCTCAGTACCCTTCAGGGCCGTCGTGACAGTCGTAACAGCTGACCATGTGACCGGCTTTGAACTCCGTTGTTCCCCATGACGTCGTGTAGCTGCGTTCAGAGGATGTCCTGGAAAGTATGCTCCCCCGGTAATCATCCCCGTGACACGCTTTACACGATGCGCGGTCGTGGTTTGCCACGGTGCTGTGCGGGTAAACCTCCGATTGAAATACCGTGTGCATGCCATGCGGGCCTGCATCGTGGGTATACGGTACGGTGTCATGGCAGGCCGTACACTCGGCCACCGTCCCTCTATGTCCCTGAACCGTCATGCTCTGGATATTGTCCTCATCATGCGAACTCGGGTAGATCGCGTGGGTCGAACCGTGGCAGGCTGAACACTGCATGCTGCCGTGGCCCGTGCTGTAGCGGTAGAGGCTGACCCCCGCCGCCGGCGTATCCGGGTTCGTCGCAAAGCGCGTATCGAGCGCCTCGCGCAGCGTGCCTGTGCTCATGTCCGTCACCGCCGTCTCATACCGCATGCCCTCCTGGTGGCATGCCTGGCAGTTCGGCTCCTCCAGCCATCCGCTGCGCGCATGGGCCCCGACCGCATTCATCGTGCCGTGGCAGCTCTGGCACTGGATGTTGCTCTGTTTGCCCATGGCACCGCGCAGACACTTCGTCGTCGCGCCCGGATGGCAGCGGTAGCAGGCGTCGCGGTTGGTCGAGCTGTTCAGCGTCAATCCGTTGTCCGGGTCTTTCACCTCCGAATGCAACGCATGGATCGCCTCCGTCAACGGCTTGATGCCGGCAATGCCCGTACCCGGAAGCGCATTGCTGCCGTGGCAGGTCGCGCAGAGCACCGGGTTGGCGTTTTTTGCCGTCGGGTAAAGCCCTGCATCGTCATAGCCGTTATAGCCGGCCGTCTTCAGCTCCGGTTGATGGTCCGATACCGCTGTCGGGAACTTTTCGTCGTGCAGCCGTAGGATATTCCATTTGAAATCCTTCTCGGCATCGGTGTCTTGTTCCCATCCCCCCGCCGGCCGTGCCGCAACGTATCCGCTCGACGACCCGTGGCAGGCCCGGCAGTCCATCTCGTCGCTGACCGGCAGCACCACCATCGTCGTCGCCAGGAGCGTGCCCGAAGTATCTTTGGCCGCGACACGGACCATCGGGTAATAGTTCTTGCTGCCGTCGTCATTATAGGGCGTCATCGGCAGCCCCGTCGCTTCCCACCAGTTTGTTGACGCATTGAAAGAGAGGTTGTACTCACCCAGGTCCGGTGTATGGTTGCCCGTCAAACCCGTATCGGGAAGGGGGGAGGCGTGGAACAGAAGCTCCACAAAATCCCAGAAGTTTGTCTTGAGGCTGTTACGATCGTTATAGACGCTTGTCGTATTGTATTTGCCGTCAAGCGATGCCACCGCGCTGTAGGTGATCGTCACCCCCGATGTCACATGCTTATCGGACGTATCCGCCTTCCGGATCAGTTGGGCGTTCAGATTGTTGTAGGGTGGCAGGATGGAGAAGA
This sequence comes from Sulfurimonas sp. HSL1-2, assembly GCF_039645565.1. Taxonomy (NCBI): domain Bacteria; kingdom Pseudomonadati; phylum Campylobacterota; class Epsilonproteobacteria; order Campylobacterales; family Sulfurimonadaceae; genus Thiomicrolovo; species Thiomicrolovo zhangzhouensis. Next base: position 2,340,196 of record NZ_CP147914.1, read on the forward strand.
CGGAGAAGTCGCTGCCGTCCATGCAGTGCATCCCCAGGTCGTTCCAGGCCAGTAGCGTATAAGCGCCGCTGTTCCCGAATTCCGCAGCAGCGACTGCCTCCGCTCTGTTGTCGTTCGACGTGCTGCCGCAGGCAGACAGCATAAAGACGAGTCCCGCCGCAATGATCTCTTTCACATATCGCATCATTTCTCCTCACGCGGAAATGAGTGGATTATGTCAATGCACTATGAAGATTTGATAAACATCGTAGCTGAATTCTGAAACCGTATTGTTACCGATCTACTGTATAGGAGAATAACGCTGGCTCTGTGTCGGTGGGAATAAAAATGATTGTGATTTAGGGAAAGGGATCTTCCCGGGAGGGGAAGATTATACCAGTTCGATGAAAGCCATCGGCGCTGCGTCACCGCGGCGTGTTCTGGTTTTGATGATGCGGGTATAACCGCCGTTGCGCTCTTTGTATTCCGGTGCAACTTCGTTCATCAGTTTTTTGACCGCTTCTTTGCTCTGCAGGGAAGCGAAGACGGCGCGGTGCGCGTTGGAGTCACCTTTGCGTGCCGTCGTGATCAGCTTTTCGACGTAAGAGCGGAGCTCTTTCGCTTTCGGCAGCGTCGTTTCGATTTTTCCGTTTTCGATCAACGCAATGCTCATGTTTTTCAGCAGGGCGGCGCGGTGCGCGCTTGTGCGTCCGAGCTTGCGGTATCCGTGACGATGTCTCATGACAGTTCCTTATTCAGATTCAATTTTCTTTTTCAGTACGCTGATCGTCTCGTCGCTCATCTCCTGACCGACCTGGAAGCCGGCTTCTTCGAGCTTTTCAACGATCTCGTCATACGATTTTTTGCCAAGATTCTTAACGTTTTTAAGGTCATTCTGGCTCATCAGGACGATCTCACCGATGTATTTCAGGTCGGCACGGTCAAGGCAGTTGAAGCTGCGTGCTGAAAGGCCGAGCTCTTCGATCGGTGCCGTCAGCTTGCCGATCTCTTCGGAAGCTTCCGCACGCTCGATCGTTGCCGGGGACTGGATGCTGATTTCGCTGCTGAAAACCGCCATCTGCGCATGCATGACGTTCAGGGCATTGCGGAAAGCGTCCAGCGGGCTGATCTGGCCATCGGTGACGATGTTGAGGACAACCTTCTCAAAGTTCGGGTTGTCTTCGACGAGGACGTTCTGGATCGCATAGGTCGCTTTGCGGACCGGCGTAAAGAACGCGTCGAGAGCGATGTAGCCCTCTTCGACTTCGTCGCGGATATCTTCGCTCGGGACGTAACCGATCCCCTGGAAGATCTTCAGTGAGAAGTTCAGCGTCGCATCTTCGTTCAGTGTCGCGAGGAAAGCGTCCGGTGTGACGACGTCAACGTTGTCATTGATCAGATCGCTTCCTTTGATCTCGCACGGTCCGACGAAGCTGTAATCGATCGTCGCCTCTTTGGCATCGTTTTTCAGTTTGAAACGGATGCTTTTGAGGTTGATGATAAAGTCAGAAATATCTTCGAGCATACCGCGCACGGAGTCGAACTCGTGCTTGGCTCCCTCGATCTTGATCGCGATCGGCGCATAGCCTACCGAGCTGCTCAGCAGGAACCGGCGCAGCGGGTGCGCCAGTGAAACCGCATAACCTGTCTCGAACGGATAGGCAATGATATTCGCTTCGGTATCGCTGATCTGCTCGACGACGAACTCTTCGGGCAGAAGCGGAGCTGTTTTGATCTTTTTCATAAAGCGCCTTTCGTTTAAAGATTATTTCGAGTAAAGCTCGACGATGAAACGTTCTTCCACTGGAATAACAACTTCTTCACGCTCCGGAAGGCGGGTAAAGATCCCGAACTTCTTCTCGCCGTCAACGTCAACCCACGGAGCCATACCTGTCTGGTTGGTCAGTTCGATTGCGCGGACAACCTGAACGTTGTTCTTGCTCTTTTCGCGGATTTCGACCTTCTGGCCCGGTTTGACACGGTAAGAAGGGATGTCGACACGCTTGCCGTCAACCAGGATGTGACCATGGGTAACGAACTGGCGTGCGAAACGGCGTGTAGACGCGAATCCCATGCGGTATACGACGTTGTCCAGGCGCTGCTCGAGCAGGAGAACAAGGTTCGTACCGGTGTTGCCTTCGCGGCGTTTTGCTTCAGCAAAGATCGCACGCATCTGCTTTTCGGAGATACCGTACATGAACTTCGCTTTTTGCTTCTCGTTCAGCTGTGTGCCGTATTCAGACACTTTCTTGCGGCGCTGGCCGTGCTGACCCGGAGCATAAGGACGTTTGTCGAGTGCAGATTTGCCTGCCAGACGACGCTCACCCTTCAGGTTAAGGCTGACGCCGAATCTTCTTTCGATTTTCTCTACTGGACCTCTGTATCTTGCCATCTATAGCCCCCTTACACTCTACGACGTTTCGGTGCGCGGCAACCGTTATGCGGCAGCGGAGTAACGTCTTTCATGAACGTCACGCGGACACCTTCGATTGCACCCACAGATTTAACTGCTGTTTCACGGCCTGAACCCGGCCCCTGAACCTTGATACCGACCTCTTTGATGCCGTGTACCATTGCTTTTTCCAAAGCGGCTTCAACCGCCTGCTGTGCCGCGAACGGAGTAGACTTCTTGGAACCCTTGAAACCAAGGCTACCAGCAGAACTCCAAGCGATCATATTACCCATTTCATCGGTAACGGTAACGAGCGTGTTGTTGAAAGACGCAGAAATATGCACGATACCGCGTGCAATGTTCTTCTTGACAACTTTTTTACGAGTTACTTTACGTTTTGCCATTCAATCGCTCCTTACGCTGCGCCGACAGTACGACGCTTCCCTTTACGGGTACGTGCGTTTGTCTTCGTTTTCTGACCGCGGCAAGGCAGTCCCTTACGGTGGCGGAGACCGCGGTAGTTACCGAGGTCCATCAGGCCTTTGATGTCCATTGCGACTTGTTTGCGCAGGTCACCTTCGACCATGTATTTTTCGCGGATCTCTTTCGTGATATTCGCGACATCGTCTTCGGAGAGCTCATAGACACGCTTGTTGTAATCGATACCCGTAGCATCGAGGATCAGGCGTGACGTGTGAAGGCCGACACCATAGATGTAGGTCAGGCCGTACTCAACGCGTTTTTTCTTAGGAAGGTCTACACCAGCAATACGTGCCATGCTTATCCTTGTCTCTGTTTATGTTTAGGGTTCTTACAGATAACTCTGACGATCCCTTTGCGCTTGATGACTTTACAGTCATCACACATCTTCTTGACGGAAGAACGTACTTTCATTGTATGCCCTTGGTTGGTTTAATTGAAACACTCTCCCCACCCGGGGAAAATGGGTTCAGCCGCATTCCGCCGTGCGGAAACGGCCCACGATAACCAGCGATACGCTTTACGCGTTTCAGGCGGGACTCAAACCCTGCCAATACTTGCAGCTGTCTTGTCAAAAAACAGATGTAAATACTCAACGCATTGTGTTTAAAACGGTAAAGTGGAGGCGTATATTACTTAAAAATATCTGAATGTATTATTAAATTGCAGTATTATCCTCCCTGCCCCGGCCAAAGTGGTACCGGAGGGAGAGAGTGACGGCTACGGCCATATCGGTTCAGTATTTCCACTACCCCAGTTGGCACTAAACAAGTAATGGTCTGTGACGTTTGCCACGTTCCATACGCTCAGGTCATGATTTGTAAAACTTCCTGCATTGGCGAACATGTAATTCATGTTAGTGACACTGCCTGTGTTCCAATTTTCAATATAGCCGTTGAAGGCAGAGGCAGACCTGAACATCTGGCTCATATTTGTCACACTGCCGACCTTCCAAAAACCAAGATAGCGGTTGAACGAACTTGCACCGTAAAACATGTTTTGCATATCCGTGACACTGCTGACGTCCCAGAAACCGATATCTTTGTCAAACGCAGTCGCCAGATAGAACATGCCGGCCATACTCGTCACACTGCCGACGTTCCAGCCACCGATAGGCTGGTTAAAGGAATCTGCCTGACTAAACATGCCGATCATACTCGTTACACTGCCGACATCCCAGGCCCCGATGGCCTGGTTAAAGGAGTCTGCATTGAGGAACATACCCGCCATCGTCGTCACACTGCCGACATCCCAGGCGCCGATAGGCTGGTTGAACGTGCCGGCATAATTAAACATATTGCTCATATCCGTCACGCTGCCGACATCCCATCCGCTTATGTCCCGGTTGAACGCGCCGGCATACCAGAACATGCCGTTCATGTTCGTCACGCTGCTGACGTTCCAATCCCCGATATCCGAATTGAAAGCAGTCGCCCTCATAAACATGCGGCTCATATCCTGCACCTGCGAAAGGTCCGGCTGATCCACCGCTTCGAATTGCAGATTGGAGCACCCCTGAAACGCGTTTGCCATCGAACGCCATTGGCCCGTGCCCCACTGCTTCACACTGAGCAGTTTGTCGCTGTCGAAATCCTCGTTGAAATAGATCTGCGGGAACGCACCGGTGACGGAAACGGTGTAATTCCCCTCCTCCGGGTAGGTACAGATATAGTCCCCCGTGACATTGACATCTTCAACCACGCCGTCGCTGTCGCAGTCGACGCTGTAGTCGTATCCCGCTCCCGTCGTCGGGATCCGGAACTCCGTGCTGCTTGTCGTACCGGGGTTATCCGTTTTAACGGTCATCATAAATGCATCAGCATTGTCGCCCGTACCGCCCCCCGACGATCCCCCGCCGCATCCGGCCAGCAACGTTATCACCACAGCCGTCGTCAAAATGACATTTCTTTTATGGTTAATATATTTCATAACAGTCTCCTTCTTTTTAAAGGGTACTTATAAATGTCATAAGGAATGGTTAAATACTCCAATAACGGTGAGAACAGACGTTAAGCGTTGTGAAAACAGGGATAGTAGGGTGAATTGGATTGCAGGAAAGTAGCGTGCCGGAGTGGCACGCAAGCGGGAGATCAATCCCCTCCGGGACCGTTATGGCAGTCGTAGCAGCTGACCGCGTGGCCGGCGGCGAAGCTCTTCGTCCCGGACTCGGTACTGAAACTCCGTGCCGAGAAGGTCTTGGAGAGGAAGGTTCCGCGGTAATCACTGCCGTGGCAGGCAGCACATTGGGCAAGGTTGCCACTGGCGGCGTTCTCGTGTGCCCCTACCCAAGTCTGTCCGACGCTGTGCATGCCGTGCGGCCCGCCGCTGGTCGTTGCCGGCACCGTCTCATGGCAGGCCGTACATTCGGCAATCGTCCCCGCATGCCCCTGTACGGCAATACTCTGGAGATTGTCCTCCGTATGCGAACTCGGGTAGATGGCATGGGTCGAGCCGTGGCAGGCCGAACACTGCATATCGCCGTGACCCGTGCTGAAGCGGTAGAGGCTGATACCCGCCGCCGGCGTATTCGGGTTCGTTGCAAAACGGCTGTCAAGCGCCGCGCGCAGCGTCCCCGTCTGCATATCCGTCACCGCCGTGTCGTAGCGCATGCCGTTCTGGTGGCACGCCTGGCAGTTGGGCTCTTCCAGCCAGCCGACCCGGCCGTGCTGTCCGACGGCATTCATGCTGCCGTGACAGCTCTGGCACTGGATGCTGCTGATCTTGCCCATCGCCCCGCGCAGACACTTCGTCGTCGCGCCCGGGTGGCATCGGTAACAGGCGTCACGGTTCGTCGAGCTGTTCAGGGGCTGGCCGTTCACCGGATCTTCGACCTCGGCATGCAGAGAGTGCAGCGCCTCCGTCAGCGGTTTCGTCCCGCTCACTCCCGCCGTGCCCAGTGCATTGGTGCTGTGACAGGTCGCACAGAGCACCGGGTTGCCGTTCTTGGCAGTCGTATAGAGCCCGGCGTCATCGTAGCCGTTGTAGCCCGCTGCCTGCAGCTCCGTCTGATGAGCGCTTACCGCAGACGGATGCTCCTCGTCGTGCAGGCGAAGAATATTCCATTTGAAATCCTTTTCCGGATCGGCGTCATTTTCCCATCCGGATGAAGGCATCGCCTCGCTATAGCCGCTGGCCGAACCGTGGCAGGCGCGGCAGTCCATCTCGTCGCTGACCGGCAGCACGACCCTTGTCGTCGCCAGGACGTTCCCCGATCCGTCCTTGGCAACTACATCCACCATAGGATAGTAGTTCTTACTGCCGTCATCGTTGTACGGCGTGATCGGCAGCCCCGTCGCCTCCCACCAGTTTTCCCCGGCATTGTAGTGCAGCATATGCTCGGTCATCTCCGGCGTATGGTTGCCCGTCAGGCCGACATCGGGTGCAGGGTTCGCAAGAAAGAGCGTGCCCACATAGTCCCAGAAGTTCGTCTTGAGGTTGTTTTGGTTGTCGTAGATGCTCGTCGTATTGAATTTCCCGTCCAGTGACGCTGCCGCCGTATACGTAACGGTAACCCCCGAAGTCACATGTTTCTCGCCGCCGTCAGTTTTCATGATCAACTGCGCATTGAGCGTATTGTAGGGCGGCAGAATCGAAAAGACCGAAAAGTCCTTCCCGTCCATGCAGTGCATCCCCAGGTCGTTCCAGGCCAGGAGCGTATAAGAGGCCGCAGTCGTACCGCCGCTTCCGCCCCTGCCTTTTTTACCTCTGCTGCCATCGCTTTTCGCATTGGCCCCCATTGCCACAGCGCAGGCCAAAGCCACGCACACGACACCGGCAAGTACTCTTTTGCCTTTCATACCGTACTCCTTATATAAAAGTGGGGAATATTATGAAAAAAAGTTATGAAGATTAGATGAAGATTTTCTCAGAAAGGAGTGCCCGAACGATGAGGTATGTGAGAGGAGACCGGCGCAGGCGGCGCCTCTCTGACTGAAAGATCAATCCCCGCCGGGACCGTTGTGACAGTCGTAGCAGCTGACCGCGTGGCCGGCGGCGAAGCTCTTCGTCCCCCAATCGGTGCTGAAACTGCGCGCCGAGAAGGTCTTGGAAAGGAACGTACCGCGGTAATCACTGCCGTGGCATGCCGTACAGCCGATCCGGCTGCTTTCGGCGACATCACCATGTGCACCGACCCAGTACTGTCCGACACTGTGCATGCCGTGCGGCCCTTCAGCCGTTGTCCTCGGTATCGTGTCATGGCAGGCCGTACATTCGGCGATGGTACCCTCGTGCCCCTGTACCGCGATGCTCTGGAGGTTGTCCTCCGTATGCGAACTCGGGTAGATGGCATGGGTCGAACCGTGGCAGGCCGAACACTGCATGTCGCCGTGGCCCGTGCTGAAGCGGTAGAGGCTTACCCCCGATGCCGGTGTATTCGGGTTCGTTGCGAAGCGGGTATCGAGCGCCGCACGCAGCGTCCCCGTCTGCATATCCGTCACCGCCGTCTCATACCGCTTCCCATCCTGGTGACAGGCCTGGCAGTTGGGCTCTTCCAGCCAGCCGACCCGGCCGTGCTGTCCGACGGCATTCATGCTGCCGTGGCAGCTCTGGCACTGGATGGTACCGACCTTGCCCATCGCCCCGCGCAGACACTTCGTTGCCGCCCCCGGGTGGCAGCGGTAACATGCATCGCGGTTCGTCGAACTGTTCAGTGTCTCCCCGTTCGTCGGGTCCGTTACCTCGGCATGCAGTGAGTGCAGCGCCTCTGTCAGCGGTTTCGTCCCGCTCACTCCCGCCGTGCCCAGTGCATTGGTGCTGTGACAGGTCGCACAGAGTACCGGGTTGTTGTTCTGCGCCGTCGCTTCCAGGCCGGCACTGTCATACCCGTTGTAGCCGGCTGCCTGCAGCTCTGTCTGGTGGGCACTGACCGCCGTCGGATGTTCCTGGTCATGCAACCGCAGGATGTTCCATTTATAATCTTTCTCCGGGTCGGCGTCGTTGGCCCAGCCCGCATTCGGCATCGCGTCCGTATATCCACTGGTGGAACCATGGCAGGCGCGGCAGTCCATCTCGTCGCTGACCGGCAGCACGACCTTCGTCGTTGCCAGCACATTCCCCGATCCGTCTTTTGCCGTGACGTTCACCATCGGGTAATAGTTCTTGCTGCCGTCGTCGTTATACGGGGTAATAGGAAGGCCCGTCGCCTCCCACCACTGCTCCGCCGCGTTGTAGCTCAGCGTATGGCCGCTCAGCTCCGGCGTATGGTTACCCGTCAGGCCCGTGTCCGCTGCGGGAGTCGCGTTGAAAAGTGCCCCCACATAGTCCCAGAAATTGGTCTTCAGGTCATTGCTGTCGGTATAGACGCTCGTGGTGTTGTACTTCCCGTCCAGTGATGCCGCCGCGGTGTACGTAATCGTCACCCCGCCGGTCACATGCTTATCGGAAGTCCCCGCCCGTTTGATCAACTGGGCGTTGAGGTTGTTATAGGGCGGCAGGATCGAAAAGACCGAAAAGTCCTTCCCGTCCATACAGTGCATCCCCAGATCGTTCCAGGCCAGGAGCGTGTAATCGGCCGTCGTGCCTTCCCAGACCGTTCCCCCGCTGCTGACGGTGTCTTCACTCTCACTTTCGCCCGATGTCGTCGCCATCTGGCATCCTCCCAGCCACAAGGCTGTAAGTCCTGCCATCAACAGCTTTTGCCAAAGTACCGTTCGCATCTTCATCTCCTCTTGCGGCACCTGGGCAGACCCCAAACGCCATTATCATACCGCAGTATGGAACAACACTATGAAGATTTGATGAAGGGTTGCCAACCCCTTGTATAATACGGATAGATTCCCAAAGGAGGCGAAGTGGACATCCTGATCGTCGAAGACGAAACCGTCGTGGCCCGGCAGCTTGAAGAGACCCTGCACCAGGAGGCCTACAAGACTGTGGCGGCGGGGAGTGTCGCTGCAGCAAAACACGCCATGCAGGAGCAGAACTTCGACCTTATCCTGCTGGACTGGAACCTCCCCGACGGCGACGGGATCACCCTGTTGCACCTGTGGCGGGAGCAGAAAATCCGTATTCCCGTCCTCGTCCTTTCGGCCAACATCACCGTCGACGACCGGGTACACGCGCTTAACGCCGGTGCCGACGACTACCTCTGCAAACCCCACTCCAGTATCGAACTCCTTGCACGCGTCCGCGCCCTGCTGCGACGGGACGCACCGCTTAAAAGCTCAAAGCTCAGTGCCGAGGATGTCGTCGTCGATATCATCGCCCGGGAGGTCAGCGTCAGCCACATCCCCGTCAAGCTCAGCCTGGCCGAATTCGACCTGCTGACGCTCCTGATGCAGCACCAGGGCATCGTCCTGACCCGTTTCCAGCTCAACGAACACATCAGCAAGGATTTCGACCGGATCTCGGTCAGTAACCTCATCGATGTCCATATCCGCAATATCCGCAAGAAACTTGACCGCCCGGAGCTGATCCAGACCGTCCGCGGCGTCGGCTATACCATTAAAACATAACGGCAACCGCGCCTAACCCTGCACCCACCCGTATGCATCAAACGCCTTACAGCGTCGTCAAACAGAGACGCGCCGTGCTCCCCCGGCCCACGCCCTCGCTGGCGAGCGTCAGTTCCGCACCGATATGCTGGGCATACCGCCGGCTCAGGGCCAGGCCCAGGCCGCTACCGCCGCGTGCCCGGTCCCTTTTCTCCGACTGCACGAAGGGCTCGAAGACATGTTTCAGCGTCTCGGCCGTCATCCCCCGCCCCGTGTCGTGCACCCGGAGACAGAGTATAGACTCGGTCGTATCAAACCCGCACGAAACGTTGCCGCTGTCGGTAAACTTCACGGCGTTGGAAAGCAAATTGAGGAGGATCTGTCGCAGGAAACGGCGGTCGGCGACCACCGTCGCGTTCGGCACGGACTCCGGCAGAAGGAGTGCCACCCCTTTTTGCTCCGCCAGGGGGGCAAGCAGCGCCCCGACCTCATCAAACATCTCAGCGATCTCCGCCGTCTGGAGGGTTTCGAGTTCCGGCTCGTATTTACCGGCATCCAGCCGTGCCAGATCCAACAGGTCGTTCACCATCCCCAGCAGTTGCTGCGCGGCATGTTCGATCCCCCCGATGCGTTCAAGTGCACCGGCTTCCAGACGGCCGTACCCGACCAGAAACTGGGTCTGAGACAAAATGGCGTGCAGCGGGGTGCGCAGGTCGTGGGAGAGGTGGGAGATAAACGCCGTTTTGGCCGCCGAATCGCGGCGCAGCCGGTTATAGGCGCGGATCTGGCCGATGCGCGCCGCAATCATCGAGGCAACCGCACGGAAAAACGCCTGTTCCTCCTCCGCCAGCCCTTCAGGCAGCATAAGCGAGCCGTAGTATTTGAGCGTTTCATGCTCGAAGTCGTACACGAACAGTGTCGGCATCGATTTGGCCGCACCGGCACGGGCAAAACGGACATTATATTCGGGGGCGAGTGTCTTCAGTTCGGTCAGGGCCGTTTTCAGACAGGCGCTCTCCTCCTCCGTCTCCATCAAGTGGTGGAAAAGGGCGATCATCTGCGTCAAACGCTGCAGGCGGAAGACATTTTCCCGCTCCAGAGCTTCGAAGGCCTGGCGGATGTCGCCCGCCATCGCATTGAACGCCTGTGCCAGCTGCCCGATCTCATCCGTACGGCCGCTGGCGACAGGGAGGCTGTACTGGCCGGTCCGCACCATATCCGACGCCTGGCGCTGCAGGGCTCCGAGCGGTGCGACGATACGACGGGAAAACCAGAAGGCGGCCGCAGCAATCATACCGACGCCAAAGAGCAGCAACAGCGTCAGCAGCCGGTTAAGGTCATCGATCAGTGAACGCTGCAATGCACGGTCCATATGGTACCCTACGTACCATCCCGACAGCTGCGGTGCCAGCGCCCGGTAAAACCAGACCGACCGCTTCGACTCTACCGTCCCCGTCTGTCCCTCCACCGCGAACGGCGGCAGTGGCCCCCCGATACTGTGCCGCGTCTCGGGGTTGAACAACAGGGTTGACGCCGAGGGGCCCTCCAGGTTGAAACGCTGCAGATTCGCTGTACGGTACTCCATCACCAGGTAACCGATAATCCGGTCCGATCCCAGCGCGGCGCGAACCGGTACTTCCAGCAGGAGCGTATTCTCATCAGCCTGGTAAGGAGAGGTATGCCCCACCGCCGATTCGAAAGCCCGGTAGCGTGCATAGGGTTTCCCCGTCTGCATCACTTCCGTGGAGGCGATCACACGGCCGTCAAGCCCGAGTGCCAGCAGTGAAAAATCAAGATCATACACTGCTTTGTAGCGCTCCAGCAGCGATGCCACCCGCCGGTCAAGGTCATTGATCAGCAGGTCGTCCATCACGACCGAACCGGCCAGGAAGTGCAACTCACGGTAAAGCTGCGCAATATGATTTCCGACATCCGCAGCCACCTGCCCCATCCGCCCCTGCTGCTCGTCGTAAAAATGCTCCGTATAGAGCTTTTCTTCGCTCACGAGCGTATAGGCAAGAATCGCCGCATACGGCACCACGCCGACCAGGAAAATCAGCAGGAGCAGTTTGACGGCCATGTGCCGCCTGACCCAGGCGATCACCGTGCGCCCCCGGCATCATAATGCAGCACGGTCACATTCGCATCCAAAGCCATATAATAGGGGACATACCCCACCGCGCCTTCAACCTGCTGTACATAAGCGAGGACCGCTTCGGCGGAGCCCACGACCTTCGGGGGGCGCTGGCCGAGGTAGTGGCGCCTTATCCACCACTCCCGCAATGCCGCACGGGAGAGCTTCAGCGTCTCCCTTTCAAACTGCTGCCGCAGCGGATCATCCGCCCCCAGTTGCAGCGGAAAGAGCCTGAAGTCCCCTGCATAGCGTGTTTTACCGAGGTAGATATCGCGTATCTGGGCCGTATTCAATGTCTTAAGGGGGGCATCAGATCGGATGACCAGCACCCACTCCTGCGCACCCAGAACTATTGCGAAGAGGAGCAGGAGCAACTGTTTCATCATAACCCGCATCCTAGAAAAGCATCGAGAACGATACGATCATCATGTCCTCGTTCTCCCGGGTATGGAACTGGTATTCTCCCTTCAGGGCCACGGGGAAGAGCGGCCGGTACGTGTAGCCGACAACGGCGATACTGTCGTCGGAGTTGGCGATATAGTCCGTGGTGTACTCCAGGCGCAACACCGCGTAGTGCTTCATAAAGAACTGCTGTGACCCCTGGATGTATCCGCCTGCGTTGCTGCGCGTATTGTCATCGTTCTGCCGGTAACCGGCTTCGGCCATGATCCTGGTCTGCGCCGTACGGTACTGGCCCGACGCATAGAGGTAGTTCCACGACTCTTCCTCGACCCGTTCCTCGTAACGCCCGGCATTGACACCGCACGACCAAACGCCCTGCTCCAGGGTCATCCCGATCCCGCTTTGGCGTTCGATATCAAAATTGTTGTAGAGGTTCTCGCCGTTGAACGCCGCATCCAGATCGGGGGTCATCTGTATCAGGACATTGACGCTGACGATTCCCGTCGTGATCTTTGCATCGATCCCCGTGGTAAAGCGGGGGAAAATTTCCTCGGTGATGTTGGGGCTCGAGGTCGTGTCCCGCAGGACATTGACCGGCATCCGGTTCCAGTACCCCACCGGGGTATTGAACTTTCCGACCGTCACCTGCAGGCGTTCGGAAGGTTCGTACTGGGCGAAGACGCGCTCCGCGTGGGGGGTGCCGTCGATATCGGTCTGGGCGCCGTACCCGTAGCGTTTCCGGTAGAGATCGCCCCACTCCACCTCCGCCAGGCCGCTCCACGCCCCCTTGGTGCCGTAGAGCATGACGGCCAGGTCATCCAGAACTACCTCACTCGTCCCTTTGAAGTTGTTCCAGTAATTGAGCGAGAAATACCCGCCGAGATAGAGCGGCGTTTTGCCGACCTGCACTCCTTCGCCCAGACGGTATTCGTCCGCGTCCGCCCCCGTCAGTGTCAATAGTGCCAGGAGCCCCGCGGTCCAAACCCGCCCCGTCATCTTCATCATGCCCCATTATACAATGACTCCTCCCAACGGCGGAGGCTTTGGGCTATAATGTCGGTATGAATAGTACCCTTACCCCTACCCTTGACTTCGGCCGTATCAATACGCTCCGGATCGACCGCTTCGCCGTGCCGGGCGCCTACCTGATGGCGGAAGACGGCAGCGATGTCCTGCTGCCCAACCAGTACGTCACCGACGCCATGGAAATCGACGACCTCCTCGAGGTCTTTGTCTATACCGACTCCGAGGACCGCCCCGTCGCGACCACCGACCGCCCGGCGGCGATGCGCGACGAATTCGGCTTTTTCACCGTCGTCGACGTCGCCAAATTCGGCGCCTTCGTCGACTGGGGACTGCCCAAGGACCTGCTGGTACCGAAGAACCGCCAGAAGACCCCCTTCAAAGTCGGTGAAAAGCGTTTTTTGCGGGTCGTCAAAGATGAAGAGTCCGACCGTCTCGTCGGGGTGGAGCGCATCAGCAAGTACCTCTCGCATTCCCCGCGGGGCTACCACCCGAACAAAGAGGTGAAACTGCTCTTTATCGCCAAAACGCCCCTGGGCTTCAAAGTGATCGTCGACGATGCCTACGAGGGGCTCGCCTTCGATAACGAGATCTTCGAACCAATCGCGGTCGGCGACAGCCGGACAGGCTATGTGAAACAGGTCCGTGCCGACGGCAACTTTGACGTCAGCCTTCAGCCCGTCGGCAAAACGGCCCGCGCCGGCAGCGACCAGGCGAAGGTCCTCGGCCCCCTCGACGCGGCGGGCGGCATGCTGCCGTACAACTCCAAAAGCGACCCGGATCTCATCACCAGAACCTTCGGCCTGAGCAAGAAAGCCTTCAAAAGAGCCCTTGTCCAGCTGCAGGAGAGCGGCGATATCGAGGTCAAGGAGACCGGGATCTACCGCAAATAACGCGATGGCAAAAAAAAGACCGGCCGAATCCTATGCCGATTTGAATATCGTTTTCGAATATGAACAGGAGCTCTGGCAGCTGCTGCGCCTCGATCCGAACAGCATGAACGTCGTCCTGCGCGCGACGGAGAGCGGCAAAGAGCGCACCCTCCCCTTCGCCCACCTGCCCAAAAGCGTCAAAAAAATGATCCGCCCGCTGTAACGCCCCCTTTTTTCTGCAGTGTCACGAATAGTGTATAATGGAATATAAGTAGTTTCTATTCAGGCGACCCGTTTTCTCACCCGACACCGTTGAAAGGAGAGCACATGTCAGCCCCTGCATGGTTATCAAAAAAACTCGATGACGGCCGCATCCTCTGCGAGGCATGCCACCAGCACTGCAAACTTTCAGAAGGCGAGTATGGCGTCTGCGGTATCCGGAAAGTCGAAGGGGGGCAGCTGCAGCTGCTGACCTACGGCCTGGCCGCAGCCGTGAACGTCGACCCGGTCGAAAAAAAACCGATGTTCCACTTCCTGCCGGCGAGCAGGGCCTTCTCGTTCGGAACGGTCGGCTGCAATTTTTCGTGCAAATTCTGCCAGAACGCGGACATCTCCCAGTATCCCAAGGAGCATCACCACGAGATTACGGGGCAGCCGCTCAGCCCCGAACAGATCGTCGCCCTGGCCCAAAAATACGGCTGCGATTCGATCGCCTATACCTATAACGAACCGGTCGTATTTTTCGAATATACCTACGATACGGCCAAACTCGCCCACGAAGCGGGCCTCAAGAACATCTACGTCACCAGCGGCTTCGAGACCCATAAGGCCATCGACACCCTGCTACCCTACCTCGACGGGATGAACATCGATATCAAGGGGTACACGGAGGATTTTTACGAGGATATCTGCGGCGCCAAACTCAAACCCGTACTCGATACGGTCAAATATGCCCACGACAAAGGGATCTGGATCGAAGTGACGACCCTGCTGATTCCCGGAAAGAATGACAGTGACGAGGAGATAAGAAAGATCGCGCGCTTCGTGGCCGATCTCGATGTAAACATCCCCTGGCACGTCAGCGGCTTCTACCCGATGTACAAGATGCTCGACGTCCCGCCGACACCGCCCACCACCCTGATCCGCGCCTACGAGATCGGCAAGGAGGAGGGGCTGAACTTCGTCTACATCGGCAACTACGACGACGAGGACCGCGAATCGACCTACTGCCCCAACTGCGGTTTCAAGGTGATCAACCGCAGCGGCCACATCGGCCAGTTTGTACAGAACCACCTTACCGAGGAGGGGAACTGCCCGCAGTGCGGGACTCACATCCCGGGGGTGTGGTCGTAACAGAGTGTTGCGTTACATCACCGTCCGGTTGCGACCGAGCTGTTTGGCACGGTAGAGGTTCATATCCGCTTCGAAGACGAGGTGGCGGGGGTTGTCGCGCAGCCGTTCGCTGTATTCGGCGATGCCGATACTCACCGTGACCGGCGTCGTAATGACACACCCCTCCCATGTATGGGCTTCAAACGCTGACCGTATTTTTTCACAGATCGCAAACGCCTCTTTTGCCGTCGTCCCCGGCAGGATCGCCAGGAACTCTTCGCCGCCGTACCGGAAGATGTGATCCGTCTTGCGCAGATGGGTCAAAAGCGTTTCCGCCATCCCGACGATGACCGTATCTCCGTCCTGGTGGCCGCAGGTGTCATTGACCGCTTTGAAATGGTCGAGGTCGAACATGACGACGCAGAAGAGACTGCCGATAAGGCCGTGCAGACGGATCTCGCTGCTGAGGATCTCCATCAGGTCCCGGCGGTTCAGCAAGCCCGTCAGGGCATCCTTTGAGACATCATCGATCAAAGTCTGCTGCGTCACATTGATATTGAGTTCGTTGTAGAGGTACATCGACTGGCGGACCAGCATGACGTAGTCGATAAAGATCTTGTGATAGTCTCCACGGCGGATGGATCGGTAGATATTCTTGGTGATCAGGTGGATCTCCCGGTGCGTATCGAGCATATCCTTGCGCACCATCGGGTCCGGGATGAACTTGACAAGCTCCTCGCTGTGCAGCCAGCTGCCGCACATACAGCGGTGTTCGTCAAACTCGATCCGCGCTTCGGGGTTCATCAGCCGGATATCCTTGATGACCTCGAGGATCCACTCCAGGTGCTCTTTGACCGCGGGGATGCCGATCTGCTGTTTGATCTGCCGCTCGAGGGTCTTCTGGTCGTTGTCCAGGTTCGGCTCCAGGTAACCGGCAGCACTGGCGTTGATGGCCCGGCGGATATAGAGCTCGATCGCTTCCGGCAGGCCCGTAATATCGTTCACCTCTTCAAGCTCATCGATCAAAAAGGCATAGAGTGTGTCGAAAGCACCGCGGTACTCGACATAGGGCAGGCCCATCTTGAAATGAAAGAGGCCCAGCTGTTTAAAGCGTGCGAAAAAAGCCTCATCTTCATCATAGACGGCCTCGAGGAAACTGCTAAGCTGGGACTGCTTGAGGCGGACGAGGTCTACGCCTTTGAGAAACTCCTCAACATAGGCGTTCTTGATCAGGTCCTCATAAAAACGGTCAAAGGCACGGTGCAGCACCCCTTCGAAAAGGGAGATGTTCGATCTGATCATCCTCTCTCCTTTAACCGTTATAAATTATTCTAATGTGAATTTATATGAGCCAATAAAATCATTATACACAAAATTTTGATACCTGATCGTTTGGCGCTGTGTCCTCCGCCCTAGCTGATAATCGCGTCGTGCCACTGCACCAGGGTCAGCCGGTAGCCGTCGGACACAGGAAGGACCTCGTGGCTGTAGATGGGATTGCTCGGGAAAATGACCATATCCCCCGCCTTCGGACGGAAACGGACAGGCCTGTTCTCCGCATCATAGAGGTAGTTAAAGACCAGTTCGCCGCCGCCGAACTGCAGCCCGTCGCCGCCGTTGTCCCGATGCGACGTTGCAAAAAGGACTGTCGTGATCTTTCGCTCGGGCGCGACCTGGGCAAAACCGACCGTTTCCCCCTCACAGTTGACAAGCTCGTTCGAGTCGTCGGCATGTTTGATATAGAAACCGCCCCGCGTGTACTCCAACGCCTGCACTTCGGTCGCCGTTGTCAGTGCCACACTGAAATAGTCTTCGATCTGTTTCTGATAATAGGCGAAACTGAGCTTGTACCCCTCGAGCAGAATTTCAGGCAGTTCGTGGATCGCTGTCTTTCGGATATCCTCCTCGAGCTCCGGCACGACGACACCGTGGAAGTTTTTTTTGACTTTGGCCCGCTCCCCCTCGCTTTTATCGTGGGTATAGGCCGCGATCTCGGCGCAGGCCTCTTCCGAGAGAAAGTTCTCGATGATGAGATAGGGGTAGTCGTAATAGGGGTTTGCCATCAGGCGGGTCTCGTAGCGCAGCTCGGCGATGAAGTCATCGCAGTAGACATAGTTGCTGATTTGCCGCAAAGGGTTCTCCGTGCCTGCAAAGGCGAATGTGAAATCTGAAATAGTAACCAAAATTTGAAAAAGAGAATCGGTGAAAAGTGGTCGGGATGACTGGACTCGAACCAGCGACCCCCAAGCCCCCAGCTTGGTGCGCTAACCATACTGCGCTACATCCCGACGAGGAGGGAAATTATATCCAAAAAGTTTAAAAAAAGATGCGGAAACCGCCCTGAAAATCAGGGGGATTCCCACAGGGGAAAAAGGACTTATTTGTAACGGTAAGTGATACGGCCCTTGTCCAGGCTGTACGGCGTCAGTTCGATCTTGACGCGGTCGCCCGGGAGGATCTTGATATAGTGCATACGCATCTTGCCGGCAATGTGGCACAGGATCACGTGGCCGTTCTCAAGCTCTACACGAAATGTTGCATTCGGCAGCGCTTCAACTACTGTACCGTCAACCTCAATGACATCATCTTTTGCCATTTATGCTCCTTGGGGTAATGATAAGATTTCCGCTTTGCCGCCGATGACAGCAACCGTGTGTTCGTAATGTGATCCGCGGAGGTTGTCGCTGCTGACAACATCCCATCCGTTTTCCAGGATCACCGCCTTGGCCTCTTTTTGGCAGATCATCGGCTCAATGCAGAAAACCATGCCGTTTTTGATCTTCGGACCCGCTTTCGGGTTGGATCCTTCCAGGTAGTTGGGGATCTCAGGTTCCTCATGCGGGCGCTTCCCGATGCCGTGTCCGCAGAATCCGCGCAGCGGTACAAAGCCGCGTTCGAGAATAAACTGCTCAATCGCCATGGAAAGCTCTTTGAACCGCATTCCCTCTTGGATAATATCGATGGCGTAATAGAGTGAGTCTTTGGCACAGGCGATCAACGCCTCATCCTGCTCTGTGACCTTCCCGACCGGGACGGTGATGGCCGAATCACCGTAATAGCCGTTGAGTTCCGTACCGATATCATAGCCGATGATATCGCCCTCCTGCAGCTTGTAATCATTGGGAATACCGTGAATGATCACTTCGTTGAGGGAGGTGCAAACGGCATTGGGGAATCCGTAGAGCCCTTTGAACGAGGGACGTGCTCCGTGGCTGCGGATATAATCCTCGGCCATGGCATCAAGTTCCTTCAGGCTCAAACCCGGACGGGTCTCTTTACGGAGAAGGTCAAGGGTACCGCCGACAATGGCGTTGGCGGCACGGAGTTTTTCAATTTCTTCGGGTTTGCGCAGCGCGATGGCCATGGGAGTTACAGACCGACCGCGCTGAGGGTTTCGTACTTGCTCATATAGATCTGGGCTTCGATCTTGCGCATAGTATCAAGTGCAACCTGGACGACGATGAGAACCGCCGTACCGCCAAAGTAGAACGGTACGCCCATCCCCTTGACGATGATCCACGGCAGTGTCGCCACCAGACCGAGGTAGATCGCCCCGGTGAACGTCAGGCGTGACGCCGTCTCGTTCAGGAACTCTTTCGTCCCCTCACCCGGGCGAATACCCGGAATGAAGCCGCCCTGGCGCTTGAGGTTATCGGAGATATCCTTGGCGTTGAAGACGATCGACGCGTAGAAGTACGCGAAGAATACGACGAAGAGGAATGTCAGGAAGTTGAAGAAGTAGCCGCTCGGATTGAGCAGGTCCGCTACCGCCTGGACATACGGGTTGGTGCTGGATGAGAGCACCGTCATCGGGAACATCAGGATCGCCGAAGCGAAGATGACCGGAATGACGCCCGACAGGTTGACCTTGATCGGGATATAGTTCATCACGCGCTTGTTCTGGTTCGCCATCATCGTCTTTTTGGCGTAAGTCACCGGGATACGGCGTTCGCCGAGCTCCACGTAGATAATGACGCCGACGGTGACGAGGATCAGCAGCAGGATCGCAATGACCGTAATGAAGCTGATCGCACCCGTGTTGAGCATCGTGACCGTCTGACCGATCGCGGAAGGGATCGCGGAAACGATCCCGGCGAAGATGATCAGAGAGATACCGTTACCGACACCGCTCTGCGTGATCTGCTCACCGATCCACATCAACAGCATCGTACCGGCGAGCATGGAGATCGCTGCGACCATAACAAAAGTACTGTGGTCCATCAGGATCGCGCTGCTGCCGTCCTTTCCTGTCATGCTCTGCAGACCGATGCTGACACCGACCGCCTGTACGAGGGTAATAGCGATAGTGGAGTAGCGGATGATCTGCATATATTTGACCATGCCGTCACGCTCTTTCTTCATCTGTCCGAGGTTCGGGAAGGTCGCTGCAAGCAGTTCCATGATGATCGACGCGGTAATGTAAGGCATGATACCGAGTGAAATAATGGAGAGGCGTTCGACGGCGTTTCCGCTGAACATGTTGAACAGACCGAGAGCATCGGAGGAGTGTGAATCGAAGAAGGAGGCGATGACGGCAGTGTCTACGCCCGGCACCGGCACGTAGGCCAGCAGCCGGTAGAGGAACAGAAACCCGATCGTTATGAGGATCTTGTTAATGAGCTGCTGGTTCATTACTTGCCGGTTGTTGTAACGTTTTCGTCTTTGATCTTGGAGGCAAGGTCTTTCGCAGAAGCGCCGACCAGTTTAACCTTCGTCACGGCTTTGCCCAGCTTGTGAACACCGCGGATCGCTTCGACGGTGATCTCGTCGAGTGCCGCAACCGCTGTAATGCGGTCAACGTTGATAACGTACGGTTTAACAACACGTGACGTGAAGCCGATCTTCGGCAGACGGCGAGCCAGCGGCTGCTGACCACCCTCGAAGTTACGCTTTGCATTGTAACCTGAGCGAGCTTTCTGCCCTTTGTTACCTTTACCTGCGGTTTTACCGTTACCGCTACCCTGACCGCGGCCCAGACGCTTTGTATTGCTTGTGGAGCCCGCTGCAGGTGTCAAGTTTTCAAGTGCCATATGCTTATCCTTTCATACGCGCAAGCGCTTCGATTGTCGCGCGGACAACCGAATTCGGATTGTTCGAACCGATGGATTTCGTCAGGATGTCCTGGATACCCGCGAGTTCGAGAACCGGACGCATCGCACCACCGGCGATAACACCGGTACCTTCGGAGGCCGGTTTCATCAGGATGCGGCTTGCGTTGAACTTGTGCTCGATATCGTGCGCAATTGTAGTCCCTTTAATCTTAACATCCGTCAAGTTTTTGAACGCTTCGTCTACCGCTTTGCGGATAGCGTCCGGGACCTCTTTGGCCTTACCGTAACCGAAGCCGACGATGCCGTTCTTGTTGCCGACGACGACAAGTGCTGTGAAACGGAAGCGACGACCACCTTTGACAACTTTAGTGACCCGACCGATGTGTACGATCGATTCTTCGAATTCTTCTCTGTTGACAGTTTTCATCGATCAGTCCTTAAAACTTAATTTCGTTCGCGCGAAGTGCATCGGCAAAGGCCGCAACGACGCCATGGTAGACGTAACCGTTACGGTCAAAGAAGATCTCGCTGATACCGGCTGCTTTAAGCTTGCCTGCGAAATCTGCTGCCAGTGCGGCCGCACCCTCTTTGTTCGCTTTCGCACCCAGCGGCTTCGTGTTGGAAGCTGCCAGTGTGACCGCGCTCGCGTCGTCGATTGCCTGGACGCTGAGGTAGCGGTTGGAGCGGAAGATGCTAACACGCGGCTTCGCTGCCGTTCCGTTGATGTTTGCACGGATGCGGCGCTTGCGCTGAACACGTTTTGAAACTTTTGCTTTCAATACTTTTGCATTCATCTGCTCACCCCTTATTTCTTAGATGTCTTGCCGGCTTTGCGGACAATATGTTCTTCAACATATTTGACACCCTTGCCTTTATAAGGCTCCGGCGGACGGAAAGCGCGGATCTCGGCAGCCATCTGGCCGAGCTGCTGGTTGTCAGCACCTTTGAGGGTGATAACGTTCTTGTCAACAGCGACTTCGACGCCCGCAGGGATGTCGTAGTTGATGTCATGGGAGAAACCAAGCTGCAGGTTCAGGACTTTGCCCTGGACCGCGGCACGGTAACCGACACCGTTGATCTCGAGCTTGCGTTCGAAACCTTCAGTGAGACCCTTGACAATGTTCGCTGCCAGAGCACGGTATGTTCCCCAGAAAGCGCGGTGTTCGCGTGCATCGGATTTGGATGCAAACGTCAGCGTGTTGCCTTCGATGTTGAAGTCAACGTTGCCTTTCGTGTCGAGGGTACGCGTGTTGTTGCCTTTTTTGAAAGTGATAACCTCACCGTCAGCCGTTACGTTCACATCGGCCGGGAATGCGACCGGAGCTTTACCAATACGTGACATGTGTTATCTCCTTACCAAACTGTACAAAGTACTTCACCGCCGACGCCAAGCTCGTAAGCTTTATCGTTCGGGATGACACCTTTGGAAGTACTGACGATGATCGTACCGTAACCATTTTTGAAACGCTTGATTTCGTCACGGCCTTTGTAGATACGGCGTCCCGGTTTGGAAACGCGTTTCATCTCGTTGATGACGGTTTTACCCGCTTCATCATACTTCAACACAACGTTGATGCTTTTCTTGTTACCGTCTTCGACAACGTTAAAGCTATCAATGTAGCCCTTCTCTGCGAGAATACCAACGACTGCTTCAACTGACTTGGAGTGCATCAGCGTTGTGACGTCGAGGCGACGCATCGCTGCATTGCGGATACGGGTCAAAGAGTCTGCAATAAGATCATTTACCATTTTATTTTTCCTTGCTAACAGTCAGGAGTTTCAAGCTTACCAGCTTGACTTTCTGACGCCTGGGATCAATCCCTCATTTGCCATTTTTCTAAAGCAAACACGACAAATACCGAAGTCACGGAGTACAGAGTGCGGGCGGCCGCAGATCTGGCAACGTGTATAAGCACGAACCGCGAATTTCGGTTTGCGCTGCTGTTTTGCGATCATGGACTTCTTAGCCATTACTCTCTCCCTTTCGCGAACGGCATACCCATTGCTTCGAGCAGGGTCAATGCCTCTTTATCACTCTGCGTCGTAGTGACGATCGTGATGTTCATCCCGTGAATCTGCATGATGGAATCATAGTTGACTTCCGGGAAGATCAGCTGCTCGTTCAGACCGAAGTTGTAGTTACCGCGGCCGTCGAAACCGTTGCGCGGGATACCACGGAAGTCTTTCACGCGCGGCAGTGCGACAGCGATCAGTTTGTCCAGGAAGGTGTACATGTTTTCACCGCGCAGGGTGACTTTGACACCGACCGGCATCCCTTCACGGACTTTGAAGCCTGCGACGGATTTACGAGCATCGACGACTGTCGCGTGCTGACCGGCGATCAGGCTGATCGTGTCCTGGATGTTCTGGATCAGTTTGTTGTCTTTCATCGCGAAGCCGGTACCGACAGAGATGATAATCTTCTCGACCGCCGGGATCTGCATTGCGTTCTTGATCTCAAGCTTGCTCTGCAGTTCCGGTTTCATTGCGACATATTTATCTTTCAAACGTGCCATAACTTACGCCTCCACTTTGCGGACATTGGATGCATCGATCGGCATCTCTTTGCTCATAAATCCGCCCTTCGGGTTCTCTTCTGTCGGCTTGACCGCTTTTTTCGCAAGCTTACAGCCTTTGACGAGGACCTTGTTCTCTTTCGGCATGACCATCAGAACTTCTGCCTTGGTGCCTTTGTCGTCACCGGCAATGATCTCGACCATATCGCCTTTTTTGAAGTTAAACTTTGCCATTACACAACCTCCGGAGCCAGGGATACGATCTTCATGAACCCTGCGTAGCGTACTTCACGGCTGACAGGACCGAAGATACGGGTACCGATCGGCTCTCTTTTTGCGTCGAGGATGACGGCAGCGTTGTCATCGAAACGGATCAGAGAACCGTTTTCGCGCTGTACTTCTTTTTTCGTACGGACAACGACAGCCTTGACGACCTGACCTTTTTTGACTTTTCCGGTCGGGAGCGCTTTCTTCACGGAAGCAACGATAACGTCACCTACAGAAGCGTAACGGCGCTTGGAACCGCCCAGAACCTTGATACACATGATCTCTTTCGCACCAGTGTTGTCAGCAACATTCAGACGAGTAAAGCTCTGGATCATGACTCTACTCCTGTCGCAACAACGCTTTTGAGTTCAAAAGACTTCGTCTTGGACATCGGGCGACACTCGATTGCGATCACTTCGTCACCGACGTTAAGCGTGTTGTTCTCATCGTGGATGAGATATTTTTTGAAGCGCTTGACCGTTTTGTGGTAGCGCGGGTGCATAACACGGCGTTCAACGACAACTGTCGCTGTCTTGTCACCGGCTTTCTTGACGACTACACCCTGAATTTCACGTTTAGACATCCGGGTCTCCTTACTTCGCTGCGCTGAGCGCAGTGTTGATACGGGCGATATCTTTGCGTACGTTACGCAGCTCGCTCGTGTTCTGCAGTTGCATCGTTTTTTGCTTCAGTCTCAGCGTGAAGAGCTCAGTCTTCTTCTCTTTGAGCATTGCGCTCAGTTCTGCTGAGGTCTTCTCTGCCAAATCAGTATACTTCATTGTCCATCTCCGCCGTTACAATTTTCGTTTTGAATGGCAGCTTGTGCATCGCAAGCGTCAGCGCTTCGCGTGCCAGGGACTCTTCAACGCCACCCATTTCGAAGATGATACGACCCGGTTTAATGTTCATTACCCACTGGTCGATCGCACCTTTACCTTTACCCATACGTACTTCAAGCGGTTTCGCTGTGAGCGGCTTGTCCGGGAAAACACGGATCCAGATCTTACCCTGGCGCTTGATGTGACGGGTTGCCGCGATACGCGCAGACTCGATCTGGCGGGAGTTGATACGGCCCGCTTCGACTGCCTTGATTGCGATATCGCCGAACGCAAGTTTGTAGCCGCTGCGCGCTTTACCGCGGTTGCGACCCTTCATGTACTTGCGGAATTTCATTCTTTTTGGCATCAACATGATTAATCCGCCTTTCTCGGAGCACGACCGCGGCGCTCACGTTTTACTTCTTCTTCTTTCGGCTCCGGCTGGATACCTTTGGAGAGGACTTCACCTTTGAAGATCCAGACCTTGATACCGATGATGCCGTAAGTCGTGTGCGCTTCGGCAAAACCGTAATCGATCTTGGCACGGAGCGTATGCAGCGGCACGCGGCCTTCGCGGTACCACTCGGTACGTGCCATTTCAGCACCACCGAGGCGGCCTGCGACGGCGATACGGATACCTTTGGCACCGGCACGCTGTGCATTCTGCATTACTTTCTTCATCGCACGGCGGAACGCAACGCGGCGCTCCAGCTGTGTCGCAACGTTCTCGGCAACGAGCTGCGCCGCGATCATCGACTTTTTCTCTTCTTTGATGTTGACCGCAATGTCTTTGCCGATCAGGTTCTGAAGCTTTGTTTTGAGCTTCTCGATATCAGCACCCTTTTTACCGATGATGATACCCGGGCGCGCTGCGACGATCGTGACGCGCAGACGCTTCACCGTACGCTCGATGATGATGTTGTTCACACCCGCATAGTAGAGTTCCTTTTTCAGGAAAGTACGGATTTTGTGGTCTTCGCCCAGGTTGGCCGGTGCGTTTTTGAAATTCGGATACCAGCGGGACTCCCAGTTACGGTTGATGCCCAGACGGAATCCGATCGGATTGACTTTCTGACCCATAATTATTTGCCCTCTACTTCTACTAAGATGTGTGCCGTCGGTTTGCGGATCCCGCTAGCCATACCGCGAGCACGCGGACGGAAGCGCTTGAGAACCGGACCGTTGTCAACACGGCAAGAAGTGATCACACAGTCGCTGGCATCGTTGCCGCTGTTCGCGACAGCCGATGCAACGACTTTGGAGATGATCTTCGCCGCTTTGTTCGGCGTGAACTCCAGTGCAGCGATCGCTTCTTCAGCGTTCATGCCCTGGATTTCGCGTGCGATGAGGCGAGACTTCGTCGGAGAGACGCGGATAAATTTCAACAGTGCTCTTGCCATCTTTTAGCCCTTTCTCTGTACAGAGCCCTTGTGGCCCTTGAATGTACGTGTCGGAGCGAACTCACCGAGCTTGTAGCCGATGTGGTTCTCTGTCACGTAGACCGGTACAAACTGGCGTCCGTTATGGACATTGAGTGTCAGACCGATCATATCCGGCAGGATCACGCTGCGGCGTGACCATGTCTTGATAGGCTTATTGCTCTTCGCTTCTTTGGCTGCGAGCACTTTTTTCATCAAATGGTCGTCTACGAACGGACCTTTTTTTACTGAACGTGCCATCGATTAACCTTTCTTACGACGAGTGATAATAAGCTTATCGCTCGCTTTTTTACGACGCGTTTTCGCACCCTTGGTCGGTTTACCCCACGGAGTAACCGGGTGACGACCGGAGTTTGTTTTACCTTCACCACCACCGTGCGGGTGGTCAATCGGGTTCATCGCGGAACCGCGCGTCTGCGGGCGGATACCCATGTGGCGTGTACGGCCGGCTTTCGCGAAGACGATGTTGCTGTACTCTTCGTTACCGACAGTACCGATCGTCGCCATACACTCGCCGAGGACGTAGCGCATCTCACCGGAAGGCAGACGCAGGGAGACGTACTTGCCGTCACGACCCATGATCTGAGCGGATGCACCGGCAGAGCGGACCATCTGGCCACCTTTGCCCGGCTTGAGCTCGACATTGTGGACGGTCGTACCGACCGGAATGCTTTTGAGCTTCATCGCGTTGCCCGGCTTGATGTCGAGCCCTTCTGCTGCTGCGGCAACAGCGTCACCGACGTTCAGGCCTTTCGGCTGAAGGATGTAACGCTTTTCACCGTCCGCGTAGTTGACCAGCGCGATACGGCAGTTGCGGTACGGATCGTATTCGATCGATGCGACTTTGCCCGGAATGCCGAACTTGTTACGCTTGAAATCGATGATACGGTACAGCTTCTTCGCTCCACCCTGCTTGTGGCGGGATGTGATGCGTCCGTTGTTGTTACGACCAGCGTTAACCGGCAGCTTGACCAGCAGAGAGCGGACAGATGCCTTTGCTGTAATGTCACCGGAGTCGATGTTCGTATAGAAACGGCGACTCGGAGTAATTGGTCTGTAGGTTTTAATTGCCATGATTACACCGCCATCGATTCGATTGCCGCGCCTTCAGGCAGCTTTACGTAGAACTTTTTAAAGTCGTTCTGCTTGCCCATGACACCGCGGAAGCGTTTTGTTTTACCGCTTTGGTTCAGTGAGTTGATGCGTGTCGGGATGACACCGAAGTACTCACGGAACACCTCTTTGAGACCGCTTTTGGTCATGCGCGGGGATGTCTGAACAACGACGACACCCTCTTCCTGCAGACCAAGCGTTTTCTCAGTGTAAACGATTGATTTAATATCTGTAATATCAGCCATCTTAGCTCTCTTTAGTCAGATTTTCCCATACCGCTTTTTCGATAACGACAGCGCGGTATGCTGATGCCAGGAATGCATTCAGTTCATTCTCTTCAACCAGGTAAGTTGACTGGATGTTACGGAAGGCCAGGAACGTGTTCTCATCAACGATGGACTTGACGAGCAGCGCATCGCGGACGCCCAGCTTGTCAAACATTGCCTTGGCATCTTTCGTTTTGCCTGACGCGATCTCGATCGAATCAACGATGAAGAGTTTGCCTTCATTCGCCAGAGCGTCAAGGGCAAAGTTCAGCGCGAGCTTCTTCTGCTTCTTGTTGACTTTCTGGTCGTAGTTACGGCCGGTGTTCGGACCGTGAACAACCGCACCGCCAACCCATACAGGCGAACGGCGTGAACCGGCACGTGCACCACCGCGGCCCTTCTGTGCCCACGGTTTCTTGCCGCCGCCGCGAACCTCGGAACGGGTCTTCGCGGAAGCAGTATCAGCGCGCAGACCCGCCTGGTATGCTTTCACATACAGGTAGAGGTTGTGCGGGTTGATACCCGAAAAGCTTTCCGGCAGTGCAAGCTCGGATGCTTTTTCAAAATTTTCATTCAATACGATAGCGCTCATTTAACAACCTTTACACGACCCATAGCACCGTTTGCGCCCGGGATAGAACCCGCGACGACGAGGATGCCGTTCTCTGCGTCGTAAGAAATCACTTCGTTTTTGACGGTGACCTGAGTGTTACCGTACTGACCGGCCATTTTGCGGCCCGGCTGGACGCGGCCCGGCCATTCACAGTTACCGATAGAACCCGGACGGCGGTGGAAACGTGAACCGTGTGCACCCGGACCCCCAGCAAAGTTCCAGCGTTTCATAACACCGGTGTAACCGCGACCTTTTGTGTTGAAAGAGGCTTTGACCACTTTCGCTTCACCCAGGGGTGCAGTTTCAAGATCACCGGCTTCCGTGTTGCTGACAGTCAGCGTGACGAAACGGTTGAACTCTTTCGGCAGGTCGTATTTCTTCTGCTGACCTTCGATAGACTTGTTCATCTTTTTGCCGTCATTGTATGCAACGATCGCGCGGCCGTTTTCGACTTCGCAGACCTTTGCTTCCTTGACTTTCAGAAGCGTTACCGGAGTACTCGGAACGCTGATAGTACGGCTCATACCGATTTTTTCAACAATATATTCCATTGTGTTACTCCTTACTTGTCCATCGAGCGGACTTCTACATCCACTTCCGGCGCCAGATCAAGTTTCATCAGAGAGTCGACCGTATCCGGCGTAGCGGAGACGATGTCGATCAGACGGGCGTGCATACGGATCTCGAACTGCTCACGGCTGTCTTTGTTGACGTGAACGGATTTGAGAACCGTATATTTACGGATTTTTGTCGGAAGCGGAATCGGACCGCGGATTTCCGCACCCGTACGCTTTACAGCTTCTACAATAGAACTAACCGAACGATCCAGTACACGGTGATCGTACGCTCTCAGTTTCAAACGAATCTTTTCCATAGTTTTTCCTCATTAAAGAACTCGTTGGATCTTCTCCAACTATTATAAAGGGAGCGGAATTATACTGAGATCACTTTCCGAATTCAAGGGTTTTAGGGGGGTAAAAGCCAAATTTGTAGAAATTTATTTCCTTCTAAAAAGGAAATGGTAAAATCACTCTAGTCAAAAAAGGGGGATGCCATGACCGAACTGCTGGAAAAGTATTACCGCCAGGACCTTCACGCAGGCGGCTATGTCGAACGCAAGTTCTCGGTGCCGGAGCACTCCTTCTGCCTCAGCGGCGTCGCCCTCAGCGGCAAAACCATGCTCGTCAAACACTACCTGCTGCAGCAGCGCAAGGCCTCCTACCTCTACATCGACTGCAGCGATATCCGTCTTGATACCGACCGCTTCAACGCCCAGATCCGTTCGTTCTGCAATACCCATGACATTGAAACCGTTGTGCTGGACAACTACCGGCCGGAGCTGCTGCGCCCCGCCGTATCGCAGCTGATCCTCATCGGCCGCGAGCTAACTGACACCCAGGACCTTGCCCACTACCGTCTTTTCCCCCTGGATTTCGAAGAGTTCCTGGCTTTCGAGCGCAAGTACGATGAGAGTGCCCTCAACGACTTCCTGCAGCTGGGGGGATTCCCGGTGATGCACAGGACCCCTTCCGAGGAGCGAAACCTCCTGCTGCAGCGTACCTTCAAAACCGCCCTGGGCGATATCGGCTTCGACCTGATGCAGCTGGCCGCCCGCCTCTACACCCAGAAGGTCTCCGCTTTCATGCTCTACGAACGGCTCAAGAGCGAACGCAAAATCTCCAAAGACATGCTTTACCGGCACTATGAGAAACTGATTGCCGAGGGGTACCTGCACGCCGTGGCCAAGTTCGACCACCCCAGGGCCACAAAGAAGCTCTACCTCTGCGACATCGCCCTCAAAAACGCCCTGGTCTTCCAGAAACACTTCGGTCGCCTTTTCGAAAACATGGTGCTGGCCGAACTCGTCAAGCACCGAACACAGATCTTCTATGAGGAGCAGATCGACTTCTACCTGCCCGAAAGCGGCCGCGTCATTCTCTGCATGCCCTTCGGGACCAAGGAGATCCTCTTCAAAAAGATCGAACAGGCAGAAGCCTTCATCGTTACCCACGGGGTGAAGAAGGTCGAAGTCATCACGATGAGCAGCGAATCCTCCCTGCACCACCCCTTCGTCGAAGCGGAGATGATCCCCTTTGCGCAGTGGGCACTGAGCGATGAGGGCTGACGTCAGCCTTAAAACACAAAATAGAGTATAATAGCCCGAAAAACGAAAGGCACGGATGAAGGGATCGTCACTGCTCCACCTCTCCAAGCATTTCCGGGAAGCCGACGACATCCGGCTGCGCCTCCTCCGGCTTCTCTACGACAACTTCTCGGGTGCCGCCATCGTCATCTGGTTCAATGCATCGCTTTTCGTCTATATCCTCTGGCCGGTCGCAGACCACACGCAGCTGCTGTTCTGGTACGCCTTTATCTCGGGCATCACCCTGATCCGTGTCGTCGATACGAGCCTCTTTTTCCGGCAGAAGTTACCGACCTACAGTCAATGGTACAAGCGTCTGTTCCTCGGCGTCCTCTTTTCGGCTATCGCCTGGGGGGCCATCCCGCTGATCTTCTTCGCCGCGGTCGCCCCCATCTACCAGATGTTCATCATCCTTCTGACCGTGGGCATGAGTGCGGGCGCCCTCAGTACCCTTGCGGCGGACCTGCGCCTCTCGTTTATCTATCTCTTCGCCCTGCTCGTCCCCCTGGCCTACCGTCTGCTTGAAGCGGATTCACCGATCTATTTCGCCTCGTTCATCCTCGTCCTCGCCTTTATTATCGTCGTCATCCGCACCGCCCGCGAGTTTCACCTCAGCCTCGTCGAGAGCTACCGCAACCTCGAGCTGTACCACCACGCGAAAGCGCGCCTCAGCAAAAGTGAACAGCGACTGCACATGATGTTTGAACAGGCCCCCATCGGGATCTTCTACTACGATA
Organism: Sulfurimonas sp. HSL1-2; assembly: GCF_039645565.1. Taxonomy (NCBI): domain Bacteria; kingdom Pseudomonadati; phylum Campylobacterota; class Epsilonproteobacteria; order Campylobacterales; family Sulfurimonadaceae; genus Thiomicrolovo; species Thiomicrolovo zhangzhouensis. Next base: position 2,370,207 of record NZ_CP147914.1, read on the forward strand.
ACGACCTGGTCATCGTCGATGCCAATAACGCATTGTGTGCTTTCCTCCATGCCGAACGCGACCAGCTCGTAGGGCTCCATCTGCGGGACCTCCCCGATCAGCGACCCCTGCGCGGCGCCTACCACGACGACAACTATACCCGTTACGGCGTCTACGAAGGTCCATACCATACCAAGCTGCGGGGCCTGGACCTCTGGATCAAAGTGGAGTTCATCCCCATCGTCGATGACCGCGGCGGCATGATCGGCGGCATGGCGATGTTCACCGACAAGACCCAGGAACACAACGCCATGAAGCAGGCGGAGTTCCTCGCCCTGCACGATCCGCTGACACGGCTGCCCAACCGGGAGCTGCTCAAAGAGCGCATCCGCCAGCTGCTCAAGGAGGACCGCCGTCTCGCCCACTTCTCAGCCCTGCTCTTTTTGGACCTGGACCGCTTCAAACACATTAACGACAGCGCCGGCCACCTTGTCGGTGACCAGCTGCTCGTCGAGACGGCCCGGCGTCTGGAGACGCTGCTGCGCGAAAGCGATACCCTCAGCCGTCTCGGGGGAGATGAATTCGTCATCCTGCTGCCCGTGATCGCCAGCGATGAGGACGGGACCGTCCGCCACGCCTTCCAGGTCGCGGAAAAGATCCACGAAGCCCTGCGGCAACCCTACCGCATCGAAGGCCACCAGCTCTATACCTCCTGCAGTATCGGGATTACGACCCTGGAAAGCTTCCCCGACGATATCGACGAAGTCCTGCGCCGCGCCGACACCGCGATGTACCAGGCCAAGGAGGAGGGGCGCGACCGTACCCGGTTCTACGATCCCGAGATGGACCAGAAAGCCCGCGACTACCTCCATACGCAGCAACGGCTCCGCCATGCGATCGATACGGACGGCTTCACCCTCTGTTACCAACCCATCGTTCAGATCGCGACCGACCGCGTCATCGCCGCCGAAGCGCTGCTGCGCTGGCATGACGAGATCGGCAACGAGATTTCCCCGGCCCACTTTATCCCGGTCGCCGAGGAGTCGGGGATGATCAGGGCCATCGGCGAATGGGTCATTGACGAAACGTGCCGGCAGATCAGCACCTGGGAAGCGGAGGGGATCTTCAACCTGGAGTATATCTCCGTCAATATCAGTCCCCGCCAGCTCATTGAAAGCGACTTCGCCGACGTCATCGTCGAAAGCGTCAGGCGCCACGGCATCGCTCCCGAACAGCTGCGGCTCGAAATCACGGAGACGGCACTCATCGAGAACTTCGACAAGACGAAAAAGCTCATCGACACACTCAACGCCGAAGGGGTCAAGTTCATTATCGACGACTTCGGTACCGGCTACTCCTCCCTCTCCTACCTCAAACAGTTTGCCTTTTCGGCCCTCAAGATCGACCAGAGCTTTATCCGCGACATCCTGCAGGACCCCAAGGACGCAGCCCTGGTGCGCGCCATTATCGACATCGCCCGCCAGTTCGGCTACCAGGTCATCGCAGAGGGGGTCGAGGAGGAAGCGCAGCGCGAGATGCTGCGTGAGAATGACGCCGCCGTCGCCTACCAGGGGTACCTCTGCAGCGAAGCGAAAGAGGCTGCGGCATTTGCAGAACATCTGCACAAAAAGGGGTGTTAACCCTTACACTTAAACGGTTTACTGCAGCGGGTAGCGTTTCATCGTGACGGCCTTGATACCGGTCGGGGTATCGACCGCCACCTGCTGATGCACATTTGCCGCGGGCGAAACGTGCGCATCGCGGCCGTAGATATAGCCCTGCTCCTCCACGATGACCCTGTAAGCCTTGTTCAGCATCAGCGCCCTCGCTTTCGAAGGAATGATAAGGCGGGAGACATCGCTGTGCAGCGCTTCGATCTCTGACGGTATCAGGCTCCCGTTCGCATCGAAAAAGCGTGCCATGACCTCATCGTTGCCACGGAATTCATCCCCGGCATGGTTCGCTTCCAGGTAGAGGGTGTACTCATAACGACCGTCGGCCAGGAGCGGCTCTTTGATACCGTTAAAACCGCTCTCCGACTGCGTCCAGTGGTACCACCCCATCTGCTTTGCTCCCCCCTCGAATTTTCGCGGGAAGACAAAGGTGCTGTCGACGACGGCACCGATGCCCGAATGGCAGCCGATGCAGAAGAGCGTCTCCTCGTAGGTCTGGGGCCGCAGGTACCCCTCTTTGTCCTCGATAAAGCCCTGGTAGACCCAACCCAGTCCCGTATTGAGCCCCGTCTCCTCGTTGCCGGTGATCGTACGCAGGCGGTTGGGGAAGGCATCCTTGTCCTTGATCTCCGCCTGGGCCGCGTTGGAGAGCTGCGGGTAGGTGTTCCAGGCGCTCTTGCGTCCGTAGCGCAGCTCCTTCATCCGCGGGGCCATCCCGACGCTGCCGTTGGCGTCCACATCGAGATAGCGCACCGTATGCAGGAACTCCGTCTGCTCGGGGTAGAGGCCGGGGGCCATGTGCAGTGCGTTGTCGATCTGCGCGTTTTGCGCGCGCCCGACGTAGTACATGGCGTAGTTGTAAAAGCGCTTCTTTTCAAAATCGTACGAGGGTGCGGCCCAGCGGTAGACGACCTTCGCCGCGCTGTCGAGCGTGCCGTTCTGGTTCAGGTCCACGCCGTACACCTTCTCGTCCACCGGCGCGATTGCGATGTCGCGGCGTTTGATCAGCGCCTCCACGATGGCGAGGTTGAGCTTATAGACCTCTTTGTCGAAGACCCCCTCCTTGGTCTGCCGCATCACTTCCGGCAGACGGATCAGCACGTCGTCCGTGGAGCCGTTCGTCGGCCAGAAGGTGCCCAGGAACGGATAGTAGGCAAAGGCCCGCCAGCCGGTAAAAGTGCCGTCCGGGTCACGGTCGAACCCCTCACCGTCAAACGCGAAGTAGCAGTCCGGGACGTAGCCGCCCCACTGCCCGTCATGGTTGTAATCCCAGGTGTCCGGGACATGCTTCAGGATCTCGCCGAGCATGATGCTGCCGTTGGCGTCGAAGTAGTTGTCCCCGCGGACGTACTCAAGGATCGCCGTGTCGGAGACGGCGTCCACGGCATCCGTGCGGTCGATAAAGAGGTTGCTCCACGGGTTCTTGTAGGTCGCTTCGCTGAAAGCGTAGCGCTCCTGAAGGGCCGCGTCGTCGATGTAGTTGGGTTCGACCGAGTTGATATGACAGCTGAAACAGGGGTTGTGTACACGCCCGTCGGTTGCTTCGGTCTTCGTATAACACTGCGACGTCACATAGGCGCCGTAGCTGTTCTTGACGGTCATCGCCGTCACGTCCGTGAAGACCTGCTCCGTTTCATAGAGGCTCGCATTGGCCTCGGGAAGCGGGGGAGGCGTCGTATCGGCGTCACCTGCCGGGGTATCGCTGCTGCAGCCTGCAAAGAGTAAAACAATGGCCAGGAGATAAGAGGGGTACTTCATGATTCTATCCTTGCAGACCGTACGGAGGAGGCGGTACGGTCTGCACGAAGAGAAGGCGGGATGCCCTCTCCGATCGCCAAGGGCGATCAGAACTTGAACGGTCCGACGACACCGACGAAGGACTCTTTCTGCGCGTCCGTCGCCTGGCCGACGAGGCCGTACTCTACGTCGCCGGTGGAGACTTCACCGAAGGGGTGCTGCGTGACGACAGTGAGGTAGTCATACCCTTTGACGTCGCGCTCCCAGTACGGAGACGTCGTCTCGGAACCGTACGGTGTAGAGATGATGCGGGTCAGCTTCTCGCTGACGACATCGTAGGCCCAGACGAAGTCGTTCGGGTGCGCCCCGGTATCTTCGCCGATCGTCAGGATATTCTGTCCCGCGAGGTAGGTAACGTTGTCCGGGTTGGCAATACCGCTGACCGCACAGGTGTAGCTCTCATACGCAGAGCCTTCCGGGTAGGATGCCGGCGCACCTTCGACAACCGCATGCATGTTGTGAACGACATAGTTGCTGTCGATCATCGCCTGCTCCGAGTCGTAGGCTGTCTGCGTCTCCCCGTTGATGTTCAGTCCGTAGACCGCACCGCACTTGTTCTCGGAAAGACGGATATCACCCGCATCGTCCGTCATCCCCTTGCGGACTTCGCTCATCGCGACGAACAGAAGGTTGTGGTCAGGGTCGAAAGTGACACCCTCTTCTTTTCTGAACTCGGTCGTTGCGCCCTTCATTGCGGCGAAACGGCGTGTTTCGAGGAAGGCAGCCGCTTTCTCCATGCCCGTTTTGACCTGCAGACACTCTTTGCCCATCGCCGTGTTGACGTAGGTGTACCCCGGGTTACAGGCATCGCCCACCGGTGCTTCGTATGCGAAGATATCGCTGAAGACCGGCTCGCCGGCAACGATCGTACGGATCTCCGCATCCGTCGCGTGGCCCAGCTTGATCCACATCAGGTCGGCTTTGCCCGCACCTTCGTCAGACGTCTGGATCCACTTGGCCGCGTACAGTGTCCCCGCGCTCAGATCCTGCGCCGCATCGGCAATATACATGTAGAAACCGACGTTCGTGCCGTCATCGGTGAGGTACGCCGTACGTTCATCCGGCATAACGTAGGCGAGTTCCCACGCCGCACGCCCCATGCTGAAGTGTTTTGTATAGTCGAAAACCGGTGTTGCTACAGAAGCATCCACTTTGACTTCCGGGATCCAGCCGTAGAAGTACGGGTTGTTGTCCGCCGTCGCGTTCGCGTTGTTCTCGTCTTTCCAGTAGAACTTCGTCACCTCGTTGAAGCGTGAGTTGCTGGTCAGCTTCGTGGACGGATCGAGCGTGTCCTCGATTTTTTTCGCATCGGGCTCGTACTCTTCGGAACCGAGGTGGGATTCCCACGGCGTCGTCATACCGGCACAGTGAACCCAGCCGCCGAAGTCCGCCTTCTGGCTGATGTACTGCATGGAGTCCGGTTTGACGGAGAGGGTGCCGTTGTTCTGCTGCAGCTCCATACCGTACATGCCGCCGATGCCGCATTCGAACTGGTTGACCATAAAGATACGGCCGTTCGCGCGCAGGATGGAAGAGTGGTCCAGACCCGAACCGTCACCGCTGTTCGTACCGTTACAGATGTACGGGCTGCCGTCGGTGAAACTGATCGCCGCATCCGTATGGTCTTTGAGCAGACCGAAGGTCTCGCCGTTGTTCACATCGGCTGTCGCCATCAGCTTCATAAAGCCGATGGACGCCGTTTTCCCCGTTTTGAGGTAAGTAACGCTGTCCGTGGCGCGGAGGCTGGATTTCTCCTCGTCGAGGACAGGGGCGCTCAGCTCCGAAAAGGAGATCAGCGTCGCCTCGTTCGCGTTCGGGGTGATCCCGTCAACGCCGTTGGAACCGTCTTCGGTACAGCCGCTGAGCATCAGCAGTGCTGCTGCCGAGGCGGATAACATCGTAATGGTTTTATCAAACTTCATCGTCCAATCCTTGTTTAAAAAAGATGGCGAATTGTAGGCGGCGAATATTACGCCCGCGATGCCGATTGATATCGCAACCGTTACGGCAAGGATACGTTTTGAAAACATTGGTCTCTCTCTAATAACTGGCCTGCCACTCCAGGTAGAAGCGCTCGCCGTAGGGGCCGAATGCGCTGCTGTCGCTGCCGAAGCCCAGCAGTATCCCGGCCGTGAAGGTGTTGTGGTCATTCAGCGTGTAGGTCAGCGACGGGGCGACAAAACGGCTGTTCGCTTCATCGAAACTCTCTATATAAAGGAAAGAGCCGCTGAATGCAAGGTTGAAATCATACATTAAAGTCGTCCCGGCGTAAAAGGGGGACTGGACCATATTGCCGACCAGTTCGTCCGCGTAGTTGTCAAGAAGCTTCGTATAGGTGAAGGTTTCGGAACTGTAGAGCGCTTCGACAACCCAGGTGATGCCGTTTTCGAAACCGTAGTCGAACCCGGCGATCCCCTGAAAAAATTCCGTGTCCAGGAGGTCGCTCTTGAAATACCCCCCTTCGCTGCGCCACTCCGCCCCGGTAGTGAAGAAGTTGCCTTCGAGCTCGTACCCTACCATTAACGTATCTTCGCTGCGGATAAAATCGATGCCGACGTCGGCAAAAGAGAGGTACCCCTTTGCGCGCGCAGCGTATTTGAACGAACGGTCGTGGCGGACAGATGCGACGGCAGTCACCGTGCTGAGATCGCTGGGGGCATAGCTGTAGGTTGCCGCCAGTACGCCGTACACTTCGTCGGGTTCCAGGGCATAACTGTTTTTTGCATTGTAGAGGTCCGTCGGCGTCCAAATCCGCCCCACACCCATGCTGATCTTCTGGATCCCGGCGGTGACCCGCTGTACACTGTCCTCGTACCCGCCGTAGAGGCGGTAGATCCGTGCATGGGCTGCTCCCGGCCCGTAATGCTGCGCCTCGGTGCGCACTTCAAAGGGGATGTCCGGCCGAACGTCGTCCAGCAGCGTGAATTCATCGCTGTGCACGTACCCGTTCCCCAGGTGGTTGACGACGTCCCCGATGCCCGTCAGGAAATACCCCCCGTCCCGCCAGCCGCCGCTGAGGCGGAGCCGGTCATAGTCATAGAGGTACGCCGTGTCGTCGAGACCGGAGTGCTGATGCAGCAGGAAGTTCGTATTTTCAATCGTGAACGTCGGCTCCTCCGCCTGCAGCGGCATCAGGGCCGAAAGCAGTACCGACCCGGCAAGCAGCCGCCAACGGCTCATCGCACAACTTGCCCGTCGTTGAGCTTGATGATCCTCCGCGCCTGCTCCACGACGTAATCGTCATGCGAAGAGAAAAGGATCGTGATCTTTTCGACCGCGTTGAGCTGCTTCATCATCGCCATCAGGTGCCCTGAATTGCGCGAATCGAGGTTGGCCGTCGGTTCGTCGGCGAGGATGAGCTTCGGTTTGGCGGCCACCGCCCGGGCCACGGCGACGCGCTGCTGCTGACCGCCGCTGATATGGCCGGGCATGGCGTCGAGCTTCTCCTCTATTTCCAGCAGCTTCGCCACCTCCGCCACCCGCTGTTCAATCGCTTCGGGCGCAAAACCGCGCAGCTTCATAATGAAGCCGATGTTCTCACGTACGGTCAGCACGGGGACGAGGTTATAGGCCTGGAAGACGAAGCCGATCTGCTCGAGCCGCAGCCGCGAGCGCGCCCCCTCGTCAAGGCCGGAGAGTTCGGTGCCGTCTATGGTGATGGAGCCGCTGTCGATGGCGTCGAGCGCCCCGATGGCGTTTAGAAGCGTCGTCTTGCCGCAGCCAGACGGCCCGGTGATCACCCCGTACTCCCCCGTCTCGACGGTGAGATCGATATCGCGAAGGGCGTGCACCTCGCGCTCCGTATCCTTGTAAAAATATTTGTTCACTCTGCGCAGTTCGATCATACCTGTATCACCTCGATAGGATTAAGCTTTTTGAGCCTTCGCATCGGCAGCAGCACCGAAACGAGCGCCGCCGCGATAATGGCCAGGAAGGTATTGGTAAAGTAGCGGCTCTTGATGTCGGCATACACGACGGCGTTGTAGCCGAACGCCTCCAGCCCCGCCGCGTATTCGCGCAGGTCCAGCCCCTGCGTCTGCAGGTACCACAGGGCGGCGTAGCTTGTACACGCGCCCAGGACGAAGCCGACCACACCCAGCACCAGCGCCTCCGCGGCGACCTGTATGCGCAGCTGCGACTGGGGAGTACCCAGCGCAATGAGGATGCCGAATTCGCGAGTGCGTTCCAGGACAGAGACGAGCATGACGCCGAAGATGCCGATGAGGACCACAAGCATCACAATGGCGAAGGTGATGGAGTTGAAGATGACCATCATCTCCTGCATCTGTTTGAGCACCGGGTAGAGCGTCTGCCACGTCTCGACGTCAAGCCCCGGGAAGGCAGCCTTCAGCCGCGCGGCAACCGCTTCCGTCTGCAAAGGCTCAGCCAGCCGCACGGCCACCTGGGTCGCGCCGTTCGCACCCAACCCTGAAAAGGTGCGGCTGCGCGGCAGGGCGACGTAGATCGTCTGGTTGTCGATGAGCAGGTTCGACGTCTGCACGATTGCCGTCACATAGAGCGAGACGGCACTGATATCCCCCTGGTCATTCTGCGAGGAAAAGACCAGGCGGTGCCCCACCTCGACGCCCAGGTCCTCCGCCAGTTTCTTGCCGATGGCGCAGCCGTTCTGCCGCCGCCCCCAGTCGATCTTTCCCGCTTTGACAAAACCGGAGAGCTGCCCGAAGCGCTCTTCGGCTTCCAGGTCGATGCCGACCAGACGTCCCATCGCCGATTTGCGCGCCGTCGACGCCAGGCCGGTCTGCGAGAGCCGGACGGAGTAGGCGGCGACCGCCGGGTCCGCATCGAGTGCCGCCAGCAGGGGGCGGTCGTCGGCGATGGCGTACTCCAGGCTCTGGTAGAGGCGGAAATCTGGGGCATAAACGGAAATCTCGCCGCTGTCGCTGCGGATCGTACTCTCGCGCATCGTCTTGACCATCCCGTCGTAAAGCCCCTCGATGGCGAGCATCGCCGTCATACTGCCGGCGATCATGAGAATGACGAGCGCGGAGCGTCGGGCGCGGCGCCACAGGTTGAACCACGCCATCTTCAGTGCCAACGCGAAGGTCGCCTTAGACATGGTGCATCGCCTCCACGGGGGTGTAACGTTTGACGACCGCAATGGGGTAGAGGACCGCCAGCATATTGAGCGCAAAGACGACCCCCGCGTTCCAGCCGATGGTGAACCAGTCGAAACGCATCGGGATCTGGTCGTCGACGATCCCGTAATCACGGTACGCCTCCGCGATCCCCTCGATAACGACGGGGTGCAGTTCATAGTACCAGGCGATCGGCGCCCCGACGGCCACGGAAGCCCCGACGGCAGAGAGGGCTATCAGCAGCATCTCCAGCAGCAGCAGCGCGGAGACGTTCCGGGGAGAGAGGCCAATGGCGCGCAGCATCCCCAGCTCCCGGGTCCGCCCGACGATATTGAGGAAACTGAAAATCATGATGACAAAGAAGATGACGACGAAGAAGACCCCCATCGAGATGTAGCCGAAAACACTGTCCACCTCCATCGCTTCCACCTGCGCATGCATCAGCACCGTCCACGGCACCGCCTCCAGCCCCCTGGCCAGGCCGGACTGCACCGCTTTGACCGTCTGCGGCAACGCCGCAAGGTCGTCGACGGAAGCAACGATGTACGACGCCATATCCCCGCTCAGCATCAGCGTGTCGTAGTACGTCTTGTTCACAAACGCGGAAGAGGCGTCAAATTCGAAAAGGCCCGTTTTGAAGATACCGACGACCCGGAAGTTGTCGGCGGCAAAGGAGTCGTCCGTCGCCGTGCCGATGAGAGCAACCGTATCGCCGACCCCTATTTTAAGCCTTACCGCCAGTTCGCTGCCGATGTAAAGCGCATTGGTATCGTTATCGTCGAGGTAGCGCCCCTCGCGGCGTGCTTCGGCCATTTTGGACAGCCGGCGTTCCCGTCCGGGGTCGATACCCACCACCATCGCCCCGACGGAGTCGCGGGGGGTCGAGAGCAGCGCAAAACTCTCCAGGCGCGGGGCGTAGGCCGTGATCCCCGCCGTGCGCGCCAGCAGTGCCTCCTCCGCGGAAACGTCGGTCAGCAGGTAATCGTAACCGCCCTCTTCGCGGTACCCTTTTTTGTAGACATGCAGGGCGTTTTCGTAGACGTCAAGGGCACTTTTGAGCATATGCGCATGCGAACCGTCCATCAGGGCGACGTAGACGATAAAGAGCAGGGAGCTGAAAAAGGTCAGGGCGAAGGTAACGACGGTCCGCCCTTTGTAATGCAGGATGTTTTTCAGCGCCAGTCCGAACATCATGATCCCCTAGCGCGAGTAGCGTTTGAGCGCCTGCTTCGTGAAGTAGCTGCCGCTCACGCCCCGGTCGTAGACGACGTCGGAGAGGAGTACCAGCGTCTCGTTCTTCTCCTTGCCCTTCTCCAGCGGTTTGATCCTCATCACCGTCGGGAGATGGTGACTGCCGAAGATTTTCACGTCGCTGTAGAACATTTCGCGTACCGCGCTGCCGAAATCGTCGTAAAAGACATCGTGGATCTGCGTATAGGTGCGCCGGTCGATCGTCGAGACGATCCGTCCCCACACGACGGCTGCATCGGGTTTCGGGGTGAACGCAATGGTCACCGTCTCCGCCGTCTTTTCGAGGATCTCCGCATCGTAGTCGTCGACCATCGAGCTCTCTTTGACCATGTCGTCGTTGGTAAGGTCGCTCCCCATCCAGCTCTGCAGCATCATCGACGGCGGGATCTTGACGATTCGTTCGATCTTCGGCACGTACTGCCAAAGCTGCTTGTCGAGTTTCAAAAAGGTGATGCCGCGGTCTTTGGGCGGGTAGAGGATCTTCATAAAGCTCTTCGTCTTCCCTTCGGCCCAACTCTCGATCCGTACCGTCCGCTTGTGCCGGGCCGAGGTAATGACCATCTCCAGCTTCATGTAGACGTCTTTGCCCCGCAGGTTATCCTCGACCTTTTTGACAATGTCGGATGCCTCGGAACCGAACAGTAGGAGCGTTGTCGAGAGCCAGACCACCAGTAACCGCATCGCACTTTCCCTTCCCCGTTTTACCGATTATAGCTATATTTGGGCCGGAACACCCTAAAATATCCGAATGGAAACAGCACTACCTCTTTGCGGGATCGACGAAGCGGGGCGGGGCCCCATCGCCGGTCCCCTCGTCATGGCGGGCGTCATCTTACACGCGCCGCTCAACGGCCTGAACGATTCGAAAAAACTGACAGAAAAAAAGCGCGAATTGCTGTATGAAAGCATTATGGCAAATGCTGCCTACCACATCGTGCGTTTTTCCGCGCAACAGATTGACGATGAGGGCATCTCCGCCTGCCTCTCAAAAGGGCTCAAAGAGATCATGAAAGTGCTGGGGGAGGCCGACTACCTCTTCGACGGCAATTCGACCTACGGGGTCAACGGACTGCGGACGCAGGTGAAGGCCGACGCCGACGTGCCCGAAGTGAGCGCGGCCTCCATCCTCGCCAAAGTCACCCGTGACCGGGAGATGGTTGCCCTGGCTGACACCTACCCGCAGTACGGCTTTGAAAAACACAAGGGGTACGGGTCGGCGGCGCATATCGACGCGATCAAGCTCCACGGCTACAGTGCCGTCCACCGTCGAAGCTTCCGCCTGAAAGCGTTACAGCCTACACTGTTTTAGCCGGCCTACTTTCCGTATGCCCGCAGGATCGCCGCGGGGTTATTGCCCTATCGCGGAATGAGGAAATCCAGCATGATAATGCGGGAGCAGATATCGGCGTCCCCCGCAGCGTTCCTATGGTTAACGGCCCTTAGACGTCTTTTTATCTTTTGATGCCTTCTTTCTTTTGGGCTTCTTCTTGCCTTTTGATGCCTTCTTGGCCTTCGATGCCTTCTTCCCTTTCGAAGGCTTCTGCGCCTTCGAAGGATACCGCTCTTCTGATAGGCCGGAACTCATATTTTCCGGCATATCGGCACTGTCTTTAGCATAGCGGATGTCTCTTTTACTGTCTCTTACCAGAGCGTCCATATAGGCCGATTTCCCCTCCAACCGCTTCTGCTTGTAAAAAGCGACAAGCGTGTCGCGAAGTCGGAAGTCATCACGTATGACCGCCGGTTCCGTGGACACGATCCGCATGACACGCTTCGTATCCCCGGCTTTTTGTGCGGAAAGTACTTCCCTTTTAACGTCCACCATCAGGCGGTCGTGTGTTTTCTGCAGACTACGGAGCTCTCCGAGATAGGCGTTCCGTTCCTGCGCAGTTCCAGTCTGCTGTACTTTCAGGCCATCCTCTCGAACAGATTGCGCCTGTCGCACATAAGCACTTACACTGCCGCCGAGCTTGGCATCACTTTTCAATGCCCCGGTTTTTGCTGCATAACTGAACAGCGGATCACCCATCTGCGGAAAGAGCGTCGGATAGACATCGCCCGCCCAAAGCTGCAATGCTGTCAACATCAGTAGTACAATTTTCATCGTTCCACCCCTTACGGTTCCATTCATAAAGATGCATTGTAACACGGATCAAATAGCATGAGGGGAACAAAAAAACATGGTGGGCGGTTGCGCCGAATTAATTTTTGCGCGCGCCTTCCATAAATGCACGGTATTGAGTCTCGATGTTTTCAAGCGACATCGGCTCGCCGATATGGATATGCACTTCATAGGGCTGCTTGTATGGGGAAGCCTGGTAGACTTTTTCGAGCTGGTCGTCGATATAGATGGGGACGATCTGCATCTTGTTCGCCTTGGCGATCTTCTCCGCGCCCGGCTGGAACGGCCCTACGCCCTCGCCGCCGAAGCGCTCCCCCTCCGGAAACATAAAAAGGTTGAGATCCGGGGCCACCTGGAAAATATGCTTGATCTTTTTGAAGAAGGCAAGCATCCCCTTCCCCGCTTTAAGGTCGACCGCAATACAGCCGCTGTATTCAAAAAACTTCCCGTAGATCTTGTTGTCGAGCAGCGTCTGCTTGGCGATCCACATCCCCGCCTTCTGCCGCGTCGAAAAGAGCGATTCGATGCTGATGATATCGAGCAGACTGCGGTGGTTGGCGATATAGAGCACCCGGTTTGCCTCGGGCAGCTCACCGTGCATCACGGGAACAACGTTGAGGTATTCCAATACGCTGATCGAATAGTTCTGGCGCTCCTTGGACAGGGCATGGTAACGGTCGTGTTCATCCAGCTGCGTGTCCAGGTAGACATGGCGGAAAATGGGGATGAATTTCTTCCCGAGCCAGATCATATAGAGGTATTTGCGGAGGTTTTTAAACATGTGGCGCATTATAGCAGGTTATACCAGAGAGAATGCCTCTGCCCAGTAGGGCACAGCGTACTCACCGCAGCAGGACCGGTTTGATCCACTCCGGCTCGGCGTAATCGACCTCCGGAAGGGTGTTCAGGCGGTTGGTCTGCCCGATCAGCTCTCCGGCACCGGCAGGCGCGAAAAGGTAGATGCCCGCCGAAGCGTTCACAGCCTGCAGCAGGGTGAACCCCTGCCCTGCGGCAAACGTCTCGGGCGCAGTCCCCGGCTGCAGACGGACCAGGACATTTCCCGTCGCGATAAAGCGGTTGCGTTCGCTCCGGCGTTCGGAAGTGTAGAACACCCGACGGTATTCGGAGCCGGAAGCGGCCGTTTTCGCCGCCACTTCGGCCGGGGCAACCGCCACGACCCGCTTTGCCGATGCACCGGCTGCGGGGGAGACGGCCATTTCATCCTCGGCGCGGTAAAAAACCATCACGGATTTTTTTGTTTCCAGCACCTGTTTGGTCATTGTCGGGGCATCGGCCGCAAAAGCTGTTCCCGCCAGTAAAAACACAGCCAGTCCAATCATTCGTATCATCTTATTCATCCCTTAATGCCCCCGGATCTGCAAAGACCAGCTATTGAGAGTCCCGGTCGTACCGCTCCGAAGATCTTTCACATTCAGCGTCCATGTTCCTGATGCATTTTCGTCAAGACAGCGGACGGTGGAAAATCGCCAGTCGGAATAACTTCCCTCAAGATAGTACTGCCCGCCGTATGCCAGGTGGCTCTGCGTACCCTGCGGCGATACGAGTACGATATCGAGATCACCCGGACGCGCGTGCGAGATCGTCACCCAAACGTCAACATGCTCTACTTTCACCGGTTGCGGCGGAGTGACTGTAATGGACGAGGTCACCCCTGTCGTCCCTTCAGAAATTGACTGGTTCGGCGAAGCCGTTTGCTTCGGCAGCACCGTTTCCGCTCCCAACGACGTAAAGTTTTCCGCCTCAGCAACAGCCTTGTCGGCATCTACCAGTCCAAATCCATAGTTATGGTTGATTGGATAACCCGCACCGTTGGTCGTCCAGTCACCGTCGCTTGGATCGATCTTCTTTGCCGTCGTCGCCAGGATGTAACCCACATCACGGTAGGTGAGTGCGGGATTCGCAGTGAGCATCAACGCGGCGATGCCGCTGACGATCGGCGTTGCCGCCGACGTCCCGTTCATATAGTTGGTATAGTCTCCATTCTCATTACCCGGGACATCAAAACGGTAACCGCCGCGATAGCTGTTCGCAAAACCGGTTGAATCCAGACCGTATGTCAACCCTGTATAATCGGTCGTCACGATAGCAGGTTCATTTACACCGTACTCCCCGCCGGGTGCCGACACAAGAATATTGGCACCATAATTGGCGTAAGACGAGTATTGTCCATCCGCATTGATTGCTGTAATGGTAAGAACGTACGGGTTATTCAAAATCTCGGAGTTGTTAGCATTTCCAATATGAAGGGTATTGTTGTTTTCGTCTTTATATCCATTGTAGTTGCGGTCATTTCCCGCTGCAAAGACAATGACGGTACCTTTTCCGTCCCTGCCTGTTTCCGTTGCCGTCTGCACTGAAGCGACAAGCGTCGGATCGGGAACCAAAAACTCCGAACCGTACCCCCAGCTGTTCGAGGAAATATCTATCGCCTTATTCAGCGCATCGGCAAAGTTTGCATCTGTCGGAAGCGAGAATACATTGTATCCTGCCACTTTCACAAAAGGAGCCACCCCTCGCACCCCGATGTCATTCCACCCAGAAGCAGCGATCAAACCTGCACAAGCTGTCCCGTGGCTGGAGCCGTAAGGATCCGATGTCAGCTGATCCGCATCGGGTGAGGGATCACTGGCACCGTCGGAATATCGGTAACTTTTTGAAAGGTCAAGGTTAGCGGCCAGATCAGGGTGAACCGCCTGAACCCCGGTATCAACAACACCGACAAAAATACTCCTGCGGCCCGCGTAAGATTCCCATACCGGGACGACATTGATATCGTTCCCCGGTATGCCACTGCCGCCATAAATGCTGCCTGCATCCTGTCCGGTGTTTTCAAGGTGCCACTGATAATCATAAAGGGCATCTATGTGGTCTACTGTATCGCTCACGGTCGGATCGGTTCCGGCAAAAAACTCGCCATAATCACCGAGTGCATCCCCGTCGCTGTTCGCGGCTGCCGGATTCGTACCGACCAGCAGTTCGAAATCATCAAAAAGAGCGTCATTGTCCGTATCGTGGAACAGGTGGACCGTTCCCGTATACAGTTCCTGTATGGTCGCCGATGCCGCCGCATCTGCATAGGACTGCGCATCAGACAGGAGCGTCAGATCTTCCATCACACCGCCCGTGCTCAGTTTCGCCGGGTTGAATGCACTGAGCGCCGTCCCTGAAACCTTGAAAAGACGCTCGGAAAGCTTGGCAAGCACCGATTTAATCTCTGTTTCGTCTGTCAATTTCTCCTGTCGGATCCACTCCGCTGCAATCGTGGTGAAGGCGTTCACCCTCACATTATTGTTAAGTAGATCCGCTACCGTCACATACGCATAAAGGCTACCCTGCACCGGTTTGATCTCGACTTTAACATACTGGCCGTCGTCGTCGGGGTCGATATCCACGCCCCCTTCACTTTTCACAAGTACCAGCCTTGTCGATGCCAAGCCGCCAAGTGACGTAACGGCAAACTTACCAACCGTCTGCTCCGCGTAAGGCACCAGCGTATGGTTGTCATCCATCAGCTCTGTTGCGGCATTGAATGTTGTTGTCTTCGTCTGGTAGAGATTCTGCCCCGCGACGTCCCATACTGTGATCGTTGCACCGCTTATAGGGCCCAATGCCACACTGTTTTTTGCCGTCGGGTCACTCGGCGTCACGGGATCATCCGTCGCCGTTCCCGAGCTGGTACTCGTCCCGCAACCGCTGAACAGCAATATCAACCCGAGCATCATCATACCGCTGCCCGTCGCCAGCCGATGGAATATATTCTGCTGCACAGAACCCCTTTTTATAAAAACTATCTACTCAGATTATACATAAGTGCCGGCAAATACCCGAAACGATTAACTGCCGAATATCATTGGCCTCTTCTAAAATAATACTTTATAACTTTTACAGATTAAAAGCAAAAAAACATTGGCGGGAAATGCCTTTGAACAACCTGTACACTCCATAAAATGCCGGACGATGGCATCTGTTGTGACTCGGCGGGAACAGTGGCATCCTGAGCGGGAGGCAATACGTATCCCAGGAAAAAATCAGCCGAATCGGTACATTCGAAAAATTGTCAATCGTTAGTTTTGGATTGTGAATTGTGAGAAAGGTGGTGGCGGACAGACAGGGATTCGAACCCTGGGAGGTATGACCCTCGCCGGTTTTCAAGACCGGTGCATTCAACCAGCTCTGCCATCTGTCCATAAAAAAAGTCGGAGTTTTGGTGGAGGCGCCACCCGGACTCGAACCGGGGATCAAGGTTTTGCAAACCCATGCCTTACCACTTGGCTATGGCGCCACCGGTGGTGCCCGGAGCCGGGATCGAACCGGCACGATCGCAATGATCGAGGGATTTTAAGTCCCTTGCGTCTACCAATTTCGCCATCCGGGCTCAAGACACCAAAAAAAACCCCAACTCAGACCTCTTGTAAAGAAAAGAAGTTTCAGTTGGGGTGTTTAAATGAATAAAAATGGAGCGGGAAACGAGGTTCGAACTCGCGACCCCAACCTTGGCAAGGTTGTGCTCTACCACTGAGCTATTCCCGCATCTGTTGTTGTGGACCGAAATTATAGGGAAATTCACTCCCAATGTCAAGGGCTTTTCGCCGTTTTTGCGAAAACTTCGTTATAATCTCGAAAATATGCATTTTATATAAATATAGAAGGACCTGACCTATGCGCAGCGATACAGTCAAACGCGGCTTCGACCGCACCCCGCACCGGAGTCTTTTCAGAGCGACCGGCCTCAAAGACGAGGATTTCGACAAACCGTTTATCGGGGTAGCCAACAGCCACATCGACATCATTCCGGGCCACTTCTTCCTGCAGGAGTACGGCCGTATCGTCAAAGAAGCGATCCGCGAAGCGGGCGGCGTCCCGTTCGAGTTCAACACGATCGGTGTTGACGACGGGATCGCCATGGGCCACGACGGGATGCTCTACTCCCTGCCCAGCCGCGAACTGATTGCCGACAGTATCGAAACGGTCATGAATGCACACAAGCTCGACGCGCTCATCTGTATCCCCAACTGCGATAAAATCGTCCCGGGGATGATCATGGGTGCCCTGCGCGTCAACGTCCCGACGGTCTTCGTCTCCGGCGGCCCGATGGCGGCCGGCCACAAAAAAGACGGGACGCCGATCGATCTTGCGACCGCATTCGAGGCCGTCGGCCAGCATGCCGAAGGCAATATGAGTGACGAAGAGCTCTACGAGATCGAGTGTGAAGCCTGCCCATCCGGCGGCTCCTGCTCCGGCATGTTCACCGCGAACTCCATGAATACCCTCTGCGAAGCGATGGGAATCGCCCTGCCGGGCAACGGAACGGTACTGGCGATGACGCCGGAGCGTATCGAAATGGTCAAAGCGGCGGCGAAACGCATCGTCGAAATGGCCAAGGCGGATGATGCGAAGTACAACCTGCGAAACGTCCTCAATGAAAAAGCGATCCATAACGCCTTCGTCGTCGACATGGCGATGGGTGGCTCCAGCAATACGGTCCTCCACATGCTCGCCATTGCGAAAGAGGCGGAGGTTGATTTCGACATCACCAAGATCAACCAGATCGCCAAGAACGTCTCGCACATCGCGAAGATCTCCCCGTCCCTCGGAACGGTCCACATGGAGGACATCGGCCGTGCCGGCGGCGTCAACGCCGTCATGAAAGAGGTCAGCCGCCGCGGCGGACTGCTGCACCTGGACAACCCGACGGTCACGGGCGAGACGATCGGCGAACGCATCGCCGATGCGACGATCAAGGATACCAACGTCATCCACACCAACGAAAACGCCTACTCCCCGGTCGGCGGCCTCTCCATCCTCTTCGGCAACCTTGCCGAAGAGGGCGCCGTTGTCAAAACGGCCGGGATCGCACCGAGTATGCGCCAGTTCAAAGGAACCGCCGTCTGCTTCAATTCGCAACAGGAGGCGATCGCCGGCATCATCGGCCACAAGGTTAAGCCGGGCAACGTCGTCGTCATCCGCTACGAAGGCCCCAAAGGCGGACCTGGTATGCAGGAGATGCTGGCACCGACATCGCTGATCATGGGGATGGGCCTCGGCGAGAGCGTCGCCCTCATTACCGACGGCCGCTTCTCCGGGGCGACCCGCGGTGCTTCCATCGGCCACGTCAGCCCCGAAGCTGCCGAGGGCGGCCTCATCGGCCTGATCGAGGATGGCGACGAGATCGAACTCGACGTTGACACGCACCTGCTGCAGCTCAACGTCGCCGGCGAGGAACTCGAACGCCGCCGTCTGCACTTCAAAGCCCACAAAAAGTCTATCAACTCCAAGTGGCTCAAGCGCTACAGCCTGCTGGTTTCCAACGCCTCCAACGGCGCGGTACTGAAGACGGAACTGGACTGACGTCCCGTCCGTCAACAGCAAACGACCTCACACCCTCTCAACTCTGCACGACCCTTTAGGGCTTGTACGACTCGCAATTTAGTTGCTCGCATGTATTGCCCTTTAGGGCTTATGATCAAACTCCGGAACGATCTTTTTCAATGCCGACACCTTGTCATCCTCTGCCAGTAACGCAGCAATATCCTCTTGCAGCTTCCCGATCGGGTAATCCGTCTTGCCCGCGATAAAGATGGAGCTGTACTGCGTCTTTTTCTCACTGTCGTCGATCAGGAGCTCCTCGTAAAGCTTCTCACCCGGACGCAAGCCGCACAGCTCGATCCCGACCTCATCCTCTTTGCCGTAGAGCCGGATCATCTGGCGCGCCAGATCGATGATCTTCACCGGTTCGCCCATGTCAAGGATAAAGAGCTCTCCCCCCTTGGCAATAGCGGCCGCCTGCAGCACCAGCTGGCACGCCTCGGGGATCAGCATAAAGTAGCGCGTCATCTCCGGGTGGGTCACCGTCACCGGTCCGCCCGCCTCGATCTGGCGTTTGAACTTCGGGATGACGCTGCCGCTGGAACCCAGCACGTTGCCGAAGCGTACCGCAACGATTTCCGTGCCGCCGCTCTGCACGTTCCCAGCATAAAGCTCCGTCACCCGCTTCGTCGCCCCCATCACATTGGTGGGGCGTACGGCCTTGTCCGTCGAGATGATGACCACCTTTTCCACCCCGGCGGCGATACTCGCATCGATAACATTCTTCGTCCCCAGCACGTTATTGCGCACGGCCGTCGCTTTGTTGGCTTCACAGAGGGGAACATGCTTGTAGGCCGCGGCATGGATGACGATATCGGGTTTGAAGGCCGCCATCTTTGCATCCAGCATATGCCGGTCGGTCACGCTGAACATCTCCAGCTCCGCCCCGGGGATCTCCTCGCCGACGCTGTAGAGGTTGAATTCGCTGTGATCGATCAGTGCCAGGGCCACCGCCCCGAAACGGCTGCACTGGCGGGCGATCTCGCTGCCGATACTGCCCCCTGCCCCCGTAATGAAGACCCGTTTACCTTTCACAAAAGCGGCAATCACCTCCCTATCAAGGTCCTTCGGGTGGCGGGCGAGGAGGTCTTCAATGGAGAGATCTTCGAGTTTGTCGTGCTGTCCCCCCAGCAGCCGTACCCGTTTGACTTCTGTCACCCCGGCATCGCTCAGACGCTGGTAAAGGGCTTGAAGTTCGGCCTGGGTCAGGCTGCTCGTCACGATTGCCGTACTGATCCCGCGTTCGTCGATCAGGGTTTCCAGCGTCTCCTCGCCGTACACCCGGATATTGCTGATGTAGGTCCCCACAGCACTGCGGTTCTCCTCGGTCAGTACAACAACGGCAGAGGGGTAGTAAGGGATATCCCCCTCCTGCGCACTCTTGATGATCGAAGCCGTTTTAGGGTTGACCCCCAGCAGCAGCGCCGGCTGCTGTCCCAAGGCGTGCTCCTGCTCCGTCAGAAGCCGTTTTGAAATGCGCAGCGCCCCGATGGCGAAGAGGGAGAGAAAAAAGTCAATGATGATGACACTGCGGGGAAAGGGGTCGAACTCCTCCGGAAAGAGAAGGTAAACCGCCGTAAAAACCGTATAGGCAGCCACATGCGCCTTGACAATATTCTTCGCCTCTGCGAAGCCAACGAAACGCCAGACAATAAAGTAGATCCTGAAAAGGAAAAACGCGGCGACCTTGATGACGACCAGATAGAGGAACACCGTATCGAAGGATGAAAAGAAACGCAGCGGAATGTCAAAATTGAAACGCAGCGCATAGGCACCGTACAGGGTGGCCAGGGAGAGCAGCATATCCAGCAACAGAAAGAAAGCGATCCGCTTTCCGGACGTGGGTCGCAGAAGAGCGGTCACACCACTGCCCCCCGGACAATGTCGGAGACCCTGAGCACGTCCTCCCGGCCCATCTGGGTGCCACTGGGCAGGCAGAGGCCGCGCAAGAACAACTGTTCACTGGCACCGTCCGTCACTGCGTCCGCCCCGGCAAACAGGGGCTGGAGGTGCATCGGTTTCCAGAGGGGGCGGCTTTCGATATCCTGGGCTTCCAGTGCCGTACGGACCCGTTCGGGATCGGTGTGACCAAAGGTGAGCGTCGTCAGCCAGCGGTTCCCGTGCGCTCCCGGGAGTTCGGGCATAAAAGTGATCTCGTCGATCTCCCCCAGCGCTTCGCGGTACCACTCAAAGATCTGACGCCGCTGTGCGACCCGCTCGGAAAGCACCTCCATCTGTGCCACGCCGATGGCGGCAAGCACGTTGCTCATTCGGTAGTTGTACCCAAGCTCTTTATGCTCGTACCACGGGGTCGGCTCTTTGGCCTGCGTCGCATAGAACATCGCCTTTTTGATCGCCTCCCCGTTTTTGGCGACAAGCATCCCGCCGCCGGAGGTGGAGAGGATCTTATTCCCGTTGAAGGAGTAGATGCCGAAATCGCCCCAGATGCCCGTATGGACGCCGTCCAGGGTCGCCCCGAGACTTTCGGCCGCATCTTCGATAACAATAATGCCGTGCCGACGGCAGATCTCCGTGATACGTGCCATGTCCGCACACTGGCCGTAGAGGTGAGTGACAATGAGGGCCTTCGGCGGTTTCGGGGAACGCGCTATCGCGGCCTCGAGCAGTTCGGGCGAGAGGTTCCAGCTCGCCATCTCCGCATCAATGAACCAGGGTGTGGCTCTCTGGTAGAGGATGGCGGCAACGGAACCGATAAAGGTAAATGACGATGCGAGCACAATGTCACCCTCCCCGATACCGCTGACGCGCAGCGCCAGATGCAGCGCGGCCGTCCCGCTGGATGTCCCCAATGCATAGGGTGCCTGCGTGTAGTCGCAAATCGCCTGCTCGAAGCGCGTCACCATCGGCCCGAGCGGCGCGATGTAATTGCTCTCGAAGACCTCGGCTATGTAGCGCTGTTCATTGCCGGTCATATGCGGCGGGGAGAGGAAAAGACGTCCGCTCATTGTTTCAGCTCCTTTTTGATGACGGCGGGGACGCCGGCGGCCATCACACCGTCGGGGAGCGAGGCGATAACAGCCGATCCCGCGGCAATAACGGCATCACTGCCGATGCTCACGCCCTGCACGACACTGCTTCCGATCCCCACATGCGTCCGCAGGCCGACGCTCACCGCACCTGCCAGCGCAACGTTCGGACTCAGGTGTGCAAAGGCTCCGATACGGCAGTCGTGCTCGACAACGGCGCCGGAATTGACGATAACCCCTTCCCCGATCGTTGCACCGGTGTTGACAACGGCCAGCGGCATAATCACGCTGCCGCTCCCGACAGCCGCATCCGCTGCAATGACGGCAGAGGGGTGGATAAGTGTCAAGGGTTCCGCCCCGATGGTCACCAACTTTTCGAAAACGCGCTGGCGGGCCGCATTGCTCCCGACACCGAGGGCGACGGGGATGTCCGCATTTGCCGTTTTGAACGTATCAAAATCGCATGCGCCCTCTTTCACCGCATCGTCGATCCAGAGGATATCGGTATAGCCGCATGCCCGTGCGATCTGGGCAACGACCCGACCATGTCCCCCGACCCCATAGATACCGATGCGCTTAGTTGTTTCCATTGAACTTCTCCACCGTCACATGTCCCTCGGCATTGATGCCTTCGCGGACAAACACTTTTTTGATCGTCAGGAGTGCGATCCTGAGGTCCTGCCGCCATGACAGATGATCGACATACCAGACGTCGTAGGCGAACTTCTGTTCCCAGCTGATCGCATTGCGCCCGTTCACCTGGGCCCAGCCCGTTATCCCGGGTTTGACCTCATGCCGGCGCTTCTGCTCCTCATTATACAGCGGAAGATACTCCTCGAGCAACGGGCGGGGGCCAATGAAACTCATCTCCCCGCGCAAGACGTTGTACAGCTGCGGCAGTTCGTCCAGACTCAGCGACCGGATCACCCTTCCCGCACCGCGGAGCCGCTGGTCGTCAGGCAGAAGATTCCCCTCCGCGTCACGCCGCCCATCCATCGTCCGAAGCTTGTAGATCGTGAAAAGCCTTCCGCCGAGCCCGGGACGGTTCTGGGTAAAGAAGAGCGGGCGTCCGAGTGAAATATACACCGCTGCCAAAGCGACGGCCATCAATGGCGAAAACAGCAGCAGCAGTACCGCTGCCCCGATCCGGTCAAGCAGCGGCTTGAGGAGACGGCGGTACATCGGTCAGTTTTTAACCCTGAATATTTTGACATAAGGCGACGTCTCAACCGGCTCGAAGAGGGCCGGGTCGTAGCGCCCCAGCACGAACATCTGGATATAGTTAGAATGCAATACCGAATCGTCGAGCAGCAGCATCCGGCCGTACGACGCCATATAGATCAGTGAAAGGGTACCGTCCATCTTGACCAGCTGCGATTTGACCTCTACGTCACCGTTGGACGAAAGGCCGGTCGTGTAGAAGGCTTTGAGGGAAACTTCCTGTCCTCCGGCACTGACGACACCGCGGCGCTGGTCCAGGGTGATCCCGTTACCAAGGAGCAGCATCCCCTGCCGTTCCTGGAATTGCGACGTTACGTATAGGAACGGAGGGGCATAACGCTGTCCGGAGTTGAGATCGAGGTTGCTGAACGTACAGACGGTCGGAAAGATGTCGAGCATGCGCAGCGGCAGATAGACGAAAATATCGCGTGTGCTTTCAGGCAGCGTGATGTCGCCGTAGCGGAGAGATTCCAGGAAAGCGTTGGGCTCCACCTGATCGGGCTGGTTGTTGCGGAACAGTATATCCGCCGCCGGTTTTTTATAGTCGGCGGCGACATAGGCCTCGACGGCCAGGCGCCCCAGCCGGGCAGCTTCAAGCTGCGATTCGCCGCACACCATCTGCGAAACGATAAAGTTGTCATGGTTGTGTTTCCCGCCGTCGATCAGTGTGTTTTTGTCCCCGTAAAACCAGATCGGATAACCGTAGTCCCACCAGGTCAGGACATAATCTTTCGGGCTTCCCGTTTTTGAGAGCTTGTCCAGCGCCTGCACTTCGGGTACACTGAAGACCGTCGGGACCTTATACCCGAGAATATGCGTAATATTCGGGTAGAGCACCAATCCCGTCAGTGCGGCCACGACCCCGTAGCGGGCCCAGCGGTTGGCCACCTGAAATGTCAGCATGTAAAACAGGTAGACGACGCTGATCGCCGCTACCGGAACGGCATAGACGGTAAAACGCAGACCGCCCCACAGTGAAAAAATGCCGATTCCGATCAGCGGCAGCGCCAGAATGAACCCGCGGTGACGCACCACCAGGACGATATAGCCCGCCAGTGCCGCCAGAACAGCCGCGACGGAACCGCTGATGCGGTTGGCCATCATCTCGAACGGGATCTTCCCCGCCTCGCGCACGGTCTGGGCCACTTCGTAAAACCGCAGACCGCCGCTCTCGTCGACGCCGCGGTAGAAATAGGTGGAGAACTTCGCCCAGATCAGGGTAAATACATTTCCCGTGTATAAAAAGAGCAGGACGGTGATCCCCGCGGCGATCATCAGTTTCTGCTGGGTAAACGCCGTTTTCGAAAAGAGCAGGTAGAGTCCGATGATCAGCACAAACTTCGCCACCGTGGGGATACCCATCAGCGCAACAGCGATCAGGATGATGGAGTGCCACGTGAACGTATCATTGCGGTGGAAGACGACCATGTACCCCATATAGAGCAGCCCCATCGCGTAGATCAGCGAAAGCCCCGAATCGTACAGGAACGGGTAGATCATAATCGAGAGCGCCGACAGCAGCATAAAGATGCGTTTTTCCGTCTCCAGGGTCGCCAGCAGGAAATAGAGGATGAACATCGGCATCATCGCCGAGAACATATCCGTATCATAATATCCCGTCATGGTACGGTTGTAGTAACTCCAGGCGATCGAACCGATCAATGCCGCGAAAAAGCCCAGAAGCGCCGACCCGTAGAGCCGCCCTATCAGAATGATCGGCACGACGACGATACTTGAAACGACCGCGGGAAGATAGAGCATGACGGTATCAAGGGAAAACGGCGTGTATTTTGTCAGCAGGACCGTGAAAAAGACGACGCCCGAGCCCAGCCAGTCAGGCAGCCGGGGGTTGAACTGATGCAGCCCCTCCAGGGCCTTCTGCGCCGCCGCACCGAAGTAGTAGCCGTCGTTGGTATTGATCATCAGCTGGCCGTTCCAATGGAAATCAGCGACACCGCCCATCTGGTAGACCCAGATCATACGGATCAGAAGCGAAAAAAGGTACGCCGCCGCCATCAAAATAGTGATAAACCCGAGCCGGTTACTGCCAAAATCAATCTGTTTTATACTCATCTATTGCCTCTTTCAAAACCGACTCAAATGCACCTGCGATGACATCCATGCCAAAGTGGGAACGTACATACGCCTCCCCTTTCGCTGCCATGGCGGAGCGCTCCGACGGTGTGTAATTATATAGTGTCAAGATTGCATTTGCAATCGCGTCCGGATTGTCCGGCCGGACGATCAGACCCGAACCTGCCATTTCGACCGGGTTCTCAGGTACGGCGGCGGCGAAAACGACGGGGCGCCCCGCCGCCATATAGTCGAACACCTTATTCATGCTCATCCCGTAACGGTAAAGCGGCAGGTCTTTCAGGCCGACATAAAGAAGATCCGCTTCGGCGAGCAGCGGCGCGACCGCTTCCTTGGGGACCGCATCCAATACCGTGACGTTCGCGAGCCCTTCGGCCTGCCCTGCAAAGGTCCCCTTCAACGGTCCGCTCCCCACCAGTGTAATATGAATGTCCGTCGTCGCGGCCAGCAGCGCCGCGGCAGCCATCAGCGGTTCCAGGTTATTCGCCTGTCCCATCGTTCCGGCATAAAGGACGTTGAACTTCCCGGGATCGAGCAGATGCGACCGCTCTACGGAGACGAATGGCGTAAGATCGACACCGTTGGAGACCCAATGCACCTTCTCCCTGGGCACACCGAAAGCGGTGATATGCTCCCCTGCCCGGGGTAGCAGCGTGATGATCCGCACCGCACGACGATACAAAAAGGGCTCCAGTACGCTCAACAGCAGGACGAAGGGGTGCCACGAGGGCACCCCCATGTCCACCAGCGTCCGCGGCCAGATGTCGCGGACCTCCATGACAAACGGAACGTGAAACGTCCGGGCCAGCCGATAGGCACCGTACACGGCAAAAAGATGGACCGACGACCCGACGATAACCTCGGGCATCGGCAGGTCGAGTTCACGCAGGCGGCGCAGTTTCCAGGTAAATTCGAACATGCTGCGTACCCTGCCGAAGCCGTTGCCGCGGTAGGGTGCGGTCTTGACCCAGACGAACCGGATGCCCTCCAGCATTTCGACCCGGAACGTCTCCCTTTCGCCGTACTGCTTCGTCTCGGCCAGCGTAGCATAATGAAAGCTCGAGGCGATCACCGTGACGTCATGGCCGCGTGCAGTCAGTACCCGGGCAAGATCATAGTGGCGCGTTCCCCCCGGATGGCCCGGCGTCACGGCATAATGGTTGATAATCCAGATCGTCATTGCATCACCGCCCCGTAAAGCCGCATAAGCGCCGCTTTTTCATGCGACCAGTTGTAGACCGAATGCACGGCCTCTTTCCCGTTTTCACCCATCCGTGCCACCGCGTCCGGATGGTCGAACAGGAAAACGATCGCCTCCGCCAGCGCTTCCGGGGAACGGGGATCGATGCAGATCCCGCACCGGTGTTTCTCCACGACATCTTTGTACAGTTCAAAGTCGGAGGTGATCACCGGCAGGCCTATTGCCATGTATTCAAATATTTTCGTTGAATAGGAGTGCAAGTAGTTCCCGATGGGCTGCAGGACCGACAGGCCCGCTTTCGCATGCAGCGACAGCCCGTACGCCTCATCCAGCGTCAGTCGGCCGTAAAAAACGACCTCCTCTTCGATCCCCTCGAGATCAAGCCCTTCGCGCGTGCTGCCCTGCAGGTTGCCGATATAATGCATTTTGAACGCCACGCCTCTTTGCTTGAGCAGCTTCAGGGCGCGGAGCGTCACATCCAGCCCCCGCGCATCCGAGATCGCCCCGACGTAGAAGAGTTCGTTCCGGTCCCGCTGCGAAGAGACGAACGGCGCCAGAAAAGCGTCATCCGGCATATTCTGCACGACGGCAACGGTATCGTTCAACGGAGCGTAGCGGGAACGGTAGGAGGCTTCGGCAAGGACCAGCCCGTCGAGTTTCGGCAACAGGACACGTTCGAGCATCCCGTAGGCCAGTGCTACCCCCGCGCGCAGCCATTTCGGCAGATAATGTTTCGACTTGATCTGTTCGGTGACCATTTCGTGTATGTCGAACACCACTATTTTTCCCCGCCGTTTAAGCCTCAGCGCGGCCCAAAGCAGCTCCGGATCGTGGCAGTGGTACAGATCGGCATCGAGTGCCAGGGCCTTGCGGTATACCCTGCTCGCGGCATTCACGATACGGTCGGTCCGGCCTTTGGACGCCCCGGCATCTACGATCCCCACACCCGTTTTGACCTCATCCCCTTTGCCGTCTGCCACGACGAGCGACACTCTGAACGTTTCAGCCAGTGCGCCGCACTCCTTGAGAAAAATACGCGTATCGTACCTGGGATGGGCCGACGTCATATGCACGATATGTTTCATCCTTTTCCCCTCAGCAGATGCGCATACAGTGCTTCCCACGCCCCGAGCACCTCATCCCAGCGCGACAGCGATGCGATGGCCCGCCTGTTCCCGTCACGATACTGTTCACACACATGCAGATTCCCGATCTGCTCCGCCAGTATCCGGGGCAATGCGTCAAAAGAATCCGCCCGCGCCATGACGACCCCTCTCTGCTCAAAAACGCCATAGGGAAGCCATGTGCCTGCAATGACGCAATTGCCGGCATACAGATGCTCCTGCATCGACCCCGACAGCTGATCGCTGACAAGCATGTTGACCATGATATCGGGCAGAAGCCGGACATAGGCATTCAGCTCACCGTGTAAAAAGGTCTCCAGGACCGTATAGTGCAGCCCGCTCGCCTTCAACGCGCTTATGACGCTCTGCTTGTACGGTTCGCTCCCCCCGTAGGTCAGCGGAAACAGGAAGAGCGTCGTGCGGCGCAGCGGCTCCGGGAGCTTTTGAAGCGCATCGATCATTTTCAGGTGCTGCTGGCCGGCATTGGCATTGTAGCCGCAGCAAACCGTCACGGGGAATGCCGGCACGCCAAGGGCCTGCCTCATGCGTTCCTTGTCTGTCCCGCTGTACCGGTCGATCGCCTCAAGCGGTGTGAGTCCGAAACGGGTGACGGAGCACTTCGCCTCCAGCGTCCCGTCTTCGGCGAGCAGCGAGCGCATCGTTGCCTCATTGGTGAACGTCACGGCGTCGACGGCATGAAAAAAGCGGCGCTGCAGCCAGCGTTTCCAGCGGGGAATGCGGTAGTAATCGCTGCCGTACACCGTCACGGCGACAGGTTTCCCCAGCCATCTGATGACCGGTACAAGCAAAAAGTAGAACCACCGGGCATAATGGAAATGCACGATATCCTCGGACGACTCCTCAAGCATTTTCGCCAAGACACCTATCCGTGCGAGGCTCTGCAGCTTCGCCGGAAGCCGGCTGTTCCGAAGCAGACCGGCATAGGTCATATCCGTGCCGTCCCCGCGTTCAACGGCAAGCGATACAAAATCCACATGGGAAACACCGATGCCGCTATCACGCAGTTTTCGGGTCACTTCGCCGGGGAAAACACTCCCGTGGTTTCCGATCAGCAGCAGGGTCATCGCTTGCCTCCCGGAAAATGCAGTTCGAGCGCCAGAAGTACGGTCACGGCGAGGTATTTGTTATACCGCCCGTAATGACCCCGCTCCTGGGGAGGCGCATACATCTCCAGCAGCAGCGTGCGCAGCATCGGGTCTGTAACCTCCTCGATGCGCTCACGGAAAACCGTATCGAGGTTCTTCCGCAGGCGGGGATTGCCGTGGTACCACTGGTCAAACGGGTTCATATCGTTAATGCTCAGTCCGAGCCGGCGCCGCAGTGCGTTCTGGTAGCGCTTCCACTGCCTTCCCCACACCGTTTTCCGCACGGACGTCGGCCGGACACCGGCCTGTTCCCAGACATACTTTGCAATAGATGGATGCCGGGCGTTGATCCACTTCAGGTAGATGCCTTCATGCAGCTTTGCCGCTTTGGGCATACCGAAGCAGTAGCGGATCAGCTCCTTGTTGTAAAAAGGGGAACTGATATCGGTAAAGTGCGCCAGGCTCCGGTCGCCGTTGAACGTGCCGTGCATGACCCGCTGTTCGTACCCGAAGAGCTCCGGCCGGTTTTCATAGCGCTGCCGCAGCGGTTCAAACCACTCGATCGACTCCAGCAGCGACCGCTCCTTTGTCAATGCAGCCTGCTGAAGCGAGAAAGACGGCTTGACGTACGAGCCGAAAAGCAGGTCCCCTATCTGTCCCGTATGAAGCGTCCCGTAAGCACGGTGGTCCATCCGGCTGAGGAAATCGAACCCGGCGGCGGAACCGATCAGCAGGTTCATCCCGTCACCGGCCGCAACGAAGCGCGTCAGGTCCCCTTCGAGATAATGCCCGCCGTCCAGGGGCATGAACCGGTAGTCGAACCCGTAATCCGCGGCGATCCGTCCGGCGATGACCGCGTCATCGCTCTGCCGCTGCGCAAACGTCAGTGCTGTTGTCTCCGTAAAACCGAGTTCATGGGCCAGCAGGGCGTTGACGCGGCTGTCCAGCCCGCCGCTGAGAAAGAGATAGTGCTTGTACCCGTACGCTTCGTCCTTGCGCCACTGTGCGGCGACACCGGCCGTCAGCAGCGTATCGATGCGCTCGATCATCTCCGCCTCGCTCTCCGGCGCATTCTCCCCGATGGCGGAGAAGTCGAAATAGTGTGCCTGCGTCACCTTCCAGCGCTCAATGTCCAGCGTCATCAGGGTTCCGTAGGGGAGCTTCCTGACGTCTTCAAGCAGTGTCGCATTATCGAGCACATAGCCGAAAGCGGCCAACGACAAAATCCCGTTGCGGTCCGGCGCCGTTTTGATCCCGAGGCGGGGCAGCAAAGCACTCAGAACCTTCAGCTCCGAGGCAAAAACGAAATAGGCATCATTTTGGAAAAAATAGAGCGGCTTGGTATTGAGATGATCCGTAAAGAGCAGCAGCGTGTTGGTGCGTCTGTCCAGGAGAAAGCCGCTGAAATTGCCGTCGATCTCCTCGACAAAGCCTGTACCTTTTTCCCGGTAGAGCGCCAGAAGCATTTTCCCCATATGGTCATAGGGAGCCCCAAGATTGTAACAGACCCCCTCAAACGCGATAATGACGTCCCCCTCCTCATACAGGACACGGTCCCTGTCGAAACGGTCGGGAACGCTCCGGCCGAACAGCATCCGCCCCGCAACGATCTCCTCGTTGCGCGTCCCCTCGACCGATGCGGAAAAGAAGAGACGGTAGACCTCCCGGACCTCCGGCAGGGCCTCCCTGGCAATGACCCCGTAAATTCCCGCCACTACTGCGCTCCTTTCGTCAGATGCAGCATCCAGAACAAGTTAAAAGTGAGCATCACGACGCCGCTGGCACTGAAAAGCGCCAGTGCGAGATAGACATCGCCGTACAGCGCGCCGGCTCCCAGTGACGCAAGCCGCAAAAGCGAATAGACAATCTCGATCCGGAGCGCAGTCTTCTGCTGAGCGTAAAGGTTCGGAATGTAAGCGATCATCGACACGATGAACACCATGAAGAGCCAGGGGGAGAGGATCTGCGTATAGACCCCAGCTTCCCGCCACTGCTCCCCGAAAATCAGTGAAAAAAGCTCCGGCGCGAACAGGACAAACAGCGCAAACGGCCCGGCCAAAACCAGTGCGCTCTTTCTGGAGAGGTTGACCGCCAGCCCGTGGACATCCCCCTGTGTGTTACGGAGTGCCGCCGCCTCGGCATTGAACACCTTGGCCATGGAGGCAGAGATGATCATGGCCGGGCCAAAGACGACCCGGGTACCCAGGGCATACAACCCCACAATCGAAGCGGTAAAAAATGTGCTGAAGAGATACACCGGCAGTTGGGACGAAAAGGTGTTGAGGAACACATGCGGTACCTGGTACTTCGGAAAATTGGCATGGCTCAGCGCAAGCCGTTTCATCGACGACCAGGAGACCCGTTGCATGCTTTTTAGATCGACTCCGCGCATAATCATCCGAACCGTCGCGGCAAAATTGGAAACGATCTGACCCGCAATAAGCCCGAAAGCGCCGGACTTCATCACGCCGAGACCGATTTGCACCGCCGCAAGTATGATCGATTTCAATACGGTGGCCTTGGCGATCAGCGTGTAATCGCCCAGGCGGTTGCCGTACGCCGTCATCAAGTTGAAAAAGGCGGTCAGGAAAACCGCCGGCGGGACCCAGTAAAGCCAAACGTCCAGCCCCGCCTCCGGCACCAGAGCGGACACCTGCGCACCGAAAAGCACCGTAAGCAGAAGCAGCACGATGCTTACCCCCGTCACCAGCAACGCGGCCAGCGCCAGGATGCTGAGGGCATCCTCGTCCGAATCAGGCAGCAGGACAGCCATCTCGTAGCGCCCGCCCGCTATAGCGCTGAAAAGCGCAACGACGGCGACAAAAACGGCAAAGAGTCCGAAATCCTGCGGAGAATAGATCCGGGTCAGAACCGGGCTGATGGCGATCGGGATCGCCTGGGCAACGGAACTTCCCGTCATCAGCGTCACTACGTTTCTGGAAAAAGCGTTTTCCTTCCCGTGATAACGCCGCATTACAGTGTCATTAACCGGCCGCCGCTGAGGCGATAGCGCGAATTGTCGTAAGGGTCAAGCGCCTCGCCGTTCTCGTCAAGCACCAGCCGGTTCCCCGCCTGGCTTACCCAGCCGATCTGCTTTGCCGGTACCCCGGTCACCAGTGCGAAATCAGGCACGTCCTTCGTCACGACAGCCCCGGCGCCGATCATCGCATAGCGACCGATCGTCACCCCGCAAACGATCGTCGCATTGGCCCCGACCGTACATCCGCGCCTGAGCAGCGTTTTTTTGAACTCCGTCTTGCGGACGACGAAGGCGCGGGGGTTGATGACGTTGGTAAAGACCATCGAAGGCCCCAGAAAAACGTCATCCTCTATTTCAACCCCTTCATAGATGCTGACGTTGTTCTGCACCTTCACGCCGTTGCCGATGACGACTTTCGGGCCGACGACGCAGTTCTGGCCGAACGAACATTGACACCCGATGCGGGTGTGCGACAGAATATGGCAGAAATGCCAGATCTTCGTCGCATCCCCGATAGAGACCGCATCATCGACAAACGCGGATTCATGCACAAAAAACGGCACCGGTTTGTCCCGTTCTTCCGCTTTTCCCTTCGAACGCAACCGCTTTTTCCACTCCTCCGGCGTCAATCTTCTAGGTTCGTCCATCTTCAGACCTCCACCTTTTTGCAGAAGGGATGATACTCGCCGTGCAGGCCGACCGGCGACAGGTTCCGGATCGCGGCGACGGTTTCTATGGAACCGTACGCCTCCTCCAGTCCGAAACCGTTGCCGGCGAGGATCTCTTCGTACGAGCGCGTATGCAGGTCCGTAAAACCGCCGCTGAACTCGATCTCCTCACCGTCCACCGTGATCGAACGGTAGGTACGCTGCCCCTGGGCCTTGATTTCGTCGGGAATGTAATCGTAGACGACAGAGAGAAACCACCGGACGTTGGCATGTTTGAGACGAAGCATCCCCGCGTTGGCATACGGCGTTTTGAGATGGACGATATTCTCTTCGACGCCGCCGAAAATCCAGGTGAGCATGTCGTAAAAATGCACCCCGATGTTACTGGCGATCCCGCCGCTTTTGCTTTCGTCGCCCTTCCAGCTGATAAAGTACCATTTGCCGCGCGACGTCAGGTAGGTCAAATCGATGTCGTAGACCTTCCCCGGGTTCTCCGACAGTTCCCGCGCCACTCGCTCCTTCAGGGCGATGATGGAGGGGTGCAGCCGCAGCTGGAGAATGTTATAGACCTTTTTGCCCGTTTCTTCTTCGATGATCTTCAACTGGTCGATGTTATGGGGGTTGAGCACGAGCGGTTTTTCGCAGATGGCGTCCGCACCGCTTTTGAGCGCAAACCGGATATGGCTGTCATGCAGATAGTTCGGTGAGCAGATGCTGACGTATTCGATGCGGTCGTTGTGACTGCGGTGCCATTTGTCGACGAATCGGTCAAAGCGCTCATACTCCGTAAAGAAACTGGCCTCCGGGAAATAGCTGTCAATGATGCCGACGCTGTCGCAGCGGTCGAGGGCCGCGATCAGGTCGTTGCCCGTCTCTTTGATCGCTTTCATATGGCGCGGCGCGATATACCCGGCCGCGCCGATCAGCGCAAAATTCTTCATACGTTTACAGTCTCCACGTCGGATTTTCCACAGTGCCCTTCACGTCAAGCCAGACGACCCAATCTACCGATGCCCTCTGAAGCCGCCTGCTCAGGCGTTGTCAACTGAATGTGCCCAAACGCCCCGACCATAAAAGCTTCTTACATGAAAGTGACATATTATAACGCCCCATCACCAACAGAACTCTAAACGCTTCCGTTTGCTGTAAAATAGCGCCATGTATTTCCCTGTCACCCTTCCCTTTTTCCGGCGGACCGCCTGATGTGTGCTGTCTTCGGCATCCTCGGCGACTACGATCCTGCAATGGCCCGCAGGGGTCTCGCCGCGCTGGCGCACCGCGGGCCGGACTACTGCGGAATCGTCGAGGAGCGGGGGCTTTTTTTCGCCCAGCACCGCCTGAGCATCCGCGACCTGCATGAGCGCTCCCACCAGCCGCTGCGCGAAGGCAATGTCCTGCTCAGTTTCAACGGGGAGATCTACAACTACCGTGAAATCGCGGAAACGCTGCAGCTCAAAGCAGCTACGGAAGCCGAAACCGTTCTGGCGGCCTACCTGCGCTGGGGCATCGACTGTGTCCACCGGTTCCGCGGCATGTTCGCCCTGGCAATCTACGACGACGGGACCCTCCACCTGCTCCGCGACCGGCTCGGGAAAAAGCCCCTCTTTTTTGCCAAACAGAAAGAGCGTTTCGTATTTGCGTCGGAGATCAAAGGTATCCTCCCTTTCCTTTCTCGCGTCAGAATGAACGACGATGCAATGATGGGTTTTCTCTCCCACCAGGCCCCTACAGCGCCCCATACCTTCTTCGAAGGCATCGAAAAAATCGCGCCCGGAGAGCTCATAACAGTGACAAACGGCAGCGTTAGCCGGCGTTTCTACTACTGTTTGCTCGAACATGCCGAACCGGTGGATGAAAGCAGTGCCCCGCAGCGTATCGAAGCACGTATGGAAGAGAGCATCGCGATGCGCCTCGAGGCCGACGTCCCCGTCGCGGCACTGCTCAGCGGCGGGATCGACAGCGCCGCCGTGAACGCCTTTGCCAAGAAACTCGGCCGTCCGCTGCAGACCTTCAGCCTGGGCTACGCAGAGCGCTGGAACTACGACGAGAGCGAGAGTGCCGCCGAAACAGCACGCATCCTGGGGGTAAACAATACGAAGATCACCATCGGACAGACCGACTTCATCGATGCCATCGACCCGGTCATGGACGCCCTCGACGAGCCCCTGAACGACCCTGCGGCGATTCCGCTCTATCTCCTCTTCGGCGCCATCAAAAAAGAGGGGTACCGCGTCGTGCTCAGCGGCGAGGGGGGAGACGAACTCTTCCTGGGCTACCGGCAGTATTTCGACTACCTCGATATCGAGCAGCTGGCTTCCCTGCAGCGCAAGGCATGGCTGAAGAAGTTTTTTCACGGCCACTTCTCCGTCAACCGCGAATGGGAGTGGTACAAGCGCGCCTTCGACGATACGCTTCTTTTCCGGGGGGCGGGTGAAAAGTTCACGGACCTGCAGAAAAATGCCCTGATGCGCCGGAACGTCCGCGACGAGGAGGGGCTGCGCTTCATCCAGCCCGAACGCGACCGTTTCGATGCCAGCCGCTGGACACACCCCGCGCAGTGGTACAGCTACCTCGACCTGCGCCATCTCCAGGCCGAATACTACCTTGCCAAGCTCGACCGCGTCTCCATGGCCCACGGCATCGAGTCCCGCACCCCCATGCTCGATCACCGCCTGGCAGAGACGGTCTTCGGTACGTCGGCGGCACTCAAGATCGGCAACGGCCGTCCGAAAGCGCTGCTGAAGCAGATCATGCAGCCCTACCTCGGCGACGCGATACTGAATCGCAAAAAGAAGGGGTTTGCCTCGCCTTATATGGAGTACCTGCACGCCTCGGGGAAGATCGACCTCATCACCGAGGTCAACGAGCAGACGGGGCTGTTCAAAAAAGAGATGCTGGCGCGCTACATCGACGCGGCTGTAAAGCGGGGGCGCTTCAAGCAGCAGGTGTGGAGCCTCTTCGTGCTCTCACACTGGATGAAAAAGCACCTGCTGTAGCTCAGAAAGCGTAACGGTAAGAGAGCCCGGCTTCGGTGATCTCCGTCGTGAAGGTAGCTGGTAATGTCCTGTAGTGCGGACCGTAATCGTAGTAAAAGTGCATATCCGTATCCCCTTCGAGGCGGCGGTAGGAAATTCCGGCGCTGATTTCGGAACCGCTATGCCGGAACAGCAGGGCATCTGCCCCAACTGAAATCCCCGTCATCCATCCGTCGCTGAGGGTATAGAACCCTCTGAGCAAATGTTCGTCTCTGGAGTGCTGACGCGACAGCAGCACTCCACCGCGGAAAGTCCATGGCAACGCGAATAGTTGCGCCTCATAACGGCTGTACAGGCTCACCCCACCCGACTGCTGCGAAAAGTTGACGGTTTTACCGCCAATATCGATCTTTGTCCCGTCCGTATAATCGGTCTGCCGGGTCTGCGACCAGCCAAGCTGCCACTGTTCGTAGAAAAAGTCCGTACCCAATGCAAAATCCGGCGTCACCGGGTAAAGGCAATCGACATGGAACGCATAATAGCTGTCCAGCGCCGTGTCCGACTCCGAGTAGACTGTTTTGTTGCCGCCTTCCCAGTCAGTATCATCCCCGGTACGTGTTAGAGAAGTGAAGGCGGAAGCGAATGAAAAGCGGAGCACGCCCGCCGGCGTATCAAAGGTATACCCAAGCTCCCCGACCGCTGCCGTTGCGGGAAAGCGGAGCCGTGCTTCCAGGCCCTGCGCAGGATCTGCTACCCTGTAAGAGAGCGTGGCATTGAACCCTTTGATGCCGGCAAAAAGTCCATCCCCTGACAGCGGAATCGCCGCCAGCATCATAGACGCGATTGTACGGCGTGAAGCGGTCGTCAAAGCGTAACGTTGATGTCCGTACCGTTCTGATCCGTCACCGTGATCGTATTGATATCGGTGACATTGACGTTGATGTAGCCGTCCGAACCGATGAGGCGCATGCTGCCGCTGATAAGATCAAAATAGTCATAATAGAAAGGATCCGTACAATTTGGATCATAGGTCGGATCGATATCGAGACTTGCGGTCAGATTATTGACATAGATACGCCCAGACTTATAGCAATAGGTCTCAATCGGAGTGCTGTAATAATCCTGCGTGAACACTACGGTCAAGTTGTCGTAACGTCCCATATCGCCGTCGATACCCCACTGCACGCTGCTTGTCATCGTACCGGCATAATTATCATTGTAGTAGTCATACACACTATAATCCGTGCGCATATTGCTGCCGGCACTGATATAGAACGTATACATCTCGTCCGTAATGGTGAAATCGGCAGGGAAAGAGACCGCCATATAGGTCAACGTATCGCCGTAATTGGTTCCCGCCGCGCTCACACGCATCTTCCCGTTCATAACAAAATTCGGATCAAATGCGCAGTTACTGAATGTCACCGTCGCATCCATATGCGTCTCGGTGTAACTCTCTGTCAACGACATTGTCCCGCCGTAATCACATGTGATGGAGTCTGAGTAGGTTGCATTCAGTGTCTCGGGACGATACCCCAGAACTTTCGAGACCGGCCCGTTTTTGTCCAGCATAAAATAGGCAGGATCAAATCCGGTTGGCTGCGAAGCAGCAGCAGAGAAAGGAATAAAAATATTACCGATCTGACCGGAAAAGATCGCAGCTACCGCTTCCGCACCGTTCGCCGCCGTTGCATTCGCCTCCGGCACATTCAGTGTCGGCAGACTGGTCGTTCCGCTGCCGCCGCCCCCGCCGCAGCCGCTCAGAAACAGTACAGTTGCCGCGGCAATCGCCACGCCGCTTTTGCACAACGTATCAAACATGTTCACTCCTTCAATGCTATCGCTTCCGGACAATATAACACCCGTTCTCTTTAACAATACTTATTGATTATCGTTATAGAGTGACCGGCGGCAGGTTACATATCGGCGCGCGCTTCCTCCATCAGGACCCGGGCGATATCCGTCATGCTGATCACCCCCGTCAGGCGCCCTTCCCAGGTGACGGAGAGGTGCTTGATCTTCTGGTTGATCATGAGCTGTGCCGCGTAGCGGATGTCGAGGTCCGGTACGATCTGCACCATCGGCTTACTGGCGATGTCGTAGACGTTCAGCAGGTCCATATCGCCGTCGTTGCTGTAGATCGCCTCCAGGATATTGGAGTAGGTGACGATCCCGTAGGCGTCGTTATCGCTGGTACGCTCAACGATGACCGAGCGTACGCTCCGCGTATCCATCATGTTGATCAGCTCACGTACCGTGGCATAGGGCGAAATCATCGCGATCTCGTCCGCCGGCGTCATAATATCCCGCACTGTTATCAGTTTCATACCTCTTTCTCCTCTTTGAGTCTGTTGGCAAATGCTTCGATCTGGTTGCTGGCGATCCCCGCGAGATGTTCGATGGGCACCGACATGACGATCCCCTTGTTCTCGGTTTCAAGATGCAGTTCGTTCTTGAGCGCCTTCATCACTTTCACGGAGGTCCGTTTCTCAAGGATGAAGAGCAGCACGCTCTCCGGGCGCTCATACGTCAGGCCGAAAAAGGTCTTCTTCTCGTTCAGCCCCGTCCCTTTGCCGGTCAGGCTCGTCACCCCGCCGGCTCCGTTGGCCTTGGCGATATCGATCGCCTCCTCTTCCAGCGACTGTTCCACGATCGCTACCAATAATGCAAACCTCATTCAAACTCCTCCTTGTATTGAGTTTTTGTGCTCCTGGCACTCAGTTCCGTAATCACCCCGTAGGCCATGACGGTGATCATCGGGAAAAGTGACGCAAACGCGATCAGCCCGAAGCCGTCAATGAGCGGGCTCCGCCCCTCGATGTTGGTCGCCAGCCCCAGCCCCAGTGCCGCAACGAGCGGCACGGTAACCGTCGACGTCGTCACCCCGCCGCTGTCGTAGGCGATCGGGATGATGTAGCGCGGGGCGAAATAGGTCAGAATGATGACGACGATGTACCCCGCGATAATGTAGTAGTGGATGGGATCCCCAGCCACGATACGGTACGCCCCCAGCGCGATGCCCACCGCCACCCCGAGGGCCACGGCGATCCGCAGGACCATCTGCCGGATTTTCCCGGCGGAGATCTCCTCGACCTTGATCGCGATCGCGAGCAGCGCCGGCTCCGCCATCGTCGTCGAGAAGCCGATCAGAAAGGCGAACAGGTAGATGAGCAGCCGGTTATCCTGCTCCGTGAGCTGCAGCGCCATCGTTTCCCCGATAGGGAAGAGCCCCATCTCAAGTCCCACGATAAAAGCATACAGCCCCAGGATCACCAGCACGATACCGAAAACGATGCGGCGCAGGTAGGGCACCTGTTTCTTGATAATGGCATACTGGAAAAAGAAAATCACGCCCAGAATAGGCAGCACGTCCTTGATGACATCAAAGAGCTCAAGCAGCAGCGCCAGTGCCTGCTGACCGATGGTACGGCTGTGTTCCACGTGCTCCGATACGCTCTGCGCCACGGCGGCAATCGCCTCGCCGTTGCCGGAAGCGTAAACGACGATCCCGTAGACCTGTACGAAGATCATCGGCGTCAGCGAGGCAAAGGCGATCAGCCCGAAACCGTCGATAACCGGGTTCCGCCCGCGGATACTGCTCGCGAGCCCCACGCCGAGCGCTGCGACCAGGGGAACGGTCACCGTCGACGTCGTTACCCCGCCGCTGTCGTAGGCGAGCCCGACGATCTCCGGGGGGACGAAGAAGGTCAGCAGGACGACGATGACATAGCCGGTAATGATATAGAAGTGGATGGGATGGCCCGTCAGGATGCGGAACGTCCCCAGGGCGATGGCGAAACCGACCGAAAAAGCAACGGTCAGCCGCAGTACCAAAGAGTCGATCTTCCCGTCGCTGATGACCGCCGCCTTGTCGGCGATGGCGATCAGGGCCGGTTCGGCAATGGTTGTCGAAAAACCGAT
Organism: Sulfurimonas sp. HSL1-2; assembly: GCF_039645565.1. Lineage (NCBI taxonomy): Bacteria > Pseudomonadati > Campylobacterota > Epsilonproteobacteria > Campylobacterales > Sulfurimonadaceae > Thiomicrolovo > Thiomicrolovo zhangzhouensis. Next base: position 2,408,789 of record NZ_CP147914.1, read on the forward strand.
GAGAAAGGCGAAGAGCAGCAGCCAGAACGCGGAGCCCTTGCGCGCGAACTCCTGCGCGAGGTTCTCCCCGACGGGGAAGATACCGACTTCCAGCCCCTGGATAAACAGCGCGAGCCCTACGGCGACGATGAAAAGTCCCGTCGCGACAGAGAGCAGATTGTCGGGCATCTGCTGCAGGATGAAGATCTGGAAAAAGGCGATGACGGCGATGATGGGAGCCAGGTCAGTGAAGGAGCCTTTGAGCATGATCAAAAAGAGTCTGAGTTGTTCCATTGGGATATTTTACGCATTTTTGTGATCGATGTCATGGCACGCCTCATGCAAAGGGGGGCAAATCAGAAAAGCGTTACAATTTCGGAAAAAAGGAGTCTCGATGCATTCGACAGTGACCATCTGGCACAACCCCCGCTGCGGCAAATCCCGCGAAGCCCTGAAACTGCTGGAGGAAGAGGGGATCACCCCGGAGATCGTCCGCTACCTCGACGACGTTCCGACCGAGACGCAGCTGCGCGATCTCCTGGCGATGCTCGGCATCGGTGCGCGCGATCTGATGCGTACGAAAGAGGCCATTTATAAGGAGCTCGGTCTCAAAGACGTCACTGACGAAGCTGCCCTGATCAAAGCCATGACGGAGCATCCGAAACTGATTGAGCGTCCCGTCGTCATTACAAACGGGAAAGCCGTTATCGGGCGTCCGCCGGAAAAAGTGGTCGATCTGGTAAAAGCGTAGGGGAAAAGGCCGCCTTGGGGCGGCCGGGAGTCAATTTAGAGGTTGTTTTCTTTTTTGTACTTGATGATCTCGGCGTACGCCTCGTCCTTGAGCAGCAGCTTCTCTTTTTTCAGTTTTTCGATCTCGACGTCATCCATCGGGATCTGACCGCTTTCACCCTTCGTGATCAGATCGTCCAGCTCGTTGTGACGCTCGAAAATTTTCAGAAAATGCGCATTGGCGCTTCCGTCTTCCTTCATCTTGGTGATGATTTCACGGTATTCGTGCAGCATGTTTTGTCCTCTTCTTTTTTGGGCTCCGCTTCCACGTCCCATAACGCCACTATAGCGTATTACTGTAAAATGCGTGGTAAAGTAATACCCTCTTGCCCCTGGTATTTTCCGCCCTTGTCGCCGTAGCTTGTTTCGCACATTTCGTCGCCCTGCAGGAAGAGCACCTGGGCGATCCCCTCGTTGGCATAGATCTTCGCCGGCAGCGGCGTGGTGTTGGAGATTTCGATCGTGATGTGCCCTTCGAATTCCGGTTCAAAGGGGGTCACGTTGACGATAATACCGCAGCGCGCGTAGGTGGACTTGCCCAGACAGATCGCCAGCACGTCACGGGGGATCTTGAAGTACTCGACGGTCCGCGCCAGCGCAAACGAGTTCGGCGGGACGATACAGATGTCGCCTTTGTAATCCACGACGTTCGCGTCATCAAAATGTTTCGGGTCGACCACGGTGGAGTTGAGATTCGTAAAGATCTTGAACTCGTCGCTGACGCGGATATCGTACCCGTACGAGCTCAGCCCGTAACTGACCACGCCCTTGCCGACCTGATCCTCGCAAAAAGGCGTAATCATGGCGTGTTCAAGCGCCTGTTCCCTGATCCAGCTGTCCGCCTTCAGTCCCATAAAAATCCTTCCCTGCCACGGGGCGTTTCCCGGGCGGCTTAAATTAAGTTGTGCTATTATAACGCATTAAAATTTAGGCGGCCCCGACGCGGAAAACCGACGGTTTTACGATATTTCCGGGGTCCCCAGGAGCGTTTTGACATGGATATGAGACAGATCAAGGCATTGATGCAGGAATTTGACGAGAGCGGCCTTTCCAAACTGAAGATCACCAAAGAAGGGTTCGAGATGGAACTGGAAAAAGTCATCGGTGCCGTCGCGGCACCGGTAGCCGCCCCTGCACCGGTCGCAGCACCGGTCGCCGTCGCGGCGGCAGCACCTACTCCGGCAGCAGCTCCGGCCCCTTCTGTCAGCGGTGACGAGATCCTCTCCCCGATGGTCGGGACCTACTATGCGGCACCGTCACCGGATTCCGCGCCGTTCGTCAAAGTCGGCGACACCATCAAAAAAGGGCAGGTCATCGCGATCCTCGAAGCGATGAAGATCATGAACGAACTCGAAGCGGAATTCGACTGCAAAATCCTTGACGTGCTCGTCTCCGACGGCCAGGCGGTCGAGTACGACATGCCGCTCTTCGTGGTAGAGAAGCTCTGATGGCAGAGATCAAGCGTATCCTGGTCGCAAACCGCGGCGAGATCGCCCTGCGTGCTATCCGTACCATCAAAGAGATGGGGAAGGAAGCCGTCGCCGTCTACTCCAAAGGGGACAAAGGCGCTTCCTACCTCGAGCTGGCCGACGCCGCCATCTGTATCGGCGAAGCGCCGAGCAGCGCAAGCTACCTCAATATCCCCGCCATCATCTCCGCCGCGGAAGTGAGCGGCTGTGATGCCATCTTCCCGGGTTACGGCTTTCTGAGCGAGAACCAGCATTTCGTCGAGATCTGTGCCCACCACGGCATCAAGTTCATCGGGCCGACGCCGGAAGTCATGGTACTGATGTCGGACAAGTCCAAAGCCAAAGACGTCATGATCTCCGCAGGCGTCCCGGTCGTCCCGGGAAGCGACGGCGCCATCACCGATATCGAGGACGCGAAAAAACGCGCCCGCGAAGTCGGCTACCCGGTCATCCTCAAAGCCGCCCAGGGCGGCGGCGGGCGCGGGATGCGCGTCGTCGAGGATGAAAGCTACCTCGAGAACGCCTTCCTTGCCGCCGAATCCGAAGCGATCACCGCGTTCGGCGACGGCACCATCTATATGGAGAAGTTCATCCTGAACCCGCGCCATATCGAGGTGCAGATCATGGCGGACAGCCACGGCAACGTCATCCACGTCGGCGAGCGCGACTGCTCCATGCAGCGCCGCCATCAGAAGCTCATCGAGGAGTCCCCGGCGGTCGTACTGACCCCGGAAGTCCGCGAACGCCTCCATGCCGCCGCCGTCCGCGCCACGGAGTTCATCAAGTACGAAGGTGCGGGGACCTTCGAGTTCCTGCTCGATGCGAACCTCGACTTCTACTTCATGGAGATGAACACCCGTCTGCAGGTCGAACACACCGTTTCCGAAGAGGTGAGCGGCCTCGACCTCATCGAGCTGATGATCCAGGTGGCCGAAGGCAAGAGCCTGCCGAAGCAGGAGGAGATCGTCCTCAAGGGTCACGCCATCGAGTGCCGTATCACGGCCGAGGATCCTATCAAGTTCCTGCCGTGCCCCGGAAAGATCAGCGAATGGATCGCGCCGGGCGGTATCGGCGTGCGTATGGACACCCACGCGCATGCGGGCTACATCGTTCCGCCGACCTACGACTCCATGATCGGCAAACTGATCGTCTATGGACGCGACCGTGACCATGCGATCAAACGCATGCACCGTGCGCTGAGTGAATTCACCATCAGCGGTATCCGCACGACGATCCCGTTCCACATCAAAATGATGGAGAACGACGACTTCATCTCCAACAACTTCGATACGAAGTACCTCGAGAACTACAAAGGGTAAGGCCTCCGGCCCTACCCGCTTTCACCCGCAAACAACACGACGCTTTGGTAGCACTTCCCTATTGCCGGTCCGGCAGACGGACGATGGTGATCTCCGCATTCAGGCGGGCACGGTCGAAATAATCCTTGAGGGTCTGTTCGCGCGCATCGTCCATCATCTCCTCCTGAACCTGTGCCTTGACCGTCTCAAACGGCTGCATCACCGGGAGGCTCTTGTTGCGGACATAGAAAGAGGCAAAGCCCCCTTTCGGGTCGGTCAGTATCGGCGTGAAGGCACCGATCTCCGTTTTGATCAGCAGCGCGGCGAGCTGCGGTTCGATCTTTTCATACGGCAGCGACGCCTCCTGCATCGTCACCTCCGAAAGCATCAGCATCGGGTTGTCCATCTTGCGTTTCAAAACGCCCTGTCCGGGGGCATGGTAAACGGTCACGTCAAAGCTCTCCGGGTGAGAGAATTTGTCCGAGTGCAGGCGGTAATACTCCTGCATCTCCGCATCGCCGGGCTCCTCCATATTGGCCATCGCGATCGCCCCGTAGAGCTTCTGGGTCAGCATCGACTTTTTGAGCTTGGCTTCAAAATCCGTGCGGCTCAGGTGCTCGGTCTGCCAGACCGCATCGAAAAGCTGGGCCGTCGTCATGTTGTTCTGTCCGGCGATCTGCTTGATGCGCTCCTGCAGCTCGGTCTCGGTGACGCTGAGCTCACGCTGGGCGACCTCCTGGGCCTCCAGTTTTTCGCGGATCAGCAGGTCAACGGCCTGCGCCTGCGTCATGCCGTTCTCCTGCATCTTCTGCGTGATGGCGTAGAGGGTGATCGGCTCCTCCTTGACAAGGATGGCGACGCCGTCGACCATCCGGGCGTACAACGCCACGGTAAAGAGTATGAAAAGCAGTGCTGTTTTTTGCAAAGAGATCTCCTGATTGAAAGGCACCATTTTACCCGCTTTTGTTGAATGGACGCTCCGGCGCCCGTTTTTCGCCCCACGCGGCACCATCCGCGGGCGCATTTCCCGCTCCGCTTTTGAAAAAACCGGAAACGCTGCCGCCGCGCCGCGCTTTTCCTACCTCCAAACCGTAATGAGTTATAATGGCGCCAAAAAAAAGGTTTGTATACCATGGTTGTCACCCGCTTCGCTCCCAGCCCGACCGGATACCTGCATATCGGGGGGCTGCGCACCGCGCTCTTCTCCTGGCTCTGGGCCCGCCGCAACGGCGGGAAATTCGTTCTGCGTATCGAAGACACCGACCAGAGCCGCAACAACGAAGACGCGGCCCAGGCGATCGTCGATGCCTTCGAATGGATCGGCCTCGAACACGACGGCGAGATCCTCTACCAGTCACGGCGCACGGGTGTCTACCAGATGTATATCGAACAGCTCCTCCAGGAGGGCAAGGCGTACAAATGCTATATGAGCAAAGAGGAGCTTGATGCCCTGCGTGAAGCGCAGACGGCACGCAAAGAGCGCCCGCGCTACGACGGCCGCTACCGTGACTTTACCGGCACGCCGCCGGAGGGGGTCGCCCCCGTTATCCGCATCAAGGCGCCGACCGAGGGGACCATCACCGTCTTTGACGGCATCAAGGGCGAAGTCACCTTCAACGTCGACGACATCCTCGACGACTTCATTATCGCCCGCGCCGACGGGAGCCCGACCTACAACTTCGTCGTCGCCGTCGACGATGCGCTGATGGGTATCAACGAAGTCATCCGCGGGGACGACCACTTCTCCAATACGCCCAAACAGCTCGTCGTCTACGAGGCGCTGGGCTTCAAAGCCCCCGCGTTCTACCACGTGCCGATGATCCACAACAGCGAAGGCAAAAAGCTCTCCAAGCGCGACGGCGCAACGGACGTGATGGAGTACAAGCGCCAGGGCTACCGCCCCGAAGCGCTGCTCAACTTCCTCGTGCGCCTGGGGTGGAGCCACGGCGACCAGGAGATTTTCTCCATCGACGAGATGAAAAGACTCTTCGATCCGAACAATATCAACAAGTCGGCGTCTATCTACAATACCGAAAAGCTCGACTGGCTTAACGCCCATTACATCAAGAACCTCGCCAACGAGGCGCTGGCCCGCGAACTGACCCCCTTCGGCGTCGACCTGAACGCCCACGATAAAAAAGAGATCCTGCTTGACGCCCTCAAAGAGCGTGCCAAGACGCTCGTCGAACTCGCCGAGATGGTCAAAGAGGTTCTGACCGCACCGGCCGCCTACGATGAAAAGGCTTTCAAAAAAGCGGTCAAACCCGACTCGAGAGCCGTCCTGGAAGCCTTCGCCGCCAAAGTAGAGGCCGCCGACGGCCTCCATCTCCCGACCGACTACCACGCCCTGATGGAAACGGTCGTCTCCGAGATGGAAATCGGCTTCGGCAAGATCGGCATGCCGCTGCGCCTGGCCCTGATGGGCAAACTCTCCGGCCCGGGCGTCGATACCATCATGGCGGCGATCGGCCGTGAGGAGACCCTCGCACGCATCGCCGGACTGACGGCACAACTCGACTGAAAAAGGAGTTCCCATGGCCAACCCGCTTACCAATGACGAGGCCCTCGCCTACCACGCCGAACCCACCCCCGGGAAACTCGGTATCAGCGTCACCAAATCCTTCAAAAGCCAGCGGGACCTCTCCCTCGCCTATACCCCCGGGGTCGCCGTACCCTGCCTTGCCATCGAGCAGAACCCCGACGACGCCTACCGCTATACCGCCAAGGCGAACCTGATCGGGGTCATCTCCAACGGCACCGCGGTCCTGGGACTCGGCGATATCGGCGCACAGGCTTCCAAGCCCGTCATGGAGGGGAAAGCCGTCCTCTTCAAAAAGTTCAGCGACCTGGATGCCTTCGACATCGAGGTTGATACGAAAGATATCGAGCGCTTCTGCAGCGTCGTCGAGGCGATCGCCCCCACGTTCGGGGGCATCAACCTCGAGGATATCAAGGCACCGGAGTGCTTCGAGATCGAGAAACGGCTTGTCGCCCGGCTCGATATCCCCGTGATGCATGACGATCAGCACGGGACCGCCGTTATCAGCGCCGCGGGCATCATGAACGCCTGCCGCCTGACGGGGCGCGACATCAAGAGCCTGCGCATCGTGATCGTCGGAGCCGGGGCCGCAGCGATCAGCTGCGCCCGCCTCTACCGCTACCTGGGTGTGGAGAACATCATCCTGATCGACTCCAAGGGCGTCGTCCATACGGGCCGCAGCGACCTCAATGCCTACAAAACGGAGTTTGCCATCAAGGTGCCCGCCAGCCAGAGTGACGCCTTCGAAGGCGCCCACGTCGTCGTCGGCCTCTCGCGCCCGGGCACCTTCAGCACAGACGATGTCAAGCGCATGGCCGAAAACCCGGTGGTCTTCACCCTTGCCAACCCCACCCCGGAGATTATGCCGGAACTGGTGCGCGAGGCCCGTCCCGACGCCATCGTCGCCACCGGGCGCAGCGACTTCCCCAACCAGGTCAACAACGTCCTGGGCTTCCCCTTCATCTTCCGCGGGGCCGTCGACGTACGCGCCAAAGCGATCAATACGGAGATGAAGATCGCCGCCGCCGAAGCGCTGGCGCGCCTGGCCCGGACGGAAGTCCCCGCCTACCTGAACGAACTCTACGGTACCGAACTTACCTTCGGCCGTGACTACCTCATCCCCAAACCCTTCGACAGGCGTCTGATCGTCGAGGTCTCCAGCGCCGTCGCCGCGGCGGCGCTCCACACGGGCGTCGCCCGTATCGGTGACTTCGATATCGATGCCTACCGCAAAGCACTCGCCGAGCGTATCTGCGTCGACTGCCAGCCCGAATAGGCGCTAGATCACCGACGTCATCAACAGGTTGACCAGGAGGGTCACGTCCCGCAGGGACGGCTTCTGGTTCGCCTCCAGCGCCGCGATCGATTCCAGAATATCGGCAAAGGCTTCCCGGTCGTTGGTCAGGAAGTTCTCGAACGCTTCCAGCGGCGGTTCGTTGATGCGCTGGAACGCGAGAATGCGGTTCGTATAGTGCACGGCGATATACTCGACGAACTGCAGCAGCTGCCGCCGGAGACTGAGGTCCCGTTCGTCTTTGAGATCGAGGGCATTGAGGATGGTGATGATCCGCAGAATCGCAAACCGTTCGATGACCAGGTAGAAAAGCGTCGCGACATCGCTGAATGAGTGTTTGCTCTGCTCTTTGGTAATGATGACCGCGACCGCGAAGCGGAGGTAATCCAGTACGTCGAAGAATCGGTTGAAGGTGTCGTTCCCCTCGATCAGCATCCGCGGCTGTTTCGGTTTGATCTTCGAGAGCATGTCGAAGAGCTCCTCCCTGTGCTCGATGAAATGGAGGCTGTCGATCGATTCGACATCGACATATTTGACCATCCAGCGTGTCGCGAAGTTGAGGACGTGTTCGATCTGGTCCAGCAGGGCATACTGCTGCCGTACCGGCATGGTGTAGTCGGAACGGAAGATCGTGTGGCGGATGTCGTTCGCCCCGAAGAGGGCGTTACAGATCAGGTAGGCGCGGATCTTCGTCAGGAAACGCGCTTTCCCCAGCCGCCGGAAGTCACTGACGAAAGAGACCCCCTGGTTGTTGATGACCATGTCGGCGATCATCGTCGCGATGATCTGGCGGCGCAGCGGGTGGTGGCGGATCTCCTCCTCGTACGCACTGACAAAGGCCTTGGGAAAATATTTGTACAGATAGCGATGGGCGAACTGCTCGTCGATCAATTCCGTATCGATGATCAGCTGCTTGATAAAGATCTTCGCGTAGGAGAGCAGCGAGCCCAGGATCGGCCGTACGATCCCCCCCTCGGCGGAGAGCACCTCGAAGATATTCTCTTTTTTCGGGATAAAGAAGTCACGGCGGTTGAAGACCGGGTTCTCCTCGGCGATGACGTCGATCGCCTCCTGGAAATCCTCCAGGTAGATCCGGCTGAGCTGTTCGTCGCGGGAGATCGCCAGCGCCTGGCGGTAGCAGCTCCACAGAACGCTGTTCTCCACCTGCTCGCCGTGGCGCCCGAGCACTTCGGTGCGGCTCTGCTGATCGAGCAGCCCTTTCCGGCTCAGTGCCTCGAGCAGGATCTTGATATTGACCTCGTGGTCGGAGGTGTCCACCCCGCCGGCATTGTCGATGCCGTCAAGGTTGATTTTGCCGCCGCCCAGGGCATATTCGATGCGGGCGCGCTGGGTGAAGCCGAGGTTCCCCCCTTCGCTGACGGCGAAACAGCGCAGCTGCGCGGCGTTGATCCGCACCGATTCGTTCTGCTTGTCCCCCAGTTCGAAGTCGCTCTCCTCAGAGTGTTTCACATAGGTGCCGACCCCGCCGTTGAACAGCAGGTCGACCTTCATGCACAGCAGCGCCCGGGCCAGCTCCTCCCCGCTCATGTAACGCGCCTGGGTCTGGAGCATCCGGCGTATCTCTTCGCTGAGCGGGATCGCCTTGTCGCTTCGGTTCCAGACCCCGCCCCCCGCGGAGATCAGCTCCCTGTTATAGGCCCCCCAGCTGCCGTCCTTGGACCCGAAGAGACGCTTGCGCTCCTCGTACGCCTCCTGCGGCGAGGGGTTCGGATCGACGAAGATCTCCCGGTGTGAGATCGCGCCGAGCAGTTTGAACGCCCGTGAGAGGAGTACCCCGTTGCCAAAGACGTCGCCGTTCATCGACCCGATGCCGACGACGGTGATGGGGTCGTTGTAGAGGTCGATGCCGCGCTCGAGGAAGAAGCGCTGTGTCGAGCGCATGGCCCCCTTGGCCGTGATCCCGATGGCCTTGTGGTCGTACCCGTTGCTTCCGCCGCTGGCAAAAGCATCCCCCAGCCAGAACCCCCGTCTGAGTGCGATGGCATTTGCCGTATCGCTCATCGCCGCCGTGCCCTTGTCCGCCGCGACGACGAAGTAGCTGTCCTCCCCGTCGTAGGCGACGATCCGGTCGTCATGCACGGCTTCGCCTTCCACGACGTTGTCGACGAGATCCAGCAGGTTCTCGATAAAGGTGCTGTAGATCTCGCTGAAGAGCTCCTTGGTGATCTCGCTGCGCGGCCGGTCGATGACGAAGCCGCCTTTGGCGCCGTCGGGGATGATGATCGCGTTCTTCCCCTCCTGGGTTACCATCAAGGAGCGTACCTCGCTGCGGTAGTCGTCGTACCGTTCGCTCCAGCGTAACCCCCCGCGGCTGACGGGACCCATCCGCAGGTGTACGCCACGGAAATCCTGGTGGTAGACGAAGGCCTCGATGCGCGGCTGGATGCCGTGGAGATGTTCGGCAAACTTCGACATATCGAGCTTGAACGCGATCGCGCTGCGGTCCAGATAAAAGTTGGTCCGGCTCATGGCGCCGAGCATTGCGAAGAGGAGCTTGAGGATCCTGTCATCCATGATGTCCGGGACGGCTTTGATCGCCTCGGCGATGATCCCCTCTATTTCCGTACTTTTCTGCGCCCGCGTCTTGGCCTCCGGGTTGAAACGCGCGGCGAAATAGTGCAGCAGCATGGCCGAAAGTTCGTCGTGCCGCGTTACCGTGTGGAGGATCGTCTCGAAATTGATCGACGGCACGGCCTGGTTGATGTACTCGATAAAGGAGCGCAGCAGCGTCACCTGGCGCAGGCTCAGGTTCTGCTTGTAGACCAGCGAATAGATGCGGCAGCTGCTGAAGGTCCGCCCCAGCAGCGAATCGGTGATGACCGACTCGATATTCGTTTTGGCCCGGGAGAAGGCCTCCGTGTCATCGACCTGCAGGTTGAAGCGGCAGACATGGACCGGCTTCTTCTCCGGTTCAACCGTATAGGTCACCTCGTCCACCACCACGAAGGCGAAATCATGCAGGATCGGGGTGATGTCGGAGAGCAGCAGCTGCTCTCGGGAATAGAGCCGTACCGCGGCCTTGCCTTCGGCCTGCGTGATCTGTGTGACGATGGGGGACTGCCGCAGCGCGTTCAGCAGTTCCTCCCCGATCTCCAGGTCCTGGGGATGCAGCAGCTGCGAACAGACCGCGCCGAGCTGGTTTTCAGGGCTCATGTTAACTCCTTGTATTGCATGTCACTCCCTCCGGCGACGGTGCGGGATGGCCGTAGTAGTACCCCTGTCCGTACTCGACGCCCATCGTTTCCAGCACGGCAATCGTCGCTTCATCCTCGACGAATTCCGCGACGATCTCGAAACCGAGCTGCTTGGCGAAACGGACGATGGTCTTGACGGTATGCTTGGTCATCTCGTCCCCGACCACCTTCGAGATCAGCGAACCGTCGATCTTCAGAATGTCGATATCCAGCTCCATCAGGTAGGCGAAGTTGGAGTAGCCGACGCCGAAATCGTCAATGGCGACCCGGCAGCCGTACGCCTTGACCCGTTTGATAAACGCTTTGACCGATTCGAGGTCGTCAAGCTCTTCGCTTTCGAGCAGTTCGATATCCAAACGGCCGGCACGCTCTTTGTAGGTCTCCAGCACGGAGAGCAGCATCGAGACCATCTTTTCGTCGGCCAGGTCGCGCATCCCGAGGTTGATGGCGAAACGGGTATCGTACCCCGCCATCGCCTCGAAAACCTTCTGCACCATGACCGCGGTGATCCGGCGGTAATAGGGGGTCTGCATCGCCGTTTTCAAAAAGGCCGCCGGACCGCTGACGGCGCCGTCGCTCCCCACCATCCGCACCAGGGCTTCATACTTGGCGACCTCGCCGCTTTTCAGCCGCACGATAGGCTGGAACCACGGCACGATGGCGTCGCGGTCGAGGGCTCTTTTGAGCTCATGGGCCGTGGCAATGTTCCTGGCCGCCTGTTCTTTGAGATGCAGCTCCTCCGAGAAGACCAGCACCCCTTCGCTGTGACGCGCTTTGTCGTACTTGAGGATCAGGTCCGCATTCTCCAGCAGCGGCGCCACGCTGTTGACTGCGACGGAAACGGTCAGGTAGACCTCGATATCGTCCACGAAGAAGGTGTACCCCTCGATGCTTTTTTTCAGCATTACGGCCATCTGACGAGCACGCTCGGCGTCAATCCCCTGGAGCACCACGCCGAATTCATCCCCTCCCAGACGGAAGTAGTGGGGGCGGTACGGCTCCAGGACCGGCTGGCGGATCAGCAGGCCGATCTCTTTGAGGATCGCATTGCCGGCGGCACTGCCGTAAAAGTCGTTGACATGCTTGAAACGGTCCAGGTTGAGCAGCAGCAAATACGGAGATTCGAACTGCGTCTGTAGCTGTTCGAAGCGGCTGCGGCTGAGCAGTCCCGTCAGCTGGTCATGGCTGATCGCATGGCGCAGTTCCCCTTCAAGCTTACGCAGACGGCGGTTCTCATTCCCGGCATGGACCAGCAGGCCGATAACCAGGATCAGGGCCGTCAGGAAAAGCGCCGCCAGGATGACGACGAAACGGTCGAGCATCTCGTAATCCCGCTTCGCCTCATCGAGGAAGTTCGTTTCCAGTTCGACGATCCGCCGGTCGAGGTCGAAGGTTTCGATGCGGTTGACGTTCTGCACGAATCCCGGATAGTTTGCGGCGATATAATGCACGTGCAGCATGAAACTCCGGATCAGGGCCGCCTGCTCTTTGGACATGCCCGAAAGAAACCCCAGCGGTTCCACCTCTTCATTGAGATCGCCGAGGAAAGTGGCATCGAAAAGTATCCGGGCCTGGGAGACCTCCGCGATGATGGAGAGGATACGGGCATAGGTCACCGGATCGTCTTCGAACAGTTTCACTTTCTGCGCCGAAAGCGAGGTGATGTAGACAAAGGAGTTCTTGATCCCGGCGTTAAGCATCATAAAGTCGCCGATCATCGTTTCGTATCGGTTCAGCGCTTCACCGAGACGCACCAGAGAGCGGTAGCTCTGCCGGTAGGCATCGCGCTGCAAAAACGCGTTTTTGCGCAGCGCCTCGAACTCATGCTTCAGCGTATCGAGATCCCCCGTGATTTCGTCCTGGTTGGAATAGGCGAAGAGGGAACTGCGAAGGATCTCGTAGTTGAGCCGGTGGTAGTTGCGGTCGATCGTATGAAAATGACCCCGCACCTCCCGGAAGTTGTACTCGACATGGCGCTGCGACAGGTAGAAATAGAGCAGGAGCGAAAACGACCCCACCCCGGCCGCAAGCGCCAGGAAGGGTTTCCAGCCGATCTGCCGGAGCAGCGCACTCATCGCAGCACTTCCGGACGCTCGCCGGTCAGCGTTTTGAGGAACGCCACGATCGCCTTGACGTCCTTGTCGCTCAATTCGACCCCGAGGTTGTGGTAGCTCATCTTCTGCACCGCGTCGGTCAGGGTCTTGGAGGAGGCGTCGTGGAAATAGGGCGCCGTCAGGGCGATGTTGCGCAGGGTCGGAACCTTGTAGACATTCACATGACTGCGTTTGTTCGTAATGGCATGCAGGTCCGGAGCCGCTTCGTCGTGTTCATAGGGGACGAAGAGCCCCATCTTCTGGAAAGAGTTCCCCCCGATGTTGATCCCGTTGTGGCAGGTGATGCAGCCGTAGGCCTTGAACCGCTGGTATCCCTCCTGCTCCAGCGGGGAGAGGGTGGTTTCCCCCCGCAGGAAGCGGTCGAAGGGGCTGTCGGGCGTCACCAGCGCCTTTTCGAACTCGACGATCGCATCGATCACCTGCTCATAGGTGACCCCCTTTTCCCCGTAGACGGCGGCAAAGGCGTTAACGTAGGCGGGGTCCGCGTTGAGGCGCTGGGTAACCGTGGCACTCTCCATTCCCATTTCGACGGGGTTGTGGATCGGCCCGCTGGCCTGCTCCGTGAGCGATTCCGCGCGCCCGTTCCAGAACTGCTTGAAGTTGTAGCGGGCGTTGTACACGGTCGGCGACTGGACGTTGCCCGTTTTCCCCCCGACCCCGATGGAGACCGGGCGGGGGTCGGCGCCGCCGTAATTGAAGCTGTGACAGGTGGCACAGGCCACCGTTTTGTCGCTGGAAAGCAGGGTTTCGCTGAAGAGCTTCTTCCCCAGCGCCGCCTTGGCCGGATCATACGCCACATGCCGGGGAAGCGGCTCGATGGGTTCCTGCCCCATCGCAAGCGTTGAAAAGGCCGATAAAACGATCGCAGCGAACCAGTATTTCATGAGGTCGAGTATAGCATAAGCGTCCCCCGCTTATTAAACGAAACCCAGGTTCAGCGCCCCTTTTCCGTCAGGCGCCAGAAAAGGCGGAGACTGCGGCGGGCACGGTGGTCCAAACGGTAGTGGATCCCCTCCAGGTAGGCGAGGATATCCTGCGGCCGGACGCCGGTACGCGCGGAAGCGCGCTTGAGCAGGTACTGCGGGATCTTCTGGCGGCGGCGGGCAAAGGCACGGCCGAGCCGCTGCATCTGTTTTTCGTTCGCCTGGTACGACAGCAGTCCGAAAACAAAAGGGAGGCCGTAGCGTTTGTGCCACTCTTCGGCTAGGTCCAGGGCCTCGACGCCCTCCAGGTAGGCCCGCAAAGCGGGATCGCCGATGAGAACCCTCCCTTCATGCCCCAGCACCCGGACCAGGGCGTTTGAGGTTTCCGAGGCCGTGTCCGTCTGAGGCGTTTCGGACGGCAGCAGCAGCACGCTCTGCACAGGGCCGTCGGCGATGATCCCCAGGTTCAGGTGCTTCTGCCCCTTGGCACGGATGCTGGAGATGAACGCGGCATCGATCTTGCGCATCCGGTAGGCGCGGTTGATGGCGGAAGGCACGTTCGAACCGTGGCGCAGCATCATCTGCGACTGCGACGAACGTACATAGCGTTTCATAAAGACGTGAAACGGCAGCAGATTCAGGTATTCGATCCGGCCAAAACGCATATTGCCTCCTGAAATAAAGCTAACAATTATACGGCGCCTCCTCTGAAATAACCCGCCCTCAACTCCGCTTTGTTATAATCACGGACTTGTTTTCATAAGGATTGTGAATATGGTTCGTATCGAATTCCTGGGGCCGATCAGCAAACCGGCCATCGAGATGGAAGCCGCCACCCTGGCCGACGTCGCCAAGGCCCTGCGCGAGGACGCGGAACTCGCCCCCTGGCTGGAGAACAGCGCCGTCGCCGTCAACGACACCCTCGTCTCCGGCCTCGAGACCCCGCTGAAATCCGGGGACAAAGTCTCCCTGCTTCCGCCGGTCTGCGGAGGCTGAGGGGTGCTGAAGCTCTATGACGGGGCACTCGACGTGCCCGCACTGCTGACACGCTGGTATGAAGAGGAGGCGCAGAGCAACTACGGCGCCTACATCCCCTTCGTCGGGACCGTCCGCGACGAGAACGGCATCGAAGGGCTGAGCTTCGACATCTACGAACCGATCCTAAACAGCTGGTTCGACGCCTGGCAGGAGAAAGCCGCCGAGCGGGGTGCCGTACTGAAGATGGCCCACAGCCGGGGCGACGTCCTGCTGCACGAGTCCTCCTATATCGCTGCCGTCTTCTCCCCGAAACGCCGCGTCGCGCTGGAGATGATCGAGGAGTTCGTCGAGGATTTCAAAGCCAGCGCTCCCATCTGGAAATATGACCTCGTAAACGGTGAACGCATCTATGCCGACGACCGCTCCACGGCCATCAAAGGCAGCGGGCTGTTGGCCGGGGGTGACGCGTGAGTTTCCTCTCCTATTCTGAATCCGTCGACCGCCTGCTCTCCCTCGACACCGGCCGCGTCCGTGTCGAAAAGGTCGCCCTGCCCGACGCACTGGGGCGTATTCTCGCCGAGCACATCGTCGCCGACGAAGATTACCCCCGCCATCCGACGGCCTCCATGGACGGCTACGCCATCGTGGCCGCCGACCAGACGCAAGGCACGATCGCCCTGGCCCACAGTGACAACCCCGCGGGCAGCGACGGCCGCGAAGCCGTCCGCAGCGGCATTGCCGTCAAGACCTTTACGGGCGCCAAGATGCCCGAGGGTGCCGACACCCTCATCCCCATCGAGAACGTCACGGTCGAAAACGGTGCCATCCGAATCGACACCGCCGTACGCGAAGGGTTCAGCGTCCGTCCCGTCGGCGAGAGCTATTTCAAAGACGAGATCCTCATCCCCGCCGGCACGGCCATCGGCTATGCCGAGATCGGGGTGATGGCGGGACTGAACCGTGTCATGATCCCCGTCGCCCGCCGCCCCCGCGTCGGCGTCCTCTCGACCGGCAGCGAGATCCTCGACCTCGGCGAACCCGAACGCACCGATTCGCAGATCCGCAGCTCCAACAACTATACCCTCGCCGCACTGGCGCAAAGCGCGGGTGCGGAAGTCGTCCAGCTCGGGACCGCCGAGGATGACCGCGACAGCATTACGGCCGCCTTCGAGAATGCGCTCGCGTGCAGCGATATCGTCGTCAGTACCGGCGGGGTCAGCGTCGGCGACTACGACTTCGTCAAGGATGTCGTCCCCGCCCTCGGGGCCACCGTCATCTTCAAAGGGGTACGGATGAAGCCGGGGCAGCATGTCATGGTCGCCCAGCGCGGCAGCCAGTTCATCCTGGCCCTGCCGGGCTTCGCCTACTCCTCCACGGTCACCTTCATCCTTTACGCGCTGCCGCTCATCCGCAAAATGCTCGGGCGCGACCCCGGCCACGCCATCGTCGAAGCGACCCTGGCCGAACCGTTCAACAAGCGCTCGAACAAAAGCGAATTCACGACCTGCAACCTCCGCCTGAGCGAAGGACGCTACCTCGTCGATTTCGAAGAGAAGAAAACCGCCTCCTCCGCGGTGCTGACCAATATGCTCGGCAACGCCGCCCTGATGATCACCGACGAGAGTGACGGCCCGCTGGAAGCGGGGACCGTCGTCCGGGTCATCCGGCTCGACCGGCTGTAACGATGGGAGAGAAGATGCAACTCGTACTCGCCACATCCAATAAGGGCAAGATCCGGGAGATCGCCCAGCTCTGCGACAGCTTCGAGGTCGTCGCTTTCAGCGACCTCATCAACCTCGGAGAGATCGTCGAGGACGGCGATACCTTCGCCGCCAACGCGATGATCAAGGCGCGCACCGTCTATGACGCCCTGAACGACCCCGACGCCATCGTCCTCTCCGACGACAGCGGCATCAGCGTCGAGGCCCTGGACAACGCCCCGGGCATCTACAGTGCCCGCTACGCCGGCAAAGGCGCGACGGACAAGGACAACCTGAACAAGCTCGTCGATGCGCTCAAGGCGAAGGGGCTCACCGAATCCCCCGCCTTCTACACCGCCGCCATCAGCATCGTCTGCCGCGAAGGTGAATACACCGTCCACGGCTGGATGCACGGGAAGGTCATCGACACCCCCCGCGGCGACGGCGGGTTCGGCTACGACCCGATGTTCATCCCCCAGGGGTATGATCAGACCCTCGGTGAACTGGACGGCGAGATCAAGAAACGCATCTCCCACCGCTCCAAGGCCCTCGGCCTCGCCAAGGTCGTCCTGGCCACCATCCGCAAGGCGCGCCACTAGCGCCTGCCACATCATCCCAGCCTTAACGACATTTCAGTTATAATCCCTCTATGAAACAAAACTATATTCCCGTAGCACGCGAGGTGCTTGTCATCGAAGCCGAGACCCTGCAAAAGGCCTCGGAAGCCCTTGATGAAAGCATCAACCTCGCCGTCGACCTTATCCTCGGAACCCGCGGCAAACTGATCGTGACGGGGGTGGGAAAATCGGGCCTGATCGGCGCCAAAATCGCCGCCACGATGGCCTCGACGGGAACCCCGAGCTTCTTCCTCCACCCCACCGAAGCGCTGCACGGTGATCTGGGGATGATCGGCAAGGAGGATGCCGTTCTTGCCATCAGCTACAGCGGCGAAAGCGAGGAGCTCAGCTCCATCCTGCCGCACATCAAACGGTTCGATATTCCGCTCATCGGCCTGACGCGCAGCGCCGAATCGACGCTGGGGCGCTACAGCGACGTCCTCGTGCCCATCCGCGTCGAACGCGAAGCCTGCCCCCTCGGCGTCGCCCCGACAAGCTCGACGACCCTGACCCTCGCCGTCGGCGACGCCCTGGCGGTCTGCCTGATGAAAGCCCGGGACTTCCGGAAGGAGGATTTCGCCTCCTTCCATCCCGGCGGCAGCCTCGGCCGGAAACTCTTCGTCAAGGTCGCGGATATCATGCGTAAGAAGCAGCTGCCCGTCACCGACGAGAACACCCCGCTCAAAGAGGCCATCGTCACCATGAGCGAGGGGCGCCTGGGCGCCGTGCTGCTCACCGGCAGCGACGGCACGCTTCACGGCCTGCTGACCGACGGGGACCTGCGCCGCGCCCTGATGCTGCCCGGCTTTGACATCAATGCCCCGGCGAAAACCTATGCCACCCCCGAACCACGGACCGTCAGAGAGAGCGAGATGCTCGCCAGCGATGCCCTCGTGCTGATGGAAGAAAAGAAGATCCAGCTGCTCATCGTCACCGATGAAGCCGGGCATATCCACGGCGTGCTCCACCTGCACGACCTCGTTGAAAAGGGGATTGCATGACGCGTCTCAACAAATTTATCTCCCACCACTCCACCTATTCGCGCCGCGAGGCCGACCGCGCCATCCAGGAGGGCTACGTCCGCATCAACGGCGAGGTTGTCACCAACCCCGCCACCCAGGTCGACGAAAAGAACGACGAGGTCTACATCAGCGGGAAAAAAGTCAGTACCGTGGAGAAGATGACCGTCATCGTCTACAACAAACCCCGCGGCGAACTCGTGACCAAAAAAGACCCCCAGGGGCGCCGTACCATCTACGACACCCTGGAGAAGCCGTACAAACACTTCATTCCCGTCGGACGGCTCGACTACGCCACCGAGGGGCTGCTGCTGCTTACTGACAGCCCCCGCGTCGCTTCCGTGCTGATGCACTCCGCCCTGGAACGTGTCTACAAGGTCAAGATCAAAGGGCCTGTGACCGAAGCAATGGAGGAGGCGATGCGGGAGGGGATGCACCTTGACGATGCGTCGGCAGGTGCGCACGCCAAAAACGATATCGAGGCGATGAGCTTCGCCCCCTTTTACGCCTACCAGGTGCAGAAGAACCGCCACGACTACTCCATCCTCAAGATCGCCATCGGCGAGGGGAAAAACCGCGAGATCCGCCGTTTCTTCGCCCACTTCGGCGCCGAGGTTGCCGACCTGAAGCGCCTCTCCTACGGCGGGGTCGAGCTCAACAACCTGCCGACGGGGAAAACCCGTTTCCTTTCGCGCAACGAGTATGCCAGCCTGCGCGACTTCATCAAAGAAGAGGAGAAGAAGAAATGAAAACATTGACGCTCACCACCAAAAGCAAAACGGAGATCACCGACATTACCGACGACGTCAGGGAAGCCGTGATCACTTCGGGGGTCAAAGAGGGGATCTGCGTCATCTTTACCCCGCACACGACGACGGGTATCCTGCTCTCCGAGAACGTCGACCCGCGGCTGCAGCGCGACCTGCTGGGATCGCTCGCGCGGATCGCGCCGGACAACGTCCGTTACGCCCACGGCGGCGGCAACGCCGCGGCCCATATCAAGTCGGCGCGCACGGGGGTCAGTGTCACCGTCCCCGTCGTCGGAGGCCGCCCGCTGCTGGGCGAATGGCAGGGGGTGCTCTTTGCCGAGTTCGACGGGCCGCGCGAAGCGCGTGAAGTCATGATCAAGATCATCGCCGGCTAGGGATGGACTTCACCGCGCTGCTCCGCCCCGACTCTTTTGACGCCCTGCTGGGGCAGCCGCACCTGAGCGCCCCGGACGCGCCGCTGCGGACCCTGTGCGAAAAGAACGCTCTGGGCCACACCTTCTTTTACGGTCCCCCCGGAACGGGAAAGACCTCGATCGCCCGCATCATCGCGAAGGTAATGGACCTTCCCTTTTACGAATTCAACGCCACCTCGCTGAAGATCGAACAGCTGCGCAAGATCTTCGACCAGTACAAAAATGCGCTCACAAGGCCGCTGCTCTTCATCGACGAGGTGCACCGCCTGGCCAAGAACCAGCAGGAGGTACTGCTGCCCGTTATGGAGACTAACAGCGTGTTAGTCATCGGTGCGTCCACGGAAAACCCCTATTTTTCGCTGACGGCGGCGATGCGCTCGCGCTCGATGCTGTTTGAACTGAAGCCCGTGGACGAAACGGCGATGGCGACGATCCTGGAGAAGGCCGTCGCCCAGTCTGGATGCACCATTGAGGAGGATGCCCGCGACTACCTTATCCGCACCAGCGGAGGCGATGCCCGCGCGATGCTGAAGCTGCTGGAGTTCGCCCTGGCGATCCGCAGCAACGTGAACCGCGACCTGCTTCAGAGCCTTCGCCCCGCCGCCCAGAGCCGGGGCAGCGCCGAAGCGACGGAGCATTATGATCTCGCCTCGGCGCTGATCAAGTCGATCCGCGGCTCCGACCCCGACGCCGCCGTCTACTACCTCGCCCGCCTCATCGAGGGGGGCGAACCGCCCGAATTCATCGCCCGCCGCCTCGTCATCCTTGCCAGCGAGGACGTCGGCAACGCCAACCCCCAGGCGCTCACGCTCTGCACCTCCGCAATGACCTCCGTCAAGCAGATCGGCTACCCCGAAGCGCGCATCATCCTCGCCCAGGCCGTCATCTACCTCTGCGCCTCGCCCAAGTCCAACAGCGCCTACAATGCCATCAACGCCGCCCAGCAGGCGATCAGGAACGGCGTGCTGCTCGATCCGCCGCAAACGATCCGCCAGTTCAACGAGCACTACCTCTACCCCCACGACTTCGGCGGCTGGGTGCCGCAGGAGTACCTCACCGAACCGCTGCACTTCGTCGACTTCAAACCCATCGGCTATGAGCAGAAGATGGGGGAGTGGCTGCGTAAAATACGCGGGGACGGGGAGCCAGCTTAAACGAACAATAAAGCTACCTTCTGTACCGAAAGTAAACATACACCCTAAGTATTTCTTCTTATAATACTGGGATTTTTCCGTCCAAGGATACTTGATGAAAACCATCATGAAGAAAACCCTCCCCCTGAGTATGATCATCGGCCTGCGCTTTTTCGGGCTCTTTATCGTCCTCTCCGTGCTGTCGCAATATGCCCTGGAACTGCCGGGCGGTACGCCCTTCCTTGCCGGGGTCGCCCTGGGCGGCTACGCGCTGACGCAAGCATTTCTGCAGGTCCCCTTCGGGGCCATGAGCGACAAATTCGGCCGCAAAAAGACGATCCTCGTCGGCCTGCTGATCTTTGCCGCCGGCTCCGTGATCGCCGCACTGGCGGACAACGTCTACTGGCTCCTCTTCGGCCGCTTCCTGCAGGGTGCGGGCGCCATCGGCTCCGTCGTCACCGCGATGATCGCCGACCAGGTCCGTGAAGACGAACGCGCCCACGCCATGGCCGTCATGGGGATGGTCATCGCCATGAGCTTCGCCGCCTCGATGATCATCGGGCCGCTCGTCGCCGGCGTCTGGTCCGTCTCCGCCCTCTTCTGGCTGACGGCGATCCTCTCCGTCACGGCACTCGTCATCCTTTTCACCGCCGTACCGGAACCGCCGCAGATCGTCCACCACTACAGTGAGGACGAAGCGCAGATCAAGCACGTCTTCAAGGACAAGGAACTGGTGCGCATGTACATCACCTTCCTCTTTCACAGCTCGACGATGGCGATCGCCTTCTTCCTTATTCCGATCATTATGAAACAGCAGTTCGAAATGAGTACGATGGAGTTCTGGAAGGTCTACCTCCCCGCCGTTATTTTCGGGATCCTTGCGATGGGGCCGGCGGCCGTCTTCGGCGAGAAATACGCCAAGGGCAAGCAGATCTTCCTTATCTCCATCGGCTTCATTATCGCGGCCTTCGCGCTGATGGGCTTTACAACCTCTTTCTGGGCCTTCACCGTCGGTGCCGTCTTCTTCTTCATCGGCTTCAACATGTTCGAACCGCTGCTCCAGAGTTTCGTCAGCAAGTTCGCCAAGGTGCACCAGAAGGGTGCGGCGCTGGGCGTCGCCAACACCTTCGCCTACGTCGGCATCTTCGTCGGCGGCGCCCTGGGCGGGGCGCTCTACCAGCACTACTCCAAAGAGGGGGTCGCGCTCTTCGTCATGGGTGCATCAGTGCTCTGGTTCCTCTGGATCCTCGGCATGCGCAACCCGGGGCTGCGCGCAACCGTTTTCCTCGACTTCGATGCCTATGACAAGGCCAAGGTGCCGTCGCTCAAGGGGATGGAAGGGATCTCCGATTTCTATGTCAACGAGACCGAAAGCCTCATTATCATCAAATACGATGCCGAGCTCCTCACCGAAGAGGGACTCAAAACCCTTATGCTCAAAGCGGCCTGACGCCGCACGGGCTGCGCACTGCACTCCTGTAAAAATCTTCTGAAAAACGTGTAAGAAAAAAATGCCGCTAAAACGGCCGATGCCTAGCCGTAGAGGCGTTCGAGCATCATCTGGATGGAAACCCGGCCGCCCCATTCGTTGCGGGCCAGGGTATAGCTGCAGGTGAGGCGTCCGCTCTCGGGGCGCTCCAGCTTCCGCCGGAAGGCCATGAGGTCAAAGGTCTGGCGTTCATGCCTGTAAAGCCGCAGGCTGACCTTGGAGTGGTCCCCGTCGCTGCCGAGGTAACGGATCCCGACCACTTCGGCGTCCCGCGCCAGGAAGCGCGGGCGGGGATTGCCCTCGCCGTAGGGCTCGTAGCGCTCCAGGATCTCCAGCAGTTCGAAATCCACGCTGCCCGTATCGAGCTGCCCGACGATCTCTTCGACCGGCAGGAAATCGTCCGGATCGAGTGCAGCCGCTTCCGCGTTGACCCCTTCGCGGAAGGCGTCAACATCCTCGGCGCGCAGGGAGAGCCCCGCCGCCATCTTGTGGCCGCCGAACTTCTCGAGCAGTGTCTCCTGGGTGGCGATCAGGTCGTAGATACTGACATTGCCGAGCGAACGCGCACTCCCCTTGGCCCGCCCCTCCTCGATGCTCAGCACGATGGCCGGCCGCTCGAACCGCTGGACCAGCCGTGCGGCGACGATGCCCACGACCCCTTCGTGCCACCCCTCGTGGGCGACGACAATCACCCGGTCGTCCGGCCTGACCAGGGCAATGGCCTCCTCCGTCGCTTCCGCCTCGATGGCCTTGCGCATCGCGTTGAGCTGTGTCAGAAGCTCGTACTGCCTGAAGGCCGTCTTTTCATCCGGCGCGATCAGCAGCTCCAGGGCCAAAGAGGCATCTTCCAGGCGGCCGGCGGCATTGATGCGCGGCGCGACCTGGAAGCCGATATCTTCCGCCCCCAGCTTCGTTTTCCCCAGCGCCTCGCGGACGATGACGGATACCGGGCGGGAAGAGTGTTCCATCTGCGCAAGCCCCGCCTGCACGATCGCACGGTTGATCCCCACGAGTGGCATGACGTCGGCGATGACCGCCAGGGCAAGAAGCTCGAGGAACTGCCCCATATCGATAGTGAGCCCCAGCTCCTTCTTGATCAGCGCCATCAGCAGCCACGCCACCTGTGCCCCGCAGATCTCCGGGAAGGCGTAGTGGTCATCTTCGCGCTTGGGGTCCACGACGGCGTAGGCGTCGGGCAGCGTATCAGAAGGGGTATGGTGGTCGGTGATGATCAGGTCGATACCGCGCGCTTTGCACACCTCGGCCGCGGCGAAAGCGTTGATGCCGTTGTCGACGGTAAAAACGACGTCGGCATCGATACGTTCAAGCACGCGCTCGGAAACGCCGTAGCCGTCCGTAAAACGGTTGGGGATCGTCACGTCGAGCGGGTAGGGAATCTGCCGGAAAAAGAGGGTCGTGATCGCCGTCGCGGTCACCCCGTCGACATCGTAATCCCCCACGAGGGCGATGCGTTCGCCGCCTCTGATGGCATCGGCGATCCGTTTGGCGGCCTTCGCGGCATCGGTCAGACCGGCGGGGTCCGGGATATCGGAGAGTTTGGAAAAGCCCGAGCCGAAGCGCGAACGCAGCAGAGCGTCAAGCGAGCGCTTGTCCAGCAGCGGGGCGTCAGGCGCCTTTGGCATGGGCCAGTGCCGCCTTGACGAAGGCGAGGATGGAAGGGTTCGGCGTCTGCAGGCGCGACGTGAATTCCGGGTGGAACTGGACACCGAGGAACCACGGGTGTGCCGGGATCTCGACGGCTTCGATCAGGCCGTTGGATTCACCGGTCACAATCATGCCGGCATCTTCAAGCGCTTTGCGGTAGGTTGGGTTCGCCTCATAGCGGTGGCGGTGGCGTTCGAAGATCGTCTTTTCACCGCGGTAGGCTTCGCGCAGCAAAGAGCCCTCTTTCGTGTCACAGGGGTATTCGCCCAGGCGCAGGGTCCCGCCCATCGGGGACTTGTGGGTGCGCAGTTCGGTCTCGCCGCTCTGGTTGATGAAATTGTCGATCAGGTAGATCATCGGGTACGGCGTCTCTTCGTCGAACTCGACGGAGTTGGCACCCTCGTAACCCAGCACGTTGCGGGCGTATTCGACAAGAGTGAGCTGCATCCCGAGGCAGATCCCGAGATAGGGGACCTTGTTCGTACGGGCATAGGTGATCGCCTGGATTTTTCCTTCCACCCCGCGCGAACCGAAACCGCCGGCGACGAGGACCGCGTCGCAATCCTGCAGCAGTGCCTCCGCGCCGCGTTCCTCGATCTCCTCGCTGTCGACCCAGCAGAAGTCGACTTTCGTATCCAGGTGGGCACCCGAATGGATCAGCGCCTCGATCAGGGACTTGTAGGACTCCTTGAGCTCCAGGTACTTGCCGACGAAACCGATGCTGATGCGCTCCTGCGGGGAGACAATCTTCTTCACCAGCGCATCCCACTGCTCCATATCCGGGTTCAGGTCGCCCAGCTCGAGCGCCTTGGCGATCGGAGGCAGGATGTTCTGGTGCATGAAGCTGATGGGCACCGCGTAGATGCTCGGCGCGTCCAGGGCTTCGATCACGCTGTCCTGGGGAACGTCACAGGAGAACGCGAGCTTTTTCTTGAAGGTCTTCGGCAGGGCGTGCTCGCTGCGCGCGATGATCATCTGCGGCGTGATACCGATACGGCGCAGTTCCTGGACCGAGTGCTGCGTCGGCTTGCTTTTGTGCTCGCCGGCCGCTTTGATGTAGGGGATCAGGGTGACATGGATGAAGAAGGTCCCGGAGACCTCCTCGTCGTGTTTCATCTGGCGCACGGCTTCCATGAACGGCTGCCCCTCGATGTCACCGACGGTCCCGCCGAGCTCGACAACGAGGATATCATGCCCTTCGCCCGCCATTTTGATACGGTCGACGATCTCGCCGACGATGTGCGGGATCACCTGGATGGTCTGTCCCAGGTAGCCCCCGGCGCGCTCGCGCTCGATGACCGAGCTGTAGACCTGGCCGGTCGTAAAGTTGCTGGTCTTCAGGAACGCCGTATCGAGAAAACGTTCGTAGTTCCCGATATCGAGGTCGGTTTCCGCACCGTCTTTGGTCACGAAGACCTCGCCGTGTTCCAGGGGGCTCATCGTCCCCGGGTCGACGTTGATATAGGGGTCGATCTTGAGCATCCCGACCTTTTTGCCGGCATGCTTCAGCAGCGCACCGATGGAAGCGGCCGTGATCCCTTTTCCGAGGGAACTCAGTACCCCGCCCGTTACAAAGATATATTTCGTCATCGCAGACCCCGTTTGAAGCTTTATTTTTTCGCAATTATATCGGGCGGCGGCTTATCGCTGTATGAGAAAGACCTGCTATACTTACCGGAAAAAAGAAACGTCAATGGACCAGCCCCTGATCTACGCCGTTACGGCCCTCGCCATCTCCGTCATCCTCAACATCCTTCTCAAGAAGATCGGCGTCTCCCAGGTGATCGGCTACATCCTGACGGGCACGATCATCGTCTACGCTTTCGACCTGCGCCACTTCAGCGATTCGCATACCCTGGAGCAGATGGCGGAATTCGGGATCGTCTTCTTGATGTTCACGATCGGACTGGAGCTCTCCCTGCCGCGGCTGGGGGCGCTGAAACAGATCGTCTTCGTCAACGGCCTGCTGCAGGTCCTGGTCACGGCGGTGACGGTTTTTGCTTTTTCCTACGGCCTCTTCGGCATCGGCCTCACCTCCTCCATCATCATCGCGAGCGCCTTTGCGCTCTCCTCCACCGCCGTCGTGCTCAGCTACCTCAAAAGCTCCAAGGAGATCCACCTCCCCTACGGGCAGCGCGCCATGGGGATCCTGATCTTCCAGGACATCGCCGTCATCCCGATCCTGCTGCTCATCGGCTTCCTCGCCAGCGAGGGGGGAGACTGGCAGAGCACCCTGCTGCACACCGCGGAGAGTGCCGTCCTGATCCTGCTCATTCTCTTCACCGTCGGCCGGCCGCTGATGACCTGGCTGCTGCATTTCGCCGCCGACAGCGGGATCGAGGAGCTCTTCCTCGGCTCGGTCCTCGTCATCGCCGTCGGGGCCTCCCTGCTGGCCGATGCCATGGGGTTCACCTACTCTCTGGGCGCCTTCCTCGCCGGGGTCATCATCGCCGAAACCAGGTACCATCACAAGGTCGAGGCGGATATCGCCTCCTTCAAAGACCTCCTGCTGGGCGTCTTCTTCGTCACCGTCGGCATGAAAATAGACCTCGCTTTTTTCGCCGGTCACCTCGTCAATATCCTCGGCATCCTCGCGGCCGTCATGCTGCTCAAAAGCCTGATCATCTTTGCATTGATCCGCCTGAGCAGCCCGACGCCCGTCGCCCTGAAGACGGCACTGTCGCTCTCCCAGCTCGGCGAATTCTCCTTCGCCATCTTCGCCCTCGCCGCCTCGGACGGGCTGCTCGACCCGGCGCTGGAGCAGTACCTAATCATGATGGTCGTCGTCTCCCTCGTCCTGACCCCCTTTTACCTGCCGAAGGTCCACCCCTTCGTGCTCAAGCGGTTCCAGCAGAAGGGGCTCCACGACAACCTTGCCCCCATCGCGGAGCACCGTGACCACATCATCGTCTGCGGTTTCAGTACCGTCGGGAAGTTCGTCGCAGCCGAGCTCAAGGCGCTGGGGATGGACTATGTCATTATCGACAACTCCCTCAAACACGTCAAAGAGGGGCTTGCCTGCAATGAGGCCATCTACCTCGGCGACCTCTCCAAGCCGGCCATTGCGGAAGCGCTGCATACGGAGAACGCCTCCGCCGTCATCGTGACGCTCGACAACCCCGAAAAGAAAAGCCTGATCTGCGAAACGGTCCTCGCCATCAATCCGCAGGCCAACCTTGTCGTGAAAATCGTGACGCTCGAAGAGAAAAAAGGGCTTGAAGCGCTGCATGTCGGCCATATCGTCGACGGGAAGCATGAAGTTGCAAAGGTCCTGGTTTCCCAGGCTATGCAATGTGAAATGTAAAGTGTGGCTTAAAAACATCCCGGTAAAAGGAGGGGGGGGAAACCGGGATGCGCTTCATAGGTATATAAGGAGTGTATAAATGAAACTCAATGACTGCTACTGTTGTCGTTGAGACAGGCGAATTATAGGGAAACAGAGGTAAACTGGCCGTAAACATGCAACTATAATACAAATCTTTTATATTATGTTTAAGTATAACAAATAGTTTTATTTCCCCTCTGCCCGCCGCCCCTTTCGCTATAATGGCGCCATGCGATGGCGAGAGATCAAACACACCAAACCGAAACCGAAACCAAAAAGCGGCCCGACAGTGACCTATGCCGACTTCCGTACTCGGGCACTGGCCTTTGTCACGGACATCTTCATGATCGGCATTCCCATCACCCTGCTCATCATGATCGTCTTCGGGCATGACCAGATGATGAACAGCGCCGGCGGAATGGACGTACTGATGAACCCGGCCGAGGCGCAGAAACACGCCCCCAACCCCTACGCATCTTTAACGCAGATGCTGCTCTATGCCGTCACCTTCGTCCTCTTCTGGCACAAAAGCGGGCAGACGCCCGGCAAAAAGATGATGCACATCCGGGTCGTCGACGCAGCCACCTTCCGAACGGCCTCCTGGGGGCGGCTGGTCCTGCGCTTCGTCGGCTATTTTCTGTCCTTTATCACCCTGGTCGGTTTCTTTACCGGCCTGTTCCGCCGCGACGGCAGGGCCCTGCACGACCTGATCAGCGGCACCGCCGTCATCAACGCCTGAATGCCCCTGCTCGTCTCCTTCTTTTACTTTTTCTACTTCGCGATCATCGGCGTCTACGTCATCTTTATGCCCAAGGTGCTCGAGATGGTCGGCTACACCCCCTCCGAGATCGGCATCATCTTCGCCAGTGCGCCGCTGGTACGTTTCGCCGTCCCCTTCGCCTTTATGCGCGGCCTCCGGCTCGACCGGACGGTCTTCAACGGCGCCCTGGTGCTGATGCTCGGCGCCGCCGCCGCGTTTTTCCCCGCCCTGCCCCACTTCTGGGCGCTGCTGGCCGCCAACATCACCCTCGGAATAGGGCTCAGCCTGATCCTCCCCTATATCGAAGTGATCGTCCTGGAGCTGATCGGCAAAGAGCGCTACGGGAAGGTGAGGCTGTTTGGTTCGGTCGGCTTCATCCTTGTCGCCCTGGCACTGGTCAAGGTACTGGACGCGCCGCAGACGGCGCTCTTTTTCCTGATGGGCACCACGCTGCTGACAGCCCTTTTCGGCTACCTCATCGCCGGGCATGATGCCAAAAAACAGACCGAAGCGCCTGCGGTAGCCGACAGCGGCGGCTTTACACTGCTGACGCACCCCGGGCTCTGGCTGGGTTTTTTACTGATGCAGATCAGCTTCGGCCCCTTCTACAACTTCTTCACCATCTACGAGACCGCCCACGGCGTCAGCCTCGACATGACCATCTACCTCTGGAGTTTCGGCGTCATCGCCGAGATCGTCCTCTTCTATTTCCAAGGACCCCTGCTGCGCCGCAATCTGCATGCACTGCTGGAGTTCGCCGCGGGCGTGACCGTACTGCGCTGGCTGATCGTCTGGCAGTTCCCCGAGAACCTGCCGCTGCTGTTCGTGGCGCAGAGCATGCACGCCATCAGTTTCGCCCTCTTTCACACGGCGGCCATCAGCTACCTCTACACCCTCTTTACGCAGAAAAAGCTGGCGCAGCAGTTCTTCTTCGGGATCAGCTACGGGCTGGGGGGATTTATCGGGGCCGTCGGTTCGGGGTACATCTATGAGTTTCTGCCCGGGGCGCTCTTTCTCACCGCGGCGGCCGCATCGGCGCTCGCCGTCGTCGCGTTGCGGCGCGGCTAGAATTTGAAGGTGAACAGGGTCCGCTGGGAGAAATCATCCTGCTTGATGCCGACAGCAGGCTTTGAATCGTGGGCGTACTCCACCGAGAAACCGAGGTAGAGCTGCCGGTAGATCTGCAGTTCGATCCGCGCCGAAGCCGTCGCATAGTAATCATTGACATCATCGCATTTTGGCTGGTAATACCCGACGGCCGTGAACAGCCCCTCACTTGAGAGCGGAAGACTGTAGGCCAGGTAGCTGTTAAAACGGAGGTTGCGCTCCAGCGGGTCGACGGCGGTCGAATAGCCGATATATTCGGCGTAGGCCCCTGCACCGATGAAGAGCCCGCCCCACTGGCCGCGCTTCTTGTTCAGCACTTTCCAGCGCATCCCCCCGCCGGCGAGGGCCCGGTCCTTGATGGACTTGAACTCGTCCTGCTCCATCTGCGCAAACCCTTCCGCCGCCACGTCGGAGCCCATCACGTTTTCGATATAACGGAGGTGCGCAAAGAGGTTGTTCGTGTTCCGTACCCCGCCCGCTTCGCCGTATTCGCCGCGCAGGACACCCCAGACGACGTAGCTCGCATTGCTGTCATACTGCAGCTGGAGGCTCCCGGCGTAGTTGTCTTTCTCCGTGTTGCCGCGTCTGGTCTCAAAGGCGCCGGTCAGTTCACCCGAAAGACCCGGCTTCTCGCCGACCTCGCGGGGTTTGATCGCCACGATGGCAAAGAGCTGAATGGAAATGAGCAGGAGAAAAAGCGTACGTAACAAAAAGAGGCTCCGTCTGAAAAATCAGACGGCATTATAGTGGACTAGTAGTCGATAATCAATGAAGTCATGAAGGTCGTATCCGTGCGTTCGTTCCCTGCCGGAGGGAGGTTCGTGTAATCGACCTTGTAGCTGATCCCCATCGAAAAGGTGCTGTTGATCTTGCTCTCGAGCGCCGTTTTCGAGGCGACGAAATAGTTCTGGTCATTGTCAAAACCGCTGCGGTAGCTCGCCTCTTCGATGAACTTGAACCCCTCGACGATGATCCAGCTGAACGCCCCTTTGAGCATATAACCCCAGTAGTCGT
The DNA here is from genome assembly GCF_039645565.1 of Sulfurimonas sp. HSL1-2. Taxonomy (NCBI): domain Bacteria; kingdom Pseudomonadati; phylum Campylobacterota; class Epsilonproteobacteria; order Campylobacterales; family Sulfurimonadaceae; genus Thiomicrolovo; species Thiomicrolovo zhangzhouensis. Next base: position 2,438,399 of record NZ_CP147914.1, read on the forward strand.
TATAGGTGCCGTCGACTTTGGTCAGGCCGGCCGTACCGTTCGGGTAGGGGTAAGGGACCTCCGTCCCGTTGATGTCGTAATACTTGTTCATCCCCTGGTCGATGCTGTAGAGCACGTTCCCCTGGAACTCCAGAGCGTAGGGCTTTTCATCCAAAACAATCACCTTCGCACCGGGACCGGTGTAGAACTGATAGGCGAAACCGGAGAACTTGTCATCCTTATAGCCGGCCACGTAGTTCAAGGCAAGATGCCTGGCGAACTGCCAGTCGTAGTTGAGCTCGCCGAAAAGCCTGTTCTTGTTCTCCTGGCTGTTCTCCGTGCCGTAAAGCGCATCCGCGTGGAGCTTCAGGCTGTGCGCCCCCCAGCTCTTTTTCCCGTTGAAATCAAGCGAGAAGGCGGTCGTATCGGTATTCCCCTGGGTCTGGACGTAACTGAGCTCCGTGTGGGTGACAAGAGGGTTCGGTTTCGGCGCCGTCTCGGCGGCGAAAAGGGCCGAAACGGCCAGGATCGGGGTCAGAAAACGTTTCATGCCTTGGGCTCCTCGTTTTCGGTGGAATCGAGATGGATGTCCATCTGCGGATAGGGGATGGTGATGCCGTTGGCGTCCAGCGCGAGCTTAACCTCCTCGATGATGCCGAAGTAGGCATCCCAGTACTCCTCGGATTTGACCCAGGCGCGGACGGTAAAGTTGACGCTGCTGTCGCCGAGTTCACTCACCGCGACCAAGGGTGCAGGCTCGTCGAGCGTGCGGGGATTATCACGGATCACGCCGTACAGCACCTCTTTGGCTCTTTTGAGATCGTCCCCGTAACCGATGCCGACGACATGGTCGACACGGCGCACCGGCTTGTTGGAAAAGTTGACGATGTTCCCGGCCGTGATTGCGGCATTCGGAACGATGATGGTGCGGTTGTCGACCGGGCTGATGGTCGTCGTAAAGAGGCTGATGCTCTCCACCGTCCCCGTTGCGCCGCCGGCCTCGACAAAGTCGCCGACCTTGAAGGGGCGGAAGATCAGGATAATGACGGCAGCGCCGACATTGGCCAGGGTGTCTTTCAATGCCAGGCCGACCGCGAGGCCGGCGGCACCGAGGATCGCCATGAACGAGGTCGTCTCGATCCCCAGCTGTCCGAGCGCCGCCATGATGACGACGACCAGCAGGACAAAATAGACGCTGCTCGACACAAACTTCGTCAGCGTCTCGTCGACACCGTATTTCGACATCGCCTTGTTTGTCACGTTGCCCAGCGCCTTCGCCACCCTTTTCCCGATCAGGAAGATAAGCAGGGCACCCAGGAGCTGCAGCGCGTAGCCGAGGGCCAGGTCAAGATAGGGACCGTACGTTTCCGGATCCAGATAAGCTTCCATTTGGAGCCTCCCGTTATAGAGTTTAGCCAGTATACCACAGCAAACAACAGCGTAAACGCTCCGCTGCCTAAAAAATGGCGTCAGGGGCCGGGGAGCGAAAAATGGTATAATCGCGGCACTATTTTTGCGCGGAAACTCTATCTCCGCCGGACAAGGCAAACAATTATGGGTCAGACTATCACCGAAAAAATCTTCTCCGAGCACGCCGGCAAAACCGTCTATGCGGGCGAGATCGTTCGGGTGCCGATCGATATGGTCATCGGTAACGACATTACGACGCCGATCTCCATCAAGGCATTCGAGGACGCGGGCGCGACCGAACTGGCGAACCCGGACGGTTTCTCCATCGTCCTGGACCACTTCATCCCCGCAAAGGATATCGCTTCGGCCAACCAGGCACGCATCAGCCGCGACTTCGCCAAGAAGCACAAGATGAAGCACTTCTTCGACGAGAAGGATATGGGCATCGAGCACGCGCTGCTGCCGGAAAAGGGCCTCGTCGTCCCGGGTGACGTCATCATCGGCGCCGACAGCCACACCTGTACCCACGGCGCACTGGGTGCCTTCTCCACGGGGATGGGCTCCACTGACCTCGCCTTTGCCATGGTCACCGGCGGCAACTGGTTCAAAGTCCCCGAGAGCATCAAAGTCGTGCTCTCCGGAAAACCGGGTCCCTTCACGACCGGCAAGGACATCATCCTCGAAGTGATCCGCATGATCGGGGTCGACGGCGCACTTTACCGCACCCTCGAGTTCACGGGCGACACCATCGCTCACCTCAGCATGGACGACCGTTTCAGCATGTGTAACATGGCGATCGAGGCAGGCGCAAAAAGCGGGATCGTCGCCGTCGACGAGATCACCGAAGCCTTCCTGGCCGACAAAACGCTGGCACGCCCGGCGAAGATCCACTACTCCGATCCGGATGCAACGTACGTCCAGGTCCTCGAGATCGACGTGGACAAACTCGAACCGGTTATCGCCTATCCCTTCCTGCCGTCCAACGGCCACAGCCTGAGCCAGGCCGTCAGCGACCATATCAAGGTCGACCAGGCCTTTATCGGCAGCTGTACCAACGGCCGCCTCAGTGACCTGCGTATCGCCGCGAAGATCCTGGAAGGCAAGAAAGTACACGAGGACGTCCGCCTCATCGTCACGCCGGGAACGCAGCGCATCCTGCGCGAAGCGACGAAACTGGGCTACATCGACACCATCGTCGATGCCGGCGGCGTCGTCTCCAACCCGACCTGCGGCGCCTGCCTTGGCGGATACATGGGGATCCTCGGTGACAATGAAGTCGCCATCTCCACCACGAACCGCAACTTCGTCGGCCGGATGGGTTCACGCTCTTCCAAGGTCTACCTGGCCAACTCCGCCGTCGCCGCCGCCTCGGCCATCACCGGCTACATCACCGACCCGGCAACGATCGACTAGGTCACGCCATGTCCTGGAAGGCGATCACGCTCGGCACGGTTCTCGTCATCGCGGTCGCCTGGAACACGGCGGTCTATTTCGCCGACCGCCAGCTTGAAACAAAGCAGTACGACGGTGTCTACGACAGCTGCCACAAGGTCTGGTCTTCCCGCGGGCTCTACGACACCAAAGAAGAGCGCAACTCCCTGACGGCCTTCCGCCGCGCTTTTGACGCCGGTGCGCATGGCGTCGAAGTCGACTTCAGTTACGACACGGCCACCGACCGCTTCATCATCGGGCACGGCCACCCCCGTAAAGGCCCGGACGGCAAGCCCATCTACACGGAAAAAGAGGGGGGCCTCTTCACCCTCGAGCTCCTCTTCCGGGAACTGGGTGAAGGGCACGCCTTCTGGCTGGATTACAAGAACCTCGATCATCTGAGCGTCGAAGAGACGCAAAAAGCGATCCGGCGGCTCGAGACCATCGCCGTCAACGGCAGCGTGCACGACCGTCTCTACATCGAAGGCTCCAACCCCCTGCGCCTCTCCCTCTATACCGACGCCGGTTTCAAAACGCTCCTCGGTACCTTCCCGCTGCCTGATAGCAATCCGTTCGCTTCCATTGTCGTCAGTGCCTACAAACTGCTCTTCGCTTCGTTCAATATTACGGGCATCGCGATGAACTACGGCAGCGTTGACAAGCCGATCTACGGGGAGAATACCCAAAAACAGCTCGGGAATCTCCCGGTGTTCGTCTTTCACATTCCCGATGATCCGTCGCTGCTGCAGCAGCTGGTACATAACAGCCATGTCCGCGTCATGCTCGTCGGCCGCGACATCAGCATCGACCGCTTCGCCGTCACTGCCTGCGGCCGGAATTGACTGGCTGCCCGGTTCACCAAAGGAGCGCCGCCATGCCTGAAAACACCTTCCCGCTTCCCTGCGTCATCTTTGCCGGCGGGAAAAGCTCGCGCATGGGCCGCAACAAAGCCCTGCTCCCCTTTGACGGTTTTGCCACCCTCGCCGAGTACCAGTACGCCCGTCTCTTTCCCCTCTTCGACGCCACCTTCATCTCCGTCAAAACAACCGAGGGCTATCCGGAAAGGCTCCCCTATCTCCCCGACGATCCGTCGATAACGGATTCCGCACCGACCGCAGGCTTTATCACCGCGTTCCGGAGTCTGGGGGCGGAACGCATCTTTGCACTCAGCGTCGACACCCCCTTCGTCGATGCCGCCGTCATCCGTGCGTTGCTTTCCCATGACAGCGATGAACTTGATGCCGTGATCGCCAGAACAGAGGGGGGCACGCACCCGCTCTGCGGCATCTACCACCGCAGCCTGCTGGCACGCTTCGAAACGATGGCCGCGACCGGTGATCATAAACTGGGCAGGATGCTCTCGGAGCGCCGGGTCCGCTATGTCGATTTTGACGAGGAGCAGCTTTTCAGCAATCTCAACCATCTGCACGAATACGAAGCGGCATTGAAAAGAGTGGACAAAACAACGTAGATTACGGAAGAAAAGGCGCCGCCGGAAGGCGGCAGGAGAGGAGAAACGTTTTTTAATGATACATCAATCATGGGGCTTACCTATAGTAGGCGGCTATAGTGCCCAAAGATGCGTGTTTGGCTTTGAAAACTTCGTAGGCAAAAGGTCTGGTCCCTGTTGCACTCTCAAATCATAGAACAAATTATCCACAATTAATCCAGCATGATGATTAATTATTAAACAATCACCTGCCCATACTCTACTTTTCGCCATCAAGTTCCTTCTAATCGGCTTTACTATAAGATAGCGTTAAAAACGGGATACAATATATGCAGCTGACCCATCTGGATGAAAAAGACCGGCCGAAGATGGTCGACGTTTCCGCCAAAGCCCCAACGGAACGCGTGGCGGTCGCCAGCGGTAAAATCACGATGAGCCCGGATGCCTACAGCGCCATCGTCGAGGAGCGGACCAAAAAGGGACCGGTGCTTCAGACGGCCGTGATCGCCGCGATCATGGGGACCAAGAAGACCTCGGACCTCATCCCGATGTGCCACCCCCTCAACCTCAGCGGCATCAACTGCGACGTGGAAGAGCTGCCGGAGCTGCCGGGCTTCAGGCTCAGCGTCACAGCCAAGCTGACCGGGCAGACCGGGGTGGAGATGGAGGCGCTGACCGGGGTCAGCATCGGTTTGCTGACCATCTACGATATGGTCAAAGCCATCGACAAAGGGATGGTAATCTCTGACGTACAACTCGAAACGAAACGAGGAGGCAAAAGTGGTGAATATCAACGATCTTGATCAAAAACTTGAACTGGAATACCCCTGTAATTGGTGTTACAAAGTCGTCGGCGAAGAGCGCGAAAAGCTGGAAAACGCCATCCGGGAAGTCATTCAGGAGCGCGAACACAAACTCGCCCACTCCAATACAAGCCGTACCGGGAAATATATCAGCCTGGATCTCGAACTGCTTGTGCACAACGAAGATGACCGTCAGTTCATCTTCGATGCGCTCAAAGCGCACCAACACGTCAAAATCGTTTTATAGGAGCCTTTGATGCTGGACCTGGAACAACTGCAGCGCGATATCCGCAACCACTACAAGAACCAAGAACCGATGGGCCTCGAGGCTCGCATCGCCGACCTCATCGGCTACCTGGGAAGCGAATACGGGCTGGACGAAACGGATCTTACGCTTCCGGAGATCCGCTTGGTCGTCAACACGATCCTTGCGGGGCAGACGGCTGCTTTGCAGGAGGAGCTGGAAGCACTGCTGGTACAGAAAGAGCGCATCGAGCGTCAGATCGAACGCAAAAGCGAACGGATCCAGGAAGAGAAACACCAGATCTTCAATACCCTCGAGGGAATCCTCGGCGACGCCCCCGGTGAAGCCCAGGCAAAACTGCACCAGATCAAGCTGCAGTCCATCGACCTCTTTGATATGCTCGAGGAGGTCGTCGAATCCGCCATCATCACGACCCTCGAGAAAAACCACGATATCGAAGAAACCATCGAGGAGATCTGTAAAGAGATCACCTACGAGACACTGGGAGAGGGGCCGCTGGAGACCGGGCGCATCCGCCTCGTTATCGGCAGCATTCTCCACAGTGCCGTCGAAGTCGGCGAAGCCACTCCGAACCAGGCGGAAGCGATTCTGCTCGGAACCCTCCGGGGGGTGCGCAGCGGTCTCATCAAAGCCATCCGCCGTCTCAAGAAGCAGCTCCTTTACATGCCCGAAGAGCTGAAGCTGACGGCATCGATGCAGACAGAGCTTCTGCGGACCGACATCCTCTTTACCCAGGTGCTGCAGGACGAAGCGCTGCAGTGCAGCAGTGAAAGCCGCGCCCTGCTCGAAAAACTCGCCAAAGAGATCCGCTACGACCTCGAGGAGCTCGTCGAAGTCTCCAAAGAGACGGTTGACCTGATGCGCACACAGCTCAGCCAGGCTATCTCGCGTTCGCAGGTCCTCAATTCAAAAACCGCCGCAGAGGCCAAGCGTGTCGGCATCTCCGCCTGGCGCTCGGCCAAAACGGCCCTCGAAGGCGCCCTGCAGAACGCCAAGGGAAAGATCGACAAAAAATAGTTCCTGTCTGAACTGCCTTCCCTGCACGCGTACGGCAGTGTCTACGCGTACACTCCCCCATCAAATTCAACGAAAAAATATTAGCACTCACCCATGGAGCATGCATTCCAATTGAAACAAACGAATACTTTCAAAAATTTAGAAAAAGCGAAGAATAATAACTTATAATGATTCGCATGAAAAAGGTATTGATAATTGTATTACTGGTTGTAGTAGGGATTCAATTCATTCCGATGAATGTTCCCGCAGAGGTGCCGACGAAGGCTGAAGATGAACTGGAGGCACCAGAAGAGGTACTCGCCATTCTCAAACGTTCCTGTTTTGACTGTCACTCGAACCATACCACTTACCCATGGTATAGCTCGGTTGCACCGGTTTCATGGTTTACCAAAATGCATGTCAAAGAGGGTAGAGAACATATGAACTTCTCGACATGGGCGAATTATGATGATGACAAAAAGGCTGGCTACCTTGATAAGATCCCCAAGGCGATCAAAAGCAAAATGCCGCTTCCAAGTTATCTGATCATGCACGCAGATGCCAAACTGAGTGATGCGGATAAAAAAGTCCTCACGGATTGGGCAACCGAAGCGGCTTTTGAATTAGAATAGTCAACATAGCGACGCTGCACACTTAAGCGTTCTTTCCGCTTCCATCCTCCGTGATGGAAGCGGAGCCCACCCCCATACAATCACTTCCTTCTCTCTCAACCGTTTTCATCCTGCTTTACCCTGCTCACTGTAAAATAGTTCCTTTCCTGAACCGGACAAGCGACCTCCCGCTTCCCCCTGCCAAGGCGACACTATGGGATACAGAAGATTATGACGGCAACTTGAGACCTGCATGGCCACTGCCTTAACCGTCGGCAGCCTTTTCGAAGCGGGTCCGGGTCATCAGCGGGTAAGCGGAAAGCGAAAGCGAGTAATTCAACTCCCCCGTGTTACAATCGTACAAAAGGAGTTGCAATGCAGACACTGCTTTTGCTCGTGGATGACAGCTATGCCGAAACACTGAAACAGTCGCTTCCAAACGACAGGGCCTGGATCCTCGATGATCGGTACGACAGCTTCCGCTGCCAGGTTCGGATCGCCCTGGAAGAGTACCGGACATCCCCCGAAGATGTTACGATCTACCACGAAACCATCACCGACATTGATACATGGCTTGCGGAGCAGCTTTCATGAAAGTCGTCGCGACTCCACGCTTTTCCGAGCAGCTAAAAGCGCTGCTGTTGACCATGACCGAAACCGATGCGGAAGAGGCGAAACGCTTCAAGCTCTACCTCGATACCATTCTGCTCAACCTGCCGAGCAAAGCACAGAAATACAAGCCCTCTATCTATATAAATGACACGAATGTGCGGGATATCGAACACCAGGGGTGTACTATTCCATTTTATTATGACACTGCTGCGTCCGCCTGCGTGCTTTTGGGAATTATTGACAATCGTGTATAAAACTTAACGGATTTTGATTTTTTATTACTAGTATGAAAGCGGCAGATATTTTAAGCTATACTTATTTAAATTTTATACATTTGTTATAATAATATTTTTAAGTCATACACTTACCGCTATTTTTGTTTCATTTCGTAACGATATCCGGCGTAGCGGTTTGGCATTCACTCTGAATACACGTTTCGTATTGTATACTTACGTTTGATAAGATCGTGATATTGGGTTCAGCGCCTGTAAAGACAGCACATCAACAGTCGAATAACGTAAAGTTGCCGATGGTTGATGTGCTGTTTTGGTCTTATGACTATCGAAATAGTAATTAGTAAAGTTATTAATAAAAAGGGAGGAAGAATGAGAAACGAATATTCTCAACACGATGCTGAAAACGTGTCGGCCGAAAGAAGAAACTTCTTCAAAAAAACCGCCGCACTCTCAGCCACGGCGATCGCCGGTGCCGGAATGCTCTCCGGTACACGTGCGATGGCCGAAGATGATCCTGTCATTATGAACACACCGGACTGGGGTCACAAGATCGGCTATCCGGTCACAAAAAACCGCTACGGTATGCCTTCACCGTACGAGCACAACATCACTCGCCGCAACGCGCAGCTCCTCTCTTCAGGAAACTGGCAGGCATCTATCGCGATGTGTCCGATCCAGGACCTCAGCGGTATCATGACGCCGAACGGCCTCTTCTTCAGCCGCTGCCACGGTGGTATCCCGACCATCAACCCGAACGAGTGGCGCCTGATGATCCACGGCCTTGTCGAAAAGCCGCTGGTTCTGACGCTTGAGCAGCTCAAGCGCTACCCGAACGTCAGCCGCATTCACTTCGTCGAGTGTCCGGCAAACGGCGGCCCGGAATGGCGTGGACCGCAGTTCAACTCCATCCAGTTCGCCAAAGGGATGATGAGTAACGCCGAGTGGACCGGCGTCTACCTCAAAGACATCCTTAAAGACCTCGGCCTCAAGCCGAGTGCAAAATGGATGCTCGCGGAAGGTATCGACAGCTCGCACATGGGCCGTACCGTCCCGGTTGACAAAGTACTCGACGATGCGATGATCGTTTGGGGTCAGAACGGTGAAGCCCTCCGTCCGGAGCAGGGTTATCCTGTCCGCCTCCTCCTCCCGGGATGGGAAGGCAACCTCTGTGTCAAATGGCTCGGACGCCTCGAATTCGCTGCTGAACCGTTCTACGCGAAAGAAGAAACCGCGAAATATACGGCGCTCAAGCCGTCCGGCAAAGCGATCCAGCACTTCTATGCGAACGAAGTCAACTCCATCATCACCTCTCCGTGCCCGGAAAAACCGTGGACGGATCTGAAAGCCGGCGACATGGTCGAGATCGAAGGTCTCGCATGGAGCGGTATGGGTACGATCGAAGGTGTCGACGTCAGCTTCGACGGCGGAAACAACTGGGTCGAAGCGAAACTCAAAGGTCTTGTCCTTCCGAAGTCCTGGACACGCTTCAGCTTTATGTACAAATACGAAGGCAAGCCGCTGATCCTCGCGAGCCGCGCACGCGATGACGCAGGCTATATCCAGCCGACAATCGATCAAGAAACCGCAGTGATGGGTGTCGAATCTGTTTACCACAGAAACGGTATCGCCACATGGGAAGTCACTGCAGAAGGGAAGGTAAACAATGTTCAAGTTCGATCGTAAATTTATTCTTGGTGCTTCCGCAGCGGCAGCGGTCGCTATGCTCGCTACGGGCTGTGTCGAGAGCGGTGACGCTGCGGCACCGTCTGCATCCAACGGCGACAATGTCCTTACCTATGCAAACGGCAAACGCGTCATCGACGGTGGGCGTTACTATGCGACCGTCAACGGCAAAAGCGGACCGTACTATGTAAATACCGATGCGGAAAACGGCGGTTACACTTACGGGCGCACACCGACGGCAAACGAACTCGAAGCATGGAACACGACGGTCACACCGTGGCGTCTGCCGCCGAAAGGCGAAGGTACCGCTGAAGAGGGTGAAGCTATCTACGAAGCAAAATGTGTCATGTGTCACGGTGACTTCGGTTCCGGCGGCGGCGGATACCCGGCACTCTCCAAAGGAAATGCTTACGACAACGTAAAAACCCTCAAATTCCAGCGCGTCACGCCGGATGCCGAAGGTCCGATCCGCGTCTTCGGTAACTACTGGTCGGAAGCGAGCACCCTGTGGTGGTACATCATGGAAGGTATGCCGCACCCGGATACACGCACGCTGACAGATGATGAAGTCTACGCACTCGTTGCCTATATCCTGAACCTCAACGAGATGGAAATCGACGGCGAGGAAGTTGATTCCGAGTACGTTCTCGATCAGGAGAAATTCGCGAAGATCGTCATGCCGAACAAAGACGGTTTCGAACCGGTCATCGATGGTGAAAACGGTCTCGAAAATGTCCGTACCTATTTCGCGGACCCGGCAAACTTCGGCGCGCAGAAAATTGCTACTGCGGACGAGCGCTGTATGAGCAACTGTCAGAAAGAGACGGCCAAAGTCGTTCCGATCTCTATCGAGCAGAAAGAGTTCATCCCGCCGCTTTCCCAGGTACGTGACCTGCCGGAAGTTGAAAACACTGCAGGCGTTGACCTCGAAGCGAAAAACACTTATGAATCCAGCTGTGCCGTATGTCACGGTGCTGCGGGCATGGGTGCTCCGGTGGTCGGCGACAAGAAAGCGTGGGCCGCTGTTGTCGGCAAGGGTATGGACCAGGTCTATGCTCGCGCCATCAACGGTACCGACGCAGGCATGCCTCCGAAGGGCGGCACGGATCTGTCTGACGACAAACTCAAGGCAGTGGTCGATTACATGATCGGCCAGAGCAAGTAAATCTCAACCAAAGGATAAACATATGCAAAGAAGAACATTCCTCTCTCTCGCAGCTGGCGCTTGCGCCCTGGCTGCTGTACCGGCAAGCGTCCGTGCGGAAGATTTCCGTAAATCCAAGCCGACAGTATGGACGGCAAAAACTGTTGACGATGCCCTCAAAGCAATGTACGGCACGACTGCAACTGTTGCACAGGGCGTCACTGTCGTCGCTCCGGACGTTGCAAGCAACGGCGGCGCGGTACCGGTCGATGTCAAATCCGACATCGCTGCGAAATCCATGATCATCGTCCAGAACGTCAACCCGGAAGCAGCGGTTATCGTTTACGACCTCAACGAGTACAGCATCATCGACTTCTCCATCAAGATCAAGATGAAGGCTTCCGGTACGATCACAGCAGTCGTACAGGGTACAGACGGCAAGCTCTACAGCGGCTCCAAAACACTCGACGTTGCACTCGGTGGTTGTGAGGGCTGATCGCCTTCGCCTATAGAACAAAGAAATAGAAAGGTTATATCATGAGAATCAAAGCAAAACTCAAAGGTAATGTCGTTTCTGTAAAAGCGATGGCGAAGCACGACATGTGGACATACGATATCGCTGAGAAGAAAACCGGCGACCGCAACAACGCGAACTTCATCACGCACATCGACGCAAAAGTCGGCGCTGCAACCGTTATGGACGCGTCTGTCAGCCAGTTCCTCTCCAAGAACCCGATCTTCAAGTTCGCATTCAAAGGCGACTTCAAAGCGGGTGACGAACTCGTCATGACTTGGGTTGACCTCAAGGGCAACACCAAGACTTCCAAAGCTAAAATCAAGTAATCCCCGGGTGGGCGCTTCGGCGCCTCACCGTTTTCTCCCCAAGGTACCAACCGTGTATAAACACCGCATCATCACCCTCTTACTTTTTATGTCGTTCTTTTTCTCCTTGTCCGCACGCGATATCGATCTCAACCGCATAGCACTCGACACGGCCAAGCAGAAGAAGACCCTCCTGGTATGGCTTCACAAAAAGGATTGCGGCTACTGTGAAGCAATGTATGAATTCACCCTCGGGGACGAGAAAGTCGCCGCTTTACTTGAATCATCATTTCAGCTCGTCGATATCAACATCAACGACAATGATACAGTGACCTATAATGGCTTCAAGGGCAGCGGACACGACTTCGCCAAACATGTCGGGTACAATTTCTACCCCTCATCGCTTTTCCTGAATGCGGACGCAGCGCTCATCTTTGCCGCCCCCGGCTATGTCGAGGAGAAGGATTTCTTCAACATGCTCGGCTATGTCAGCAGCGGTGCATACAAATCGATGAACTATGACGGCTATAAGAAGACGGGAGCAGGAAAGTGAGTAAGCACGAAGGTAAGGTACTTGGCCTTTATCATGCCCTGAAAGGGGTTGAAGGGCGTCATGAATATGAAGAGATCGAAATCGACGATCAGGGTATCCTGGGCGATAAATACTACGGTAAAAACCTCAACCGTACCATTCTGATCACCTCCGAAGAGGCCAGCTATGTCATGGCGGCTGCAGAAGGTATCACCATGCCATACGGCTCCCTGGGGGAGAATATCGTCATCGATATCAACCCCTATCACCTCCAGCCGGGCCAGCAGCTGCAAATCGGCGATACGGTAGTCGCCATTACGCAGAACTGTACCCTCTGCAGCAGCCTCGGCAAAGTTGACGAAAGACTCCCGGAGCTTCTCAAAAACGACCGGGGCATTTTCGCGAAAACCGTTCAGGGCGGTAAGATAAAAAAAGGTGATACAGTCACTATACTCTGAATTAAGCGCACTGCCGCTACACTAGTCTCACGAACTTATCACAAAGGAGTGAGATGAATCCCTTCGCGAACGCCCTTCTCTGGGCTTTTCTGTCCCTGACGCTGCTCTCAAGCACCGCCGCATCGGAAACGGCTATCCAACAGGATATCCGTATCTTTACCGTCAACAACCCTGCAGGCAAAATTACCGGTGCCACCATAGAAAAAGCCTTTGAAACGGCCGGTTTCCTGATCGACGGCAACAATGACATGAACAAGCCCTTCCAGGCCCGGTTCGGTGCAACGCACTTTCCGGTCTACCGTCTCGCCACTATCCATGATCCCGACCTCTCCGCCAAACTGATTGCCGTTAATCCGCTGATGGGGCTGCTGACACCCCTCTCCATGTCCATCTGGCAAGACCTCGAGGGCAATATGAACGTTTCCATTCTTTCCCTCCGCGGTCTTTCGCGTATGACACGGATCCCGATGAACAATCCCGATCTCATCGCCCTGGCGGACAAAATGGGCAATGCGTTAACCACAGCACTCCCCAGCGGCCATTTCAAGCCCCTGGCCTACCAGAAGGTTGCGGATGCTTCCATGCCGCTTTCCGTCACGTTCCAGGCCACGTTTGAGGCGCCGAAAGACGGCACCGTCCTCGATGCCAAAGATGATTTTGAAGCGGAATTCGAAGCGGAGATGGAGCCGATAGGCTTTCTCTTTCCAGGTTTTATCGACGTCAACGAGGAACTCCAGGAGCGCGGAAATGACGGTTTTGACTTTTACGACACCTATTCCGTCTGTAAACTCGACGTCATCTTTCCCATCCACAAAGTGCATCCGGAAGTCGGAGCCTTCGCACCCTGTACCTTCTTTCTTTACAAACAAAAAAACGACAGCGTTGTCCACATGGGCTTCCCGTCCGTACAAAACTGGATTGCATCCACGGACATCGCCGACAAGTCCTCACTCGACCCTCTGATCAAAGCGGAGAATCTTTTTATCGACACCGTCAACGGTATCACGGAATAGCATTCGGTACGGCATTGCCGTACCGGTCCAGCATCCTTCTCAACTCTCGCAGCCGCTCAGGTACAGCGCTATGTAAAATGGCATAAAATCAGTAAACAGTATCGGTCCAAACGGGAAAGTCTTGTATGAAGCTGTAAGGATAATGAAGCCATACAGCCAAATGGCTGCATGGTTATTTGAAAGGGGTTGAAAGCTCTTTTTCGATGGCACCGGGCGTATTGACGATACGCATAAACTCACCCATCGTCAGCATCGGATAGCTGATCGCGATGTAGTATTTTGCCGCCAGGGCCGTCGCTTTACCCTCTTCGACAAGGATCGTATAGGGCAGGATCTCGGCGTTCTGCCGACCAATCGTCTCGACGAATGCCTTTGTGTCGTCGCTGAGGGCAAAACCTACAAGTGTCTTTCCCTCCCCCATGGAAAGCTTGAAGACGATATTTTTCCCGCCGTTGTAAGCGTCGAGTTTGGAGAGCAGTGCCGCCGTATCATCCTCGGCCAATTCGTAAACGTCCTCGTAATAGGGCATACCTATCATAAAGTGGTACCCCTCCAGTTTGTCGAAGGCGAAAGTGTCTTCCGAAACGCTCATCGTACCCAAAGCATTTGCCAGGGACTTCGTCAGCTGCTCGGCAAGGACGGGGTCATAATCTTTTTGTAAAAAAGCTTTACCGAAGTAGACCGGGTTTGTCACGGCGATGCGCTGATGCTCGCCGTCGACAAGTATCCGGAGGATCGCACCGAAACCGCGCCCGGGTTTCCCGGCAGCCGTCTGAAGCGCACTGTTCGTGATGATGAGCGTCTCGCTCTTTTCCGTAGCTGCATAGTGTCCGATGATTTCGAAACCGGCACTTTTGAGTCTGCTCTCCGCTTCTGACGGATCCAGATAGGCAGCATAATAGTACGCATTGACATCTCCGCCTGCCGGTTCTGTAGCGGCAGCGCCGTTCAACGCCAAAAACATCAATGCGAAATAGATCATTACTTTTTTCATTGTTTCTCCTTTTTCAATCGACAAACCTCATGCGCATTTGAGTTATTGTCTTTTCTTCCATCCGTATAGAACAAAAAATTCGGCACGGCAATATTGCATTGCTGCCGTTCTATGTCATAGCATCAAGATTGTCAGGGTCCCGCCCGGAGGCGGAAAAGTAAGCAGAAGATTTGCTTGATTAGAAGTCGTAAGTCAGCTGGAATGTGGCGCCGAGCTGTGAGTGTGTCACTTCGTTGCTCGGTCCTGTCATCATACCGTCAAGTGCGGATGTATCGAATGAAACCTTCGTTTTCATTGCATAGCCGACCGCCAGGTCCACGGAAAGCTGGTCTGTCAACGGTGCAGAAGCACCGGCAGTAATATGGTTTTCTACGACTGCCGGGAAACCAAGCAGGTTGAAGACGTTGATTGCGGCACCTTCGAGTGTCGTACCGTCCGCCTCTTCGATCGGCTGTGCACCGTGGTTGAAACCGGCACGAAGGGCATACCCGTCTACCTCGAACTGGTACCCGACAGCATAAACATCCGTGTTTTTCCAGTTGAACTGTTTATACCCTTTCGCATCGCCCCATTTCACCTGCTTGTAGTCAAAAGCAATTGTGTTGTTGCGGGTCAACTTGAAAGAGAAACCGGCACCAATTTCGGCCGGCTGCGTCAATTCATCCCCAAACGGGGCAGGCAGTATGCCCAGACCCGCGAAAGGCCCTGTTGCACCAGAAATCTGGCCCCGGTACTTCATCGGAATTTCAGCACGGTAAACGGCACCGACAGTCAAGGCTCCTACAGTATACGCGAGACCGGCGTTCCATGTCAGTTTCAGATCCTGCGCAAGGCCTTCACCGACAGTCGTTCCCATCGCATTGTAATTAATGTCCAACGCCCCGTATTGGACGATCGGTGTAAACCCGATGCTGAACCCGTTCATTTCATAAGCGAGCGGCACACCCAGCTGCATGAGCTGGAGCGCAGTGACCATATTCATAGTGCTTTGAGTATTCTCTCTGCGGTAATCCGTACCCATACCGGCAGTCCCCCAAATACCGATACCCCAGAAGAAGTGGTCACCGACCTTATTCCCTACTGAAACTTCAGGGATGACATTCAGATCCGCGGCGCTATCCTGTTTACCGTTACCGTCTTTGGCATCGTATTTGACATTCGGTGCGAAAAGCGTACCGCCGAATGAAATCTGAGTCCCCTTGACAGAACTCAACAACGCGGGGTTGTTAATCCCCGATTCGGCACCGAACGGCATCCCGATACTCACACCGCCCATCGCGCGTGATTTGGCACCCAGTCCGATCAGGTGGTCGCCGTTTGTTGCAAATGCGGATGTCGTTCCAAATGCCAATGCCGCAGCCACAGCCAATTTAATTGTACGTGTCATTTATACTCCTACGAACACAGTAATTCGACAGAAAGCCTGTGCTTTCAACTCGGATCATTATAGATAGGCAAAAATAAATTGAATCTGAATAGAAAAAATGAAATATCACAGGATCTTATCATTATTTTAAGCAGTTTGATGAAATGGAAGAAAATAAAAGATATTTATATATAAATCTTATTGAAATGGCCGTTTTTACCCCTAAATACAGTTATTTACGGCCATTTCCGTTTTTGATACAAAAGAGAGATTTTTTTGAGAATTTTATCATAATGTTACGTTTGGAAACAGTTTTTTTTACGTTTCTTGTTATTTCTTACATGTATTATTAATATTTCTACGTTCATTACCCTACAACATCCAGCAAATACATGTGTTCAATAGTACATTAGAATTGCATGTACAATGAAGGAATGCATATATAAGACGAAGGAATAGATACAGGATCATATATGCCGTATAATCATATGTTTTAGTGCCTCATATATACATTCTACCACCTAAACATTTGATGCTCTTCGGGCTTCTAAAAGCGTTTAAAATTGCATACAAGACATTGTGAAAAGCCACTTTTATTTCATAGGAATACGTAACGCACATTATTCTAAGCACAGGAATAAGATGTGACTAAAGAGAAACAGAGATCTGGAGTAGAGGCAGTAATAAGGTCATTTGGTTGATATATTGTTTTTGTTTGTAAGTAAGAATGTCAGGATTGTTTTAATAAGTAGAGGGGTAAATCCGAGAACCAGGCGGCGACCTACGTTCCCAACCCTGCAAGGGTCAGTATTATCAGCGATGAGAGGCTTAGCTTCCGGGTTCGGAATGGGGCCGGGCGTTTCCCTCTCTCTATAGCCACCTGGACAATCGGATCGAAAAGCTCCGGTGAGCTCTTGGATCCGACTGCGTGTCGGTATTATGTATGTTTTATGCCAAGTGTTAGCATAAAATATGATTGTTAAAGTCAACGGTTGCAACTACGGCTATTACAGCTCATACTGAGTAAGGCAGTAAGACACTAATTTTAGGGAAAAAAGACGAACGGACTATTAGTACTGGTCAGCTAAACAGATTGCTCTGCGTACACACCCAGCCTATCAAGCATGTAGTCTTCATGCGTCCTTCAGGGAGAGTTCATCTTGGAGTTGGCTTCCCGCTTAGATGCTTTCAGCGGTTATCACATCCGAACGTAGCTACCCGGCGGTGCCCTTGGCAGGACAACCGGTGCACCAGTGGTTCGTCCAACCCGGTCCTCTCGTACTAGGGTCAGCTCTCCTCAACTCTCCTACGCCCACGGAAGATAGGGACCGAACTGTCTCACGACGTTCTGAACCCAGCTCGCGTACCGCTTTAAATGGCGAACAGCCATACCCTTGGGACCTGCTCCAGCCCCAGGATGCGATGAGCCGACATCGAGGTGCCAAACCTCCCCGTCGATGTGAGCTCTTGGGGGAGATCAGCCTGTTATCCCCGGCGTACCTTTTATCCTTTGAGCGATGGCCCTTCCACACAGAACCACCGGATCACTATGACCGTCTTTCGACTCTGCTCGACGTGTATGTCTCACAGTCAGGCTGGCTTATGCCATTATACTCTACGATGGATTTCCAACCCATCTGAGCCAACCTTTGTAAGCCTCCGTTACTTTTTAGGAGGCGACCGCCCCAGTCAAACTACCCACCAGACATTGTCCTGACAGAGGATAACTCTGCGCAGTTAGCTATCAGAATATTCAAGGGTGGTATCTCAAGGGTGCCTCATTAGCAACTGGCGTCACTAAATCAACGGCTCCCACCTATCCTGCACATGAATATCCCAATAGCAGTGTCAAGCTATAGTAAAGGTGCACGGGGTCTTTCCGTCTTTCCGCGGGTAGGAGGAATTTTCACCTCCACTACAATTTCACTGGATCCCTGGTTGAGACAGCTCCCATCTCGTTACGCCATTCATGCAGGTCGGTATTTAACCGACAAGGAATTTCGCTACCTTAGGACCGTTATAGTTACGGCCGCCGTTTACTCGTGCTTCAATTCACCGCTTCGCAAAGCTAACGGATCCTTTTAACATTCGAGCACCGGGCAGGCGTCACACCCTATACATCCACTTACGTGTTGGCAGAGTGCTGTGTTTTTGGTAAACAGTCGGGAGGGACTCTTTGCTGCGACCCGCTTCCGCTCCACCCGCAGGGGTTTCACGTACAACGGGCACACCTTATTCCGAAGTTACGGTGCTAGTTTGCAGAGTTCCTTAACCAGGGTTCTTCCACGCGCCTTAGAATACTCATCTCACCCACCTGTGTCGGTTTACGGTACGGGCGACTGTAGATATGCTTAGAAACTTTTCTCGGCACGACGGCATCAACGATTCTGTTTCTGCTCCGAAGAGCGTCGACAGCCTGTCAGATCTCGGTCTCATGTAAGGCGGATTTGCCTGCCTTACAACCTACATCCTTCGAGCCACTATTCCATCAGTGACCTCGTTTAGCCCTATGCGTCCTTCCATCACGCTCTACAGTCGGTATCGGAATATTAACCGATTTGCCATCGTCTACCCCTTTCGGACTCGACTTAGGTCCCGACTAACCCTACGATGACGAGCATCGCGTAGGAAACCTTGGGTTTACGGCGAAGCAGATTCTCACTGCTTTTATCGCTACTCATGCCTGCATGCTCACTTCCATCCGCTCCAGCACTCCTTGCCGGTATACCTTCAACGCTGAATGGAACGCTCTCCTACCACTTAGTAAAACTAAGTCTAGAGCTTCGGTGTACATCTTAGCCCCGTTATATTTTCGGCGCAGAATCGCTAGACCAGTGAGCTGTTACGCTTTCTTTAAAGGATGGCTGCTTCTAAGCCAACCTCCTGGTTGTTTCAGCAACTCCACATCCTTTTCCACTTAGATGTAACTTAGGGACCTTAGCTGCTAGTCTGGGTTGTTCCCCTCTCGACGATTGATTTTATCACCCACCGCCTGACTCCCGAGGTTACACATACAGTATTCGGAGTTTGATAGGGTTTGGTACCGCGGTGAGCAGCCCTAGCCCTGTCAGTGCTCTACCCCTGTATGCTAATGCTCGAGGCTATACCTAAATATATTTCGGAGAGAACCAGCTATCACTGAGTTTGATTGGCCTTTCACCCCTATCCACAAGTCATCCGGGGGCTTTTCAACGCCCATCGGTTCGGTCCTCCACCGGCTCTTACACCGGCTTCAACCTGCTCATGGATAGATCACTCAGTTTCGGGTCTGCAGCATCTGACTAATCGCCCTATTAAGACTCGCTTTCGCTACGGCTTCGCGTTCGCTTAACCTTGCCAGATACCACAACTCGCAGGCTCATTATGCAAAAGGCAGTCCGTCACCCCTCATAAAGAATGGGGCTCCGAATGATTGTAAGCTATAGGTTTCAGGTTCTATTTCACTCCGTTCACCACGGTTCTTTTCACCTTTCCCTCACGGTACTGGTTCGCTATCGGTCTGGTAGTAGTATTTAGCCTTGGAGGGTGGTCCCCCCATGTTCAGTCAAGATAACACGTGTCCCGACCTACTCGAATAACATGCAGATAGTTTTCGCTTACAGGGCTATCACCTTCTATGGCTCCTCTTTCCAAAGGATTCTGCTAACACACTACACGCTTTAGGGCTAGTCCCATTTCGCTCGCCGCTACTCTGGGAATCTCGGTTGATTTCTTTTCCTCAAGGTACTGAGATGTTTCACTTCCCTTGGTTCGCTCCCCGCAGGGTGACACGACTCTCGCCGTGCCGGGTTGCCCCATTCGGAAATCCCCGGATCAAAGCTTCTTGGCAGCTCCCCGAGGCTTATCGCAGCCTAGTACGTCCTTCATCGCCTCTACCAGCCTAGGCATCCACCTATAGCTCTTAATATCTTTATTCTAATTAGCGCTTACTGCCTTACTCAATATGAATAAGACTGTAATATTTAATTGTAGTTGCAATACTTACGAAGTAATCTTCATAAATATTTGTTGACTTTAACAATGATAATTCAATGAACGTTTTAGACTCTTATACACTAAGAAGTCTAATATCAGTACTTCTAAAAGTACTCGTATTAGGCTTCGTGGTGGAGAATAGCGGGATCGAACCGCTGACCTCCTGCGTGCAAAGCAGGCGCTCTCCCAGCTGAGCTAATTCCCCACATAGTGATCCTGGTGGGCCTAGGAGGACTTGAACCTCCGACCTCACCCTTATCAGGGGTGCACTCTAACCAGCTGAGCTATAGGCCCCTTCTCGGCATTTCTAATTCAATAGAACACAGATCACTGAAAACTAAGCAAGCAAGCGGACAGACACAATCTGAAATGTGAGATTTTCTCTTCGGGCCACCAAACGAATGGTGCCCGGTTACTCTAGAAAGGAGGTGATCCAACCGCAGGTTCTCCTACGGTTACCTTGTTACGACTTCACCCCAGTCGCTGATTCCACCGTAAGCGGTAGCTACTTTAGCTTCCCGATTTCGGGTGAAATCAACTCCCATGGTGTGACGGGCGGTGAGTACAAGACCCGGGAACGTATTCACCGTAGCTTAGCTGATCTACGATTACTAGTGATTCCAGCTTCATGCACTCGAGTTGCAGAGTACAATCCGAACTGAGAGACGCTTTATGAGATTGGCTCCACCTCGCGGTATCGCAACTCTCTGTACGCCCCATTGTAGCACGTGTGTAGCCCTGGCCGTAAGGGCCATGATGACTTGACGTCGTCCTCACCTTCCTCCTCCTTGCGAAGGCAGTCTCCTTAGAGTGCCCAGCCGAACTGCTGGCAACTAAGGACGAGGGTTGCGCTCGTTGCGGGACTTAACCCAACATCTCACGACACGAGCTGACGACAGCCGTGCAGCACCTGTTTTCAAGCTCCAGTAAACTGGCACTTCCGTATCTCTACAGAATTCTATCAATGTCAAGGCCAGGTAAGGTTCTTCGTGTATCTTCGAATTAAACCACATGCTCCACCACTTGTGCGGGTCCCCGTCTATTCCTTTGAGTTTTAATCTTGCGACCGTACTCCCCAGGCGGAATGCTTAATCTGTTAAGTGCATCACCGAAGTAACGAGTACCCCGACGACTAGCATTCATCGTTTAGGGCGTGGACTACCAGGGTATCTAATCCTGTTTGCTCCCCACGCTTTCACGCCTCAGCGTCAGTTATGTCCCAGCAGATCGCCTTCGCTTTCGGTATTCCTAGTGATATCTACGGATTTTACCCCTACACCACTAATTCCATCTGCCCCTTCCATACTCTAGGTTCCCAGTTTCAAGTGCAGTTCAATGGTTGAGCCATTGGATTTCACACCTGACTTAAAAACCCGCCTACGCGTCCTTTACGCCCAGTGATTCCGAGTAACGCTTGCTCCCTCCGTATTACCGCGGCTGCTGGCACGGAGTTAGCCGGAGCTTATTCATTAGGTACCGTCATTTTCTTCCCTAATAAAAGGAGTTTACACACCGAAATGCGTCATCCTCCACGCGGCGTTGCTGCATCAGGGTTTCCCCCATTGTGCAATATTCCTCACTGCTGCCTCCCGTAGGAGTCTGGTCCGTGTCTCAGTACCAGTGTGGCGGATCATCCTCTCAAACCCGCTATGTGTCATCGCCTTGGTGAGCTCTTACCTCACCAACTAGCTGATACAATATAGGCCGATCCCATAGCGAAAAACTTTCCCTGCGAACAGGAGTATCCGGTATTAATCACCGTTTCCAGTGGCTATCCCAGACTATGGGGCACGTAACCTATACATTACTCACCCGTGCGCCACTCGTCAGCAAAGTAGCAAGCTACTTCCTGTTACCGTTCGACTTGCATGTGTTAAGCACGCCGCCAGCGTTCACTCTGAGCCAGGATCAAACTCTCCATAATTGAAAAGACACTTCATAAATGAAGCGATTACTGATCCAGCCCAAGATATAAAATCATTGGCTGTATAGTGTCTATACTTAGTTTCCCAAGTAATAGACGGTTATTGTGTCTTATCTAAGTAAGACTTCCAGACCTTGTCTGTCCATCCCACTTGCTTAGTTTTCAATGATCTCAAACTTTCGCGATCTTCAACCCGAAGTCCCGCTAGATAGGCCTCTTTTCGATGCCTCTCATCGTTTGTGGACGGGAATTATAGGGGATTTCAAAAGCAATGTCAAGAGGTTTTTGAGAGGAATTGCAAAATATGTCAAATTTCTTTTTTTTGACCCTTTTTCACCCCATTTTTGTTACGAAAATATACACAAGTGGAAGTGTCGCCAGCAATAAGAACTATTTTCACGCCAAACCCTCTGAATTTATTTACTATCTGTTTGACATGGACCTTGTATAGTTCAGAAATCAAACTCCAATATATAGAGGTATAGACTATGGGACTTTATGATAGAGAATATGCACGCGGCAGGGCAGCGGATCACTACGCAGCCAACCGCAGTGAAACACAGATCGTTTCCTTTGTAAAAGAGACCTACAAACTGTTTGCCGCTTCCCTGATGGCTGCGGCTGTCGGTTCGTACGTGGGGATTCCTATCGCCGGGACCCTTCAGGCGATGCACTGGCCGCTCTTTTTCCTGGTCATCGGTCTGCTGATCGGCCTGCACTTTGCCAAGCACAAGCAGGGGCTCAACCTGATCCTGCTTTTCGCATTCACGTTTGCAACCGGTATGATGATCGCACCGCTGCTCTCCGTCATCCTCGGTATGTCCGGCGGGGCGACCATTGTCGGTAACGCTTTTGCAATGACATCAGTCATCTTCGGCGCCATGAGCTTCTACGCCATCCGTACGACGAAAGACTTCACCTCTTTCGGCAAGCCCCTCTTTATCGCCCTTCTGGTGATCATCGGCTTCTCGATCGTCAATATCTTCCTCGGAAGCCCGCTGATGGCCGTCATTATCTCCGCCGCAGCGGTTTTCCTGTTCAGCATCTTTGTCGTTTACGACACGCAGGCGATCATGCGCGGGGTGTTTGAAACACCGATCGAGGGCGCCGTTGCCCTCTACCTCGACTTCTTCAATATCTTCGTCAACCTGCTCCAGCTCCTGGGCATCTTCGGTGGCAACGAAGACTGACGCTCTTTCACCCGATCTCTTTCGGGTGATCGACGCCAACCTGAACCGCCTCAAAGAGGGCATCCGCGTCATCGAGGATATCGCCCGCTATCTCCAAAACGACAAAACAACCGCTTCCAGTCTCAAAGCCCTTCGCCACCGCAGCAGAATAAACGATCTGCAAAACCTGCTCTCTTCCCGGGACAGCGTCAATGACGTGCTGCGTCCGACGGTAGAGAGCGAATTGAACCGTTCCTCGATTGAGAGCATCCTCATCGCCAACTACAAACGGGCCCAGGAGTCGTCACGGGTATTGGAGGAGATGTATAAGATCGTCGACCCTGCCCTCTCTGAAACATTCAAGCAGATCCGCTACGAGCTCTATACACTGGAAAAAGAGCACCTGCTCAGTTCTGAATAAAGAGCACCTCGAACTCCAAGCGGTCTGACGGATAATTCTGCATCAGCTGTTTCGTCTCTTTATAGGTGAGGACATTGCGGTTCCCGCTGACCCCGCTGCGCTTGATATAACGGAACATGTCGCGTGTATTGTCAAAGGCGAGCGAGTAGCGGACCACTTCGCACGATGCATTGAAAAAACGCTTTGCCAGCCGTTCCACTTCATCAGCACTCCGAAGTAGCGGTGGCAGCCCCGCCGTTTTGAACAGGGTTCCGAAGGTCCCTGCCGTGAAGATCGCAAGGGAGACCGGTGCATTCAGTGAACGGATCAATGCGAAGGTGTGCGCCAGGTCCGGCGACCACTGCAGGGCGGAGGCGGAAAAGACACGGTCGAAGTGTGCTGCTTTCAGCGAAGCGTAGAGCTTTGGATCGTCGAAGTCGCCCTGGAGACACATAATATGCTCCCCCTGGGGATGCAGCACCAGCATCCCTGGCGCAAAATCAATGCCGACAAGTTGTTGATAAGGCCAATCGATACGTTCGGCGACAGCACCGCGCCCACAGCCGATATCAAGCAGATGCTGCGGTGCATCCTTTACTCCGGCGACCAGTCTTTGCGCCACCTTCTTCTGAATAACATTGTAGCTGCCGTAATGGTCGGCGTAACGGGAAAATTCGTTCTGAACGTTCATCGGCGGTTGATCAACAGGGAGATGACAAAGATCAGCAGTACGCACATGACGATGGTCGCGCCGCTGGGAAGTGCGAAGGCGTAGGAGAGCAGCATACCGGCGGTCACCGAAAAGAGGGCAAAAAGAACCGAAAGGCCGACCGTGACAGAGAAGCCCTGGCGGAAACGCAGGGCCGCGACGGTGGGGATAACCATCAAAGCACCGATCAGCAGGGTCCCGACGATGCGGATGGAGAGGGCGATGATGACTGCAACAATGCTCACTAGCATAAAGTTCAGCAGCGTCACCGGAATGCCGCCCGTTTTGGCAACCTCCTCATCGAAGGCGATAAAGTAGAGCTCTTTATAGAAGTACCCCAACAGTGCCAGGGCCGGGACACCGACGGCGAAGATCGTCCAGACCTCTTCCCGCGAGACGGAGAGGATGGAGCCAAAGAGGTAGCTGAAAAGCGAGCTGTTGAATGCCCCCGCCAGGGAGACGATGATCACGGCCAGGGCAAGCGAACCCGAAAGGAAGATCGCCAGGACGGCATCGGAATAGAGGTGAAAAAAACTGCGCAGGTATTCGATGGTCCATGCACTGAGCAGTGCCGCCGCCACCGCCATCCAGACCGGGTTGGTCTCGGTCAGGATCCCGACGGCGACCCCGACCAGCGCCGAATGCGCCAGGGTCTCCGTCAGCAGCGCGTAGCGGCGCAGGACGACGAAGGCCCCGCTGATAGAGGCCAGCAGCGCGATCATGATCCCGGCAAGAAACGCATTGACCATAAACTGGTATTGGAACAGTTCCAGCATCGCCTACTCCTCGTCAGTGCCGGTGGTGCGCGCTGAGCAGGTGCGCATCAATGCCGTAGAGTTCGCTCATGCCCTCGCAGCTGAGCAGCGTCTTGGGGTCGTTGCAGGTTGAGAGCCGCTGGTTGACCGTAAAGACCCGCGCGATGTCGTCGGCGATGACACCGATGTCGTGGGTCACGAAAAGGATCGTCAAACGCTCGTCCCGGTTCAATTGGCGCAGCAGGGCGTAAAAACGCTGCTGCGAGGGCTGATCAACCCCGGTGTTCGGTTCATCGAGAATCAGCACCTTCGGCTCCGAAGCCAGCGCACGGGC
This sequence comes from Sulfurimonas sp. HSL1-2, assembly GCF_039645565.1. Classification (NCBI taxonomy): domain Bacteria; kingdom Pseudomonadati; phylum Campylobacterota; class Epsilonproteobacteria; order Campylobacterales; family Sulfurimonadaceae; genus Thiomicrolovo; species Thiomicrolovo zhangzhouensis. The sequence continues at coordinate 2,463,470 of NZ_CP147914.1, forward strand.
GATCATCACCCGCTGGCGCTGTCCGCCGGAGAGCTCGCCGATCAGCTTCCCCCGCAGGTCCGACACTTCCATCCGCTCCATGGCATGCTCGATATGGCGGCGGTCGTCATCGTGCCAGCGCTTGTCCCATCCGATCCCGGAGATGCGCCCCATGCTGACGACCTCTTCCACCGTACCGGGAAAGAGGCGGTCCGTCTGGGTCACCTGCTGGGGAACATAGCCCACCTGTTTCCAGCGGCGGAACTGCTTTTGCGGTTCGCCGAAGAGCCGGATCGTTCCCTCGGAAGGTTTTTGCAGGCCCAGCAGCAGGCGGACCAGGGTCGTCTTCCCCCCGCCGTTGGGACCGATCACGGCGCAATACTCCCCCTGCAGTACCTTCAATGAAACGTCCGAGAGAATCGTCTGCCCGCCGACACTGTATCCCAGGTGTTCCACCTCGAACACGGCGGGCTCGAAGGTCATCGGCACTCCAATGCGTCATGCAGTTTCAGGAGGTTGGCATTCATCAGGCGAAAATAGTCCGCGCCGATCTCGTCGGCGGTAATATTCGCCAGCGGTTGAAGCACATCCACCCGCACGCCCGTCTCCGCAGCGAGCGACGCCACCAGCTTGTCACTGACAAACGACTCGTAAAAGAGGGTCTTGATGCCGTGTTCGCGTACCGTATCGGTGAGTTGCGCCATCGTTTTCGCATTGGGCATCGTATCCGGAGAGAGTCCGGTAACGGCCTCTACATGGAATCCGTACCGCTCGGCAAGATAGCCGAAGGCGTTGTGGCTGACGACGATCGTGTCCAGCCCGCAGCCGCTCAGGCGTTTGCGGTAAAGGGTGTCAAGCGTCTCAAGTCGTTTGATATAGGCAGCACCGCGCTCCCGGAGTTTTCCGGCATCCAGCGCCGGAAACGCCGAAGTGAACAGTTGTTCTGATGCTTTGACAAGCGCGATCATGTTGTCGATGTCGAGCCAGTAGTGCGGATCGGCACCGTGATGATCGTCGTCGTGCATCTCTGCCGTTTCGTCGTGGTGCGCATGCCCCCCTTCGTGCAGCCGGACGTACCGGCTCATATCCTTCGCGTTGCCGAAAGATTCAAATGGTTCGGCCCAGGGCTCGAGGCCGGCACCGCTGTAGAGAAACAGCCGGCACTTCTCTACCCGGATCATATCCTGCGGCGTCGGTTCAAAGGTGTGGACATCCCGGCCGAACGGGATCAGCATTGCCACCTCAGCATCCTGCTCCAGCAGGTGGCGGGCGATATCATAGAGCGCAAACGTCGTCACGACGACATCCGCTTTGCCAGCCTGCACCTTTTTTGCGGGCACGGCGACCACCAGGGTCACCACCAAAACGATTAACAGTACCAGCAAAACAATGATCGCTTTTTTCAAAATCTCTCCACGGCTTTCTTCCCCGAATTATAGCGAAGCTTCCCGTCCCATTAAAGAATGGGGTTTTTTTCGCTATAATTCGCCACTTTAAAGCGAATGATTAAGGATAACAATGACTTCTTTCTTGCTGATCGTCCAGGTTGTGCTGGTGATCCTGCTGACCATCGTCGTACTGCTGCAGAAGAGCTCCAGCATCGGCCTGGGAGCCTACAGCGGTTCCAATGAATCCGTCTTCGGTGCCAAGGGTCCGGGAAGTTTCCTGGCAAAAACAACGTTCTTCTTCGGCTTCCTTTTCGTTGCCAATACGATTGCCCTGGGTTACTTCTATGCGCAGGCCGCCAACAAGTCCGTCGTCGATGAGATCGTCACACCGGTGACGGCGGCAGCTCCGGCTGCTGCGGAGAGTGCGGTTGCCCCTGCAGCCTCGGCTGCCGAAGCCAACGCCTCCAACTAATCCCGCCATGCGCAGCTTCCTGCTGACTGCGCTGCTGCCGCTGGTACTCTTCGCGGACGCGCACATCTTTGTTTTTCACCGCTTCGGGGATGTGCGTCATGCCTCTACCAGCACCGCCATTGAGACCCTCCGTGCTGAATTCGACTATCTCAAGACGAACGGCTACAAGGTTATCCCCCTCTCCCGCCTGGCCAAAGCCCTGAAAGAGGGTGAAGCCATTGACGACAAGTGGGTCGTCCTCACCATCGACGACAGTTACAAAAGCTTCTATGAAAACGGCCTGCCCCTCTTCAAAGAGTACGGCTACCCTTTTACCCTCTTTGTCTATGTCGCGGCGGCGGACAAGAACTACGGCGATTTCATGACCTGGGATCAGATCCGCGATACGGCACAGTACGGCGAACTCGGCCTGCACGGCTACGGCCACAGTCATGAGTGCCACCTCGAGCCCTATAGACTCAAAGAGGACACCGACAGGGGGCTGCGTTCCTTCGCCAAGGAGCTCCGCCGCGTACCGCGCTACTACGCCTATCCCTACGGCGAATACAACCCCGAAGTCAAAGCGGGGATCGCTGATTACGGGTTCGAGCTGATCCTCAACCAGAACAGCGGCGCGGTCAACGTGGACAGCGACCCGCTTGATCTCGACCGGACGGCGCTGACCGGGGATAATCTCATCGCGCAGAAACTGAAAATCGAACGCCTGGACACCGAGTGGATCGCCCCCCTGCGGTGGCCCGAAGATGGCAGATTAAAAGAAATACACGCTAAAATTGCACCGACATACCGCACGGCGGAGTACTATATCAGCGGCCATGAATGGGTGCGTGTTCCCGTTGAGAACGGCGAAATTCGTGTCAAAACCGATGTAAAGCTCGCACTGCCGCGTAGCCGGGTCTTTATCAGGGTCGGTCAGAAACAAGAAAGTATCATCTTAGTAAAGGAGTGAGAATGCTTGACGAAATCTATCAAGAATGCGAAATGGATATGGAAGGTGCGCTCGAGCACATGCAAAACCTGTTCAAGACCCTGCGTACGGGGAAAGTAACGACGCAGGTCCTTGACGGGATCAAGATCGATTATTACGGGGCGGCGACCCCGCTCTCCCAGGTGGCGACGGTCCTGGCAACGGATGCGACGACTATCACCGTCTCCCCGTGGGAAAAACCGCTGCTCAGCGCTATCGAATCCGCCATTGCCAAGGCGAATATCGGTGTCAACCCGAACAACGACGGCGAGCAGATCAAGCTTTTCTTCCCGCCGATGACCGTCGAACAGCGCCAGGAAAGCGCCAAAAAGCTGAAGAAAATGGGTGAAGACGCGAAAGTCGCCGTCCGCAACGACCGCCGCAAAGCAAACGACACGATCAAAAAGCTTGAGAAAGACAAAGAGATCACCGAGGACGACTCCAAACGCGCCCAGGACAACATCCAGAAGATCACGGACAAAATGGTGGCAAAGATTGATGATATCATCAAACAAAAAGAACAAGCCATCATGACGGTGTAACGGTATGGATATCAAACAGATCTACCTCGATGCCGATGCGATGCTTGAAGGCCACTTCAAGCTCAGCTCCGGCAACCATTCGCAGTTCTACCTCCAGTCCGCCAAAGTACTCGAGGATCCGAAAACGGCCATGAAACTGGCCAATGCCCTGGCCGAGCAGATCAAGGCCAGCGGGGTGAAGATCGATACCGTCTGCTCCCCGGCGATCGGCGGCCTCATTGCCGGCTTCGCTCTGGCACAGGCCCTGGATGCCCGCTATATCTTTACCGAGCGCGTCGGCGGTGAAATGACGCTGCGCCGCGGCTTTGACGTCAAAGAGGGTGAAACCATCCTCATCTGCGAAGATATCATTACCACCGGAGGCTCTGCCATGGAAGCGGCCGCTGCCGTCGAAGGGCTCGGCGCGAAGGTCGTCGCTTTCGCCGCCCTGGCCAACCGCGGTTTCTGCCGCCGCGAGCACAGCAGTATCGAAGCAAAACCGAACTGCAAGCTCCCCGGCGACCTCCCTTTCTTCGCCCTGGCGGACTTCGACTTCGAGATGTACGCCCCCGAGGAGTGCCCGCTCTGTGCCGCCGGCAGCGAAGCGATCAAGCCGGGCTCGCGCGGGAACTGACCGCCCCTCTCCCCGCCCGGAAATTTCTTTTTCCGTGCCCTTAAAAAAAAGCTTTATTTAAGTCCTTTTCTGCTCCTATATAGAATTATATATAATCAATTATTTTTATACTTCACACTGTGAATAACCTGTGTGTTTTTTCATCGGTCGACGACGGATAAATTTGGGGAAACGGGTTCAATGGCTGTTCAAAAAAGTATCTGCAATATAACCTCAGACCGTATTTCTTCGGTCATGAGTTGCTTATTAATTATCACGCAATTGTCTCTGGCTTGGTAAAGTAAGGGGAAAGTATACGGAGCGGTTGTTTCGTCACGATTGTTGACTGCAAGTTTTCGACGTTGCTTCGTAGAACGTCTATGGAGTTTTCACTATTGATTGAAAGCCTTCGGCGGTGCTTTGCACAACGGCTTTGGTTTGTGCGGAATTTCGCTTTGCTGCATCGCACCTAAAAACACCAAGCAGCTGACTCCATCGATTGGAAGCCTTCGGCGGTCCTTCGGACATCGCCTATGGTTTCGCACCTAAAAACGCCAAGCAGTTGGCGTTTTCTTTACGGTGCTCACATCACAAAGATGGTCGGTGTAATCAGCGGGTACTTTTTCATTTTGCGATAGATATGCTTTCGTACGACCTGGCGCAGATCGTTCTCCATCGCTTTGGGGTTTTCGATGATCCCCGGTTTGAGGTTGGTGAGGAAGTGTTCGAGGACGTCTTCCATCTCCTGAGCGAAAGCTTTGTCCTGCTTGTCCGGCACCAGGCCGAAACTGCTGACCTTCGGCTTGGAGATCAGGTGTGAATCCGCCTTGCTGACCTGGGCGATGATCATCACCATCCCCTCCGTCGCCATCTTCTGGCGGTCAATGACGATATCGTCTTCGATCAGGTTGTTGCTCTGGTTGTCGATGTAGGTCTTGCCGGACTTGACCGTTTTGACCTTGCGCATGTACTTCGGTGCGATTTCGACGCATTCGCCGTCGCTCATCAGGTAGATATTGCGCTCCGGTACCCCGCAGGCGATCCCCGTATCTCTGTGGCGCATAACGTGGTTGTATTCGCCGTGGATCGGGAGGAAGAACTTCGGCTGCACCAGGCGCAGCACCAGTTTCTGCTCTTCCGCGCCGCCGTGACCGGAAACGTGGAGGTCACGGTCGCGCGCGACTTTGGCACCGGCACGCTCGAGGTGGTTGAGCATCTGCGAAATAGAACCTTCGTTCCCCGGGATCGCGCGGGAAGAGAGAATGATCAGGTCGTTCGGCTTGATCTTGATATGGCGGTGCTCGCCGATCGCCGTGCGGAACAGTGCCGAGTTGGGCTCACCCTGTGAACCTGTCGTGACGATCAGAACGTCCTTGTCGTTCATGCGGCTGACATCGTCGGCATCCACGAAGATGTTCTTCGGCAGCTTGATGTATTCGTACTGCATCGCCACTTCGAGGTTGCGCTCCATGGAGCGGCCGATGACACAGACCTTGCGCCCGTACTTGATCCCCGCCTGGATCGCCTGGAAGACGCGGTGAATGTTCGAACTGAACGTCGAAAGAATGATACGACCCTTCGTCTTGGAGAAGACGCGGTCGAGCGCCGGGGCGACGGAGAGCTCGCTCGGTGTCACCTCGCTGTTGTACGAGTTTGTCGAATCCGAAAGCAGTGCCAGAACACCCTGGCTGCCGTAGTGCGCCAGACGGTGCAGGTCCGCCGGGAAACCGTCAACAGGGGTATGGTCGATCTTGAAGTCACCCGTATGGATGATCGTTCCCGCTTCCGTCGTCACCGCGATCGAAGAGGAGTCGATGATGGAGTGCGTCATGTGCATCCACTCGATCTGGAAATCGTTCCCGATCTGGTAGACGACGCGCTTTTCAATCGGGCGGAAGTAGCGGCGGAACTCTTTGAGGTGATGCTCGTCGAATTTGTTGCCGATCATCGCCAGCGGAAGCGCCGTACCGTAGAGCGGGAACTGCATCTCTTTATAGAGATAGGGTACCGCGCCGATGTGGTCTTCGTGGGCGTGGGTAATGATGACACCGACGATCTTGTCTTTGATCTCGCGGACATAGGTGAAGTCCGGGACGAGAATATCGACGCCGTGCATCTCTTCGTCCGGGAAGCTCATTCCCACGTCGATCAGGATCGCTTCGTTATCCGTTTCCATGACCATCATGTTCCCGCCGATCTCGCCGAGACCGCCCAGCGGAGTGATGCGGACCTTCGCCTTCACTTCCGTGTCGATATTCATATGCGGGTTGATACGGACGCGCTGAGACGCCTCGTTCTGGCGTGCATTTTCCAGCAGGCTCTGCTCCGTCGGTGCCGGAGCGTTGCGGCGGCGGTTGCGGCTGCCGCCGGAACGTCCGCCGCCGGTTTTACCGCGGTTTTCGCCACGGTTTTCCCCACGACTCTCTCCGCGGTTTTCGCTACGGTTCTCTCCACGGTTTTCACCCCGGTTCTCCCCGCGGTTGCCGCCGCGGCCGCCGCGGTTGCGGTTCTGGCTCTGACCTTCGCCCTCTTTTTTCGCTTCACCCTCTTTGGGTTTCTGGCGGCTGCGGCTGCGGCTGCGGCTGGAAGAGCGGCGGCGCTGTGAGCCGTCGCGGTTCTGTGCCGGTTTGTTCTCTGTATTTTGTTTCGCTTCTGCGACAGGGGCTTGTGTTTCTTCTGACATCCTAACTCCTTGCAGTACGCCCCTCGGGCGTCACTGTTAATGTAATTGTGTATAGAGTTGGTGATAGTCTGCTGTCGAGATCTGGTGAGGACGAACGGTAGAGGGATAACCGCGAGAGGATAGTGCGGCCAGGACCTCATCTTTACCGTAGCGCGTGGAGAGATTTTTGAGCAACGTCTTGCGCGGCTGGGCAAATGCGGTTTTGAGCATCTGTTCAAACGCGTCTGACGCCCGATTCGCCGTTTTTTTCATGAGCAGGACGGCGGAATCGACTTTGGGCGGCGGGGTGAACGCTTCGGGCGGGACATGGACGAGGATACTGACCTCTGCCACGCTCTGGGCTATCACACTCAGTGCACCAAAGTTTTTCTCTCCAGGTGAAGCGGAGAACTTCTCCGCGACTTCACGCTGTACCATAACAAGCAGAAATTCGCACTTCGTATCGGCGAGGGCTTTGAGGATAATGTTCGTCGCGATGTAGTATGGCAGGTTGGCCACCAACTCGTAAGGAACATCAAGCAGCTCACTCTTCCAGTGCTCGAGGACGTCGCCGCAGTGCAGCGTCAGTCGACCGGTAGTGATCTCATCCGTGAAAACTTCATTCAGGTGCTTGCATAGATCGGTATCGACCTCAAAAGCATCGACGCTTTTGACATCAACTAAAAACTTAGTTAAATCACCTAAGCCAGGCCCGATCTCCGCGACGTGTCTGTCGCTCTTGGGCATCGCTTCGATGATCTTGCGCAAAACGCTCTGATCTTTCAGAAAATTCTGGCCGAACTGTTTTTTGGCCACAATCTTTGTGTTATTCATGGCACATTATACATCAATTTCCATTAACTTTGCATGGGTGCCGGGGGCAGCGGCTACATAAGCCCCCTCAGCATCAGGTACCAGTACATTGGTTTGAGCATGTACACGTCGAAATACCACCAGAGCATGCGCGGTTTTTCCGGCGCCAGGAACGGGATCGTCGGTGCGAATCCTTCGTAATTGAACTCGGCCATAATGATTTCGCCGTACTGGGTTTTGAGCGGACAGACCGTATAGCCGTCGAACTTCTCTTTGGGCGTTTTGCCCTGCATGACCGCCAGCAGGTTGTCCTGCAGCACCGGACCGTGGTGGCGTGCCGAACCTCCGGTTTTCCCCATCGGGATGCCGCAGACGTCACCGATACCGAAGACGTTCGGGAACCGGGGATGCTGCAGCGTATATTTGTCCACTTCGAGCCAGCCGTCGCCGCCGGCCAGCGGGGAATTGACGACGGCATCCGGCGGGCTCATCGGCGGTACGATATGGATAAAGTCGTACGGCATCTCGATGCGGTCGGATTTGCTCACCGTCTCGTACTCTTCGAGATCCTCGTCATACACCTGCTCGTCATACGCATGGACATAGGTGGCGACCTTGCCCTTTACGTCGATCGATTCGAGGTGGTGGCTGAAGTAGTTGGTGATACTGTCGTAACGCTGCTGCGCCTCACCCAGCGCATCGGCGATCGGCTTCAGGAAGAAGAGGTTCGGGAACGATGTCGTAAAAGCGTAATCGGCGGAGAGCCCCTCCTTCTTCAGGTAGTCGGCGCTGAGATAGAGGATCTTCTGCGGTGCGCCGCCGCATTTGATCGGCGTGTTGGGCTGGGTGTAGATGACCTTCGGTTTCCCGTTTTTCGCCGCCTCTTTGAGATCGTTGAACCACTCCCAGGTAATCTCCCCGCCCTTTGCAGTCCCCGCTTCGGGGTTGTTCAGGTAGACGCTGGAGATACCGTTGGTACCGATATCCGCCTCGGTGAGCCCTTTGATGGCGTCGTAGTGGCAGACGATACCCGTCGCGACAACGAGGTAATCATACGCGACCTCTTCGCCCCCGCGGGTCGTTACCCGGTTGTTATCCGGATCGAATACGGCCACTTCATCCTTGATCCACGTCACGTCGTCAGGGATGAAGTCGCTGTTGGGCTTGACAATATCCTCATGCGTATAGAGCCCCGCAGCCATAAAGATCTGTCCCGGCTGGTAGAGGTGGACCTCGTTGGGGGCGATAATCGTGATATCCGGGTCCGAAATGGCACGGTGCAGCCGTACCAGGGCCATGATCGCACCCGATCCGCCGCCGACGATGACAATCTTCCCCTTCACATCGACGGCTTCTGCAGAGGCCGCAGGTGCGGTCGATGCAAGTACGGACGCCGCTACCGGGGAGATCCCCATCAATTTGAGCGCATCACGTCGGCTCATACCTGTTTTTGTCAGCAGCGCATTGTCTTCGCGCTGTTCAAACAACTCTTCGCGTTCCATCGTAGCTCCTTCTTTTTGTCCTATTGTATGACATTTCCGTCTATTCGACGAAATAATTTACTGTTTTACCAGACTGGTTTCCCATCCGTCATATTGCCCCTCGAAGGCTTCGGCCCAGGCAATAATCTGCAGCGTTACGGCATCGATGTCGTAGTAATACGGCGCGTCGATGCGGTAAAACTGGACCCCGAACGGCGGGCTGACCTCCTCCGGCGGAGCGTCAGCCTGCACTTTGAAGCCCTCGGCACTGATACGCTCGACAAAGCGCTCGCGCCCCTCATGTTTCGAAAAAAAGGCCCGGTGTTCGATCGCCCGCCGGATCTGCAGGTTGTCGCCGGCGGCTTTGAGCCGGTCGCAGGTATGGTGGTTCTGGATCAGCTGCCACTCGCGGTCCGTCGGGAAGAGCAGCTTGCGGTACACCTCCCACTCCGGGTCCAGACGGGAGCCGTACTCATAGGTGTAGTCCGGGAAAGCCGCCATCGTGACGGCAACCACGTCGGGCCACTCGAAGTCGAATTTGAGATAGTAGATGAAATGAACCTCGCCCCCTGTCACGATCCGGCCGATATACTTCCCCACGCGGTAGCGCAGGGCCTCCATCTCCAGCCGGTCCTCGATCTCCTTGATCATGTCCGCTTCGCTTTCGGCGACGAACCCCTCTTCCGTCGCCGAACGCAGCCGCAGCTTGATAAAACTTACAACCCCCAGCGTATCGTTGGGAAGGGCATCCGCCGCTTCGGCATTGAAGGCGATGGTCGCCGGGCGTCCGTCAACCGGTTTCATATAGTTTTCCCAGATCTCCTGCATGGTCACTCCATTTCCAAACTCATCAGATACATCTCTTCGCCGTCGACGACGTCGACTTCCAGACTTTCGCATTCAGGGCAGCGGTACCAGACCTTCTCCAGCTCGCTCCGGCTGCCGCATTGGCGGCAGGTCAGGGTGACGGGCTGTATATTCATCACGAAGTCCGCCCCGTCGCACACGGTCCGCTCTTTGAAAGTATTAAAGGCAATCTCCAGCAGATGCGGCTCCACGCCGCTCATGACCCCGATCTTGACGACCACCTTCGTCACCCGCTCCGCTTCGTTCTCGGCGGCATGCTTCTCCACCTGTTCCAATAAAGCCTGTACAACGGAATACTCATGCATAGCAATCTCCTAACAGATCCTCGGCAACAGTTCGCCTTTGGGCAGGTCGAGGAAACGGCGGCTGCCGAACGCGGAGTGCAGTACCACTTTGCCCGGGTACTGCTGCGTCACGCGGCCGATGACCGCCGCCTCGCCGCAGAAACCGAACCGCTGCAGCGTGCTCACGGCGAAAGCGGCGTGCATCGGGGCGACGGCGGCAACGAAGGTGCCTTCGTTGGCCAGGTCCGTTGCCTCGAAACCGAACATTTCGCAGATCCCCTGCACCTCATCGCTCACCCTGATCGCGGACTCCTCGATCTCCAGGCAGACGCCGCTGTTCTCCGCCCACTCGTTCAGTACGGCGGCCAGGCCGCCCCGTGTCGCGTCGCGTAGCGCACTGATGGAGATCTTGTCATCGATCAGTGCCTCGACGGCGGGCCAGAGCGTTTCGCAGTCGCTGCCGAGATCGGCGCTGACCTCCAGCCCCTCGCGGGCCATCAAGACCGTCGCCCCGTGGCGCCCGATATCGCGCGACGCGATGATGACGTCGCCTTCGCGGATCGTCTGCGAGGAGATCCCTTCGCGCATGATCTGGCCGATGCCCGCCGTGTTGATAAAGAGCTTGTCAACGCTCCCCCGCGGTACGACCTTCGTATCCCCGCAGACGATCTTCGCCCCGGATTTCTCCAGCTCAGCGGCCATGCTCCCGACGATACGCTCAAGCTCCTCGAACGGGAAGCCTTCTTCGATCATAAACGCCGAACTGAGGTAGAGCGGTTTCGCGCCCATCATCGCCAGGTCGTTCACGGTGCCGGCGACCGCCAGTTTCCCGATGTCGCCCCCCTCGAAAAAGAGCGGGCTGACCGTGAAGCTGTCCGTCGTAAACGCGATCTTCCCCTCGGTCTGCAGCACCGCCGCATCCTCGGCCTTGATCAGGATGTCGTTTTTGAAATGGCGGTAGAACAGGTCGTGGATGAGCTTGTTCGTCTCCTCCCCGCCCCCGCCGTGGCTCAGCTGTACCTGTTTCATCCGAGCACCCCCGCATAGCGGTAGTAGGCGTTGCACGCCCCCTCTGAGCTGACCATACAGCTGCCCAGCGGCGTATTCGGCGTACAGGCCGTCCCGAAGACCTTGCACTCCATCGGCTTGGCGAGCCCCTTGAGGATCGTACCGCAGATACAGAGTTTATGGTCATCGATGGGTTCCGTCGGCAGCACCTCAGCAAATACTTTTTCCGCATCCAGATGCGCGAATTCAGGTTTCAGTTCCAGCGCACTATCGGGGATATCCCCGATCCCGCGCCAGCGGAAATGGCTGCGCGCACGCAGATACGTGTCGATGAGCTGCTGGGCTTTGACGTTGCCCTCCATCGTCACCGAACGGGAGTATTCGATCTCCAGTTCGGCCCGGCCTTCCGCCTGCTGCCGTACGGCCATCAAAATCCCCTGCATGACGTCGACCGGCTCGAAACCGCAGACGACGACGGGGGTGCCATACTTTTCCGGCAACGGGGCGTAGATCTTCGCCCCGGTGATGACGCTGACGTGCGACGGCCCGATAAAAGCGTTGATCTTCGCCCGCCCGTCGCTCATGATCGCATCGATCGCCGGCGGAACGAGGACGTGGTTGATATGAAAATAGAGGTTCGTGACCTTCTGGGCGATCGCCGCATGCAGCAGCGCCGCCGTCATCGGTGTCGTCGTCTCGAACCCGATCGCAAAGAAGATCACCCGCTTATCGGGATGCTCTTTCGCGATCTTAAGCGCGTCCATCGGCGTATAGAGCGGGCGGATATCCCGCCCCGCAGCCCGTTCAACGGCTAGGGAGCTCTGCGATCCCGGCACGCGGATCATATCCCCCAGGGTCACGAGGATCGTATCGTCCATCCGTGCAAGCGCAATGGCGTGGTCGATCCGCTCTTTGGGCATGATGCAGACCGGGCAGCCGGGGCCGTGGATAAAGTCGATGTTGTCCGGCAGCAGCTGGGGCAGACCGTACTTCATAATCGTATGCGTATGCCCCCCGCACACTTCCATGATCCGCAGCGGTTCGTGCAGCGCTTTCGCGGCCTCGCCGATCTGGGCGGACAGCATCCGGATCGTCGCGGGGTCTCTGAAGCCGTCGTAGAGGTCTTTGAGTTTCAGTTCGCTCATGGTGTACCCCTGTTCTCGCAGTTGTCATCCTCCAGGACGACACGCGAGCGCTCCTCTTCGTCCATCTTCGCCAGGATCTCGTGGTAGACCTTGAGCGATTCGAGGGCATCCTCCTCATCGATCTTGTTCATGACGAATCCGATATGGATCAGGACATAGTCGTCGACGTTGACGCTGCCCTCTTCCATCAGATCCAGACCCGCTTCGCGCTTGACACCCATCGTATCGACCACGGCGGTATTTTTCTCACGGTCGACGGAAACGACCTTTGAAGGGATAGAGAGACACATATCAGCTCCTCATCCTGCGTTTGAATTCGATCCACTCGATGACACGCTGCACGGACGCTTCGTCTTTGGTGCTGACTTCCAGGATATCGACCCCCGGTTTGATCTTGCGCGCCTCCGCTTTTTCATGTTCGATGTCATAGTCGAAATAGGGAAGCAGGTCGGTTTTGGTGATCAGCACGAGGTCCGCCTGGCGGAACATGACAGGGTACTTTTCGATCTTGTCGCTCCCCTCGGGGACGGAGACAAGCACGATGTTCAGATGCGAACCGACGTCATAGCTGGCCGGACAGACAAGATTGCCGACGTTTTCGATGAAACAGATATCCAGGTCGTTCAGCGGCATATCGTGCAGCCCTTCGTGTACCATAAAGGCATCGAGGTGGCAGGCGCTGCCCGTCTGGATCTGGTAGGCGGGGATGCCCTTGGCCTTGATGCGCTCGGCGTCGCGGCTCGTCTCCAGGTCCCCCTCGATGACGCCGAACCGGAAGGGGGCACGCTCCGCCATCTGCTCCAGCAGAGTCGTTTTCCCGCTGCCGGGACTGCTCATCAGGTTGATCGCCAGCACCCCGTGGTCATCGAAATGGGCACGGTTGTGGCCCGCTTCGTGGTCATTCTTGTCCAGGATCTTTGTAATGACATCGATCGTCTTCTTGTCATTGAGCTGCGGATTGTGGTGCAGCGTCTCGTGCGCCGCCTGATGGGCGTGCGAGTGTCCATGATGATCATGGTGGTGGTCGTGGTCGTGGTCGTGATCATGATGATGGTGTCCGTGTGAATGTTCCGTCACACTGCAGCCGCAATCTTTGCACATAATTTCTCCTTCGTGCCCGGGAATACCGGGTCTAAAACATCTGTATTCCGCGGAAACCGGAAAAAATGCATGAGAGCGTCTCCCCGCATACACCGTTTCACTGCCGACGTTGAGTGTCGTACCGACAGACGCTCCGGAGTTCGGAGGTCTTGGCCGTTTATTGTCTCTCGCTTTCTACAAATGAATAACTATTCAGTTTTAGATAAATTATAGTCTTGTTATGTAAAATTAACCTAAAAAGTCGTCACTCTTATATACCTTTGGAACCGGGAAAGGAAAAGGATGTCTTCGCTGCAACAATGTCCCTACTGTCAAGGAAGCGTCTACCGTCTCGGGGACGGCAGGTACAAGTGCGGACGCTGCCGAAAAAAGGTCAGTCCCGAACGTGTCGCAAAGATACGCGCGCTCATCGCCGACTTTGCCCGGGATGAAAACGCCAGTGTCTCCGCCGATACAAAGGGACTCTCTTATGTCTCCGTCCACCGCTATTTCGGGCAGTTCAGACAGCTGTGCGCCCGCATCTGCGAGGATGAGTATGAGGCAAGGCGGCACCTTTCGTGCGAATACGAAGAGTACTTCTACCTCGAACGGGCCAAAAAGCGGCGTAAAAATGCCGTTTTCGACGCGCAGAACTTCCTGACCTTCGATTACGAGGGGCATCTCTACACCATCGTCATGCCCTCCCTGCAGCAGTTCCGCAACCAGTTCATCGAAGATGACCTCGAGTCCGTCTACGCGGAGGAGTTCGCCCGCTTCCGGCGCCAGAGCCGCCTGATCAAGATCTCGTCACGGCATAACAACATCGTCCGCTTCTGGGAGTATTTCGAAGTGAGTATCCTGCGCTACCGCGGGGTCAGCAGTGAAAGCTTCCCCCTCTATCTCAAAGAGATGGAGTTCAAATTCAACCACGCCGTCCCCGAGCGGGAACGGCTGTTAGCCGACTATTACTTCAAGGAACTTGCATGATTCAACCTACTACCGCCGTCCTGGGGGTCGGCAACATTCTCGAAAATGACGACGGCATCGCCGTTTACGCCGCGGCCTACCTTGACGCCAACTACGCTTTCGAGCCGCCGGTGCGGATCATCAACGGCGGCGTCGAGGGGATCAATCTCCTCGACGTCTTCATCGAGCACGAGCGCGTCCTGATCCTTGATGCGATCGATATCGAGGATGAGGCGGGAAGCATCTACCATATCCCCGCCTGCGAACTGACCGGCTACGGCCTGGGCAACGGGGGGGCGCATGAAGTGGGGGTGATCCAGTGCCTCGATATGCTTGAACTGATGGGAAAACCCCAGCCCGAATCGAGTGTACTGGGGATCGTTCCCGAACGCGTGGAGGTGCGTATCGGGCTTTCAGAACCCCTCGAGGGGGCCTTTGAACGCTATGTGGAGAGCGCGCTCAACATATTACAGGGCGCGGGCATCCGGACCAGCCGGCGTGAGCCGGGGCGTACACTGCAGGAGGTTATCGGCGCCTTTCAGGCCCCGGGCATCTCCTAGAAACCGCGTCCGAGCGCCATGCTGGGTGCCGCGAAGTTCTCGAGGATCGTCTCCAGCGTCATGCCGTTTTCGCGCCTTTGGCAGACGACCCCAGCAGCGGCCAGACGTGCCGTGATCGTCTCGATAAAACGGTCCCAGCCGGCTTGCAGCGGGGCTGAAATCCCGACCTCGACGGAGATGATGTCTTCGGGAACGATACTGATGACGGCCGTTTCGGCCATATTCCCCGTCAGCGAACAGATCTGCAGCATCTCCGCGATTTCCACCTCGTTGGCCGTTTTTTTGATGAGCGACCCCTCCAGGAAGGTGTCGCAGTCACGCACGGTGACCGTGCCGGCAGGAAGATCGTCGTCCGAAGCGGTATTGACGATCAGCACCTCATCATACTCCTGAAGCAGCGGCATCAGGCCGAACCCCAGCGTCCCGCCGTCGACGATGTCGACGCCCGGTTCGAACGTAAAGTTCTCTTTGAGGTATTTGGCGGCATAAAGCCCGATCCCCTCATCTTTGAAAAACGCGTTCCCCGAGCCGATCAGTGCAATTCGGTTCATTTTCTCCCTCCTTGTCGGTACAATGCATGGTAAAGCTGACCCAGCGCGACACTGCCGTCGTTGACGGGTGTTTCACGCTGGACATAATAGCGGATTCCCCGGCGTTCAAAGGCCGCACAGGCCATGGCCGTCAATGTCCTGTTTTGAAAGACCCCGCCGCTGAGCACCACCGGCACGCCGGGATGACGGGCGGCGATCGTCACGATAAGCTCCGTGAGCGCCGCGTGGAACCCGGCCGCCGCGCCAGTGGGCGCCTCCAACATCCGGCGCAGCAGCGGTTCCCAGTCGATCACCCCGTCGTGCAGGTCAAACGCAAACGGCTCCGGCGTCTGTGCTGCCGCAGCCGCCTCCAGCAGCAGCCCGCTCTCCCCTTCGTATCCCAGCATCTGCGCCGTGTCCGTCAGCGAAGCCACCGCGTCAAAGAGCCGGCCGACGGAACTGCTCACGGGCGCATTCAGCTCGCGCTGCCACATGGTGTGAAGCGTTTTAAGCTCCGCGGCGCTGAAGCTTTGGACGGCGGGATGCGCCATGGAAAGCACCTCGTCAAAGCTATAACATTCGAATAACAGTGATAACGCAACCCGCCGCGGCTCCCTCACAGCCTGCTCCCCGCCGAGCAACCGGAAAGGGCGGAGATGGTAGGCCCGCTCATACGACTGCGGATCGGCCAGGAGCACCTCCCCGCCCCACAGTGTCCCGTCGCTCCCGTAACCGGTGCCGTCAAAACAGAACGCCAGCACCTGCTCCTCCAGGCCATACTCTGCCATGCAGGCCAGGGCGTGGGCATAGTGGTGCTGTACCCCTACCAGCGCCGTGTCGGGGTGCGCCGCGTGGAACGCTTCCGCCCACTTGGTCGTTTCATACCCCGGATGTAGGTCGCAGACGACGATATCGGGTTCAAAGGCGTAAAAACGTTTGAAGGTTTCGAGGGTGCGTTCAAAGTACTCGAAGGCATCAAGAGAGACGAGGTCCCCGATATGCGGCGAGAGCACGATATTTTTGTCGAAACCCAGTGCGATCGTACTCTTCTGGTTGGCCCCGACGGCGAGGATCCTGCCAGGTGCTTCGAAGGGCAGCGGCATACTTCGGGGGGCATACCCCCGCGCCATCCGCAGCATCAGCGTCCGATCTCCGGCCACGGTCGCCACGCTGTCGTCGCAGGCGTTGACGATCTCCCGGTCAAAATCCAGGACGGCGTCCACGACATGCGCCAGTTTCGCACGCACCTGCCGGGCATCCGTGAGAATCGGCTCTTCGCTGATGTTGGCGCTCGTCGCGACGACGGGACGCTGCAACTGTTCCATCATGAGCAGGTGCAGCGGCGTATAGGGGAGAAAAACGCCGATCCGGTCGATGCCCGGGGCGACGGCTTCCGCGCACAGGGCATCCGCCTTTTTTTTCACGACGACGATCGGGCGCCTGTTGGAGAGGATGAGCCGCTCCTCCGCCTCGCTCAGCTCCGCCGCCTCCCTGATCATCGTCAGCGAGGGGAACATCACGGCCAGCGGTTTGCTGGGGCGCCTTTTGCGGTCGCGCAGGCGCTGGACGGCGTCGCCGTCCGTCGCGTCGCACATCAGGTGAAAGCCCCCCATCCCCTTGACGGCGACGATCCGGCCTTCGGCGAGCAGTGCCGAGGCTTTTTCAACACACGCTTCCTCTTCGGCGATTGCCGCGCCCGAGGGGTCGGTCAGCGAAAGCGTCGGGCCGCACTCAAAACAGCTGATCGGCTGGGCATGATAACGCCTGTTAGCCGGGTCGTTATACTCGGCCGCACACCGGGGGCACATTGCAAAAGGCGCCATCGAGGTCTGCGGCCGGTCATAGGGAAGCGCGCGGATAATGCTGTAGCGCGGGCCGCAGTCAGTGCAGTTGATCAGCGGGTAGCCGTAGCGCCGGTTGGCGGGGTCGCGGAGTTCTGCGGCGCAGGCGTCGCACACGGCCATGTCCGGAGACACCATCGTCTTCGCCGACGTGCTCTCCGATCCACGGATAACAAATGCGCCCTCCCCCTGCGGCGCAAGGGGCTCGCACGCGACCTCGTCGATCCGTGCCAGCGGGGGCGGTGCCCCCCTCAACGCCCGTTCAAAGGTCTCCAGTGCTGCCGGCGCCCCCTCGACCTCGATGACGACGCCGTCCCCGTCGTTGAGGACGTGCCCGCCCAGCCCTTCGCGCACGGCGAGCTGGTAGACGAAGGGGCGGAAACCGACGCCCTGAACGATTCCGCGTATCCGAAACCGGAAGCGTTTAGAGGTAGACGCAGCCGACAACGGCATTCTCTCTGCCAATGGGGTAGTTGATATTCATCCGCGGGGGCGTGGCTTTCAGGTTGCGCTGCATGCGGCTGAAGAGCGACTGCTGGGCAAAGCCCGTCCCGCAGAGAATGAAGTGCTCCGACTTCGTCTTCTCTTTGATCTGCTGCATCAGGTCGTTGAAATAGTCGCCGAAAGACTCGAAGATGGAGTAGGCGATCATCTCTGTCTCCACTCCGGCCAGGCGGTAGCTGACCAGACTGGCGAGGAACGCCGCATGGTCGAAACGGTTGTCCTTGACGTGCGTATCGACCTGTACCCCGCCCTTCCCGTAATAGCCAAGCGCCGCTTTGCTGATGCCCGCAAAACTCTCCTCTTCCAGCTCCAAAACGGCGGCCGCGGCTTCGAAAAGCGTCGGCGCTGAACGGGCCTGCAGCGCTTCGAGGCGTTCATAGGCACCCGGCAGACGACTCTGGAAGTTCTGGACCAGTCTGTCGGAGCCCTCGCGCAGGGACGCGATCTTCGCCAGCAGCCCCTCGGGCGTAAACGCGATGGGCGGGACGATGCGGATCACCCTGCGCCCGTCGTAATAGAGAAAGGAGGGCTCTTCGTCGAAGTGGGCCCCGACGCATTTATGCCCGAAAAGCCCATGCTCTGCGACGACGGACATGAAGGATGCCTCGTCCTGCGCCGCGGGGCGCTGGTGCGTGTGCCACTGCTCCTCGGTCTCCCCTTCCAGGACGACGGCATTCTCGACCGTCACGCTGTCAAAGTGCTCCGGCCGATCGAACAGCACGCTCCCCCCTTCGGGGACGCCGACCAGGCCGTGCGCCATGCCGAGGGTCTGCGACGCCGGCATCATGCGCAACGGGAAACTCACCCGTTCGCCGGCGGCGACGAAACGCACATCCTTGTTGATAAAGAGGCGCTGGTCGCTCTGGGCGGAGAGCTCCAGGTCGTACTCCATCCGCAGCTCCGCTTCGCACTGCGCATCCGTCTCCTCGTAGAAGACGTACGCCACACCGAGGCGCTGCAGCTCCGTCGCCAGCAGGATCGTAAACCCCTCATCAGGGTACTTGACGTCCGCTGTCCGGCCTACAACCGACTGCAGCGCCGCCGATTTGACCGCGACGTGCAGCACGGGGCGTTCGATGCCCAACAGCGCGTTGAACTCTTCGCCGATCAGCGCGAGGTTGTCAGTGATCTTCCCCGCATCGATCATCAGCATGACCGGGTTTTGCAGCCCCGCTGCGCTTTGTTGGAACCGGCGGTAGCCCATCGTCGTCTTGACCAGAAGGGACTTGTCGTCTTTGACGGCTTTGGCCGCCACTTCGAACATGGTGCGGAAACTTCCGGCGTCATTGGCATAGCGTTCGTGCCCGCCGCTCTCCAGCCGCACCGGGACGCCGCAGGCGTGGCAGCTGTTGAGGTGGTCCTTCTCCCGGCGCCCGTGCGTTTCCTGCTCCGATTCGCACGCCGCACAGGGACGTACGTAGGAGAAGGCGCTGTTGGCACGGGTATAGGGAGAGGCTTCGAAAAAAGCGTACTGCCCGCCGCACTGCGCGCAATGGGTGAAGGGGTAGTAGTAGCGGCGCGACGAGGGGTCGAACAGCTCTTTTTGGCACGAGGGGCAGAGCCCGAGGCCCAGCGGCGGCGCGTCGATGAGCTCCGGGAGAGCACGCGGCTCACCCTCTTTTTCATAATGCCGGCTGCCGCTGAGGTGCCACGAGGCGGGCAGCCGCTCCGCGATGGCAGCGATACAGGCCTCCAGATCAGGGTGGTCCGATGCAAATGCACAGGAGAGCGTCCCTCTGGACTGAACGATGTCGGCCGGTATGCCGAATTCCCGGGCGATGCCGGCGATACAGTTGCGAAGGTAAAACTGGGACGAGCTGCTCTGCAGTTCCAATACGAAGGCCATGATCGGGGTCCTTTGAACGGTTGTCATACCCGCTGCGGGGCTGAAACCTTGTTATCTTAGCATAGTTTGGGAGGTTGAAAACGTCCCGGGGTCCCCGGAACGCGTGGGGAAACCCGCGGTTCAGGATTCCTGTTCTTTGGCGAACTTGCTGCCGCCGAAGACAATGGCGATGTCGCCCTCTTTCCAGAAGATCGTCCGCCATATCTGGTAGTAGATATGGAAAGCGACCCAGGTGACGATGAGCCACATCGTCTCGTGGTGCGAAATGCGCACGTCCATCAATGTTCCGCCCGTCACCGGGATGGTCCAGTCGGTGGCAAGGTGCAGCAGTGCCGGCCACCATGCCCCGATCGAGCTCTCGCCGGATTCAAGTCCGTGGACATACAGCTGCAGTCCGGTAAAGAGCATCCACACAAGCAGCACGTGGAAGATCGTGAAATAGACCGTATTGAAACTGTCACTGTGCGTCGAGTCGAATTTCTTACGACGGTTGAGCGTGACCAGGTTCAAAAGAACCTCGCCGAACTCGGCAACGTTTTTGCCGGTAGGGATCAGCTTCTTGTACGGCTTCTCGAAACGGCTGAAAAAATAGAGATAGGCGACAACGATGGAGGTGACGTCAAAGATGATCGCCACGATAAAGTGTCCCCAGCGGTTCCACGCCATCACGTATTTGTCCACCGCACCGTCCGCGATCAGCGTCTGGTAGTACGGGTGTCCGATATAGAGCCCGGTGATCACGGCAGCCACCATCGAAATCGCGTTGGCCCAGTGGATGATGCGCATCGCGCCGGTCATCCGCTTTACCTGTTTACGTCCGGATTTCATGGGACCTCCTTAGATACTGCACTGGCTGTCGAGCTTGTAAACTCCCAGCGATTTGCCCTTGGTGTCGACCACGTGCACCGCACAGGCGATACAGGGGTCGAAACTATGGATGGTACGGATGATCTCAAGCGGCTGCTCAGGATCGGCCACTTTCGTCCCGATCAGGCTCGCCTCATAGGCACCCATCCGTCCTTTGTAGTCCCGCGGACCGGCATTCCAGGTGGAGGGGACGACGGCCTGGTAGTTTGCCACCTTGCCGTTTTCGACACGTACCCAGTGCCCCAGGGAACCGCGCGGCGCTTCGGCCAGGCCCATCCCCTTGGTTTTGACACTGACTTGGTCGAAGTCGAACTCCGTCCAGGTGCGCAGGTCGCCGGCCGCCGCGTTGGCGGCAAGTTCGTCGACCCACTCCATCATCACATCCGCCATCAGCTCGGTCTCGATGGCCCGGCCCGCCGTACGACCGACCGTACTGAAGAGCACCGATACCGGCAGGTTACCGCGCTTGAGGAAGTTCGTCACGTACTTCGTGATACGTTCATCCTTGCTCGCGACCCCGACGATCATCCGTGCCAGCGGCCCGACTTCGACACGGGTATCGTTGTAGATAGGCGTCTTGATCCAGCTGTATTTTTCGCCGGTCTTCAGGTAGGCGATGCCGTCATCACGCTTGTCGAGGCCCGTATATTTCGGGATCGTCTGCCCGTTGTACGGGTGCAGCGGTTCGCTCCCCTCGTACCAGGAGTGCGTGACGTCCTCGGCGATCTTCTCATGGTCGACCGCTTCAACCTTGCTCAGGTCGCCCCCGTAGACAATCCCGCTCGGGAAGAGGGTTTTCGCTTTGTAGAAACCGGTATCATCCAGGCGGAAGTCACCGTAGCTCATGTAGTTGAGCAGTCCGCCGCCGGTCCCGCCGACGCCTTTGCCGCCGATGAGTTCCGTAAACGTCGCTTTGGAGTCCGTCGCCTCGTCGGCGTACATCGTACCGGCCATGTAGACGTCCGGCAGATACGCCTGCTTGACAAACTTCGTTCCGTCGCTGAGCAGCTGCTTGAACAGTGCGATACGCGCCGGGTTCTGAATGTCCTGGACACAGGTGACCCCGCCGACGACGATGGATTGCGGGTGCGGGTTCTTCCCGCCGAAGATCGCCTGCATCTTCGCCAGGTCGCGCTGGATATCCAGCGCCTGGAGGTAGTGTGCCACACCGATCAGGTTCTGCTCCGGGGTCAGCTTGTAGTGCTTGTTGCCCCAGTAACCGTTACCGAAGATCCCCAGGCGTCCCTGTTTGACAAACTTCGCGACACGCTCCTGGATCGCCTTGAACTCGCTCTCCCCGTCCGTATAGGGGGAAACGCCGGCCACACCGGCCCATTTGCGCGCCTCTTCCGCCGTTTTGGCCGGATCGGCCGACAGCGCAGAGACGACATCGACGAAGTCCAGCGCGTGCAGGTGATAGAAGTGCACGAGGTGGTCATGCACATAGAGCGCACCCTGAATCAGGTTGCGTACAATCCGTGCATTTTTCGGGATAGTGATGTCAAAAGCATCCTCAACGGCCTCGATGGAACGCTGATAGTGGGTACCGGTACAGACACCGCAGATACGCATGGCCAGCAGACCGCAGTCACGCGGGTCGCGCCCCTGGAGGATCGTTTCGATCCCGCGGAACATGGTCGAGGAGCTGTAGGCATCCACGATAGTGTTATTCTCGTCGATCACCGCCTCGATACGCAGGTGCCCCTCGATCCTTGTGATCGGGTCGACTACAATATGTCTCTTGCTCATTATCCTTCTCCTCCCTCTTCTCTCTTACCGGCTACTGCACTGGCGACCGCATGGATACCGATACCGATACCCGCCGCCGTCAGGAGACCCAGACCGAACTGGTCCACGGTCTTTTCGACACCGCCGGTCGGTGCCTTGATGTTCGCGTTGGCCATCGGCCGTTCGTACGCATATTTGTCCCAGAAGTCCGGTTCGGAACAGCCGATACAGCCGCGACCGACACCGATCGGCCAGTTGACCCCTTCGTTGTAGCGGACAATGGAACAGTTGTTGAAAGTCATCGGTCCTTTACATCCCATCTTATAGAGACAGAAGTTGTTCTTCGCGCCTTCATCGCCCCACTCTTCGACATACTCGCCCGCGTCGAAATGCGCGCGGCGTTCACAGTTGTCGTGGATGCGGTATCCGAATGCGAATTTCGGACGCAGCAGGGAATCAAGTTCCGGCACCTGCCCGGTGAGGGCATAGTGCAGGACGACACCGACCATGTTCGCCGGGTTCGCCGGGCAGGCCGGGATATTGATGACCGGTTTGCCTTTGACGACATCCATCACCCCGACGGCACCCGTCGGGTTCGGCGCTGCGGCGGGAATACCGCCGAAGGTCGCACAGGCACCGACCGCCACGACGGCGGCGGCATTTTCCGCGACACGGTTGAGGTGATCCAGGAAAGTCTCACCTGAAGCACCGATGGTACACCAGTCTCTCCCCGCACCGACCGGGATGGAGCCCTCGACAAAGAGAAGGTAGTTCCCTTTGAAGTGCTCCATCGCGTCTTCGAGCTGCTTTTCCGCCTGGTGTCCCGACGGCGCCATCAGCGACTCGTGGAACTCCAGGGAAATGATGTCGAGAACAATCTCGTCGATCTTCGGCCCATCGCTGCGAAGCAGCGCCTCGGAGTTGCCCGCGCAGTCCTGGAGCTCGAGCCAGACGACCGGCAGACGGTTCATCAGTTCGGCGGCTTCCGCGACGAGCGGGGTGAACATCGGCGGGAGCATCAGCATCGCCGTCACCGCACTGACCCACTTCATGAATTCACGGCGATCCTGCCCCTCGTCCGTGAGCAGTGAATCGAAGTCGAGCCGGTTGACCGCCGGCTGTTCCCGGAGCGCGTCCAGACGCGCCCGACACGTATCGAACAGCTGCTGATAATAGAGATCCCCTCTGTTCGTATCTACCCTGGCACTTTTCGAGGTGAAGAGCTTCCGCACCCCATCAATTCGTTCCGCCATCATTTCCTCCTCATAAGTGAATGATCATTCACCATTCTATGTGTCAATAACTTAAACTTATCTAAAGTTGGGCTATAGCGCCCTTCCCGCCGAATTTCCTATATATTTTACGGACTGATCCCGACCGCCATAAACCCTCGAAAAGGCCCTGCCGTACGGCATTCCCGCCGGGTCAGGCGACGTGCGCTTCTTCGGGCACCATTTTCTCTAAAGCCTCCGGATAGCCCGGCAGAAGCGCCTGAAGCGCCACGACACTGCCGAAAACGATGATGGCCGGACCTTCTATCGCCTCGGCGGCTTCGGCAAGTCCGCCGAGGGTCGTCACGCGTGTCTGCTGGTTCGGACGTGTCGCATTGGAGACAATCGCCGTCGGCAATGCCGGATCAAGCCCGCGCGCCAATGCGGCATCGCGTATGGCCCCCGCCAGCGTCAAGCCCATCAGAACCACGGTGGTGTGGCCGGGCAGTCCAAGCAGTCCGATCCACGACAGCTCCGTCCCTCCCCCTTCCACATGGGCCGACACGACCGAAAAGCCGGAGGCATGCCCCCGGGCGGTCACGGGGATGCCCGCCCCCGCCGGTCCCGCGACTGCGGATGATACGCCCGGCACCACACTGACGCGGAAGCCTTTTTCGGCCAGGTAGGTTGCCTCCTCCGCCCCGCGTCCGAAGATATAGGGGTCGCCGCTTTTCAACCTGGCAACGCTGCACCCCTTCTCCGCATACTGCACGATCATCTGGTTGATCTCATCCTGCGTACGGCTGTGGCACCCCTTACGCTTGCCCACATAGATCTTAATGCTCTTTGTCGGGATCAGTGCCAGGATCTCCTCGCTGATCAGATGATCATACAGGACAACATCAGCCTCTTTTATAATATGGTACGCCTTGAGCGTCAACAGTTCCACATCCCCGGGACCGCACCCTACCAGGGAGACGCCGGCGAGCAGACGGCCGGCTGCTTTGCGCGTCGCAACGGCATCGACCATCCCCCCGGAACGTTCACCGGCTTTCTCCCGTGCGAGCTGTTCAAGCTGCAGCGGCAGCACGCGCCGTATCTTGTCCCGGACACACTGCGTCAGCGTCGGGCTCGCCCCGTCACTCGAGACGGCGATCTTGAGCGGCCCGTAGTGCAGTAGGGAAGCGAAGTAGAAGTCACACAGCGACGGGACGTCGACAACGTTAAGTAAAAAGCCCCTTGCAGCTTTCAGATCGGTCAGCATCTTCGTCACGGCGTTGTTGCCGGTAGCGTCAATGACCACCGATGCCCTCTTCAAATCGCCTGCTGTCACTTTTTTGCGTAACACTCTGTGCAAAGGCACTCCTGCAAAGCCGGCATGGACGGAGGGTGCAATCACCGTCGCCACAATCCCGTTGGCCGCCAGGACTTCCGCTTTGTGCAGCCCCACTTTTCCCGCACCGACGAGGACGACCCCGCCCTCCTTCGGTTTAAGCAGTACCGGAAGCGATGCCGTTTTCATGTTTCTCTCCCAAACTCCGAACTGTTTTTCGGATCGATGCAAGCAGGTAGTCGATATCGGCGATCTCCTGCGAATAGTGAATGCTGATGCGCACCCATCCCGGGCGTGTCTCCAGCTCCGCATCATCCGGCAGCCCGAGCAGGTCGTGCCCGTATGGGCCCGCGCACGAACAGCCCGCACGGGTCTGGACCCCCCACGTTTCCGAGAGCCCGGCGCACAGTGCATACGGGTCGATCCCCTCTATATTGAAAGAGACGATCCCCAGGTTCTCTTTTTCAAGGTCCCCGTATACCGTACAGCCCGGAACCGCCGTCAGCCCGGAGAGCAGATAGTCCGTCAGCTGCTTTTTGCGGTTTTTGATCCAGGCAAACCCCAGTTCGTTGCGCAGCTGGTAGGCGAGCGCGGCGCGGATGAGCTGCAGGATCCCCGGCGTCCCCGCATCCTCACGGGCCTCCTTCTCGCCGATGAAACGGTGCTCGCTGCGGTTCACGTACGTCACGGTACCCCCGCCGGCGAACGTCGGCGCGACCTCCTCGTCGATGAACGACTTCCGTATGACCAGCAGCCCGCACGATCCCGGCCCCCCGAGCAGCTTGTGCGGGGAGAGGAACATGGCGTCGTAGAGTTTGCTGGGCACGTTCATATACGGCGACGATGCGGCCGCGTCGAAACAGACCATGGCACCGTAACGGCGCAGCAGACGCGAGATGTGCTGATAGGGGGTGATGATCCCCGTCACGTTCGACGCGATGCAGAACGCCCCGATCACCTCCCGGTGGCGGTTCGCCTTCAGCAGCATCTCCATGTACTCCAGGTCGATCTCCCCCTCGGCGTTGAAGCCGATGCGCACGGTGTCGCAGATCCCTTCGCGGTAGCTGATCTCGTTCGAGTGGTGCTCGTAGGGGCCGACGATGACCAGCGGCCGCTTCTGGGGCCGTACCCGCACGATGCAGCGCTTTCGCGTCGCGGGCGGGATATAGACCCCCAGGATCTCCTGCAGGCGCTTGATCGCCGACGTCGCACCGCAGCCGCAGGGCAGGACAGCGAAGGCGTCGTCCAGTCCCAGCAGCGTTTTGAGCTGCTCCCGGGCCCCGCTGTAATAGTGTTCCGTCACCGCCGCCATCGACGCCTCTTTGGAATGGGTGTTCGCATAGGTCTCCAGGACCTCCCGCAGCCGGGACTCGATCGGTTCGAACGCCAGCCCCGACGCGGTGTAGTCAAAATAGTGTCTCTTGTGGCGGCCGATGGTCTGCTCTCCCACGAAGGTCTTGCGGTTCCCCCGCTTAAGCAACGGCCGAAATAGCGCTTGTGTCATAAGCCTGCTCCCGTAAAAATGCTCCGAATGTTTCGTACCCGCTGTCCAGATACTGCAGCAGCAGGCGTTCTATGATCCCGGCCGCCTCTTCGGGCGCCACCTTGATGCCGCTCTTTTCGCCGAACGCACTGCGTTCCCCCTCCAGGTGGCCGCCGAAGATCAGCTCGAAACCGCTGATCCGCCGCTCCCCGCGCTTGAGCAC
The DNA here is from genome assembly GCF_039645565.1 of Sulfurimonas sp. HSL1-2. NCBI lineage: Bacteria > Pseudomonadati > Campylobacterota > Epsilonproteobacteria > Campylobacterales > Sulfurimonadaceae > Thiomicrolovo > Thiomicrolovo zhangzhouensis. Next base: position 2,489,842 of record NZ_CP147914.1, read on the forward strand.
CGTCCCGACGAACCCGATGTCGACGATGTGCGGATGCGCACAGGCGTTCGGACAGCCGTTGACGCTGATCGAGACGGGCTCGGTGAAGTCGGGGAACCGTGCATTCAGGTAGTCGACGATCTCCCGCGCCAGCTCCTTCGTTTCGCTGATGGCGAACTTGCAGAAGTTCAGCCCCGTACACGCCAGCGTTCGCGCTTTGAAAGGGGTCGGGTTGGGCGACAGCCCGGCCAGTTCCAGCTCCCCGGTCATGGCGCCGACCCGGCTCTCGGGGACGTCAAGCACGACGAGGTTCTGCGTCGTCGTGAACTTTGCCCTTTCGGCACGGTGGCGCTGCATCGCCTTGGCCAGCCGCAGCAGCCCGCCCCCGCCGATGCGCCCCGATGTCACGGCACAGCCGATATAGCTCCTGCCCTCGACGCTGCTCGCATGGGCGCCGAAATGGCCCCGCAGGGCGTAGGGCGTATAGGCCTGTACTTGCGGCGGCAGCAGCTCGAATCCCAGCAGCGCATGCAGCTGCGCGACGAAGGCGTCGAGCCCCCAGGCGTCGACAAGGTGCCCCAGACGGGCCTTGGAACGGTTTTCGCGGTTCCCCTCGTCGCGGTACAGGGTCGCCACCGCTTCGGCGATGGGGACGACCTGCTCCGCCGTCGCATACCCGATATGCGAGGCGATGCGCCGGTTCTTTGCCAGCCCGCCCCCGACGCTGACGTCGAAGAGCACGCGGCCCGACGGATGGTCGACCGCCGTAAAGCTCAGGTCCTGTATCTCGTGGGAGATACAGTGGTTGCGGCAGCCGCTGATACCGATCTTGAACTTGCGCGGCAGGTTCGAAAAATCACGGTTGTCGCGGAACAGCGCGTTGACCGCTCTAACCAGCGGGCGCACGTCTGAGACCGCCCCGTGGTCGATGCCGTCCACCGGGCAGCTCACGACGTTGCGCGGGCAGTCGCCCGCGGCCATCTTCGTACTGAGGCCGACATGCTCGAGCAGGGCGAATATCACCGGCAGATGCCGCACCTCGATCCAGTGGAACTGCAGATCCTGGCGCGTCGTGATATCGGCGGTGCTCCGCGCATAGCTGTTTGAGATGTACCCCAGCGTTTTGAGCTGTTCGGTCGTCACCTCTCCCGCCTCGAGCTTGACCCGCAGCATGAAATAGAGCGTCGGGTCCTCCTCGTCCTGGAGGTTCCTGTTCTGGGTGTAAAGCCCATACCATTTGAACCGGTCGATATCGTCGGGATGCAGATCGCTGCCGCTTCGGGCATACTCTGCTATCGCGCCGATGACGTCCAGGCCGTCTTTCTCGCGCTTGATGCGCTCCACGCGCTGCGCTTTCGTTTCGGATACCATGCATCACCCCCTATGCAATCGCTTTGGCTTCCCAGTGCGGGAAGTGTCTGCGTATCAGGGCGTTGAGTTCCACCTCGAACGATGCAGCCGCCGTTTCCGGCAGTGCCTGCTCCTCCGCCGCCGCAACGATCATGCCGGCACCCGACGTGTTGTTACTGACGCGGTCGATCAAAATGAAACTGCCCGTGCAGCGGTTCGCTTCGTACGGATCGAATGCGATCGGGGCCCCCAGGGCGAGCCGCACCCGTGCGATCCCATTGAGCCCGAGGGCGGATGCTTCATGCTCTGTAAGGGTGTTGACATCGTACTGGTGGTCGATCGCCTCCACCCGTGCAGCCACCGTTGTCGCCGCGCGCTTGAGCGTGTAGGTCCTGCCGATCTCGAGCGGCGTCTCGTCCATCCAGACCAGCTCCGCAATGAGCTTCCCGGCAAGCGCGATCTCGGCGTCGCCGCCGATGAGGATGTCGCCGCGGCTGATGTCGATCTCGTCTTCAAGGGTCAGCGTTACGGCGTTGTCCGCCTCTGCGACCGCCAGTTCGCCGTCATAGGTGACGATCGAATGCACCCGCGACCGCTTGCCCGACGGCACTACCCTGACGGTGTCGCCCTTGCGGATCGATCCGGAGGCCACGGTCCCGGCAAAGCCGCGGAAGTCGGAGTTCGGCCGGTTAACGTACTGCACCGGGAACCGGAAAGGCGCCCCGTCGACCTGCGTGTCCAGTTCAGCCGTCTCAAGCAGTTCGAGCAGCGTCGCGCCCTCGTACCACGGCATGCGTGCCGAACGTTCCACGACGTTGTCCCCCTCCAGCGCCGAGAGCGGGATCACCGACACCTCGGCGATGTCCAGGCCCGCCGCGAAGGCCATATACTCCTGCCGGATCGCTTCGAAGCGCCCCTCGGAGCAATCGACGAGGTCCATCTTGTTCACCGCGACGATCACCCGGGTGATCCCCAGCAGCCGTACAATGAATGAATGGCGCCGTGTCTGCGTCTGGATACCGTAACGGGCGTCGATCAGGATGATCGCCAGGTCGGCGGTCGACGCGCCCGTCGCCATGTTCCGCGTGTACTGCTCATGCCCCGGGGTGTCGGCAATGATGAACTTGCGCTTGTCGGTGGCAAAGTAGCGGTACGCGACGTCGATGGTAATCCCCTGCTCGCGTTCGCTCTGCAGGCCGTCGACGAGCAGGGCCAGGTCGACCCGCTCGCCCGTCGTTCCGGACTTGCGGCTCTCCTTCGTGATCGCCGCGAGCTGGTCTTCGAAGATCATCTTCGTATCGTGCAGCAGGCGGCCGATGAGGGTGCTTTTCCCGTCGTCCACGCTGCCGCAGGTGATGAACCGGAGCAGCTCCTTGTTTTCGTGTTCACGCAGGTAGCGCTCGATGTCCGAGGCTATCAGTCTCTCTTGTGCTTCCATTAGAAATATCCTTCCATTTTCTTCTTCTCCATGGAACCGGCCTGATCGCTGTCGATCACCCGCCCCTGGCGTTCGCTGGTCTTCGCCAGCAGCATCTCCTGAATGATCTCCGGCAGCGTCGTCGCCGTCGAAGCGACCGCGCCGGTCAGCGGGTAGCAGCCGAGCGTCCGGAAGCGCACGCTCTCCAGGCGGGGTTCTTCCCCCTCCTGCAGCGGCATCCGGTCGTCGTCGACCATGATTTTCACGCCGTCGCGCTCCACGACGGGGCGCTCCTGCGCAAAATAGAGCGGGACGATGGGAATCTGTTCAAGGTAGATGTACTGCCAGATATCCAGCTCCGTCCAGTTCGACAGCGGGAAGACCCGGATGCTCTCGCCCCTGCGGATACTGCCGTTGTAGACGTTCCACAGTTCGGGGCGCTGGTTTTTCGGGTCCCAGCGGTGATTCGCGTCGCGGAAGGAGTAGATCCGCTCCTTCGCGCGGCTCTTCTCCTCGTCGCGGCGCGCGCCGCCGAAGACGGCATCGAACCCGTACTTCTCAAGCGCCTGCTTCAGCCCCTCGGTCTTCATCACGTCCGTGTGTACCGCGCTGCCGTGGGTAAAGGGGCCGATGCCGCGGGCAACGCCCTCTTCGTTGACGTGGACCAGCAGCTCCAGCCCCAGCGCGTCGATCCGGCTGTCGCGGAACGCAATCATCTCCCTGAACTTCCAGGTCGTATCCACATGCAGCAGCGGGAAAGGCAGCTTGGCCGGGTAAAACGCCTTGAGCGCCAGGTGCAGCATCACCGAAGAGTCCTTCCCGATGCTGTAGAGCATGGCCGGGTTGTCGAACTCGGCTGCGACTTCGCGCATGATGTGGATCGCCTCTGCCTCCAGTTTCCTCAGGTGGGTGCGACGTTGTCTGTCAATCATTGTTTACTCCTTTCGGTGCAGTCCGCACTCTTTGTGTTCGGGTGACTCCCACCACCAGCGTCCCGAGCGGATATCGTCGCCCGGGACGACGGCCCGGGTACACGGCGCACAGCCGATACTCGGGTACCCGTGGTCGTGCAGCCGGTTGTAGGGCACGCCGTTGGCCTGGAGATGCGCCCACACTTCCGCTTCGCTCCATTCGATGAGCGGGTTGAGTTTCAGCAGGCCGTTGGCCTCGTCGTGTTCGACCAGGCGCATCGACTCGCGGGTCGGGGACTGCTCCCGCCGCAGCCCCGTGATCCAGACCTCCATCCCCTGAAGCGCGCGTTTCAACGGCGCGATTTTCCGGGCATGGCAGCAGCGTTTTCGGTTGTCGACGCTGTCGTAAAAGCCGTTGATCCCCTGCGCTTTGTAGAGCACCTCCACATCGGTGGGGTCGGGGAAATAGACGTCGATGTTCATCCCGTACTTCTGGTTCGTTCTGTCCATGACGTCGTAGGTCTCATACGGCAGCCGGCCCGTGTCGATCGTAAAAACCCCGATCTGCTCGCGGTGCGGCTGCAGCAGATGCGTCAGCACCTGGTCCTCCGCCCCGAAACTCGATGCCAGCGCGATCTGTCCGCCGTACTGCTGCGCGAAATACGCCAGCACCTCATCGGCGCTGCTTCCCGCCAGACGGCGGTTCAATGTTTCAATGTGCTTTTGCATGCGATCTCCTAAATCTGATAATCGTCGCCGGTCGGCCGGTGTAGGCCGATGCCGACCCTCGTCCAGGCCCGCTCGTGCAGGTAGTACAGGACCATTTTCGTGAAGACCTCGATCGAACCGATCGAGGCGGCCATCGCCAGGCTGCCCGTAATCAGGAACGAGATCACCATCGTGTCCAGGGTGCCGACGGCGCGCCAGGAGAGGGTTTTCACCGCACTCCGATAGGCTTTTTCTTGCATAATGTCACCACGCTTTTCGTGGGGCCGTCGTATATCGGCCCTTCTGTTGTTATCGCCGCTACTCGGCTTCCGCAATGTCATACAGCGGCGTCGAGAGATAGCGCTCGCCGGTATCGCACAGCATCGTCACGATCATCTTTCCCCGGTTCTCCCGCCGGGCCGCCACCCTGCGGGCGGCAAGCACGTTCGCGCCTGAAGAGATACCCACAAGCAGCCCTTCGTCACGCGCCAGCTTCCGCGACGACGCCATGGCCTCGTCGTTGCCCACGGTCAATACCTCGCCGTAGGCCCAGGTGTCGAGTACCTTGGGCACGAAACCTGCCCCGATCCCCTGGATTTTGTGCGGCCCGGGCTGGCCGCCGGATAGGACCGCCGAGTCCTCGGGTTCCACCGCGATGATCTCGATGTTCGGGTTGTACGCTTTAAGGATCGATCCCACCCCGGTGATCGTACCGCCGGTGCCCACGGCGGCGACGAAGATATCGACCTTCCCGGCGGTGTCCCGCCAGATCTCCTCCGCCGTCGTCACCATATGCGCGACCGGATTGGCCGGGTTCTCAAACTGCTGCAGCACCACCCCGTTCTCGATCGTGGCCGCAAGCGTGTTGGCCCGTGCCACCGCGCCGGCCATTCCGGCAGCGGGGTCGGTCAGTTCGAGTTCCGCCCCGAGTGCCAAGAGCAGTTTCCGGCGCTCGATGCTCATGGAGCTCGGCATCGTAAGGATCAGCTTCAGACCCAGCCCCGCCGCGATCGACGCGAGCGCGATTCCCGTATTGCCGCTGGTCGGCTCGATGATCACACTCTGTTTATTCAAAAGGCCGCTCTCCAGCGCCCGCGTAATCATGTTCTTCCCGATACGGTCCTTGACCGACCCCGAAGGGTTCATGAACTCACACTTGCCCAGCAGCGTCGTTTCCGTTTCGTTCGAAGCGTTATTCAGCTTCACCAGCGGCGTGTTGCCGATCAGTTCCGTCACATTGTTTGCGTAATGCATGCCGTCTCCTTCTTAAAATACGGATTGTTGTTCGGGCCTACAGCGCCACGACCTCGATCTCATGCCGTTTCAGCCAGCGGTAGAGAGCGCACCCCATACAGCTGTCATCCACCGCTTCGGCCGCCGTCCAGATCGCGAACCCGCCGGCGAGCAGTCCTGCGGCGTTGGTGTAACCCGCCAGGTCCGTACCGAGCGTTCCCAGTATCACGCCGAACTTGATTCCGTCGGCGAAACGTTTTTCCGCCGCGTCGGCCCCGCGTCGCGCAAAACGAATGAATCGCGTTGCGGCGCGCGCACCAAGCGCGAACGGGCTTATCCACTGCGTAACATGCAGCAGCAGGACATAATCAAACGCCGTCAGGAAAAGCCATGCCGTGTGGCCGGTATGCAGGTAAGCGGACACGGCTACCGCAACGATGGCCGCCCGCACGCGGGTCTGGTTCGCATCACTGCCGTAGGATTGCGTTGCATAAACCTTCATTCCAATCTCCTTTCTTTGACCGGGGCAGTTACCACTGCCGGACCGGTCGCATAATGTCATTCGGATTCCCTTTCCGACAGATGCTGTCAATGCATCCATTTCGGGAAAACCGTTTGGGACGAAAAAACTATAAATGAATATTCATTCAGTGTCAAGAACACCTCATATACTTTCAAATTCAACAGGAATGACATATCTTCAGAAGTCCGAAAATCAGGGCTTTGAGAGGGATTTTTTTGTATGAAGTTTATACTATAGTATTATAGTATGGTTACTATTGTTTAGAGAGTGAAAAATGGAAGAATTGCGGAATTTATTATCTATTTTTATAATATTTATGTGGTTATATTATTGGAAGTGCCCCTCTGCGCCGCCCGGCCGCAGCTCAGTGCGTCGTACAGACCGAACAGACATCAAAACTGCGGAAAATGAACGTCGCTTCGGCGATATCCACAGCGCCGACCATCGCCTTTTGCGCGGGTGCGGGATCGGACATCACAGAACTGCCGAGGTTCCACTGTGTGGGCGTGATGATCCCGTATTCGGCAATGACCCCCTTCACCAGGCGCATGCGGTGGATCAGGGGCCCGCGCGGCGCTTCGACAATGCCCTCCCCCGCCGCAGTGACGCGTTCAAGCGCCACCGGCGGTATATAGGAGGGCTCGGAGAGCTCCATATGCTCCAACAGCTTCCGTGCGCGCTGCAGCAGCAGGGCCGTTTCATAGACCCTGGCCATCACGCGCGTATAGACGCTGTCCTTGTAGCGCCGGTGCATGTTTTTGATCAGGGCGTTATCGGCCGCAATCGCCCGGGCGAGCGGCCCGACTTCGTAAAAATGTTTCCCGTAGCGGACGTTGCGGGCATGGCTTATCTCGTCACGGCAGACCGCCGCTTCCGTCGCCACCTGCGATGCATCGGCTTTCATCGGACGGGTGTGCTTCAGCCGAGCCCGCACCGTAAAGCCGTGTTCTCCCAGGACGACGAAGCGGTCGTATGCCATCCCCTTTTTATGCATCCCCGCAGCGATCAGCCCCTTCTCCAGACGCCCGAAATCGCTCTGCAGCGGGTTGAATTCCCGGCAGGAGGCAAAGGTCAGCAGCGTATCCAGGTCGACCCCGGCCGTCTCCTTTTCGAAGAAGGCGATCAGCTCATCAAGCAGTCCGGCCGCCTGGATACGCTCCAGGTGGGTCGGATCGCAGGTGACGCCGCCGGGGATCATGTAGGAGCTGTGGGGCCACTGCCCGGCGAAGAGCGCCAGGATCTTCGTTGCCTGCGCCGCGGCGTAGGCCCCCTTGAGCGGAGCCGGCGCGAGGCCCTCGATGCCCAGTTTCTCCAGTTCGGGCATGATGACGAGGTAGAGCCATTTGAAGTGGTTCTGGATCATCTCGAGCACCAGCGTCAGCTCCCGCAGGCTTTTGGCCTTCCGCGTCAGCTCGACCGGGTAGCCCGCCTCCGCGTACGCCGCCTCGATGGCCCGGACGGTCGCCATCAGGTGGGCATGGCCGCAGATACCGCAGACGCGCGGCGTAATCACCAGGGCATCCGTCGCCTTCCGCCCCTCCAGCATACGCTCCATTCCCCGAAAGTGCGGGAAAGCGATCTCGGCCCAGGTGATTTTGTCCCCCCGGGTATCAAAATAGAGGGAAGCCTCCCCCTCAATGTGTTCAATCAATGCCCTAGTCATCATCGATAAGCCGCTCCTCCAGCCGTTTGATCTTGAAGCTTTTGGCAATACCCGTCATCGTCAGGTAGGCCCGCTTGGAGACCCCGACGGGCACCTCTTCGGGAATCGACATATTCGTTTTCGTTTCAAAGAGGTTTCGCCGCGGGAAGTCGGGCTCGGTACAGCCGAAACAGGGCGTGCCGACACGCATTTTCGAACTGACCCCGTTCCAGAGCGTCCGGTTACACGACGCATGGGTCAACGGCCCGCGGCAGCCGTGCTCGTAGAAGAGGCACCCCTCCTTGCGCCCGAACTGCTCCACATCCACTTTCCACTCGAAATACTCATTGCGGAGGCAGCCGTCGTGTGCCATGTGGCGGTAGAGCGCCGTCGGCCGTCCCAGGTCGTCGACCGCGACGGGGCGCCCGTCCGCGATACTCATCAGCGCATATCCCAGCCACTCTGGGTGCACGGGACAGCCGGAGAGGTTGATGACCTTGCCGACCCGCCCGCGCAGGGGTCCGTCGGGATGCTCCCCTGAAAAGGCCAGGCCGCTGTTGCGCTCCGGCGCCGATGCTTTGAAGATGCCGCCGAAGCTGGCACAGCTGCCCGCCGCGATGATGTGACCGGCTTCGCCGGCATAATGCCCCACAAGCTGTTTCAGTGTCGTCCCGGCCCGCTCCATCTCCGGATCGAACGCGCCTTCAAACACGAGGACGTTACAGCCGCGTTTGCAGCGCGCGATCTCCGCCAGGCTCTGGGTACAGGGGAGCAGCGGGTGGTAGAGCACCTCGAAACGTTCCAGGAGCTGCGGCAGATAGGGAAGGTTCAAAAAGGAGTGGGTGTTGCCGTTGCAGGTGACGCCCTGCAGCCAGATCAGCGTCGGCTTATACAGTCTTGAGTGCACGGTAGATATTCTCCGCGATGGAGGCCTCGTAGTGGCTCAACGGCTCGGGGAGAATCTTTTCGCCGAAGAGAAAGACCATTCCCCCCAGGTAGCCCATGAAAAGGCCGAAAGCGCTGAAGAAGTCCTGGTCGCGGAGTTCGCCCCCGGCGACACCGTCGTCAAAGAAGATCATCATCTCCGTAATAAAAGGCGAGACGCAGACCATCCCTTCGCACGACTCTCCGAACACCTCGCGGTTGGAGAGGTATATCCGGAGAAAATACTCGATCATCTCCGGGCGTTCGGTCGCCATCGTGAAATAGAAGGTCACGATCGCCCTGATCTTATCCTTTGCACTGCCCTCTCCTTCGTTGATCTCGCGGATATGTTTGCCGAGGTACTCGGAAATGTAGAGGATCAGCTCCTTGGCCAGGATATCCTTCGAGCTGAAGTAGTTGTAAAAATTCCCGACGCTCATCCCGACTTTTGCCGCGATATCGGGGATGGTCGTCACATAGAAGCCCTTCTCCGCAAACAGCTTCAGTGCCGTTGAAATAATGTTCTCTTTACGTTCTGCTTTGCTCACACGCGCCACGGCACCCTCTTTAAAAATAGTTATTGCTCCTCTAATGGTAGCACAAACAGCGAATAGCCATTCACATTAAGATGCATTACCCTATAATTTTATACCTTTAATGAAAGCGAACGCATGGACTATTTCGCCAAACGTATCATCCCCTGCCTCGACGTCAAGGACGGCCGCGTCGTCAAAGGGGTCAACTTCGTCGGACTCAAAGACGCGGGCGACCCGGTGGAGATCGCCAAACGCTACAACGAAGAGGGTGCGGACGAACTGACCTTCCTCGACATCACCGCGTCGCACGAAGAGCGCGACACCATCGTCCATATCGTCGAACAGGTCGCCAAAGAGGTCTTCATCCCGCTGACCGTCGGCGGGGGGATCCGGAAACTCGACGACATCTACAAGCTGCTCAACGTCGGCTGCGACAAGGTGAGCGTCAACTCCGCCGCGGTCAAACGCCCCGACCTCATCAACGAAGGGGCCAAACGGTTCGGTTCGCAGTGCATCGTCGTCGCCATCGACGTGAAAAAGACAGGGGACCGTTACCACGTCTACCTCAACGGCGGCCGCATCGATACGGGCATTGACGCCGTCGAGTGGGCCAAAGAGGCCGTCGACCGGGGCGCCGGCGAGATCCTCCTCACCTCCATGGACACTGACGGCACCAAGGCGGGCTTCGACATTCCCATTACCGAGCAGATCAGTTCCCTCGTCAACGTCCCGGTCATCGCCAGCGGCGGTGCGGGGACGATGGGCCATATCAAAGAGGCCTTCGAACACGGTGCGGATGCGGCCCTGGCGGCCAGTATCTTTCACTTCAAAGAGATCGACATCATGGAGCTCAAGCACTATCTCCAGGATAACGGCATCCCGGTACGGCTCTGAGATGTCTGAGATCATTACCTTCTCCCCGGAAGAGAAGGCGGTTATGGTCGAAAAGATGAAAGCCTATTTTGCACGTGAACTCGACCAGGAGATCGGCGGCTTCGACGCGGAGTTCCTGCTGGACTTTTTTGCCGAAGAGATAGGCGTTTATTTTTACAACAAGGGTTTGAACGACGCTCTGGATGAGATGAGGGTTCGGATCGATACGATCGCCGACGATGTCGGCTACACCCTTGAAAAAAATTCACATTCATAGGGGATGCAAGCGCAATGATCATCTGTGCCGGTAATAACGAGACCTTCGACTTTGCGACCCCGATGGGCGTCGGGCTGATCGAGACGACGATGAATATCACCCGCCTCTGCCTCTTCGACAAGCCGGAGTTCCTGCTCTTTGTCGGCACGGCCGGCAGTTACGGTGAGCAGAAGATCTTCGATATCGTCGAATCGAAAACGGCCGCGAACATCGAACTCGCCTTTTTGCAGAACAAAGCCTATACCCCCATCGACAATGTCGTCTCGACCAATACGGAGGGGACCAAAGAGATTATCGTCAACTCCAGCAACTATATTACGACCGACGCCGAACTCGCCAAAGGCTTTCTTCGCTTCGGCATCGGCATTGAAAACATGGAGTTCTTCGCCGTGCTGCGTGTCGCGCAGGAGTTCGGCATCCCCGCCGGCGGCGTCTTCTGCGTCACCAACTACTGCAACGCCGACGCCCACGCCGATTTTGTCGCCAACCATGACAGGGCAAAAGCGCTGCTGGGCGACCATGTCAAACGCCGTATCAAGGAGTTGACAGCATGAGCACACCGAAACCGACCATCATGGACCTCACCAAAGAGGAGCTCGCCCAGGCCGTCAAACCCGCCTTCCGCGCCAAGCAGATCTACGGCTGGATTTATCACAGCTTCGTCGACAGTTTCGACGAGATGGCCAATATCCCCAAAAGCCTGCGTGAAGAGCTGAACGAGCGCTACCTTCTCAACCCGCTCACAATCCTGCGCAAAGAGGAGTCCGCCGACGGAACGATCAAGTACCTTTTCGAACTTCCCGACGGCAAAACGGTCGAAACCGTCTGGCTGAAGATGAAAGAAGCACAGTACAACGAAGACGGCTCCGTCGCCCAGGAGGCCAAGCACACGGTCTGCGTCTCCACCCAGGTCGGCTGCAAGGTCGGCTGCAGCTTCTGTTTGACGGCCAAGGGAGGCTTCACCCGCGACCTCACCCCCGGCGAGATCGTCGCCCAGGTCCTCTCCGTCAAAAAAGATAACGACCACGCCGCGAACCGCCGGGTCAACATCGTCTATATGGGGATGGGGGAACCGCTGGACAACCTCGACAACCTTGCCAAGGCGATCCGGATCCTCAAGGACGAGGACGGGCTCTCCATCTCCGGCAAGCGCCAGACGGTCTCCACCAGCGGCATCAGCACCCGCATCGACAAGCTGGGGCAGATGGACCTCGGCGTGCATATCGCCATCAGCCTCCACGCCGTCGACGACGAACTGCGGACGGAACTGATCCCGATGAACAAGGCGTACAACATCGCCTCCATCATGGATGCCGTGCGCCGCTTCCCCATCGATACGCGTAAGCGCGTCATGTTCGAATACCTCGTCATCAAGGGGAAAAACGACGACATCGCCTCGGCGAAGAAGCTCATCAAGCTGCTGCACGGCATCAAGGCAAAGGTCAACCTCATCTACTTCAACCCCTACCCCGGCAGCGACTACCAGCGCCCCGAGCGCGAAGATATGGTGAAGTTCCAGCAGTACCTGATCGACCACGGACAGCTCTGTACTATCCGCGACTCGAAAGGGATCGACATCAGCGCTGCCTGCGGACAGCTCAAAGAGAAAACAAATGAAGAGAAGGTGAAGATATGACAGGATTGGATATTGTGCAGATCGTTTTTTTGATCGGCGTCGTCCTTGTCGGACTCGGCGGAATCGTCTGGGTCGTCAAAAACGAAAAAAAATAACGTACTTTTCTAGTGCGCCGCTTCGGCAAGCTTCCCGCTCTGCAGGGAAAAACGCCGGGAAGCTTCGCGCTCGCTTCCGTCCTCTTCGGTCAGGGTAGCCGTGACCGTCCACATCCCCTCTGCACGCCCCCAGAGGTAACGATAGTCGTAGACCGAGCCGTTGAGGGCCGGCAGCATAATGGTGTGTTCGCGGTCATCCTGCGGGAACTCGTCCGAATGCCAGTGGAAAACGACCTCGCGATCGCGATCTTTTCGGGGTGTTACAAATGTACACTGGATCTTTTCGACGCCGTCATCGAGCACTTCGCAGTGGACCGTGTCCTCCCCTGCCGACAGCGTCAAAACCGACCCGATAACCGTCACAAGGCCCATACTGACGATTTTATACATATTTTACACCCTCGTTCTGTTTTTTTTTGATGCACAATTATATCCTATCTGTGACGGCGGGACTCCACATCTGGCAAAATGCCTAGCAAAAAAAAATTTAAAAAACCCTAGATTTTTTCCTCCCTTTTTGTTACTATTGCACTTACAATACATACAGCAGTATAAGAATTCATGAAAATCAGCGATTTTGTGTTTCCTAACAGACTGCATGTCGACGGTTCCCCCCAACATGTTTTACCGTCTGTAGCTGTATTGTAGAATTACCGCCGGAAAGTAGTACTATGAAAGCGATTGGATATCTCGTTCTTATCAACAATGCTTACCCAGATACTATTGCATTCAATAAAAGAGTGGCTATGGAAGCCGCAAACCGTTTCAACCCGAATGCCGTCAACTATATTGAGCGTACCTATACGGAACGCCGTTCAGCCTCTGAACTGGCGAAAATGCTCGCCTTCGACAACAATGAGTCACGCGAAGAGATCCTTGCCCGGGTCCGCCGCGAACTCAACGAGTACTGGGAAGGGAAAAGACTGAGCAGCTGATGCTCGTCACCCTTGCAAATCCCCCTCTTTTTTAACTTCACACCCCTTTTTAAAAACGCCTGTTTTTATGCTTTATTCACACATTGTTCAAAGCCGTGAATAACTTCAAAGAACATCACATTTTTGTATTCGATTTTCTTATGAATATTTTGCATTTTCCTTTTACATGTAACAGCATCGTAGCGAAAATGTAATGGCTGTGTAATTTCGGAGACCTATACTGCTTTCCATAAAAATCCGGCATTTCCGCTGCAGCGCATCAGTGCAGTGAATGTGCCACTAGGGAGCATCCCATGCTGAATATCGAAGGCACTCTTCATCAGGAATACCCGCGCTTCTTCCACTACCCTACGGCGGTACGGAAACCGGCGCTCTCTTTTTTGAAGCTGCTGCTTCAGGAAGAGAAGATCAACCATTTTCTTACCGACCACCGCAAAGTGAAAAACCTTGCCTTTATCGACACGGCGCTTGAGCATCTGAATATTTCGTACAAAACGGACCACCACCAGATCCAGAACATTCCGGCAATCGGAAAAGTGATCATCGTCGCCAACCACCCCATGGGCGCCATGGATGCTTTCACGCTGATCAAAATGGTCAGCAGTATCCGCCACGACAAGAAGGTGAAGATCATCGCGAACAAAGTCCTTGCCGCCTTTGACCAGATCAGCGACCTCCTGATCGCCGTCGATACCTTTAACGGCCGTCTGACCAAGGAGAGCATGAAAAAGGTCGACGAAGCGCTCCGTAATGAAGAGGCCGTCATCTTTTTCCCCGCGGGCGAAGTCTCCCGCGCCTACCTCAACGGTATCGTCGACAGCAAGTGGAAGAGCGGATTCATGAAGTTCGCCAAGCGGACACAGAGCCCCATCCTGCCCATCCATATCAAGGCGCGGAACTCCGCCCTCTTCTACGGTGCCTCCTGGCTCTACCGTCCGCTGGCCACCATGCTGCTCGCCAAGGAGATGTTCTCCGCCCGTAACAGCGTCGTTGAATTCACGGTCGGTGAAATGATCGGCATCGATACCATCAACGATATGCCGCTGAGCTACAAGCGCCATGCAAAGCTGATGCGTAAGCATCTCTACAGGGTCGCCAAGGGGCGTAAACCGCTCTACCCGACCCAGCAGTGCATCGCCCACCCCGAACCGCGCCACCTGATCAAAGAGGAGCTCAAACGCGCCCAGCGGATCGGTTCGACCTCGGACAACAAGCATATCTACCTCGCCGACTTCGAAGAGGCGCCAACCCTCCTCAATGAGGTCGGCCGTCTGCGTGAATACAGCTTCCGCAAAGTCGGTGAAGGGAGCGGCCGCAAACGCGACCTCGACCGCTATGACGAATACTACCGTCACCTCATTCTCTGGGATGATGATGCCCTGGAACTCGTCGGGGCCTACCGTATTGCCGACTGTGAATGGATCCTCTCCTGGGGCAGCAAGGATGCCCTCTACCTCAACGAGCTCTGCAGCCTCGGTGATGCATTCGACCCCTACCTGGAAAATGCCATCGAGCTCGGGCGCAGTTTCATCCAGCCGAAATACTGGGGAAGCCGTGCGCTGGACTATCTCTGGCAGGGCATCGGCGCCTACCTGAAACACCACCCCCACATCAGATACATGATCGGGCCGGTCAGTATCAGCGGCAGCTACCCCTCAGCCGCAAAAGAGGCACTGGTCCACTTCTACGGACACTACTTCGGCAGCCGGGACACCCTGGTGACCGCACGCACCCCCTACCGGCTCTCTGCCCTTGCCCTGGAGGATGAAAACGCGCGCTTCTGCGGCGACAACTATGCCGAGGACTTCCGCCGCCTCAAAGAGTACCTGCGGGCCTTCAACGTCACCGTACCGACCCTCTATAAACAGTATGCGGAACTCTGTGAAGAAGACGGGATCACTTTTATGGATTTCGGGATTGATGCGGAATTCAACAACTGTATCGACAGCTATATTCTGGTCGATGTTGCCAAGATCAAAGAGAGTAAACGCAAACGCTATATCGATACTGAGTGAATGTTTCACGTGAAACATTCACTCACTGCATCGCTTCAAACGCCTCAGAAATAAAATCCGTCTTCGACATAAGATCGTAGCGCACACCTTCAAAGGTAAATGCCAGACGGTTTGCATGAAGCAAAAGACGTTTTGCCCCGCTCTTCCCTATCCGCTCTTCGTCGCTGATCCCCTTGTCCAGGAAACGGACGACGTCCTCTTCATTCTGTCCGTAGATAGGATCACCGACGATTGGATGTTTCACGTGAAACAAATGGACGCGGATCTGGTGCTGGCGACCCGTCAGCGGTTTCGCCTCGACGAGGGTCATATCCTGTTCGGGAAAATAGCGCAGGACCTTGATATCCGTACGTGAAGGCTTGCCCTCCACATGCACTTTGACGATCATCCGCACCAGGGCAGAGTCGTCCGGCTGGCGGATCAGGGGGGCGTCGATGACGACATCTTCCTCCATCCGGCCGTGCACCAGGGCCAGATAGCGTTTGTCCATCTCACGGTTTTCAAACATCAGTTTTAGGGTCCGCTCGCTCTCTTTGTCCTTCGCGGCCAATAACAGGCCGCTTGTCTCCTGGTCGATACGGTGCGTGATGTTAGCGTGCGGACCGTAGCGGTGGCGTATTTCATCCACCATACTGTAGGGGGTATGGCGGTTCTGCGGATGGACAAGCACACCGCTCGGTTTGTCAAACAGCGCAAACGATTGCGTTTGAAAAACGGGGTCGAGTCCACGGGAGACCGGTTCAAACATAACACACTGAAACAAACCCTCGATATCGCCGGCGGGATCCCGCATCAGCTCGCCGTCGATAAAGATGCGTCCCTTCGCAATATAACGCTGTGCATCCCGCTGTGTAAAACCGAGTTCACGAATCAAAAAGAGGAAAGCCTTCATGCGTTTTGGGGCAACGAAATCTTTGAGAACGAATGGCAAAATTAAACCCTTTATTAGTGACGCTTGGCTATTATCTACTTTATATAAAAGCGGCATTTTATCACAGGAACGATGTGTCTTTTCCGACGGTTCCGGCTGGTAAATCCGCACAGATGAGGAGCGAGAATGGTTGAACGCTATGCCAGAGAAGAGATGGCATCCAAATGGACGATGCAGGCAAAATATCAGGCCTGGCTCGATGTGGAAAAAGCTGTCGTAAAAGCTTGGAACAAGCTGGGCCTTATTCCCGATGAGGATGCAAAGAAAATCGTAGAGAACGCCGGCTTCAGCGTCGAGCGCATCGATGAGATCGAAAAGGTGACGCGTCATGACCTGATCGCCTTTACCACCTCCGTTTCGGAAACACTCGGGGACGAAAGCCGCTGGTTCCACTACGGCATGACCTCTTCCGACACGATCGACACGGCCGTAGCCCTTCAGATGAAAGACTCCCTTGCCCTGATCATCGACGATGTCAAAATGCTCATGGAGTCCATCAAGAAACGCGCCGAAGAGCACAAGATGACCCTGATGGTCGGACGCTCCCACGGTATCCACGGCGAACCTATCACCTTCGGCCTCGTACTGGCCGTCTGGTACGACGAGATGCACCGCCACCTCAAAAACCTCGAACAGACGATGGAAGTCATCTCCGTCGGCCAGGTCTCCGGTGCGATGGGTAACTTCGCCCATGCCCCGCTGGAACTCGAAGAGTATACCTGTGAAGAGCTCGGCCTCCAGCCGGCACCCGCTTCCAACCAGGTCATCCAGCGCGACCGTTACGCCCGCCTGGCAACCTCCCTCGCCCTGGTGGCGAGCAGCATCGAAAAGTTTGCCGTCCAGGTTCGCCACTGGCAGCGCACGGAAGTGTACGAAGTGGAAGAGTTCTTCGCCAAGGGGCAGAAAGGCTCTTCAGCCATGCCGCACAAGCGCAACCCTATTCTGACTGAGAACATCACCGGTCTGGCACGCATGATCCGCGCCTACTCCATCCCGGCGATGGAGAACGTCTCACTCTGGCATGAGCGCGACATCTCCCACAGCTCGACCGAGCGCTTCTGGCTGCCGGACTCTTTCATCACCTCCGACTTCATGCTGCACCGTATGAATAACGTCATCGCTAACATGGTCGTCTATCCAGAAAACATGATGAGAAACCTGAACCTTACGGGCGGCCTCGTCTTCTCCCAGCGCGTCCTGCTCGAACTCCCCAAACAGGGTGTGAGCCGCGAAGATGCCTACCGCATCGTCCAGCGCAACGCGATGAAAGTATGGGAAGGTCTGCAGCAGGGCAAACCGGCACTTAATGAACAGGGCGAGAGCCTCTATCTTCAGTACCTGCTCGGCGACGAAGAGCTCAGAGCAAGTCTGAGTGAAGAGCAGATCCGTGAATGTTTTAACTACGACTATTATACGAAAAACGTGGATAAAATTTTTGCAAGGGTCTTTAGCAAATAACAATCTAATTCGAATATAATTTCCTTATCTTCCTGGCTCTTTATTGCAAGAGGGTCGATAAGGAATCCATATAAAACAGTGTAGGAAGAGCCTTTTCCTCTTTTCTATCATTTGCATACAAAACACGAACTTTCTGTAAAGGCAAATAATGATCACGATCCTCAAACGAAACGGACGCAGAGAACCGCTTGATATCACGAAAATCCAGAAGTACACTTCCGCAGCGGTCAACGGGCTGACAAATGTGAGCCAGAGCGAACTCGAAGTCGATGCACAGATCCAGTTCCGCGACGGCACCACGTCACGGGAGATTCAGGAGACCCTGATCAAAACCGCTGTCGACAAAATCGATATCGATGCACCAAACTGGACGTTTGTCGCCGCCCGTCTGTTTCTGTTTGACCTTTACCACCGCGTCAACGGTTTTACCGGTTACTGCAAACTGGAAAAGTATTTTGAAAAAGGGGAAAAAGAGGGGCGCATCCTGTTGGGGCTGCGTGCCAAGTATGACCTCGACGACCTCGATGCCTACATTGATCCCGAGCGTGACCTGCAGTTCACCTACCTCGGTATCCGTACCCTCTACGACCGCTACCTGATCAAGGACCGCAACGGTGACCCGATCGAACTGCCACAGCACATGTTCATGGCCGTCTCGATGTTCCTGGCGCAGAACGAGGATAATCCGCAGGAGTGGGCGAAGAAGTTCTACGACATGATCTCCAAGTTCGAGGTCATGATGGCGACCCCTACCCTCTCTAACGCACGGACAACACGCCACCAGCTCAGCTCCTGTTATATCGGTTCCACACCGGATAACATCGAAGGGATCTTCGACAGCTACAAAGAGATGGCCCTGCTTTCCAAGTTCGGCGGCGGGATCGGCTGGGACTGGACGCAGGTCCGCTCCATGGGTTCGTATATCGACGGCCACAAGAATGCCGCCGGCGGCACCGTACCGTTTCTGAAGATCACCAACGACATCGCCATCGCCGTTGACCAGCTGGGGACCCGTAAAGGGGCCATCGCCGTCTACCTGGAACCGTGGCACATGGATATCATCGATTTCCTCGACCTGAAGAAAAACTCCGGCGAGGAGCGCCGCCGCGCGCACGACCTCTTCCCGGCACTCTGGATCAACAATCTCTTCATGAAACGCGTCCAGGAGGACGGTATCTGGACAACCTTCGACCCGCTCGAATGCAAAGAGCTCTCCGAACTCCACGGCGAGGCGTTTGAAAAACGTTATCTTGAACTCGAGCAGGACGAGAGTGTCCTCAAAGAACGCCACAAGGCGAAAGACCTCTGGAAACGTATCCTTACGAGCTATTTTGAAACCGGAAGCCCTTTCCTCTGTTTCAAGGACAATGCTAACAAGGCTAACCCGAACGATCACTACGGCATCATCCGCAGCTCGAATCTCTGTACGGAGATTTTCCAGAACACCCAGCCGAACCACTACCTGATCAAACTCAAGTTTGAAAACGGTGAGTGCCTCACCTACGAGGAGGAGGAGCTCGTAAAGGTCGACAGCGGTATCGAGAAACCGGCCAAGAAGGTCACGGCCCTCGACAGCATCGGCGGACAGCAGATCTACATCGTTGAAAAAGAGAAAGTCGACGGTGCGACGGCTGTGTGTAACCTCGCCTCCGTCAACCTCTCACGCGTCAACACCAAAGAGGATATCGACCGTATCGTTCCGATCGCCGTGCGCGCACTCGACAACGTCATCGACCTCAACTTCTACCCGCTGGAGAAGGTCAAACGCACTAACGCCCGCAGCCGCTCCATCGGTCTGGGCGTTATGGGCGAGGCGCAGATGCTCGCCGAAGCGGGGATCAGCTGGGGCAGCCAGGAACACTTCGACAAGATCGACGAAGTGATGGAAGCCGTCAGCTATAACGCCATCAAGGCGTCATCTAACCTCTCTGTCGAAAAGGGAAGCTACCCAGAGTTCAACGGTTCCAAGTGGAGCCGCGGCATCCTGCCGATGGACCACGCTAACGCCGAAGTGCTCAACCTCGTCGACCGCGGCGGCCTCTTCGCCTCTGCTTACGACTGGGAGAGTCTGCGTGAAACAATCAAAACACAGGGGATGCGCAACGGGTACCTGATGGCGATCGCCCCGACCTCCTCCATCTCCATCCTCACGGGCACGACGCAGACGATCGAGCCGGTCTACAAACGCAAATGGTACGAAGAGAACCTCTCCGGCCTTATCCCGGTCTGTGCGCCGAACCTGAGCCCGGAGACATGGTCGTTTTATACACCTGCGTATGACCTCGACCAGACCATCCTCGTCAAAGCGGCCGCAATCCGCCAGAAGTGGATCGACCAGGGGCAGAGCCTCAACATCTTCATTACCCTCGACAAAGCGAGCGGGAAGTACCTCAACGAGATCTACATGCTCGCCTGGCGCCTGGGGATCAAATCGACCTACTACCTGCGCTCACAGTCGCCGGAAGCGACCAACGACGTCGAAGACCGCTCTATGGAATGTGTGGGCTGCCAGTGAAGCCCCTTTCGACCCCTTCGGCTGCCGCTACCCTTCTAGAGCGCATCATTGACGGCGAAGGGGCCATGCTGCGTTCCCTCGCCCTTAACGGCCCCACCACAGCCACCCTCACCCTCTCCGTCCAGGACAAACACCGCGGTTACGACTGGATCGACATTGTTTTTGAAATCAGCGGCATGAACGATGCCAAACTGGTAGACGACAAACAGCTGGGTTTTATCGATACGGATGAAGGGATTACGGTCGTGTTTGAAAATGGACAATGGGGGTTGGCCGTTGGCCGTTATGGGGGTATGGAAGCGCTCAAAAGCGCTCCACTGTATGTGATCGGCACCTCTTTGAAATACGAAGAGGCACCCTTCAGCGGGTGATCAGGAGATCACCTTTCCTTCGCGACGGCGCCCTTCCCGGCTCCGTTTGACTTCACAGCCTTTGAGTCTGCTGGTCATTTCCTTGGCCTCACGTTCAGTAATCTCGCGGGCTTTCAGTGCATCCTTGATGACGTTGGCGGTCAGATAGACATGCGTCATTTCGTCTCTCCTCTCTTTGCAGTACGTGACATGTCAATGAGGGTAATCGATTGTCCCTGTCTGGTTCACAACACGGCACATCTCCGGCGGGGAAACAAACAGTTTCATACCGTTTGAGACGTCAAAACAGTGTCGAATTGTGGGAGCTTTTTTTAGGCCGAACCTTAATGGTATAACGGATTAGATAATAAAAAGATAATAGTGAAACATTAGTAATTGTTCGGATTCAGGCCAAATCCGTTTCCAGCCGCGTCAGAAGCCCGCTGCAGCAATGCTCGATCATCGAGAACACTTTTTCGAAACCTTCAAACCCGGGGAAAAAATAGGGATCCGGCACATCGGCACCCCCGTAGCCGAAATCACCGAGTTTGTAGACGTTAGCCATTCCCATGCGCTCGAGATCGGCAACGTTGTTTGCATCCAGCCCGACGATGACGTCAAAGGCCTCCGCATCGTCAGGACTCACCTGGCGGGCGCGGTAGGCACCGATATCCAGTCCGTGTTCCTGTGCGATCCTCACCGAGTGTCCGCAGGGAGGCTCGCCGATATGCCAGGAACCCGTACCGGCGGAATCGACCCGGAGATCCATCCCTTTTTCCGTCGCCTTCTCACGCAGGATGGCCTCGGCCAGCGGCGAGCGGCAGATATTGCCGAGACAGACAAACAGGACCGAACGCACCGTTAGCCGTTCGTATAGAGGTAGCGTTTGATCTTCTTCGTCGGGGTTTTGACGAAGGGTTCGCGCTGCTCGATGACCCGTGCGATCTTGGAGAACTTGGAAACGCTTTCGTTTGTCTCCGTTTTAATGCGCTCGAGCAGTTTTTCGATCTCTTTATGCTGCTCCGTATCGGAGAGCTTCGTGATGTCCATGTGCTCGTCCAATTTTTCATAGTTGAGATGGATGCGGGCTACCAGCTGTTTTTCCACGTCATAAACGAGGGCGTCCTCGACCAGCTCATCCTCCATGATCTTCGCTTCGATCTGCTCCGGGTAGATATTCTCGCCGCTGGGGCCGAGAATAACGTTTTTGGAACGGCCGCTGAGAAAGAGGTAGCCGTCAGCATCGAGGTAGCCAAGGTCCTCCGTATTGAACCAGCCGTCCTCATGCAGAACCTCCGCTGTTTTGACCGGGTCCTTGTAATACCCGAGCATCACGTTCGGTCCTTTCGCCCAGACAGTCCCTACCCCTTTATCATTCGGATCGACGATGCGCAGATCGACCGACGTTACGGCCGGCCCGATGGCACCCAGTTTTGTTTTATAGGGTGCGCCCGCCGCGAGCAGCGGTGCCGTCTCCGTCAGACCGTAGCCGATGGCATAGGGGAAGGCGGCATCGGCAAGAAAATGCTCCACCATCGGCGAGAGCGGCGCCCCGCCGACCCCGAAGATACGCAGTTCGCCCCCGAAGGTCTCCAGAAGCTTTTTGCCGGCGATCTTGTGCAGTGCCCTGCGGATGAACGGCACGGCATAGAGGGTGCGCATGAGAGCGTTCTTGTGGAAGTTCGGCAGAATGCGGTTTTTGAAGATCTTCTCGATGACGAGCGGGACGGAGAGAATCACCGTCGGTTTGGCCTGCGCCATCGCATCGATCAGGATCTTCGGCGTCGGAACCTTCGAGAGGTAATAGACGCTCGCACCGTTGGCCATCGGCAGCAGGAAGCCGACGGAACACTCATAGGTATGTGCCAGCGGCAAAATAGAGAGGAAACGGTCATCAGAGACCACTTCGACGACGCTTTGCGATACGAGCGCCTCGTATGCCAGCGCGCGGTGCGTCAGCATGACCCCTTTACTGCTCCCCGTCGTACCGGAAGTATAGATGATCGCCGCCAGATCGTCCTCAGAGGGCTTATAAAGGACATCGGTATGTCTGGAGCCCTTTACCCCCTCTTTGACCTTCTCGAGGATCGTAGGGCTCCTTTTTGCAAATGTAGGGTCGTCGCTGAGATCTTCGGTCAGGACAAGCATCGCGATCGAAGCAAGAATCCCTTCGTCGAGGGCTTCGCGCTTCTTGGCCGAAACGAAAACGGCCCTGCTCTGCGAATGGGCGATGATGTGGCGTACCTCGTTGTCGTGAAAATCCGGCAGGATGGGGACGATGACCGCTCCGAGCGTCGTGGCGGCAAAATAGACGACGCCCCAGTTGGGCATGTTCTCGCTGCAGAGTGCGACACGGTCGCCGCGGTTGATGCCGGCAGCCGCCAGACGCGATTTGAGCGCGTCGACTGCTTCTCCGAACTCGGCGTATGTCAGGGTCAGGCTTCCGTCGACGTTGCGCAGAATGGGCCGCGGCCCGTAGGCGGCCGTCGAACGTACCAGCAGTGCGCTGAGTGTCAGCTCCGGCAGTGTGATCTTGAAGCGCGGGTCGCTGTTGCGGTGGAAACAGACACGGATAACATCCGCAAGCCCCTGGTGCCCCTTCCCTTCATCCAGTTCGACACTGCATGCTTCGAGCGTTTCAACGTCGAACCAGGGGCGCTTGAGCTTCTCGAAGCTTTTGAGCTCGTAAAGCAGATCCAGCGATTTCGGGCCGCCCGAATCACGCTCAATCTGCGACGTTGCAAAAAATTCACCGGCAAAGACACCGCCTCTGTTGACGATGGAGAGCGCTTTGACGAACACCGCCGTGCGCAGCGGCTCCTCAAGGTGCAGGTAGGAGCAGAGCACCGCGTCGTAGGTCTCCTCCGGTTCCCAGTGCGCCAGGTCCAGATGGGTCACCTCAACCGTGACCCCCCTGTTCCGCGCCATCTCCTGCAGCTTCTCCAGCCCGACCTCGGAAGCGTCGATGGCGTGGGCTTCAAGACCGTTTTCCGCCGCGTAACAGGCGTTTCTGCCCTCCCCTTCGCCGAGGAAAAGGATCCGCGCGCCCCTGGGAAGTGCATCCATCACCTCTTTGAGGTAAGCGTTGGGCTGGGTACCGTACAAGAACCCCTCCCGTGAAAATTTCTCATTCCATACCTTGCCGATCTTCATTTCTGAACCCCGTCAAGTACCGGTACAAAAGAACACACTTCAAGCTCCTCTTCAATAAGCTGATCGCCTATTTTAACATAGCGGACGATAACCTGCCCCCCGTCGCGCACCATCGGCGCGACCAGGACGCCGCGGGGGGCGAGCTGGTCGATAATGGCCTGCGGGATATGCTCCGCGGAGGCGGAAAAGAGGATGCGATCGAAGGGGGCATAGGCGGGCCATCCCAGCTGGCCGTCATCGGTACGGGTGTGGATATTCGTAATCCCCTCGTCCCGGAAGCGCTTTTTTGCCTCGCGCATCAGCGATTCGATCCGCTCGATCGTGAAGACGCCGCGGAAGCGGTGTGAAAGCACTGCGGCCTGGTAGCCGCTGCCGCAGCCTATTTCCAGGACACGGTCGGCGCCGTCGCACTGCAGGTATTCGGTCATCTTCGCCACCGTCAGCGGCGAGCTGATCCACTGTGCCGCACCGATGGGCAGGGCATCGAGCTTGAAGGCGTGCTGTTTGAAGCCGTTGGGGACGTACACCTCGCGGTTCGTCGATGCAATGGCGTCAAACACCCCGTCACTGATCTCGATCCTTGCGCGGATCGCTTCGGCAAGTTTTTTATTGCGCATGGCGGCAATGGCATTCATCATCGTATTCCCGTATCAAGATAGCGGCGCATCTTTTTCACCTCGGCAGGCTCATAGGGCTGCACCAGGAGGGCATCCCCGCCGTTGCGCGCACACTCGCCGAAGGGGGTGATGATGCCGCTCTGGCCCGTCGTATCGTCGTTGGAGGTGTCGCTTTGCAGCACGTAGCACTCGTTGGCGACGGCCAGCCCCCGGCCGAGAATGTCGTAGTGCGCGGCGCGCAGCCGTCCCCACTGGGCCGGCACGCAGATGATCTCCGCACCGCGCAGCTGCTCCCACAGCGCCGTAAAACGCAGTTCGAAGCAGATCAGGATGCCGATGCGGATGCCGTCCACTTCGAAAGGAACGATTGCTTCCGAAGGGCCGGCAGCGAACCACTGCTCCTCCTCGCCGATGGTAAAGAGTTTCGCCTTCGCCTGTTCATGCAGCAGTGTACCGCCGTGGTAGACCCGTGCGACGTTGAAGACGCCCTCCTCTTTTCGGATGATCATCGTGAGGATCAGCGTACGGTTCCGGCTCTTTTCGCGCAGCTTTTCATCCGCGACGATTGCGAAATCGGCGGCCCTCTCGAAGGTATCGTAATCGAAATTGGTCAGGCAGACCTCCGGCGCCAGCACGATGGCGTTCTCTGGCGTGTCGTCGATCAGGGAAAGGAGCGTGGCAAGGTTTTCGTCGTAGAGGCGTCCCTGCGTCCCGAAGGTCAGGGTGCAGAGGGGACGCGG
The DNA here is from genome assembly GCF_039645565.1 of Sulfurimonas sp. HSL1-2. Taxonomy (NCBI): domain Bacteria; kingdom Pseudomonadati; phylum Campylobacterota; class Epsilonproteobacteria; order Campylobacterales; family Sulfurimonadaceae; genus Thiomicrolovo; species Thiomicrolovo zhangzhouensis. The sequence goes on from NZ_CP147914.1 coordinate 2,514,660, forward strand.
CTTAGAAGTCGTCAAAGCTGAGGCTGCCTTTGGAGTAGTTGGTGACGTTCCCTTCGAAGAAGTTCGTTTTCTGGTCGTTGAACTTGGAGAAGTCGTCGACCCACTTGATAGGGTGCGTAACGTTGTAAAGCTTCTCGAAACCGACCTTCGTCAGGCGCTCGTCGGCCAGGTACTGGATGTACTGCGCCACGATATCGTTCGTGAGCCCAAGGATCTGCCCCTGGGTGATGTACTGTCCCCATGCCGTCTCCAGTTCGACGGCCTGTTTGAACATCTCGTACACCTCCTCCTTCAGGTCCGCCGTAAAGAGGTCCGGGCGCTCGCGTTTGAGCGTGTTGATCAGGTTCTGGAAGAGCACCAGGTGCGTCACTTCGTCGCGCTGGATAAAGCGGATCATCTGCGCCGAACCCAGCATCTTGCCCGAACGCGCCAGGGTGTAGATGTAGGTGAACCCGCTGTAGAAGTAGATCCCTTCCAGGATCTGGTTCGCGAAGCAGGCGAGCACAAAGTTGCGCTCCGTCGGTTCCTTCGCCAAACGCTGATAAATGGCGGCGATCGCGTCGTTTTTCGACTTGAGCATCATGTCGCGGCGCCACAGTTCGTAGATCTCCGCGCTGTTTTTCGAGATGGAGTCGACCATGACGGCGTAGCTCTGCGAATGCAGCGCCTCTTCGAAGGACTGGCGCACGAGGATCAGGTTGACTTCCGGAGCGGTGACGTAGGGGTTGACGTTGTCGATCAGGTTGTTCGTCTGCAGGGAGTCCATGAAAATCAGCTGCGACAGCGCCTTGTCGTAGGCCGTCTTCTCCGCATCGGTCAGATTCTTGTAATCGATGGCGTCACGCGTCATATCGACCTCTTTGGGGAACCATGTATTGTTGAGCATCATCTCCCAAAGGTTGTACGCCCACTGGTATTTGATATTGTTGAGCTCGAAAATACCCGTAGGGTTACCCCCGAAAATACGGCGGTCATTGACGTGTTCGTGTGAATCCGGATTATAGATCTGTTTGCGCTGCATGCTGCTGATTCCTCGTCATTGTTAAGTGAATGATTATGGCGAAAGTGAGGTTTGAAATGCTTTAAAACAGTGGAGATTGCGTGGAAAAAATCGGGGGGTGCCCGGAAGCGTGACGCCCGGGCGAAAGTGTTGGAAATCGGTTATTTTTTGCTGCGGTCGTTGCGCTTGCGTTCGTTTTCCGTCAGGTAGCGCTTGCGGATACGGACATTTTCCGGCGTAACTTCGAGCAGTTCGTCATCTTCGATCCACTCCAGCGCTTTTTCGAGGTTCATATCGCGCGGCGGAACGAGTTTGATCGCTTCGTCGGCACCGCTTGAACGGACGTTGGACTGCGCCTTGCCCTTGATCGGGTTGACGGTCAGGTCGTTGGAGCGGGAGTGTTCGCCGATGATCATCCCTTCGTATACCTTGTCCTGCGGTTCGATGAAGAGGACGCCGCGGTCCTGGAGGTTGAAGAGCGAGTAGGCCATCGCCGTACCGCCCTCCATGGAGATCAGCGCGCCGTACTGGCGGCTTTCGACCGTACCGGAATAAGGGCGGAATTCCAGGAAGGAGTGGTTCATGACCCCCTCCCCTTTCGTATCGGTGAGGAACATGCCGCGGAAGCCGATCAGGCCGCGCGCCGGGATCTCGAACTCGATACGCGTATATCCCTCGCCCATCGGTACCATCGACTTCATCTCCGCCTTGCGCTTACCGAGGCGCTCGATGATGGTGCCGGTGAACTCATCCGGCGTATCGATGACCAGGTGCTCGAACGGCTCGCATTTGACCCCTTCGATCTCTTTGACGATGACTTCCGGACGGCCGATACCGAACTCATACCCTTCACGGCGCATGTTTTCAGCCAGAACGGTAATCTGCAGTTCGCCGCGGCCGGAAACCTTGAACTTCCCTTCGCCGATCGTCTCCAGACGCATCGCGACGTTCGTCTGCATCTCCGCCTCGAGGCGGTCTTTGATCTTGTTGGACGTGACGTGTTTACCCTCGGTACCCGCCAGCGGTGAATCGTTGACCGAAAAGACGACGGAGAGGGTCGGCTCTTCGATGTGCATCGGGTCCAGCGGCATCGGGTTGGACGGGTCGACGACGGAGTCACCGACGTCGACCGTTTCGAAACCGGCGAAAGCGATAATATCGCCCGCTTCCGCTTCATTGATCTCCATACGGCTGAGGCCGTGGAAACCGATCAGCTTGCTCAGACGTCCTTTGACCATCTCGCCGTCGGCTTTGGCGAGCATGACGTTGTCGCCCTTCTTGATCGTTCCGTTAAAGATACGCGCGATCCCGATCTTGCCGACGTAGTTGTCATAGTCGAGGGTAAAGACCTGGGCCTGCGCCGGGTTGCCCGCGTCGCCTTCCGGCTCCGGGATCTCTCTCAGGATCGCTTCGAAGAGGCACTCGAAGTTGCCGTCTTCATCGCCCATGTCCATCTTCGCGATCCCGTCGCGTGCCGCGGCGTAGACGATCGGGAACTCTAGCTGGTCTTCCGTGGCATCCATCGCGACAAAGAGGTCGAATACCTCGTCGACGACACGGTCCGGTTCGGCAGACGGTTTGTCGATCTTGTTGATAACGACAATGGGCTTCTTGCCCAGGGCGATCATCTTCTTGACGACGAATTTCGTCTGCGGCATGACCCCTTCGTAGGCATCGACGAGCAGCAGGACGCCGTCGACCATTTTGAGGACACGCTCAACCTCGCCGCCGAAGTCGGCGTGGCCCGGGGTGTCGATGATGTTGATCTTATGATCTTTGTAGCGGATCGCCGTGTTTTTGGAGAGAATGGTGATCCCGCGCTCTTTTTCAAGGGCGTTGGAGTCCATCGCACGTTCATCGACTTGCTCGTGGGAAGAGAAAGTACCCGACTGTGACAGCAGCCCGTCAACGAGTGTCGTTTTACCGTGGTCGACGTGTGCGATGACGGCAATGTTTCTGATTTTTTGCAAAGGAAAGTCCTTCTGAGGCGAATGAAGACGCCGAAAATTTTTCGCGATTATACCGCAAAAGGAGTTAGAAACGGGTTTGGTCGTTCAGATGCGTCCGTAAAGTTCATTGTAGAGCTTCATCGCGAAACGGTCACTCATCGACGCGATATAGTCGGCGACGACCCGGTGGCGCGTGCGGGTATCGAGCTGCGCAAAAAAATACTCCGGCATCATCTTGGGCTCGGACATCAGCGCCGTATAGAGCCCCCGGATCGCCTGTTTCCCGGCGAACATATGGCGCAGGATGGTTTTGTGCTGGTAGAGATGGCGGTAGAGCAGCTTTTTGAGCTTCTTAATCTCCGTCTCCAGCGCCGGCTCGAAGCCGACGGGCAGGGGCTCGGAAGAGGGGAGGCGGCCCGATTGGAGCGCCGCCACGCGGGGTTGCGAGTAGGCCAGCATCGAGTAAACAAGGTGGTTAATGAAGTGGGAGCTGAAACGGTAGCGGAACATCTCGTCGTTGCGCTCGTCGATCCCCTCATCATACACCTTCTGCAGGATTTCCGCGATCAGCGGGCTTTCGCGGAGCGTATCGAACGAGATCAGTCCCGAGTGCACCCCGTCGTCGATATCGTGGCTCATATAGGCAATTTCGTCGGCACGGTCGACGATCATCGCCTCGACGGAAGGGTGAAGCGTAAGATCGAAGGCCTCCTCGACCCAAGCCGGCAAAAAGCGTTTCTTGTAGGGGTAGGAGTGTTTGAGAATCCCTTCCAGCGTCGCGAAGGTGAGGTTGAGACCGTCGAAGGTCTTGTAGCGCTTTTCCAGGGCCGTCACGACCCGGAAACTCTGGAAGTTGTGCTCGAAGCCGTTGGGATGCCCGTCGGCTTTCAGAGACTCGTCAAGGGTGTCGCCCCCCACATGCCCGAAAGGGGTGTGCCCCAGGTCATGCGCCAGGGCGATCGCTTCGGCCAGCGGTTCGCGCAGCCCCAGGTCCGCCGTAATGGAGCGGGCGATCTGGCTCACTTCGAGCGAATGGGTGAGGCGGGTCCGGAAAAAGTCCCCCTCCTGGTTCAGGAACACCTGGGTCTTGTACTCGAGCTTTCGGAAACTGCCCGAATGGATGATGCGGTCGCGGTCGCGGGCAAACGGCGAACGGAAATCGTCGTCGATGCCGTGGAAGCGTTCGTCGGGTCTCATTCGGTGATCTTGTAGCCCTTCTCTTCGAGGCACTTGATGCATTCGGGCTCGACATCCCTCGGGAAGGCCGCTTTCGCCGCCGCTTCATCTTCGGCCGGGCCGTAGAAACGGCACTCCTGCATATCCTGATGGATCTGCTCCTGCGAGTACCCCTCCGGACACATCATTCCGCCGATGCGGATATTTTTTGTCGAACAGCCCGCCACACCGACCAGCAGCATCAACAGCGCCGCAGTAGCAATACGCATCATATCTCCCTCTTGTAATCTTCAAACTCGAGCTTCCAGACCTTGATCCCGCAGAAGTGGTCCCCCTCGGGGCAGGTCGGTCTGATCTTCATCGCAAAACGCGTCGCACAGGGCGGCAGCAGCTCTTCGGCCCCGGGGACAGCCATGGCGCGCAGCTGTTTCACCTGGGCGTAGACGATATCGAAGATCTCTTCCTGCGCGTTATAGCAGAGGCGCATCTGCGCCTTATGGTGGAAGGAGGTGAATTCGTCGCGTTCGACGAGTTCGATCTCGTGCGCATTGGAGAGCGCATAGGCCGCCTCGCCGAATCCGATCAGGTCGCGCTGGGCTTCGAAAAAGTCGTAACTCCGCGCGATCGCCCGTTCGTAAATGGCCAGTGCATCGGGGTTCTTGGCGATGATCGGCGGGGTGTAGTGCTTTCGGGCATAGATGGATGCCAGGGCAGGGCGCACGGCCGGGGAGCGGCGGTGGCGCTGGTTCTGTGCGTCGGCCGAGAGCGAGAGGCGGGTATAGGTGGAGAAGCCGCCCAGCACGCCGCTGTCGGGGAGCATCTGCGAAAAGCGCAGGACGTCCGCGTAGTTTTCGTTGACGTCAAAAGCCGCATCGCCGACGACGTCGTAGACCTTGACGGCTTCGTCGGTCACGCCGATCTTCGCCTTGTGCGCCGCCATGTCGAACGCCGGGAAGACGGGTGTGGCGGCGCGGGCATGCTCCACCAGCGGCGCCAGCGACGCATCCATCTCGACGAGTTTTGCCGCGACGATGTCGGCGAACTCCTCCGCTTCGCTCCGGCACTCTGGCATCGCTTTGGCCACGGCGATGTAGCGCAGAAGGGTGATGATGTTGACCGTGTGGTAAAGGTAGGCGCTCATCCCACCGGGCAGGACGTAACGGGCCATCTCCTGCGCTTTTTTCCGGCTGTCTTTTCTGCGGAACTTCGGCACGACCGCCTCGACGTCGGGGAGCAGCACCTCGATAAGCTGTTCGTAATCGTCAAAACAGCTCTGGTAGTACGTTTCCCAATCGCTGCGTTCTCCCGCCGTCGGGTAGACAAAATTCTCGATCTTCATCTTGGCATAGCGCTGGGAGACCTGTTCGGAGTTGTAGTACGGGTGCGCGTGCAGCAGCCGCCAGATCAGGTGCCGGCTCATCCCCGAGATGAGCATCGTGACATGCGTATGCATCAGCGTCGTATGGTGCCCGCCTTTGAAAATCCCCTGGAGCAGATCATCCTTGCGGGACCAGGAAGCGCTGGCCTCCGGGGTGACGATGCCGTTGGGAAAGTAACAGGTCCGCGCGGCGGACACCGCAACGTTGGAGGGGGTATCGACTTCGAGGAATTCAACCTGCATCCTGTGGCTCCGCTTCATGACAAATTGGGGTATTGTACCATCGGTACTTGAAAGCAACGGCGGCGGCAGGAAGCGTCCGGCCGTTTTCAGTTTTGCGCCCTACCGGCCGCGCTCCCCGAAAAAACTGACGGCGATGTAGATAATGCCGAAAATCACCGGCGCGGCAATCAGCCACGTGACGGGATCCTCGTACAGCACCGCATAGTCTTTGATCCACTCCATCATCTGGTCTCCTTTTTCGCGAGTCTGACCCGCTGCGCATGGGTAATGGCCACCGCGATGGCATCCGTAATATCGAGCGGTTTGATCTCCCGCGTGATCCCCAGCAGCCGCTTCACCATAAATGCGACCTGCTCCTTTGCCGCCTTGGCCTTGCCCGTCAGCGCCTTTTTCACCTGCAGGGGGGTATATTCGTCAAACTGTCCGAACTCCTGCAACAATTTTAACGTAATCGCGCCGCGGAACTGTGCCAGCTTGATTACCGTCTTCGGATTGTGCGCGTAGAAGATGTCTTCCATCGCCACTTCGTCGATTTTATGCGCCCGGAAAAGCTGTTCCAGCGCCTCCACCACCTGGGGTATCTGAAGCTGCAGCGCTTCGGGCTTCATTTTGATCAGACCCGCTTCGATCAGGCGCATCTTTGCGCCGTCGAGTTCGAGCAATGCGTACCCGCAGTTGCGCGTCCCCGGGTCAATGCCGAGAATTACCACGTATTTTCCCCCCTGTGAAAAAAGTTATTCACCTGTGAAAGTTTTTCTAAAAGCCCCGTGTTTACGTCACTTGAA